>NZ_JAPWGO010000004.1 GCF_027213785.1 Limimaricola sp. G21655-S1 | reverse complement strand
GAACTTGCTGCTGCTCATCATGGCCTCCTTGCCTCAAAATTAGCGAAGAAGGCGTCCACAAGACACGGGGCTATTCAGTCAGAGTAGAGCGGCCCAGCTGACATCGCATTGCTATTGAGACTGAGCGACGGTCATTGCCCCTCGTCGGCCAGATTAAATAGATACCTCAAGTTGGGCGTTGTTGCAGAATTTAGGCTCGAACCGCGGTGGCCCCTTTCCCCGGTGAGCTCATGCCACGCGAACGATCGCGGCGGTGCCGAGGGCTGAAAAGCAGTTCGTGAGGGCGATGCGAATGTGGACTTCGGCGGTTTGACGGTCGGGGTGGTTTGCAGCGATGCGCTCTCCGAATGCCTTGAAGCATCGCATATTGGCTTCGACACCGTTGGGGCTAGGAATGAACTCCAGGGCGCGGATATCAGACGTGGCTGTATCCAAGAACAGATCGATCTCCCACCACTGGCAACAGCCTAGCATCCCACGCTTGCGAGCCCGTCATGGCCATCGCCTCGGAACTTGATCCCCGTACTCTCGTGGAGCAGGCTGATCGGGCCATCGGCTCAGCGATACGGGACCTGGACGACCAAGCTTTTCTGCCTACGGCACAGTGTTGAGTAGTCCGGCACAGGCCAGTCCAGCCCTGCCCTCCGCAGCAAGTTGGCCTCCATCCCAGCCGTTGCCTCCGCGGCAGCTTGAACTGGACTTTGATCGATAACCAGAACTGAATGGCGCCTTAGGAGAGCACCGGGGGATGTCCCGGCCGTCCCTCATGCGGTGCAAGCCATCGAATATATTTGTCCAGCCAGATCAGAGAGTAGCCGCACTTCCGCGGCCGGCGTTGTAGGCGGAACAGTTCGTCATGCGGTAACGGGCGGAAAAGGGTTTCGTCATGCCGCCCATCTAACCGGCTGATCCGCTGTGTGAACCTTCAAGCGGAGAGTTCTGCGACAACGCCTAGTCGAACGACTTGTAACGAACACCAGATATCAGCTCGTTACGACAGAAAAATGTTTCATGTACAGGCGGAGCCACGACCAGCTCAAGTTGATCGAGCGCCATGCCTTTGATAAACGGCGCAAACGCTACTACCCTCTCTTGGACTGCCGGTAGAGGAGCGGAGTATATTACGCTAGCGCCATTATCTTTGGTCTTCTTTGTGTGCGTCTGAGAAAATTGCTCGACTGGCCCAAGGAAAATTGAGTATGAGCTAAGATAATTCCTCTCCTTCCGCATCACCTCATCACCGCCATCTTGAAACACTCCTCGCCCAACATACAATTTGTTAATTGAGGTGCAGAATCTATCGGACAATTCCTCAAGATAGCTCCCAATAAATACGTCCAAGAGGCGGCTATTTATTTCAAATATCTTGCGGATCTCTCCAGGGGTAAACAATGGCTCCTGAGGGGGATAAAGTGATTTAATATCAGGGCGCTCGCAGCAGAACCTCCCGGCATCGGCTTTGAACCTCTCCAGGTCGCTATTGAATATAGATGCCTTTATTCTACTAGACGTCGCTGATTTTTGACGTGGCGCGCTATCCGTCCACACCCTAGAAAAGAACAGTATATAATCCTCAAGAGCCTCCTCCGAAATACCCTTCCCAAGAGCCTGTGCGAAGAAAATGGAGGACCACTCATCTTGAGATTTCTCGAAGAAGCCAGAACTACGATACTTTTTCTCCTCGTCGTCCATCTCCTTCTTACCTGGCTGGTATTCAGCTATTCTGATTGGCTCACCACTTGCAGCAGATTTCATGAACCTTTCGATCGCGTGTCGGTCATAAAGGTGGCTTTCATTTGTAATATACAGCAGGTTTTGGCGATCAATTTCGCACGGGAAATCCTCATCAAGTCCTGCATGTAGTTTTTTGGCCAACTGCCTTGGCCTCGTCTTTCAGCGTGAAGAATAGTATGACGGTCTCGGGTTCGGGAGATTCTAGATGCTCATGCTGTTTCGGTCTGCTACCATTCAAGAAAATTTGACTATGGCGGCAAGTTCCCCGAGATTCCTTGGGCTCAGCTAGCCCGGTATCGATCGGCGCCGCTCCTGTAAGTAGAAGCGCTGGGCTCAGGTCCCTAAAGCGACCTGCTTCAGGCTTTGTACGGCGCATTATCATTGAACAACCCTTCTGGTTGAACACCTAGCAGATAGCAAGTCCTCGTTTCTAGGGCCAGGACCCGTTAACCTTCAAAGCCAGAACAAGACGGTCGCAGCCAAAGCGATGGCAGATAGGAACACTTTCAGGCATCTGTCGTAGCGCGTGACCATCCGCCTCTGGTCCTTCAGACGCCCGAACATAATCTCGATCCTGTTGCAGCGTTTGTAGCGACGCTTGTTATGCTTGACGGGCGTGGCACGAGATTTCCGGCCCGGGATGCAGGGCTTGACCCCTTTGTCCATGAAAGCTTCACGGATCCAGTCCGCATCACACCCCAGATCGGCGAGCAGCCATTCTGCGTCGGGCAGGCTGCGCAGTAGAATTGCCGCCCATGTGTAGTCACTGGCCTGGCCGGCGATCATGAAGAACCGAATGGGCCCCCCTTGGGTATCGGTAACGGCATGCAGCTGGGTGTTCATGCCGCCTTTGGTGCGTCCGATCAGCCAGCTGCTCCCCTTCTCTCAGCCGCAGGCTGGTCGCCGTGCGGTGGGCCTTGAGGTAGGTCGCGTCGATCATGATCATCTGTCTCTCCGGGCTTTCAGCGGCCAAGCCTTCCATTATCCGGGCGAAGACGCCTTTCTCACTCCACCGCTTCCAGCGGTTGTAGAGGGTATTGGGCGGACCATACTCCTTCGGGGCATCGCACCACCGAAGACCGTGGCGATTGACCACAATGATGCCGCTCAAGACCCGGCGGTCATCGACGCGCGGCTTACCGTGGCTCTTTGGAAAGAAGGGCTGCAGCCGAGCCATCTGCTCGGTCGCCAGCCAGAAAAGATTACTCATTGACCATGCTTCTCGGGGAGCCTGAATCACGCAGCCTCATCAAGATCAATGGGTCCTGAGCCTAGAGGGCCAGCGCCCGAAACCGTCCTACAATCAACAGATTACGAAAAATCCACATTTCGACGACGCATGTAGGGCTGGTCGCAAGATGCCCTACTAAGGGCGGTGCAGGCGATCGGAAAGATAATACACCCCGAGAAAGGTATTGATCAGGAGCTGGGAAAGAAAAAACATAAACACAAAAAGAAGGACGATTAACCCTATGGGCAGTTCGCCACCCCCATAAGTTATTACAGCAAGAACACCGGGAAAGAAAGATGAGAACATAGAGAAGCAGAGCAAGAATATGGAGATCGCAGTGCAATAACCGAAGAGAAAGCTGAGAAAGTGCCTTGGAGTAACATTCATGAACTCCCACTCCCCTCCAGCGCCGAGGACCTCAAGCAGTACTGGCTCGCTCATCTCGAAAGGCTTATCAACGGAAGCGGGCCCAGCAAAAGTTGCGACGGCAGCCAGCGCCGCAATATAGAAGGGCGTCAGCACCGAAAGAACTGGCAAAAAGGACGGGATCAGGCCCTCCCTTTTGAACAAGCCCTCAACATCATCGAGGTCCACCACAAGATAAGAGAGCGCGCCCGCCATCAATACCGGGTAGAGCCAGTTGTATCGCAGGGCGTAAGAATGCGAGACCCTCAGATAATTAATTGCCCTAAAGAAGACCGCTCGCTCAAGACTACGCATCATATCTTCAGCGTAGCCTTCATCTTCGCAATCAGATCGCCGCGTAAGCTTTCCTCACACATCGCCATCGGCGGACTAAAATTGTCAAAGCGAGCCTGAGGTATGAAGATGTTGCTTAGTACATTATTCTTGGAAGGATCGATTCCAATCGTCTTAGTTCTGTCATTCCCATCCTCGATCGTAACCTTCGTGGATTTGGCCGCCTGCATGTTTGCTTGACCAAACAGATCGATCAGAATTTGCTTTGCCGCATCTCCAGTAGGGCGGTTCTTGACCTTCAAACCTACATCCGTCCGCTTCTCAACGGGATAGGCCTTATCACCGAAGGCCGCTTCAACTACCTTGTCCTCAACCCATTTCACCCCTTTAAGGACACCTCCCGCTTCCAAAGCGCCCTTTATCGTATGTGATGCAGGAGCAATAAATTCAACCCTAGGTTGGAATAGCTTATCCTTATCTTCCCCTACCCTCCTTCTCTGCTCTGCTCTGCTCTGCTCTGCTCTGCTCTGCTCTGCTCTGCTCTGCTCTGCTCTGCTCTGCTCTGCTCTGCTCTGAAAGGTAGTTCGCCACCATTCGTTAAAATAGTCGATCACTAAGCTACGCGGAAGGTAATCAATATTCTCAACGCAGGCAGGATAAGTCCGCGATTGGTCATATTTCGCGTCTAAGCTCACGACAACGTGAGCGGAGACGGCCGGATCCTCAGTTTTGCCGCGCGTTATAGTCCGCAGCGTTCCATTCGTCCTATCGGACAAAACATTGTCGGGGATATTTGGATCTGTCATGTGAAAAAGCACTTCAGCATGCCTGGAGTTCGTTATGTTAAACTCCTTTATACGCAGCGCTTTTAGATTCCGATTCAGTAGGTGGGCCTTGCCGTCCAGATGAAGCTGCTGAAGCTTCTTAAACAGATCAAAGCCGAGTGGCACATCATTCTTGAATAGGTTTCGGTAGGTCTTTACACGAAACTCCCCGAGAAACCCATACCGCTCATGCTGGGATATCATACTTAAGAATTCCCTAGCTCCACGTTCGTCCTTAAGGCAATTCGGCTCAGAACGCGCAATCGTTCGCCCTTGAGCAGCTTTCCAAGCAACATGGCTGACTGCTCGCACCGCCCTATTGTTTATCAGCTCAGCCCACAGTTGAAAGAGCTTTTCTCCCTACACCTAATGCATGGCGCATCTGTCATCGGAGCTAAGCTTCGCAGTCGGCGTCTTCCCCCAACCTGCCGATCACTTTCGACGTACTGATGAAGCCGACCGACGTCCTTGTAGATAGCGAAAAAGCTATGGGAAGGATGGAGATGCCCTGTTGGTAGGATGAGGGCGATCCTAGGGAACGGCGGGAGGTGCTGCTAGTCTCGAACTGTAGCCCTCTACAGAAGCGCCGGCGGCCTTTTGCATGTGTGGTGAACGTATGTGGTGCGCTGTGTCGAGCGGCATGCAAGGCATTGGCTTTACAAGAATATTCATGGCACATGCCTTTTGGCGGAGGAGGTGGGATTCGAACCCACGGTACGCTCTCACGCACGGCGGTTTTCAAGACCGCTGCAATCGACCACTCTGCCACTCCTCCGGCGCGCCTCGCCTAAGCACTGCGCGGCGATTCGGGAAGGGCTTCCGATCACGCGATTTTCCGCCCCGGGCGGCGCTAGCCGCTTTCATTGCGGCCGTCCCCCCGATATGTTCGCGTCGCGCCGCCCCGGCCTGCCGGGCCGCGGCGCCGAAACAAGAGCGGGCCGGGCAACGGTCCGAGCGGGGCAATCGAGGGACGTCACATGACAGCCACCAATTCCGTGCGGCCGGTCGCCATGCTGCTGGGCGCGCTGCTGACGCTGGGCGCCTGCGGCGAAACCGGCGGCACCGCCTCCCCCGGCGATCCCAGCCGTACCGAGATCGTGTCGCGCGACGTCGAGGCGCCCGGCATCTTCCAGGTCACCGAGCCCGGCCTGTGGGACGGGCGGCCGTCGCTGGGCGGCGTCTGGGTCGCCTATCCCGAGGTCGATGTGGAGCAGATCGGCCAAGTGGTGATCCGCAACCAGGCCAATGGCCGCTTCGTGATCGGCGCGCTGTTCCGCCGCGAGCGCGAGACGCCGGGCCCGGCGCTGCAGGTCAGTTCGGAGGCCGCCGAGGCGCTCGGCATGCTCGCCGGGGCGCCCGCGACGCTCAACGTCACGGCGCTGCGCCGCGACGAAACCGCCGCACCGGAGGCGCCGGGGGCGACCACGGATTTCGACGATCCCACGCCGATCGCCGCCGTGCCGCTGCCCCCCGCTTCCGGCGAAGCCGGGGCGGCGGAGCCGACCGGGGTCGCCTCTGCGCCGGCGCCCGACGCCCCTGCCGAGAGCACCCTTGAACGGCCCTTCATCCAGATCGGCATCTTCTCGGTCGAAGCCAATGCCCGCGACACCGCGACGGCGATGGAAGTCGAGGGGCTGGGCGCGCGCGTCGTGGCCTCGCAGATCCAGGGCGCCGATTACTGGCGCGTCATCGTCGGCCCGGCCGAGAGCGAGGCCGAGCGCGACGCCGCCCTGACCCGTGTCAAGGCGCTGGGCTTCACAGACGCCTATTTCGTGCGAAACTGACAAGGAGCCGGGCCGCCTGAGGCCCGGGCCAGACCCTTCCGCCGGCCGTGACGAGCGGCCGCCAACCGACCGGAGCGACCCCAGATGATCCGTGCCGTCTTCCTCGCCGCCGCGACGCTCGTGGCCCTCGCGCCGCTCGCGCGCGCCCAGAGCTTCGACACCCCCGCCCGAGCGGCCTATGTGCTCGACCACACCACCGGGACCGAGCTTCTTGCCAAGAATGCCGACGAGCCGCTGCCGCCCGCCTCGATGTCCAAGCTGATGACGCTCTACATGGCCTTCGAGGCCATCGCCTCGGGGCGGCTGTCGATCGACCAGCGGCTCCCCGTGTCCGAGCACGCCGCCTCCTATGGCGGCTCCTCGATGTTCCTCGACACCACCGACCGGGTGCGGGTCGAGGATCTGCTGCGTGGCGTCATCGTGCTGTCGGGCAACGATGCCTCCGCCGTGCTCGCCGAGGCCCTGTCGCCTGACGGCACCGAGGCCGGCTTCGCGCGGCTGATGACCGAGCGGGCCCGCGACATGGGCATGGAGAACTCCACCTTCGCCAATTCGAATGGCTGGCCCGCCCCGAACCAGCGCATGTCGATGCGCGACTTGGGCATCCTCGCGAGCCACCTGATCCGCGATTTTCCGACCTTCTACCCGATGTTCGCCGAGCAGGAGTTCGAATTCGACGGGCGCGTGCCCTCCAACAGCCAGAACCGCAACCCGATCCTGGGCCTTGGCATCGGCGCCGACGGGCTCAAGACCGGCCACACTTCCGAGGCCGGCTATGGGCTCGTCGGATCGGCCGCGCAGGACGACCGGCGGGTGATCTTCGTGATCACCGGTCTCGAAAGCACCGAGTCCCGCCGGGTCGAGGCCGAGCGCATCGTCAACTGGTCGTTCCGCCAGTTCGCGCAGCGCGACATCGGCGAGGCCGGCACCCGGATCGCCGAGGCCGAGGTCTGGATGGGCGAGCGCAACCGCGTCGGCCTGACCCTGGCCGATGACGTCTCGGTGCTGCTGCCGGTGATGTCGAATGACGATCTCGCAGCCGAGGTGGTCTATCAGGGCCCGATCGAGGCGCCGATCGAACAGGGTCAGGAACTGGCCGAGCTGGTTATCGCGCGGGAGGGGATGTCCGAGACCCGGGTGCCGCTGGTCGCAGAGACGGCCGTGGCGCGGGGCGGCTTCATGCCGCGGGTCAAGGTCGCGGCCACGGTGCTGTTCGACCGGTTCGGCCCGGATGGGGTCACCCTGCCGGGGCTGGATCCGCTAGCCGAGGAGCCGGCGTCCGAACCCGCCGCAGAGCCCGAGGCGCCGGCCGAAGCCGAAGCCGACGAAACCTGAGCCCGTGGCAACAGGGCTCTTCATCAGCTTCGAGGGCATCGACGGCTCCGGCAAGTCGACCCAGGCGCGGCTGCTGGCCGATCGGCTACGCGGTCTCGGCCACGAGGCGGTGCTGACGCGCGAGCCCGGCGGCAGCCCCGGCGCCGAGGAGATCCGGCAGCTACTGCTCACAGGGGATACGGCCCGCTGGTCGGCCGAGACCGAGCTGCTGCTGTTCACTGCGGCGCGGCGCGATCACCTGGAGCGGACCATCCGCCCGGCCCTTGCCCATGGCCAGACCGTGATCACCGATCGCTTCGCTGACAGCACCCGCGTCTATCAGGGCGCGACTCGTGGCGATCTGCGCGCGACGGTCGACCGCCTGCACGATCTGATGATCGGCACGGAGCCCGACCTTACCTTCCTGATCGACATGGACCCGGCCACCGCCTTGGCCCGTGGCCTCGCGCGCGGTTCCGGCGAGGACCGGTTCGAGGATATGGGCCTCGGCTTCCAGAACACTCTGCGCGCGGGCTTTCTCGGTCTCGCAAAGGATGCGCCCCGGCGATTTCAGGTGATCGACGGCAACCGGACGCCCGAATCCGTGGCGGCGGAGATCGCCGGCATCGCCCTGCCCCGCCTGGGGCTCGTGCCATGAGCGAGGATCTTCCCGATCCGACCGGCCTGCCCGGCCTGCCTCATCCGCGCGAAACCGCCCGGCTGCTCGGTCAGGAGGCCGCCGAGGCCGAGTTTCTCGCGGCACAGGCCGGCGGGCGGCTGCATTCGGGTTGGCTTCTGACGGGGCCGATGGGGGTCGGCAAGGCGACGCTGGCCTACCGCATCGCGGCGCATCTGCTGGCCGGGCGCCAGGCCGCGGACGGGCTCGATCTGCAAGACGACGATCCCGATTTGCGCCGCATCCGTGCCGGATCCCACCCGCGGCTCTTCGTGCTCAAGCGTGGGCCCAATGACAAGGGCGACAGGCTTTCGGCGCAGATCCGGGTCGAGGAGATGCGCAAGCTGAAGAGCTTCTTCCATCTCAGCTCGGCCGATGGCGGGCACCGCGCGGTGATCGTCGACGCCGCCGACGAGATGAACGTCTCAGCCGCCAATGCGCTCCTGAAGGAACTGGAGGAGCCCCCGGCCAACACCACGCTGCTGCTGATCTCGCACCAGCCCTCCGCCCTGCTACCGACCATCCGGTCGCGCTGCCGCGTGCTGAGGCTGCGACCGCTGGAGCCCGCCCCCCTGGCCGAGGCACTGGCGCAGGCCGGGGTTTCCAGCGAAGCCCCCGAGGCGCTCGCCGTGCTGGCCACGGGATCGGTCGGGGGCGCCGCGCGGATCGCCCAGTCCGACGGGCGCGCGCTCTATGCCGATCTCGTGGGGCTCCTGTCGGGACTGCCGCATATCGACCGCCCCCGCGCCATCGCCATGGCCGAAGCCTGCGGCGGCAAGGGCGCCGAGTTGCGGTTTCCGCTGATGCTAGACCTGATCGACCTGCTGCTGACCCGCGCCGCGCGCGCCGGGCTGATGGGCGAGCCTGACCTGCAGGGCGCGCCCGGCGAAGCCCGTCTGCTGATGACACTGGCGCCCGACGCGCGGGCGGCGCGTCGCATCGCCGAGCTGGGTCAGGAGCTTTCGGCCCGGGCGCGGCACGGGCGGGCGGTCAACCTTGACCCTTCGGCGCTGCTTCTAGATATGCTGCTGAGGATCGAAGCCACCGCGGCCGGATCCGCCGCAGCCTGAGGCCAGATGACTTCTCAAGACTTTCAGCTCGTCGACGCGCATTGCCATCTCGACTTCCCCGACTTCGCCGAGGAACGGGAGGCCGTCATCGCGCGGGCGCTCGACGCCGGCGTCACCCGCATGGTCACGATCTGCACGAAATTGAAGAACGCCGACAGCGTGCGCGCGATTTCCGAGACGCATGACCCGGTCTTCTGGGCGGTGGGCACCCACCCGATGAGCGCCGCCGACGAACCCCTCGCCTCGGTCGAGGAACTGGAGACCCTGGCCCGGCATCCCAAGATGGTCGGCATCGGCGAAACCGGACTCGACTATCACCATACCGCCGAGAGCAAGGGCGTGCAGCAAGAGTCCCTGCGCATCCATATCGAGGCGGCGCGCCGGACCGGGTTGCCGCTGATCATCCATGCACGCGACGCCGATGACGACATGGCACGTATCCTTGCCGAGGAGCACGCGGCCGGCGCCTACCAGTGCATGATGCACTGCTTCTCCTCCTCCGCTGCGCTGGGCCGCGCGGCGCTCGATCTCGGCTTCTACCTGTCGATGTCCGGCATCGCCGCGTTCCCGCGCTCGGGGGAACTGCGCGAGATCTTCGCGAGCGCGCCTCTCGACCGCATCCTCGTGGAAACCGATAGCCCCTACCTCGCCCCGCCCCCCCATCGGGGCCGCCGCAACGAACCCGCTTATGCCGCTCATACGGCCAAGGTCGGGGCCGAGCTGTTCGGCCTGTCCCTGCCCGATTTCGCGGCGCGGACCTCGGCCAATTTCGACCGCCTCTTCGCCAAGGCCGCTGCCTGGACCCCGGAACGGAGCCCCGCATGAGCGACCGTCTGGAGGCGCGCATCCTCGGCTGCGGCTCTTCTGGTGGCGTGCCGCGACTGGGCAACCTCTGGGGCGATTGCGATCCTGCCGAGCCGCGCAATGCGCGCAGCCGCTGCTCGCTGCTGCTGACCCGGCATGGGCCGAGGGGCGTCACCCGGGTGCTGATCGACACCTCCCCCGACCTGCGCGCGCAGCTGCTCGCGGCCGAGGTCGGCGAGCTGGACGGCGTGGTCTGGACCCATGCCCATGCCGACCATGTGCATGGCATCGACGATCTGCGGATGATCGCCTTCAACATGCGCAGCCGGCTGCAGTGCTGGGCCGACGCGCCGACCCATGCGGCGCTGACACAACGCTTCGGCTATGCATTCGAGACGCCGCCGGGCTCGTCCTACCCTCCGATCTGCGATCTGCATCGGATCGAGGGAGAGATCGTGGTCGACGGCGCTGGCGGTGAGATCCGCTTGACACCCTTCGATCTCGTGCATGGAGATATCACGGCGCTGGGTCTGCGCTGTGGCAGGCTCGCCTACCTGCCGGATGTCAGCGAAATCCCCGACGCCGCCTGGCGTCACCTCGACGGGCTCGGCTGCATGATCGTCGACGCGCTGCGCCGCAAGCCGCACCCCAGCCACGCACATCTCGACCTCACCCTCGAGTGGATCGCACGAGCCGCACCGGTACGGGCCGTGCTGACCAACATGCATTTCGACCTCGACTACGCGACGCTCGAAGCCGAAACCCCGGAGCACGTCTCCCCGGCCTTCGACGGGATGACGCTCGCCTTCGACCTGTAGGGCGAAGGGGTCCCACCCCTTCTCCAATTCGACCTGACGCATATCCGCGGCACCCGCCCGCGCGGAGGCCTTCGGATGATCCTGCTGCTCACCGTCACCTTGCCGGTCTTCCTCGTGCTGGGCTTTGGTTATCTGGCTTCGTGGCGCGGCTGGATCACCGAACCCGCGATCGACGGGCTCATGAAATTCGCCCAAGGCTTCGCCATCCCCTGTCTGCTGTTTCTCGCCATCGCGCGGCTCGATCTCGCGCAGGAATTCGATATGGCGCTTCTGGGCAGCTTTTATGCCGGGGCGCTGGCGGGCTTCGCCGCCGGCCTCTTTGGCGCGCGGCTGATCTTCGGCCGGTCCTGGGAGGACGCGGTGGCGATCGGATTCGTGGGGCTGTTCTCGAACTCATTGCTGCTGGGCCTGCCGATCACCGAGCGCGCCTATGGCCCCGATGCGCTGCAGGCCAACTTCGCGATCATCGCCCTGCATTCACCGTTCTGCTACGCGGTGGGCATCACGGCGATGGAGTTCGCCCGCGCGAAGGGCGGCTCGCTCAGGGAACTACCTGCCCAAGTTCTGCGCGGCATGGGACGCAACGCTCTGATCCTCGGCATCCTCATGGGCGCCGCGGTCAACCTGTCGGGGCTGCCGCTGCCGGAGGTGCTGGTCGAGGCTTTGGAACTGATGGCGCGAGCGGCTTTGCCGGCGGCGTTGTTCGGGCTGGGCGGTATCCTCCACCGATACCGGCCCGAGGGCGACATGCGCGTGATCCTCTACGTGGTCGCGGTGTCGCTCGTGCTGCATCCGGCGGTGGTCTGGGGGCTGGGCTCGCTGGTCGGGCTGAAGGTTCCCGCCTTCCGCTCGGCGATCATCACCGCGGCGATGGCGCCGGGGGTGAACGCCTATCTCTTCGCCAGCATCTATGGCCACGCCAAGCGCGTCGCCGCTTCAGCGGTCCTGATCGGCACGGTGGCCTCGGTGCTGTCGGCGACCATCTGGCTGGCGCTGCTGCCCTGACGCCGAACCCTTTAAAGGGTTCGGACAAGATCCTTCGAAGGATCTTGGTCCCGGAACGACAACGCCCCGCTCTCTGGGCGGGGCGTTGCGGTCGGCGGTGGCGGCGGGCCTCAGCCCGGTGACATGCCGCGCAGTCGCTCGGAACGGCGCCGCAGCACTTCGAGCGTCACCAGCAGCACCACCGAAATCGAGATCAGCACCGTCGCGGCGGCAAGGATTGTGGGCGAGATCTGCTCGCGCAGACCGGTGAACATCTGCCAGGGCAGTGTCTTCTGACCGGCAGAACCCACGAAGAGCACCACCACCACCTCGTCGAAGGAGGTGATGAAGGCGAACAGGCCACCCGAGACCACGCCCGGCAGGATCAGCGGCATCTGCACCTTGAAGAAGGTACGCACCGGCCCTGCCCCGAGATTGGCCGCGGCACGCGTCAGAGAACGGTCGAAGCCAACCAAGGTCGCGGTCACCGTGATGATCACGAAGGGGATGCCCAGCGCGGCATGGGCCAGCACCACGCCCCAGTAGGTCCCCTGCAGACCGATCCGGCTGTAGAAGAAATACATGCCCGCGGCCGAGATGATTAGCGGCACGATCATCGGCGAGATAAGCGTCGCCATGATGGCGCGGCGGAACGGCACGTGCGGCTGGCTCAGGCCGATCGCCGCGAGCGTACCGAGTGCGACCGAGATGAAGGTCGCGACCGGCGCGATCTTCAGCGAGTTCCAAAGCGGCACCTGCCAGTCGGGATTGGTGAAGAAGTCCCGGTAATGCTTGAGCGAATAGCCCTCCGGGTCCAACGCCAGCATCTTCGGGGTAAAGGTGAAGAAGTTCTCGGCATTGAAGGACAGCGGGATGATGATGATGATCGGCGCGATCAGGAAGAAGAAGATCAGCCCGCAGATGATCCGGTAGGCATAGTGCCAGATCTTCTGGCCGGTCGAGGCGTAGGGGGGAAGTGCAGCCATTCTCTCAGCCTCCCAGCTTGACGTTGTCGATGCCGACGATGCGGTCGTAGAGCCAGTAGAGCACCAGCACGAGAGCCAGCAGGATCGAGCCCAAGGCGGCCGCGAGACCCCAGTTCAGCGACGACGAGATGTGGTAGGCGATCCGGTTCGAGATGAACACGCCCTCGGTGCCGCCGACGATCTCCGGCGTGATGTAGTAGCCGATCGACAGGATGAAGACGAGGATCGAGCCTGCGCCGATGCCCGGCACCGAGAGCGGGAACCATACCCGCCAGAATGCGGTCCAGTCATTCGCGCCCATCGACTTGGCGGCCCGCACATAGGAGGGCGGGATGGTCTTCATCACCGAATAAAGCGGCAGGATCATGAAGGGCAGCAGGATGTGGGTCATCGCGATCACCGTGCCGGTGATGTTGTTGATCAGCTGCAGCCGGTTGAAGTTGTCGACGAGACCGAGCCACACGAGCGTGTCGTTGATCACGCCCTGCTGCTGCAGCAGCACCTTCCAGGCTGATGTCCGCACCAGCAACGAGGTCCAGAACGGCAGCAGCACGAGGATCATCAGCACGTTGGCCGAGCGCAGCGGCAGCGTCGAGAGAAGGTAGGCGATCGGGTAGCCCAGCAGGATGCAGGAGAAGGTGATCACCATCGACATCCACATCGTGCGCCAGAACAGCTTGAGATAGATGCGCTGGTCGTCGGGGCGGAACTGCGCCTCGCCGTCGGGGCCGTTCATCATGTCGACGGCATTGAGGAAGTAGCCGTCGGTGTATTCCGGGCTGTAGGTCTCGATCAGCTGCCACAGCTGCGGGTCCATCCAGTCCTCGTCCGAGTCCTCGAACAGCGCCTTTATCGAGACCGTCTCGAAGCCCGAGACGTCGACATCGGGAAAGGCATCGGGCGGCGTCGCCCCCGCCGTGAGATCGCGGTAGAGTGTGGTGAAGACGAAGTCGGGGACATCCTCCTCCAGCGGGTCGTCCTCGTTCTCCTCGACCGTGAGGGTGACCCATTCGTCCCAGGCGTCGGCGGTCAGCGGCAGCGCCTCGCGGACCGCCTCCTCCTCCATCCAGGCGACCCAGTTGGCCGGGTCCTCGAGCGCCGGGGCGGCCTCGACGAACTGGTCGGTGTAGATGTCGGTGTCGAAGCGGCCGACATCGCGGCCGGTGCTGCGGAACAGCGACGACACGCCGGTCATCTCGTAGTTCAGCCGGCTGCCGAGCCGGGTGTGGATCTTGTATTCCTCGGCGATCACGAGGTCGGTGTAGAGCTGCGCGAAGACCTCCTCGTCGGGCACCTCGCCCTCGGGGGTATCCTCGGCGCGCAGCGCCGCGACGGTGCGCGGCAGCGTCTCCGAGACGATCTGGTTCTCGACCGAACGGAACAGCATATCGGCGATCGGGCCGACGAAGGCCACGAGGATGAAGATCAGCAGCGGCGAGATCAGCAGAAGAGCGCGCAGCTTCTCGCGCCTGAGGGCGCGCTTCAGGGAGGCCTTGAGCGGTGTGCCATCGGCCGCCAGCATCGGGCCTTCGGTCACCTCGCCGCCCGGCAAGGCCGCCATCGGCTGCTCTGGGGGTGTCGTCGCGCTGTGGGTCATCATGCCTCCGGATCAGGGGGTGGGACGGGGCCGTGGCGGCCCCGCCCCGTCATGCGGTCACGCCGGAGGCGTTACTGGGCGAGCCAGGCCTGGAACTTGGCGTCCAGGTCGTCGCGGTAGTCCGCCCACCACTCGTAGTTGTAGAGGAAGGTGTTCTCCGAGTTGGCCGGGTCGGTCGGCATGTGCGGCGCCATCTCGATCCCGAGCTCGGCGTGCTTGTCGACCATCGGTGCCGAGGACTGGCGCGCCGGACCGTAGGCGATGTATTTCGACTGGTCGGCGAGACGCTGGGTGTCGGTGGCGAAGTGAAGGAAGTCCTTCACCCGGTTCAGCGTCGGCTCGTCGAGCCCTTCGGGGATGACCCAGCCGTCCAGATCGAAGACCTGCGCGTCCCAGAGCATCTCGACCGGCTGGCCCTGCTCGGCGATCAGGCTGAACAGGCGGCCGTTATAGGTCGAGCCCATCACCACCTCGCCATCGGCGAGAAGCTGCGGCGTATCGGCGCCGGCCGACCACCAGATGACGCTGTCCTTGATGGTGTCGAGCTTGGCGAAGGCACGGTCCTGGCCTTCCTCGGTCTCGAGCACGTCGTAGATCTCGTCCTTGGCGACGCCGTCGCAGAGCAGCGCCCATTCCATGTTGCCGATCGGACGCTTCTCGAGGCTGCGCTGGCCGGGGAACTGCTCGAGATCGAAGATCGCGCAGATGTCCTCGGGGGTGCGGCCTTCCCATTCGGCGTTGTCGGTGCGGTAGCCGACGGTGGTCGAGTAGACGATCTGCGGGATGAAGCAGTCCGAGACGATCAGGTCGCCGAAATCGTCCGAGGCGGCGGTGCCGTCGGGCGCCTCGGCCAGAAGCTCGTCGTGGTCGACCTCCATGGCGAGGCCCTCGTCGCACAGGCGCATGGCGTCGGAGGCCACGGCGTCGACGAGATCCCAGGTGACGTTGCCCGCCTCGTTCTGGGCGCGCAGCTTGGCGACCGCCTCGGCCGAGCTCTCGTCCCAGGTCACGGTGACCTCGGGATTGGCCTCGAGATAGGGCTCGACATAAGCCTTGCGCTGGCTTTCCTGATAGGCGCCGCCCCAGCTGACGATGGTCATCTCGTTGGCCATTTCGACATGGCTTTCGGCCCCGGCGATGGTGGCGGTCGCCACCAGCGCGGTGGTCGCGGTGAGAAGACGTGTGATGTTCATGTAGAACTCCCGTTGATTACCCGGTTCTTGGTTTCACGGGGGACGCGGTCCGGGCGACGACGCCCCGCATTTGCCGCGCCCCGTCGGGGGCGCGGTGGCGCGGTCGACTTCAGGCGTCGAGCGCGCGGCAATCCTCGGCGAGCCAGCCGATGCGGATCTGCTCGCCCGGCTTCAGCCGCGGCTGGTCGGGGGCGTTACGCGTCTTCATGATGAAGTCGTCGCGCCCGGCGACCTTGAGCCGCGTGCGGAAGGTGTCACCCATGTAGATGAACTCCTGCACCGTGGCCGGAAGCGTGTGCGCGTCGGGATGCAGGCGCTCGAGGTTGGATTCGACCCGCTCGGGGCGGATCGAGACACGGGTCCGCTCCCCCACCTTCGACACGTTGACCGGCAGAGCGTCGATCACCTCGCCATCGTCGAGCCGCACTAGGCAGGAAGTCGCGTCGATTTTCTCGACCACGCCTTCAAGCGTGTTGTTCTCGCCGATGAACTGGGCGACGAAGCTGTTCTGCGGCTTCTCGTAGAGTTCGTCGGGCGGCGCCAGCTGCTGGATCCGGCCGTCGTCGAACACCGCGACGCGATCTGACATGGTCAACGCCTCGGTCTGGTCGTGGGTGACGTAGACCACGGTGATCCCGAGCCGGTGCGCCAGCTCGGTGATCTCGAACTGCAGCGTCTCGCGCAGCTGCTTGTCGAGCGCGCCCAGAGGCTCGTCCATCAACACCAGCTCGGGCTCGAACACCAGCGCGCGGGCCAGTGCGATACGCTGCTGCTGGCCGCCCGAGAGCTGGGTCGGCCGGCGGTTCTTGAACTCGCCCATCTGCACCATGTCGAGGGCACGGGTGATCTTCTGTTCGCGCTCGGACTTGCCCAGCTTGCGCACCTCGAGCGGGAAGGAAAGGTTCTCCCCCACCGTCATGTGCGGGAACAGCGCGTAGTTCTGGAACACCATGCCGATGCCGCGCTTGTGCGGCGGGATGTTGTTGATCGACTTGCCGTCGAGGCGGATCTCGCCATGCGTGGCGGTCTCGAAGCCCGCGAGCATCATCAGGCAGGTGGTCTTGCCGGAGCCCGATGGCCCCAGCATCGTGAGAAACTCGCCTTTCGGCAGCGAGAGATTGAGATCCTTAACGACGAGTTTCTCGCCGTCATAGCTTTTCTGCACGCGTTCGAACTCCACGAACGCTTCCGTACTCGAGCCTTGGGCCAAGCCTCGCTCCCCGTTGTTGTGCCGGCGGATTTGTTTCCGCGCTTGTCGAGCAAGACTAAAACAAGCTGCCCCCCGCATTGCAACCGAATAGCCGATCCGGAGATATGACGCTAAGTCACTTGCGCTGCAACGCGGCATGAAGCCCCTGCATGAAAGGCGTCTAGAAGGTCGCAATGCGGTGAGATGCCGCAGGAACGAATGGCCAAAATTTGCACAACTTTTAGTTGTATTTCAAAAATTTTTTCTCACAAAAGGAGTTCGACATGCCTCATGGCGACATCGCAAGGTCTCGAAGCGACAGCCGCGCGCTAAACCGAGCACCCTCAGGAGGGACATATCAAAGGGCTGTCCACGAACGCGACGGACGCGAAAAAGGGCCTGCGTTTCCGCGGCCCTGCAGGTCGATCTTCGTTCTGTCTCGGGGGGTCCGGCGGCCCGCCTTGCCGGCGGGCCTGCCTGAATGGTGCGGTCGAGAAGACTCGAACTTCCACGGGTGTTACCCCACAGCGACCTCAACGCTGCGCGTCTACCAATTCCGCCACGACCGCACGTGATCAGGTAGGATGGCGGCCTCATAGCCTTGGGCTTCGGGGAAGCGCAAGAGCGAAAATCGCCAGACCCGGCGTCAACCCCGAGAAAATCGCAAAGCCCGGCTGCTTTGACTTTTTGGCCGCGCCGCGCCACCCCATCTGGGACGGGATCGAAGCGGGAGCGCGGGCAATGGTGGACTGGATCGTGAGCGATGGGCTGACGCCCTATCAGGATGCCGTGGCCGCCATGGAAGCCCGCGCCAAGGCGATCGCGGCGGGCGAGGCCCGCGAGGCGATCTGGCTGCTCGAACATCCGCCGCTCTATACCGCCGGCACCTCGGCCCGGCCCGCCGATCTCACCGATCCCGGCCGATTTCCGGTGCATGAGACCAAGCGCGGCGGCCAGTACACCTATCACGGGCCCGGCCAGCGCGTGGTCTACGTCATGCTCGACGTGGGCGCGCGGGGCCGCGACGTCCGGGCCTTCGTCAAGGCGCTGGAGGGCTGGATCATCGGCACGCTGGCCGAGTTCAACGTCACCGGCGAGTTGCGCCAGGGCCGCGTCGGTGTCTGGGTGCAGCGCCCCGACAAGCCGCTGACCGTTACCGGGGCCGTGGCGGAGGACAAGATCGCGGCGCTGGGCATCCGTCTGCACAAATGGGTCAGCTATCACGGGCTGGCGATCAACGTGGAGCCGGACCTGACGCATTTCACCGGAATCGTGCCCTGTGGCATCGCCGAGCATGGGGTCACGAGCCTCGTCGATCTCGGACTTCCGGTGACCATGGCCGATCTCGACACGGCGCTGGAGCGCAGTTTCGGAGATCATTTCGATGGAACGCTGCAGCGCGCCACGTCATTATGAAGAAAGCGAGATCCGTCCTTTCCTGATGCTCCATCCACGAAACGGCAGTCTTGCGGGGCGGCACTCCGGAGCGCAGATGGCGGGGGAGAATCTCGATGGACGTCACGATCCAAGGACTGGCAACGGCCCTCCCCGATCATGAACTGCCGCAGAACCTCGTGCGCCAAGCCGCCCAGCGGGTCCTGGGCCCGAAATTCGAGAACTTCGAGCGGCTGATCCCGAGTTTCGAACAGGCCGGAATAGGCCGGCGTTGGTCGGTTGCGCCTCTGGAATGGTTCGAACGGCCACATGGCTGGGCCGACCGTAACCACATCTACCTCGAAGGTACGCGGAAGATGTTCCGTGATGCAGCGACGGCGGCGCTCGAGAAGGCGGGCTGGCGCGCCGACGAGGTTGACATTGTCATCACCGTTTCCTCGACGGGAATCGCCACGCCGACCTTGGAAGCTCAGCTTGCGGGTTGCATGGGCTTTCGCAGCGACGTGATGCGGGTGCCGGTGTTCGGCCTCGGCTGCGCGGGCGGCATATCGGGGCTCGCGATAGCCGCGCGTCTCTCGCAAGCGCAACCGGGCGCGAAGGTGCTTTTGGTGGTGGTTGAGGCCTGCACCCCATCTTTCCGCTCCGACAGGCTCCAGAAAGCCGATATCATTGCGACGGTGCTGTTCGGCGATGGCGCGGCTGCCGCCTGCCTTTCGACCGATGCCGTTCGCTGCGGCGCAGAGCCTCGCCTTTCCCTGAAAGCCGCGCATCAGCACATGTGGCCCGACACTCTGGGGGTCATGGGCTGGAACGTGAACGATGACGGGCTCGGCGTGATCTTCGACCGCTCGATTCCGGGCTTTGCGGCCGAGTACTTCGCGCCAGCGGTCGACGGCGCGCTCGCGACGGCAGGGCTGGGACGGGCCGATATCGACCGCTTCGTCTGCCATCCCGGCGGGGCCAAGGTCGTGCAGGCAATCGAGACCGCGCTCGATCTTCCACCAGACAGTCTCGATGCCGAGCGGGCGGTGCTCCATGATTGCGGCAACATGAGCGCACCCACCGTTCTGTTCGTGCTCGAGCGCGTGCTGGTCGCCGGCCAGACGGGGCGAATGCTGGCCTGCGCGCTGGGACCCGGCTTCACGGCCTCTTTTGCAGTGCTGGAAAGAGCCGAATGACCGTGGCCGCGGCATTTTTCCTCGGCTTCGTCATATCGCAGCGACTTTTCGAGCTCTGGCTCGCACGGCGAAACACGGCACGATTGCTCGCCAAGGGTGCGGTCGAACATGGCGCCGCCCATTATCCCTTCATGGTGGCGCTGCATGCCTCCTGGGTCCTAGCGCTTGTCTGGTTCGGCCATGATCAGGAACTGCGCCTGGGCTGGCTCGCATTATACGTTGTCCTGCAAGTGTTCCGGGTCTGGATTCTCGCGACGCTGGGGCGTCGATGGACGACGCGGGTCATCGTCACGGGCGAGCCGCTGGTGGCGCGAGGTCCGTTCAGGCTGATCTCACATCCGAACTACGTCCTCGTGGCTGCCGAGATTGCCGTCGCCCCCATGGTGCTCGGGTCAGAAGGGATGGCCCTTGTCTTCACTCTGCTCAATGCGGCGATGCTCTGTATACGGATCCGCTCGGAGAATCGCGCGCTTGCCCCCTACCGCGAGCCTTGAGCGCGCTCTCAGGCGATCAGGCTGCGGCACCGTGACCGTTGCCCTGCCTAGCATCTCCTTCTAGAAGGACGCCAATTGCCTGCGCGAGTCTGCGTGCGGGCCCGTCAGGCAACCAAACTCGGGAGAGCCACATGGCAGACGCCGCCATCCACGGCCACGGGCATGACGACAAGCGGGGCTTCTTCACCCGCTGGTTCATGTCCACCAACCACAAGGACATCGGGATCCTCTATCTCTTCGCGGCGGGCGCTGTGGGCCTGCTGTCGGTGGTGCTGACCATCCACATGCGGCTCGAACTGATGCAGCCGGGCGTGCAGTTCATGTGCACCGAGAACGTCAGCGGCAACCCGATCGCGACCGCCCTGCGGTCCTGGGTGCCGACCGCAACCGAGGCCTGTACCCCGAACGGCCATCTGTGGAACGTCGCGATCACCTATCACGGCGTGCTGATGATGTTCTTCGTCGTCATCCCCGCGCTGTTCGGCGGCTTCGGCAACTACTTCATGCCGCTGCAGATCGGTGCGCCGGACATGGCCTTCCCGCGCATGAACAACCTCTCCTTCTGGATGTTCATCGCCGGCGTCGCGCTGGGCGTCGCCTCGCTGTTCTCGCCGGGCGGCAATGGCCAGCACGGCTCGGGCGTGGGCTGGGTGCTCTACCCGCCGCTTTCGACCTCAGAGCCCGGCATGTCGATGGATCTCGCGATCTTCGCCGTGCACGTCTCGGGCGCCTCGTCGATCCTCGGCGCGATCAACATCATCACCACCTTCCTCAACATGCGCGCGCCGGGCATGACCCTGCACAAGGTGCCGCTCTTCGCCTGGTCGATCTTTGTCACCGCCTGGCTGATCCTTCTGGCCCTGCCGGTTCTGGCCGGCGCGATCACCATGCTGCTGACCGACCGCAACTTCGGCACCTCGTTCTTCCAGCCCGCGGGCGGTGGTGACCCGGTGCTCTACCAGCACATCCTGTGGTTCTTCGGCCACCCGGAAGTGTACATCATCATCATCCCTGCCTTCGGCATCATCAGCCACGTGATCGCGACCTTCTCCAAGAAGCCGATCTTCGGCTACCTGCCGATGGTCTACGCGATGGTGGCGATCGGCGTGCTCGGCTTCGTGGTCTGGGCGCACCACATGTACACCGTCGGCATGTCGCTGACGCAGCAGTCCTACTTCATGATGGCCACCATGGTCATCGCGGTGCCGACCGGCGTGAAGATTTTCTCGTGGATCGCGACGATGTGGGGCGGCTCGGTCGAGTTCAAGACGCCGATGCTCTGGGCCTTCGGCTTCCTGTTCCTGTTCACCGTGGGCGGCGTCACCGGCATCGTGCTGTCGCAGGCCGGCATCGACCGCGCCTATCACGACACCTACTACGTCGTGGCGCACTTCCACTACGTGATGTCTCTGGGCGCCGTGTTCGGCATCTTCGCGGGGATCTACTTCTACTTCCCGAAGATGACCGGCAAGATGCTTCCCGAATGGGCCGGCAAGCTGCACTTCTGGGCGATGTTCATCGGTGCGAACATCACCTTCTTCCCGCAGCACTTCCTCGGCCGCCAGGGCATGCCGCGCCGCTACATCGACTATCCGGAGGCCTTCGCCACCTGGAACATGGTCTCTTCGATCGGCGCCTTCATCGCCTTCGCGTCCTTCATCTTCTTCATCGTGGTGCTGTTCTACACCCTCGCCCGTGGCAAGGTGCATGGCCTCGCCAACCCGTGGAACGAGTACGCCGATACGCTCGAGTGGACCCTGCCCTCGCCGCCGCCGGAGCACACCTTCGAGACGCTCCCCAAGCAGAGCGACTGGGACCGCAGCCACGCCCACTGAGGCACGGCCCGCGACAGTTGATCAGGGCCCGGCGGAAACGCCGGGCCCTTTTTCTTCCCGACCCAGAGGCAAGCGATGCCACATGAGTGGACAAGACGCCCGACCGAAGCCGGCCCGGTCGAAGCCGAGTTGCAGCTCTGGCCCTACCGCTCGCTGCCCAAGCGCGGCTTCGCCGCCTTCATCGGCGGCACGGCGGCCCTGATCGCGCTCCCGTTGCTGATGGTGCTGGGCACCCCGGTGATGTGGGCACTGCTGCCGTTCCTCATGGCGGCGGTCGGCGCGGTCTGGTGGGCACTGGCGCGCAGCTACCGCGACGGCGAAGTGCTGGAGCGATTAGAGATCAGCCAACGACGCATTCGCCTGACCCGCAGCGATCGCGGCCGCCCGGACCGGGTCTGGGAGGCCGATCCCTACTGGGTCGAACTCCAGTTGCATGAGGGCGAAAGACCGGTCCCCGGCTATCTCACCCTGCGCGGCGCGGGACGAGAGGTCGAACTGGGGGCGTTTCTTCCGGAAGACGAAAGGCGGGCATTGGCGGAGGACCTCCAGCGCCTTCTGGCGCGGATCGCCCGGCGCTGATCCGCCCGCGGCACGCCGCGTCGTTACGTCGCGATGGAACTCCGACCCGAAGATAGGCATTTTCATGACAACGGAGGATTCGATATGCCCAAGCACACCGCCCCGAAGGAAACGATCCGCAAGCTGGCCGAAGCCGGCCGGGCCATTCTCGATGGAGTGATCGGGGCACTGCTGCCGCAGCCCCGGCCGGAATATCGCCCGATCCCGATTCGCACATCCGAGCCGCGCCGACGCTAAGTCGGGTCTCATTCGATGCCGAAAGGGCGGCTCCCATGCGGGAGCCGCCCTTTTCATTTGCCGTATTACCTATCCGGCGTGGTCTCAGCCCTTCTTCTCGGGCAGACCCTTGCGCTTGGTCTGCGCGAAATCCTCCAACTGGGATTCGCTCATGTCGTCGTACATTTCCTTCGAGGCACCCTTGAGATCCTTGACCTTCGTGTCGCCCCGCTTCGCCGAAAGCGCCGCACCGGCTGCCTTCTGCTGTGACTTGGACTGTGCAGGCATGTCGGTCCTCCATGGATTGGACGACCGTCAAACGCGAAGCCACAGCACCGCGTTCCCGCGAGCTCAGCCGAGCCGGTCGCGCACCACAGGGCCGACCCGGCCGAAATCCATGCGCCCCGTATAGCGCGCCTTGAGCGCTGCCATGACCCGGCCCATGTCGCGGATCGAGGTCGCTTCGGTTTCGGCGATCGCCTGACTCACCGCGGCCTCGGTCTCGGCTTCGGTCAGCTGGCGCGGCAGAAACTCCTCGATCACCGCGATCTCGGCGCGCTCCTTCTCGGCAAGCTCGATGCGTCCCGCCTCGTCATAGGCGCGCGCGCTCTCCTGGCGCTGCTTGACCATCTTGCCGAGGATCGCCAGCACCACCTCGTCGGGGACCAGCCCCTCCTCGCCCTCGCCCCTTGCGGCGATGTCGCGATCCTTGATGGCGGCGTTGATGAGGCGCAGCGTGGACAGCCGGTCGGCCTCCTTGGCCTTCATCGCATCCTTGAGGGAGGCGTTGATCTTGTCGCGCAGGGTCATCTGGTCCGTTCCGGATTGTTTCAGACACAAGCGCGCAAGCTACCCGTTTCGCGCCCGCCTGACAACAAGCGCCGCCGGGTGCCGCCGCGTCTTGATTCTTTCGAGCCCTGCCCCTAGGTAGCGGCGGGTTTCACTACAGGAGCAATGACGCCATGCCGCATAATGTTTCCGGCAAGCCGACCGCCTGCCTCGCGCTCGCAGACGGGACCGTGTTCTACGGGCAGGGCTTCGGCGCTCCGGGCCGCACCGTGGCCGAGCTTTGCTTCAACACCGCGATGACCGGCTATCAGGAAATCATGACCGACCCCTCCTATGCGGGCCAGGCCGTGACCTTCACCTTCCCGCATGTCGGCAATACCGGCACCACTGAGGAAGACGAGGAGGCCGCCGATCCGGTGGCCGCCGCGATGATCGTCAAGTGGAACCCGACCGAGCCGTCGAACTGGCGCGCCACCGACACTCTCTCGAACTGGCTCGCCAAGCGCGGCCGCATCGGCATGGGCGGCGTCGATACGCGGCGCCTGACCCGGGCGATCCGCCAGCAGGGCGCGCCGCATGTCGCGATCGAGCACAACCCCGACGGCGTGTTCGACCTCGAGGCACTTGTCGCGCAGGCGCGTGACTTCAAGGGACTCGTCGGCCTCGACCTCGCCAAGGAGGTCAGCTGCGTCCAGTCCTATCGCTGGGACGAGATGCGCTGGGCGTGGCCCGACGGCTTCAAGAAGCAGGAGAACCCGCGCCACAAGGTCGTCGCCATCGATTACGGCGCCAAGCGCAACATCCTGCGCAGCCTCGCCTCCTCGGGCTGCGAGGTCACCGTCCTGCCCGCCACCGCCACCGCCGAGGAGATCCTCGCGCTGAACCCCGATGGGCTGTTCCTGTCGAACGGCCCTGGCGACCCGGCGGCGACCGGCAAATACGCGGTCCCGGCGATCAAGTCGGTGCTCGAGCAGTCCGACATTCCGGTCTTTGGGATCTGCCTTGGCCACCAGATGCTGGCGCGCGCGCTGGGTGCCCAGACCGTGAAGATGAACCACGGTCATCACGGCGCCAACCACCCCGTGAAGGACCAGGAAACCGGCAAGGTCGAGATCACCTCGATGAACCACGGTTTTACCGTGGACAGCCAGTCGCTGCCCGACGGCGTGATCGAGACCCACGTGTCGCTCTTCGACGGCTCGAACTGCGGCATCCGCATGACCAACCGGCCGGTCTTTTCGGTGCAGTACCACCCAGAGGCCAGCCCCGGCCCGCAGGACAGCTACTACCTGTTCGAGCGTTTCGCCGAAGCGATGGCGGCGCGCCAGGCGGGTTAACCGCTTCTTAATCGCGAGCGGCGAGCATCGGGCGGCCTTCCGCAGCGAAAGCGAGCCCGATGATCGCCCCCGCGCCGCTTGGTCGGGCGCAAAGCGCGCCCGGTCATGGCTCTTCCGCGCCGCCCTTGCCCGATCGCATCGACCCGGTCGCGCTGCCCCCCGATCCGCGCCTGTTGCGCCGGTTCGGCGTGTTGCGGTCGTTGCGGCTAGGGGTGTTGCCATGGCGCCGGATCGGCGGGCGCGTGGTCGTCCTCTGCGCGACGCCGCCCGAGCCCGAAACCATCGCGGCAATGGAGCGCGCGGGTTTCGGACGCCCACGCTGCGCGATCTGCGCCCCAGAGGTGCTGCGTCGGGCGCTGCTGCCACTTGCGGAACCTGTACTGCTGCTGCGCGCCGAAACCCGGGTGCCGCTGCACCAAAGCTGCCGGATCGTCGGTCGTAAACCGCTTTGCCTGCTGCTCGTGGTCGCTCTGAGCGTCACTGCCCTGTCGGTGGCGCTGGCCCCCTGGGCCGCTTTCGCGCTGCTCTGTGCGCTTTGCGCCCTGACGCTTGTCGTCAATACAGCGTTGAAACTCGCGGCTGCGCTGGCCAGCTTCAGATCTGCATCCCGCCACCATCTTCTTGCGCTTCCCGCGGACGATGTCATGCCGGTGATATCGCTCTTGGTGCCCCTTTACCGCGAAGGGGCGATGCTGGTGCCGCTGCTGGAACGGCTGGACGGGCTCGACTACCCGCGCGACCGGCTCGACCTGTGCCTGATCCTCGAGGCCTGCGATACCGAGACCCGTGCAGCCCTGTCATCCATGCCGTTGCCGGGCTGGGCACAGATCGTGGTCGTGCCGACGGGCCGCCTGCGCACCAAGCCGCGCGCGCTCAACTACGCCCTGCCCTTCGCACGCGGCAGCATCATCGGCATCTACGACGCCGAGGACGCGCCCGCCGCCGACCAGCTGCGGCAGGTGGTGGCGCGTTTCGCGACGAGTGATCGCCGAACCGGATGCCTGCAGGGCGTTCTCGACTATTACAACGCGCGCTCGAACTGGATCGCACGCTGTTTCACCCTCGAATACGCAAGCTGGTTTCGCGTGATACTGCCGGGTCTGGAGCGTCTCGGCCTCGTCGTGCCGCTCGGTGGCACCACGCTGTTCCTGCGCCGCCATGCGATCGAGGCGGTCGGCGGCTGGGACGCGCACAACGTCACCGAGGACGCCGATCTCGGCGTGCGGCTGGCGCGCCACGGCTTTCGGACCGAGCTGATCGACAGCGTCACGCTTGAGGAGGCCAATGCTCGACCCTGGCCCTGGATCAAGCAGCGGTCACGCTGGCTCAAGGGCTATGCCATGAGTTGGGGCGTCGCCATGCATGATCCCGGGCGGCTCTGGCGAGAGCTGGGCGCCTGGCGCTTTCTCGGGGTCCAGGTGTTGTTTCTTGGAACGCTGGCGCAGTTCGCACTGGCCCCTGTACTATGGTCGTTCTGGCTTGTGATCCTCGGAATGCCGCATCCGATGTCGCCATGGCTGCGGTCCGAAACCCTCTGGGGGCTTGCCCTCGTCTTCGCGCTGTCCGAATGCGTGAGCTGGGCGATCGCGGCGCTGGCGGCGCGGCGGGCCGGACAGCCGCGGCTGGCGCTCTGGGCGCCGATGCTGCAGGTCTATTTCCCGCTGGCGACGATCGCGGTCTGGCGCGCGCTGTGGCAGGTGCTGCGGCGTCCATTCCTGTGGGAAAAGACGCGGCATGGCGTCTTCGGCCCCACCACGCCGCTTACTTTGCCGCCTCCACCTTCGCCGCGTCGAGCTTCAGCCGGGTGACGAAGGCGTGGCTGATATGATCGCGCAGCGCCCGGTCCGCAGCGTCGCCGTCGCCTGCCTCGATCGCCGCGACGATCGCCGCATGCTCCTCGAGCGCGCCACGCCCCCGACCTTCCGCCGCGAGCGACGTCGAGGCCAGAAGCGCCATCGAACGATGCACGAGATCGAGTTGCCGCACCAGGAATCGGTTATGGCTGGCGAGATGGATCTGCTTGTGGAAGCGGCGATTGGCGCGGGCCAGCGCGGCGGGGTCGTTCACCAGCGCCTGGTCGGCTTCGAGCATGTCGCGCAGCACCCGCACCTCTTCTGGCGCGGCATGCCGCGCGGCGAGTCGCGCCGCCAGCCCCTCCAACTCGCCTCGCACGACGTAAAGCTCCGCGAGCTGCGTGTGATCGAGAGAGGCGACGATCAGCGAACGGCCGTCGCGGGTCAGCATGCCTTGGGTCTCGAGCCGCTGCAGCGCCTCGCGCACCGGGGTGCGCGACACGCCGAACCGATCCGCCAACTCGCTTTCGACCAGCCGGTCGCCAGGGCGGTAGATGCCGCTGTCGATCGATTCGAGGATCAGCCCGTAGGCGTCCTTCTGCGAGGGTCTGGTATCCTGCATCCGCGGCCTTCCCATGGGTCGAGCGACGATACCCCCGCCGCGGTCCGAGGTTCAAGCCGTGCCCGCCTTGCTGCTCTGCGCCCGTGCGCCTAGGGTCGCGGCCATGACAGCCCTTCTCACCGACATCGCCGCCGAGTTCTCCCATGTCCGTGCCTGGGTCTTCGACCTCGACAACACGCTCTACCCGCCCCGGGCACGGCTCTTCGACCAGATCGAGGCGCGGATGCGGGCCTGGATGATGCGCGAGTTGCGCGTCGAGGCGACCGAGGCCGACCGGCTGCGCGCCGATTACTGGGCCCGCTACGGCACGACGCTGGCCGGGCTCATGGCCGAGCACGGGCTGCCCGCCGATGACTTCCTGCTCGACGTACACGATATAGACATGGACGGCCTCGAGGCCGATCCGGGCCTCGCCGCCGCCATCGCCGCGCTACCGGGACGGCGCGTCGTCTATACAAACGGTACCCGCCCCTATGCGCAGCGCGTGCTCGCTGCGCGCGGGCTTACCGGGGTCTTCGACGCGGTCTACGGGGTCGAACATGCCGGGCTGGTGCCAAAACCCGAGCGCGCCGCCTTCGAGGCGGTCTTTGCGCTCGACGGTCTGGCGCCCGATCAGGGCGCGATGTTCGAGGACGACCCGCGCAACCTCGCGGTGCCGCATGCCTTGGGCATGCGCACGGTGCTGGTCGGCCCGGCCGAGACACTGCGCGCCGACCATATCCACTACCACACCGACGATCTGGCGGGCTTTGTGTCGCAGCTGGCCCCTTAAGCTTTCCCACGGGGCCACCCCGGCCTATCTCAGCCTCATGACACGGACCATCGACATTCTCGTTTCCGGCGGCGGCATTGCCGGGCTTGCGGCCGCGGCCGCCTTCGGCGCGCGCGGCTTTTCGGTGCTCTGCGTCGATCCGGCGCCACCCGTCCGAACGATGGAGGACAGCGGCGCCGACCTGCGGTCCACCGCCTTCCTGCAGCCTGCCCGCGACCTGCTCGATGCGGCCGGGCTCTGGGATCGGCTGGCGCCTCATGCCACGCCTTTGCAAGTGATGCGGATCGTCGAGGCCGGGCGCGACGCGCCGGTCAGTCGCGATTTCGATGCTGCAGATCTCGGTCCCCTGCCCTTTGGCTGGAACCTTCCGAACTGGCTGCTGCGCCGGGAGATGGCGGCGCGGATCGCCGACATGGACCACGTGGAATTCCGCGCCGGCACGGGCTTTGCCGGGCTGACCGCGCGCGAGGACCGGGCGCTGGTGCGCCTCACCGACGGCAGCCGGGTGGCCGCGAAGCTGGTCGTCGCCGCCGACGGGCGGAACAGCGCGGTGCGCGAGGCCTGTGGCATCGAAGTACGCACGCGGCGCTACGGGCAGAAGGCACTGGCCCTCGCGGTCACGCATGAACGCCCTCATGACAACGTTTCGATCGAAATCCACCGCTCTGGCGGGCCGTTCACGCTGGTGCCGCTGCCCGATCACGAGGGAAAGCCCTCATCGGCGGTGATCTGGATGGAGCCGGGGCGCGAAGTCGAACGGCTCGCGGCACTGCCCATCTCGGATTTCGACATCGAGGCGACGGCGCGCTCCGAGCGGGCGCTGGGGCGGCTGCATCTCGTCACCGGGAGGCAGAGCTGGCCGATCATCATGCAGACCGCGCGCGCGCTCACTGCGAGGCGCGTGGCCCTGGTGGCCGAGGCGGCGCATGTGATGCCGCCCATCGGCGCGCAGGGGCTGAACACATCTCTTGCCGATGTCGCCTGTCTCGTGGATCTCGCGGCGGCACGCCCCGAGGGTCTGGGCGACGCGGCCATGCTCGATGTCTATGCCCGCAGGCGGGCCGGTGACATCGCGCTGCGCGAGCACGGGATCGACGCGTTGAACCGGATCGCCATGGCGGGCGGGCCGTGGGCGCAGGGGCTGCGTGGGTTCGGGCTTGGCCTTATGCATGACATCGCGCCGCTAAGACGCAGGCTCATGCGGCTCGGACTGGGGGCCGGACGCTAGAGCGGGCCCGGCAGACGTTCCTCCGAGAGCAGAACGTTGGCCTCGACCGGGCCGATGCCCGGCAAGGTCATGATGCGCCGACGCAGCACCCGCTCGAAATCCTCGAGATCGCGCGCCACGACGCGTAGCCGGTAGTCGTAGAGGCCCAGCACGTGCTCGACGGTCTGCACCTCGCGGATCGCGCAGACCGCGCGTTCGAAATCCTCGAGACTGGCGCGACCGCGGCTCGCGAGCTTGACCCCCAGGAACACGGTGACGCCGAAGCCCAGCGCCGCGGCATCGAGATCGAGGCGGCGGCCCTTGAGCGCGCCGATGTCGCGAAGCCGCTTGATGCGCCGCCAGGTCGCGGGCTGCGACAGGCCTAGCTCGCGGCCCAGATCCGCGGCGGGCCGCGCGGCATCCTCGGCAAGCGCGCGCAGCAGGGCCCGGTCCATGGCGTCGAGATCGGTCATAGAGGCAACTTCTCGTCGGATTTCACCACGCTTACCGTCATCAGGCTTTCGATATCCGCGATATGCGGCAGCGCGAGGATGCGTTCGCGGTACACGACCCGGTAATGGTCGAGGTCCCGCGCCACCAGCTGAAGCCGCACGTCGACACGGCCCAGAAAGGTCTGGATCTCGATCACCTCGGCCACTTCGCGGGCCCGCGCGAGGAATTCGTCGAAGGCGCGCGGCTGGGTCTTGTCGAGCGTCACGCGCAGGCTCACCGCCACCTCGAAGCCCAGCGCCTTCCAGTTGATCACCGCGCGGCTGCCACGCAGCACGCCCGCATCCTGCAGCCGCGCCAGCCTGCGGGCGCAGCGCATCGCCGTGAGCCCGGCGCGCTCCCCGAGCTCGGCGGTGGAAAGATCGGGCGCCTCCTGCAAAAGGCGAAGAAGCCGTCTGTCGGTGTCGTCACGCATGGAAATCGCGTATCAGGCCAACTTGACGAATGATAGGCCCGATATTGGCATGATTTTCATGTAGCCCCTCCTCGTAACCGCATCGCAGCTCGGTCATGTTGCCTCCAGATATCCCCGCCCCGGCGAATGAGAGAACGAGAGGACGACATCATGCGCGTTTATTACGACCGCGACTGCGACGTGAACCTGATCAAGGACAAGAAGGTCGCCATTCTCGGCTATGGCTCCCAAGGCCACGCCCATGCGCTGAACCTGCGCGATTCCGGCGCCAAGAACCTCGTCGTGGCGCTGCGCGAAGGCTCGCCGTCGCGTGCCAAGGCCGAGGGCGAGGGCCTGCAGGTCATGGGCATCGAGGAAGCCGCCGCCTGGTGCGACGTGATCATGTTCACCATGCCCGACGAACTGCAGGCCGAGACCTACCGCAAGCATGTGCATGACCACCTGAAGGAAGGCTCTGCCATCGCCTTCGCACACGGTCTGAACGTGCATTTCGGCCTGATCGAGCCCAAGCCCGGCGTCGACGTCATCATGATGGCGCCCAAGGGACCGGGCCACACCGTGCGCGGCGAATACGTCAAGGGCGGCGGCGTCCCCTGCCTCGTCGCGGTGCATCAGGATGCGACCGGCAAGGCGATGGAGATCGGTCTCTCCTACTGCTCCGCCATCGGTGGCGGCCGCTCGGGCATCATCGAGACCAACTTCCGCCAGGAATGCGAAACCGACCTGTTCGGCGAGCAGGCCGTGCTCTGCGGCGGCCTCGTCGAACTGATCCGCATGGGCTTCGAAACGCTGGTCGAGGCAGGCTACGAGCCCGAGATGGCCTATTTCGAGTGCCTCCACGAGGTGAAGCTGATCGTCGACCTGATCTATGAAGGCGGCATCGCCAACATGAACTACTCGATCTCGAACACCGCCGAATACGGCGAATACGTCTCGGGTCCGCGCGTCCTCCCCTATGAGGAGACCAAGAAGCGCATGAAGGACGTGCTGACGGACATCCAGAACGGCAAGTTCGTCCGCGACTTCATGCAGGAAAACGCGGTCGGTCAGCCGATGTTCAAGGCGACCCGCCGTCTCAACGACGAGCACCAGATCGAGCAGGTCGGCGAGAAGCTCCGCGCGATGATGCCCTGGATCTCCAAGGGCAAGATGGTCGACAAGGCGCGCAACTGATCGCCTCCGATCGACACGAACACGTCAAGGGGCGCCACGCGGCGCCCCTATTTCTTGTGTCGCTCGAAATTTCCGATATTTCGTATAGGTTTGGCGCGTTGGTATAGGCCTCGGCGTTCGACATCGTCTCGGTGCATTCTGGCCACAATTCCCGGCGAATTGCTTCCTGCATTACCAGTAGGAGTAACCATGATGATCGGCTCGCTTTCTTCAACGATCAATTCCGTCACTTCCTCGCTCTTGCAAGAATCTCAGAGCAGCACGGCAACTTCGTCCCAAGAGGAGATCGAAGACGCCGAAGAGGTGGAAATCGACGACGACGACATTGAAACCGCGGCGGCGAACGACCCCGAGAACGCGGTGGCCGTCGCCACCAACTCGAACACCCAGTCCAGCCTTTCGGTAGCTGGCGGACAAGCAGTCGAATCCTCCGAGAAATCGAGCGGCGCCGCTGCCAGCGCCAATCGCGCGGAACCGGCGGCGGCGACGGCCCGCAGCGCCGAACTCGAAGCCGAGGACGAGGCGATCGACGACATCGCGCGTTCCCGCGCGGAGGCAATCGCCGCCCAGAACCGGGATCGCCAGAGTGCGGTGGTCGAGTCGATCGGCCAGACGCCCACCTCCGTCCCCGAGATCAGCAAGGTCGAGGCAAAGCCCTCGTCTCAGGAGGCCGCGACCCGCTACGCCGCTGCCAACGAGTCGACCGCACCGGCCCGCGCGACCGCCGAACTGCGCGCCTGACACGCCGAACTGCGCGCCTGACACGCCGAACTGCGCGCCTGACACGATCGGGGCCGGCTGTGAGGCCGGCCCCGTCGAAGCGCTTCGTATCGCCGGTTCAACGCCTGATCACGTCGAACTCGCGCGTGGCGACGACCTGGCCGTCGACCCTGAGCACGGCAACGATGTCACGCTGCACCGGGTGGCCGATATGGACCCGCACGTTGTTGTTGGCACCGGCATGGACCGGCTGGCTGCCGAGAAGCGTCTGCGTGCCATCCGAATTCATGCTGTAGATTTCGACCATCCCCATGCCTTCGGACCTGACCCGCCCGACATCGATCAGCGAGCTTTGCGCCCTGATCCGCTCGAGCGAGGTGAAGGCATTGTCACCGATCATCGCCTCTGCGCCGGTGACCGTCGTGGCGAGCAATGCCGCCGCTAGGAGTTTCCCATACATGGTGGTGGACCTTCCCTGAATAGATTCGGGTTCTGCGACCCGTATTCACAGGCTGCGCCTTGCCCATTCACGGCGCGAGTGCTGTAACATCACAAGGACGATCCGGCCTCGTGAGCCCATTTCCCCCTTGTATGGGGTGATGTGCAGGAGGGCCCGCCCGGGAGCTGAGTCGCACCTTCCCAAAGGCCCGAGGCGCACAGACTTCAACCATGACGATATGTCCCCATGCCTCGCTTGGTAACGGCTCCGTGATACTCACGTGAGGCACACGAAATTTCTAACGATGCACATCCGGAGGATGTGAGCCCACGTTACAAGGGCCTGCATAGATTTACGGCATCCATCCTGCGCCACTTGCAGATTCCTACACCGATCGGTGCTGATCATAGGTCATAGACAATACCGGTCGCGCGTGCTGAACCGGCATCATGACCGCGAAACCAAGCACCGCCGACTGGCTCTCCATCCTCCTTCTCGGCCTCATCTGGGGCGGCACCTTCGCCGTGGTGCGCGTGGCGCTCGACGGTTACGGGCCGGTCACCGTGGCCTGCGCCCGCACCACGCTCGGCGCCGTCGCCATGCTGGCGCTGATGTGGGCCATGGGACGGCGGGTCCCGCGGCTCTCGGGACGCCTCATGGGCTATCTCGTGGCGATCGGCGCGCTGTCCACCGCGCTGCCTTTCCTGCTGCTGGCATGGGGGCAGCAATACGTCCCCTCGGCCTTCGCCGGCATCTCCATGGCGGCGCTGCCGCTCTTCGTGTTGCCGCTGGCCGCGCTGTTCTCGGACGAGTTGCTGAATTGGCGTTCGGCCGCGGGCGTCAGTGTCGGATTCTTGGGCGCGCTGATCCTGATCGGCCCCGGGGTGCTGGTGCCGGGGGCCGGACTGTCGGCCTGGGGGCAGATCGCCTGCCTCGCCGCGGCGTTCTCCTACGCGGTGGCCTCGATCCTCACCCGGCGCTGTCCGCCTCTGGATGGCGTGGTGCTGACCGCACTCAGCCTCGCGGTGGGCGCGGTGATCCTGATGCCGGTGATGCTGCTCACGGAGGGCGTTCCGGGCTGGACCGGCGCGGTCCCCGGCGCGGCGCTTCTGTTTCTCGGACTGCTGCCCACCGCTCTGGCAGCGCTGATCCGGGTCACGGTGATCCGCTCCGCCGGATCGGTCTTCATGACGCTGGTGAATTACCAGGTGCCGGTCTGGTCGATGGCGATCGGCGCGCTGGCCTTGGACGAGGCGCTGCCTTGGCGCTTCTTCGTCGCGCTGGCACTGATCCTCGCCGGGCTCGGCCTCAGTCAGGGCCGGAACCTGCGCGCGCTGTTCGCCCGCGCGGCCCCGGCCGGCTGAGTTCAGGCGACCGACTGCACTTCGGCGACGATGCCCTCGACCACTTGGACGAGCAGGGCGTCATCCTCGCATTCCGCCATCACGCGGATCAGCGGCTCGGTGCCGGATTTGCGGATCAGCAGCCGTCCCTTGCCATCCAGCAGCCCCTCGGCCTCGGCGATCGCCTTCTTAACCGCCGCCGCATCGAGCGGATCGTGACCGGGCGCGTAGCGCACGTTCTTCAACAGCTGCGGCACGCGTTCGAACTGGCGCACCAGCGCCGAAGCGGGGCGCCCGCTCTCGATCATCGCCGCGAGGAATTGCAGGCCCGCCAGCAGCCCGTCGCCGGTGGTGGCGTAGTCGGTCATCACGATGTGCCCCGACTGTTCGCCGCCCAGATTCCAGCCTCCGCGCCGCATCGCCTCGACCACGTAGCGGTCGCCGACCTTGGTGCGCTCGAGCTTCAGCCCGCGCGCGGTCATGAACCGCTCCAGCCCGAGATTGCTCATCACCGTGGCGACGAGCGTGCCGCCGCGCAGCCGGTCCTCCGCCGCCCAGCGCCCGGCCATCAGCGCCATCAGCTGGTCGCCATCGGCGATCTGGCCGGTTTCGTCGATGATCATCACCCGGTCGGCATCGCCATCGAGGCAGATGCCCAGATCCGCCCCTTCCTCCAGCACCCGTGCCGCCGCGTGGCGCGGCGCGGTGGAGCCGCAATTCTGGTTGATGTTGGTGCCGTCGGGATCCACCCCCACCGGGATCACCGTCGCGCCCAGCTCCCAAAGCACTTCGGGGGCGACCTTGTAGGCCGCACCGTTGGCGCAGTCGATCACCACCTTGAGACCGTCGAGCCGCTTGCCCTGCGGAAATGTCGATTTGAGCCGCTCAGCATAGCGGAAACGGCCGTCATCGACGCGCTTGGCGCGGCCGATATTGGCAGCCTTGGCGGGCTCCACCTGACCTGCCACCAAAGCCTCGATCTCGGCCTCGGCCTCGTCCGAGAGCTTGAAACCGTCGGGCCCGAAGAACTTGATGCCATTGTCATGATGCGGGTTGTGAGATGCCGAGATCATGATGCCCACATCGGCGCGCATGGAATGGGTCAGCAGCCCCACCGCAGGGGTCGGCACCGGCCCGAGCAGAAGCGCGTTCATGCCAGTAGAGGTGAGACCGGCGGTCAGCGCGTTCTCGAACATATAGCCGGACAGCCGCGTGTCCTTGCCGATCACGACGCGGTGGCCGTTCGAGCCGTCATTGCGGAAATAGCGCCCGGCGGCGGCGCCGATCCTGAGCGCGACCTCGGCCGTCATCGGCCAGGTATTGGCGGTACCGCGCACCCCGTCGGTGCCGAACAGCTTGCGTGTCATGGCTCTTCCCTCATCAATGCGTGCTGCAGGTCGAGCGCCTGCCGCGTTTCTTTTATGTCATGCACCCTGATCACCTGCGCGCCCTGTCGCGCCGCCCAGAGCGCCACCGCGATCGAACCGGGCATCCGATCCTTCGGCGCCTCGGCACCGCCGATCGTACCGATGAAACGCTTGCGCGAGACGCCGATCAATAGCGGCAGGCCGAAACCGTGAAAGGCGGTGAGGGATCGCAGAAGCGCGAAATTGTGGCCGAGATGCTTGCCGAAGCCGATCCCCGGATCGACCAGTATCCTGTCACGCGGGATTCCCGCCGCCACCGCCGCGTCGATCCGGTCGCCGAGCGCATCCATCACCTCGGCGAGCACATCATCGTAGCGCGGCGCCCGCTGCATCTCCTGCGGCGTGCCCTTGGCATGCATCAGGCAGATCGGCACGCCCGCCTCGGCCACGACACCGGCCATTCCCGGGTCATGGGTCAGGGCCGAGACGTCGTTGATCATGTCGGCGCCTTCGGCAAGCGCCGCGCGCGCCGTGGCGGCATTGCGGGTGTCGATGGAGATCGGCACGGTCAGACCGGCGGCGCGCAATGCGGCCACCACCGGGACCACGCGGGCCATCTCCTCGTCCACCGCCACCGCCTGCGCGCCGGGCCGGGTCGATTCGCCGCCGATATCGAGGATCTCGGCCCCCTCCTCGACCATGGCCCGCGCCCGTGCCACCGCATTGGCATGGCCCGCATGGTCGCCGCCATCGGAAAAGCTGTCGGGGGTGACGTTGAGAATGCCCATCAGTCGCGGCCGGTCGAGCGAAAGCCCGCAAAGCTTCGGGCGCGGCGCGCTCAGTCGCTCGATCGTCGTTGCGTCGAGCCCTTGGGCCGTGATCTCTCGTCCCTCATGATCGAGCGCATGCGCAAAGCGCAGCCCCGTCATGCCAGCCAGGAGCAGGCCACGCTCAGGCCCCAGCGGCCAGAGAGGCAACGGTACCACCGGCCTCATGCCGAACCGAGCGACCGAAGCGGTCGATCCGTCGAGGGGGCCGCAGCCCCCACGAGGAGGATTTCCCGCGCATCGAGGGTCTCGGCCAGCCAGGCCGCGAGATCCGCGCCTGTCGTGCTCTTCGGCCCGGCGACCGCCGAGACAGCCATGCGCGTCGGCGCCCACAGGCTGGGTGCCCCCTTGCGCTGCGCCCAGTCCAGCTCGGTGCGATTATCGCGCACCTCGATCTCGGGGAGCAGGGCCGACAATCGCCACGCGGCCTGGTCGAGCTCCAGAAGTTCGATCCGGCCCCGCGCGGCGGCGTCCGTCACGTCGGGCGCAACGCGCGCCGCTTCGACGCACAAGACCAACGGGCCGGTTTCGGCCAGCAACGCCTCGCGCCAGTCCTCGGGCCGTGCGGCGGCCTCGGCGGAGATCAGCGCCACGACGGGGCGCGGCGCGGCGCTGGGCGACACGCTGCTCGGACCGGAGCGGACGATCTCCACCCCCAACGCACCGGGGCCGCGGTCCAGCTTGCGGATGCGCACGAAGACCCGCTCGGCCTGCGGCTCGGCCAGAATGCGGTCGGCGATGCGCTCGGCCAAGGTCTCGAGCAGATCGAGGCGCTCCGTGGCCAGCGCGTCGGACACCGCCTCGGTCAGCCGGTCATAGGAAAGGATGCGGTCCACATCGTCGCCCGCCGGCGGTGCCGGGCGCAGCTCGGCCACGATGTCGAAGGCGAGGCGCTGCGTGGCGCCGCGTTCGGCGCGGAAGGCGCCGATTTCCACCTCGACCACATGGTCATCAAGCAGGATACGGTCCCGAAGCGTGTCGGCGGTCGCCGCGGCGCGCGCCCGAGGGTGCGCGAAGGCCTGGCGGGTTTCATCGGTCATCTGGCCACTCCGGGCTTGCGGGCATGGGGCATCTAACCTTCCCCTGCCCGCCCGGCAAGCCGTTGACGCCCGGCTCGCGTCTCAGTTCGAAGCGGTGCGGGTGGCCTCGCGGTAGAACAGATGCGCGCCGATCGCGGCCGTGCGGGGAATGCGCCCGGCCCAGGACGGGTTCACGGCGGTGGTGTGGTAATGGGTGGCGCCGGCGGTCAGCTCGCGCGGGCCGTCCTCGATCATGATCTCGGCGATCCGACCCAGCTTGTTCCAAGAGCGCTGGTCATTGACCGTGTCCGGAATGCCGTCGCAGGTATAGGAAAATTGGCAGGCATATTTGCGGCCGGTTCCCTGGTTCACCACCTTGCAGATGGTATCGGGATAGTCCGGGCTATCCACCCGGTTCAGGATCACTTCGGCAACCGCGAACTGCCCTTTCACGGATTCACCACGCGCTTCGAAATAAAGCGCCTCGGTAAGGCATTCCCATTGGGCATCGCCCTTCGCAGAAGGCTGCGATGCCAACAGAACGTCGTAATCCTGCTTGCCGTTGCTAATGTCGGTCTTCAGCCCCCGATCGGCAGCGGCAGGAAGCGCATCACCATCAGCCACGGCGGGAACAATCTGGCCCGCGTCGCGTTGATCGCCCAGAAGCAGGGAAAGACGGGTATCGGCCGCAGGCGCGGCAGCAACTCGGATATCCGCTTTCTGCGCCGCGACGAGGCCATCCTCGCCCGCGCTGGCTGGTGCTGCGGCTACAACCGTCGCAAGACAAGCCATCGCGCCAAACATGGGTAGGCGCAAAAAGTTCAGTTGCTTCATGATGATGTCCCCGGTTCCTCGCGGTCTGCCCCGCGCTGGCAGGGGGGACCTATGGGATCGAGGACGGGGTGTCTACCTTAAGGTCAGGAACCCTGATGGAACCGGCGAATCTCTGCCAAAATGGCAAGCGAAAAGTCGCCATTTTTTCAGAAAAAACGTCCGACCGTGACTTTTTCGTCGATATCGAGCCGTTCGCGCAGTGCCAGCTGTGCCGCGCTGAGGCGCGCCACCGGCACCCGGAATGGCGAACAGGACACGTAATCAAAGCCCTGTTTGCGACAAAACTCGATGGCGCTGCGCGATCCGCCATGCTCCCCGCAGATCGACAGGGTCACGTCGGGCCGTCCGGCGCGACCGCGTTCGGCACCGATCTTGAGCAGCTCCCCCACCCCTTCGAGATCGAGGCTATGGAACGGGTCCTCTTCGTAGACCCCGTTCTTGACGTAGATCGACATGAAGCGTCCCGCGTCGTCGCGCGACAGCCCGTAGGTCATCTGCGTGAGATCGTTGGTGCCGAAGGAGAGGAAGGCCGCGTGCTGGGCGATGTCGGCGGCGCGCAGCGCGGCGCGCGGCGTCTCGACCATCACCCCGAGCCGGTAATCGAACTCGATGCCGGACTGGGTGCGCACCTGCGCCGCGACCGCATCGATCCGCGCCTTGACCAGCTCGACCTCGCGCATCGCCGATACGAGCGGGATCATCACCTCGGGCACGACAGGATCCCCATCGCGGCTGGCCTGCACGGTGGCCTCGAAAATGGCGCGGGCCTGCATCTCGTAGATCTCGGGCACGGTGATGCCGAGGCGCACGCCCCGCATGCCGAGCATCGGATTGTACTCGGTGAGCGCCGAGACCCGCGCCTCGACATCCGACAGCGACACCGCGAGCCCGTCCGCCAGATCGCGTAGCCCGGCCCGATCCGAGGGCAGGAACTCGTGCAAAGGCGGGTCGAACAGGCGGATGCAGACCGGCTGGCCCTGCATGATCTCGAACAGCCGCGCGAAATCGGCGCGCTGCATCGGCAGAAGTCGCTCCAGCACGGTCCGGCGCGCCGCCTCGTCCTTGGCAAAGATCATCTCGCGCATCATTCCGATGCGCCCTTCCTCGAAGAACATGTGCTCGGTGCGGCACAGCCCGATGCCCTGCGCCTGGAAATTGCGGGCGGTCTGGGCGTCGGCCGGTGTGTCGGCATTGGCGCGCACGCCGATGTCGCGGAAATCGTCGGCCCAATCGAGCAGCCTGCGGAAAGCGCCGTCCAGCACCGCCTCGAACATGGCGGGCTCGCCCGCCAGCACCTCGCCCGAGGTGCCGTCGAGGGTGATGATCTCACCCTCCGACAGCCGGCGCCCGCCCGGCGCGATCACCTGCCGTTTCTTGCGGTCGATGGTGAGATCCGAAGCGCCCACCACGCAGGGCAGGCCGAGGCCGCGTCCGATCACCGCCGCGTGGCTGGTAATGCCGCCGCGGATCGTCAGCACGCCTTCGGCCGCATGCATGCCGCGAATGTCCTCGGGCGTGGTTTCGCGCCGCACAAGGATGCATGGCTCGCCGCGCGCCGCCGAGGCCTGCGCCGCGCTGGCCGAGAAGACGATCCGTCCCGTGGCCGCACCCGGCGAGGCCGCGATGCCCGAGACGATCAGGTCGCGCGGCGCCGAAGGGTCGACATGGCGGTGCAGCAACTCGGAAAGCGCCTGCGGCTCGACCCGCAGCACCGCCTCCTCACGCGGGATCATCCCGTCCTCCGCCAAGGCAACGGCGATCCGCACGCTCGCACGCGAGGAACGCTGCACCCGCACGGCGTCGAGCACATGCAGCTTTCCTTCCTGCAGCGTGAACTCGATCTGCATTTCCTCGCGCAGCCGCTCGCGGCACAGATCGCCCATGCGCAGGAGCCGCGCGAAGGCGTCGGGGCACAGCTCCTCGAAGGAGGGGCCGCGATCGTCGCGGGTGAGGTAGATCGCCCCCGCCCCGGCCTTGAGCGCGTCGCGCCCCTGGCTCTGGCTCAGGTAGCGCCCGGTGACCTGCGGCAGGCCGGTGAGACTGTCGACGAACTGGATCACGCCCGAGCCGCATTCCCCCTGCCCCACGCCAAGCGCCATCTGCTGCACCACGAGGCCGAGCCCGGCATCTGCGGGCGCACCCTTGGCCTGACGCAGCAGCCGCGCCGTGGTTCCCTCCCAGGCGCGGGCCATGGAGCGCAGGACTTCGCAAAGCTGTACGCTCGGATCCTGGGGGAACGGCTCGTCGGCCTCGACCTCGTAGGCGGCGAGCATCGCCTGCAGCGCATCCGGGCCGGGATGGTCGGGAATGTCGAAGCTGTCGGGATCGAGCCGCGCGACATGAACGGCCCAGCTCTGGATAAAGCGCAGGTAGAGCGAGGTCGCCGCCTCTTCCCCCAACTCGTCGCACATCCGGGCATGGCGGCTGTCGTTCATGCCGATATTGAGGATCGCGCCCGGTCCGCCCCAGTCGGGATCCTGGCTCGACGGCCGCACCGACAGGAGCGGCGCCTCGCCGAAATGGCGCATGATCTCGTCCATGTCCGGCATCCGGCCATTGGCGATGGCGTGCACGCAGGAGAAGGACAGCGCCACCGTGGTCGGCAGCGGCAGGTCCATCCGCACCAGCCTTTGCAGGCATTTCGCGCGGCCGCCATGGCGCGCGGCCGACATGTCGGCCTCGGGGGTGATCAGCAGGATCTTCGGGTCGCGCGGAAATTGCTGCACTGCGGCACTCCTTGATAGCCGCAAGATAGGCCGTGCAAGGCCTTCCGCCAAGCACGGCCTTCGTATCAGACGATCAGCCCTCGATCTTCGACAGATCCGCCACCGATCCGCAGGTCGTGCGAATCCGCGACAGCAGGTTCAGCCGGTTGCGTCGCAGCACCTGATTCTCGGTGTTCACCTGCACCGCTTCGAAGAAGGCGTCGATCGGCGCCCGCAGGCTCGCCATCGCGGCCATGGCACTGGCGAAGTCCTCGGAAGCCATCGCGGCATCGATCTTCGGCTGCGCCCCGTCGAGCGCGGCAAAGAGCGCCTTTTCCTCGGAGGCTTCGGCGAATTTCGCATCGGCGCCAAAGGAATACTCGACCCCGTCCTTCTCCTCGGCCTGGGTCAGGATGTTGTTGGCGCGCTTGAAGCCCTGGGTCAGGTTCTCGCCATCTTCGGTCTTGAGGAACCCCGCCAGCGCCTCGGCCCGCGCGACCAGCAGCGTCAGGTCGTCATTGCCGGGCATGGCGATGCAGGCGTCGATGACATCATGCGGGATGCCCTCGGCGCGCAGATGCACCTTGAGGCGGTCGTGGAAGAAGGAGAGGAGATCGTCGGCTTCCTCAAGAAGTTCATCCCATCCCTCTACGGCGCTGTGGCCCTCACCGATATCACCCAAGCCGGAAACGAAATTTCCGACTTTTCTAAGCCATGGGCGCTCATCATAATAGGATTCAAGCTCGAAATCGGGCACATCGTGCACATGCGGCGCATTGTCGATGTGTTCGGCGAGAACTTTCAAATGATCTTTAATTGCTTGCACTAGTGACAGCCGCAGCCCGTTCGACAGGACCAGACGGATCACGCCCAGCGCGGCGCGGCGCAGCGCGAAGGGGTCCTTGGAGCCGGTGGGCTTCTCGTCGATCGCCCAGAAGCCCGCCAGCGTGTCGAGCTTGTCGGCCAATGCCACGGCGACCGAGACCGGCGCGGAAGGCACGGCGTCGGAGGGGCCGAGCGGCTGGTAGTGCTCCTGCGCGGCGGCAGCGATCGCCGGTGAAAGCCCCTGCGCCTCGGCGTAGTAGCGTCCCATCAGACCCTGAAGCTCGGGGAATTCGCCCACCATCTCGGAGCGCAGATCGGCCTTGGCCACCTTCGCTGCCCGCTCGGCCTCGTCGGCCTCGGCCGAGACCTGCGGCGCGATCTCGCGCGCCAGCGCCGCGATACGGGCAACCCGGTCGGATTGCGAGCCGAGGCGGTTGTGGAAGGTCACGTTGGACAGCCCCTCGCCCATCGCTTCGAGGCCGCCCTCCTTCACCACGCGCAGGTCGTTCTCCCAGAAGAACTTGGCATCCGAAAGACGCGCGGCGAGCACCTTGCCGTTGCCGGCGAGGATGGTGGCGCCGTGATCGCGCGTCTCGATATTGGCGACGGTGACGAAGCGGGTGATCTTGCCCGATTTCGGATCGCGCACCGAAAAGAACTTCTGGTGCTCCTTCATCGAGGTCTGCAGCACTTCCGGCGGCAAATCGAGGAACTCGTCGCCGATCTCGCCCATCAGCACCACGGGCCATTCCACGAGACCCGCGACCTCGTCCAGAAGCCCGCGATCCTCGACCAGTTCGAGCCCCTGCGCAAAGGCCTGGCTGGAAGCCTCGGACCAGATCGTCTCGGCCCGTTCCTCGGCGCGCAGCAGCACGCAGCCGCGCTTCAGCTTGGCCTCGTAATCCTCGAAGGAGCTGACCGTGAATTCGTCCGGCCCCATGAAACGGTGGCCGCGCGTGACGTCACCGGCCGCGATCCCGTCGATCTGCATCGGCACCACCCGCGCGCCCTGCTCGTCCGACAGCAGGCACAGGATCGAGTGCAGCGGCCGGACCCAGCGCAGGTCGCCCGCACCCCAGCGCATCGATTTCGGCCAGGGGAAGTTGCGGATCGCGCCCTCCAGCACCTCGGCCACGATTTCTTCGGCCGGGCGCCCCTTGTGGGTGATCTTCGCGAAATAGGCCTGACCCTTCTTCTCGTCGCGGATCTCGAGCTGTTCCTTGGTCAACCCGGTGGAGCGCAGGAACCCCTCCAGTGCCTTTTCCGGCGCGTCGTTGCGCGGGCCCTTGCGCTCCTCGACGGTGTCGCGGCTCGCCTCCGAGAGCCCCTCGACCGAGAGCGCGAGACGGCGCGGCGTATGGAAGGCCCCGGCGGAGGCGTAGGTGAGGCCCGCCTCGACGAGGCCATCCGTCACCATGCGCTTCAGATCCTCGGCGGCACGCGCCTGCATGCGGGCCGGGATTTCCTCGGAAAACAGTTCGATCAGCAGGTCGGGCATCAATAGGTCCCTTCGGGTGGGGTCGGGCAGCCGGCGGGAGCCGGGTCGCCGTCGAAGACGGTTTCGCCGCAAAGGTTGATCTGGTTCCAGGCGAGGCCGCGCCCGTCCGGCATCACGACGAGAATCCGGTCGATGCCGTAGGGCTCGTTGAGTTTCCAGGCATAGGCGCGGGCCTGCCCGCTCTCGAGCGCCTCGCCCACCTCGCGCGCGTCGAAGCAGTCGAACCAGCCGGGCGCGACCAAGGGCTCGGCGTTCTCATGCTCGATGGCGTGCTCGAAAGGCGCGGCATCCTCGATCCGCATGCAGGCGCGGAAGCGGATCGGCGAGCTGTCGCTGTCGATCGCGCGCAGGTCGGAGACCGCGACGCGCACCGGTGCGGCCCGGTCGTCGAGCACCACGACCTCGCCCACCTGCGCGGGCGTCAGCTCCTCGTAATAGGCATAGACCTGCAGGTACCACATCAACACGCCCGACAGGAGCGCGAAGGCCAAGAGCGCCGAGATGACGATGCGGGTGATCATGCGGTGGCGCCGCCCGCCTCGGTGGTGACGAAGGCGTCGGCGCAGGCCTTGGCCAGCGCCCGCACGCGCCCGATATAGGCCTGCCGTTCGGTCACCGAGATCACGCCGCGCGCGTCGAGCAGGTTGAACAGGTGGCTGGCCTTGATCGCCTGGTCATAGGCGGGGTGCGCCATGACGATGCGCTTGCCGGTGCGCGGATCCTCGGCCGGCTGGCTCAGGATCTTCGCGCATTCGGCCTCGGCATCCTCGAAATGCCGCAGCAGCATCTCGGTGGTCGCGGTGTCGAAGTTGTGGCGGGAATACTCTTCCTCGGTCTGGCGGAACACGTCGCCATAGCTCAGCGCGATCGGCGCGTCGGGGTCGTTGAACGGCATCTCCATGACGTGGTCGACGCCGAGCACATACATCGCCAGACGCTCCAGCCCGTAGGTCAGCTCGCCAGAGACCGGACGACAGTCATGGCCGCCCACCTGCTGGAAATAGGTGAACTGCGACACTTCCATGCCGTCGCACCAGACTTCCCAGCCCAAGCCCCATGCGCCCAGCGTCGGGCTTTCCCAATCGTCCTCGACGAAGCGGATGTCGTGCAGAGAAGTGTCGATGCCGATCGCGCGCAGCGACCCGAGATAGAGATCCTGCAGATCCTTGGGCGAGGGTTTGATGATGACCTGATACTGGTAGTAGTGCTGCAGCCGGTTCGGGTTCTCGCCATAGCGCCCGTCGGTCGGGCGGCGCGAGGGTTGCACATAGGCCGCGGCCCAGGGGTTCGCGCCCAGCGCGCGCAGTGTCGTCGCCGGGTGGAAGGTGCCCGCCCCCACCTCCATGTCATAGGGCTGCAGCACGGCGCAGCCCTTGGTCGCCCAGTAGGACTGGAGCCGCAGGATGATCTCCTGGAAGGAACGGGGAGCATCGGTCATCTGGGGGCCTCTCGCCGGGTCACGGATCGCGGGCCTGCTTACGGCGCGCCGCTCAGAGGGTCAATCATGGCGCCGCGGCGCAACAGGCGGGGCCACTGCGGCGCTTTGGCATGGCCCACCCCGAGGGCGGTGCTATGCTCTTCGGCCAGATCCAGCAAAACGGGACGCGCGATTCACATGAAACGACTGCTTGCAGCCCTACTCGCCACCGGCTTCTTCTCCGGCCCCGGCTGGGCCCAGGATGGCGGCGTCTGGCTGCAGGTCGAGGCGCGACCGACGCTGAGCCAGGCCGAGGCCCGCGCCCGCGCCTATGCCGGGCGGTTCGACGCGGTGTCGGGCTACGCGCTGGGCTCGGGCTGGTACGGCATCGCGCTGGGCCCTTACGATCCGGCCGAGGCGCGCCGGCTCCTGGGCGAGCTGAAGGCCGCGGGCGCGATCCCGGGCGATGCCTTCGTGGCCGATGGCACGCAATATCGCTCGCGCTTCTGGCCGGTAGGCGCGCGCGGCGATGCGCCCGGTCGCGCATCTGCCGCGACCGCACCGGACAGCGCGGCTGCGCCCGAAACCGAGGCGACCGCCGCCCCCGCGCCTTCCGAACTCCCCGCCGCGCCGCGCGAGACCTTGGCCGAAGCCCGTGCCTCGGAAGCGCGGCTCGACCGCGCCGCGCGCGAGCAGTTGCAGGTCGCCCTGCGCTGGGCTGGCGTCTATGACGCGGCCATCGACGGTGCCTTCGGGGCGGGCACGCGCGCCGCGATGGCCGAATGGCAGCGGCAGAACGGCTTCGAGGCGACCGGTGTGCTCAGCTCGACCCAGCGTGCGGCGCTGATCGACGCCTACGAGGCCGTGCTCGACGGGCTTGGGCTGGAACTGGTGAGCGACGATCAGGCCGGGATCGCGGTGGAGATGCCGACCGCGCTGGTCGCACGCGGCGAGGTGCGGCCACCCTTCGTGCATTACGACGCGACCGGCGATCTGGACGCGCAGGTATTGCTGATCTCGCAACCCGGCGGCGCCAAACGGCTCGCCGGGCTTTACGAAATCATGCAGACGCTGGAAATCGTGCCCCCGGAGGGCCCGCGCGGCCTCGACGCGCGAAGCTTCGTGATCGAAGGCGCGGACGCAAACCGCGTCACCCATGTCGAAGCCGCGGTGATCGACGGCGCGATCAAGGGCTTCGCACTGATCTGGCCCGCCGGTGACGAAGGCCGTCGCCAGCGGCTGCTGTCGCGGATGCAGGCCAGCTTCGCGGCGCGCCCCGGCGTGTTGGAGCCGGCCGCGGTGCCCGCCGACGAGGCGCAGTCGATCGACCTCGTGGCCGGGCTGGAGCTGCGCCGGCCGCTGCGCGAGCGGGCCGGCATCTTCGTCGACGAGGCCGGCACCGTGGCGACCGCAGCCGAAGCGGTGGCGGGCTGCGGCGACGTGGCGATCGACGGGCTGCGCGGCGCCTCGGTCGAGATGGCAGATGCGGCCTCCGGGCTGGCGCTCCTGCGTCCTGCCGCGCCGCTGGCGCCGCGCGGCATCGCCACCTTCCAGACCGGGGTGCCACGGATCGGCGACAAGGTGGCGGTGGCGGGCTTTCCCTATGGTGGGGCGCTGTCTCTCGCGACGGCCACCTTCGGACGGCTGGCCGATATCAGGGGGCCAGGCGGCGAAGAAGATCTCAAGCGGCTTGAGTTGAAAACCCAGCCCGGCGATGTAGGCGGGCCGGTGCTCGACATGGGCGGCGCGGTGCTGGGGCTCTTGCTGCCGGGCGATCGGCAGGAGGACCGGGTGTTGCCCGACGGCGTGGCGCTGGTGCTGGAGAGCGAGACGCTGCTCGCCGCGCTCGATGCCGCCGGGATCGAGGCCAAGCGCAGCGAGGCGCGGGTCGAGGACACGGTTCAGGCGGTGGCCCGGCGCGCGGGCGAAATGACGGCTCTGGTGAGCTGCTGGGAGTGAGCCTCAGACCAGATCCGGCGTGAGCCGGATCAGGGTCGGCCCATCGGCCCGGAACGCACGCTCAAGCGCCGGGCCGATTTCATCGAGGCTTTCGGGCGCTTCTGACAGCGCCCCCCAGGCGCGGGCCAGGGCGCAGAAATCCGGGTTGCGTTGATGCACCGCATTCGGCGCGATCTGCGCGGCCCGCATGCTGGCCTCGATCTCGCCCAGCTGGCCATTGTCCCAGACCACGATCGGCAAAGGCAGCCCAAGCTCGACCGCCGTCCCAAGCTCGGGGATCGTGTATTGCAGCCCGTAATCCCCGGCCAGCGCCATGACCGGCAGATCGGGACGGCCCACCGCTGCGCCGATCGCGGCGGGCAGCGCGTAGCCCAGAGTGCCGAAGCCCGAGGGGTGATGCCACAGCCTCGGCACAGGCGCGGGCCAGGCCTCGACCGCCGCGTAGGCCAGCTGGGTCATGTCCGAGAACACCATCGCCTCGCAGGGCAACGCCGCGCGCAGCGCGTCGATCACCGGCAACAGGCCGGGACGCTCGCCGTCGATCTCGGCGAACCAGCGGCGCCGCGCGGCATCGACCCGGTCGGGCTGCCATTCTCCAATCGGGGCACCCGGCCCCAGCGCCTCGTGCAGCGCCGCCAGCCCCGCGGTCGCGTCACCCGCCAGCCGCAATTCGGAGCGCCGATCGGCGGCCAGAATCGCCGGGTCGAGGTCGAGGCGGATCACTCGCGCCGCCGGATCGAAGCCCGGCGCTTCGCACCACAGGTCGGTTTCCGACAGGGCACAGCCCACGATTAGCACGGCATCGGCCCGGCCGATCTCGCGGGCGCTGCCGGGGCGCGCTAGAAAACTGCCGTAATGCAACGGGTCGCCCGGGGCGATGACGCCGCGCCCGGCAATGCTGACGAAACTCGCTGCGCCAAGCCGCGCAACCAGGGCCCGCGCCTCGGTGGCGGCACCGGCGGCACCGCCGCCCAGGATCAGCAGCGGTCGCCGCGCCTCGCCAAGGATCCGCGCGGCCCGCCTCACCAATCCGGGATCGGGGGCGCGGGGTGGCGTCGGCTGGACCGGCGGCGGTGCCGGCGGCGCCCCGGCCTCGAGCAGCGGAATCGGCAGTTGCAGGTGGACCGGACGCGGGCGCCGCTCGGCAAAGCCGGCGAAGGCGCGATCGAGCAGCGCATAGGCGTGCTCGGCGTCGCGCGCCTCTTCGGACCAGGCCGTCACCGCCGCCGCGGCACCACGCTGGTCGCGCATCTCGTGCAGCCGGTGGTCGGGCGGACCGCCATTCGGCAGGCAGGAGGAGATCGCGAGGACCGCGACGCTGTCGGACCAGCTCTGGCCCAAGGGCGTCATCAGGTTGCACAGGCCGGGCCCGGAGATCACGCAGGCCACGCCGGGGCGGCCGGTGGCGCGGGCATAGCCGTCGGCCATGAAACCCGCGCCCTGCTCGTGCCGGGCCAGAACGTGGCGCAGCCCGGCGGTGTCGAGGCCGCGATAGATCTCCTGATTGTGGACGCCGGGGATGCCGAACACCACCTCGACGCCGCGATCTGCCAGCGCCGCCGCGATCTCCACCCCCAGCGGGCGACCTTCTGCACCGGACCTGTTCATGAGCGCCAGAACTCCCTCGTGACCACGACCAACACCACCAGAAGCTCCAGCCTGCCGATGAACATGGCGATGGTGAGGATCCATTTCGCCGCGTCGGGCAGCGGCTCGAAATTGCCGGCAGGTCCGATGATCGGCCCGAGGCCGGGACCGACATTGGCAATCGACGTCGCCGCCCCCGACACGCTGGTGATGAAATCGAGACCGGTCAGCGACAGCAGCACCGAGGTGATGCCGATCGAGACGATGAACACGACGAAGAACGACATCACCGAGGACAGCGCATCGGGCGGGACCGGCCGACCGTCATAGCGCGGAGTGAAGATCCCGTGCGGCTGGTGGATCTTGCGGATCTGGGCCGAGATCGAAGCGAAGAGGATCTGGTAGCGGAAGATCTTGACCGAGCAGGCGGTCGATCCGGCGCAACCGCCGATCAGCCCGATGAAGAAGAACATCGCCACCGGGAACGGACCCCAGGTCATGTAGTCGGCGCTGGCATAGCCGGTGCCGGACATGATCGAGATCACGTTGAACAGCGCCTCGCGGAAGGCCTGCTCGGTGAAGCCCTGGCTGTAATCCGCGAGCGACAGCGAGATCAGCAGCACGCAGACGAGGATCACCAGGAAGAAGTCGCGCACCTGGGCGTCGCGCAGCAGGGGCCGCGCCTGCCCCGCGGCGAGTTGGACGTAGCGAACGAAGGGCAGCGCCGCGAGGAACATGAAGGCCGCACCGACATACTGCACCCCGGCCCCGTAGGCGGCGAAGGAGGCGTCGGAATTGGCGAAACCGCCGGTGGCGATGGTGGTCATCGCGTGCACCGCCGCGTCGAAGGGGTCCATCCCGGTGGTGATATAGGCCAGCATGCAAGCCAAGGTCATGCCGACATAGATCACCGAGATACCGCTCGCGATCTCGGCGGCACGGGGCAGGATCTTCCCCATGGTCTCGAAAGCCTCGGAGCGGAACACCTGCATGCCGCCGACCTTGAGCTCGGGCAGAAACACCATTGCGACGACGATGATGCCGATGCCGCCCAGCCATTGCAGGATGCCGCGCCACAGCAAGAGCCCGCGCGGCAGGTCGTCGAGCCCGACCAGCACGGTTCCACCGGTGGTGGTGATGCCGGACATCGCCTCGAACACCGCATCGGTGATGCTGCTGTCGGTGACGCCGAGGATGAAGGGCAGCGCGCCGAAGCTGGGCAGCGTGATCCACACCGAGGAGGTGATCAGGAAGGTCTGCCGCAGCGTGAGCCGCGGCTTCACCCCGTTCTGGCACGACAGCGCCATCAGCACGCCTGTCAGAAGCGTCAGCACCGCGCTTTCGAGAAAGACCGGCCAGTGGCCATTGCCGGCGGCGATATCGGCCAGCATCGGGCCCAGCATGGTCAGGCCGAGCACCGACAGAAGAAGGCCGTTCACGTATCCGACGGGGCGCAGGTCGATCATGTCGGAGCGTTGGCTTAGCCCCTTCGCCCTGTCAAGCGAAGGGAAAATACCGTCGGCAGGCGTGGCAAGAGCGCCGCGCCCGCCCTGCCCGGATCAGCCTGCGTGCAGCAGGCTGGCAAAGAGCTGCGGGTCGAGGCTCTCCTGCGCGAAGGTCGGCCCCTCGGTCAGCAGGCTCACCGCGTCATGGCTGTGCAGGCTTTCCTGGTGGCTCGCCATGACCCGGAAATCGCCTACGCGCTCATCGGCCAGGAGCTGTTCGGCGAAGAGCCGGGCCGCGTCCTCGACGAAGATCGGATTGGCGGCGTTGAGTTCGGCAAAAGCCTGCTCGTCCTCGCGCTTGACCATCACCTGGGTCTCGGTCGGCACCGCGGCGCGGGCCATCTCGACCAGATCCTCGAACCACAGGACCGGACCCGGATTGACCACCACCGAAAGCCGCGCGACCGAGCGCTGCGAATGCGGCGTCGCAAGCTGGCCGCGGAATTGGCGCGCATGCTCAGACAGTTCCAGCGAACAGGGGCAGGTCGAGGAATAGACGTAGTCGAGATGCACGATCCGCTTGGCGACGCCGGCCTGCTCGATCAGCTCCAGCGTCAGGTCGTAATACTGGTAGCCCGAAAGCCCCGAGCGCAGCGAAGGGCGCAGCATCGGGAAGCGCACGCGCATCTGGATCCGCGCGTCGAAGCTCTTGAGATCGGCGATGTAATCGGCCAGAGCCGCCTCGATCACCTCGAAGGAGAAGGTCTTGTCGGCATGGCGGTAGAAGGACCGCATGATGCGCGACATGTTGATGCCCTTCTTCTCGGCCTCGAGGCTCACCGTGCCGGTCACGCTCGCCTCGAGCGCGATGTCGCCGCCGTCACGGGTGTGGAACTTGATCGGCAGGCGGAAGTTCGAGATGCCGACATGCTGGATCGGCCGCGCCGCGCCGCGGATCAGGCTGGCCGGCCCGTTCTGCAGGTCGGGCAGCATCTCCCGGTAGGCTTCGTCCACGACGAAATCCTCGGGATAGGCACGGGCCAGCGCCGGGTAGTTCGACAGTTCCTGGCCCGGCAGCAGACGACCGACCAGCGGATCGAGCGTCGCCACCTCTTCGGGGCTGGCCTGAGCCGCCCAGGCACGCAGCAGCCGCAGTGCCGCCGCCGCGTCGTCACGGCCGGGGGCGTCGGGATTGGCGGGCGCCGCCGGGCGATGCAGATCACGTGTGGCTTGGGTCACGATACAAATTCCTCCGGCGACGCGGCACTTAAGTATAGGTTTCTATACCGTTAGTGAGGGGTTGCATGGCCTTTCCGTCAACCCTCTTTCGACATGGTTCGAACAAAATTAAAGCATTCCGATCGCCTGGCGCAAATCGGCGATCAGATCTTCGGCATCTTCGAGTCCGACCGAAAGCCGGATCAACCCGGGCGTGATGCCGAGCGCGCTCTTCTGGGCCTCCGGCAGCCGCTGATGCGTCGTCGAGGCGGGATGCGTGGCGATCGACTTCGCATCACCCAAGTTATTAGAGATGATCACGATGTCGAGCGCGTTCAAGAGCTTGAACGCGGCGTCACGGCTGCCCGCGTCGAACACCACCACCGTGCCCCCGGCACCCATCTGCCGCATAGCGAGGTCGTGCTGCGGGTGCGCCGGCAACCCAGGATAGAGAACCTTGGTCAGCTTGCTTTCTTGCGACAGCGCCTCGGCAATTCGTATCGCGCTCTCGGCCTGAGCCTTGACACGGAGTTCGATAGTTTCAAGCCCCTTGAGCATCAACCAGGCGCTGAACGGCGAGAGCGAGCCGCCAGTGTGCTTCATGTAGGGCTCGACCGCGCCGCGGATGTGCTCCTCGGTGCCGAGGATCACGCCGCCGAGCGCCCTTCCCTGCCCGTCGATATGCTTGGTGGCGGAATAGACGACCACGTCGGCGCCCTGTGCGATCGCATCGGAGAAGACCGGGGTGGCGAAGACGTTGTCGCAGATCACCTTGGCCCCCACCGCGTGGGCAAGCTCGGCCACGGCGGCGATATCGACCACCTCGAGCGCCGGGTTCGAGACGCTTTCGAAGAAGACCGCCTTGGTGTCGGCGCGGATCGCGGACTTCCACTCGTCGATGTTCTTGCCATCGACGAAGCTCACCTCGACGCCGTAGCGCGGCAGGATTTCCTCGAGGATATAGAGGCAGGAGCCGAACAGCGCCCGGCTCGACACGACGTGGTCACCGGCACGCAACATGGAGGTCAGCGCGCCGTTCACCGCTGCCATGCCGGAGGCACAGGCAAAGCCCGCCTCGGCGCCTTCGAGGCTCGCGAGCCGCTCCTCGAACATCGCCACGGTGGGGTTGCCGTATCGGGCGTAGATGAACTCGTCGCCCTCGATCTTCACGAAACGTTGCTCGGCGGCCTCGGCGCTGTCGTAGACGAAGCCCTGCGTCATGTAGATCGCCTCGCTCACCTCGCCGTACTGGCTGCGGCGGGTGCCGGCGTGAACGGCGCGGGTGCGCTTGCGATATTGGGTCATGTCATGGCCTCCGGGCCCAGTTGTTCCGGGCGGGGGCTGGCACGGCGCGGGGCCGCGGCCCGGCCCGGCGCCGCTGTCTGACGTGGCGATAGCCCCCGGCCCCGCTACGGTCAAGCGCACCGCCCCGCTTGCATAAGCCGCACCATGCGGCAACCCTTCGCGCGACGCAGCCAGAGGACCGCCCATGCCCGCCCCGATCGATCTGCATTACTGGCCCACGCCAAACGGCTGGAAGGTCTCCATCGCGCTCGAAGAGATGGACCTGCCCTACAGGGTGCATCTGGTCGATATCGGCGCGGGCGACCAGCGCCGCCCCGAGTTCCTCGCGCTCTCGCCCAATGGCCGCATGCCCGCGATCACCGACCCCGATGGGCCCGACGGCGCGCCGATCTCGATCTTCGAAAGCGGCGCGATCCTGCAGTATCTCGCGCGAAAGACCGGGCGCTTCTGCGGCAGGACCGAGCGCGAGCGCATCGCCGTGGACCAGTGGCTGATGTGGCAGATGGGGGGCTTGGGCCCGATGGCCGGACAGGCGCATCATTTCCTGCGCTATGCACCGGACATGACGCCGCCGCAGGACATCCCCTACGCCAAGGATCGCTACAGGTCCGAGGTGGCGCGGCTCTACGGCGTGCTCGACCGGCAACTCGCCCAAGACGAACACGTTGCCGGTCCCGACTTCACCATCGCCGACATGGCGATCTTTCCATGGGCCCGACTCTGGCAGCGCCAGGACCAGGACATCGAGAACTTCCCGCATATGAATCGTTGGCTCGACGCGCTGGAGGCCCGGCCCGCGACCGCGCGCGGCGTCGCGCTGCATCTCGACAAGCGTCAGGCCAGGGCCGATCGCGACCAGCAAAAGCACATGTTCGGCGGCCGCTAAACGCGATGCCGCCGGGTCCTCTCGGCACCCGGCGGCAACTCTGTTCCAAAAATACGCAAAACCCGCGGTCGCGGCTACTTCTCGGGCTCGATCATGTAGCGCTGCAGCGACGCGATCTGCAGCCACAGGAAAAGGAACAGTGCCGCCGGGAAGGCGAAGGTCTCGATCTTGACCCAGAGTTCCTCGGGTTGGGTGCGCCAGACGATCTCGTTGGCCACGGCGAGCGCCGCGAACATCGCGATGAGCCGCCGCGTCAGCAGCATCCAGCCTTCGTGCCGCATCGGCAGCGCCTCGCCCATCACCCATTCGAGCCAGCTGCGGCCCAATGCCAGCCCGGTAGCGAGGATCGCCGCGAAAAGCCCGTAGACGATGGTGGTCTTCATCATGAAAAACCGCTCATCGTTGAACCAGGCGGTGAGCCCGCCGAAGAAGATCACCATGAAGGCGGTAAAGACCTGCATCCGGCTCAGCGCGCCGGTCAGCGCCCAGAGCGCCCCCATCGCGACCAGCAGGATCGGAATGAAGATCAGCGTCGCGAGGATGAAACCCGAATACTCGGTGCCGGCGATCAGGAAGCTGTCATCCTTGATCCGCAGATAGACGAGGAAGAAAGCCAAGGTCGGGCCCAACTCCAGAACCTGCTTGAGCCACGGGCTGATCTTGCGTTGCGCCATCTCGTTCCCCCTGTTCCGCGCATGCCCCGCGCCGCTTGCGGTGCCGTACATACGCATCCATGCGCGGTTCGACCAGTGCAGCGGACGCATGGGAACACGTGCCGGTGATTTCCGGTTTACCTGCAGGATGAGGCAGGAGGTTACGATCCATGTTCGAGGCGCTGCAGACCGATCTCGCCACCGGGTTCCGGGCAACAGGGCCTTGGGTGGCGGCGATGCGCCTGATGGCCGCGATCATCCTGAGCGGGATCATCGGGATCGAGCGCGAATGGCGCGGCAAACCCGCGGGCCTGCGCACCCATATCCTGGTCGGGCTGGCCGCCGCGCTGTTCGTGATGCTCGGGCAGGAGGTCACGCAGCTCGATTTCGGCGGCACCGATGACAAGCGGATCGATCCGCTGCGACTGATCGAGGCGGTGACCTCCGGCGTGGCCTTCCTCGCCGCCGGGATCATCTTCACTGCCAAGGGCGAAGTGCGCAACATCACCACCGGTGCCTCGCTCTGGCTCGCGGGGGCGGTGGGGCTGGGCTGCGGCGCCGGTCAGATCCCGCTCGCCGCGATGGCCTCGATCATGGTGGTGATCGTCCTGATGCTGCTGCGCGAGGTCGAGCGGCTGCTCGGCTGGCACGACTAGGCCAGTTCGCCCTCCGCGCCGGTGAGCGCGCGCGCGAATTCCTCGGGGTCGAACGGCGCGAGATCATCGATCTGCTCGCCCACGCCGATGGCATGGATCGGCAGGCCGAAGCGGTCCGCCAGCGCCACCAGTACGCCGCCGCGCGCCGTGCCGTCGAGCTTGGTCATCACGAGGCCGGACACATCCGCGATGTTGCGGAAGATCTCGACCTGGCTCAGCGCGTTCTGCCCGGTCGTCGCGTCGAGCACGAGGAGCGTGTTGTGCGGCGCGTCGGGATCCTTCTTGCGGATCACCCGCACGATCTTCGACAGTTCTTCCATCAGGTCCTGACGGTTCTGCAGCCGCCCGGCAGTATCGATCAACAGCAGGTCGGCACCATCGGCCTGAGCCTTGGTCATTGCATCGAAGGCAAGGCTCGCCGGGTCGGTCCCCTGCGGTGCCGTCATCACCGGCACGCCGGCGCGATCGCCCCAGATCTGAAGCTGCTCGACGGCAGCGGCGCGGAAGGTGTCGCCGGCCGCAATCACCACGGACTTCCCGGCCTCGCGGAACTGGCTGGCCAGCTTGCCGATCGTCGTGGTCTTGCCCGAGCCGTTGACGCCGACCACCAGCACAACCTGCGGCTTCTTGGGGTAGAGCGGCATCGGACGGGCCACTGGCTCCATGATGCGGGAGATCTCGCCCGCGAGCAGATCCTTGATCTCGGGCACCGAGAGCTTCCGGCCCATCCGGCCCTCTGCGATGTTGGCGGTGACGCGCAGCGCCGTCTCGACACCCATGTCGGATTGGATCAGCAGTTCCTCGAGCCGCTCCAGCATCCCGTCGTCGAGCTCGCGGCGCGGCGCGGTGGTCTCCCCTCCCTTGCCGAAGAGACGTCCCAGAAGACCCGGCTTCTGCGCCGCCGGTTCCGGAGCCGGCCCGGGCTGCGGCGCGGCTTCGCGAGCGGGTTCCTCGCGCACGGGCGGTGCGGGTGGCGTCACCGGTGCGGCGGGCATGCCCGGTGTCACCGGCGGCGCGACGGGCGGTTCCGCATCCGGGGTCGCCGGGCGCGGGCCAGCGGGGGCGCTGGGCTCCGGGCGCGGCGCGGCCTCGGGAGCCGTTTCGGGCACAGGTTCCGGCGGAGGCGCGGCGCGATCGGTCTCGGCGGGCCGCGGCGCCTCGGCGGTGTCATCGCCCTCCCCGACGATCTCCTCGAGCCCGCGATCCAGCTTGGAGGATGAGGTGAAGAGCCGGTCTTTGAGTTTTCCGAAAAACGACATGCGCGGCCCGGTCCTGCTGTCCTTGAGAATACCTTCTCCACCTAACCATTGCGGATCATCTTGGAAAGGGAGGCATGCCCATGGATTCGGGGCAGTACCATGGTGGTGGAAGGCATGGCGGCCCGATCGGCAGTCCTACCCCCCAGTCCGGCAGTGACTTCCAACAATGGACCCGTACATGGCGGAATGGCGCGCAGCCTCTGCAAAATGGCTGGCGGCGCGGGCGGCTGGATGCGAGCCTGAACGCATGACGTCGCTTCGCCTGATCGCCCTGATGAGCCTCGCCGCCCTGCCTTTGCGGGCGCAGGAGGCCGAACCGCTGAGCCCCGAGGAATTCGCCGCCCGGGTGCAGGGCCGGACCCTGACCTACCAGAGCGGCGGCGCTCCCTATGGCATGGAACGCTATGGGCCCGACCGGCAGGTGACGTGGTCCTTTCTCGACGGGCGCTGCCTCGACGGTGAATGGTACCCCAATGCGGGTGCGATCTGCTTCGCCTATGAGGACGGCACCGGTCCGGAATGCTGGCGCTTCTACGACCGGGACGGACGGCTCAGCGCCGAGTTCATCAACGACCCGGACATGCCGCAGCTTTACGAGACCCAGGACAGCGAGGCCCCGCTGTCGTGCCAGCCGGAGGTCGGCGTCTAGAGCAGAGTGCCCTGCTCGGGTGGCGTCGCTGGCTTGGTGCCGCGCTTGGGCTTCGCTCCCTGCCCGACCTGCAGCCGCCCGTCGCGGAACTCGATCTCCAGCACCGTGGCCGCCTGCGCGCCGGACAGGTCGGTGACGACATGGCCGTCGCCGCGCACCACCGCATAGCCACGCGCCAGCGTCGCCTCGTAGCCCAGCGTGACGCGCAGCCGCTCGAGCGCTGCAAGACGCTCGCGCCGGCGCTCGAGGCGGGTGGTGACGAGGTCGGGCCGCAGACGCGCCGCGAGACGCTCGAACTCCCGCCGCTCGCGGCGGAGCGCCGCGTCGAGCGCCGCCGGGTTGAGCCGCAGCCCTTCGAGCCGCAGCCGCTTTTGCGCCAGCCCGGCACGATGCGCCCCCGGCAGCCGTCCGGCGGCCGCCTCCAGCCGATCGCGGCCGCGCTCGACGGCGCGGGTGACGAGGCCGGGGCGCAGCGGGTGGTCCGACAGCTCGATCCGTTTCTTCGCGATGGCGGCGCGCAGCGCCCCGGGCAGCCGGGTCTCGAGCGCGTCGAGCCGCTGCGCCGGTGCCATCAGTAGCGCCTCGGGGCGCGGCAGAGCCCGTGACAGGTCGCGCAATCGTTCTGCGCGCCGATCGAGGCCCGCATGCGTGCATTGCCCCAGCCGTGCGCCGAACTGTGCCAGCACCGCCTGCAACTCGGCCCGCACCGGCACCGCGATCTCGGCTGCCGCCGTGGGGGTGGGCGCGCGACGGTCGGAGGCGTGATCGATCAGCGTGGTGTCGGTCTCGTGGCCGACCGCCGAGATCAGCGGGATCGCGCTATCGGCCGCGGCACGGACCACTATCTCCTCGTTGAAGCCCCACAGGTCCTCGATCGAGCCGCCGCCACGCGCCACGATCAGGAGATCGGGACGCGGCAGCGCGCCGCCCGGCGACATGGCATTGAAGCCGCGGATCGCGGCGGCCACCTCGGCGGCCGAGGATTTCCCCTGCACCGCCACGGGCCAGACCAGCACCTTGCGCGGAAACCGGTCGCGCAGCCGATGCAGGATGTCGCGGATCACCGCTCCCGTCGGCGAGGTGACGACGCCGATGATCTCGGGCAGATAGGGCAGCGGCCGCTTGCGCGCGGCATCGAACAGCCCCTCGGCGGCCAGCGCCTGGCGCCGCTTTTCCAGCATTGCCATGAGCGCGCCGGCACCCGCCGGGACCACCTCCTCGACGTTGAGCTGGTAACGCGATTGCGGGCCGAAGGTGGTCATGCGGCCGGTGGCGATGACCTCCATCCCCTCCTCGGGACGATGGCTGAGCTTGGCGACCTGCCCCTTCCAGCTGACCGCGGCCAGAACCGAGCGGTCATCCTTGAGATCGAAATACATGTGGCCGGTGCGCGCCACGGTGACGCGGCCCACCTCGCCGCGCACCCGGACATGGCCGAACTCGCCCTCGATGGTCTTCTTCACCGCGCCCGAAATCTCGGAAACGGTGAACTCATGCGCGTTGTCGCCCGCCTCGGGAGCGTCGTCTTCGAACAGGTCCATGGGCTCTGTCTGCACCAGAGCGGCGCGCGGGGCAACGGGGCTAGAACCCCGGCTCGGCCTCGTCGCGGCTGTCCGCTTCCACCTCTTCGAGCCACTCGGAATAGGCCCTGTCGGCGAGGTCCCCCATGAAGTTCTCGATCCCCTCGGCCGAGCTCATGTCCGGCTTGACCTGGCCGCGCGTCGTGGCGAACAGGAAGTCAGCGGCGCCGAACAGCCCGACCGCGAATTCGGCGCCCCAGCTCGCGTTCAGATTGCCGTCGTAGAACCCGGCGCGCGCCAGTTCCTCCTGCATCGCGCGACGCTCGGCCGGCGGAAACTGCATGAATATCTCGGAGAGGGAGGCATGGTCGGCGGAGGCCGCAGGCACGGCGAGCGCCGCGACGACGGCCGCTGCCGCAATGAAATTACTGAATCGCATAGGAAATCCGCCCTGTCCTCTCCTCGTTATATGCGGCGGCCTGTTTATATGGCCATGTTCGATAGACCGGGCTCCCGGTATCGTTACCGATCGGCCACATGATTGCCCAAGGGGCAGGTCGCGCATAGAAGCGGCCCCGATGGCAAGCGGCGCAGGAGACGCGACATGAACATTCTCATCCTCGGGTCCGGCGGGCGCGAACATTCCATCGCCTGGGCGGTGCTGCAAAACCCCAAATGCGACCGGCTGATCGTGGCGCCGGGTAATGCCGGGATCGCGCAGATCGCCGAATGCGCCGATATCGACATCTTCGACGGCGACGCGGTGGCGGGCTTCGCCACGGAGAACGCCGTCGATCTCGTCATCATCGGCCCCGAGGCGCCCTTGGCCGCGGGCGTGGCGGATGCCTGTCGCGCGGCCGGGCTGAAGGTGTTCGGCCCCTCCGCCGCGGCGGCTCGGCTCGAAAGCTCCAAGAGCTTCACCAAGGCGATCTGCGACGCCGCCCATGCGCCGACCGCCCGATACGCGCATTTCTCGGACCTCGAATCGGCCCGCGCCTACCTTGCCAAGCAGCCGATGCCGATCGTCATCAAGGCCGACGGGCTGGCCGCCGGCAAAGGCGTCGTCGTGGCGACCGAGCGCGACATGGCGGTCTCCGCGCTCGAGCACATGTTCGGCGGCGAGTTCGGCGCGGCAGGCTCCGAGGTGGTGATCGAGGAGTTCATGGAGGGCGAGGAAGCCAGCTATTTCGTGCTGGTGGATGGCGAGACGGTGCTGCCGATCGGCACGGCGCAGGACCACAAGCGCGTGGGCGATGGTGATACCGGACCCAATACCGGCGGCATGGGCGCCTACTCCCCGGCGCCGATCCTCGACGAAACGGTGGCTAGAAAGGCGCTCGACGAGATCATCCGTCCGACGATGCGCGAAATGGCCAAGCGCGGTACGCCCTATTCCGGCGTTCTCTATGCCGGGCTGATGATCCGCAATGGCGAGCCGCGCCTCGTCGAGTACAACGTCCGCTTCGGTGACCCAGAATGTCAGGTGCTGATGATGCGGCTAGGTGGTCAGGCGCTCGACCTGATCCAGGCCTGTGCCGAGGGGCGGCTGGACAGCGTCGAGGCGCAATGGGCCGAGGATCACGCGCTGACCGTGGTGATGGCGGCCAAGGGCTATCCGGGCAGCTATGAGAAGGGCTCGGAAATCCACGGCCTCGACGCGCTTGAGGAAAACTCGTCGGAAATGGTGTTCCACGCCGGTACGGCCGCGCGGAACGGCGCCATCACCGCCAATGGCGGGCGTGTGCTCAACGTCACGGCGCGTGGCGAGACCCTCGCACAGGCGCGCGAGGCGGCCTACCGGATGGTCGATGCGATCGACTGGCCGGATGGGTTCTGCCGCCGCGACATCGGCTGGCGCGCGCTGCCGCAGAAGCTTTGATCGCGAATCCCGCCTAGCGGATTCGAGCGGCGGACACGGCGGTACGGGTGGATCTCTCCCGTGCCGGCTCCGCCTTCTGATCAGAGCACACCCGATGTGATGGGCATCATACGAAAGGGCCGCACCTCTCGGTGCGGCCCTTATCTCGTCGCGATATAGCCCGATCAGGCGGCGGCGGCGCGGTTCACCAGCACGCCGTCGATCTCGCGGGCGGCGGCGGTCTCGTCGTTGCCCGAAACGGCCGCGATCTCGCGGATCAGCCGCTCGAGCGCGGCCTCGTAGAGCTGACGCTCGGAATAGGACTGCTCGCGCTGGTCGTCGGCGCGGTGCAGGTCGCGGACGACCTCGGCGATGGCGATCAGATCGCCGGAATTAATCTTCTGCTCGTATTCCTGTGCCCGACGCGACCACATCGCCTTCTTGACCTTGGCCTTGCCCTTGAGGGTCTTGAGAGCATGCGCCACGACGTCGGGCGACGACAGCGAGCGCAGACCGGCCTCGGTGGCCTTGTGAGTCGGCACGCGCAGAGTCATCTTGTCCTTCTCGAAGGAGATCACGAAGAGTTCGAGCGACATGCCCGCCACTTCCTGCTCCTCGATCGAGACGATCTTGCCGACGCCATGGGCGGGGTAGACCACGAAATCATCGGGACGGAATTCGTTTTTCTTCTTGCTCATGATGTCCTTCCTGTAGATCCGCACTGTGAGTACGACACGCAAAGAACCCGGCGAACCGAAAGGGTCCGTCAGGGGCAGTTACGGCCAAGTGGGATCAGGTTTTCAGCAGCATTACCGAAACAACATACCACAAAAACGCCCCCGACGGAAGCGGGGACGCGCAGGGCCCGTTTCGACGCCGCGCAGCGGCCTCAGCCGCCCTCGCCGGGCTTCTCCGAGAAGAGCTCCATCTTGCCGGGCTTGCCGTCCATTTCCTCGGCCCCGGGCAGGGGATCCTTCTTGGTGACGATTACCGGCCAGATCTCGGAGTATTTGCGGTTGAACTCGACCCATTTCTCGACGTCTGGCTCGGTGTCGGGCCGGATCGCGTCGGCCGGGCATTCGGGCTCGCAGACGCCGCAATCGATACACTCGTCGGGATGGATGACGAGCATGTTCTCGCCCTCGTAGAAGCAGTCGACGGGGCAGACCTCGACGCAATCCGTGTACTTGCAGGCGATGCAGTTGTCCTTGACGACGTAGGTCATTGGCGGGCCCTCGATGCTTGTTGCGGCCTAGCTAGAACAGTCCGCAGGGTCATTCAAGCGCCGCCGACCCATCCTCCTTGCCGTCGTCTCCGGGTTGCGGCGCGGCGGGCGGGTCGAGATCGTCGTAGAGCATGCGCGCCTCGGGAGCGGGCCCGCGCCGTTCGCCGAGCGCGAGAATCCGGATCACCCGGATCGCGTGGCCCTGCGGAAAGGTCAGCACGTCGCCCGCGCCGACACCGCGCGAGGGGCGCGCGGCGGGCTGGCCATTGACCCGTACCCGGCCCTTGGAAACCAGCGTGGCGGCGAGGCTCCGGGTCTTGAAGAACCGGGCCTGCCAGAGCCACTTGTCGAGGCGCAGCGTATCGCGCCGCGCCTCGGCCGGGTTGGCGTCGCCCCGGCTCAATCGCGCTTGAAGCCCGCCAGCGCGGCGGCGAAGGGATTGTCGGGGTCGATCTTCTTCTCGCGCTGCGGCTGCGAGGAGAAGCTGCGCGGACGCTCGCCCTGCTCCGGCTTGGGGCCGCGGCGCTTGCCGTCGCCCTTGCCTTCGCCGCGACCGTTCGGCTTGCCCTTGGCGCCGCGCGGGGCACCGCCATCCTTGCGGGCGTGATCGGGCTTGCCGCCCTGCCGCCGGCCCTTCGCGCCCTCGCCGCCCCGGCGCTGTCCGCGACCGGCCCAGGTGAAGGTGTAGAAGGTCTCCATCTCCGCCGCTTCGGCTTCGGCGGCTTCCTCCGCGCCTTGCGGTGCGGTCTCGCCCACGGCGATGGTGCCGGGCGGGATCTCGGTCGGCGTGCCGGCCGGGATGCCCGCGGGCGGATCGCTGTCGGGCATCTCGTCGGGCGCCGGCGCCGGGCCGCGATCGGGCGATTGCCCCGGCAGTTCGGAGGGCGGCAGGTCCGGCTCGGTCCCCGGCACGTCGGTCGGGCTCGCCGGCGCATTGTCCGGCCGATCCGGCGCTTCGGGCGTCTCGTTTGGCAGGTCCGGCTGCTCGGGCGCGTCGGGCGGGGTGATGCCCGGCGCGTCGGGCTGATCCGGCGCCTCGGGCGGCGTATTGCCCGGAACATCCGGCCCCTCGGGTGCCGGCGGCGTGGTATCGGGGGTTTCGCCCGGCACCTCTTCGGGGGTGGCGGCACGGACGGGTTTGACCTTGGGGCGCTCGCCCTTCTCGGCCTTGTAACCCAGCCCGGTCATCAGCTCGGCGAACTGCTCGAGCGACAAGCCGGTGATCGAGAGCATGTCGGGCACCGCCTCGAAGCCGCCCTTGCTGTCGCGGTCACGCAGCATGTCCGCGAGACGTTCCAGCATGTCGATGCGGATCGCCCGCTCGCCGGCAGCGCGGTAACCCGCCATCGCGTAGTAGCCCGGCACGGCGCCACGCGTGGCGGGCACGGTGACAAGGCCCGGCGGCGGCGTCTCGGGAAACTCCTGCAGGTTCTTCGACAGGGCCCAGAGCACGAGGCGGATGCGGGTCGGCGCGGGTTTCAGGAGCGCCGGCATGAACACGGTGAACTGGCCGAAGCGGATGCCGTGCTTGCGGAGCGCGCCGCGCGCCTCCTGATCCAGCGCCCGCACCTCTTCGGCGACGTCGCCGCGCGGAATGATGCCGAAATTCTCGACCATGCGGTAGGCAAAGCCCTTGGCCTGGCCGGTCAGGGTCTCGTCACCGCCCAGCGCCAGCAGCGGCTCCTGCGTCGCGGCGATCTTGCGGTCGATGAAATGCTGCAGCCGGCGTTTCACCTTCTCGGTGATCTCGGGACCGGCTTCCTCATCGACATAGGCCACGACCTGCGGCTTGAACGGATCGGCGCCGGAGACCAGCTTGCCGACGGCGGAAGAGCCCCACATCAGGCCGCCCTGCTCGGTCACGTCGATCTCGGTGTCGGGCGCGTTGTAGAAGCGGTCCGCGCGCAGGTGGAACTGCGGCGCGAGCGCCTTGTCCGCGGCCTGCCGCAGGGTCTTCGCCTCGTCCGGGCCGCCCGCCTTGTCGGCGCGGAACCGGAATCCTTCCAGCCGTCCGACGAATTCGCCCTCGACCGTCACGTCGCCGTTGTCTGTCACTTCGGCCACCATGACCTCCTTCTGCTTGAGCCGCCGGGCCAGAACGCTGGTCCGCCGATCCACGAATCTTTGAGTCAGCGCGCCATGCAGCGCATCCGACAGGCGATCTTCTACTCCGCGCGTGATCTCGCGCCAATGGCTTTCATCCCCGACCCAGCCGCGGCGCTGGGCCACATAGGTCCATGTGCGGATATAGGCCAGCCGTTTCGACAGCGCATCGATATCGCCGTCGGTTCGGTCGATGCGCTGGATACGCTTGGCGAACCAGTCGTCGGGAATGCGGCCGCGATCCTGCAGATGCGCGAAAATCTGCCCAACCATCTCCGCATGCTCGCCTCGGCCGATGCCGCGGAAATCCGGGAGCCGGCAGACATCCCACAGCAGCCGCACCGAGGCCCCGTCATGCGCGCGGCTCTGGATCAGCGGGTCGGCCGCGAGCGATTTCAGCGCCGCGAGATCGTCGCTTTCGCGCACCCGGCCCAACCAAGGGTTGTTGGTGCGTTGCTCGAGCGTCTGGATCAGCCGCTTCAGCGAGCCGAATTGCAGATCGGAATTGCGCCAGAACAGGCGGGTGACGGGCCGGAACTGGTGGTTCTCGATCGCCTCGATCACCTCGTCCTCGAGCGGCGGCGCCTCGCCAGTGACGCCGAAGCTGCCATTGGTGCGGTGCCGCCCGGCCCGACCGGCGATCTGCGCCAGCTCGTCGGGGGCGAGATGGCGCATCTTGTGGCCGTCGAACTTGATCAGCGACGAAAAGGCGACATGGCCGATATCGAGATTGAGCCCCATCCCGATCGCGTCGGTGGCGACGAGATAGTCGACATCGCCGTTCTGATACATCTCGACCTGCGCATTGCGGGTCCGCGGCGAGAGCGCCCCCATCACCACGGCGGCCCCGCCCTTCTGGCGGCGGATCAACTCGGCGATCGCATAGACGCTATCGACCGAGAAACCGACGATGGCGGAGCGTTCGGGCATCCGGCTGAGCTTCTTCGAACCCGCATAGCTGAGCGTCGAGAGCCGGTCGCGGCGCATGGTCTCGGCTTCCGGCACGAGGCTGCGGATCGCGGGCGCCATGGTTTCGGAGCCGAGAAACAACGTCTCGTAGCGGCCACGGGCGCGCAGCAGCCGGTCGGTGAAGACATGGCCACGCTCGGGGTCGGCGCAGAGCTGGATCTCGTCCACGGCGAGGAAATCGGCATCCATCTCGGGCATCGCCTCGACGGTGCAGACCCAATAGGCGGCGCGCGGCGGCACGATCCGCTCCTCGCCCGTCACCAGCGCCACCACCGAGGGGCCGCGCGCCTTGACGATCCGGTCATAGACCTCGCGTGCGAGCAGCCGCAGCGGCAGGCCGATGATGCCGGTGCGATAGGCCAGCATCCGTTCGATCGCGTAATGCGTCTTGCCGGTATTGGTGGGGCCGAGCACGGCGCCGATGCGGGAGGGGGTCATGGGAGGTCCTGTGGTCGCCCGCCGAGCGGGGCGGGAAAGATCAGAGCGTGCGGCCGCCAAGCATGATGTCGAGGCGCTGCGCGGTCTCGTTGGCCTGGGGGTCATGCGGCATCAAGGCCAGCACCCGGTCCCATATCTCGCGCGCATCCTCGGGGCGGCCCATCTCCTCGAGCAGCACGGCAAAGCCCTGCAGCGCGCCGAAATGCCGCGGCTCGAGCGCCAGCGTCGCGCGCAGGTCCTCGATGGCGGGGCCGGTCAGGCCGGCGAGGTAATAGGCGTTGGCCCGGAGCGCATAGGCTTCGGCGAAATCGGGGGCGTGGTCGATCACCGCGGTCAGATGCTCGATCGCGGCCCGGCCATCGCCGTTGCCCAGGGCCTCGCGCCCACGCTCCAGCAGCAGGTCGACCGTGGCCGAGCCGCTGCGCGACCATGCCTCGCGGATCCCGGACGCGATCTCGGAGGTTTGCTCCGGGTCGGCGCTCCGCAAGTCCTCGAACAGCCGCGCGACGCGATCGGCCTCCTGCGCCTGCACGGGAAGCACAGCCGCAACGCTGATCGCCAATGCCGCAAGGACAGGTTTGAAGGGAAGAATGCTTGCACCCATAGTCCCTAGTGTAGGGGCCCGCCCGGACCGAGACCAGAGGCACCCCATCACAAGGACCAGATCGGCGGCCATCCCGGCTTCCGCGAACCCGAAGGACGACATGATGAGTGAACTGGTGAGCCAGGCGGTGACGGCGCTCAACGCCAAGATGGACGGGCAAGGCCTCGAGGGCGGCCCGGCCAAGTTCGTGATCGCGGATGAGGGCGCGATCATGATCGACGAGAGCGGCGCGCGCGCGGGCGACGAGCCGGCCGAGGTGACGCTCACCGCCGATGCCGAAACCTTCCAGGCGATCCTCGAGGGCGATATCGATCCGACTGCCGCCTTCATGCAGGGCAAGCTGTCGGTCGATGGCGACATGGGGCTTGCCATGAAGCTGGCGGCGGTTCTTGGCTGACGGCACGAAGCCCTCGGCCGCCCCCTTCTTCGCGGAGGTGGCCGATGGCCCGGCGGCGGCGCAATGGATCGCCGCCGCGGACGGCGTGCGCCTCAGGGCCGTGCATTGGGACGCGGCCGCGCCGCGCGGCACGGTGCTGATCCTCACCGGGCGCACCGAATACGCAGAGAAATACGGACGTGTCGCCAGCGATCTCGTGGCACTCGGCTATGGCTGCGCGACGCTGGACTGGCGCGGTCAGGGGCTGTCGCACCGGGGCCATGACGACGCGATGCGCGGCCATGTCGATCGCTTCTCCGAATATCAGGACGATCTCGACGCCTTCCTGACGCATGTCCAGTCCCTCGGACTGCCGCGCCCCTATCACATGCTCGCCCATTCCATGGGGGGCTGCATCGGCCTCAGAGCACTGATCCGGGGCGTTGGCTTCGACAGCGCCTGCTTTACCGCACCGATGTGGGGCGTGCTGATGCGCCCCACCCTGCGCGTCGCGGCCTGGGGACTCAGCAGCGCTTCGCGTCTCGTCGGGTTGTCGCATCTTCCGTCGCCGGGACGTTCGGCCACGCTGGAAGAGGCGGCGGAGGCGGCCGAGGCCAACATGCTGACCCGCGATCAGGAGAGCTTCGACTGGGTACGCCGACAAGTGGCCCTGCATCCCGAACTGGGCCTCGCCGCACCGTCGCTGCACTGGCTGCACGAAGCACTGCGCGAGACCTGGGCGCTGTCGCGCCTGCCTTCGCCCGCCCTGCCCTGCCTGACGCTTCTGGGCACCGAGGAATGGGTGGTCGATTCGACCCGCATCCGACAGCGGATGGCGCGCTGGCCCGGTGCCGCGCTGGAGATGATCGAGGGCGGCCGCCACGAACTCCTGATCGAGGACGCCGAGACGCGGGGCACGCGGATCGATCGGATCGCAAGGCATTTCGGCTGAGGCCGAACTACTCCGCCGCGCCGAGATGACCGACCGTGGGCAGATCCTCGCCCGGCGCGGGCAGGCGCATCCGCGCCGGGTGCCCGCCCGCCACCGTCTCGTGCAGGCGCTCGGAAGGGTCGCGCCCGACGATGCGTCGCCGGCGCGACAGGAACAGCTTGTTCCAGCCGCGCCACGTGCTGACCGAGGGTGCCTGCGGATCGCAGGGAAACCGCGATCGCCAGTCTTCGGGCAGGGTCATGCCGCGTTGCTCCAGCCGCTCCAGCATCCAGACCAGCGGGATGTTGGCCAAGGGCCGGTGCTGCAGAGAGCCGCCGATCTGGCCGCCGATATCGCCATGTGTGCCCCTGAACCAGACCTGTTCCACATGGCCGCCAAAACCCTCGGGCGTAGTCCAGAGCACGGGCGTGTAGGCGCGGCGCGTCTCGTCGAGCGCCAGCGCATGGAACCCGTGCAACACGTGGCTGCCGAGCCGGTGGTCATGGAACATGTGGTTGGGCTCGGACCAGCGCCACAGGAGCGGCAGGCGCAAGCCCAGCGAAGCCACCGTGTCCCAGACCGCTACCGCCTCGATCTCCACCCGGTCGTGGCAGTGAAGCCGCGCGAAGGCGCGCGCCGCCTCGCTCGGCTCGGAGCCGCGATGACGGTAATGGCGATAGGCGTCGCGGACGTTGCGCTCGGTGGCGGCATCGGCGCGCAGCAGCCCGATCCGGCTGATCATTCCCGACAGCGACCGCACCGCGTAGGCGCCGCGCGAATACCCCACGAGAATGATCGTGTCGCCCGGACGAAACCGCGAGGCGAGCACGCCATAGGCGCGCTGGATCAGCCGGTTGATGCCACGTCCCATCAGCACGTCGAGCGTCTCGGCCCAGCTGCGCCACTGGATGCCCGCCTCGTAATGCACCGTCAGGTTCGCGTGGCGGCCGCTCTCGCGCAGCAGCTTGTAGGTCAGACCGGCATTGGTTTCGAAGCCACGGCGGAGCGTCGACATGGTGCCGTCGAGGATGATCACATGGGTGGCGGCGCCACGGGCGCGGGGCTGACCCTCGGCCTGCCGCGGCCGGCGTCCGATCAGCCCGAGCAGCCAGTCACGGACGCCCATCGGGGCCTCGTCTCTGCGCCACTGACCTGCTCGTCGCCCGCATGATTTCCCTTCCGCCGTTAACCTTTACCCTAAGGGACGAGACCGCTCTGTCCAGAGGCGCGCGACCTCTGCCCGATCATATGTTCCATATCCGTTGAAACAGGTCGTTACCCCGACCAGATAGGCCCCCGCCGAGCAGAACAGCAGCCAGTCGCCCTCGGCCGCGCAGCCCGGCAGGCGGGTTTCGCCGGGCAGCCGGTCGAGGCTGTCACAGGTCGGGCCGAACAGGACGAAGGGCTGGTCTGTGCCGAGGGGGCGACCGTCATGCGGGACCAGATCGACGCTGGGCACGCCGATCGAGGGGCATTCGGACAGCCCGCCATAGATGCCGTCACCGAGATAGAGCGCGGTGCCGCGCCGCGCCTTGACCGGCACCGCGTAGGCCATGGAATCCGCCACGAGGCCCCGGCCCGGTTCGCAGACCAGCGCGGGCGCGTCCTCGAATGCAGCGACACCCCGTGAGATCGCCGCGAATACCGGTTCGTGATCGGGGGCGATGCCGTCGCGACCCGAGGCGAAGCCACCGCCGACATTGAGCCGCGCCAGCCGCACCCCTGCCGCCCGGGCCAGATCCGCGCAGGCGCCGATATAGGTGGTCCAGGCCGTCGGATCGGCGCATTGGGTGCCGACATGAAAGGTCATCGAGACCCGGAAACCCGCCTCTGCCACGCGCTGCAGCAGCGCCAGCGCCAGTTCCGGCACGGCGCCGAACTTGGCACCGAAATCATAGGCCGCGCCTGCCACCGGCAGCTTCAGCCGCACCGCAATCTCGGCCTCGCGCCCGATCCCTTCGGCGATGAGCTTGTCGAACTCGGCCATGTCGTCGACCGACCAGGACGCTACCCCCGCGGCGATCCCGGCCCTGATCTCGGCGCGCGAGCGCACCGGGTTGTGGTAATGCAGCACAGCCTCGGGGCAGAGCCCGCGCACCAGAGCCATCTCGGCGGGCGAGGCGACGTCGAAAGCGCGCATCCCCTCCGCCACCAGCTGCGCGATCACCGCCGCGTCGGGATTGGCTTTTACGGCATAGGTCACCTCGCCCGGAAAGCCGCGCCGGAAGCTGGCGTGACGGGCGGCGAGGGCTTCGGGGCAGCTGAGCAACACCGGCGTATCGCCGCCATGGCGACGCAGCCAGTCACGCGGCGTCTCGGCACGAGGCGGCGTGGTGGGAAGTGGAATGGCAACGGGGCTTTGCAGCATATGGGTCCTCCTTGCCCCCATGCTGCGCCGCGTGACCGCCGGAACGAAGCGGCACTCCGTGCGATATGTCTCGACCTGCCGCCATATCGTCGGCAGGATCGGCGATATGACCGAACCCGATCCGACCGATGCCCGCCTCATCGCGCTTCTGACCGAGAATGCCCGCGCCCCCGTGGCGCATCTGGCGCAGCGGCTGGGGCTCGCTCGCTCCACGGTGCAGGCGCGGCTCGACCGGCTGGAGCGCGCGGGCGTGATCGCGGGCTATACGGTTCGGCTGGCCGATCGGGCGCGCGGCGGCATCTGCGCCACGGTGCTGGTGCAGATGACCCCCGCGCGGCAGGCCGCCGTGCTGGCCGGGCTCAAGCGGATCGCCGAGGTCGAGACCGTCCATACCACCTCGGGCCGCTTCGATCTCGCCTGCCGGTTGCGAGCGCAGACCACCGAGGCGCTCGACGCGGCGCTCGACCGGATCGGCGCGCTCGATGGCGTCAAGGCGACCGAGGCGCTCATTCACCTGTCCACGCGGATCGACCGGGGCTGATCCCTTTTCCTCCCCCGCCCGCCGCGCTAGAGACAAGGCCGATCTGCACGAGGAGCCCGGGACATGGCGATGGAAAAGACGTTCGACGCGGCCGAGGCCGAGGCCCGGCTCTACGCGGCATGGGAACAGGCGGGCGCGTTCCGCGCCGGGGCCGGCGCGCGCCGCTCCGAGACCTTCTCGATGATGATCCCGCCGCCCAACGTCACCGGCTCGCTGCACATGGGTCATGCGTTCAACAACACGCTGCAGGATATCCTCGCGCGCTGGCACCGGATGCGCGGCTTCGACACGCTGTGGCAACCCGGTCAGGACCACGCGGGCATCGCCACGCAGATGGTCGTGGAGCGCGAGATGGCCAAGGCCGGCAATGAGAGCCGCCGCGAAATGGGCCGCGAGAAGTTCCTCGAAAAGGTCTGGGAGTGGAAGGCGCAGTCGGGCGGCACCATCATCGATCAGCTCAAGCGTCTCGGCGCGTCCTGCGACTGGGAGCGCAATGCCTTCACCATGTCCGGCGCGCCGGGCGCGCCCGAGGGCGAGCAGGGCAACTTCCACGACGCGGTGATCAAGGTCTTCGTCGACATGTACGAGAAGGGCCTGATCTACCGCGGCAAGCGGCTGGTGAACTGGGACCCGCATTTCGAGACCGCGATCTCGGATCTCGAGGTCGAGAACATCGAGCAGCCCGGCAATATGTGGCACTTCAAGTACCCGCTGGCCGGCGGCGAGACCTACACCTATGTCGAGCGCGACGAGGACGGCAATGTCGTCTTCGAGGAGGAGCGCGACTATATCTCCATCGCCACGACCCGGCCTGAGACGATGCTGGGCGACGGTGCGGTGGCCGTGCACCCCGATGACGAGCGCTACGCTCCCATCGTCGGCAAGCTCTGCGAGATCCCGGTCGGGCCCAAGGAGCATCGTCGCCTGATCCCGATCATTACCGATGAATACCCCGAGATGGATTTCGGCTCGGGCGCGGTGAAAATTACAGGGGCGCACGACTTCAACGACTACGAGGTCGCCAAGCGCGGCGGCATCCCGATGTACCGGCTGATGGACACCAAGGGCGCGATGCGCGCCGACGGCGTCCCATATGCCGAGGCCGCCGCCCGGGCGCAGGAGGTCGCGCGCGGCGCTGAGATCTCAATCATGGAGGCCGACGCGCTCAACCTCGTGCCGGACGAGTATCGCGGCCTCGACCGCTTCGAGGCGCGCGAGCGGGTGATCGCCGACATCACCGCGCAGGGGCTCGCCGTGATGGTGCCCGAATGGGACCCCCGCCTCGGGCCCAAGGCCGCCAAGCGCGAGGCCGCCGAGGAAGGCGGCACCCCGCCCGAGACCCGGCTGGTGCCGCTGGTCGAGCACAAGCCGATCATGCAGCCCTTCGGCGACCGCTCGAAGGTGGTGATCGAGCCGATGCTCACCGACCAGTGGTTCGTCGACACCTCCAAGATCGTCGGCCCGGCGCTCGACGCGGTGCGGTCGGGCGAGACGAAGATCCTGCCCGACCGCGATGCCAAGGTCTATTTCCACTGGCTGGAGAACATCGAGCCCTGGTGCATCTCGCGCCAGCTCTGGTGGGGCCACCAGATCCCGGTCTGGTACGGGCCCGACAGCGTCGGTGACTGCCTCGAAGGCGACCCGGACATGCCGAAGGTCGACTCCGAGCTGCCCGCGACCTTCTGCGCCCCGACCTTCGAAGAGGCCGCGAATCTTGCGCGCGCGAAGTACGGCCGCGAGGTGGTGGAGTTCGCCACCAAGGAGGAGGCGCACGCCTTCATGATGGCCGAACCGATGCAGTCCCCCGAGGGCCGCGTCGCGATCTACCGCGACCCCGACGTGCTCGACACGTGGTTCTCCTCGGGCCTCTGGCCAATCGGCACGCTGGGCTGGCCCGAAGAGACGCCGGAGTTGGAGAAGTACTTCCCGACCAACACGCTGGTGACCGGCTTCGACATCATCTTCTTCTGGGTCGCCCGGATGATGATGATGCAATACGCCGTGGTCGGGCAGAAACCGTTCGACACCGTCTATGTCCATGCCCTCGTCCGCGACGAGAAGGGCAAGAAGATGTCGAAGTCCTTGGGCAACGTGCTCGACCCGCTCGACCTGATTGATGAGTTCGGCGCGGACGCGGTGCGCTTCACCCTCACCGCGATGGCGGCGATGGGGCGCGACCTGAAGCTCTCGACGCAACGCATCCAGGGCTATCGCAACTTCACCACCAAGCTGTGGAACGCCTGCCGATTTGCGGAGATGAACGGCGCGCTGGCGCCCGAGCGCCACGCCGCCCCCGCGGTGCCGCCCAAGGCGAACGCGACCGTCAACCGCTGGATCGTCGCCGAGACCGCGAAGATCCGCGAGGAGACCGACGCGGCGCTCAGCGCCTACCGTTTCAACGATGCCGCGAACGGGCTCTATGCCTTCGTCTGGGGCAAGGTCTGCGACTGGTATGTCGAGTTCTCCAAGCCGCTGCTGCAGGGCGACGACGATGCGGCCAGGGCCGAGACGCAGGCGGTCATGGCCTGGGTGCTCGACCAATGCATGATCCTGCTGCACCCGATCATGCCCTTCATCACCGAGGAGCTGTGGGGCAACACCGCGCAGCGCGACACGATGCTGGTCCATGCCGAATGGCCGGAATACACCGCAGCCGAGCTGGCCGACCCCGAGGCCGAGGCCGAAATGTCGCTCGCCATCGCGATGGTCGAGGGCGTGCGCTCGGCGCGGGCGCAGATGAACGTGCCCGCGGGTCTTCAGGTGCCGGTGGTGCTGGTCGGGGCCGAGGATGCCGTGCGCACCGCTTGGGACCGCAACGCCGCGATGGTGTCGCGGCTGGCGCGGATCGATTCGCTGGTCGAGGCCGAGGCCGCGCCCAAGGGGGCGATCACCGTGCCCCTGCCCGGCGCGACGCTGGCACTGCCGCTGGCCGACATCATCGACGTGGGTGCTGAAAAAGCGCGGCTGGAAAAGGTGATGGGCAAGCTGGCCAAGGAGATCGGCGGGCTGAAGGGGCGACTGAACAATCCCAAATTCGCCCAGAGCGCGCCCGAGGAAGTGGTCGAGGAGACCCAGCAGAACCTCGCGGCTCGCGAAGCCGAGGCCGCGCAACTCGCCGCCGCGCTCGACCGGCTGGCCGAGATCGCCTGAGACAGGACAAGCCGCAGACAATCACAGGGGGCGGGAATCGGTTGATGCCGCCCCCTTGGCTCGGGACGACGTCGTCATGCTCTCCCGCAGCGCGAGCGCGCCGCGTGGTCAGATGGTTTCGATGAACAACAGCCGGACGGCCAGCGTCAGGACGATGCCGCCGCCCGACAGCAACAGAATCACCCATACAAACTCGAAACCGGTCCGCTCTTCGCCTTCGCTGGCTGCAAAAGCCGATATGAGCGTCCTTAAAATATCACGCATCACTTGAACCACTATCACCTACAGGTTGTTACCGCACGCTAGGTGACGCACGTGCATCGTGCAAGCGTTTGCTGCTTGTGGCGGCGTCGGGGGCGCGGCATCCTCTGGCGCATGATCGATCCGCGCCTTACCCCGCTCGCCGCCTCGCTCCCCGATACCGTGCCCTTCGTGGGCCCGGAAACGCAGGAGCGGCGCATGGGCCGCCCCTTCGCCGCCCGGCTGGGCGCGAACGAAAACGTCTTCGGCCCCGCACCCGCCGCGATCGCGGCCATGCGAAAGGCCGCCGAGGATGTCTGGATGTATGGCGATCCGGAGGCGCATCAGCTGCGCCAGGCCATCGCCGCGCATCACGGGGTGGACCCGGCGCATATCCGGGTCGGAGAAGGCATCGACGGGCTGCTGGGCCTTCTGGTGCGGCTCACCGTCGGGCCCGGCGACTGGGTCGTCACCTCGGAAGGCGGTTACCCGACATTCGATTTCCACGTCACCGGTTTCGGCGGACGGATCGAACAGGTGCCCTATGACGGCGACCGCGTCGATACCAAGGGTTTGGTGGAGCGCGCCGGCTGGACCGGAGCCAAGCTCGTCTACATCGCCAATCCCGACAATCCGATGGGGGGGCTGCACGACGCCGCGACGATCCGCGAGATGATCGAGGCGCTGCCCGCCGATGCGTTGCTGGTGCTGGACGAGGCCTATGTCGAGTTCGCGCCCGAGGCGGAGCGACCCGAGGTCGATCCCGCCGACGACCGCGTGATCCGCTTTCGCACCTTTTCCAAGGCGCATGGGCTCGCGGGCGCGCGCGTCGGCTACGCGATCGGCCCGGCGCCGCTGATCGCGGCCTTCGACCGTGTGCGCAATCATTTCGGCCTGAGCCGGATCTCGCAGGAGGGAGCGCTGGCGGCGCTCTCGGCTCGCGACCATCTCGACCACGTGCTGAGGGAAGTGGCGGCGGCGCGCGCCCGCATCGCGGCGATCGCGCATGACAACGGCCTTATGCCACTGCCCTCGGCCACCAACTTCGTCGCCGTGGATTGCGGCGGCGATGGCGCCTTCGCGCGCCGGGTCATGGAGGGGCTGGCGGCGCGAGGTGTCTTCGTCCGGATGCCGGGCGTTCCGCCGCTGAACCGCTGCATCAGGGTGACCGCCGGGCGCGAGGCCGATCTGGACGCCTTCGCGAAAGCTTTACCACAGGCGCTGGAAGAGGCCCGCATCGCGCCCTAGCTCGCGAGGGGCCAAGGAGGTCGCCATGCGCCAGCCCGCCCCGGACTTCACCAACGCGTTTCTCGCCACCCTCGGCGTGCTGCTCTTCATGGGGCTGCTGACCGTCGCGGCGATCTGGGGCTGGGCCGGGGTGGTCTTCGGCGCACTGGGCTTCGACCGCCTTGCGCAGCCCCTCGCCCGCCGCGCCCGGCGCTAGGCCCGGGCCGAGACCTCCGCCACGCTAGCCGCGATCAGGTCGAGGCAATCGGGGGTCGAAAACCGATGGTCGGCCCCGTCGACCAGAGTCAGCCGCATGTCGGGCCCATCCGCGTGCTCCAAGAGCCGCAAGGCGGTGGCGACAGAGACATCCTCATCCGCCGTGCCTTGCAGGAACCGCACCGGGAAAGGCAGCGGCAGCGACGTGCGCAGCACCAGGTGGCCGCGCCCCTCCTCGATCAGGCGCCGGGTGATCCGCAGCGGATCACCGTAATCCGACGGGTAGTCGAGATAGCCGTCCGCCTCGAAGCGATTGCGCATATCGCCGGTCATGTCCGCCCAGAACCCGTCCTCGGTGAAATCCGGCGCGGCGGCGATGGTGACGAGGCCCGCGACCTTCTCTGGCACGGCGCGCGCCAGCAACAGCGAGATCCAACCGCCCATCGAGGAGCCGACGAGGATCTGGGGCCCCCTCGTCAGTGACAGCGCCGCCGCGGCGTCTTCGGTCCAGTCGCCGATCGCCCCCTCCTCGAAGCTGCCGCCGCTGCTGCCATGGCCGGAATAGTCGAAGCGCAGGAAGGCGCGGCCATTCCTCTTCGCCCAGTCCTCCAGAAAGACCGCTTTGGTCCCCTCCTTGTCGGAGCGGAATCCGCCCAGGAACACCACGCCCGGCCCCTCCCCCGGCGTGAGATCATAGGCGATGCGGCGGCCCTGCGGGCTGGTGAAGTCGGGCATGGTCGTCTCCGTCCTTGGTCGGGGCGCAGCATCGAAGCGCGCGGCCGCAATGACAAGCCCCGCGCTTGACACGCCGGTTCCGCCCGATCATCAAGCCCCGACACACATAACCCGCAACCGGGCGTTCCGTGGGCGCCAAACCGACGAGGAGGCCGAACATGGCCCAGATCTCCCTCACCTTTCCCGATGGCAACAGCCGCGAATATCCCGCCGGGGTGACCGCCGCCGAGGTGGCGCAATCGATCTCGCCCAGCCTCGCCAAGAAGGCCATCTCCGCGAATGTGAATGGCGACCATTGGGATCTGAGCTGGCCGATCCAGCATGACAGCAAGATCGCGATCCACTCGACCAAGGATGCCGAGCCGTCGCTGGAACTGATCCGCCACGCCTTCGCCCATGTGATGGCGCGCGCGGTGCAGGAAATCTGGCCCGACGTGAAGGTCACCATCGGCCCGGTCACCGAGAACGGCTGGTTCTACGACTTCGACCGCTCCGAGCCCTTCACCCCCGAGGATCTCGGCGCGATCGAGAAGAAGATGAAGGAAATCATCGCCAAGTCCGAGCCGATCCGCAACGAGGTGTGGGATCGGGCGCAGGCGCGCGCCTACTACCAGGAGCGCGGCGAGACCTTCAAGATCGAGCTTCTGGACCGCATCCCCGAGGACGCGCCGATCCGCATGTACTGGCATGGCGACTGGCAGGATCTCTGCCGCGGCCCGCATCTGCAGCATCTGGGCCAGCTGCCCGCCGACGCCTTCAAGCTGATGGGCGTCTCGGGCGCCTACTGGTTCGGCGACGTGAGCCGCCCGCAGCTGCAGCGGATTTCGGGCGTCGGCTTCCGCAACCGCGACGAGCTCAAGGCGCATCTGACCATGCTGGAGGAGGCCGCCAAGCGCGACCACCGCAAGCTGGGCCGCGAGATGGACCTGTATCACCTGCAGGAAGAGGCGCCGGGCATGGTGTTCTGGCACCCGAACGGCTGGACCGTCTACCGCGCGCTCGAGGATTACATGCGCCGCCGCCAGAACGCCGCCGGCTACCGCGAGATCCGCACCCCGCAGGTCGTCGACCGCGTGCTGTGGGAGAAGTCGGGCCACTGGGAGGCCTATCGCGAGAACATGTTCATCGTCGAGGTGGACGAGGAAGGCGCGAAGGAAAAGCGCACCAACGCGCTCAAGCCGATGAACTGCCCCTGCCACGTGCAGGTGTACAATCAGGGGCTCAAATCCTACCGCGACCTGCCGCTGCGGCTCGCCGAGTTCGGCTCCTGCCACCGCTACGAATCCTCGGGCTCCATGCACGGGCTGATGCGGGTGCGCGGCTTCGTGCAGGACGACGCGCATATCTTCTGCACCGAGGACCAGCTCGAGCAGGAATGCGCGGACTTCATCGCGCTGCTCGCCTCGGTCTACCACGACCTCGGCTTCGAGAAGTTCGACATCAAGCTCTCGACCCGGCCCGAGACCCGCGTGGGCTCGGACGAGATCTGGGACAAGGCCGAGACCGCTCTGGAAAAGGCGATCCAGAAGGCCGGGGCCGAGTACACCGTCGATCCGGGCGAAGGCGCCTTCTATGGCCCCAAGCTCGACTTCAAGCTCACCGACGCGATCGGGCGCGAGTGGCAGTGCGGCACCTTCCAGGCCGACTTCAACCTGCCCGACCGGCTGGATGCGGAGTTCGTCAACGAAAAGGGCGATAAGGCGCGGCCCGTGATGCTGCACCGCGCGATCCTCGGCTCCTTCGAGCGGTTCCTCGGCATCCTGATCGAGAACCACGCCGGACGCCTGCCGCTCTGGCTTGCACCGCGACAGGTCGTGGTGGCCTCGATCGTCTCGGATGCCGACGACTACGTGCACGAGGTGGTCGCCGCGCTGAAAAAGGCGGGCATCCGCGCCGAGGCCGACACCCGCAACGAGAAGATCAACTACAAGGTGCGCGAGCACTCGGTCGGCAAGGTGCCGGTGATCCTCGCCATCGGCGGCCGCGAGGTCGAGGAGCGCACCGTCAGCCTGCGCCGTCTAGGCGAGAACCGCTCCGAGGTGCTGGCCCTCGACGAGGTGCTGGCACGGCTCAAGGACGAGGCGACGCCGCCGGACCTGCGCCGGGGCTAGAGCCCCTGGCGGTAGCTGCCGCCCTCTTCGATCACCGGGCGTTTCAACAGCGCCGGGTGACCCTCCAGAAGCCCGGCCACCGGCCGGGCTTTTTCGTCCTCGGACAGCCCGCGCCAGGTTGTCGATGACCGGTTGATCGCCTTGTCGCCGAAGGTCGCGACGATCGCCGCGCGCTCTTCCGCGGCGAGCGGTACGGCCCGCACATCGACCAGAACCGGCTCATGCCCCTGTTCCTTCAGCGCCTTCATCGCGGCGCGCGTACGATCGCAGTTCTTCAGCCCGAGAACCCGCATCTTTCCCTCCACTTGTGATTTGCCTTTCCTGCACGCGACCTACTGTCCTTGGCAACCGCAAGGCGTGCGGTCGGACTTCAAGTGACGGGAGTAAGTGCCATGCCGAAGGGCACCGTGAAATGGTTCAACACCACCAAGGGTTATGGGTTCATCGCGCCGGAGGATGGCGGCAAGGACATCTTCGTCCACATCTCGGCGGTCGAGCGCTCGGGCCTCACCGGGCTGGCCGATGACGAGCCGGTGGAGTTCGACCTGATCGAGGGTCGGGATGGGCGCGAGATGGCGGGGAATTTGAGGAAGGTTTAGAAACCCGACAAACACCAAGTTATTTACTTCTTCGGCTTCGCTATAGAGCCTGAACTTGGAGGCTTTCCAGTATTCTGGGGGCCGCCGGGGGCTTGATAACCGCCTTGGTATCCTCTGGTCGCGGGGTGCGTAACAGGCTTAGGCTGCGTTGCTTGACCGCGATATCCTTCACTCAGCGGCTTGTCGCGTTCTCTACCACCTTTAGTCATCGCGTTTCCTTATTGGCTATGCGCTACAAATTGAACCATAACAATATCATCCTCCGAAATCCAGACACCTCTTGCCCGCCCCGGCTCCTCAACTGGATTCCAATTGTAATCCCGGACATCCTGAATATAAATATCCCGCCGTTCGAGATCAGACGATGCAAAAGACAACCCGCCAAAATAGCCGTATATATCTTCGTAGTTTTTCAAGGTAACTACTACCCAAGTCCCCGCCTCTAGTTTACTGAAAACGTAGTCCCAAGCAGTGGGCACAGGGTGAGCAATCTTCAGATTACATCGGGCCGCTATCCTGCTAACATATTCTTTCTGATAAGAAATCCCCAAGGCTGCGCCGATTAGCAACGGGATTCCAAAGAATAGAAAAAATATTGATATCGCCCCAAAGCCAGACCACTTTAAAAAGAACGGCAGTACGGCTGAATAGTATACTGATGATGAAATCAGGAACTCTAAGTACTTGTTCGACGCAATTTCGGCTCCGCCGATGACAAACTTGGATCGCACAAAAGCTATAATGAAACCAGGGGCTAGAGCAGCAATTGTAGTTAGCAACGAGCCTATTGACCCGATGTCAAAAATACTAGAAAAATCCATAAATATGGCTACTCTCCAAATCCGCTGACCTTGCAGAACTCCCGCCACTCCCTGGCGCTCATCCCCGACGTCTCTTGGGTCACTTCCTCCCCAGCGAGCATCCGGCGCAGGCACTCTACACCGGAAGCTGAAAGCGTCACCCCCCCGAGGCGATACTCCTCGAAGGCGCGGTAGGCGGCGGGCACCCAGTCCCTGACCATCTCGCAGATCGCGTCCGCATAGACCCGGATCTCGTATTGCGCATGGCTGTCGGCGCGCAGCCGCAGGAAGTGGAACAGGTTGTGCAGATCCACCTTCCAGTACCACTGCGTGTAGATGTTGGCGGGCAGGTTCATCCGGGCCAGTTCTCGCGCGAGGCCCTGCTGGCCCTCATCCGAGATCATCTGCTCGTAATGGTCATAGGCGCGGTGCGCATCCTCGCGCAGCCAGTCGAGCACGCGGGCCGATTCCTCCGGGCCCAGCACATCGCCCCGGCCCTGGTTGTTCTGGCTCGACTGCGCGGCAAGGTCCTCAGGCCTTGGGATGTAGAACTCCCGGTCGAGGATCGAGTAGCGGGCGGAGTATTCGTTGACGTTGGCGGTGCGGTGGCGGATCCACTGGCGGGCGACGAAGACCGGCAGCTTCACGTGCAGCTTCAGCTCGCACATCTCGAACGGCGTCGAGTGCCAGTGCCGCATCAGGTAGCGGATCAGCCCCTCGTCGTTCTGCACCGACTTGGTGCCGCGCCCGTAGCTCACCCGCGCCGCCTGGCAGATCGCGGCGTCGTCGCCCATGTAGTCGATCATCCGCACGAAGCCGTGGTCGAGCACCGGATGCGCCTTGTAGAGATGCTTTTCGGCACCCTCGGAGACGGCGCGCAGCGTCTGTCGGGGGGTGGCGCGGAGATCCTCGATCTCGGCGCTCTGCTCGGGCGTCAGCGGCATGGTCGTCTCCTGTAACTCGTGGCTTGCGCCTGCATAGCCCCGTGGCCGGATTGGAACAATCGCCGAGCCGCCTGCCCGCGCGCCCGGCCCATGCGTTGACAGCCCCCACCCGGCCCCGGATGGTCGGGATCAAAGAGCCTCAGGCCGAAGGGCAGCCCCGATGATCCGACCACTTTCCATTGCCGCATTGCTGCTGCTCGCCGCCTGCGGCGACGGCCAGCCCTTCGAGTTTTCCGAAGAGGAAGTGACGGAGGAGGACGAGGAAGAGGAGGAGACCGGCGGCTTCGACGGCGACGGCACGCCGCCCGAGGGCACCGAAGGTCCCAAGGCCGGGCCCGACGAGTCGATCTTCCGCACCGAGGCCGAGGATGGCGAGGGCGGCGGCTTCGTCACCGAGGTGGTCTACAACGCCGCGAGCGACAGCTTCACCGTCGACAACATCGCCTTCGACGGCGACCGGCCCTATCAGCGGCAGGACGGCTTCGACAGCCTCGCGGGCTATGCGCTCTATGCCAGTGTCGGCACGCCCGACGACGATCTCGTCGTGCGCGACCCGGTGATCGATCCGCGCACCGGCGAGACGGTCGATCAGTTCGACTACCGTGCGATCTACGGTGTCAGCCGCGACCAGGTCCGGGTCGACGGCAAGCTGGAACCGCGCTCGCGCTTTGCCATCGTGCGCACCGGCAGCTATCGCAGCTACGGCTTCGGCGGCTTTCTCTACGAGCGCAATGGCGGCGTCGAGCTGCCGCAGAATGGCCAGGCGGTGTTCGCGGGCGATTATGCGGGGATGCGCGTCTTCTCCGGCGCCGGCGGCCTCGAATACACCACCGGCGACATCGAAATCGCCGTGGATTTCGAGGATTTCAATTCGGGCGAAGGGGTCCGCGGCGTGATCGACAACCGCCAGGTCTTCGACTCGAACGGCAACCTCCTGTCGCTGGGTGGGGGCGACGAGGCGCTGGTCGCGCCGACGCTGGTCTTCGATGTCGGCCCCGGCGCGCTGCGCGCCAATGGTGAGATCGGCGGCACGCTGTCGAGCCGGCGGACGCTCGAGGACGGCACCGTCGAGACCTATGAATCCGGCACCTATCTGGGGATCATCGGCGGCGAGGCCGAGGAGATCGTCGGCATCGTGGTGATCGACTCGGATGACCCGCGCTTCGACGACGTCACCGCGCGCGAGACCGGCGGCTTCATTGTCTACCGCTGATGCGCCTCGGGTCGCTCTGCCTCGCGGCCGCGCTCTGGCTCGGCGCCTCTGTCATGGCCGCGCCGGTGGAGATCGGCCCGGACGCGATGCGCCGCCTCGCAGCCGAGGCGCTGGCGGCGGGTGAGGTCGAGACCGCGCAGGCGCTGACGCGAGCGCTGCTGACGCGCGATCCCGAAGACGCCACGGCGCTGATCCTCGCGGCGGAGGCGGCGGTGCGAGCCGAGGATTGGGCCGACGCGGCGCGGCTCGCAGCCGCGGCGCATGGTCGGGTCGAGGGGCCAGCGCGGTTCCGCGCGGCGCGTCTCGCGGCCTTCGCACTGACGCAGCAGGGCCGTTTTACCCGCGCCCAGATCTGGCTGCGCCGCGCCAGCCCGGACGCCCCCGACGCCGCCGCCCGCGCCGGGCTGGCCGCGGATTACCGCGCCGTGGCGGCGCGCAACCCGCTGGCGTTGCGGCTCGGCTTCGGCGTGGCGCCCTCCTCGAACGTCAATGGCGGCAGCCGTTCCGAGACGCTGAGCCTGCCGGGCCTGCCGGTGGAGCTGGAGCTGTCCGGCGCGGCGCGGGCGCTGTCGGGCACGGCGGTGACCGGGTCGGCCGGGGCGCGCTACGGGATCGCCGCCCCCGCCCTGCCCGGCCCGGCCTGGATCGACCTAGAGGCGGAAGGGCGCGGCTACAGGCTCAGCGACAGCGCACGCCGACAGGCCCCGGAAGCACGCGGCGCGGATTTCGCCCAAGCTACGTTGCGGCTCGGGCTGACGCAGCGGTTCGCGCGCCCAGAGATGCCGATCGATCTTTCGGTGGAGGCGGCGCGCCACTGGTACGGCGGTGACCCCTATGTCGACACGCTGGGCCTCGGGCTGGCCCGGCCGTTGCTGCGCCGCCCACGCGCGCGCCTCGATCTGGCGCTCGCCGCCCAATACAGCGACCGGCTCGACACCGGAACCGATTGGTGGACGCCGACCCTGAGGCTGGCCTGGTCACAGCGCCTCGACAATGCCGACAGCCTAGGTCTGAACGCGCGGCTGCGCCGCCAGACCGGCGATACGCCCGATCTGGCGCATGACGGGCTGACGCTCGGAATCGATTACGACGTCGCCAGACCGCTGGGCCCCGCACGGCTCGGCTTCGGCATCGAAGTCGAATGGCGCGATTATCCCGAAAGCCGCTACAGCTTGGACGGCCGTCAGGACGCTGAGCTGCGGCTCGAGGGCCGGATCGCCCTGCCCGGCCAGGAGCGCTATGGCTTTTACCCCGAGATCGGAATCGAGACGCGACGCAGCTGGTCGGATGTCGATCTTTTCGACGAAGAGGCCGTGACCCTCAGCCTCGGCCTGCGCTCCGCCTTCTGAACCTTCTGAGCCTGCCGCACTGGCATCGCACGTGTCGCGTGCTAGGCTCCGCCGCGTCGCGCAAGACCGCGCATGAGAGGGAGACCGCCGCGATGGCATTGAAATATCTGCACACCATGGTCCGGGTGAAGGATCTCGAGAAGAGCATGGCCTTCTACGAGCTTCTCGGCCTCAGGGAGACCAGTCGCAAGGAGAGCGAGGGCGGCCGCTTCACCCTCGTCTTCATGGCGCCCCCCGGACAGGAGGAATGCCCCCTCGAGCTGACATGGAACTGGGATGGCGACGACGGGCTGCCTTCCGACAGCCGTCATTTCGGGCATCTCGCCTATCGCGTGGACGACATCTACGAGACCTGCCGCCATCTGCAGGAGAACGGGGTGACCATCAACCGCCCCCCGCGCGACGGGCACATGGCCTTCGTCCGTTCGCCCGATAACATCTCGATCGAGCTTCTGCAGGCCGGAGACGCGCTGGCGCCGCAGGAACCATGGGCGAGCATGGAGAACACCGGCCACTGGTAGGCCCGTTCCGCTCGCGCCGGATTGGCGTGGGGGTCAGTAGATATAGCGGATCTGCTCGGTCCAGTAGCGTTCGATCCGCCGCAGCGACATGGTGATGTCGTCGATACCGGACTGGTCGAGCACGCCGCGAGACAGCATGCCCGCGGCGTGGCTTGCGAAGAGCTTGTCGACGATGTCGCGGATGCGCCGCCCCCGTTCGGTCAGCCGCACGCGGACCGAGCGCCGGTCGATCTGGCATCGCTGGTGATGCATGTAACCCGCCTCGACCAGCTTCTTGAGATTGTAGCTGACATTGCTGCCTTGGTAGTAGCCGCGCGATTTCAGCTCGCCCGCCGTGACCTCGTTGTCGCCCACATTGAAGAGCAGCAGCGCCTGCACCGCGTTGATCTCGATCACGCCTATGCGTTCGAATTCATCCTTGATGACGTCGAGCAGCAGCCGGTGCAGCCGCTCCACCAATGTCAGGCTATCGAGATAGCTCGCCATGAAGGCCGTGTCGCGCGCCCCGCGCAGCGCCGGTTCCAGGGAGGAATGCACGCTCATCGTCAACTCTCCGTTCTGCCCGCCCGAAGGCAGGAATGTCGGAGAATGACGAAGAAACGGTTAAATTGCGCGACCTTGCACCTGCGCGGCCCTGCCTCAGCGGGGCCGGGTCACGCCGCGCGCGCCATCTGCGATCTCGGCCACGAGCGCCGCGTAGCGTTCGGGCACCGGCAGGGAACCGGCGATCCAGCCATAGATGTCGTGGTCGTTTTCCGAAAGCAGCCGATCATAGAGCGCGAGCCCCTCATCCGACATTTCCGAGAGGCGACGGGTGGCGAAGTCCTGGAGGATCAGGTCCATTTCCTTGATTCCGCGCCGCATCGAGCGCATCCGCAGCCGCCGTTCGCGGGTCTCGCGCGGCTCGTCCAGCGGTGCAGCGGGTTCGATCGGCAACCCGGTCACGAGGTAACCTCGCCGACGCGCTTCAAACGCTTCTCCAGCGTCGCCATGCGCTCGGCCGCCTGCATCATCTCGGCGCGCAGCACCCGCATTTCCGAGAGGATCTCCGAAAGCGCCGGGGGCGGCGTCTCGGTCGAGGCCGGCGCCTCGGGTCCGTCACCACGACCGGTCAGCAGCCAGCTCAGCGACACGTTGAGCATTCCCGCCAGCATCTGCAGCCGGTTGGCGCGCGGCTCGTCCATGTCGTCTTCCCAGGCCTGCAGCGTCCCGACCTCGACCCCGAGCCGCGTCGCCAGCGCTTCCTGGCTGAGCCCGGCCCCCTCGCGCGCGCCTGCCAGCCTGTCGCCGAAGGTGGCGGCCGTCTCGCTGTAATAGCCTTCGTCCTGCATCGCGCATCCTCCTGCCCAGCGGCCGCTTGATGGCGGCCCGCCCCCGCCATATGACACTGGCGGGGCGCGGTTTCCAGTCACGGGCGCGACCTATGACACCCGACCAGCGACATCGGAGCCGCCATGCCCTTTCTGTCCGACACCCTCGCGCGGGTGAAGCCTTCGCCCACCATCGCCATGACCAACAAGGCGGCCGAGCTGAAGGCGCAGGGGCGCGACATCATCGGCCTCTCGGCCGGCGAGCCCGATTTCGACACCCCGGCCAACATCGCCGAGGCCGGGCGCCGCGCCATCGCCGAGGGCAAGACCCGCTATACCGCCGTCGACGGCATCCCCGAACTGAAACGCGCGATCTGCGCCAAATTCAAGCGCGACAACGATCTCGACTATGCGCCGAGCGAGGTCAGCGTCGGCACAGGCGGCAAGCAGGTGCTCTACAACGCGCTGATGGCAACGCTGAACCCGGGCGACGAGGTGATCATCCCCGCCCCCTACTGGGTCAGCTATCCCGACATGGTGCTGCTTGCCGGCGGCACGCCGGTCACCGTGGCCTGCGGGATCGAGACCGGCTACAAGCTGACGCCCGAGAGCCTCGAGGCGGCGATCACGCCGAACACCAAGTGGCTGCTGTTCAACTCGCCCTCGAACCCGACCGGCGCCGGCTACAGCCATGACGAGCTGAAAGCGCTCACCGACGTGTTGCTGCGCTACGACCATGTCTGGGTGATGACCGACGACATGTATGAGCACCTCGCCTTCGGCGATTTTCGCTTCACGACGCCCGCGCAGGTCGAGCCCGGCCTCAAGGATCGCACGCTCACCGTCAACGGCGTCTCCAAGGCCTATGCGATGACCGGCTGGCGCATCGGCTATGCGGCGGGGCCCGAACCGCTGATCCGCGCCATGGCCAAGCTGCAGTCGCAATCCACCTCGAACCCCTGCTCGGTGAGCCAGTGGGCCGCCGTGGAGGCCCTCGACGGGCCGCAGGACTTCATCGCCCCGAACAACGCGGTGTTCCAGAGGCGGCGCGATCTGGTGGTGGCTGGGCTGAACGCCGCGCCCGGCGTGACCTGCCCGGTGCCAGACGGGGCCTTCTACGTCTATCCCGACATCTCGAGCTGTATCGGCAAGACCAGCGCCGGCGGCACGGTGATCGCCGATGACGAGGCCTTCGCCACGGCGCTGCTTGAGGAGGAAGGCGTGGCCGTCGTATTCGGCGCGGCCTTCGGCCTTTCGCCGAATTTCCGGGTCAGCTACGCTACCTCAGACGCGGCGCTGGAGGAGGCCTGTGCCCGCATCCGCCGCTTCTGCGAGGGGCTGCGATAACCCGAAGGGGGCACCATGACGGACCTGTCCGGCTATTATTTCCGGGTCAAGGACTCGGGCGGCATCATGTTCCGCATCGGCGACGAGACGCGGCACCGCCGGGTCGAGCTCGAGCAGCTGGCCACGATCAACACGCGCAACGGCGAAATTCGCGCCCAGGGCAATCGTGAGCTTGCACCGGAAGATTGGGCCGCCGCCGAGGCTTGGCGCGAACAGCGCCGGGAGGTCCTCGCGGCGCGGCAGATCGACGATATCCGCCGCGCCATCGATCACCTGAACCTCACCGCGCATTGGGCCCAGAGCCAGGCCAGCGAGGCCGAGCTGGAGGCGGTGACCGAGCCGCTGCTCCTGGCCATGCACGATCTGCGCATGATCCTCGTGCGCAAGAAGGCCGATCGGGTCGAGGCGGCGCGGACGCGGCCGACGGAGACCGGTTGAGCCTCAGTCGCGCTGCCTGCGGCCTTTACCCCGGAACACGCGCCACAGATAGAGCGCGACGATCACCGCGATGACGCCATTGGTCACCGGGTTCAGCCACACCTGTACGCGCTCGTATTGCGCCTCGAGCAGATAGCCCGCACCGAACAGCCCGCCGACCCAGATCAGCGACCCGGCGGTGGTATAGGCCAAGAATTTGATCAGCCCCATGTGCTGGAGCCCTGCGGGCACCGAGATCAGCGTCCGGACCGTCGGGATCATTCGTCCGAAGAAGATCGCCGCCGCGCCGTGACGCTCGAACCAGCCCAGCGCCCGTTCCACGTCGTCGCAGGACAAGGTCAGCCAGCGGCCGTAACGGTCGACGAGGCGCATCAACCGGTCGCGGCCGAGTCTGCGGCCGATCTCGTACCAGACCCATGCGCCGGCCACCGAGCCGATCAGCCCGGCAATGAGGGTGAGCACCGGCCGCGCCTCACCGGTTGCGGCGTTGTAACCCGCGAGCGGCATCACCAGCTCGGAAGGGATCGGCGGGAAGACGTTTTCGAGGAACATGAGCGCGGCGACGGCGAAGGCGCCTCCGGCGGCGATCCAGCTGGTAATGAAATCGAACATGCCCCGCCAACCAGCGGGGCCGCCGGGTGGTTCCTAGGCGGACCCGATCCGTACCGACCGCGACCAGAACCGCCACAGCAGCGTCGATGCCGCCAGACCCAGACCGACGACCAGACCGAGCCAGACCCCGGCCGCGCCAAGACCGAGCGGAAAGCCCAGCAGATAGCCAGCCGGCATGCCGATGAGCCAGTAGCTGATCGCGGCGAACACCATCGGCACGCCGGTGTCCTGCACCCCGCGCAACAGGCCCAGCGCCATCACCTGCAACGCATCGACGATCTGAAACAGCGCCGCCAGCGACAAGAGCGTGATGCCGGTCGCCACGACCGCGTCGCGCGCCGGATCGCCCGGATCGACGAAGGCCGCGACGAAGGGCTCAGGCATCGTCACGAAGATCAGACCGACGAGACCGGCAGAGACCACCGACAGCGCCACGCCCGACTGGCCGATCATCCGAAGCGCCGCTTCGTCTCGCCGCCCCAGCGCCCGGCCGGCCCGCACAGTGGCGGCCTGGCTCAGCCCGACCTGAATCATGAAGGCGACCGAGGTGATCTGCAGCGCGATGCCATGCGCCGCCAGCGGCACCTCACCGATCCAGCCGACCATCACGCCGGTGGCGACGAAGAGTCCGCCCTCGGCGAGGCTGGTCAGGCCGATCGGCACGCCCAGCCGCACCACCTGCCACAGCACGTCGAGATCGGGCCGCCACAGGCGCCGCACGAGATCGTATTCCGGCAGGCGCCGCAGCGCGTAGGCCAAGAGCACGAGCGCCTGCAGCACCGCCATCGACAGCGAGGCGATGGCCGCGCCGCGGATGCCCAACTCGGGCGCGCCCCAATTGCCGAAGATCAGCGCGTAGTTGAGAAGCGCGTTGCAGACCGCCATTCCCAACGTGCTCCACAACAGCACCGCCGTGTGCTCGAGCGCCGAAAGGAAGGAGCGCATCACCATCGCCACGAGCCCCGGCACCATCGCCCAGGCGGCGATCCGCAGATAGGCCTCGCCCGCCGCCGCAACCTCGGGCTCCTGCCCCAGCGCCAGGAACAGATCCTCGGCCCACATCAACGGTGGCACGAAGACGGCGGAATAGATCATCCCGGCCCAGATCCCCATGCGCGTCACCCGCCGCACCCGCACCGGATCACCGGCCTCCGCGGCGGTCGCCACCACCGGCATCACCGCCCAGGCAAAGCCCGCGCCGACGATGAAGATGAGGAAATAGAGCGAGGTCGCCAGCGTCGCCGCGGCCAGCGCGGTGACATCGTACCAGCCGAGCATCACCGTGTCGGTGACGTTCATCGCCATCTGCGCGAGGTTCGAGCCGATCAGCGGCAACGCCAGCACGAGCAGGCGCCGCCCGTGCTGGGCGCGGGTGAGCGCCTCGAAGGGCCTGTCGGTGGAAGCGGTGAGGTCAGCTTGGGTCATGCATGTTCCCTACGTCGCCCCCGCCGTTCGCGTCCAGTTCGGGATTGTACCGGTGACGCCTCGGGCGGGTTCAACCCCCGAGCACCTCGCGCCACGAATGGGCGGGCGCGAAGCCCAGCATCCGCTTGGCCTTGTCGTTGGCGTAGAAGGTCTCGGTCTCGCCCATGTCGCGTCGAACCTCCACGCCCTCGTAGAATTGTGCCCGCACCTCGGCATTGCTCAAGCCCACCGAAAGATCGTCGTTCGAGACGTTGAACACCTCGAAGCCGAGGCCGTCGGTCTGCAGACAGCGCTCGACCATCTGGCCGAGATCGCGGGCGTCGATATAGGCGAAGATGTTGCGCCGACGGAGAGCGGGCTCCTGCATGTAGGCCGGAAAATTCTCGGCATATTCATGCGGTTCGATCACGTTGTTGATCCGCAGCCCGTAGATGTCGAAACCGGTGCGGGCCTGAAAGCTCCTTGCCGTCGCCTCGTTCACCACCTTCGACATGGCGTAGCTGTCCTGCGGCACGGTCGGATGCTCCTCGTCCACCGGCAGATAGGCGGGCTTCACCTCCCCATCGTGGAAGCAGACGCCGTAGGTCGTCTCGGACGAGGCGAAGATCACCTTGCGGATGTCGAGCTTCGCAGCCGCATCCAGCACGTTGTAGGTGCTCATCACGTTGACGCGGTAGGTCTCGTTGTCGGGCCTGAGCAGGATCCGCGGTACGGCGGCGAAATGCACGATCGCGTCGTAGCGGGGCACGCCGGTGCCCGGCTCGAGTTCATCGAAACCGGCATAGGCATGGGCCGCGTTGAAGACCTGCCCGGCATCGGTGAGGTCGCAGATCAGGTTGTCGACACCCGGATGATCGAGCGGCACGAGATCGAGATTGGTGACGCGGTGGCCGCGCTCCAGCAGATAGGGAATGGCGTGGCGGCCGGCCTTGCCGGCGCCGCCGGTGAACAGGATGCGCATGGTGTCCTCCCTCGCGTCTTGCTCCTCTGGTCATAGTGTGGCCCCATCCCGGTGCAACCCGGAGGAGAGAGAATGACCAAGTTCCTGCTGGCCGCCTCGGCGGCGCTGCTGGCTGCGCCCGCGACGGCGCAGAACCGCATCGACCTCGTGCGGCCCGATGCGCCCGAACTCGCCGCCCATGGCGATCATGTCGTCGGCGTCACAACGATGAGATTCACGAGAGAAGGCGTGCCTGACGTGGCGCGCGCGACCGAAGACGGCGTCGAACCCTATGACCGAGAAATCACCGTCGAGATCTGGTACCCGGCGGCCGAGGGCACCGATCCGGGCGGCAGCTACACGGCGCTGCTGCGCGACGGCGTGACCGAGGTGCGGCTGACGGGCCGCGCCGCGCGCGATGCCGAACCGGCGATGGCGGGCGATTTCCCGCTGGTCCTCGTTTCGCATGGTTATCCCGGCAACCGCTTTCTCATGAGCCACCTCGCCGAGAACATCGCCACCAAGGGCTATGTCGTGGCCTCGATCGACCATCCGGATTCGACCTATGACGACATGGGGGCCTTCGGCTCGACGCTGGTGAACCGGCCCCGCGACCAGGCCTTCGTGCTGGCGCGCATGGCCGAACTCGACGATCCGATCGGCGCCATCACCGACGGCGACACCGCCGCCGTGATCGGCTACTCGATGGGGGGCTACGGCGCGCTGATCTTCTCGGGCGCCGGGCTGACCGAGGCGTTCCGCAACTCGCGCTATGCACCGCCCCAAGAGCTTTTGGAAATCAATGCCGTGGGCGCCGACACCATGGCCGATCTGCCCGACGACCGGGTCAAGGCCGTGGTCGCCATCGGTCCCTGGGGCCGCAACCGCGACGCTTGGAACGCCGAGGGGCTCGGGGCGATCGAGACGCCGCTGATGCTCATCGCGGGCGGGGTGGATGACGTGTCGGGCTATGATGCGATCCGTTCGATCTTCGAGGAGACGACCGGCACCGAGCGGCACCTGCTGACCTTCGACAACGCCAACCACAACGCCGCCGCGCCGATGCCCGCGCCCGAGGAAAGCTGGGCCGTCTCGGAAAGCCTCGGCTACGCCCCCTTCGACCATTACGCCGATCCGGTCTGGGACACGGTGCGGATGAACAACGTCACCCAGCATTTCGTGACCGCCTTCCTCGACCTGCACCTCAAGGGCGAGGCGGAAAAGGCCCGGTATCTCGACCTCGTGCCCGACAGCGCCGACGCGGTCTGGGATCGGGCCGAAGACGGCACGCCGAACGAGGCCGACAGCTACTGGGCGGGCTTTCCCGAGCGCACGGCCAGAGGCCTGCGCTTTGAAACTCTCGCCCAAGGCGAATGAGCGACGGCCGCGCGCCCCTGGCGCGCGGCCATCCTGCGGGCAACGCGCATTCCATGGGCAAAGCCGCTGCAGGCGTGACTTCGTCGCGCTACGGGACAAAATGTGAACCTTCCGGTCGCGCCGTACCGTTGCCCCCGGCCCCGCCTCCGGGTTATATGGCCGGCACCCCAGAACAAGAGCAGTGCCCATGCCCGACGATCTCCTCTCCGGCGCCGAGCCCGCCTACGACGCCTCCTCCATCGAAGTCCTCGAGGGGCTGGAGCCGGTGCGCAAGCGGCCCGGCATGTATATCGGCGGTACCGACGAACGGGCGCTGCATCACCTCGTGGCCGAGGTGCTCGACAACTCCATGGACGAGGCCGTTGCCGGCCACGCCAACCGGATCGAGGTCGAGCTTCTGGCCGATTATTCGGTGGTGATCCGCGACAATGGCCGCGGCATCCCGATCGACCCGCACCCCAAGTTCCCCGGCAAATCGGCGCTCGAGGTGATCCTCTGCACCCTGCACGCGGGCGGCAAGTTCTCAGGAAAAGCCTATCAGACCTCCGGCGGTCTGCACGGCGTCGGCGCCTCGGTCGTGAACGCGCTGTCGGATTCGATGGTCGTGCAGGTCGCGCGCAACCGCGAGCTTTTCGAGCAGCGCTTCTCGCGCGGCATCCCGCAGGGCCCGGTGGAAAAGATCGGCGCGGCCCCGAACCGGCGCGGCACCACCGTGACCTTCCACGCCGACGAGGAGATCTTCGGCCATCACCGCTTCAAGCCGGCGCGGCTTTTGAAGATGGTGCGCTCCAAGGCCTATCTCTTCTCGGGCGTCGAGATCCGCTGGAAAAGCGAGATCGACGACGGCGAAACCCCGCGCGAGGCCAGCTTCCACTTCCCCGGCGGCCTTGCCGACTACCTTGCCGAGACACTGGGCAAGTCCTCGACCTATGCCGACAAGCCCTTCGCTGGCACGGTCGAGTTCTCAGAGAAGTTCAACGTGCCTGGCAAGGTCGAATGGGCGGTGAACTGGACGCCGTCGCGCGACGGCTTCACCCAGTCCTACTGCAACACCGTGCCGACCCCCGAGGGCGGCACGCATGAGAGCGGCTTCTGGGCCGCCATCCTCAAGGGCATCCGCGCCTATGGCGAGTTGGTCAACAACAAGAAGGCGGGCCAGATCACCCGCGAGGACCTGACCACGGGCGGCTGCGCGCTGGTGTCGTGCTTCATCCGCGAGCCGGAATTCGTGGGCCAGACCAAGGACCGCCTCGCCACCACCGAGGCGCAGCGCCTCGTCGAGAACTCGGTGCGCGACCATTTCGACAACTGGCTCGCCTCGGACACCAAGTCGGCGGGCGCGATCCTCGATTTCCTCGTGCTGCGCGCCGAGGAGCGGCTGCGGCGCAAGCAGGAGAAGGAGACGGCCCGCAAGACCGCGACCAAGAAGCTGCGGCTGCCGGGCAAGCTGGTCGATTGCTCGACCAATGCGCGCGAGGGGACCGAACTTTTCATCGTCGAGGGCGACTCGGCGGGCGGCTCGGCCAAGATGGCGCGCGATCGCAAGACGCAGGCGCTGCTGCCGCTTCGGGGCAAGATCCTCAACGTGCTCGGCGCGGCCTCGTCGAAGCTCGGCTCGAACCAGGAGATCAACGACCTGACCCAGGCGCTGGGCGTGGGTCTCGGCACCAAGTTCAACGTCGACGATCTGCGCTACGAGAAGGTCATCATCATGACCGACGCCGATGTCGATGGCGCGCATATCGCTTCGCTGCTGATGACCTTCTTCTTCAGCCAGATGCGCCCGATGATCGACCACGGCCACCTGTATCTGGCCTGCCCGCCGCTTTACCGGCTGACCCAAGGCGCCAAGCGCCTCTACGTTGCCGACGACGCGGAAAAGGAGCGGATGATGCAGAAGGGTCTTGGCGGCAAGGGCAAGATCGACGTGCAGCGCTTCAAGGGCTTGGGCGAGATGGACGCCAAGGACCTGAAGGAGACGACCATGGACCCCGGCTCGCGCAAGCTGATCCGGGTGTCGATCAACGACGAGGAGCCGGGCGAGACCGCGGATCTGGTGGAGCGGCTGATGGGCAAAAAGCCGGAGCTGCGGTTCCAGTACATTCAGGAAAATGCGCGGTTCGTGGAAGAGCTGGATGTATGAGGATCAACCCTGATTGATACCGCCGAGGCCACTCCCGTAAATTGTTAACGGGAGTGGCTTTCTATTTTGGCGCGAACACTGGCATTCGCTGGCGTCAGAACCGACAAGCGCGCTCTCGTTTATCGAATGAGGGTATGGATTGTCTTACAAGTTTGTTGGTTCGCTTTGTCTTGTCTTGCTACCGAGCGAACTGCTTGCCCATAGCGGTAGATTGAACGCGCAAGGATGCCACGCCGGGTCGCAGCCTTATCACTGCCATCGCACGCAGACTGCTGTCCCACAACTGGCCCCTTCTACGGGCCGGGACCGGGACTGCTCCGACTTCTCGACGCATAGAGAAGCGCAGGAGTTCTATGAAGCTGCGGGTCCGGGCGATCCTCATGGGCTGGACCGCGATCGCGACGGCATCGCCTGCGAAAGCCTCAGCTGAACCCAAGGCACGGGGTGAGACCTTACGCCACCACCCCGTGATCCATCCGGACCACCCGGTCCATTCGCCCTGCCAGCTCCAAATTATGCGTCGCGATCAGCGCCGACAGCCCCGTTCCCCGCACCAGCGCCATCAGCGCGTCGAACACCCGGTCGGAGGTGTCGGGGTCGAGGTTGCCCGTCGGCTCGTCCGCCAGCAAGAGCCGCGGCGCGTTGGCCAACGCGCGGCAGAAGGCCACCCGCTGCTGCTCGCCGCCCGACAGCGCCGCCGGGCGATGATCTGCGCGGGGGCCGACGCCGACCTGCTCCAGAAGCTCGCGCGCCCGGCCCTCGGCTTCGCGGCGCGGCGTGCCGGCAGCCAGCTGCGGCAGGGTGATGTTCTCCAGCGCCGTGAACTCGGGCAGCAGGTGGTGGAACTGGTAGATGAAGCCGACATCGGCGCGGCGTACCTGCGTGCGGCGGCGATCCGACAGCTTGGTCATCTCCTGCCCGCCGATGGCGACATGGCCCGCATCGGGCGTGTCGAGAAGCCCCGCGATGTGCAACAGCGTCGACTTGCCCGCGCCCGAGGGCGCGACCAGCGCCACCACCTCGCCCGGCCGGATCTCAAGATCCGCGCCGCGCAGCACCTGCACCTCGGAAGGCTTGCCGCGATTGTAGGTCTTGGTGAGGCCCGAGAGCTTCAGGATCGGATCACTCATAGCGCAGCGCCTCGACCGGGTTCATCCGCGCCGCGCGGCGGGCGGGAAAGAGGGTGACGACCCAGGACAGGGTCAGCGACAGCGCCACGGCGGAGATCACGTCGCCCGCCTCCAGCTTCGCGGGCAGCGCGTAGATGCCGCGGATCGACGGGTCCCAGACGCCGCCGCCCGAGAGGTAGTTCACCGCCGAGAAGATCGGGTCGATCCAGATCGCGAAGGCGCAGCCCAGCGCCACGCCGAGCACCGTCCCCAGCGTGCCGATCCCCGCGCCGCAGATGAAGAAGACGCGCAGCACCGACCCTTCGGTCAGACCCATGGTGCGCAGGATGCCGATGTCGCGCCCCTTGTTCTTCACCAGCATGATCAGCCCGGAGATGATGTTCATCGAGGCGATCAGCACCAAGATCGACAGGATCACGAACATCACGTTGTCCTCGACCGTGAGCGCGCGCAAAAACGCGCCCGCGCTGTCGCGCCATGTCCACAGGAACGCGGTCGGTCCCGCCACCTCGAGGATCTCGGGCAGAAGCTCCTGCACGTTGTCGGGATCCTCGACCATCACCTCGATCTCGCCCGCCACGCCGTCGCGGTTGAAGAAGAGCTGCGCCTCAGACAGCGGCAGGTAGGCGCGGGTGCGGTCGATATCGTAGCGTCCGGCGGTGAAGATGTAGGTCACCTCGTAGGCCGAGACGCGCGGACTCTGCCCCATCGGGGTCTGCGCGCCGTTGGGCGAGATGATCCGCACCTTGTCGCCGATCACCACGCCAAGCTCGCGCGCCACGCCCGAGCCCAGCGCGATGCCCTTCTCGAAGCGGGCGATGTCGCCGATGCCGGTCTCGGGATCGGCGATGCGGGGCAGCGAGGCGAGGTCCTCGGTCCGGATGCCGTAGATCTCGACGCCCGCATTGCCGGCGTCGAAGCTCGCCATCACTTGCCCGCGCACCACCGGGGCGGCGCGGGTGACGCCGTCGATCTGCAGCAGCCGCTCCGACAGGTCCTCGTAATCCTCGATCACCCGGCGGGTGATGTCGGTGCCCTCGATGACGCTGTCCTGATAGACGGTGACATGGGCGTTGGCGCCGAGGATGGTGTCGATGAACTCCTCGCGGAAGCCCGCCCGCACCGACAGCGTCGCGATCAGCGCGAAGACCGCGAGCGTGATGCCGACGAGGCTGATCCAGGTCATGACGCTGACCCCGCCCTCGGCGCGGCGGGCGCGGATGTAGCGCCAGGCGATCATCCACTCGAAGGCGGAAAACGGGGCGGTGCGGTTGGCCATGGGCGGGTCCTGTCAAATGCGCGCGGACCTTGGGGGCGAGCGCGATCGGGGTCAAGCCGCGACGCCGCCGCCTCACGCCACGGTGTCGGCGCTTGACGCGAGAGCCGGCACCGGGTCAGCTTGGTCCCGGGGGATGTCATGGGCGTGACGCAGACGCCGCGCAGCATGGCCGCATTTGGGGAGGAGCGTCGATGCGCGCCGTGATCTGCCGCGCCTATGGCGGCACGGAACACCTTGAGATCGTCGAACGCGCGCTGCCCGAACCGGGGCCGGGCGAAATCCGCGTCAGGCTCTGCGCCGGCTCGGTCAGCGCCGGTGACTGGCGCATCCGCTCGCTCAGCGTGCCCGCGGGCTACGGCCTCGTGGTGCGGCTGGCCTTCGGCTGGAGCGGCCCGCGCCAGCCGGTGCTGGGCACCGCCTTTTCCGGCATCGTCGAGGCGGTGGGCGAAGGCGTGACCCGCTTCGCCCCGCATGACGAGGTGTTCGGTTCCACCGGCATGAAGATGGGCGCCCATGCCGAGGCGGTGGTGCTGTCCGAGGCGGGAGCGGTGGTCCACAAGCCGCATGTGCTGAGCCACGCGCAGGCGGCCGCCCTGCCCTTCGGCGCCAGCACCGCCTTGCAGTTCCTGCGCGACAAGGGGCGGCTGCGATCCGGCGAACGGCTCTGCGTCGTCGGCGCCTCAGGCGCGGTGGGCACGGCGGCGGTGCAGATCGGCCGGGCGATGGGCGCGCATGTGACCGCGGTATGCTCGGCGGCCAATGCCGATCTCGTGCGCGATCTCGGCGCGCGAGAGGTGATCGCCCATGACGAGAACGAAAGACCCTTTGCGGTTCCGGACCGCTTCGACGTGATCCTCGACACCATCGGCCGGGCGCCGATGCGGGACCGGATCCGGGCGCTGGCACCAAAGGGGCGGCTGCTGGTGGTCAGCGGCGGCATGTCGGACGCGCTCCGCGCGCCCTTGCCCCGGGCCGGCGGCCGGCGCGTGAAGGGCGGCGTCGCGCAGGAAAGCCGCGCCGACATGGAAGAGATCGCCCGGCTGGTCGAAGCGGGCGATCTGCGCGCCGTCATCGACAGCCGCTATGCCCTGTCCGATATCGCGCGGGCCTATGACCGAGTCGCCACGGGCCGCAAGCGCGGCGCCGTGGTGCTCGACCCGGACGAGGGCTGAACCTCAGATATAGGCGTAGATCCGGGCGATCTTCTCCACCGCCTGCTCGGGCGGCAGCTCCTCGCTTTCGCCAGTACGGCGCGAGACCAGTTCGACCACGCCGTTCTTCAGCCCCTTCGGACCCACGGTGATCCGCCACGGCAGGCCGATCAGGTCCATCGTGGCGAACTTGGCACCGGCGCGCTCGTTGCGGTCGTCATAGAGCGGATCGAGGCCCAGCGCCTGAAGGCCGGCATAGATGCCAGCGCAGGCCGCGTCGGTCTCGGCGTCGCCCTGACGCAGGTTGACGATGCCGACATGGAACGGGGTCACGCCCTCGGGCCAGATGATGCCCTTCTCGTCATGGCTCGCCTCGATGATCGCGCCCACCAGGCGGCTGACGCCGATGCCGTGCGAGCCCATTTCGACCGGTACACGCTGGCCTTCGGCATTGGTCACGGTCGCGCCCATCGCCTCGGAATACTTGGTGCCGAAATAGAAGATCTGCCCGACCTCGATCCCGCGCGAGGAGCGGCGGCGCTCTTCGGGCACCTCGTTGAACAGCGCCGGATCATGGGTCTCGTCGGTGCGCGCATAGGGGGCCGTCCACTCGGCGACGATCTCCTTGAGCTGGTTCGGGTCCTCGTAATTCACCACGCGGTCGGCGAGCTGCAGGTCGAGGATCGCGCTGTCGTAGAACACCTCGCTCTCGCCGGTCTCGGCCAGCACCAGGAACTCATGCGTGTTCTCGCCGCCGATCGGGCCGCTGTCGGCGCGCATCGGGATCGCCTTCAGGCCCATCCGCTCATAGGTGCGCAGGTAGCTCACCATGTGGCGGTCATAGGCCTCCAAAGCGCTCTCGCGGTCGACGTCGAAATTGTAGCCGTCCTTCATCAGGAACTCGCGGCCGCGCATCACGCCGAAACGCGGCCGCATCTCGTCGCGGAACTTCCACTGGATGTGGTACAGCGTCTTGGGCAGGTCGCGGTAGGACGAGACGTAGCTGCGGAAGATGTCGGTGATCATCTCCTCGTTGGTGGGACCGTAGAGCAGGTCGCGGCCATGCCGGTCCTTGATCCGCAGCATTTCCTCGCCATAGGCCTCGTAGCGCCCGGACTCTCGCCACAGATCCGCCGATTGTAGCGTCGGCATCAGCAGCGGGATGTGCCCGGCCTTCTGCTGCTCCTCGTCGACGATGCGCTCGATGTTGCGCAGCACCTTCAGCCCCAGCGGCAGCCAGGAATAGATGCCGACGGCGGCCTGCTTGATCAGGCCCGCGCGCAGCATGTAGCGATGGCTGACGATCTGCGCCTCGGCGGGCGTTTCCTTGAGCACGGGCAGGAAATAGCGGGTCAGGCGCATCGGGAGATCCTATTGTCAGGGGCCGGGTCGGCGGCGGGGCGGACGAATCCCCCTGTAGGGGAGAGCCGGGCACCTGACAAGCGCAGTCCCGCCCTGCCCGTGCGCCCATCGGACCGGTCCAAAAGGCTTGCGCGCCCGCGCCCCGGCGGCGACATAGGTGCGACATCCGCGCAAGGAGCGATACCGTGGCACTTCCGATCCAGCAGCAGGCGCGCATCTGGGCCGTTATCGCGATCGTGACCTTCGCGCTGCTCTGGTTGCTCGGCGATGTTATCCTGCCCTTTCTCGTGGGCGGCGCGCTGGCCTATCTGCTCGACCCGGTCGCCGACCGGCTGGAGCGTCTGGGGCTCAGCAGGGCGATGTCGGTGGCGGTGATCGCGCTGGGCGTGGTGCTGATCTTCGTGGCCGCCGTGCTGCTTTTGATCCCGACGCTGATCCGGCAGACAACGCAGCTCGTGCAGACCGCGCCCGAGCTGTTCTCGGGCCTGCGAGACGGTCTCGCCGCGCGGTTTCCCGACCTGATGGACGAAAGCTCGACCATCCGGACCCAGCTCGACGCCATCGGCGCGGCGGTACAGGCGCGCGGCGGCGAAATCCTCAACAGCGTGCTGTCCTCGGCCATGGGCGTCATCAACCTGCTGGTTCTGTTCGTCGTGGTGCCCGTGGTCGCGGTCTACCTGCTGGTAGACTGGGACCGCATGGTGGCGCGGATCGACGAGCTTCTGCCGCGCGAGCACGCGCCGACGATCCGCCAGCTGGCCCGCGAGGTCGACCGCACGCTGGCCTCCTTCGTGCGCGGCCAGGGCCTGGTCTGCCTGATCCTCGGCACCTATTACGCGGTGGCGCTGGCGCTGGTGGGGCTCAATTTCGGGCTCGTTGTGGGCGCGCTGGCCGGGCTCGTCACCTTCATCCCCTATGTCGGCGCGCTCTTGGGCGGGGCCTTGGCCATCGGCCTCGCGCTGTTCCAGTTCTGGGGCGACTGGGTCTGGATCGGCGCCGTGGCGGGGATCTTCGTCGCCGGCCAGATGATCGAGGGCAACATCCTGACGCCGCGCCTCGTCGGCGGTTCGGTCGGGCTGCACCCGGTCTGGCTGCTGTTCGCCTTGGCCGTGTTCGGCGCGCTGTTCGGCTTTGTCGGCATGCTGGTGGCCGTCCCCTTCGCGGCAAGCCTCGGCGTCTTCGCCCGCTTCGCCATCACCCGCTACCAGCAAAGCGCGCTCTATCGCGGCAGCCCCACCGCGATGCCGCCACCTGCCGCGCCCCCCGAGCCGCATGGCACCCCGCCCCGTCTCGAGCAGACCCCGCCGGAGAGCGCATGGCGTGGCAACTGAGTCTCGACCTGCCGCTCGCGGTGGCGCTGGGGCCCGACGACTTCATCCTGTCCGAGGCGAACCGCGCCGCGCATGAGATGGTCACCGCGATGGGCTGGCCCGAGGGCAAGCTGGCGCTGATCGGCCCGCCCGGATCGGGCAAGAGCCACCTCGCGCGGGTCTGGCAGGCCTCGAGCGAGGCGATGATCCTACTAGCGCAGGATCTTGGACCGAGCCTGCCGCCGCCAGCCCCGGGGGCGGCCATCGTGGTCGAGGACATCCAGCGCCTGCCGCGCGCCGCCGAGGTCACGCTGTTCCACCTGCACAACCGGCTCGCGGCCTCGGGCGGGCGTCTGCTCCTGACCGCCGATCGCCCGCCGGCGCGGCTTGGCATCGCCCTGCCCGATCTCGCCTCGCGGCTGCAGGCCACCGCGGTCGCCCGGATCCACGACCCCGACGACCGGCTACTGCGCGCGGTGCTGGCCAAGCACTTCGCCGACCGGCAGCTGGTGCCCATGGCCGATGTGATCCCCTATCTCGCCGCCCGCATCGAGCGCAGCTTCGCCAGCGCCGCGGCGGTGGTGGCGCGGCTGGACCGGATGGCGCTGGCCGAGTCCCGCCCGGTGAGCCGGACACTCGCGCGCCGGGCCCTCGACAGGGATTGAGGCGGGCCGCTGGACAATCCGGGCGGGCGGGCGCGATAGTGGGGGCGATCGTCACCTCAACGTTGCGAAGATGCGCCAGACAGCACCCATGACACAGGCCGATTTCCTCGCCGCGGCGTTCCCCGAACCGATCGCGCTCGACGCCGAGCTTTCGGGGCCCGCGCGCTTCGTCAATCGCGAGCTGAGCTGGCTGGGCTTCAACTTCCGGGTGCTGGAGGAGGCCGAGAACCCGCGCGTGCCGCTGCTCGAGCGGCTGCGCTTCCTGTCGATCTCGGCCACCAATCTCGACGAGTTCTATACCGTGCGGGTCGCGGGCCTGCGCGAGCTGGCGCAAGCGGGCAATACCACCCCGGCGATGGACGGTCTGACCCCGGCCGAGCAACTGCGGCAGATCGACCGCGAGGCGCGGGCGCTGATGGCGCGCCAGCAGGAGATCTTCAAGACGCTCTGCGACGAGATGGCGCGCGAGGGCATCGCGATCCTGGGCCGCGCCGACGTCACCAAGAAGGACCTCGCCTACCTCTCCGACGCTTTCCTCAACCGCGTCTTCCCGGTGCTCTCGCCGCTGGCGATCGACCCGGCGCATCCGTTCCCCTTCATCCCGAACGAAGGCCTCGCGCTGGCGCTGGCGCTGGAACGGGCCTCCGACAAGAAACCGCTGCGCGCGCTCTTGCCGGTGCCGGGCCAGATCGATCGCTTCGTGCAATTGCCCTCGGAGGAGGGCCAGCGCTTCCTGCCGCTGGAGGAACTGCTGCTGCTCAATCTCGACCAGCTGTTCCCGGGCTACCGAATGAAGGGGCACTGCACCTTCCGGGTGCTACGCGACAGCGATCTCGAGGTCGAGGAGGAGGCCGAGGATCTCGTGCGCGAGTTCGAGGTGGCGCTCAAGCGCCGCCGCCGCGGCGAGGTGGTGCGAATGAAGCTCTCCGCCGGGGCGCCGCCCGCGCTCAAGGCCACCATCATGGAGGAGTTGCACATCCGCGACGCCGAGGTGATGGAGGTCGAGGGGCTGATCGGCATCGGCAATCTCAAGGAGCTCGTCACCGACGCGCGTCCCGACCTGCTCTGGCCCCCCTTCACCCCGCGCGTGCCCGAGCGGGTGCAGGATCATGACGGCGACATGTTCGCGGCGATCCGACAGAAGGACATGCTGCTGCACCACCCCTACGAGACCTTCGACATGGTCAACCGCTTCCTGCAGCAGGCGGCGACCGATCCGGACGTGGTGGCGATCAAGCAGACGCTCTACCGCACCTCGCGCAACTCACCGATCGTCGAGGCGCTGTGCGAGGCGGCCGAGGAAGGCAAATCGGTAACCGCGCTGGTCGAGCTGAAGGCCCGCTTCGACGAGGCCGCCAACATCCGCCAGTCGCGCCGGCTGGAACGGGCGGGCGCCCATGTCGTCTACGGCTTCACCCAGTACAAGACCCACGCCAAGATCAGCACGGTGGTCCGGCGCGAGGGTGACGGCCTCGTCACCTACACGCATTTCGGCACCGGCAACTACCACCCGATCACGGCGCGGATCTACACCGACCTGTCCTTCTTCACCTGCGACGCGGCGCTGGGCCGCGACGCCACGAAGGTGTTCAACTTCATCGGCGGTTCGGCCGAGCCGCTGGGTCTCGAAAACCTCGCCATCTCGCCGCTGACGCTGAAATCGCGTCTTCTGGAGATGATCGCCGCTGAGGCCGAGCATGCCCGCGCCGGGCGTCCGGCCGAGATCTGGGCCAAGATGAACTCGCTCGTCGAGGCCGAAGTGATCGACGCGCTTTACGAGGCGAGCCGGGCGGGCGTGAAGATCTCCCTGGTCATCCGTGGCATCTGCGGCCTGCGCCCGGGCATCGAGGGGCTGTCCGAGAACATCCGGGTGAAATCCATCGTCGGCCGGTTCCTCGAACACAGCCGCATCGTCTGCTTCGGCAATGGCCGCGGCCTGCCCTCCAAGAAGGCACGGGTGTTCATCTCCTCGGCCGATTGGATGGGGCGCAACCTCAATCGGCGGGTCGAGACCCTGGTCGAGATCACCAACGCGACCGTGAAGGCGCAGATCACCGACCAGATCATGGCCGCCAACCTCGCGGACGTGGCGCAAAGCTGGGTCATGGGGCCCGACGGGCGGTTTTCCCGCGCCGACTGGCCAGAGGATGGACGCGCCTTTTCCTGTCACCGCTTCTTCATGGAAAACCCGTCCCTGTCGGGCCGCGGCACAGCGGGCGCGGGCGACGTGCCGCAGCTGACCCACGCCCACGATTGAAACCTGCGGCGTTCTCTTTCGTAGAGGATTCAACGGCCCGGGCATTTTTCCTTTGCCCCGGCCGGTCATGCGGTTAAGACCGCGCCCGATGCGGAACGTTGACACCGCGCAAGGCCGGGCCACATGCTGCGGCAGGATCATGGGGGCTTCATGAACGAACAGAGCGACGCGCAGCGCGGCGACTGGGGGCCTTTCGGTCGACCGCTTTTCGATGATCCAGAAAGCCGCGCGCTGAGCCGGGTCGGCGTGGTCGATGTGGGGTCGAACTCGGTCCGGCTCGTGGTGTTCGACGGCGCGGCGCGCAGCCCCGCCTATTTCTACAACGAGAAGATCATGTGCGCCCTGGGCGAGGGCCTCTCCGAGACCGGCAAGTTGAGCCCGCGCGGTCGCGAGCGCGCGCTGAACGCGCTCAAGCGTTTCGCGACCCTCGCCGAAGGCATGAACATCACGCCGCTGACCGCCGTCGCCACCGCCGCGGTGCGCGAGGCCGAGGACGGGCCGGAATTCTGCGAGCAGGTGCTGCGCGAAACCGGAATCGAAATCCATGTGATCGAGGGTGACGAGGAAGCCCGGCTGTCGGCGCAGGGCGTGCTTCTGGGCTGGCCCGGATCCTACGGCATGGTCTGCGACATCGGCGGCTCGTCCATGGAACTTGCCGATATCGCGGAGGGCAAGGTCGGACGGCGTCTCACCTCGGCGCTGGGTCCGCTGAAGCTCAAGGAGGTCAAGGGCGGCGAGAAGGGCCTCGACGCCTATATCAAGAGCACGATCGAGCAGATCCACGAGGAGATGGACGGCGAGACCGGCATGCGGCTGTTCCTCGTTGGCGGCTCCTGGCGCGCCATCGCGCGCTGCGACATGACGCGGCGCGATTACCCGCTCACCGTGCTGCACGAATACCGCATGAGCACCGAGTCCGTGGCCGAGACCCGCAAATACATCGAGAAGGAAGACCCCGACGACCTGCGTGGTCGCGCCGGCGTCTCCTCCGACCGGATGGCTTTGGTGCCGCTGGCGATCCGGGTGCTCGACCGGCTGGTGCAGGTGTTCCAGCCCAAGGACATCACGATCTCCTCCTATGGTATCCGCGAAGGCATGCTCTACGAGCAGATGCCCCCTGCCCTGCGCGACCGCGATCCCCTGATCGAGGCCTGCCGCTTCGCCGAGGCCAAGGATGCGCGGATGCCGGGCTTCGGGCCGATCCTGTTCGACTTCGTCCGGCCGCTGTTTCCGCATGCCGACTGGCAGCGCAAGCGGATCATCAAGGCCGCCTGCCTGCTGCATGACGTGAGTTGGCGCGCGCATCCAGATTACCGGCCGCAGGTCTGCTTCGACAACGCGACCCGGGCCAATCTCGGCGGGCTCAAGCATTCCGAACGCGTTTTCCTGGGTCTCGCCCTGATGCACCGCTACTCCAACAAGCGCGAGGGCGTGCATTACAGCCAGATGTTCACGCTGGTCCCCGATGAGGATCAGCGCGAGGCCGAGGTGCTGGGGCGTGCCATGCGGCTGGGCGCGATGCTCTGGCTCGGCGCCGAGACGGTGCCGGGCAATCTCGCCTGGAACGCGGTGGACCGGACGCTGACGCTCGATCTCGATCCGCGCGCGAAGTCTCTCTTCGGCGAAGTGGCCGAGCAGCGATTCAAATCGCTTGCCTCGGCGCTCGACGCCACCGGTGAGGTCCGCATCCGCGACTAGGCCAGAAGCTCCGAGAGCCGGGCGAGCCGCTCGGCCTCGGGCACCGAAAGCCGCCCCGGCGCGGCCCAGCCGACGCCACGAAACGGCACACCCGCGGCCCGGGCCGTCGCTTCGTCGACCTCCGTGTCACCGACATAGACCGCCCGATCAACGCCCAACGCCTCAATCACCGCGCGCAGATGGCCGGGATCGGGCTTGCGCGCCGGCACGGCATCGGCGCCTCGTATGGCATCGAATAGGTGATCGATCCCGAGCCCGGCAAGCACGGCATGCGTCAGGGCCTGCGGCTTGTTGGTGCAGATGCCGAGGCGCCAACCCGCCGCCTTCAGCGCAGACAGATCCCGTGCCACATGCGGGTAGATCGTGGTCGAGACCACGGGCGCGTCGGCGTAGCAGCGCAGATAGGCATCGGCGAGAGCCTCGATATCCGAGGGCGCGGCGGGAATTCGCTGTCGCGCCAGCAGGTCCGCCACCAGACGGTGCGCACCATTGCCGATGAGGCCGGCCACGACCCCCGGATCGGTCGCCTCCAGCCCATGCGCCACGAAGGCACGGTTCACGGCGGCCGCCATGTCCGGCGCGCTGTCGATCAGCGTGCCGTCGAGATCGAAAACGGCGGCGCAGGGGCCGCCCTCCTTCTGGTTCATGGGCCTCTCCTCTATACTTCGGGAGAGGTTAAGCGGCGATGTCACCCGGAGGCGAGAGCTCAGATTTCAATTTCCGGTGCATCGGGATCTGGGGTGAACTCGGGCGCCTCGCGCTTGCGGCGGATGATGATGTCGCCGTTCTCGAGGATTTCGGGTGCCTCGTAATTGGCGATGTCGTCGATCCGGTCGAGCACCTGCATCAGTGCCGGGCCCATCTCCGACAGCAGCGATCTGAGATGCGGCTCGGCCATCTCCGCGAAGGCCCGGAAATCCTCGATGGCGGGCTCCATCTCGCCCATGATCCCGCGAAAGAACAGCTCCGCGCCTTCCTGCATCAGGCTGAAGCCCTCATCCTCTACGGGGGCTTCTTCCACTTGCGCGGAGACGGGACCGGCGAGCAGCGCGGCGACGAGAGCGGCATGGAATGCGTGTTTCATGTCGCTGAAGCTAGTCGGCGGCCGGGGTGTTTCCAGTCGGATCGAGGTCGAGCGTGACCGGAAAATGGTCCGAGGCCGCGAGCAGTGCCTCACGCAACTCGGCATCGGCATAGATCGCCGGGTCGTCGAAAGGGTGCCAGATGCGCCAGCGCGGCGCCCGGCCCATCAGGTCGGGCGACACCATCGCGTAGTCGAGAAGCGCCGAGAGGATGCGCCAGTCGGGCGGCACTGCGAAACGCGCGGTGGCAGGCTGCGCCGCGATGGGCTGCGACAGGGCCAGCCGGGCATGCGGATCGTGCAGCCGCCGCTCGGGTGGCTCGCCCTCCCCCAGCACGATCTCCACCCCGGAGCGTCCGAACAGCCGCTCCTGCGCATCGAGACCGGGACCGTCGTTGAAATCCCCCATCACCACGAGGCTGTCGCCCGCATCCAGGTGATCTTCGACGCGCGCTCGCAGCCAGCCGCACTGCGCGAGCTGCTTGCGGCGGTTTTCGATCGCGATGCGCCGCAGGTCGCCGGGGTTCTGCGCGCCGTGGGGGGCCTTGGACTTGGCATGGACCCCGATGAGGCGCAGCGCGACGCCCTCGGCCTCGATCGCCAGCTCGAGCGGCGGCTTGGACCAGCTGATCCGCGTCTCGCCATGGCCTGCCTTGAGATCGAAGCGCGGCGCGCGGGCGCTCTCCCGGGGATCGTGGCGGGCCCGAATGCGGTCGGGATCGTGGAGAAAGGCGATCTCCTGCTGTGTATGGCTGTGAAAGCCGATCAGCGCCTCCCGTGCCCGGAGCCCCGCCCTGGCCGCGAATGTTTCGAGGGCACGGACGCCGCTGCGCTTGCCGCCGGTATCGGGAGCCTCGACCACCACGATCCCATCGGCATCGAGCGCCTGCATCACCACGGCGATGCCGTCGAGCTGCCGCGCCCGGGTGATGCCGTGACGGGCCGAGTCGCCCTCATCATGCAGCATCACGCCCGCATCATCGAACAGCCGGTCGAACCAGGCGACGTTCCACGTCGCCAGTCGCATCAGGCGCGGTTCCCCTCGCCACCCGGCGCCATGGCATGGCCCTGCCCCGCCTCGATCCGTTCCCAGGCGCGGTTGGCGGCGATCAGACGGCTTTCGGCCAGCTTCATCGCCTCCTCCGGCAAGCCCCGCGCGGCGAGCCGGTCGGGATGGGTTTCGCGCACGATGGCGCGCCAAGCGCTGCGAGCGGCATCGCGCCCTTCGTCGGGGGTCACGCCGAGGACATCCCACGGATCGGGCTCGCAATCCGGCACGAATCGCGCGCGCAGCCGCGCGAAGGCCCGCGCATCGATCTCGAAGATCTCGGCGACGCGTTTGAGAAAGGCGTTCTCCGCCGGGTGGTAGTCGCCATCCGCGAGCGCGATGTGAAACAGCCCCTCCATCAGGTCGCAAAGCGGCCCCTTCTCGCCCCCGAACATCGCGGCGATCTTGCGGGCGTAATCCTCGAATCCCGCCACGTCGGTGCGCGCGATGTTGAACACCCGAGCGGCATTGGCCTCCTCCTCGGGCGGGATCGTAAAGACCTCGCGGAAGGCCGCGACCTCGCCGCGCGTCACCTGACCGTCGGCCTTGGCCATCTTTGCGCCCAGAGCGATCACCGCGATGGCGAAGGCCACCGAACGTTCGGGCGGCGTGCGCAGCCGGTCGAAGATCGAGGCGAGGCTTTCGCCCTGCCTCAACGCGGCGATGATCTCGGCTATGCGGGTCCAGATCGACATGGGGCCACCTTAGCGCCGCGTTGCGGCATTGTCAGAGTCGTTTCTGCAGGATCGCGAGGTCGAGCCAACGGCCGAACTTGCGCCCCACCTCGGGCATGGTGCCGGTGCGCACGAAGCCCATGCGTTCGTGAAAGGCGATGCCGGCCGTGTTTTCCGCCGTAACGCAGGCCACCATGACGTGCTTGTCCGCCTCCCGGGCGGTCTCGAAAAGCCGCTGCATCATCGCCTGACCGACGCCGCGCCCCTGCAGGCCGGAGGCGAGCAGGATCGTGTGCTCGACGGTATGACGGTAGCCGTCCGTGCCGCGAAACGGAAACCAGCGGGCCATGCCTTTCACCCCATCCTCGTCCCAGACGAAAAAGGGATCGCCGGACAGGGTAATCTCGGCGATCTCTGCCTCGCTGCGCTCGGTCGCGTTGAAGATCGAAGTGGTTTCGCGGATCACCCGGTTCCAAATGGCGGAAAGGGCGGGCGCATCGTCTGGCGTGGCGGGGCGGATCATCTCGCGGGGCTCCGAAGGGCGGGTGACGTCGGACCCTGTGATGTCGCGTCCCGCCGGGCGCCGCAAGAGCCCTGTGGGTCGCGGGCGGGTGTCTTGCCTTCATATCGGGAATGCGAACCGACGGGCATGGTACTGCATGGGGAGGCGCCGTCTCCCTGATCAAGCTAGCCCGGCACCAACACGGCCAACCTTGCTCGCGACACGGAAGCGTTCGGTGCTGTGGCGAACACGTACCAGGGGGTTCATGCTTGGAGCTGAGGCGGGCGACCTTTTTCTCGGCCGAGCATGCGCCCTCTGCGATACCGCAATCTCGGTAGTCGGCGATCTTTCTTTCCGATCCCGAAACGGGACGTTGCGCCCTACCCCGCACCGTTTGTCGCAGCACCCTTCGCGTGAGCGACATTCGCGCCTATGTTGAGGGCATGACACAGTTTCATTCCCTGTTCGCGCTCCTCGCCCTGCTTTGGGCCGCCCCCCTCGCCGCGGCACAGGAGGCGCCGGAGCTTCTGGAGCGCTGGCAGGAAGAGCCGCGCGCGGCCTACCCGGTGGGCGAGGCGGAGCTGGAGGATTTCGAGTTTCGCGCCCGCCCCATCATCGTCTTCGCCGACGGGCCGGGCGATCCGCAGTTCGAGCGGCAGATGGGGTTTCTGGCGGAGCGGATCGACGAGTTGGCGGCGCGCGACGTGATCGTCCTGATCGACACCGCCCCCGAGGCGCGCAGCCCGATCCGCCGGGCGCTGCGCCCGCGCGGCTTCGCGGTGATCTTGATCGGCAAGGACGGGCGCATCGCGCAACGCAAGCCCGCCCCCTTCACGGGACGCGAGTTGATTCATGCGATCGACAAGCTGCCGCTGCGCCAGCAGGAGATCCGCGACGCCAACCGCCCCGTGGGCGGGGCGGGCGCTCAGGCATTGGAGACGCGGTAGTACCTCTGCGACACGACCGGCTAGTTGCCTGGGCCCTTACGGGGCAATGGCGGTTCACCCGAACCACACGCGATTCGAAGCGGAATGTTCGAGCCGCAGCCTCGGCTTTCCTTTTTAGGGACGTAGAAACCGGTAGGAGAGCCTCTTGTCGGCATCGTGATAGATAACGGCGGAGCGGAACGCGCCCCGGCATTATCTCGATCCCGAGACGAAAAGAACCGCCGAGGTTTCCCCCGGCGGCCCTGAAGATCAATCGCCTCCGACCAAGGCCGGAAGGCGCGGTGCGCTTAGTAGCAGCCGGCCGCGTTCGGGTTGGTCACGCAGGGCGCGATGCCGCCGATCGCACCGCCGACCAGCGCGCCGGTCACGGCGTCTTCGCCAGTCAGTTCGGCAGCGGCAGCGCCAGCCAGCGCACCGGTGGCTGCACGCTCGCCGGGGGTCGCGCCACAGGCAGCGAGGGTGGCGGCGACGCCGAGCGCGCCGAAGAGTTTGAACATGGATGCCATTCTTGGTCTCCGAAAATGAATGGTTGTGCCCCAGATGAAGACGTCACTGCCACTTCGCAGAGGCCTGTGCAAGTGAGACCGGCGCGGCTCGGGTCGCGTCCGGGTCCTGAGCCGGGGCATGGGCGACAACCCGCCGCCCCGTGGGGGAGATTTTCTCCCGAACCCGGTTCGCGAGGTCTCTACCAATCCTCGTCTTCGACCTCGTCATCGTCGTCGCTCTCGCCGAACACGTCCGGAAAGGAGCGCCGCGCCTGCGCCACGTCGATGCGCAGCAGCGCGTCGTAATCCTGCGGGTCGAAGGGGTCCTCGGCGGGTACCACCTCGCGGCCGAAGAGCCAGCTCAGCCGCCCGGCGTCGAGATTGCCACGCACGAAAGGCTCCTCGCCGAAATGCGCCCAAAGCGCGGCCATGAAGCCCTCGTCGGCGCGGCGATCGGGCGGGCGGCGGTCGCGAAAGCGCTCGCGGCGGATGATCTTGGTCGGACCCTCCTTGGCGGCGCGGCGGATGGTGAACTGGAAATCGGTGCCGGGCAGCCGGCCGGGAAATCCGCGATGCTTTTCCATGTCAGTCAAGTCCTCGGGCTGCGCCGCGTCGGGTGCGGCAGACCGGCTGATAGCCCGCCACGCGCCGCCGCACCATCCCGTGCAGCGCATTCCCTCGGCCCAAGCACGCGAGATGAGAGGCAGAATGCCGGGATGGTCCCTGCCCTGCATCATCCCGGAGAACATTTCTCGCTCCTGCTCCGAACCAATCGGGCTCCAGTCACAAGGGGCGCGCCGCCCCGAGGCCGGGACCTATCAGCTTCCGGCGGGACGCCAGCCTGCGCGGCGGGCCTCGCTCTCATTACAGAACCAGCGCTCGCCCGCGCTGGTGTCGATCTTGGTGCGTCCGTAAAGCGGATCGCCCGGCATATGATAGATACGGCCCCGGCTTGAGACGTTGCCCTTGATGGCGCATCCGCCGGCCTCGACACGTTCCTGCGTGGGCACGGAGGCTGCCTGGCCCTCGCGCTTGGCACGCCGCCAGTCCCATGGAGCTTCGACCTCACCGCGCCAGATGCCCCGTCCTGCCTGCCGCGCGGCGGCCTCGCTTTGCACATAGGCGTCGGAATATTCGACATAGGCCAAGGCCAGCCCCTCGGAGACCAGCGCCTCACCGATATCGGTGCCATCCACCGCGCAGCGCGCAACGATGCGCTCGTAGCGATCTATATCGACGGTCTCGCAGACCGCCTTGCGGCCTGCAAAGCGCAGCGAGGCTTCCTGCGTGACCCAATCACCGCAGTCCCATTGCGCCCCCGATCCGGTGCCGCAGCTCTGCGCGTTCTCTGGTGCATCGACGCCGTGCAGCCGCACCCGCGCGCCGCCCACATCGATCGTGTCGCCATCGATCACGGAGATGCGTCCCGCAGGACCGGTGGGAGCAGGCTCGGTAGAGCACAACCCGAGCAGGGCGAGGATCGCGAAACAGGCCATGCCGGAGATCTCGGCGCTTTCGAGGCCTCCGGCAAGTGTTTCGTTAACTTTAAATTAGGAACTTCGTGCTCCAGGCGAAAATCACCGTTGCGCCACACGCCATGCGGGGTGAATCCACGGTTTTTCATCCAAAGCGGCGAGGCTGCGGCCGAGGATGTGGTCCGATGCCTTTTCCCCCACCATGATCGAAGGAGCGTTGAGGTTGCCATTGGTGATGCGTGGAAAGATCGAACTGTCGGCCACGCGCAGGCCCTCGACCCCGATCACCCGGCATTCGGGATCGACCACCGCGCCCGTATCCTCCGCCGCGCCCATCCGGCAGGTGCCGCAGGGGTGGTACGCGCTCTCGACATGTTCGCGGATCGCGTCGTTCAACTGCTCGTCGGTCTGGACATCATCCCCCGGAAGGATCTCGTGACCGCGATAGGGTGCGAAGGCGCGCTGACCGAAGATCTCGCGGGTCAGGCGGATGCAGATCCTGAAGTCCTCCCAATCCTTCTCGGTCGACATGTAGTTGAACAGGATCTTCGGCGCCTCGGCGGGATCGGCGGATGCCAAGGTTACCTGCCCGCGCGAATCCGAACGCATTGGGCCGACATGGGCCTGAAATCCATGCCCTTCGGCGGCCGCCTGCCCGTCATAGCGCACAGCCATGGGCAGGAAGTGATACTGGATGTCCGGATATTCGACGCCCGCGCGCGAGCGGATGAAGCCTGCGCTCTCGAACTGGTTCGAGGCGCCGAGACCCGAGCGTGTCAGCATCCATTGCGTGCCGACCTTGCCCTTGCCCCAGAGGTTCCAGTGGCTGAACAGCGAGACCGGTTGCGTCGCGGCCATCTGGATATACATCTCGAGATGATCCTGCAGGTTACGGCCGACGCCCGGGCGATCGGCGACGACTGCGATGCCGTGCTCGGACAGATGTGCGGCCGGGCCGATGCCCGACAGCATCAGCAGCTTGGGCGAGTTGATCGACGAGGCCGCGATGATCACCTCGGCGCGCGCCCGTATCACCTCGGTCTTCGACCCGCGACTTATCTCCACGCCCCTCGCGCGGCCCTCTTCGATCACCACGCGATGCGCGAGGCCGCGCAGAAGCGTGCAGTTGTCGCGCTTGAGCGCAGGACGCAGATAGGCATTGGCGGCGGACCAGCGGGTCCCCTGCCAGATCGTCGCCTCCATGGGTCCGAAGCCTTCCTGCTTCTCGCCGTTGTAATCGTCGGTGAGTGGGTAGCCCGCCTGCCCGCCGGCCTCGACGAAGGCGCGGGTCAACGGGTTGTCGCGCGGTCCGCGTGTGACATGGAGCGGTCCGTCATGCCCCCGGCGGGCGGGATCACCCCCATGGCCCCCGTCATGCCAGTTTTCCATCCGTTTGAAATAGGGAAGCACGGAGGCGTAGTCCCAGCCCTTGGCTCCCAACTCGGACCAGGTATCGAAATCGCGCGCATGGCCGCGCACATAGACCATGCCGTTGATCGAGGACGAGCCACCGATCACTTTGCCGCGCGGGGTCGCCAGGCGCCGGCCACCCAGATGAGGTTCGGGCTCGGAGCGATAGCCCCAATCGTAGCGCGACATGTTCATTGGGTAGCTCAGCGCGCCGGGCATCTGGATGAACGGCCCGGCATCGGTACCACCATGCTCGATGACGATAACGCTGCGCCCCGCCTCGGACAGGCGATAGGCCATGGTACAGCCGGCGCTGCCGGCTCCGACGATCACGTAATCCGCTTCCATGCTGGTCATCCATGTCCTGCCGGACCGGACATTTGGAAATGTCCGGTCCGGATTATTGCAATAATCCGGCTCTCGGCCGCTCAGAAGGGCGCTTCGACCGCACCCATCGCCACGTAGACGGTCTTGAGCTGGCTCCAGTGCTCGATCGCCACCTGTCCGTTCTCACGCCCTACGCCGGACATCTTCATGCCGCCGAAGGGCGCCTCGACCGGCGTCAGATTGTAGGTGTTGATCCAGCACGACCCCGCCTGAAGCCCCGCTACCATCCGGTGCGCGCGAGCGAGATCGCGGGTGAAGACACCGGCGGAGAGGCCATAAATCGTGGCATTGGCGCGCTCGAGCACCTCCTCTTCGGTCGCGAAACCGAACACCGACATGACCGGGCCGAAGATCTCTTCGCGCGCGATGGTCATGTCGTCCTCGACATCGGCGAAGACCGTGGGTTCGATCCAGAAGCCGGCGCCCTCGGGGCGACCGCCACCGGCGACGAGGCGCGCGCCTTCCTCGCTTCCCTTGGCGATGAACCCCTCGACGATCTCGCGCTGGCGCTCGGAGACCATCGGCCCGAAATTGGTTTCCTCATCGAGCGGATCCCCCGCTTTCACCCCCTTCAGCCGTTCGCTCAGCCGCTTGAGGAAGGCCTCCCGGATGCCGTCCTGCACGAAGACGCGGGTGCCGTTGGAGCAGACCTGACCCGTCGAGTAGAAGTTCGCGTTGATCGCCGCGGAGACCGCATCCTCGAGGCTGGCATCGTCGAAGATGACGAGCGGCGACTTGCCTCCAAGCTCCATCGTCACCGACTTCATGCCCGAAGCGGCGGCCGAGTAGACCTTGCGCCCCGTCGGCACCGAACCGGTGAGCGAAACCTTGGCCACGCGCTCGTCCTCGACGAGTTGCGCGCCTACCTCGCCATAGCCCTGCACCACGTTGAACACGCCCGGCGGTGCGCCCGCTTCCAGCAGGATCTCGGCCACCTTGAGCGCCGAGAGCGGCGTGGTCTCGGAGGGCTTGAACACCATGGTGTTGCCGCAGGCGAGCGCGGGCGCGGCCTTCCAGCAGGCGATCTGGGTGGGATAGTTCCACGCGCCGATCCCCACTGCCACGCCCAGCGCCTCGCGGCGGGTATAGACGAAGTCCTCGCCCATCTGGATGTGCTCGCCCGACAGCGTCGCGGCCAGACCGCCGAAATATTCCAGCGCGTCGGCACCCGAGGTGGCGTCGGCCACCAGCGTTTCCTGCAACGGCTTGCCGGTGTCCTTCGTCTCCAGCTCCGACAGTTCGCGGTTGCGGGCGCGCATGATGTCGGCGGCGCGGCGCAGGATGCGGCCGCGCTCGGTTCCGGTCATCGCCGCCCAGGCAGGTTGCGCCCGCCTGGCTGCCGCCAGAGCCCGATCGACGAGAGCGGGCGTCGCCGAATGCAGCGTGGCGATGGTTTCCCCGGTGGCCGGGTAGATCACGGGAATGGCCGCGCCGCTGTCGTCCTCGACATAGGCGCCGTCGATGAAGTGGCTGGCCTCGGGTTGGGTCGGATAGGTCATGACTGCGTGCTTTCGCAAAGGTGAAAGGGAGCGCTCACTCGCCGCGTGGATAGCGCTGGCTCTCCTCGAGAATGTTCAGGTCCATGTGGTTGCGCATGTATCGCTCGGAAGCGGCGCGCAGCGGCTGGTAGTCCCACGGGTAGTAGCCGCCCTGGCGCAGCGCTTCGTAAACCACCCAGCGGCGGGCCTGGCTCTGGCGTACCTGGGCATCGGCGAGATCGAGGTTCCAGCGCTCCGCGGCCATGGCCCGAAACCGCTCGAGCGTCTCGGCATGGGCGGGATCGGCGGCGAGGTTGGATCGCTCGGCCGGATCGGCCTCGAGATCGAAGAGCTGTTCGGGATCGACCGGACAGGCGGTGTATTTGAAGCGCCCCTCGCGCAGGGCGATCATCGGCGCGATCGAACCTTCGGCGGCGTATTCCATCGCCACGGGCGTCTGGCGTTTCGCGCCCTGCCCGAGCGGCACGAGGCTTTCGCCATCGGTCCAGGGCGTGACTTCGGACATGTCGACGCCGGCGAGATCGCACAGCGTCGGGGTCACGTCGATGGCCGAGACCGGGTCGGTGACGAGAGCAGGCTCCATGCCGGCGGCCGAGATCATCAGCGGCACCCGTGCCGAGCCCTCGAAGAAGCTCATCTTGAACCACAGCCCGCGGTCCCCGAGCATGTCGCCATGGTCCGAGACGAAGACCACGATCGCCTCCTGTCGCGTGTCCTCGAGCACCTGCAAAAGCTCGCCCAGCTTGTCGTCGACATAGCTGATATTGGCGAAGTAGCCCTGCCGGGCCCGGCGGACCTGCTCTTGCGTGATCTCGAAGCTGTTCGCGTCGCAGGCGTCCCAGAGCCGCTTCGAATGCGGATCCATCTGCTGGTAGGGGATCGCCTCACCCGGCGCGTCGAGATGGTCGCAATCGTTGTAGAGGTCCCAGTATTTGCGCCGCGCCACGTAGGGATCATGCGGATGGGTGAAGCTCACCGTCAGGCACCAGGGCCGCGCGTCATGGCCGCGCGCCAGATCGTAGAGCTTGGTCTTGGCCTGATGCGCGACATCGTCGTCATATTCGAGCTGGTTGGTGATCTCGGCGACCCCGGCGCCGGTGACCGATCCGAGGTTGTGATACCACCAGTCGATCCGCTCGCCCGGCTTGCGCCAATCCGGGGTCCAGCCGAAATCGGCGGGGTAGATGTCGGTGGTGAGCCGCTCCTCGAAGCCGTGCAGCTGGTCGGGACCGACGAAATGCATCTTGCCCGACAGGCAGGTCTGCCAGCCGGCGCGGCGCAGGTGATGCGCAAAGGTCGGGATGTCCGAGGGGAACTCGGCGGCGTTGTCGTAGACGCCGGTGCGGAACGGCAGCTGGCCCGACATGAAGGATGCCCGCCCCGGCGCGCAGAGCGGGCTGCCGGTATAGGCATTGGCGAAGCGGGTCGAGCGCGCGGCGAGCTTCTTGAGGTTCGGCGCGTGCAGCCAGTCTGCCGGACCGTCGGGGAACAGCGTTCCGTTCAGCTGGTCGGCCATGACGATGAGGATGTTGCGGGTCGGTGTCATTTCAGCTCCAGTTCGAGCGCGGCGAGCAATTGCCTCGTGGCGGCGGGGCCATCGGCCGGACCGCCCGCGAGTCCCTGCTTCAGATACATCCCGTCGATCAGTGCCGCGAGACGCTCCGCCGCGTCCATCGCCCCGGCCCCCAGCAGCGGGCGCAGGTCATGCGCGAGATTCGCCCGCAGCCGCCGGTGATAGATCCGCAGCAGGCGCGCCGCCTGCTCCGAAGTCCGCGCCAGGACGTAGAAGTTGAGCCAGGCCGCGATCACCTCGGAGCGGAAGTTCGAGGGGCCGAAATTGGCCCGCAGGATCGCCGCGACGCGGGCACGCGGATCGCCCTTCGCCGCGATCAGCGCCTCGCGCACCTCGGTGGAATACTCGGCCAGCAGGTGTCGCATCGCGGCCAGGAATATCCGCTCCTTGTTGCCGAAATAGTGATGCGCCAGCGCCGAGGACATGCCGGCGCGGCGGGCGATCTGCGCCACCGTGACGTCGAGCGAACCCTGCGCGCCGATCTCCTCGATCGTCGCTTTGATCAATGCAGAGCGCCGTATAGGTTCCATCCCGAGCTTGGGCATCAAGGGTCTCCGATCCGCCCCGGCCCAATGACCGGGTTGCAACCGTGACCCTAATAGGGTTTTTATTGACGCGTCAATCAAGAACCCGGAACAGCAGAGAGGACGACTTCGATGAAGCTTCGCACCATGATCAGCGCAGTTGCGCTGACCACCGCCGCCACCGGCGCGTTCGCCCAAGACGCAGCCGAGTGCCGCGACATCGTGATGTCGGATGTGGGCTGGACCGACATCACCGCCACCACGGCGACCACCGCCATCGTGCTCGAGGCGCTGGGCTACGAGCCCGAGATCAAGGTGCTCTCGGTGCCCGTCACCTTCACCTCGATGTCGGATGGCGACATCGACGTGTTCCTGGGCAACTGGATGCCGACCCAGTCGAGCGAGATCGCGCCCTATACCGAGGATGGCAGCATCGAGACGGTGCACAAGAACCTCACCGGCGCGAAGTACACGTTGGCGACCAACGCCGCGGGCGCCGCGCTGGGCATCGCGAACTACGCCGACATCGCCGAGCATGCCGAGGCGCTCGACAACACCATCTACGGCATCGAGCCGGGCAATGACGGCAACCAGTTGATCCTCGAGATGATCGAGACCGACGCCTTCGGGCTGGGCGATTTCGAAGTCAAGGAAAGCTCCGAGCAGGGCATGCTGGCGCAGGTCGACCGCGCCTCCAAGCGCGACGAGCCGGTGATCTTCCTCGGCTGGGAACCGCACCCGATGAACGCCAATTACGACATGACCTATCTCGAGGGCGGCGACGACTGGTTCGGCCCCAATCTCGGCGGCGCCGAGGTCTATACCGTGACCCGGCAGGGTCTCAGCGAGGAGTGCCCCAATCTCGGCACCTTCCTCACCAATCTCGAATTCACGCTCGAGATGGAGAACGAGATCATGGGCTCGATCCTCAATGACGGAATGGACCCGCGCGATGCCGCGCAGGAATGGCTCGCCGCCAACCCGCAGGCCGTCGAGCCTTGGCTCGAAGGCGTGACCACGCTGGACGGCTCCGAGGCCCTGCCCGCCGTGCAAGGCGCGATCGAAGGCTGATCCGCGCCTCGAAAGGGCGCGCCACCGCGCGCCCCTGCCTCGGCCCCGATCGGGGCCGAGCTCTGGTTTTCCGGCCGCCTGACGCGGTCCCCGCCCATCCGATCCGCGGCCCTCAGCGCCGCCTTCCCGACACGGAGACACCGATGACCCGACCGATCCGAGGCGCCGTCCCATGGAACTGACCATTCCCAAGATTCCCGTGGGTGACTGGGCCGCCGACGGCTTCGATTGGCTCGAAACCAACCTCGCCATCGTGTTCGACACGCTCTCGATGCTGCTCGAGGCGATGATCGAGGGCATCCTGTGGCTCCTGCAGACGCCGCCCGAGCTGCTCGTTATCGCCGTCTTCGTCGGCCTTACCTACGCCTTGCAGCGGCGCTGGCAGCCGGCGCTTCTGGTGGCGCTGGGCTTCCTGTTCGTGCTGAACCAGGGCTACTGGGAGGAGACGAGCGAGAGCCTGACGCTGGTGCTGTCGGCCTGCGTCGTCTGCATGGGCGTCGGCGTGCCGATCGGCATCGCCGTGGCGCACCGCCCCAAGCTCTACGCCTGGGTCGCGCCCGTGCTTGACCTGATGCAGACGCTGCCGACCTTCGTCTACCTGATCCCGGCGATCGTCTTCTTCGGCATCGGCATGGTGCCCGGCCTGATCGCCACGGTGATCTTCGTGCTGCCCGCGCCGATCCGCCTGACCCAGCTCGGCATCTCCAACACGCCGACCGCGCTGGTCGAGGCGGCGCAGGCCTTTGGCGCGACGCCGCGCCAGCTGCTGTGGAAGGTCGAGCTGCCCTCGGCGTTTCCGCAGATCATGACCGGGCTGAACCAGACCATCATGCTGTCGCTGTCGATGGTCGTCATCGCCGCGCTTGTCGGCGCCGACGGTCTCGGCGTGCCGGTGGTGCGCGCGCTCAACTCGGTCAACACCGCGCTCGGCTTCGAGAGCGGCTTCGTGATCGTCGTGGTCGCCATCATGCTCGACCGCGCGCTGCGCGTGAAGCGAGGGTAAGTAAGACATGTCAGACAACACCCCCCGCAGCACCGGCAAACGCAACGCCGTGGAGTTCGATGCCGTCAACATCGTCTTCGGCGACCGTCCCGAGGCGGCGCTGCCGCTGATGGACGAAGGGCTCGAGCGCCCCGAGATCGCCGAAAGGACCGACCAGGTTCTCGGCGTTCACGACTGCACGCTCGACGTGCCCGAGGCGGAGATCCTCGTGCTCATGGGCCTTTCGGGCTCGGGCAAGTCGACGCTCCTGCGCGCCGTCAACGGGCTCAACCCCGTGGTGCGCGGCGACGTCCGCGTGCGCATGAACGGCGAGATGACCTCGGTCACGCAGGCCAACAAGAAGACGCTGCGCGAGATTCGCCTGCACCACGTCGCCATGGTGTTCCAGCAATTCGGCCTGCTGCCGTGGCGCAGCGTGCGCGACAATGTGGGCCTCGGGCTGGAGCTGGGCGGCATGAGCCGCGCCGAGCGCCGCGACCGGGTCGAGACCGAGCTGGAAATGGTCGGTCTCGCCGATCGGGCCGACGCGCTGGTCGGCGAGCTTTCGGGCGGCATGCAGCAGCGTGTCGGTCTTGCCCGCGCCTTTGCCACCGACGCGCCGATCCTCTTGATGGACGAGCCTTTCTCGGCGCTCGACCCGCTGATCCGTTCGCGGCTGCAAGACGAGCTTCTGGACCTGCAGGCGCGCAAGCAGCGCACCATCATCTTCGTCAGCCACGATCTCGACGAGGCGTTCAAGCTCGGCAACCGTATCGCCATCATGGAGGGCGGGCGTATCGTGCAGGCCGGCACCCCGCGCGAGATCTTCACGCGGCCCGCGAACGGCTACGTGCGCGATTTCGTGGCGCATATGAACCCGCTCGGCGTGCTCTGCGCCCGCGACGTGATGGACCCGGACGCCAAGCTCGCCGCCGAGGGCCGGGTCACGGCAGACACGCCGATCCTCGAGGTGATGGCGCTGATCCACGCCACGCCCGCGCCGCTCGACGTGACCGAGGATGGCCGGGTGATCGGTCAGGTCAGCCCCGGCTCGATCCTCGAGCGTCTCGGCCAGATGCCCGCCGACTGAGCACCGCCTCGGGCGTGGCGGCAGTCGCCGCCCGCCGCGCCCGGGTTTCGCGCCAGCTGATGAACAGCACCGATCCCATGATGATCGCGCCACCCAGAACGGTGAAGGAATCCACCGGCTCGCCGAACAGCAGCGCCCCGAGCAGCACGGCCCAGACCAGCTGCAGAAAGGTCACCGGCTGCGTGACCGTGAGCGGCGCCGAGGCGAAGGCACGCGTCATCGCGTAATGCCCGCCGGTGCCGAGCCCCGCAGCAAGGAACAGAAACACCAGATCGCCGGCGGCCGGCGCCGCCCAGACCGGCAGCGCGAATGGCAGTAGCCCCAGCGGCACCATCAGCGACAGCATCGCCACGATCACCTCCGGCGACAGGTCCTCCGACAGGCGTTTGACCACCAGATAGCCAGAGGCGATCAGCATCGCCGTCCCCATCATCGCCACGTGACCGGGATCGATCTCGCGCAAGCCGGGGCGCAGCACCACGAAGGCCCCGATAAAGGCCGCGCCCACCGCCGCGAGACGGCGCGGCGGCAGCGCCTCGCCCATCAGGAGCGCCGCGCCGACCGTCACCCAGATCGGGTTGAGGTAGTTGATCGCCGTCACGTCGCCCAAGGGGATGCGGGCGATGGCGTAGAACCACAGCCCGACCCCGCAGCTATGCAGCACCGCGCGCAGGCTGAGCAGTCGCCAGTGCCGCGCCGTGATCCGGGCCCGTCGCAAGGCGGGCAGCATCGGCAGCAGGAAGGGCAGGCCCAGCGCGAAGCGCAGCAACGCCGTCTGCGCCGCCGGAAGCGCCGTGCCCACCGATTTGATCAGCACCGTCATGCCGACGAAGCACAGCCCGGCGGCCACCATCCAGCCGATCCCGGCAATGGGCGAGCCCTCGCTGCGCATGATGGATGCTGTCGTCATGCAAATCTCCTCGCGCCACCTGATGGCAAAGCGTATGGGGATGCAAGCCCGGCCGTCGGGCATGGCGGGGCCGGGTCATGCGTATTTGCGGAACAAAGTAGCCTTCAGCCGCCCAGCACCAAACCGGCGGCAATGCTCCACATCACCAGCGCGATGCCCGCATCGAGCAGGCGCCAGGCGGTGGGCTTCGCGAAGACGGGGCGCAACAGCCGCGCCCCATAGCCCAAGGCGAAGAAGAACAGGAAGGACGCGGTGACGGCACCGCTTCCGAAGGCCCAGACCCGCCCTTCGAAGCGTGAGGCGATCGATCCCAGCAGCACCAGAGTGTCCAGATAGACATGGGGGTTGAGCCAGGTCAGCGCGAGACAGGTCAGCACCGCGCGGCGCAGGCCCGCCGTGCCCTCCTCCGCGGCCCGAAGCGCGGCCCCACCCCTCCACGCGGCCAAGGCCGCCTTGGCGCCATAGACCAGCAGGAAGGCCGCGCCGCCCCAGCGCAGCAACGGCGCGATCCAAGGCGCGGCCTCGGCCAGCGCCGCGAAGCCCGAGACACCGGCGGTGATCAGCACCGCGTCCGACAGCGCGCAGGTCAGCACCACCGCCAGCACGTGGTCGCCCCTGAGCCCTTGGCGCAGCACGAAGGCGTTCTGCGCCCCGATGGCGAGGATCAGCGACAGCCCGAGCGCGAGCCCGGCGGCAAAGGCGGAGAGCAAAGCGGCATCCATGGGGGCGGCTTAGCCGCGGCCCCCTGCCCTCGCAATATCAGAAAGGCACGTCGTCGGCCTGATCCGATGCCACGACGAAGCGCGCCACCACCTTCTTCTGCCCCGCCTTGTCGAAGGCGATGTCGAGCTTGTCGCCCTCGACCCCCACCACCTCGCCATAGCCGAACTTCTGGTGAAACACGCGGTCCCCGGTGGTGAAGGAGGACACCGCCGTCATGTCGATGGTGATGTTCTTGGCCTCGGCCGGCTGGCGCATCTGCCGGTGCTGGCCGCGCGCCTGCAGCCGCTTCCAGCCCGGGGAGTTGTAGACGTCCGCCTTGGCCGCGTTGTCGTGGAGCCGCGAGCCTTGCGCCGCGTTGATCGCCGGCGACGCCGAAGACGACATCCCCGCCGCGCCGTAACCGCCGCCATAGAGGCCCGGCGGCGTCAGTACCTCGACATGACCCTCCGGCAGCTCGTCGATGAAGCGCGAGGGCAGCTGGCTCTGCCACTGGCCGTAGACCCGCCGATTGGCGGCGAAGGAGATCGTGCAGACGGCCTCGGCGCGGGTGATGCCGACATAGGCCAATCGCCGCTCTTCCTCGAGGCCGCGCAGCCCGCTCTCGTCCATCGAGCGCTGCGACGGGAACAGCCCGTCCTCCCAACCCGGCAGGAACACCACTGGAAATTCGAGACCCTTGGCGGCGTGCAGCGTCATGATCGACACCTTCTCGCCCTCCTCGGCCTGCTCGTTGTCCATGATCAGCGCCACGTGTTCGAGGAATCCCTGCAGGCTGTCGAAGCCTTCCAGCGCCTTCACGAGTTCCTTCAGGTTTTCGAGCCGACCCGGCGCCTCCGGAGTCTTGTCGTTCTGCCACATGCCGGTATAGCCGCTCTCGTCGAGGATCATCTCGGCCAGTTCGACATGGGTGTCGCTCTCGTTCACCACCTGCCCGTGCCAGCGGTCGAGCGCGTCGACGAGGATGGTCAGCTCCTTGAGCCCCTTGCCGCCCAGAAGCTTGGTCTGCACCACGATGCGCGCGCCCTCGACGAGGCTCACCCCGTTCGAGCGGGCGGCGCGCTGGATCGTCTGCACGGCCTTGTTGCCCAGCCCGCGCTTGGGCGTATTGACGATCCGCTCGAAGGCGAGATCGTCGTCGAGCGAGACGGCGAGGCGAAAATAGGCCATCGCGTCGCGGATCTCCAAGCGCTCGTAGAAGCGCGGACCGCCGATCACCCGGTATGGCAGGCCGATGGTCAGGAACCGGTCCTCGAAGGCACGCATCTGGTGGCTGGCGCGCACGAGGATCGCCATGGAATCGAGACCCACCGGGTCCATCCCCCGGGTGCCGCGCTGCGCCGCCTCGATCTCCTCGCCGACCCAGCGTGCTTCCTCGTCGCCGTCCCAATGGCCGATCAGCCGGACCTTCTCGCCCTCCTGCTCCTCGGTCCAGAGCGTCTTGCCCAGCCGTCCCTTGTTGGCGGTGATGAGGCCGGAAGCCGCGCCGAGAATATGCGGCGTCGAGCGATAGTTCTGCTCCAGCCGGATCACCTCGGCGCCCTCGAAATCCTTTTCGAAACGCAGGATGTTGCCCACTTCGGCGCCGCGCCAGCCATAGATCGACTGGTCGTCATCACCGACGCAGCAGATGTTCTTGTGTCCGCCCGCCAGCAGCCGCAGCCAGAGATACTGCGCCGCGTTGGTGTCCTGATACTCGTCCACGAGGATGTAGCGGAACCAGCGGCGATACTGGTCGAGCACGTCGTCGCGATTCTGGAAGATGGTGACCATGTGCAGCAGCAGGTCGCCGAAATCGACGGCGTTCAGATCCTTGAGCCGCGCCTGATAGGCGGCGTAGAGCTTGCGCCCCTTGCCGTCATAGGCCGAGGCGTCGGCGGTCGGCACGTTCTCGGGCGTCAGCGCCCGGTTCTTCCAATCGTCGATGATCCCTGCCAGCATCCGCGCGGGCCAACGCTTGTCGTCGATGTTCTCGGCCGAGACGAGTTGCTTCAGAAGCCGGATCTGGTCGTCGGTGTCGAGGATGGTAAAGTTCGATTTCAGCCCGACCAGCTCGGCATGCCGGCGCAGGAGCTTCACGCAGATCGCGTGGAAGGTGCCAAGCCACGGCAACCCCTCGACCGTCTCGCCGAGCATCTTGCCGATGCGCTCCTTCATTTCGCGCGCGGCCTTGTTGGTGAAGGTCACGGCGAGGATCTCGTTCGGCCGGGCACGCCCGGTGCGCATCAGGTGCACGATCCGCGCGGTCAGCGCCCGGGTCTTGCCGGTTCCCGCCCCCGCCAGCATCAGCACGGGGCCGTCCATCGTCTCGACCGCGAGCCGCTGCGCCGGGTTCAGCCCGTCGAGATAGGGGGCGCCGCCCGGCTGCGCCATGGCGCGACGCGACAATGGCATGGAAGCGGCCTCGAAGGCCTCGTCATCGGAAAAGCTGCTCATGGCGCCAATCTAGCGCCCATGCCCCCCGATGAAAAGCAGCGTTCCATATATGTTCGCAATGCGGCAACCGCCGGGCGATTGCCTTGAAAGCGCGGCATCTTTCTCCCGCCCGCGCCGCTGGTCCCCTGACTTGTTAACCGGCCCGTAGCCGGAGCCTGCCAGTTTGCATGGGCAATCACAGGAAGGTCCCCATGACCAGAATCCGCTTTCTCGGACGCCCCCGGCTCAACATGCTGCTGATGCTGTTTCTCGGGCTGGCCACCGCCGTGGCCTGGCTGTCGGTGGTCTATCTGCCGACGCCGCTGGTCAACCGGATGATGCGCGAGGATATCAGCCGCGAGGCCGAGAACTGGCGCTTTCGAGTGCTGCACACGCTCGAGAATGGCAGCCTCGCCTTCGAGCGTGGTCACCTGAGCGAGGTCGACATCGCCTGGCTCGAAGAGGTCACGACGCTGTCGGACATCTACCGCTTCAAGCTCTTCACGGCCGATGGCCGTGTGTTCTGGTCGTCGCGGGCCTCCGACATCGGCACGATCAACGACAAGCCCTATTTTCAAAGCGTCGTGGCGCAGGGCGAGAAATACTACAAGGCCGAGATGAAGCCCATGGGGGAGGTCGACGGCCACCTGCACGGGGCTGCCGACCACCACCTGCCCGGCGACATGCTCTGCGTGGCCGAGATCTATACGCCCGTGATGCGCGACGGTCGCTTCGTCGGTGCGATCGAGTTCTACACCGACGTGACCGCCATGGGGCACACCTTTACCATAAGGCTGCGCAACATCTTCATCGGGTTGTCCGGCATCTCGCTGATCCTTCTGGTGCTGACCACCGTGGTGATCCGCCGCGCCGGGCGCATACAGGTCGCCGCGATGCGCGAGCGCGCCGAGGACGAGCGCGAGATGATGCAGGACCAGATGCGGCTGACCCGCGAGGTGCAGCTCCTGGGCGAACTCAACGAGTGGCTGCAATCCTCGCGCTCGCTCGACGAACTCTTCCAGATGGTCGGCCGCTTCATGACCCACATCCTGCCCCACTGCGAAGGCAGCATCTACGTCTACTCCAACTCGCGCGACGTGCTGGTCGGCGCGACGAGCTGGAACGGCGGCCATCATTGCGATCACATCCGGGCCGAGGATTGCTGGGGGCTGCGCCGCGGCCGCACCTACAGCTATGGTGCCGCCGAGGTCGATTTCCCCTGCGGCCATACCGAGACGCAGGATACGCGCCCGGCCTATTGCTTTCCGGTGCTGGCGCATGGCGAGACGATCGGCCTGCTGCACCTCAAGGCGCGGCCCGAAACCAACCTTCTCGATTTTCGCGCCAGCCAGAAGCGCGCCCAGATGTGCGCCGAACAGATCAGCCTCGCCATCGCCAATGTGCAGATGCGTGACCAGCTGCATGACCGCTCGATCCGCGACCCGCTCACCGGGCTCTACAATCGTCGCCACCTGACCGAGACGCTGCGCCGTCATCTCGACCGCGCCCAGCGCGAGGATCGGCCGCTTTCGCTGCTGTCGCTCGACGTGGATCACTTCAAGCGATTCAACGACAATCACGGCCACGACGCGGGCGACATGGTGCTGCGCGCTGTCGGCTCGGCGCTCGAACAGTTCTGCGATGGCGACGAGACCGCCTGTCGCATCGGCGGAGAGGAATTCATGCTGCTCCTGCCCGATTTGCGGTTGGAGGCGGCGGCGTTGCGGGCGGAAGCGCTGCGCGGCGCCGTGGAGCGGATCTCCGTGCGCTATGGCGAAAAGACCCTGCCGCGCATCACCGTCTCGATCGGCGTGGCCGCGCATCCCGATGACGGCGCGATGCCACAACAACTGATGAAGGCTGCCGACGATGCGCTCTACGACGCCAAGGGGCGCGGCCGGAACCAGGTGGCGATCGCGGGCGAGGCGGACCCCGCCAAGGACGATGCCCCCACCCTGTTCGCGAAACCGCCGCAGGCGGAGGCTCTCGATCGCGCTGGCTGAGATCGCGATCCGGCGATCGCTCCGCTCACGCAAGACCGCCCTCGGCCCTGCTGGCAAAGAGACGCCGCTATCATCTCCATGCCGGAAGACGCGAGGATACCTTACCGCCCCGTTAGCGCTATCAGTAGTGAGTGCCGCCCCCCTCGGCACAGCATCTCGGGGCTATACTGCACCGCAGAAACCCCTAGACTGCCGGCGACCAAACGGAAGGGGTGGACATGGCCGAATTCGAGAAGATCCTCGTAGCCAACCGCGGCGAAATCGCGATTCGTGTGATGCGGGCAGCCAACGAGATGGGCAAGAAGACCGTCGCGGTCTATGCCGAAGAGGACAAGCTCGGCCTGCACCGTTTCAAGGCAGACGAAGCCTACCGCATCGGCGAGGGCCTGGGCCCGGTCCAGGCCTATCTCTCGATTCCCGAGATCATCCGCGTGGCCAAGATGTCGGGCGCCGACGCGATCCACCCCGGATATGGTCTGCTATCCGAGAACCCGGAATTCGTCGATGCCTGCACCGCGGCCGGCATCACCTTCATCGGCCCCAAGGCCCAGACCATGCGCGAGCTGGGTGACAAGGCCTCGGCCCGGCGCGTGGCGATCGAGGCGGGCGTGCCGGTGATCCCCGCCACCGAGGTGCTCGGCGACGACATGGCCGCGATCCGCAAGGAGGCCGCAGAGGTCGGCTACCCGCTGATGCTCAAGGCGAGCTGGGGCGGCGGCGGCCGCGGCATGCGGCCGATCATGGATGAGAGCGAGCTCGAGGAGAAGGTGCGCGAGGGCCGCCGCGAGGCCGAGGCCGCCTTCGGCAACGGCGAGGGCTATCTCGAGAAGATGATCACCCGCGCCCGCCATGTCGAAGTGCAGATCCTCGGTGACCAGCACGGCCAGATCTACCACCTGTGGGAGCGCGACTGCTCGGTGCAGCGCCGCAACCAGAAGGTCGTCGAGCGGGCCCCCGCTCCCTATCTGTCCGAGACCCAGCGCGAGAAGCTGTGCAATCTTGGCCGCCAGATCTGCGCCCATGTGAACTACGAATGCGCCGGCACGGTCGAGTTCCTGATGGACATGGATTCGGGCGAGTTCTACTTCATCGAGGTGAACCCCCGCGTGCAGGTCGAGCACACGGTGACCGAAGAGGTCACCGGCATCGACATCGTGCGCGCGCAGATCCTGATCGCCGAGGGCAAGTCGATCGTCGAGGCCACCGGCTGCGCCAGCCAGTACGACGTGAAGCTCGACGGCCACGCGCTGCAATGCCGGGTTACCACCGAGGATCCGCATAACAGCTTCATCCCCGATTACGGCCGGATCCAGACCTACCGTTCGGCCACCGGTCCCGGCATCCGTCTCGACGGCGGCACTGCCTATTCCGGCGCCGTCATCACCCGCTTCTACGACTCGCTGCTGACCAAGGTAACGGCGCGCGCGCCCACGCCCGAGATGGCGATCGCGCGCATGGACCGGGCCCTGCGCGAGTTCCGGATTCGCGGTGTCAGCACCAATATCGACTTCGTCATCAACCTGCTGAAGCACCCGACCTTCCTGTCGAACCAGTACACCACCAAGTTCATCGACACGACGCCGGAGCTGTTCAAGTTCGACACGCGGCGCGACCGCGCGACGCGGCTCCTGACCTACGTGGCCGACATCACCGTCAACGGTCACCCCGAAACCGAAGGTCGCACCCTGCCCCCGCGCGACGCCAAGACGCCGCGGGCCCCTGCGCCCAAGGGCGAGGCGATCCGCCCCGGCACGCGGCAGATCCTCGACGAACAGGGCCCCAAGGCCGTGGCCGAGTGGATGAAGGCGCAAGAGCAACTGCTGATCACCGACACCACGATGCGCGACGGGCACCAGTCGCTCCTGGCCACGCGGATGCGTTCGATCGACATGATCCGCGTCGCGCCGTCCTATGCCGCCAATTTGCCCGAGCTGTTCTCGGTCGAATGCTGGGGCGGCGCCACCTTCGACGTGGCCTATCGTTTCCTGCAGGAATGCCCTTGGCAGCGGCTGCGTGACATCCGCAAGGCCATGCCCAACATCATGACGCAGATGCTGCTGCGCGCCTCGAACGGGGTCGGCTATACCAACTATCCCGACAACGTGGTGCAGGGCTTCGTGGCCCAGGCCGCGAAGTCGGGCGTCGACGTGTTCCGGGTCTTCGACAGCCTGAACTGGGTCGAGAACATGCGCGTCGCGATGGATGCGGTGATCGAGGCCGAGAAGGTCTGCGAGGGCACGATCTGCTACACCGGCAACATGCTCGACCCCAAGCGGTCCAAGTACGATCTGAAATACTACGTCGAGATGGCCAAGGAGCTGGAAAAGGCCGGGGCGCATGTGCTCGGCGTCAAGGACATGGCGGGCCTCCTGAAGGCCCCGGCGGCGACCCAGCTCTTCACCGCGCTGAAGGAGGAGATCGGCCTGCCGATCCACTTCCACACGCACGACACCTCCGGCGCGGCGATCTCGACCGTGCTGGCGGCCTCGGCGGCGGGCGTCGACGCGATCGACGCGGCGATGGACAGCTTCTCGGGCAACACCTCGCAGCCGACGCTGGGCTCGATCGTCGAGGCGCTCGACAAGACCGACCGCGACACCGGGCTCGACATCGAGGCGATCCGCGAGATCTCGAACTATTTCGAGCAGGTCCGCGCGCATTACGCCGCCTTCGAAAGCGGGCTGCAGGCTCCGGCCTCGGAGGTCTATCTCCACGAGATGCCCGGCGGGCAGTTCACCAACCTCAAGGCGCAGGCGCGTTCGCTGGGTCTCGAAGAGCGCTGGCACGAGGTCGCCAAGACCTATGCCGAGGTGAACATGATGTTCGGCGACATCGTGAAGGTCACGCCCTCCTCCAAGGTGGTGGGCGACATGGCGCTGATGATGGTGAGCCAGGGGCTGACCCGTGAACAGGTCGAGGACCCGAATGTCGACGTGTCCTTCCCCGACAGCGTCATCGACATGATGAAGGGCAATCTCGGCCAACCGCCGGGCGGCTGGCCCACCGCGCTGCAGGCCAAGGTGCTGAAGGGCGAAAAGCCGCTCAAGGACCGGGCGGGCAAGCATCTGAAACCCGTGGATTTCGAAGCGGCGCGCGCCGAGGCGATCAAGGCCACGGGCGAAACCGAGATCGACGACGAGGATCTCAACGCCTACCTGATGTACCCCAAGGTCTTCACCGACTATGCCCGCCGGCACCAGCAATACGGTCCGGTCCGCACCCTGCCGACCCGGACCTTCTTCTACGGCATGGAGCCGGGCGAGGAGATCTCGGCCGAGATAGATCCCGGCAAGACGCTGGAGATCCGTCTGCAGGCGGTCGGCGAGACCGGCGACGACGGCGAGGTGCGGGTGTTCTTCGAACTCAACGGCCAGCCGCGTACGGTGCGGGTGCCCAATCGCAAGGTCGCGGCCAAGGCGCAGAAGCGCCCCAAGGCCGAGATCGGCAACCCCGCCCATGTCGGCGCACCGATGCCGGGGGTGGTCTCGACCGTCGCCGCGCAGGCCGGACAGAAGGTCAAGCAGGGCGACATGCTGCTGACGATCGAGGCGATGAAGATGGAAACCGGCCTGCACGCCGAGCGCGACGGCACCATCAAGGCGGTGCATGTGACACCGGGCGCGCAGATCGACGCGAAAGACCTGCTGGTCGAGATCGAATGACCCGGCTCGGCGCGGTCAGCCTCGTCGTGCCCGATTACGACGAGGCGATCGCCTTCTTCACCGGCCCCATGGCCTTCACCCTTGCCGAGGATTTGGAGATGGGGGTCGGAAAGCGCTGGATCCGCGTGGTGCCGTCCGCGGGCGGCACCGGCATCATCCTCGCCCGTGCCGAGACACCTGCGCAGCGGGACGCGATCGGAGCGCAGGGCGGCGGCCGGGTCTGGCTGTTTCTCGAGACCGATGATTTCGTCCGCGACGCCAACCGGATGAAAGCCGGCGGCATCGTCTTCGAGGAGGAGCCGCGCCACGAGCCCTACGGCATCGTGGCGGTGTTTCGGGACCCATGGGGCAACCGCTGGGACCTGATCGAGCCGAGCCTCGCCGGCTAGGGGGGACACCTCGGGCCTCGGCCCGACCCACCGGTTCGGTCGCCCATGCCGATGCTCGGGTTTCGAGACCGCGATGCCCCGCCGGAGATTTCCGCGCCGGGCGTTCGTTTTTCCGCTTGCACCCCCCCGCTGCCTTGGCTACATCCGCCCCACGAAACGGAAGCGGGTGTAGCTCAGGGGTAGAGCATTACCTTGCCAAGGTAAGGGTCGTGAGTTCGAATCTCATCACCCGCTCCAGTTTCGATCCTCCCTGATAGCAGACGGCAGATAGACGCGCCCGGGCGCGGCGCTGCATTTCGCATGTCCTGCAGTCCACGGGTCCCAGCATGCCCTTCGTGGCTGCCGCACGCCATGGCGACCGGGTCCTGTACTGGGCACGTGCCGTCCTGCCTGCACTGCCCTTCACCTAGTGCCAATCGCCCCCCGAGAACCATGGGCGGCAACAGTCCGATCATGTTTGCGGTCACGCCCTTTCAAAGCGCGTATCCGGCCGTGCGGGACTTCCGCGAAGTCGCCCGGATTTTCTCATTCTCCCCTCTTGCACCCCACCGCGGCTCCGGCTACATCCGCCCCACGAAACGGAAGCGGGTGTAGCTCAGGGGTAGAGCATTACCTTGCCAAGGTAAGGGTCGTGAGTTCGAATCTCATCACCCGCTCCAGTTTCGATCCTCCCCGACATCGCCGAACGCGCTCTTGGCCCCGCCTCCCTCGCCGCCTATACGGTCGGCGAAACCAGCTGAGGGATGCCATGCGGACCGCCAAGATCACCCGCGCCACCGCCGAGACGTCGATCGAGGTCGAGATCGATCTCGACGGCACCGGCGCCTATGACAACAAGACCGGCGTCGGCTTCTTCGATCACATGCTCGACCAGCTGTCGCGCCATGCGCTCATCGACATGAAGGTGCGCGCAGAAGGTGACCTGCATATCGACGACCACCACACGGTCGAGGATACCGGTATCGCGCTGGGCCAGGCGCTCAGGCAGGCGTTGGGCGACAAGAAGGGCATCCGCCGCTACGGTGCGTGCCACCTTGCGATGGACGATGCGCAGGTGCGCTGCGCGCTCGACCTGTCGGCGCGGCCCTTCCTGATCTGCAACCTCGATTTCCGGTCCTCCAAGATCGGCACCTTCGACACCGAACTGGTACAGGAGTTCTTCCAGGCGCTGGCCACGCATGGCGGCATCACGCTGCACATCGACCGGATCCACGGCCACAACGCGCATCACGTCGCCGAGGCCGCCTTCAAGGCCGTCGCCCGCGCGTTGCGCGAGGCGGTGGAGCCGGACCCGCGCCGCTCGGACGCGATTCCCTCGACCAAGGGGGCGCTATGAGCCTCACCGCGCTGATCGATTACGAAAGCGGCAACCTGCACTCGGCCCAGAAGGCCTTCGAGCGCATGGCGCGCGAGGGCGATGCGGGCGAGGTGATCGTCACATCGCGCCCCGAGGACGTGGCCCGCGCCGACCGGATCGTGCTGCCGGGCGACGGGGCGTTCCCGCATTGTCGCAACGCGCTTTCGGCACAGCCCGGGCTGCGCGAGGCGCTGGTCGAGGCGGTCGAGATCAAGGGGCGGCCGTTCCTCGGGATCTGCGTCGGCATGCAGCTTCTGGCCGAGGTGGGCCATGAATACGAGCGGACCGAGGGGCTGGGCTGGGTGCCGGGCGAGATCGTCCGGATCGAACCCTCGGACCCGAAAATGAAGGTGCCGCATATGGGCTGGAACGATCTTGTGATCGACCGCCCCCACAAGCTGCTCGAAGGGATCTCGACCGGCGATCATGCCTATTTCGTGCATAGCTGGCAGTTCCGGCCCAGCGACCCGGACACGCTGCTCGCGCATGTCGATTACGGCGGCCCGGTGACTGCGGTGGTGGGGCGCGACAACGTGGTCGGCGCGCAGTTCCATCCCGAAAAAAGCCAGGCGGCGGGGCTCAGGCTGATCGCCAATTTCCTGAACTGGAAGCCTTGACGACAAGAGGCCCGCGCGATGCGCGGGCCTTCTCGTTTCACGGGCAACAGCCTCACTTCAGGAACGCGGCGAGGTCCTCGTAGAGCCGGTCGGCATGGGTCGCGGTGAGCCCGTGCGGCGCGTCATCATATACCTTGAGCGTGGCGCTGGAGCCCGCGAGCTTGGCCGCGCGGCGGCCCGAGGGGTCGATCGGCACGGTTTCGTCCTTGGCCCCGTGCACCACCAGAGTCGGGACCTCGAAGGCCGCCATGTCATCGGTAAAGTCGGTTTTGCCGAAGGCATCGACGCAGTCGAGCGTGGCCTTCGGGCTGGCCTGCATCGCCATCATCAGCGACCAGTGCAGCACGCCCTCGCTGACCTTGTTGCCATAGAAGGTCTTGAAGAACTCCCGCAGGAACTCGGGGCGATCCTTGCGCAACCCCTGTTTGATGCCTTCGAACACATCGGCGGTGACGCCGTTGGGGTTCTTGTCGGATTTCAGCATTCCCGGCGCGATCGAGGCGATCAGCCCTGCGGCGCGAATGTTGCGTCCCTCGTGGCGCGACACGTAGCGCGCGACCTCGCCGCCGCCCATCGAGAAGCCGATGATCGCCGCATCCTTCAGGCTCAGCTCGCGGATCACCGTGTCGAGGTCGTCGGCCATTGTGTCGTAATCATAGCCCTGGAAGGGCTGGCCGGACCGACCGAAACCGCGGCGATCATAGGACACGACGCGGTGCCCGGCCTCGGCCAGCCGCATCGCCTGATACTCCCAGCTGTCGGAATTGAGCGGCCAGCCATGAATCAGGACGACGGGGCGGCCTTCACCCCAATCCTTCACGTAGAGCTGGGTCTGATCCTTGGTGGTGACGAGGGGCATGCGCTGTCCTTCCCTTGTTCGCTTCCGGAAGAAAACCGGCACGCCCCCCGCGCTGTTCCGGCGCCTAGGGCAGCTTTTGCCAGACGCCGCCCTCGCGACAGAAACCCAGCACGCAGCCCGAAACCGACAGCCGATCGCCCGCGAGCACCAGCTTGGAGTTGTAGGTCTTGCCGCTGTCGGGGGCGAAGACCTTGCCGCGATACTCGCCACCGCCCACCGGCTCGGTGGCGGAGATGATGTTGCGCCCGAGGTTCGGCGAGGCGATCTCGGTCCCGCCCGGGCCGAACGCCTTTACCAGCTGACCGCAAAGCTGCGCGCCGCAGGGCGCGACCTGCACGAGGCCGCTATTGCCGTTGTCGTCAGGCGCGGTGCGCCAGGTGCCGAGCAGCGGCTCGGCCGAAGCCGCCCCCGCCAGTGCCACGAGCGCGCATGCGGCCCATGCCAGTCTCTTCATGATCGTCTCCTCCTCAATCATGCGGCGAAGCTGACGCGAAGGTCATCCGGGCTGGCAAGGCTGACGTGGCGTTGCATCCGGCGCGCTTGCATGCAACGAGGCGGCCGCAACACCCTGCCGGAGACAGCGCGATGATCCTCTACCCCGCCATCGACCTCAAGGACGGCCAGGCCGTGCGCCTGCTGCGCGGCGAGATGGACAAGGCGACCGTGTTCAACGACGATCCCGCCGCGCAGGCGCGCGCCTTCGTCGAGGCCGGGACCGAATGGCTGCACCTTGTGGATCTCAACGGCGCCTTCGCCGGAGAGCCGGTGAACGGCGCCGCGGTCGAAGCGATCCTCGCGGCCTGCCCCGGCGTCCCGGCGCAGCTCGGCGGCGGCATCCGTGACATGAAGACCATCGAGGCCTGGATCGAGAAGGGCCTCGCCCGCGTCATCCTCGGCACGGTGGCGGTCGAGAACCCGGATCTCGTGCGCGAGGCGGCGAAGGCGTTTCCGGGCAAGGTCGCGGTCGGGCTCGACGCCCGGGAAGGTCGCGTCGCCACGCGCGGCTGGGCCGAAGAGACCGACGTGATGGTCACCGATCTCGCGAAGAGCTTCGAGGACGCGGGCGTGGCCGCGATCATCTACACCGACATCGCCCGCGACGGGGCGATGGCTGGCCCGAACGTTGCGGCGACCGAGGCGCTGGCGCGCGCCGTATCGATCCCGGTGATCGCCTCGGGCGGCGTGTCCTCCCTCGACGACCTGAAGGCGCTGAAAGCGACCGGCGTGATTGCGGGCGCCATCTCGGGCCGCGCGCTCTATGACGGTGCGATCGACCTCGCCGAGGCGCTGAAGCTTCTGAACGCCTGATACGCAGAGGCGCCGCACGATCTCTCGCGCGGCGCCTTCGTGACTTTGTTCCTCAAATACGCATGGCGCCCCACTTGTCCCGGATGCGCCGGTGCGGATCATTCACCGGCCGCAGCCTTGGCGAATTTCTCCAACGCGTCTTCCATCTTCTCGATGGCTTCGAGATCATCATCCACCTGAAGGTCGTCGAAGGTCTCCTCCGGCTCTTCATAGGCCACGAAGACCTGCCCCGAGCCGTCGTCATAGGCGAGCATCTTGAGCGGCAGGTAGAGCCCGGCCAGCGGGTCTTCCTGCATCACCGGTGTCCCGAGCTGCGGGTTGCCGAAGATCAGCAGCTGGCTGTCGGCCAAGGTCATGCCGGCCTCTTCGGCGCCCGCACCGTGATCGACGCGCGCGAATACCGTCGCCCCGGCCTCGGTGACGGCGGCCTCAAGGCGGTCCATCACCTCGGCGACGGTGCCGGTGGCCTGCATGGTCTCGGTTTCGGCGGTGGCGGGCGCCGCGAGGGTGGCGGCGGCGAGCCCGGCGAGAATCGTGCGTTTCATGTGAAATGCTCCCATTGTGCTGCCGCCCAACGAGAAGCTCGGGTTTCCGTTCCGGCACTGGCCCCGGCGCGGCTTGGAGGCTAGAAGGGCCGCGACCGCAGGAGGGCCACATATGCTCAAGACCCGCATCATTCCCTGTCTCGACGTGGCCGATGGCCGCGTGGTGAAGGGCGTCAACTTCGTGGATCTGCGCGATGCCGGGGACCCGGTCGACGCCGCACGCGCCTATGACGCCGCCGGAGCCGACGAGCTGTGCTTTCTCGACATCCATGCCACGCACGAGAATCGCGGCACGATGTTCGATCTCGTCCGCCGCACCGCCGAAAGCTGCTACATTCCCCTGACCGTGGGCGGCGGCGTGCGCAGCCACCATGACGTGCGTGCGCTCCTGCTGGCTGGCGCCGACAAGGTGAGCTTCAACTCGGCCGCCGTGGCCGACCGCACGGTGGTGACCGAGGCCGCGCAGCGCTTCGGCGCGCAATGCATCGTGGTGGCGATCGACGCCAAGACGGTGGAACCGGGCCGCTGGGAGATCTTCACCCATGGCGGCCGCAAGCCCACAGGCATCGACGCGGTCGAGTTCGCCATCGACATGGAACGGCGCGGCGCCGGGGAGATCCTGCTCACCTCGATGGATCGCGACGGCACCCGGGCGGGCTTCAACCTGCCCCTCACCCGCGCCATATCGGATGCGGTCGACATCCCGGTGATCGCCTCGGGCGGCGTCGGCACGCTCGACCATCTGGTCGAGGGCGTGACCGAGGGCGGCGCCAGCGCGGTGCTCGCGGCCTCGATCTTCCATTTCGGTACCCACACCATCGCCGAAGCCAAGGCTCATATGGCCGCGGCCGGCATTCCGATGAGGATGTCATGAGCCTGCATGATCTCGCCGCGACGATCCTCGCACGGCGCGGCGCCGACCCCGAAACCAGCTGGACCGCGAAGCTTCTGGCCAAGGGCCCGGAGAAATGCGCCGAGAAATTCGGCGAGGAGGCGGTCGAGGCGATCATCGAAGCGGTGAAGGGCGACCGCGAGAGGCTCACCTCCGAGGCCGCCGACGCGCTTTACCACCTCCTCGTGATGTGTGCCGCGCGCAATGTGAGCCTCGACGATATCGAGGCCGAGCTGACGCGGCGCGAGGGCCGCTCGGGCATTGCCGAGAAGGCTTCCCGCTCCAGATGAAAAAAAGCCCGGGCGGTGCCCGGGCTTCAAGGTGTGGAACGAGGGACAGTGAAATGAAACGCATATGTTCCAGATACGCGCTCCCATGAAACCATCTAATCACCGAATGGTTCCATGCGAAGATACCTTCCCTAAAATGTGAACGCCACGTCAACCATAGCGGGTCAATCCGCCGATTGTGCACGTGCCGCATAGAGCGCGACAGCGGCTGCGTTCGAGACGTTGAGCGAGCCGAACCCGCCCGCCGCGTCGATCCGCACCAAGGCGTCGCAGGTCTCTCGTGTGCGCTCCCTGAGCCCAGGCCCTTCGGCCCCCAGCACCAGCGCCACGGGACGGTCGCGCTTGCCCTCGATCGCCCGTTCGATGCTTTGCTCGGCCTCGCCCGCGAGCCCTAGCACCAGGTAACCCATCTCCTTGAGCCGGCCCATCGTGTCGGCGAGGTTGCGCACCCGCAGATAGGGCTGACGCTCCAGCGCGCCCGAGGCGGTCTTGGCCAGCGCCCCGGTCTCCGGCGCGGAATGGCGCTGCACGCCGATCACGGCGCGGGCGCCGAACACCTCGGCCGAACGCAGGATCGCGCCCACATTATGCGGATCGGTGACCCGGTCGAGCAGCAGCAGGCGCGGCGGGCCGTCCCGCTCACCACCCAGCGCGATGTCGTCGAGCGACCCCCAGTCGAGCGGCTTCACCTCGAGCGCCGCGCCCTGATGCACCGAATCCGCGTCGATCGGCGCGGCGAATTTGCGCGGGTCCGAGATCTCGGGCTCCATGCCGCTTGCCGCGATGGCGTCGGCGAGCTTGCCTTGGGCATTCAGCGTCACGACCAGCCGCAACCGCTCGCGGCGCGGGTTCAAGAGCGCGTCGCGTACCGCGTGCAGGCCGAAGAGCCAGACCGTCTCGGCCGCCGAGGCGCGCTTGGACTGTTCCTTCTCGATCACCCATTTCGGCTTTTTCATGGTGCTCTCCGATGTGCTCCGCTTGCGCCTGATTGCGCGCTCGGGCCCGCGAAGTCCAGCCGAAGCCCCGGCCATGCCGCGCCGTCGGGGAAGCCGGATTTTCCGGTTGACGCCTCTCGGCCGAGCGCCTATTCCCGCTCTCGCACCGGGTCGAGGCCCGGCTGCGGGCGACGAGCTGCAAGGTGCGGCAGCGGACTGTAACTCCGCCGGGGAGACCCACGCCTGGTTCGATTCCAGGGTCGCCCACCATCTCCCCCCCCTTTCGAGACATGGTGGTTTGACCGGTCACGCGGCCCTCCATAGGGTCGCGCCGAGAGCGTGCGTCCCGTCGGTCGCGCGCGGGGGCACGCATGGGACAGTTCGACATCGTGATCATCGGCCAGTCGGGCCGGATCGAGGCCGAGGCGCTGCTTCTCGCCGCCTCGCTGCGCCGGCACGCACCGGGATTCGCCGGACGCCTCATCGTCGCCGAGCCCCAGACCGGCCCGCTCTGGCCCGAGAACCCGCGCATGACCGAAGACGGCCGGGCGATGCTTCGGGACCTCGGCGCCGAAATCCTGCCCTTCGAGAACCGGCATTTCGGCGCGGCCTATCCGCATGGCAACAAGATCGAGGCGCTCGCCGCCCTGCCCGCCGCGCCATTCCTGTTCCTCGACAGCGACACACTGATCCTAGGCGAGATCGGATCGCTGCCGATCGATGCGCTGCCGCCCTCGGCCTCGATGCGGCGCGAGGCCACGTGGCCGGTGCCGCGCCCCGAATGGCCCGGCTACACGGCGAGCTGGCGCTCTCTGTACGACCGCTTCGGTCTGGATTTCAAAAGCTCGCTCGACCCGACATGGCCCGAAGGTGTCTGGACCCGCTATCTCTACTTCAACGCAGGCTGGTTCTGCGGCCCGGATGCCAATGCCTTCGGCGCACGGTTCCTAGAATACGCGGTTGCGATCCGGGACGATCCACCGACCGAGATCGCCGCACAGCCCTTCGATCCCTGGCTCGACCAAGTGGCGCTGCCCTTGGTGATCCATGGCCTTGGCGGCGGCCGTCCGGGACCGGCGCTCGATGGGCTCGACGGCGCGCTCACCTGCCATTACCGCAGCTTTCCATTGCTCTATGCGCGTGAAAGCGACGCGGTGGTCGATGCGCTGGAACGTGTCGCGGCGCCGAACCGTCTCAAGATGCTGTTGAAGCGGCACGACCCGATTCGGCGTATGGTCTATCAGCGCCGTGGCGCCAAGGTGCGGGCGCTGTTCGACCGCGCCGCTCTGCCGCCTCGGGAAAGGGAAATCCGAACCATCCTGCGCGCCCACGGTTTCTGGATGAGGTGACTTGGAACCGAGGGGGTACGCGATGATCGAGAACATGTTGTTCCAGAATTGGAGCGGGATTATCCGCACCATCCTCGTCGGTACGCTCGCCTATGCCGGTCTGGTGGCCTTCCTGCGCATTTCCGGCAAGCGGACCCTGGCCAAGCTCAACGCCTTCGACCTCGTGGTGACGGTGGCGCTCGGCTCGACGCTGGCGACGATTCTGCTGTCCGAAAGCGTGGCCTTGGCCGAAGGGCTCACCGCCTTCGCGCTGCTGATCGGCCTGCAATATCTCGTGGCGAAAAGCTCGGTCGGCTCCGGGCGGATCGCCCGGCTGGTGCGCTCGGAGCCGCGGCTGGTGATGCACAAGGGCAAGATCCTGCACGATGCGCTGCGCCGCGAGCGGGTCACGAAGGAGGAATTGCTCTCGGTGATCCGCAACAATGGCAGCGCCGCGCCGGAGGAGATCGCCGCCGTCGTGCTCGAAAGCGACGGCTCCTTCAGCGTGATTCCCAAGCCCGATGATGGCGGCGCGGCGGATTTCGCCGTCGCCGACCTGCCCGGTCGCGGCTGATGCGCTCACTCGATCGCGTAGACCATGCTGACCCCGGCCGAGACCTCGACCTCGCCTTGGGCGATCGGCACGCCCGCATCGGCGGCCATGCGCATCTCCATCATCGGCCGTGGCCCGAAATCGGCCCGCGTTTCGGAGAGCGACAGGACCTCGCCCAGCTCGACCCCGGCGGCCTCGGCATAGAGCCCTGCACGGGCCTGTGCGTCGGCCACGGCGGCACGGCGCGCCTCGTCATGCGCCGCGGCCCGGTCGGCCAGCATGAACTCGATCCCCTCGAGCCGGTTCGCCCCCTCGCCCACCGCGGCGTCGAGCACGGTACCGAGCGAATCGAGATCCGTGACCCGCAACTCCACCAGCGTCGTGGCGACGAAACCCTCGGGCTCCGATTGCCCGTCGCGCATCCGCGCATAGTCCCGATCAAGGCTGAGTTGACCGGTCTGCACGTTCTCGGGCGCGATTCCGGCCGCGCTCAGCCGGTCGAGCACCCGGCCCATGGCTGCGTTCATCGCGTCGAGCGCGGCGCGGGCGGTTTCGGCAGTCTCGCTGACCCCGAGCCGCACCTGGGCCATCTCCGGCGCGGCGCGGACATGGCCCTCGCCGGTGACGGTCACGGAACGGGGCGGCGTCGCCGGGGCCTCGACCGGTTGCGCGACGGCAGCCGTGGCCAGACCGATGGCGAGCGCGACGGCGGAAAGCGTGGCTTGCTTCATGGTATCCTCCTGAATCTGGCGGCATCGAACGCCCCGGCGCGCCGCCTTGCAAGAGCGGTGCGATCACAACCTCCGGGGGGCGGGTTGCGCGCGCGGAAAGCTGCTTGCAAAATGCCGCCGGTCTGGCACGCCCGTTCCCGGACCCTGCCAGTGATGCTAAGGCCTGCCACATGACACCCAATTTCGCCCTGTCGCTCTCGCTCGAGGGCCTGAGACTGCTGCACCGCGCGCCCGCGGGCTGGACCCGGATCGGCGAGGTGCCGCTCGACAGCGCGGATCTCGCGGGCGATCTGGCGCGGCTGCGGGCGGCCGCGCTCGCCCGCGCGCCGGAAGGGCTGCGCACCAAGCTGCTGATTCCCAACGACCAGATCCGCTACCTCGTGCTCGAGGACGTGCTCGGTGCCGACGAGGTGGCAAAGGCGCTGGAGGGGACGACCCCCTATGCCGTGGACGAACTGGCCATCGACTACGTGGTCGAGAACGGGCGCACCCATGTCGCGGCGGTGGCGCGCGAGACGCTGGAAGAAGCCGAAGGCTTCGCGCGGGAGCACGCGCTGGAGCCGGTGGCCTTCGCCGCCGTGCCGGAGTCGGATGGTTTCCCGGGCGAGGTGCTGTTCGGTCCGGTGGAGGGCCTGAATGAGACGGTGACGCGCGACGAGGTCGCGGTGCACGAGCTGCCGCCCGAAGCCCAAGGCGATCCGTTGGAAATCACCGATATGGATTCCGCCGTGTCGGACGCGTCTTTCGAGGCGGAACCGCCGATCGACGAGGACGACCTCCCCCCGGCACCCCTGCCCGCGCAGCCCCCGGCCGATGCCGCCGAGGCCGGGACCGGCCCCGAGGCCGATGCGTCGGAACAGGAGATGGCTGCGATCGATACCCAGGCCCTGGAGATCGGGGCGGGTGACGAGATGCCCGCACCGCAGTCTGAACCCTTGGACACGCAGCTTGAGGTGCCGAAGGAGAGGGTATCGCGGGACCGCGACCCGACCTCGTCCGCCCCGGTCATGCCGGCCGCCGAGCCGGAAGATGAGGACGAGGCGCTGCTGGCCCCTGCCCCGGACACCACCGCACCCCGACCGGCGGAGCCGTTGCCGCAGGCGGGGGCTCCGGTGATGCCGGACCTGCCGATGCCCGACCAGAGTGGCATCGATGACGACGAGACCATGCTGGCAGAGCCCGCGCATCGCGAGCCCCCCCGCCCAGCTGCTCCCCCGGCCGCGCCGCCGCTACCGCCACGCGGTGACGCTGCCCGCGACAAGGCCACCCCGCCACGTACCGATGAGAGCGCCGATGCCGCGCGCCGGATCATGCCGCCCGCGATGCCGCGGCCCGGCGCACCTCCAGCCGTCATGCCGGCCATGCCGCCCGCGACGCCCGGTGAAAGCCAGGAGAACGGGGAGAACGCCGAGGCTGCCGCCCTCGCCGCCGGTGCGTCGCTGGTCGCGCCCGAGGCCTCCGCCGAGGCGCCCCAACCGGCGACCACGCCCCGCGCCGAACCCGGCAGCCGCCGCAGCGTCGATCTGGCCAGCGAACGCGAGCGCATGACCGTGTTCGGCGCGCGCCGCGCGACGCCCGACAAGCGGCCGGGCCGTCTCGCCCTGATCGCTGGTGCCATCGTCACCGCGCTTCTGGTGCTTCTGTTCGGGTTCTGGCTGAACGCCGCCGAAGATGATCCGCAGGCGGGTCTGTTGCGCGACACGAGCGCCGATCCGGCGGCGCTGGCGCCTGACGAACCCGAAGAAGCGCCTGCGGACACGCCCGAGCCCGAAGCCGCTGTCGCGGTGCCAGAGCAGCCCGCGCCGGAACCGGTGCCCGACTACGACGATTACCCGGAGCCCGATCGCGGTCCTGCCGCGGCGGTGAGCCCGGCCGAGGCCGAACGCGTCTATGCGGCCACCGGCGTCTGGCTGCGCGCGCCCCGCCTGCCTCTGACGCCGCGCGCGGAGCAGCTCGGCATGCCGGTCGCAGTGACGAGCGAAGCGGTCGCGGAATTCGGCATGGACGGTCTGCGCCTCGCCGCCGTCGCGCCGGATGGCGGGCTGCCGGTGCAGGCCGTGCCGCCGCCGGCAGGCAGCGTCTTCGAGCGCGACGCGCGCGGCTTCATCGCCGCCACCGCCGAGGGAACGGTGACGCCGCAAGGCCTCGTGGTCTACGAGGGACGACCCGAGGTTCTGCCGCCGACCCGGCCCGGCACGGTCGCCCCGCCCGCTGCGGCCCCTGCCGACGAGAGCGAAGCGCCCGAAGCCGAAGCAACCGAGGACGACAGCGCCGCGCTCGTCGATCCGGCTGCCACCCCCGAGGCCCGACCGGAGGGGGTGGAGCTGATTCCTGGCGCGCCGCCCGTGGTGCCGCCGACCCGGCCCGGCACTACCGCTTCGGAAACCGACGAGGCAGAGGCCGCCGGGGTGACGCCCGGCGGCGTCGCGCTCGACGCGCTGCGCCCCATCAGGCGTCCCGAAGATGCGGTGCTGCCGCCGCTCGCGGCCTATGAGGGGCCGCGTCCGCCGCTTCGCCCGGAGGGGCTGGCCCCCGATGCCGAGAGCCAGGTCACCGAGGCCACCGATGCCCAGGCAGCCGCCTTGGCCGAGGCCGTGGGCGAGACGCCTTCCCCGCCGGCGCGGGCCTCGGTCGCCGACGCGCTGGCCTCGCTGATGGCCGATGCGCCCGACCCGCTGGCCAACGCGACGCCGCAGGCGGTTCCGACCGCGCGCCGTCCGGATTCGCGGCCGCGCAACTTCGACCGCGTGGTGGCCCAGAGCCGAACCCGCGCTCCCGCTGCGGCCGCCTCGACCGCCGCCAGCGCGCCGCAGCAGGTCGCCAACGCGACCGTCGCCCCGGATGGGCCGGTGCCCGGCAGCGTCGCCCGGGCCGCCACCCGCGACAATGCCATCAACCTGCGCGACATCAATCTCATCGGCGTCTACGGCAAGCCGGGCGCGCGGCGGGCGCTGATCCGCATGGAGAACGGTCGCTACCTGCGCGTCGGCGTCGGCGACGCCCTCGATGGCGGCAAGGTCACGGCGATCGGCGACGACGTTCTGAACTATGTCCGGCGCGGTCGTACCATGGTCCTGAAGATCCCCGACTGACCCCTCTCGGTTGAACCGGCCCCGGCGATCGCCGCGTTGCCTTTGGCGGCGTCAGCGGCGATAGCTGGATCATGCAGGGATTTCTCTTTCAAGCCACGATCTATCTCGGTGCAGCGGTGCTGGCCGTACCGCTCGCCGCGCGGCTCGGCCTCGGCTCGGTGCTGGGCTATCTCGCCGCCGGCATCATCATCGGACCGGCCACGGGACTGGTCGGTGCCGAGACCGAGGATCTTCAGCATTTCGCCGAATTCGGCGTGGTGATGATGCTGTTCCTGATCGGGCTGGAGCTGGAACCGCGGGCGCTGTGGAACATGAGACAGCGGCTGATCGGACTGGGCGGCGTGCAGGTCGTGCTGACCACCGGCGCGCTGTTCATCGCGGGCAGTCTGCTCGGGCTCGACGCCAACGTGGCGCTCGCCACCGGGCTTATCTTCGCGCTCTCCTCCACTGCCATCGTGCTGCAGACGCTGTCCGAAAAGGGGTTGATGCAGACCCAGGGCGGGCGCTCCGTCTTCTCGGTGCTGCTGACGCAGGACATCGCGGTGATCCCGATGCTGGCGCTGCTGCCGTTGCTCGCGGTGTCGGGGCATGGCGGCGGCAGCGCGCATGGGGCGCCCGCGAACCCCGACGCGCCGGGCGTCAAGGAGGTCGAGGCCGCCCGCACGCTGATCGAGAACCTGCCGGGCTGGGCGGTGACGCTGGTGACGCTGGGCGCGGTGGCGGTGGTGGTGCTGACCGGCATCTACCTGACGCGGCCGGTGTTTCGCTACATCCACCACGCGCGTCTGCGCGAGCTCTACACCGCGCTGGGCCTGCTGATGGTGGTCTCCATTGCGGTCCTGATGGAGCTGGTCGGCCTGTCGCCCGCGCTCGGGACCTTTCTCGCCGGCGTCGTGCTCGCCAACTCCGAGTTCCGGCACGAGCTCGAAAGCGATCTCGAACCCTTCAAGGGGCTGCTCCTTGGGTTGTTCTTCATCACCGTCGGCGCCGGCATCGATTTCGGCGTGCTGCTGGACAACCCGATGCGGATCGCGGCGCTGACGCTCGCGGTGATCGCGATCAAGGGCGGGGTGCTCTACCTGCTGGCCCGGATCGCGCAGATGCACACACGCGACCGCTGGCTGTTCACGCTGGCGCTGGCGCAGGCGGGCGAGTTCGGCTTCGTGCTATCCTCTTTCTCGCTGCAACAGGGCGTGCTCACCTCCGGCGAGGCCAGTGTCATCCGGCTGGTGATCGGGCTGTCGATGCTGATCACGCCGCTGCTGTTCATCCTCTACGAGCAGCTGGTCAAGCGCGCCGAAAAGGCCCCGGACCCAGACCCCGACGAAATCGACCGGCAGGCGCCGATCATCATCGCCGGCATCGGTCGCTTCGGCCAGGTGGTGAGCCGTCTCGTGCAGGGCGCGGGCTTCGACACGGTGGTGCTCGACCACGACATGGAGATGATCGACACGATGCGCCGCTTCGGCTTCGGCGGTTTCTTCGGCGATCCGACCCGGCCCGACATCCTGCATGCCGCGGGGCTGGAGACCGCCAAGGTGCTGGTGGTGGCGCTCGACGACCGCCATGCCGCGCTCAAGCTGGTGCGTCATGCCCGTGCGATGCGGCCCGATCTGCACATCGTGGCGCGCGCCTATGACCGCGAGCATGTCTACCAGCTGTTCCAAGCCGGAGCGAACGACATCGTCCGCGAGATGTTCGATTCGAGCCTGCGGGCCGGGCGCTACGTGCTCGAGAATATCGGCCTGTCGCAGTTCGAGGCCTCCGAACTGGAGATGGCCTTCTACCAGCAGGACCGCGCCGTGGTCCGCGAGCTGGCACAGCTGTGGAAACCCGGCGTGCCGGTGTCGCAGAACCCCGAATACGTGAAGCGCGCGCGCGAGCTGAACAAGGATCTCGAGACCTCAATCCTCGAGCGGCTGCACCCGCAGGGCGACGCCACCGAAACCGAGCCGCTCGAAGGCGCCAGCACGGTGGGTTATCGCAGCAAGGATCGCGGTTAGCGCGCGGACGGGCGGGCCTCAACCGTCGCTGACGCCCGCTTCGGCAAAGGTCGCCATGCCCGACAGGCAGGCCAGCGCCCCGCGCAGCACGCCGATCGCCAGCGTGCCGCCCGACCCCTCCCCGAGGCGCAGCCCCAGCGACAGCAGCGGCGCCTTGCCCAGCGCGTCGAGCAGCCGCGCATGGCCGCTCTCCGCGCCCTGGTGGCCGGCGACCGCGTGGTCGAGCGCAGCCGGGGCGGCGCGGTGCAGTACCAGCGCGGCGGAGCAGCAGATGAAGCCGTCGAGGATCACCGGGATGCGGTGATGCCGGGCCGCGAGGATCGCCCCCGCCATCGCCACGATCTCGCGCCCGCCGAGCTGGCGCAGCACCTGCAGAGGATCGCTTTCTCCGGCGATCCGCGCCGCGCCCTGCGCCACCGCCTCGGCCTTGCGGGCGAGACCGGCATCGTCGACGCCGGTGCCGCGCCCGGTCCAGTCGCGCGCCTCGCCGCCTTCGAGCGCCAGCGCGATGGCCGAGGCGGCGCAGGTATTGCCGATACCCATCTCGCCCGCGACCAGAAGGTCCGCCTCGGGGTCCACCGCCCTCCAGCCCACAGCCATCGCCGCGACGAGATCGGCCTCGCTCATCGCCGGTTCGGTGACGAAATCGCCCGTGGGCCGGTCGAGGTCCAAGGGATGCACGGTCATCGTGGCGCCGAACGCCAGGGCCAGCTGGTTCACCGCCGCGCCGCCGGCCTCAAAATTGCCGACCATCTGCGCGGTGACCTCCGCCGGGAAAGCCGAGACGCCGCGCGCCACCACCCCGTGATTGCCCGCGAAGATCGCCACCTGCGGTCGGGACAATCGCGGCCGCGACGTGCCGCGCCAACCCGCATACCACAGCGCCAGCTCCTCGAGCCGTCCCAGAGAGCCCATCGGCTTGGTCAATTGCGCGTTGCGGGCGGCCGCCTCGGCCTGCGCCGTGACATCGGGAGCGGGAAGCTCCCGCAGCAGGGCACGCAGACCTGCGAGATCGGTAAAGGGGGCAGTCATGCGGCGTCCTCGTTGCATCGCGGCTCCGGCCTGCCTAACCCTAGAGGGTACGACTTGAAAAGAGGTCCAGATGCTTCAACCAATCCGCGCGGCCTTCGGCCTGCTGACCCGCCTGCCCGTCGGCCCGGCGCCGGTACAACCGGAAGGGGTCTGGGCCTTTCCGGTGGCGGGTCTGGCGGTCGGTGCGATCGCGGGTTTGAGCTTCTGGGTCGCGCTGGCGCTGGGGCTGCCGCCCGGCCCGGCGGCGGCACTGGCGCTCTTTGGGCAGATCCTGCTGACCGGGGCGCTGCACGAGGACGGGCTCGCCGACTGCGCCGACGGGCTCTGGGGCGGCTTCGAGCGGGCCGGTCGGCTCGAGATCATGCGCGACAGCCGCGTCGGCAGCTATGGCGTGCTGGCGATCGGAACGAGCCTGCTGATCCGCTGGTCGGCGCTGGTGGCGGCGGGTCCCTGGGGGTTGGTGATCGCCGCCGTGCTGAGCCGGGCGGCCATGGTCTGGCCAATGGCGCGGCTGCCGCATGCGCGCAAGGACGGGCTGGCGCGGCTCGCCGGGCGGCCCAGCGGCCGAGCCATGGCGCTGGCCTGTGGCGTCGCGGCTCTCATCGTGCTGCCGCTGGCTGGGTGGAGCCTTCTGCTGCTGGCTCCGGCGGTGGCGTTGGCGGCTCTGGCCGGCACCGCCATCGCACGCGCCAAGATCGGCGGCCAGACCGGCGACATTCTCGGTGGCACCCAGCAATTGGCTGAAATGGCCGCGCTTCTGGTGCTGGCGGCTCTGGTTTAACCCGCGCAGTCAAGCGCCAAGGCGAAACCGGCCTCTTCCAGCGGCCCGATATCGCGCGCCGACAGCGTGCCTTCCACGAGCCGTACCGCCATGATCCGACGCCATGACGCATCGGCGAGCACGAGTTCCGGCCCCTCCCCACAATCGCGCACCCCGCCCGAGATGTCGGGCGCGCCGAAGCGGTGATTGGTCAGCCCTTCCAGCGCCGCGACCTGTTCCAGCACGCCGTCCCGCAGCCGCCAGACCCGCAGCACCCGGGCCAGATGCGGCCGGTCGACATAGGCCAGCTCGATATGCCCGTCGCCGTCCAGTTCGGCAGGCGGCAGCGGCGCCAGCCAGCGATGCGAGGTGCCGATATAGGGCGTCGCGGCGATCAGCCCGTCGGGGCCGTAGACGGAAAGCCGCGCGCCCTGCGCCGCATCCGTCTCGACCACCACGGCCTCCATGGCGCCGTCGCCGTCGACATCGGCCAGCCGCGGTGCGGTGTCCTCGAAGACACGGGAATCGGGGAGCCGGATCAACCGGGTCTCGCCGGTTTCGGTCACCATCTCGAGCGCGCCCCATTCCTCGGTTTCACCGAAGACACCATGCGCGTAGCGCGTGGTGGGCTCGGTGAACCGTGCCTCGGAGAGGCCTTGGCCCTGCGCCATGGCCGGCCCGGCAAGGAGCCATGTCAGCAGGGCCGCGCGCATCAGATCTGCCGCTCGGGCATGCGCACCACGAGACCGTCGAGCGCGTCGGAGACCTTGAGCTGGCAGGTCAGCCGCGAGCGCGTCTCGTCCGGCTCGTAGGCGAATTCCAGCATGTCCTCTTCCATCGGGTCCTTCTCGGGCAGCTTCCCGACCCAGGCCTCGTCGACATAGACATGGCAGGTCGAGCAGGCGCAGGCGCCACCGCAATCGGCCTCGATGCCGGGGATGCCGTTGTCGCGCGCCCCCTCCATGACGGTCAGCCCGTTGGCCACGTCGACGACATGCTCGGTGCCGTCATGCTCGATATATGTGATCTTCGCCATCTCAGGCTCCTCTGTCGCGTTGCGCCGCCCTGTCTAGGCGAGCCGCCGCGGCGCCGCCAGTGCCCGGATGCCGCCCCCTTTCCAGAGCTGCTGCGTCCGCCGTGCCACGCGGCGCCCATGTGATCCGCCAAGGCTTCCGGCGCCGGGCGCGGGCGTCTAGGTTCGGGCGGGTAACGACCGCCGGTGCCCGATGTTCCGACTTCTACTTCTTGTGCCCCTCGCGGCCTGCGCTTCCGCCGCGCCGCAGGTGCCGGCCTTCATGTCGGCCGAGATCGAAACCGGCGCCGGAGGACGCTGCTACGGGCGCGACATCACCCCCGCGGTGATCGAGACCGTGCGCGAGCAGCAGCGTGAGCCCGGCGAGGGTCCCGCACGCTATCGCAGCATCACCCGCCAGCAGATCCTGCGGGAGCGGCGCGAAGTGCTGTTCGAGACGCTCTGCCCGCCCGAGTTCACCCCCGCCTTCGTCGAGACCTTGCAGCGCGCGCTGGTGACGCGCGGCTTTCATCCCGGCCCGGTGACCGGGCAGCTCGACAGGGTGACGCTCGACGCCGTGCAGGCGTTCCAGCGGGGCAGCGGCGGGCCGGACAGCCCGGTGCTGTCTCTGGCCTCCGCGCAGCGCCTCGGCATCGCGCCTCTGACCGCCGAACAGCTGGACATCATGAACCGCCGCTAGGGCCATGAAAAAGGGCGCCCGAAGGCGCCCTTCCCGGTCCGAGCGGATCCTCTGCGGATCACTCCGCCGTCTCTTCCAGCCCCAGCGCCACGAAGCGCGGATCACCGGCGCGCCGCACCAGGAGCAGCAGCGACTTGCGGCCGGCCTCGCGGGCCTCTTCGACGCGGGCCTCGAAATCGGCCACGGAGGCGACGGGCTGCTGCCCGGCCTCGGTGATCACGTCACCCGCGGCGACGCCCTTTTCGGCGGCATCCGAGGCCGGGTCCACATCGGTCACCACCAGGCCTTCCGCGTCCTCGGGCAGATCGAGCTGCTGGCGCAGTTCCGGCGTCAGCTCGGACAGGCTGAGCCCGAACATCTCGGTCTCGGCGCCTTCGCCCGACCCCTGCGCCGAGGCGGGCACCGCGCTTTCGGCGTCCTCGCGGCGGCCCAGCGTCACGGCCAACTCGACCATTTCGCCATCGCGCAGAACCGTCACCGGCACCTCCTCGCCCACCGGGGCGCGGCCGACCATGCGCACGAGGTCGCGCGTATCGGGCACCTCGTGGCCGTCGAAATTGACGATCACGTCGCCCGCCTCCATGCCGGCCTCCATCGCCGGACCCTCGGGCACATCGGTGACAAGCGCACCGGCGGCACCTTCCAGCCCCTCGATCGCCTCGACCATGTCGGGCGTCACGTCCTGGATCCGCACGCCGAGCCAGCCGCGCCGGGTCTCGCCGAATTCCTGCAGCTGGTCGACCACCTCGGTCACCACGTCCGAGGACATTGCGAAGCCGATGCCGATCGAGCCGCCATTGGGCGACAGGATCGCGGTGTTCACGCCGATCACCTCGCCCGACATGTTGAACAGCGGGCCACCCGAGTTGCCGCGGTTGATCGCGGCATCGGTCTGGATGTAGTCGTCATAGGTGCCCGAGAGCGCCCGGCCCCGGGCCGAGACGATACCGGCCGAGACCGAGAAACCCTGACCCAGCGGGTTGCCCATCGCCATCACCCAGTCGCCCACGCGAGCGCCTTGGCCGGTGCTGTCACCGAACTCTACATAGGGCAGATCCTCGCCCTCGACCTTCAGCAGCGCGATGTCGGTGGAGGCATCGGTGCCCACCACTTCGGCCTTGAGCGTCTTGCCGGAGAAGAACTCGATATTGATCTCGTCGGCGCCGTCGATGACGTGGTTGTTGGTGACCACGTAGCCATCGGCCGAGATGACGAAGCCCGAGCCCAGCGCCGAGGAGCGGCGCGGCGCGCTGTCGCCGCGATTCTGGAAGTCGCGGAAGAACTCCTCGAAGGGCGAGCCCTCGGGCACGATGCCCTGCGGTCCGGCCGGGGCCGAAACCATGGTCGAGGTGGTGATGTTGACCACCGCCGGGCTCACCTGCTCGGCGAGATCGGCGAAGGTGAGCGGCCGCGTCGCATCGGGCGCATCGGCCGTCGTCTGGGCCTCCGTCTCCGGCGTCACGGCGGTGTCCTGCGCAGCGAGCGGGGCCACTTGGCCCAGCCCCAGCGCGGCGCCCAGGGCCAGCACCGAAACGGCGCGGACGGGGGTGACGAGGGACGTGGAATTGGTCTTGGCGTTCACGGGCACACTCCTGTTTCGTCCTGTGCGTCGGAGCGCGATGCATCGAGCCGCTCCGGTCGGCGCAGACCATCAACGTAAGGCCGCTTCGGTGCAACTCAAGCCCGGGTCGCGACGCGTCAAAGCGGTGTGACGGGTTGTAACATGAACGGATGCGGATCAGAGCGTGGTCAGGCGCGCCATCCACAACAGCGCCACCCCGAGCGCCAGCGCCACCAGCCCCGCCAGGCGACGCTGCTCGGGCGGCATGTCGCGCAGCGTCTCAAGCATCCTAAGAACGAGCGAAGGGGCCAGCGCCCAGGCCAGCCCCTCAATCACGAGCACCAGGCCTAGGCCCAGCAGGATCGGCGTCACTGCGTCGCCACCCCGGCACCGGCGTCAGCGTCGTCCTCGGGCAGCGTCACCCGCGGCGTCAGCGCTTCGGCCTGACCCTCGGCCGCAGCATCGGCTTCGGCTTGCGCATCGATCTCGCCCTCCTGGGTCGAGAAGGTCACGGTGCCGTCCTCGCCCTGGCGGACTTGCAGGCTGTCGAGCCGGATCACGCCGGCATCCGCCTCGCCCGAGGCCGTCTCCTCCTCGGCGCCGCCACTGAGGGGGCCGCGCGCCCGCGCGGGCGCCGGGGTCATCCCCTCGGGCAGGTCGTCGTTGTAGAGGTAGTCGAAGAAGGCGCTGTCTGGGGTCAGCACCAGCTGCGAGTTGGAGCCCTGCAGCGCTCGTTCATAGGCCTGCAGCGACCGGTAGAAGTCGAAGAACTCCGGATCGGCATTGTAGGCGGCCGCGAAGATCGCGTTGGCCTCGGCATCGGCTTCGCCTCGGGTCACCTGCGCCTCGCGCTCGGCCTCCGACAGAGTCTCGATCACGGTCCGGTCGGCCAGCGCGCGAACCCGCTGCGCGGCCTCGTTACCGCGGGCGATCTCGTCGGCCGCCTCGCGCTCGCGCTCGGCGCGCATCCGCGCGAAGGTCGCGTCGAGGTTCTGGCTCGGCAGGTTGGTCTGCTTGAGACGCACGTCGACCACGTCAATGCCGAGGCCCTGCGCCGAGCGCTGCGCCTGCTCGCGGATGCGGTTCATCAGTTCGCGGCGATCCGAGGACAGGATAGTGTCGGAAGTCACCTGGTCGGCGCCGAGCACCTCGCGGATCTGCGCGTTGAGGATCGAGCTGAGCCGATCCTCGGCAGCACGCACGCCGCCCACGCCGACGGCCTGCCGGAACTGCACCACGTCGGCGATGCGGTAGCGCGCGAAGGCGTCGACCACGAGCCGGCGGTCGTCCGAGGGCGTGACCTCGATGGTCTCGGTGTCGAGCGACAGGATCCGGTCGTCATAGGTCACGACCTCCTGGATCAGCGGAATCTTGACCCCGAGGCCGGGCTCTTCCTTGACCTGGCGAATCTGGCCGAACTGCAGCACGAGCGCCTTTTCGCGCTCGTCGACGACGTAGATCGACGACAGGCCCACCGCGACGGCGATGACGATGGCGGGTAGCAGGATTGCGGTCTTCTTCATCTCAGTTCCCCTGCCCGGTGGTGGCGTTGGAGGCGGAGGCCGCGCCCTGCTGCTGCTGGTTGCCCGACTGGCGGCCCAGCTCGTTCAGCGGCAGGAACGGCACGATGCCGGTGCCGCCGCCCTCGCCGCCGGTGATCGAGGGGTCGAGCACCATCTTGTCGACGTCGCCCAGAACCCGCTCCATCGATTCGAGATAGAGACGGCGGCGGGTGACCTGCGGCGCCTGCGCGTATTCGTCCTGCACTGCCGAGAAGCGGCTGGCCTGACCCAGCGCGTCGTTGATGGTCTGGGCGCGGTAGCCCTCGGCCTGCTCGACGGTCTGCGCGGCTTCGCCACGCGCCTCGGCAAGAACCCGGTTGGCATAGGCGTCGGCCTGGCGCTGCAGGCGGTCGCGCTCCTGCTCGGCGGCCTGCACGTCGCGGAACGCGTCGATCACCTCCGAGGGCGGGTCGGCGCGGTCGAGGTTGACCCGGACGATGTTGATGCCGCTCTCGTAGGCGTCGAGCGTCGCCTGGATCGACTCCATCGCCGTGTCGGCGATCAGACCCCGGTCGCGGTTGAGGATCGGCGCCAGGTTCGAAGCGGCGATGATCTCGCGCATCACGGATTCCGACACCGCCTGCACGGTGAGCTGCGGGTCGCGGATGTTGAACAGGAACTTGGCCGGGTCGGACACGTTCCAGACCACCTGGAAGCCGATATCGACGATATTGGCGTCGGTGGTCAGCATCAGCCCGTCATTGTCGCGACCGATACCGATATTCTCGGTCCGCTCGGAGGTGACGTTGACGACCTCGTGCGTGACCAGCGGCCATGGCGCGAAGTTCAGGCCGGGGCTGCCGGTGGAGGAGTAGGAGCCGAGGAACAGTTCGACCGACTGCTCTTCGGGCCGCACCGTGTAGAAAGACATCACGCCCCAGAGCACCAGCGCGCCCGCGGCGATGAGGCCGATGGTTCCGCGCGACATGTGAAAGCCCGGTCCGCCATTGCCGCCGGATCCGGTGCCGCGACCGCCGCCGCCCATCAGCACGCGCAGCTGTTCGCGGCCCTTGTTCATCAATTCGTCGATCTGCGGGCTCTCGCCGGGCCGGCGCGGCCGCTGCGGGCCGCCGGGCCGCCTGTCGTCATCCCCGCCGCCGGGTCCGCGCCCGCCGCCACCGCCACCCCAAGGGCCGCCGTTGTTTCCAGCCATGAAGCCTCTGTTCCCCTGTTGGTTTCCCCCGCGCCGGTTTCACCCGGCACGCTTTGCATGTGTGGGCAAACGCCCGGTATTCAAGAACGCCGCACCGGCTCGCGCATGGTGACGATCTCCTCGGCCATGGTCGGATGCACCGCCACGGTCCGGTCGAAATCCTCCTTCGTGGCGCCCATCTTGACCGCGATGCCCGCGAGCTGGATCAGCTCGCCCGCCTCGGGTGCGACGATGTGACAGCCCAGGATCTTGCGGGTCTCGATCGACACCACGAGCTTCATCAGCACCCGGTCGGCCGATCCGGCGAAGGCCGACTGCATCGGCTTGAATGACGAGCAGTAGACCTCGACCGGCTCGATCTCGCGCGCCGCTTCCTCGGTCAGGCCGATCGTGCCCAGCTCGGGCTGAGTGAACACCGCCGAGGGGATCAGCGCATGATCCACCGGCGTTGGGTTGCCCTTGAATACGGTCTCGACGAACTGCATCCCCTCGCGGATCGCCACCGGGGTGAGGTTCACCCGGTCGGTGACGTCGCCGATCGCATAGATCGAAGGACAGCCGGTCTGGCTGTACTCGTCGACCTCGATGGCGCCGCCCCGCGCGAGGGTCACGCCCGCCTCCTCGAGCCCAAGGCCGTCGGTGTTGGGCTTCCGCCCGGTGGCGAAGAGCACCGCGTCATAGACCCGCTCGTCGCCATTGGTCGCCTTGACCCAGACCGGTCCCTTGGTGCCGGGCGCCGCCTCGGCCAAGCCATTCGACCCCGCAGCGTCCGAGTCGGTGCCGTGGTGGCGCACGGCGTCGCCCGCCTCGGCCTCGGGGCACATCTCGACCACGTTGGTGCCCAGATGCAGGTCGATGCCGCGCTCGCGCATCGAATCCGCGATCAGGCCGCGCGCCTCGTCGTCGAAGCCGCGCAGGATCTGCGCGCCGCGGTAGAACTGCGTCACCTTCACGCCGAGCCCGTGCAGGATGCAGGCGAATTCGCAGGCGATGTAGCCGCCGCCGACGATCAGGATCGATTTCGGCAGTGACTCGAGATCGAAGATGTCGTCCGAGACCATGCCCAGATGCGCGTTCTTCATGTCGGGGCGCACCGGGCGGCCGCCGGTCGCCACGAGGATGTGCTTGGCGGTCTTGCGGCTGCCATCGGCAAGCTCGACCGTGTGCGGATCGGCGATCTTGGCGCGGGCGTCGAACATCTCGACCCCGGAGCCGTCGAGCAGGCGGCGATAGACGCCTTCGAGCCGGTCCAGCTCGGCATGCAGCTTCTCACGGAAGGGGCGCCAGTCGAAGCGGCCCTCGCCGATCTCCCAGCCATAGGCGCGCGCCTCGTCGAGCACCTCGCCATAACCCGAGGCATAGACCATGAGCTTCTTCGGCACGCAGCCGCGGATCACGCAGGTGCCGCCCATGCGGCTCTCCTCGGCCAGCGCCACGGTTGCGCCGGTGGCGGCGGCGGTGCGCGCGGCGCGTACCCCGCCCGAGCCGCCGCCGATCACGAAGAGATCATAGTCGAATGCCATAAGTCGGTCAGTCCTAGTCGGAAATGTCTGTGAAGATGTTGTCGGGGGCGAGAAAATCGAAATGCGTCTCCTGCGCGTCGCCATGCAGATCGTAGCTCTCGACCCGGCCATCGCCATGGCCGATCACCACCGCGTCGCAGATATCGACGAACAGGCCGTTCTCGACCACCCCCGCGATCTGGTTGAGCGCGAGGCCAAGCTGGCGTGCATTGCCGATGCGGTTGAGGTGCAGATCGAGGATGTGGTTGCCCTCGTCGGTGCGCACCGGCTGGCCGTCCTTCATCCGCAGCGCCACCTCGCGGCCCAGCACGTCGAGCCCGACCAGCGTCTCCTCGACCAGCACCTTGGTGGCCTGCCAGCCGAAGGGGATGATCTCCACCGGCAACGGGAACGCCCCCAGCGTCTCGACCCGCTTGGTCGCGTCGGCGATGACGACCATTCGGTCCGAGGCCGTCGCCACGATCTTCTCGTGCAGCAGCGCGGCGCCACCGCCCTTGATCAGGTTCAGCTCGCCGTCGACCTCGTCGGCGCCGTCGATGGTCAGGTCGAGCCAGCCGGCCTCTTCCAGCGTCACCACCTCGATCCCGAGTTCGCGCGCCAGATCGGCGGTGCGGTGCGAGGTCGGCACGGCGCGGATGTCGAGCCCCTCGTCGCGCACCATCTCGCCCAGGCAGCGCACCAGCCATTCGGCGGTGGAGCCGGTGCCAAGGCCCACGCGCATGCCGCTTTCAACGAGACGGCTCGCCTGCTTGGCGGCGACGAACTTCGCCTTTTCAACGGGTGACAGGTCCTTGGCCATGCTGCGCCTCCTCGCGGGTCCGCCCCGGTTATAGGAAAGATGCCCGGCGCCTGCGAGGGGCAATCGTCCCTGTTCGGGTGCCGTCGGATCGGGCCTTGCGCGGATCGCGTGCGAATGGTCGCATCAGGAGCAGCGGCCCCAACCCGCACCTCGGAGGATGAGCCCATGACACTGCGACTGCATTACGCGCCCGACAATGCCTCGCTCTGCGTGCGTCTCGCGCTCGAGGAACTGGGCCTCGATTATCGCACCGCGCTGGTGGACCGGCGCGCGCAGGGCCAGCGCGCACCCGCCTATCTCGCGCTCAATCCTCATGGCATGATCCCGGTGCTAGAGACGGAGGAAGGGCCGATCTTCGAGACCGCGGCGATCCTGCTGTGGCTGTCGGACCGGCATCGCGAGCGCGTGGCGCTGATGCCTGCCCCCGACGCGCCCGAGCGAGGAATGGCGCTGGCCTGGCTGTTCTGGCTGTCGAACACGCTGCACCCTGCGCTCAGGATGCTGTTCTATGGTGGCGAGCATATCGCCCCGGAGATGGTCTTCGCGCTGCACGAGCGCACGGCGCAGCGCACGCTGGGCATGCTCGACAGGCTCGAGGCCGCGGCGCCGGCGCTCGGTGGCTGGCTCGGGGCGGCACAGCCCTCGGCGCTGGACTGCTACCTCGCGCCCATGCTGCGCTGGTGCGCCCTCTACCCCGAAAGCGGCACCGGCTGGTTCGAACTGAGGCGCTGGCCTGCCCTGCGAGCGGCGCTGGAGCGCTTCGAGGCCCGCGCCTCGGTCGCGGCGGCGATCCGGGTCGAGGGTCTGGGCGCCCGCCCCTTCACCGATCCGCGACCGCCACGCCCACCCGAAGGACACGCAACCTGATGTTTCTCTCCGTCTTCGACATCTTCAAGATCGGCATCGGCCCGTCATCATCGCATACCATCGGCCCGATGGTCGCGGCCGAGCGGTTTCTCGACCATCTGCGCGCGCAACCCTTCAAGGTGGCGGGCGTGTCGGCCCGGCTGCACGGCTCGCTCGCCTTCACCGGGGCGGGGCATGCCACCGACCGGGCGGTGATGCTGGGCCTCGCCGGGATCACCGTGGCGGGATATGACGCCGAGGCGGCGGAGGCTGAACTGGCCCGGCTCCGGGCGGAGAGGACGCTGCATCCCGGGGGGCTGGCACCGCTGCGCTTCGACCCGGGGAGCGATCTGGTCTTCGATTACGGCCCGCCGCTGCCGGCTCATGCCAACGGGCTGGTGCTCCGGGGCCACGACGCCCAAGGCGACGTGGTGGTCGAGCAGACCTACTACTCGATCGGCGGTGGCTTCGTGCGTACCGCCGAGGAGCTGGCGGCCGGCCCCGCCCCCGATCACGGCCCGGCCGTGCCCTACCCCTTTGCCAGCGCCAAGGAAATGCTGCGCATGGCGGCGGAGAGCGGCATGTCGATCGCGGCGATGAAACGGGCCAACGAGCGCGTGCGGCGTCCCCGTACCGATCTCGATGGCGACATCCGCAGGATCTGGCGCGTCATGTCCGATTGCATCGACCGCGGGCTCGAGGCCGAGGGCACGCTTCCCGGTGGTCTCGGCGTGCGCCGCCGCGCGGCGGCGATCCACGCCTCGCTGCGCGCCGAACGCGGCGGCAACATGGCCGCGCCGCATCTCGTGACCGACTGGATCTCGGCCTACGCGATGGCCGTGAACGAGGAGAATGCCGCCGGCGGGCAGGTGGTGACCGCGCCCACCAACGGTGCCGCGGGGGTAGTACCGGCGGTGATGCGCTACTGGCTCGACCACGTGCCGGGCGCCAGTCGTGAGCAGGTGCCGGAATTCCTGCTTACCGCCGCCGCCATCGGCGGGCTGATCAAGGAGAACGCCTCGATCTCGGGCGCCGAATGCGGCTGTCAGGCCGAGGTGGGCTCGGCCGCCGCGATGGCCGCAGCAGGGCTGGCCGCGGTGCTGGGCGGCACGCCCGCGCAGGTCGAGAACGCCGCCGAGATCGCGCTCGAACATCATCTGGGCATGACCTGCGATCCCGTGGCCGGCCTCGTTCAGGTGCCCTGCATCGAGCGCAACGGCATGGGCGCGGTCAAGGCGGTGGCGGCGGCGAGCCTCGCGCTCAGGGGCGATGGCGCGCATCTGGTGCCGCTCGATGTCGCAATCGAGACGATGCGCCAGACGGGGCGCGACATGAGCGACAAGTACAAGGAAACCTCGCAAGGGGGACTGGCCGTGAACCTGCCAAATTGCTGAGGGCGGCACCGGTCGGACGGGGCGGGATTTGCGTATTTCGGGAACAAAGTAGCCAAGCGCATTCGGCAACTTTGTTCCTTAAATACGCAGGACACGCCCTTGGCCACGCAGAGAACCTTCAGCCCCCGAAGTACCTTTCGGCTTTCATGAAGCCCGCCGCCCGCGCCGCTTCGGCCCAGTCGCGTTCGAGCGCGGTGTCACCTATCACGAGGAACCGATCGGCAGGCCCGTCGAGCATGTCGCGCAATCGGTCGCCGGTGGCACGCCAGCCCTCTGAAAGCCCCGGCGCACGCCCGGCGACGTCGATCGGAGCCGAAACGCGCACGCGCGCCGGATCGAGTGGTGGATGTACCGCCGCGACCCGGCGCGCCGCCAGGCTGGCCAGCCTGGCGCGCCGTTCCTGCGGCATGGCATCCCCCGGCCGCAGCAGCCGCAGCGCATTCGACGAAAACAGGAAGCCGATCAGGTCATGGCCAGTCGCCGCCCGCACCGAGGCATAGCTGCGATAGTCGAGACCGAGCGCCGCGGCGCGTTTCACCCGCAACCTCACGACCTCGACCGGAAGTGTAGGCAGCAATTCGCGGCGGGCCCGGGCCCAGGCGTGGCGGCGCCAGCCCGCGCCCGGCACCAGCGACGGGCCGCCATTGTGACCGAGGCTCATGCGTCCCAGTCGCGCAGCCGCGCCACGTAGCGCGCCATGGTGTCGATTTCGAGATTGATGAACTGGCCTTGGGCGATCTCGCCCCAATTCGTCACCTCGCGGGTATGCGGGATCAGGTTGACGCCGAACTCCGTGCCGTCGACCTCGTTGACGGTGAGCGAGGTGCCGTTGAGCGCGACCGAGCCCTTGGGGGCGATGAACTTGGCCAGTGCCTCGGGTGCACGGAAACGCACCCTCAGGCTGTCGCCCTCGTCGCGGGTCGACACCACCTCGGCCACGCCGTCGACATGGCCCGACACGATATGCCCGCCCAATTCGTCGCCGACCTTGAGCGCGCGCTCGAGGTTGATCCGCTTGCCCACATGCCAACCGTTGCGGCCGATATTGGTCAGGCCGACCGTCTCGGCCGAGATTTGCACGTCGAACCAGTTGCGCGGTTCGCGGCCCAGCGCGACGACGGTGAGACAGACGCCGTCGCAAGCGATCGAGGCGCCGATATCGATGGTCTCGGGATCATAGGACGTGGCGATGCGGGCGCGCAGGTCGCCCTCCTGCACCACGTCGAGAACCTCTCCGACGTCGGTGATGATGCCTGTGAACATGGGCGCGCTCCTGTCTTGCGTCCCAAGACCTAGAACCGCTGCGGGATGCGCACAAGGGTGGGCACTTTCACACGTCATCCCGACGCCATAAAACGGCCCGGAGCCGATGCGAAACGAAAGGGATCGTACGTCAACATGGTCCGCAACATGACCGATCCCGCCAAGAGACGCTTCTTGTTCCTGCAGGGCCCGCACGGCCCCTTCTTCCATAGGCTTGCCCGGATGCTGCGCGCGGCCGGCGCCACGACCTGGCGTGTCGGCTTCAACGCCGGCGACGCGGCCTTCTGGCACGACCGGGCCAGCTACATCCCCTATCGCGGCAATGCCGATGACTGGCCCGACGCCTTCGAGGCGCTGGTCGATAAGCACGGCATCACCGACATCGTGCTGTATGGCGACACGCGGCCGGTCCATGCCGCCGCCGTCGCGGCGGCACGGGCGCGCGGGCTGACCGTGCACGTCTTCGAGGAGGGCTATCTGCGCCCTTGGTGGGTCACCTACGAGCGGGGCGGCACCAACGGCCATTCGCGGCTGATGGAGATCGGCATAGACGAGATGCGGGCGGCGCTGGAGCGCTCGGACCCCGAGATCACGGAGGCGCCTGCCCATTGGGGCGACATGCGCCAGCACGTGTTCTATGGCGCGCTCTACCACTGGTTCGTGCTGTTTCGGAATCACGCCTATGCGGGATTTCGCGCGCATCGCGAGTTGCCGCTCGCGACCGAGGCGCGGCTCTACACGACGCGGCTGCTGCTGATGCCCTTCCTCGCGCTCGACCGGATCCTCGCGACGGCGCGGATTCGCCATGGCGGCTACCCCTATCACCTCGCGCTGCTGCAGCTCGAACACGATGCCAGCTTTCGCGCGCATTCGCCCTTCACCCGGATGTCCGAGTTCCTCGAACTGGTGATCGAGGGCTTTGCCAAGGGCGCGCCGCGTCATCACCATCTCGTCTTCAAGGCGCATCCGCTCGAGAACGGTCAAGCCCCGCTCCGGCGGATCATCCGCGATCTCGCCCGTGTCCACGGTGTCGACGGGAGGGTTCACTACCTGCGCGGCGGCAAGCTGGCGCGGCTTCTGGACGCCGCGCGCACCGCCGTCACGGTCAACTCCACGGCCGCGCAGCAGGTGCTGTGGCGTGGCATCCCGCTCAAGGCCTTCGGTCGCGCGGTCTACTCCAAGCCCGACCTCGCCTCGACCCAGCCGCTGGCCGAGTTCTTCGCGCAGCCGGTACGCCCGGATCGACGCGCCTATCGGGACTACCGGCGCTTCCTGCTGGAGACGAGCCAGGTCTCGGGCGGCTTCTACTCCTCGGGCGGGCGCAGGCGACTGTTGCGGCAGGTGGCCGACATGATGCTCGCTGCCGAGGACCCCTATGACGCGCTGCGCGCGGGCCGCGCCGCACCGCGTCAGCCGCTGCGCGCCTTGCCCTGACCCTCTGGCGCGTCTCGCAGGCCACACCGCCCCCGGATGCTCCCGGCTGCTGATGCGCAACAACTGGTCATGGCCCGTGTCGCGCGCTAGCCTTGCCCGCAACGGGCAGATTCTGCCCAACAATTACAATGGCAGGCCCGGGCCACAACGGGTCGCAGGCAGACCGGTCCCGGCGAGGGGCCGCAGGCAGACAGGAACAGGTCGAGGAGACCGCGCAGTGACACCCCTTACCCACCGCCTCGCACGCGGCGCGGCCCTTGCGGCCGCGCTCGCCCTCGTCGCCGGCTGCGGGCTCACCCCGCGCTCCGGCCCCAACAAGCGCGAGATCTTCGCGGGCTCGGTGCTGCGCGAGGGCGACGCCTTCGTGGTCGCGGTGGACGACCGGGTGAACCGGATCGCCGGCGTCACCCCGGCGCTGGGCTTTGCCGCCGCCTTCGAAAGTGCCGGGCTGCTGGGCTCCGACACGATCCAACCCGGCGACGTGCTCGGGCTGACGATCTGGGAAAACGTCGATGACGGGCTTCTGGTGCCGACGGGCCAGAACGCCACCGTCCTCGAAGAGGTGCAGGTCGACGGCTCGGGCTTCATCTTCGTGCCCTATGCCGGCAGGATCCGCGCGGCGGGCAACACGCCCGAGGCGATCCGCCGGATCATCAGCGAAAAGCTCGAGGCGCAGACGCCCGATCCGCAGGTGCAGGTGCGCCGCCTCGCCGGTGACGGCTCGACCGTCTCGGTGGTGGGCGATGTCGGCGCGCAGGGCGTCTACCCGATCGAACGCCCGACCCGCACGCTCTCGGCGATGCTGGCCTCGGCGGGCGGCGTCACGGTGCGTCCCGAAGTGGCGCAGGTCACGGTGACGCGCGGCTCCACGACCGGCGAGGTCTGGTTCCAGGACCTTTACGAGCACCCGCGCGCCGACATCGCGCTGCGCGCCGGCGACCGGATCCTCGTCGAAGCCGACACCCGCGATTTCACGGCGCTGGGCGCCACCGGCACGCAGGATCTCGTGCCCTTCGAGAGCCGCAACATCTCGGCGATCGAGGCGATTGCCCGGGTCGGCGGCCTCAACCCGACGCTGGCCGATCCCACCGGCGTCTTCGTGTTCCGCAACGAGCCGGCGGTGATCGCCAGCCAGATCACCGGCATTCCCGATCTCGTCGGCACGCAGCGCGTGGTCTACGTGCTCGACCTGACCAAGCCCAACGGCATGTTCATGGCCCGCGACTTCGCGATCCGCGACGACGACACGGTCTATGTCACCGAGGCGCCGATCGTCGAGTTCGGCCGGGTGATCGGCGGGCTGACCGGCACGCTGACCTCGTCCCGCGAAGCCGTCAGCGCCGTGAACTGACCTTGAGCGGCGCGCCGGGACCGCGCCCGCTCTTCGTCTGCAATGGCGGGCTGCTGCGGCGGCCGATGCGCCGGCGCCTGCGCGCCGCCGGCTACGCGCCGCGGCCAGGCCTGCCGAATGCCGGGGACCTCGTCGGCGTCTGGGGCCAGAGCCCGACCGCATGGCGCGGCGAAGCCCTGGCCCAACGGCGCGGTGCGCAGCTCGTACGGATCGAGGACGCCTTCTTGCGTTCGGTCCGACCGGGCCGCGCCGGGGGCCCGCCGCTGGGGCTGCTGATCGATCACGGCGGCACGCATTTCGATCCGGCCACGGTCTCTGACCTCGAAAGCCTGCTCGCCACCCACCCGCTCGACGACACGGCGCTGCTCGACCGGGCCCGCGACGGCATCGCCCGGCTGCGCGAGGCCGAACTGTCGAAATACACGGGCTTCGACCCCGAAGCCCCGGTGCCCGCACCGGGATACGTGCTGGTGATCGATCAGACAGCGGGGGATGCCGCGGTGCGCGCCAGCCGCGGCGACCGCAACCGGTTTCTCGAGATGCTGTTCGAGGCGCGCGAGGCGCATCCCGGTGCCCGGATCGTCATCAAGACCCATCCCGAGACCCAGCAGGACTTCCGGGCCGGGCATTTCCGGCCAGACGATCTCGGCCCCGGCATGTCGTTCTGCGATGCACCGGTCTCGCCATGGCGGCTGCTCGACGGTGCGATCGCGGTGCATGTCTTTTCCTCGCAGATGGGCTTCGAGGCGATCCTCGCCGGGCATCGCCCGGTGGTGCATGGTCAGCCCTTCTATGCTGGTTGGGCGCTCAGCGAGGATCGCGACCCGGTCTGGCGCCGGCAGAGGCGGCTGACCCGCGCCCAGCTCTTTGCCGCCGCGATGATCCTCTATCCGCATTGGCACGACCCGCTCCGCGACCGGGCCTGCAGCTTCGAGGAGGCGCTGGACGCCATCGAGGCCGACACCCGCGCCTGGCGCGAAGACCGGGCCGGATGGGTGGCTGCGGGCATGCGGTTGTGGAAGCGGCGGCACCTGCAGGCGGGCTTCGGCACCGTCCGGCCGGTGATCTTCGCCGATCCCCCATCCCGTGCGACCCGGCAGGCCGAGCACAGCGACCGCCGGCTGATGGTCTGGGGCGACCGCGAGGCGCCGGAAGGCGCGATGCGCGTCGAGGACGGCTTGCTACGCTCGAAAGGCCTTGGCGCGGCGCTGGTGCCACCGGCGAGCCTCGCGCTCGATGATCTCGGCCTGCATTACGACCCGAGGCGGGAAAGCCGGCTGGAGAGGCTGATCGCCGCCTCTCCAACCCTGCCGGATCATGCGCGGCGCCGCGCGTCGCGGCTGGTGGAGCGTCTGATCGCTGCCGGTCTGTCGAAATACAACCTCGCCGGAGTGGCGCTGCCCGAGCTGCCGCCCGGCCACCGCATCCTGGTGCCGGGGCAGGTCGAGGACGACGCGGCGATTCGTCTCGGCGCGGCGCGGGTCCGAACCAATCGCGCCCTGCTCGAAGCCGTCCGAGCCGCGCATCCCGACGCCGTGATCCTCTACAAGCCGCATCCAGACGTCGAGGCCGGATTGCGGCCCGGCGCCGTACCGGATGCGGAGCGACTTGCCGATGTGGTGCTGGCGGGCACCGACATTCTTGCCGCGCTCACCGTGGCGGACGAGGTCTGGACGATCACCTCGGGCACCGGCTTCGAGGCGCTGCTGCGTGGCGTGAAGGTGACCTGCCTCGGCACGCCGTTCTACGCGGGCTGGGGGCTGACCCGCGACCTCGGCCCGCCCTGTCCCCGCCGCGTGGCGCGGCCCGACATCACGGCGCTCGCCCATGCGGCGCTGATCGGCTGGCCGCGCTACTTCGATCCGTTGAGCGGCCGGCCCTGCCCGCCGGAGCTCGCGCTGGAACGGCTGGCCGCTGGCCTTGCTCCGCGCCGTCCCGGGCTGCGGGCTCTCGCGAAGCTGCAAGGTCTCTTTGCCACGGCCGCGCCGCTCTGGCGCCGCTGAGCCGTTCGGCGGGATGCCACCGAACGGCCCCGGCTCCATGGAACATGCGATGCGGCGCGCCGTTGCCCCCGCGAAGCGCCGGCCACACCGCCGGCCCGGCCCCGTAATGGGCCGCCGAACGACAGACGGAAAGGACATCGCATGACCTTCACGACCAAGAGCCTTACCGCCATCGCCCTTGCGGGCGGCCTCGCCGCGACCGGCGTGCAGGCGCAGGAGGCGACCTTCGGAATGGTCGACGTCGACGGGGATGGCTATCTCAGCAAAACGGAGCTCACCGACGCCTTCGGCGAGGTTGGGCTGACGCTGCTGCGCTACGACCTCGATGGCGACGGCCAGCTGACGCCGCAGGAGATCGAGGCCCGCAACGAGGCCCGTGTCGGCTCGGAAGATACCGACGAGGTGCCATCCGATGTCGACGATATCCTCGAACGGGGCCGGGTCGGTAATGATCGCGACAATGACGACGACGAGGACGTGATCGAAGAAGACGAGTTCGGCGAGACCGAGCAGCCCATGGGCGATGTCGAGGAAGACGAGGGCGACGGCTCGAATGACGAGTTCGGCAATCTCGAAGAGAACGAAATCGACGATGACGAAGCGGATGAGTCCGACGGCAACTGATCGTCATTCGAACCCATGCGTCGCAGCCGCCCTTCAGGGCGGCTGTTGTCGTATCAGCCGCCGCTCGCCCGCCAGACGCTCATCACGTCGCCGCCCACGCGGTCCAGGCCTGCGAGCCGCAGCCGCGGCGCCTCGGCCAGAGCGCCGATCCCCATGGCAGAAAGGGCCGGCGTGCCTTCGGCTCCGATCGCGCAGCCGGCGGTGAACAGCACCAACTCGTCCACCAGCCCTGCCCCGAGAAGAGATGCGGCGAGGCCGGCACCGCCTTCGCAGAACACCCGCGTCAGCCCCGCAGCCCCCAGCGCCTGCAGCACGGCGGCGGGATCGAGCTGCCTCGCCGAGATGGGGCAGCTCAGGCTTTCGGCCCCCAGCGCTCTCCACGGCGCCGCATCGGCCTCGGGGCCGTGGCAGAGCCAGAGCGGCACCTCGCGCGCGCTGCGCGCCAGCGCCCCGTCCATGGGCAGATCCAGCCGCCGCGACAGCACCACCCGCACCGGCTGCCGATCGATACCGAGACCGCGCACGTTGAGCATCGGATCGTCGGTCCGAGCGGTGCCGCCACCGACCATCACCGCGTCGTGCCGCGCGCGCATCATGTGGACCCGGGCCCGGGCCTCGGGCCCGGTGATCCAGCGGCTTTCGCCGGCACCGGTGGCGATGCGCCCGTCGAGGCTAGAGGCGAGCTTCAGCGTCACGAAGGGGCGGCCGCGCTCGACCCGGCTCAGGAACCCGGCCAGATCACGGCGCGCCTCGTCCTCCATCAACCCGGTCTCGACCGCGATCCCCGCCGCCCGCAGCCGTTCGATGCCGCGCCCCGCGACGCGCGGATCAGGGTCCTGCGCGGCGACGACCACCCGCGCCAGCCCGGCGGCGACCAGCGCATCGGCGCAGGGCGGCGTTTGGCCGTGATGGGCGCAGGGCTCCAGCGTGACATAGGCCGTGGCCCCACGCGCCGCCGCGCCGGCCTGCGCCAGCGCCTGCGTTTCGGCATGGGGCCGACCACCATCCGCGGTGCGGCCGCGCCCGAGGATGCGGCCGTCGCGGACGATCACGCAGCCGACATTGGGGTTGGGCCAGACCCGGCCCAGCCCGCGCCGTCCCAACGACAGCGCCAGCGCCATGAAGCGACGGTCGAGTGCGCGGCTCACTTCTCTGCCGGGTTGGGGCGAAGCTCGGACATGAACTTGTCGAAATCGCCCACGGCCTGGAAGTTCATGTAGACGCTGGCAAAACGCACATAGGCCACGGTGTCGATCCGCGCGAGCGACTCCATGACGATCTCACCGATCTTGGAAGACGGAATGTCGGTGTCGCCGAGGCTTTCGAGCCGTCGCACGATGCCCGAGATCATCTGGTCCATGCGCTCGGGCTCCACCGGGCGCTTTTGAAGCGCGATGCGGATCGAGCGCTCGAGCTTGTCGCGGTCGAACTCCTCGCGGCGGCCATTCGACTTGATCACCACGAGGTCGCGCAGCTGCACCCGCTCATAGGTGGTAAAGCGACCACCGCAGGAGGGACAGAACCGCCGACGGCGGATCGCGGCGTGATCCTCGGCCGGGCGGGAATCCTTGACCTGCGTGTCGACATTTCCGCAAAACGGGCAGCGCATCCGGGATCCTCATCGTCTCTTGGGGGCCTGTGCCCGTGGTCCACAGCCAGTATAGGGGGGCGCCCAAGGATTGGGTAGGGGTCGCGGCGGACCCACCATATGACGCGAGCCGCTTCAGCGCAGCAGTGCCACGACCTCGCGATGATGCGGGCGTGAGCGATGCTCGAACAGGTAGATCCCCTGCCAAGTCCCGAGCGCCATGCGCCCGCCGATCACCGGGATCTGCAAACTCGTGGGCAGGAGCGCCGCCTTGATATGGCCCGGCATGTCGTCAGGCCCCTCATAGGTATGGGTGAGATAACCCATCGACGGATCGTCCGAAGGCGGCACGAGACGATGAAAGAAGGCGGCCAGATCCGTCCGTACCTCTGGATCGGCATTCTCCTGAATCAGTAGTGAACACGAGGTGTGCCGCACGAAAAGCGTCAGGAGCGCCTCGTCTGGCGCCTCCTGCGCGATCCATTCGGCCACCTGCCGGGTGAACTCGGTCAGCCCGGGACCTCGGGTCTCGATGACGAAGCTCGTGTTCAAGGCTCAGCCGGTGACGACGCAGCGCACCGAGGGGCTGCCTGCGGCACCGCCTTCGGCGCCGACGAAGACCTGCTCGAGCGTCGCCCGGCAATCCGCGAGCTCGGCGGCGGTGACGGGGATTTCGATCGGGCCGTCGAGGTCATAGCGCGCGGCTGGCTCGGTCACGTCGGCAAAGCCCGCGGCCGAGGACAGGATCGGGGCGACGCCCATCAGCGGCATGGTGATGACGGCGGCAAAGGCGATGGCGATCAGCTTGTTCATGGCGGTGTCTCCCGTCTCGATCCTGCCTGACCAACACCGGAACATGGAGAAGGTTTCGAACTAGTTCACATGACCTTGGAGGCCAGTGTCCGAGCGGCAACACTCGCTCTTCGAGAGGCTACTCGGCGGGCTCCTGCACGCCGATGGCGCGTGGCGCCGGATCATCCTCATCGGCCTCATCGAATGCGACACCGAGGCTCTTCTGGGTGCGCGCGCCCATGGATTTCAGCATTTCGATCTGTCGCAGAACGTTGCCATTGCCGGTCGAAAGCTGCCCCATCGCATCGCCATGCGCCTTGCTGGCCTGTTCGAGGGCACGGCCCACCTGCTGCATGTTGCCGACGAAGTTCGCCACCTTGTCGTAGAGCTTGCCCGCCCGGTCGGCGATCGCCTCGGCATTGCTCTCGCGCCTCTCTACGGTCCAGATGTGATCGACGGTGCGCAGCGTCACCATCAGCGTCGAGGGGGTCATCACCCCCACCCCCTTGGACACTGCATAGGCGGTCAGGTCACCGCTCTCGGCCAGGGCCGCCGAGAGCGCCCCCTCGATCGGCATGAACATCAGCACGTAGTCGACCGACCCCTCCTCCATCGCGTGATAGCCCTTGGCGGCGAGCTGATCGATGTGGCGGCGCACGGAGGCCACGTGTTCACGCAGGTGCCGGGCCCGCTCCTCCTCGGTCTCGGCGTTGACGGCGGCCTCGTAGGCCACGAGGCTCACCTTGCTGTCGATCACGAGGCTCTTGCCACGCGGCATCTTCACCACCACGTCGGGACGCCAGCGCGCGCCCTGCTCGTCGGTGCGGCTTTCCTGCACGAGGTAATGGGTGTCGCGCTCCAGCCCCGAGCTTTCGAGGATGCGTTCGAGGATCATCTCGCCCCAGGCGCCCTGCTTTTGCTTGTCGCCCTTGAGCGCGCGGGTCAGGGCCGCGGCCTCGGAACGGATCGTCTCGGACTGGGTGGTCAGCATCTCGATCTGCTTGCCGAGCCGCGCGCGTTCCTCATCGGCCTTGCCATGGACCTGCCGCAGCTCGGACTCGAAGCGCGAGACGTGGTCGCGGAACGGGGTCAGCAGTTCGGTGAGCGTCCGGGTGTTGGCCTTGGAGAAATCTTCCCCGGTCTGGCGCAGGGTTTTCGTCGCCAGCTCCTCGAAGCGGCGCGACATCTCCTCGCGCAGTTCCTTGAGTTCCTTGATGCGCGTCTCTGCGGCCTCGATCTCGCCAGCGCGCCGGGCCTGCAGCGTCGCATGGTCGGACTGCAGCTGCGCGTGGCGCTCCTGCAGCTCGCGCATCTCGGCGGTGAGACCCGAGAGCTGCCCTTTCAGGTCGTCGCGCGCCTGCTCCAGCCCCCGCTTGGCTTCCTCCAGCGCCGCCTTGGCGGCGCGGGTCTCGCCATGCGCGGCCTCGGTCTCGAACTGGGCGCGCCGCGCTGCCCTCAGCTCGTCCTTGAGCGCTGCCAGCTCGCGCTCGCGCTCCTCGAGCCGGGTGCGCTGCCCCTCGGCCTGACCACGGATCTCGTCGGCGTCGCGCCGCCCCGCCTCCATCTCTCCGCGCAGCCCCGCAAGCGTGGACCGCGCGCCTCTCAGGGCGGTGATGGTCGCCGCAAGGGCAATCAGCAGAATAAGGGTAGTGGCCAAGGCAACGAGGCTGAGGGGATCGGAGGGCATGAAGGCATCCTTGCTGGAACTGCGGCGATGTTCACGGTTCGACCCCGATCCGTCAACCCGGCGTTGCAGGTACGAAAAACGGCGGCGGGATGTCCCGCCGCCGTTCTGGTCCCAACCGAACGAACTTATTGATCGAGGAAGCTGCGCAGCTTGCGCGACCGGCTCGGATGCTTGAGCTTCCGGAGCGCCTTTGCCTCGATCTGGCGAATACGTTCGCGGGTGACGCTGAACTGCTGGCCGACCTCTTCGAGCGTGTGATCGGTGTTCATGCCGATGCCGAAGCGCATCCGCAGAACCCGCTCCTCGCGCGGGGTGAGCGAGGCCAGAACCCGCGTCGTGGTTTCCTTCAGGTTCTCCTGAATGGCGGAATCCAGCGGCAGGATCGCGTTCTTGTCCTCGATGAAATCGCCGAGCTGGCTGTCTTCCTCGTCGCCGATCGGCGTCTCGAGCGAGATCGGTTCCTTGGCGATCTTCATCACCTTGCGAACCTTCTCGAGCGGCATCTGCAGCTTCTCGGCCAGCTCCTCCGGCGTCGGCTCGCGGCCGATCTCGTGCAGCATCTGGCGGCCGGTGCGGACCAGCTTGTTGATCGTCTCGATCATGTGCACCGGGATCCGGATGGTGCGCGCCTGATCGGCGATCGAGCGGGTGATCGCCTGACGGATCCACCAGGTCGCGTAGGTCGAGAACTTGTAGCCGCGGCGATACTCGAACTTGTCGACCGCCTTCATCAGGCCGATGTTGCCTTCCTGAATCAAGTCGAGGAACTGCAGGCCCCGGTTCGTGTATTTCTTGGCGATCGAGATCACGAGACGCAGGTTGGCCTCGACCATCTCCTTCTTGGCCTGCCGGGCCTCCTTCTCGCCCTTCTGGACCTGCTGGACGATGCGGCGGAACTCGCCGATGTCGACGCCGACATACTGGCCGACCTGCGCCATCTCGGCGCGCAGTTCCTCGATCTTGCCGGCCGAGCGCTCGAACAGCGCCTGCCAGCCGCGGCCTGGCTTCTCGGCCATGCGGTCCATCCAGGACGGGTCGAGCTCGGCGCCGCGATACTCGTCGATGAACTCGCGGCGGTTGATGCGGGCCTGGTCCGCCAGCTTCACCATGCTCGAGTCAATCGACATGATCCGGCGGTTGATGCCGTAAAGCTGGTCGATCAGCGCTTCGATCCGGTTGTTGTGCAGATGCAGCGAGTTCACCAGCACGACCAACTCGGAGCGCAGCGTCTGGTACTCGGCCTCGTTGGCCTTGGAGAAGCTCGCATCCTCGTTCAGCGTCGCGGACATCCGCGCGTCCTGCATCGCAGAGAGGCGGTCGAAATTCTCGGCGATGGTATCGAGCGTCTCGAGCACGCGCGGCTTCAGCGCGGCCTCCATCGCGGCGAGCGACATGTTGTGCTGCTCGTCGTCCTCGTCATCGTCGTCATTGTTGCGGATCGGATTGCCGTCTGCGTCGTATTCGGCCTTGTCGCCGCCGCGCTCGGCCTTCTCGCCGCCGGTCGCGGTGGCGGCCTCGACCACGGGCTCGTCGCCCTCTTCCTCGCCCATCTGGCCCGAGAAGGTGGTCTCGAGATCGATCACGTCGCGCAGCAGGATGTCCTCGGACAGAAGCTCGTCGCGCCAGATCGTGATCGCCTGAAAGGTCAGCGGGCTTTCGCAAAGCCCCGCGATCATGGTGTTGCGACCGGCCTCGATGCGCTTGGCGATGGCGATCTCGCCCTCGCGCGACAGCAGTTCGACCGAGCCCATCTCGCGCAGATACATGCGGACCGGATCGTCGGTGCGGTCGAGCTTCTCGGCCTCGGCCCCGGCCAGCGCCACGTCGCGATTGCCGCCCACCGTGGCGATCTCGCGCGAGCCGCCATCCTCGGACTCTTCGCTTTCCTCGGCCTCGGTCACCTGGATGCCCATCTCCGAGAGCATCGACATGACGTCCTCGATCTGGTCCGAGGAAACCTGATCCGGCGGCAGCACCTGATTGAGCTGGTCGTAGGTGATGTAGCCGCGCTCGCGCGCCTCGGAGATCATCTTCTTGACCGCCGCCTGGCTCATGTCGAGCGTCATCGCCCCGTCCTGGTCATCGTCCTTGCGGTCGTCGGTGTCTTTCGCGGCCATGAAGGGCTCCTCGTTCGGTGAACGTCCTGTCCAGCGCCGGGCAGTGATTCGGACTGTCCGAATCAACCCTCAAGGGTCGCGATTCGCAACCACCCTGCGCCCGATTCTTTGATGTATGCGCAACCTCCGTCGCCGAATCGGATGCGACGGGCTGCGATTCAGCTGCCCTTGGGCCCCGCCTTGCCGAAGGCGATGGTCCCCAGAAGCGCGTCGAATTCGGACCGCTCGTCGCGCCGCATCGGGGCGCCGTTGGTGCCGTACTCGTATTCGGTCGTATCCTCCCCATCGCCCCGTCCGGCGCGGTCGAGCGCCTCGGCGGCGCGCGACAATCGCCAGGTCAGCCCTTCGTCGCTGAGCCCGGACAGATCCTCGACCGCCTCCGCGAGCTCCCTCGCATGGCCGCGCCTCGCATCGAGCTTGGCCAGTTCCTCGGCCAGGCACATGCGCGCGAGTTCGGGGTCGCCAGGCTTCCGGACCGCCGGGCTGATCGCCACATGGCGTTGTGCGAACAGGGTTTCAAGAGCCTCCGCGCCGAGCCGCGCCTCAAGCGCGCCTCGCAGATCGGTCTCGTGGTGGCAGGCGAGTATGCAATGCACCAGCGCCGCGTGGTCGGGATCGCGGCAGTCCATCCGCTCCAGCGCCGGTTCGAACTCGTGCAGCACCTGCGGCGTCGCGATCAGCGTCGCGAGGATCACCGCTTCGCGCAGGTGGTCCTCGACCGCGCCGCCGGTCGCGAGCATCGAGGCGCGCGCCGAGGGGCTGGGCGCCAGCGGCAGCTGGCCCGGCTTGAAGAAGCTGCCCTTGCCGCCGCGGTCGATCCGGGTCGGACCGTTCTGGCGGCGCGGGTTGAACAGCTCCCATTTCAGCCGCTTCAGTTCCTGCTCGTAATGGCCGCGCAGGTCGGGATCGCGGATCAACGCCACCGCGTCGCGCAGCCGCTTGTCGAGAGCGGCGCGCCGTTCGGGGCTGTCGAAATCATGCCCCTCGGTCTCGCGTCGCCACAGCAGCTGCACCATCGGCTGCGCGTTCGACACGATCTCGCGCATCGCGCCCGCGCCCTTGGCGCGGATCAGGTCGTCGGGGTCGAGCCCCTCCGGCATCAGCGCGAATCGCAGGCCGTGCCCCGCGCCGATCAGCGGCAGCGCCAGATCGATGACCCGCCGTGCCGCGCGCAAACCGGCCGCGTCGCCGTCAAGCGCGATCACCGGCTCGGGATGGACGCGCCACATCAGCTGCAGCTGGCTTTCGGTGACGGCGGTGCCCAGCGGCGCCACCGCCGCCGTCAACCCGGCCTCGGACAGGGCGATCACGTCCATGTAGCCCTCGGCCACCACGAGCGGCGCGCCCTTGCCGGCGGCCTCGCGCGCGGGCGCAAGGTTGTAGAGATTGCGGCCCTTGTCGAAGAGCTCGGTCTCGGGCGAATTGAGGTATTTCGCGCGCGCATTCGGGTCCATCGCCCGCCCGCCCAGCGCGATGGCGCGGCCGCGCCCGTCGCGGATCGGAAAGATGATGCGGCCCCGGAACCGGTCGTAGAGCGCGCCACCGCCTTCGGGTTTCGCCGCAAGACCGGCCGCGACGATCATCTCCTCGGCGATGCCCTTGCCCTTGAGCGCCCGGGTCAGCGCGGCACGGTCATCGGGGGCGAAGCCCAGCTCCCAACGCGCCTGCGCCTCCGGGTCAAGGCCGCGCCCGGCGAGGTAGTCGCGCGCCGCGCTCGCGGCGTTGGTCTTGAGCTGCATGCGGAACCACTGCACCGCCTGCTCCATCACCTCGACAAGCTCGGAGCGGCGATCCGCCTTCTTCTGCGCCTGCGGGTCGCGCTCGGGCATCGGCATGCCCGCCTCGGCGGCGAGGATCTTCACCGCGTCGATGAAGTCGACATTCTCGGTCTCGCGCACGAAGGAGATCGCGTCGCCCTTCGCGTGGCAGCCGAAGCAGTAGTAGAAGCCCTTGCGGTCATCGACGTGGAAGCTCGCCGATTTTTCCTGATGGAACGGGCATGGCGCCCAGAAGTCGCCCTTGCCCTGGTTCGACTTCTTCATGTCCCACGCGACCTTGCGCCCGACCACCTGGCCGAGGCTGAGACGCGTGCGCAATTCGTCGAGGAAACCGGGAGGCAGACTCATGGCCACAATATCGGGCCGGGCCGCCGCCAAGTCCAGAACCCGCCCCACCCGTGACCGATCAATTCTTCCGCCCCGCCCCTCAGGTTCATCTCTCCGCAAATGCGCACGGCGCGACATCGCCACCGCGTATTCGGCTCATCCCTTGCGAAGCCCCGCGAAGAACCGGGTCAGCAACGCCTCGGCCTCGGCCTCCGCGATGCCATCGAAGATTTCGGGCCGGTGGTGGCATTGCGGATGCGCGAACACCCGCGCCCCTTGCGCGACCCCGCCCGACTTGGGATCCGCCGCGCCGTAATGCAGTCGCGCGAGGCGGGCGAAGGAGATGGCCGCGGCGCACATCGGGCACGGCTCGAGCGTTACCCAGAGGGCGCAGCCCGTGAGCCGCTCGGAGCCCAGCGCCGCGCAGGCGGCGCGGATCGCCAGCATTTCGGCATGGGCCGTGGGGTCGCACAGCTCGCGGGTCCGGTTGCCGGCGCGTGCGATCACCGCGCCCGAGGCATCCGTCACCACGGCCCCCACGGGCACCTCGCCGCGCGTGGCGGCGGCGCGCGCCTCGACCAGCGCCAGATCCATGTGCGAGTGAAACCTCATGCGCCCTGATGCCCCGGCGCGCGCGGCGCTGGCAAGGGACCGCGCAAGCGGGTATGGCGGGAAGATGGACAAGAACGACACCCCCGAGGGCGACCGGATCGCCAAGGTTCTCTCCCGCGCAGGCGTCGCCTCGCGGCGCGAGGCGGAGCGCATGATCGAGGACGGCCGCGTCAAGGTGAACGGCGAGCGGATCTTCAGCCCGGCGCTGAACGTCACCGCGAAGGACCGCATCACCGTCGACGGCGCGCCTCTGGCCGCGCCCGAACCGGCGCGGCTCTGGCTCTATCACAAGCCCGCCGGGCTGGTGACCAGCGCCTCGGACGAGAAGGGCCGCAGGACCGTCTTCGACGACCTGCCCGAAGACATGCCGCGCGTGATGAGCGTGGGCCGGCTCGACCTCAATTCCGAAGGTCTGTTGCTGCTCACCAATGACGGCGAGCTGAAGCGGCAACTGGAGCTGCCCTCGACCGGCTGGCTGCGCCGCTACCGGGTGCGGATCAACGGTTCGGTCAGCGAGGAAAAGCTCGACCGGCTGCGCAAGGGCATCTCGGTCGAGGGCGTGGACTACCAGCCGATGCAGGTGACCTTTGACCGCCAGCAGGGCGCCAACGCCTGGCTGACGATCGGGCTGCGCGAGGGCAAGAACCGCGAGATCCGTCGCGCCATGGCGGCGCTGGACGTGACGGTGAACCGGCTGATCCGGATCAGCTACGGCCCGTTCCAGATCGGCAATCTCGAGCCCGGCGAGGTCGAGGAAATCCGTCCCAAGGTACTGCGCGAACAACTCGGCGAAAGCGATGGCCCCAAGGTGCAGCGCCGCCGCCCCGATGGCAGCAACGGCGCCAAGCCCGGCCTGCGCGGCGGCGGCGGCCCCAAGGGGCCCGGCGGCGCGCGCAAGCAGGCGAGCGAGGCCAAGCGGTCCGGCTCGGCCAAGGGGACCACGCCCGACGCGGCCAAGCGGCCCGGCGGCACCGGCCGCGTGTTCGGGGCGAAAACCCCGGGCGGCGGCGACCGGCCCGGCCCCGGCAGCCAGCGGCCCAGCCCGAAGGGCGATCGGTCCGGGCCGAAAACCGACCGTCCGACGCGCGGGGGACCGGGAGGCAACAGGGGCGCCAAGTCTCCCAAACGCTGAGCGCCCCTCGAAAAGCCGCGCGGCACCCCCTATTATCAAAAGTGCCTAGCCAAGGGACCGCCCGGCCATGACGCGATTGATTCTGTTGCTCCTTGTCGCCTCCGCGCTGGTCTTTGCCGGGGCGCAATTCCTCGCGGCGCTGCGCGGCATGTCGCAGCGCCGCGCGGCGTTGCCAGCCACACAGGAGGACGCCATGCCCGCGCCGTTCCGTACCATCGCCTATCTCGTGCTGCTGGCCCTGATGGCCGGCACCGCCACCGGCCTTTTGGGGGCCGGCTGATGGCGCGGCGCTTCGGCGGGCGCTACAGCCCCGGACAGCAGGGCAGCCCCGCCGCCCCCGATCCGCGCGATGCCGCGCGCGTCGATCCGGCGGGCGCACGGGTGAACCTGCTCTTCGTGCCCCCGGCCCTTCTGGCGCTGTTTTCGCTTGGCGCCGGGCCGGCCGGGCTGGTCGCGGGGCTTCTCGGCGCGGGCGTGCTCACCGCGGCCGCGTTCCTGCTGCGCGACGGGTTGCGCGCCGAGGCGGAGTGGCGCGCCCGTCCGGTTGCCCGCCGCCCCGCCTGGCCGCGCAAGATGATGGCCTCCGCGCTGACCGGCGTCGGCGTGGCGCTGGCGGCCTGGTCCGGCGATGGCGGGGTGATCGGCGCGGCGCTTTACGGCATCGCCGCCGCGGGGCTGCATGTCGCGGCCTTCGGCATCGACCCCCTGTCCGACAAGCGCATCGAGGGCGTCGACGATCACCAGCAGGACCGCGTGGCGAAGGTGGTGGACGAGGCCGAGAGCTACCTCGCGCAGATGCGCGAGGCGATCGCAGGACTGCGCGACCGCCGTCTCGACGAGCGCGTCGCCGCCTTTCAGGCCAGGGCGCGGGAGATGATCCGCACCGTGGAGCGCGATCCGCGCGACCTGACGCAGGCACGGCGCTATCTTGGCGTCTATCTGATGGGCGCGCGCGATGCTTCGGTGAAATTTGCGGAACTTTGGTCCCGCAACCGCGACAGCGCCGCCCGGGCCGAGTATGAATCGCTCCTGACGGATCTCGATCGCAACTTCGCGGCCCGGACCGAGACGATGCTGCTCTCGGACCGGACCGACATGGATATCGAGATCCGGGTATTGCGGGACCGGCTGGCGCGCGAAGGCGTTGTGGCGAAGTCTGAAGAGGGGAACGAGTGATGTCCGACAAGACCCGCGACGCGGCGGCAGCCCGCCTGGCCGAGATCGAAACGCTGAACCAGAGCCGCCTGCCCGAACCGAGCGGCGAGCTGACGCTGGAAGCGGCGGCGCCGGAACAGAGCGCCGAAATCCGCCGCCGGATGACCGAGATCGATCTGGGCGACACCAATTCCATCGTGCGCTTCGGCTCCGGCGCGCAGGCCGAACTGCAGCAGATCAGCCAGTCGATGCTGGCCGGGGTGCAGAACAAGGATGTGGGTCCGGCGGGCGACAGCCTGCGCGACATCGTCGCCACGATCCGTGGTTTCGACGTGGGCGAGCTCGACCCGAACCGCAAGCGCTCGCTCTGGGACAAGCTGATGGGCCGCGCCAAGCCGCTGGCCAAGTTCACCGAGCGCTACCGCGAGGTGCAGGGCCAGATCGACCGGATCACCGACGAGTTGCTGCGCCACGAGCACGCGCTGATGAAGGACATCGAGAGCCTCGACGTGCTCTACGACAAGACGCTGGCCTTCTACGACGAGCTGGCGCTTTACATCGCCGCCGGCGAGGCACGATTGAAGGAGATCGACGCCAAGGAGATCCCGGCGCAGCAGGCCCGGATGGAAGCCGCCTCCGAAGAGGCGCAGGTGATGGCGGCGCAGGAACTGCGCGACATGCGCGCCGCGCGCGACGATCTGGAGCGCCGTGTGCATGATCTGAAGCTCACCCGGCAGGTAACGATGCAGTCGCTGCCCTCGATCCGGCTGGTGCAGGAGAACGACAAGTCGCTCGTCACCAAGATCAACTCGACCCTCGTCAACACCGTGCCGCTATGGGAGACGCAGCTCGCGCAGGCGGTGACGATCCAGCGCGGCGCGTCGGCGGCTGGCGCGGTGCGCGAGGCCAACGACCTGACCAACGACCTGTTGCGCTCGAACGCCGAGAACCTGCGATCGGCCAACAAGGCGATCCGCACCGAGATGGAGCGCGGCGTGTTCGACATCGAGGCGGTGAAGGCGGCCAATGCCGACCTGATCGCCACAATCGACGAGAGCCTGAACATCGCCGATGAGGGCAAGCGCCGCCGCGCCGAGGCCGAGGCCGAGCTGCGACGGATGGAAAGCGAGCTGAAATCGGCTCTGGGTGCCGCGCGGGGCCGGGCCGCGACGGGCGCGGGCGCGCGCGGGTAGGACGAGGAATGGTCGTGCGGTCGGTCAGGCTGGTCTACGGGGTCATGGCCCTTGCATTCGTGGCGAGTTGTGCGCCCGAGGTCGAACTCGTGCCGGTGACGCCGCCGCGCAACCAGCCGGTGGCCAAGCTGCCTGCCGTCAGCGCGCCCACCGTCGCCGCGCCGCCGCCTGCGCGTCCGGCCAACACCCCCGACCCGGTCCGCTCGACCACCAGCCAGGCGCTGAGCCAGCACTATGCCAAGCTGCAGGCCGATCTGGTCACCCAAGGGTTGCTCCGCGGCGATGGCGGCGGACCCGATACGCCCTTCACCGACACGATGCTGGCGCGCAACTTCATCCGCATCGCGCTGTTCGACGAATACGTGGCCGACGGCCCTGACCTTCGCGCCGAGGCGACGATGAGCCGTTTGCGGCGCTGGGAAAGCCCGATCCGCATGGATGTGCAGTTCGGCGACACCGTCCCGGCCAAGCAGCGGGTGCGCGACCGCAACGCCGTCGCGGCCTATGCCGCGCGCCTGTCTCGGCTCACCGGCGTGCCGATCTCGCAGACCGCGGGCGAGGGCAATTTCTCGGTGCTGATCCTGAACGAGGACGACCGCCGGGGCTACGAGGAGCGGCTGCGCCGGATGGTGCCCGGGATCGCGGAAAGCTCGGTGCGGGCATTCCTCAACCCGCCGCGCTCGACGCTGTGCCTCGTCATCGCCTTCTCCGGCGATGGCGGCAACACCTACAGCCGCGCCGTGGCGCTGATCCGGGGCGAGCACCCGGACATGCTGCGCCTTGCCTGCATCCACGAGGAGCTCGCGCAGGGCATGGGGCTTGCCAATGACAGCCCGCAGGCGCGACCTTCGATCTTCAACGACGACGAGGAGTTCGGCCTGCTGACACGGCATGACGAGCTGCTTCTGAAGATGCTCTACGACCGGCGGCTCAAGCCTGGCATGAGCGCCGTCGAGGCCGCGCCAATCGCGCGCGAGATCGCGGCGGAACTGCTGGGCGGCAACGCCTGAGCGCAACACGGGAGACGACCCATGGGCATTCTCGATTTTCTCGCCGGCCAGTTCATCGACGTCATCCACTGGACCGATGACAGCCGCGACACGATGGTCTGGCGTTTCGAGCGCGAGGGCCACGAGATCAAGTACGGCGCCAAGCTGACGGTGCGCGAGGGGCAGGCCGCGGTCTTCGTGCATGAGGGCCAGCTCGCCGACGTGTTCAAACCCGGTCTCTACATGCTCGAGACCAACAACATGCCGATCATGACCTCGCTGCAGCACTGGGACCACGGGTTCCGGTCGCCGTTCAAATCCGAGGTCTATTTCGTCAACACCACCCGCATCACCAACCAGAAATGGGGCACCAAGAACCCGGTGATGTGCCGCGATCCGGAGTTCGGGCCGGTGCGGCTGCGCGCCTTCGGCTCCTACGCGATGCGGGTCAAGGACCCGGCCCTGTTCCTGCGCGAGATCGTCGGCACGGATGGCGAGTTCACCACCTCGGAGATCTCCTACCAGATCCGCAACATCGTGGTGCAGGAGGCGAGCCGCGTGCTCGCGGGTTCGGGCATCCCGGTGCTCGACATGGCGGCCAATACCGGCGATCTCGGAAAGGTCGTCCGTGACGCCATCGCCCCGGTGATCGCCCAGTACGGGCTCGAGATTCCCGAATTCTACGTCGAGAACATCTCGCTGCCAGAAGCGGTGGAGCGCGCGCTCGACAAGCGGACCTCGATGGGCATCGTCGGCGATCTCGGCCGGTTCGGCCAGTATTCCGCGGCCGAGGCGATGACCACCGCCGCCGCCAACCCGTCGGGCACCATGGGCGCGGGCATGGGCTTTGGCATGGGCATGGTCGCGGGTCAGGGCCCGTGGGGGCCGATGCCCGGAGCGCAGGCGCCGCAGCAGCAACCCCAGGCCGCGCCGCCGCCTCCCCCGCCGCCGCCGGCCGAGCATGTGTGGCACCTCGCCAGGGACGGGCAGACCTCGGGTCCCTTCTCCAAGGCACGGCTCGGACGGATGGTGACCGAGGGCGGCTTCACCCGCGACACCTTCGTCTGGACCGCCGGCCAGGATGGCTGGAAGCGCGCCGAGGATGTCGACGAGCTGGCGCAGCTCTTCACCGTGATGCCCCCGCCTCCGCCGCCCGCCCCATGAACCGACCCGTGAGCCGCCCCGCGTGAGTGATCTTCCGAACCTATCCCGCTCCGCGCCCGGCGGCGTGATCGAGGAGCACCGCTTTCCCTGCCCGGTCTGCGGCAGCGACATGCATTTCGCCCCCGGCACCACCGAGCTGGCCTGCACCCATTGCGGCCACCGCGAGGCGATCGCGCCGCTGCGCGATCCGGACGCCACACGCGAGATCGACTTCGAAAGCGCCCGGCGCGGCGACGTGCCGGTGTCGGAAATCGAGGAGACGCGCACCGCCTCCTGTCCCAATTGCGGCGCACAGGTGGAATTCGCGCCCGGCACTCATGCCACCCGCTGTCCCTACTGCGACACCGCCGTGGTCGCAGATACCGGCACCCACCGCCACATCAAGCCGCGCGCGCTCCTGCCCTTCGAGATCGACGAGGCGCGCGCCCACGAGGCGCTGACGGCTTGGCTTGGCAGCCTGTGGTTCGCGCCGAACGGGCTGAAGGCATACGCGCGCAAGGGGCGGCGGATGAACGGCATCTACGTGCCGTTCTGGACCTTCGACGCGCAGACCCGGAGCGAGTATCGCGGCCAGCGCGGCGACACCTACTACGTCACCCGCACCGTGATGCGCGACGGCAAGCCCACGCAGGTGAGCGAGCCGCGCATCCGCTGGAGACGCGTGCGCGGCCGGGTTGCGCGGTTCTTCGACGACATCCTCGTGCTCGGCTCGAAATCGCTGCCCAAGGCGCATACCGACGCGCTCGGACCATGGGATTTGCCGGCGCTCACCCCCTACCGGCCGGAATTCGTGGCGGGCTTCATGGCCGAGGGTTATCAGGTCGAGCTCGACGCCGCCTATGAGGAGGCGCGCCAGATCATGGATGAGGTGATCCGCTCGGACGTGCGACGCGACATCGGCGGCGACCAGCAGCGGATCGAGGCGCTGGAGACGCGCATCTCGGACGTGACCTTCAAGCACGTGCTGCTGCCGGTCTGGACCGCCGCCTACCGCTACCGCGGCCAGAGCCACGCCTTCGTGGTCAACGCCAGGTCCGGCAAGGTTCAGGGCGCGCGGCCTTATTCCAAGTGGAAGATCGCGCTGGCGGTGCTCGCGGCGCTGGTCCTGGCGGCGATTCTCGCCGCTTTGGGCTATCTCAACCAGTGAGCGCGCTTGCATGACCCGGCGTCGGGCGGCATTGTCCGCGCCGATCGAGAAGCCCCAAGATCCGGAAGGAAACCCGATGATCCTCGCCTGCGGCGAAGCCCTGATCGACATGCTGCCCCGCCGCACCGAGGCGGGCGAGACCGCCTTCGCCCCCTATGCGGGCGGCGCGGTCTTCAACACCGCCATCGCGCTCGGCCGCCTCGGCGCGCCCGCCGGTTTCTTCTCGGGGATCTCCTCGGACATGTTCGGCGATATCCTGCGCCAGACGCTCGAAGCCTCGAAGGTCGACAGCTTTCCCGCGCATATCTCCGACCGTCCGACCACGCTGGCCTTCGTCAAGCTGACCGACGGCCATGCCAGCTACAGCTTCTATGACGAGAACACCGCCGGGCGGATGCTGACCGAGGACGATCTGCCCGAGCCCGGCGCCGAGGCGTTGTTCTTCGGGGGCATCTCGCTGATGGTGGAGCCCTGCGCCACGGCCTACGAGGCGTTGCAGGCGCGCGAAAGCGCCACCCGCGTCACCATGCTCGATCCGAATATCCGTCCGAGCTTCATCCGCGACGAGGCCGCCTACCGCGCCCGGATCGAGCGGATGATCGCGCGCGCCGACATCGTGAAGGTCTCTGACGAGGATCTGCACTGGCTCGAAGGCGCGGGCGATACCGCCGACCTCGCGCGCCAGATGCTGGCCAAGGGCCCGAAGCTCGTCTGCATCACAGAGGGTTCGAAAGGCGCGACCGGCTATACCGCCGAGCATGTGGTCAGCGCCGCCGCGCCCAAGGTGCAGGTGGCCGACACGGTCGGCGCGGGCGACACCTTCAACGCGGGGGTGCTGGCGAGCCTGCACCGCGCCGGTCTGCTCAACAAGGCCGATGTCGCGACGCTCGACGAGGACGAGATTCGCGACGCGCTGAGCCTCGGCGCCCGCGCCGCAGCGGTCACCGTCAGCCGCCCCGGCGCCAACCCGCCCTGGGAACACGAGCTTTGAAGGCACTGGTCCAGCGCGTCTCGGAAGCCAGCGTCAGCGTCGATGGCGAGGTGATCGGCCGCTGCGGTCCGGGGCTGCTGGTACTGGTCTGCGCGATGCAGGGCGACGGCGACGCCCTGCCCGCCAAGCTGGCCAACAAGGTCGCCAAGCTCCGGATCTTTCGCGACGAGGCGGGGCGGATGAACCGCTCGCTGCTCGACATCGGTGGCGGCGCGCTGGTGGTGAGCCAGTTCACCCTGGCCGCCGACACGCGTACCGGCAACCGGCCCGGCTTTTCCACGGCCGCGCCGCCGGAGATCGGCGAACGGCTCTATGCCGCTTTCGCCGAGGAACTGGCGGCGCTCGGGGTGCCGGTCGAGACCGGGCGCTTCGGCGCCGACATGAAGGTGGCGCTGGTCAATGACGGGCCGGTGACCATCCCGCTGGAGATCACCGGCTGAGCCGTCTCAGCAGGGCTGCGCCATCACCAGCACCCAGACCGGGCCCTTCGCGCCTTGCGCGATGCCGACGCCGAACTCGCGCGCGCGGTCGAGTTCCATCACCTGCCGGTGGCCGGGCGAGCCCTGCCAGCCGGTGATGATCTGGTTCGCGCGGGGATAGCCCCAAGCCAGGTTCTCGGCGCTGACACCGGCGCAGTAACCGGTGCGTTCGAGCCGCACCCGATGGTCGGAACCGTCGCTGCCGCGATGCCCGAATTGCCCGGTGCGGGCGAGATCGCAGGCCTGAACCTGCGCAGCCTTGGACAGGTCCCGGTCATGGGTGACCCGGCCGAGTCCCTGAGAAGCGCGGAAGGTATTGAGACCGGAAGCGATCCGCGTCGCCTTGGCATTCACCTCGGCGGGAAGCGCGCAGCCGCTCGATGCGGCGCTGGCGGTGCTGGCTGAAAAACCGGTGATCTCGGGCGCAAAGCCGAGCGCGGGCAGCGCGGCCAAGGCCGCGGCCATGATGTATCGTTTCATCTGCTCTCCTCAGACACGTTTTCGCGCTAGGTCGCAGATCGATTGTGGCAAGGGCAAGGCGGGCCGGTTTTTTGCCTACCCGCCGGCGATCATCCGCGCGCAGCCCTAAACACCCTGAGCGGCAGGCTGCCGGCAAAGAGCACCACGGCGACGCAGACGATCGAGGGGCCGACCGGGGTGTCGAGCCACAGCGCGACCTGAAGTCCGCCCAGCGCAGACACCGCCGCAGCCGCGAGCGCCAAGAGAGCCATGGTCTCTGGCGTGCGCGCGGCGCCGCGCGCAGCCGCGGCCGGGATCACCAGGAGCGCGGTGATCAGCAATGCGCCCACCACCTTGATCGCTACCGCCACCACCGCAGAGAGGAGCAGGGTCAGGACCAGCGCCTCGCGCCGCGGGGCAATGCCCGAGGCATGGGCGAGGTCGGGCGAGAGCGTCGCCGTGAGCAACCGGCGCCAGCGCCAGACCAGCACACCCACCACCAGCGCCGCCCCGCCCCAGATCCAGGCGAGGTCGCCGCGCGTCACCGTGAGGACGTCGCCGAAGAGGTATAGCTCCAGATCGACGCGCACGCCCCCGGTCAGGGCCACGGCGACGAGCCCCGTCGCCAGCGCACCGTGCGACAGCACCCCCAGCACCGTGTCATGCGCGAGGCCGCGCCCTGCGAGCGCATGCACCGCCAGCGCCATCGCCAGTGCTGAACCAAGCACGCCGGGAAACACCGACAGCCCCTGCCCCAGCGCCAGCGCGACGCCAAGGATTGCCGCGTGGCTCGTGGCATCCCCGAAATAGGCCATGCGGCGCCAGACCACGAAGCAGCCGAGCGGACCCGCAGCCAATGCGGTGCCCAGCGCGGCGAGCCCCGCGCGGATCATGAAGTCGTCGAGCATGTCAGCCCTCGGCGTGATGATGATGATGGTGGTGATGATGATGCGCGGCGCCACCGCCCTCATGGGCGTGGTCGTGCTCATGACGATAGAGCGCCAGCTGGCCACCGGTGCCGGTGCCGAACAGCTCGCGATAGGCGGGCGCGGCCGAGACCACCTCGGGCGTGCCTTCGCAGCAGACATGGCCGTTGAGGCAGATCACGCGGTCTGAGGCCGACATCACCACGTGCAACTCGTGGCTGACCATCAGCACCGCGCAGCCCATCTCCCGGCGCAGCGCCGCGATCCGGCGGTAGAACGCCGCCTGCCCCGGCTGGTCGAGACCCTGCGTCGGCTCGTCGAGGATCAACAATTGCGGCCGGTTCAGCACCGCGCGCGCCAGAAGCACGCGCTGGAACTGCCCGCCCGACAGCGCGGCCATCTGCTTGTGCGCGATTCCGTCAGCGCCGGACTGCGCCAGCGCCGCCTCGGCCTCGGCATCGCCCACCCGGTGCGGCAGGTCGAGAAAGCGCCGCACCGTGATCGGCAGAGATGGGTCGAGCACGAGGCTTTGCGGCACGTAACCGATGCGCAGACCCCGCGCACGGCGCACCATGCCGCGTCGCGGCGCCAGCGCGCCGATCATCAATCGCAACAGCGTACTCTTGCCCGAGCCGTTCGGCCCCACCAGCGTGACGATCTCGCCCGGATCGACCCGGAGCGACACGTCACGCAGCACCGGCGCGGCCTTCGGTCCGAACTCCAGTCCCTTCGCCTCGATCAACGGGCTCATGCCGCGGGGCCCTGACAAGCGGGGCACAGGCCTTCGGCCTCGATCACGGTCTGCTCGATCACGAAACCCGCCTCGGCCGCCGGCCGGGACAGGCCCTCCGCCCCTTGGGTTTCGGCCACCGCACCGCAGCCGCGACAGATCAGGAAGGCGGGCGCATGCGTCGTCCCGGGGCGGGCGCAGGCGACATAGGCCGAAAGCCGCTCGATCCTGTGGGCAAGCCCGTGATCCACCAGAAAGCCCAATGCCCGGTAGGCCACGGGGGGCTTCGAGCCCAACCCCTCGGCATCGAGCCGGGCGAGCACGTCATAGGCGCCCATCGCCGAATGCCCCTCCAGCAGGATCTCGAGCACGCGGCGACGCAGCGGGGTCAGCCGTGCGCCGTCCGCGGCACAGCGCGCTTCGGCGGCCCCGAGCGCGCCGCGGATGCAGGCCGCGTGATCGCCGCAAGCGAAACTGGGTCCGTCCATGACTGCCTCCCTTATCCCGATGACGGGTCTTGACCATCTGTTACGTTATAACATAGCGCATAGCCTCCGAGTACCGGATGCACAAGAGGTTCCCCATGCGCCCCACCCTCCCCGTCGCCGCCGCCTTCGCCCTCGTCACCTCCCCCGCGCTTGCCGAGACGCCGAGCGTGGTGGTCGACACCGCGCCATTGCACAGCCTCGTGGCGCGGGTCATGGCTGGCGCCGGTACGCCCGAGCTGTTGCTGCCGCCGGGCGTCTCGCCCCATGATGCCGCGCTGCGCCCCTCGGATGCGCGGCATCTGTCGCAGGCGGACATGGTGGTCTGGACCGGTCCGGCGCTCGTGCCTTGGCTGGCCGAAAGCCTCGCGGCGCTGGCGCCCGAAGCCGAAACACTGGCCATGCTCGACAGCGACGGCTGGGAGCGGCTGCCGCTACGCGAGGACCCGGCCTTCGAAACCGCGCATGGTCATGGAGATGCGGCGCATGACAACGATCATGATGCTGGCGAGCACGAGGAAGCCGAGGGGCATGGAGAGGCCGACGAGCATGCCGATCACGTCGAAGACCCGCAGGGCGACCACGGCGACGACCACGCGCGCGACGACGAGATGACGCAGACGAGCGAGCATGCCGGAGGCGACACGGACCCGCATGCCTGGCTCGACCCGCAGGTAGCGGCGGTCTGGATGACGCGGCTGGCCGAGGCGCTGGCCGAGATCGATCCGGAGAATGCCACGCTCTACCGCGACAATGCCGCCGCCGCGATCGCCGCGGATGCCGATCTTGGCGCGGACATCGCCGAGCGGCTGGCTTTGCTGTCCGGGCGCCCCTACCTGGTTCCGCACGACGCCTACCAGTATTTCGAGCGTCGCTTCGGCCTGCCGGCGACGGGGGCGGTCTCGCTGTCGGACGCCTCGGCTCCGGGGCCGGCCAGGCTCGCGGCGCTGCGCGAGATGATCGAGGCCGGGAGCATCACCTGCATCCTGACCGATCCCGAAACCCCGCCGGAACTCGTGGCGCTGCTGCGCGAGAACACGCAAGCCAAGACAGCCATGGCCGATCCCGACGGGCTGCGGCTCGAGCCCGGCCCCGATCTCTATCCGGCGCTGATCGAGGATCTGGCCGCAGCCTTCGAAAGCTGCCTCGGCTAGGCCGCGCTCGGGCTTACCGTGACGCGGTTTCGCCCGGTCTGCTTGGCCGCGTAGAGCGCCGCATCGGCGTGGCGCATCAGCGTTTCGGCCTCGGTCGCCGGGGCGCCGTGGCACGGCCCCGTCGCCACGCCCACCGAAACGGTGACCTCGCAAGGCAGCCCCTCTCCGGGCAGGACGAAGGGCTGGTTGCGGATCTTCAGGCGCAGCCGCTCGGCGGCGCCGCGGGCCTGTTCGAGGCTGGTCTCGGGCATCGCCACGAGGAACTCCTCTCCGCCGATCCGTGCCAGCAGGTCGGCGGGCCGCAGCCCGTCGCGCAGGCGCCGGGCGACCTGCGCCAGCACCCTGTCCCCCGCTGCGTGGCCATGGCGGTCGTTCACCATCTTGAAATGATCGATGTCGAGCAGCATCACCGCGATGGGCCGCCGCCGCTTCCGTGCCTCGTCGATCAGCCGCGCCAGATGCGGCAGCGCGTAGCGCCGGTTCCACAGCCCCGTCAGCTCGTCCGTCAGCGCGGCCTGCAACCCCTGTCGCTCCGTCGCGCGCAGCCGATCGGCCAGCGCCTTCCGGGCCAGCAGCCGCGCGGCCCGGAAGGCGATCTCCTCGGGCAGCACCCCGGCCGGCACGACATCATCCGCCCCTAGATCGAGCAGCATGGCCGCCTCGCGCCCCGGCTCCGGCAGCATCACGAGCTGCGCGGCGCGGCGGGTGGCCGATCGGCTGCGCAGCTCGGCGACGATGCGAAACAGCTCGCGCGAGGGCTGCCCTTCGGCGCGCAAGGCAGCGCCATCGATCACGTAAAGATCCTCCTCTCCCGCCTCGGCCGCAAAGCTCTGTTGCGGTGCGATGCGGCGCGTCGCCCCCCTTAGGCCAAGGCGCGCGACCGTTCCATTCTCGGCCCGGGGCGTGATGACGGCGACCTTCTGACGGGGGGTGAACCCCGTAGCGGCCTCGCAAAAGCCCAGCGCCTGATGGGTGGCGGCCCGGCGCGACAGCTCGCCCTCGGTATCGCGGGCGCGCATCAGGTTGCGGATCCGGGCCTGCAGCAGCGCCACCTGCATCGGCGCCTCGGCCACCTCGTCCGCGCCCGCGCGCAGCAGCGCCAGCCTGCAGCCCGGATCGGGCCAGCGTCCGGTCACGACCACGGGCAGCCGAGTCGTCGCTGGCCCGGCGCGAAGCCGCTCGAGCAAGCCACGGGCCTCAGCGGGATCGGCGGCACCGTCCAGCGGCAGTAACAGCAGGTCGATCCCGGGATCGGGAAGCCGGGCGAGCGCCACCGCCCCATCCCGGCAGTGCAGGCACTCGAAGCCCGCGGCCGCGAGAAGCGCGTCATGCGCGCCCCTTTGCGTTGCGATTCCATCGACGATCAGGATACGACCCGACATGAGCATGTCCTTGTTCGGGCCCATCGCCCGCTCCCGGTCACAGGGTCGGGAATATTAGTTAACAAAACCCTGCCAATACCTTCGGAGGAAAACCATGAAGCGGGAACGTGCCGAGGTGATCGCGCTGGGAGCGCTGGGCTGGCTCGCGGCCAATGACGAGTTGTGGCCGGTCTTTCTCGGCTCGACCGGCGCCGCGGCGGAGGATCTGCGCGACCGCGCGGCCGAACCCGCCTTTCAGGCCTCGGTGCTGGAGTTCCTGACCATGGACGACGCCTGGGTCACGAGCTTCTGCGACGGCGCCGGGTATGACTATGACGAGCCGCATACCGCCATGCTGGTGCTGGCGGGGCCGTCGCGGATGAACTGGACATGAAGCCCACCGCGCTGATCTTCGACAAGGACGGCACGCTGTTCGACTTCCATGCCACCTGGGGCGGCTGGTCGCGCGGGTTGATCGAAGCAGAGGCCGAGGGCGACCCGGTGCGAATCGCGGCGATCGCCGCGGCGCTCGGCTATGACCTCGAAACCGAGCGCTTCGCACCCGACAGCCTCGTCATCGCCTCGACCACCGCCGAGATCGCCGATGCAATGCTGCCGCATCTTCCGGGCTGCGACCGACGGGCCCTGATCGCGCGGATGAACGCGCGGGCTGCGGAGGCACCGCAGGTCCCGGCGGTGCCGCTCGCGCCGCTCTTTGCCAAGTTGGCGGCGCGCGGCGTGGCGCTGGGGCTGGTGACCAATGATTCCGAGGCTCCCGCCCGCGCGCATATCGGCGCCGCCGGTCTGGCCGCGGCGTTCGGCTTCGTCGCCGGGGCCGATAGCGGTTTCGGCTTCAAACCGGGCCCCGGCCAGCTGCTCGCCTGCGCCGAGGCGCTGGGCGCGGCGCCCGACGCCTGCGCGATGATCGGCGACAGCCTGCACGATCTGAAGGCCGCCCGCGCCGCCGGGATGATGGCGGTGGCGGTCCTGACCGGGCTGGCGCCGCGCGACGCGCTGGCCCCGCATGCGGATCTGGTGCTCGACGATATCGGCGCTCTCCCCGACTGGCTCGATGCGGGAGGGATCACGCAAGCGTGATGTCGAGCGTTGCAACCGGCATCGCTACGCCGCCGTGTCTGCTGGCGTCACGAGGGGGCAAGCACGCCCCCCGAACCGTCAGGGAGACGACATCATGAACCTCAAGGCCATTCTCACCGGCACCGCGCTTGCCTTCACCTCGACCATGGCTCTGGCCGAGACCCACGCCGAAACCGGCAACCCGATGGTCGGCGGCGCCGCCATGTTCCCGGAGATGAACATCGTCGAGAACGCGGTGAACTCGGCCGATCACACCACGCTTGTCGCGGCCGTGCAGGCCGCCGATCTGGTGGAGACGCTTTCGGGCGAGGGTCCCTTCACCGTTTTCGCGCCGACCAATGCCGCCTTCGAAGCGCTGCCCGAGGGCGCGGTCGAAGAACTGCTCCTGCCCGAGAACAAGGACCGGCTGACCGAGATCCTCACCTGCCACGTCGTGGCGGCGAACGCGATGTCGGATGCGATCTCCGGCATGATCGCGGACGATGGCGGCATGCACGAGGTCGAGACCGTCGGCGGCTGTACCTTTACCGTCAGCGAAGGCGAGGACGGCACCATCATGATCACCGATGGCCAGGACCGCACCGCCAGCGTCACCATCGCCGACGTCAAGCAGTCGAACGGCGTGATCCACGTGATCGATACCGTGTTGCTCCCCGCCGTCGAGTAACCCCCGGGAAGCGCGCCGGGATCGGCTTTTTCATTCCGGCCGACGAGCCCGCCGCACGTTACGCGGCGGGCTCTCTCGCGCGATATGGCACCGGTCTGCCGCGCGGCATGGCGACGCAACCCCGGCGCATGGTCTTTCAAAATGCTCTCGAAGCGCTCATGTGAGGGGCAAGACGCCACCTCCCGAGGAGCCGCGGATGAGCGAGCACCCCCCCCAGCCGAACGCAGAGACCGAGGACCGACCGACGCGGCCCGCGCTTCTGCGCGGCTTTCGCAAACGTTGCCCGAACTGCGGCGAAGGGGGGCTGTTCCAAGGCTATCTCAAGGTAGTCGACCGTTGCCCGGTCTGCCGCGAGGAGTTGTGCCACCATCGCGCCGATGACGGCCCCGCCTATCTCACCATCCTGATCGTCGGCCACCTGCTCGCGCCGGTGATCCATGTCGGCTTCACCCGGTTTCGCCCCGAACCTCTAGTGATGGCGACGGTGCTGACCGTGGTCGCCGTGGCGCTGTCGCTTTATCTGTTGCCGCGCCTCAAGGGGCTCGTGGTCGGCATCCAGTGGGCGCGGCGCATGCACGGCTTCGGCAAGGCGCATTGATGCAAGGCGCCGCGGCACCGCGCGACGCGGCGACGATCATCGTGCTGCGCCACATGGCCGAGGGCCCGACGGTGCTGATGGGTCGACGCGGCGCGGGGGCGGCCTTCATGCCGTCGAAATACGTGTTTCCCGGCGGCGCGCTCGACCCGGTCGATGCCCGCGTGCCGCTGGACGCCCCGCTTGGCCCCGATCACGAGGCGGAGCTGGGGCCGATGGCCGGGGCGCTGGCAGCCTGCGCGATCCGCGAGCTTTGGGAGGAAACCGGGCAGATCCTCGGCCGACCCGGCGATTGGCCGGACGCGCCGCCCGGCTGGCGCGGCTTCGCCCGCTCGGGCCACCGGCCCGACGCCGCGCCGCTCTTGCCGATGTTTCGCGCGGTGACGCCACCGGGGCAGTCGCGGCGCTTCGATGCGCGGTTCTTTCTTGCCCCCGCCTCGGCGCTGGCAAGCGATCCCGATGATTTCTCGGGCGCCGAGGACGAGTTGGCGCATCTGCACTGGGTGCCGCTTGCGCGCATTGACGCTCTCGACCTGCCCGACATCACCCGGCTGGCGCTGCGCGAGTTGCAGGCCCGGCTCGACGATCCCGAGGCCCGCCGCCCGGTGCCGTTCTATCACGGCACGATGGAGGCCCGCGCGATGCGCGGTTGAGCCCGGCGGCTCACTCCTGCGGATCGGGCTGGCGTTCGGGCGGGCGGCCCACCGCGGCGCCCGCGCCCTCCGGCTCGGGCAGATGCGCATGCGCCTTGGCCACGCGCGCCAGCTTGTCCTGAAGCTCCGACGGCGGCATCACCGCCCGGCGGCTTTCGAGATCGACATGCACCAGCATATGCTCCCCGGTGGCCACCAGCCGCGAGCTTTCCCACATCCGGTGGAAGATCCGCAGCCTGCGGCCTTCGGCCAGCAGCAGCCGCGTGTCGATCTCGATCCGGGCCCCCGCGTGAACCTCCGCGAGATGCCGGATATGGGTCTCGGCCGTGAAGTAGCTGTGGCCGCAGGCGATGTATTCGTCATCGCAGCCCACCAGCGCTAGGAACCGATCGGTCGCATCGCCGAAGGCCTGCAGGTAGCGATGCTCGGTCATGTGGCCGTTCTGGTCACTCCAGTCGAGCGGCACCGCGCGTGCGCCGGTGGGCAGTGGCGAGGTGAGCGACAGCGCGTCGAGGCTTCGGGCGGCGCCGCCGATCCGACGTTCGGCCGCGTTCAAAAGCCGCCCCGCGCCCCAATCGCGCGCCTTAAGCCCGCGCAGGATCGCCACGAGATTGGCGTCGCGAATGCGCTCTAGCTCCGCGATGGAGCGGCGACCGGATTGCGCGTCGGACTGGCTAGCGATCGTCTCGACCAGCTCGTCGGTCAGTTCCGGAACGTCGGTGAGCTTGCTCCAGGGCCATTTCAGCGCCGGGCCGAACTGAGTCAGGAACTGCCGCATCCCCGCCTCGCCGCCGGCGATGCGGTAGGTTTCGAACAGCCCCATCTGCGCCCAGCGCAGACCGAAGCCGTAGCGGATCGCATCGTCGATTTCCGCGGTGTCGGCGACCCCGTCCGAGACCAACCACAGCGCCTCGCGCCAGACGGCCTCGAGCAGCCGGTCGGCGATATGCGCGTCGATCTCGCGGCGCAGGAACAGGGGATGCGCGCCGATGTCGCGCAGCGTCGAGCGGATCCGGTCGATCCTCGCCGTGCCGGTGCCGGGTCCGGTGACGACTTCGACAAGCGGAATCAGGTAGACCGGGTTGAACGGGTGCGCCACGACGATCTGGCCCGGCCGCGCCGCCCCCTCCGACAGCTCCGAGGGACGAAAGCCCGAGGTCGAGGAGCCGATGATCGCGGCCTCGGTACAAGCGCCTTGGATCGCCGCGTAGATCTCGTGTTTGAGATCGAGCCGCTCGGGCACGCTTTCCTGGATCCATTCGGCGCCTTCAACCGCCTCGGCGAGGTCGTCGTGAAAGCAGATCCTGCCCTCATCGGGCAGCGCCACGTCCCACAGACCCGGCATCGCGGCGCGGGCGCGATCGATCACCTCGTTGATGCGGCGTTCGGCATCGCGGTCGGTGTCGTGGATGCGCACGTTCCAGCCCATCAGCGCAAAGCGGGCGGCCCAGCCGCCGCCGATGACCCCGCCGCCAATGATCGCCGCCGTTCTGGCCCCGGATGCCGCCATGGTTCAGCCCTCCCGTGCGGTCTTCAGAGCATCGGTGTCATAGCCGTTGAAGTCCAGCATTTCGCGCGCCGCCCGCGCCCGGTCGGCTCCGGCCTGACCGGGGCGATCCATGATCCAGCCATATTCGCCGCCCGGCGCGCCGATCACCGCGGTGCGGAAATCATCATCGGTCCAGAGCAGCCACCAAGGCTCGCCGCCGATATCGAAGCGTCCGCGCCCCTCTGCCGTCACCGGCACGAGCCGTGCCTCGCCTGATCCTGAAATCCGCGCGACCCCGCCGCCCGAGGCGTCGAGGCGCAGCGTCACCCGGTCGCCGGGCGCGACCGGCCCGCCGGGATAGGCGGCGGCGACGATCCAGTCGCCGTTCAGATCGGAGGCGCTGCCGCGCAGGCTCGAGGCGATCGGCGCGCCCACGGTCCGGAACACCGGCGTGGGCACTGGCGGCTCCACCGCGCCGCAGGCCGAGAGCAACAGCAATGCCGCGAGCGCCCGCTTGGGCGCGAGGCGGATCCGCGATGGGATGGTGACGGTCACGGTGCCCTCCTCGGGTCGCAGGGGACGCCCGGGCATGGCTGCGCCGGACGCGGATCTCGGTTCAATAGGGCAGCGGGTGCTGCTTGTGGGCAGCATCGATCTCGGCCACCATCTCGTCCGACAGCACCACCTCGCGTCCCGCGAGGATGCGCTCGAGCTGATCCGTGTTGGTCGCGCCGAAGATCGGGCAGATCGGGAAAGGCCGCGTGCGCTGCCACGCCAACGCCATGTGCACCGGGTCGAGCCCGTGGCGCGCGGCGATGTCGAGATAGGCCTGCGTCGCCGCGATCACCCGGTCTGTCTTGCGACCGCCGAGATCGCCATTGATCGCCAGCCGCGAGCCCTCGGGCACGCCGTCTTGATACTTGCCGGTCAGATACCCGCAGGCCAGCGGCGAATAGGCCAGCAGCAGCACCTCCTCGTTCACCGCCATCTCCGCCATGTCGGTGTCGTAGAGCCGCGACAGCAACGAGTATTCGTTCTGCACGGAGACGACGCGCGGTCCGCCGATGGCCGCGGCGCGGTCGATCCAGCGGGTGGTGCCCCAAGCGGTCTCGTTCGACAGGCCGAATGCGCGGATCTTGCCCTCGGCCACCAGCGCCTTCAGCGTTCCGAGTACCTCATCCATATGCGCAAGCGTCCGCTCGGCGTTCTGGTCCGAGGGATCGTAGGACCAGTAGCGACGGAAATGGTAGTGGCCGCGCTCGGGCCAGTGCAGCTGGTAGAGATCGATCACCTCCGTCTTGAGCCGCCGCAGCGAGCCCTCGACGATCTCGCGCAGATTGCCACCATCATAGCCCTTGCCGTCGCGGGCCCAGCCCGGGTTGGGGCCGGCGGCCTTCGTGGCGATCTTGTAGGCGCCGCGCTTGCCGCTCTTCTCGATCCAGTTGCCGATGAATTCCTCGGTGCGGCCCACCGTCTCGGCCTTTACCGGGTTCACCGGGTACATCTCGGCCGCGTCGAGGAAATCGATCCCGGCATCGAGCGCCATGTCAAGCTGGCGATGCGCGTCGTCCTCGGGGGTCTGGCTGCCATAGGTCATGGTGCCGAGGCACCATTCGCTGACCTCGATGCCGCTGCGGCCGAGTGGGGTCTTCTTCATATGGGGCCTTCCTGTCGTCCTGCCGGGCCACACGCGCCCGGTCCGCGAGGCGCAGAGGTAGGGCGGCTTGGACCGCTGGGCAAGCGTTCAAGGCCGCACTGGCCTTGGGCGGGCGGGATCGCTACATGGGGCCCCGGACGCATCGAAGGACGGCAGCACAGCATGGCACGGCATCTCATCACCTCGGCCATCCCCTACATCAACGGGATCAAGCATCTGGGCAACCTGGTGGGCAGCCAGCTTCCCGCCGACCTCTTCGCCCGCTACCAGCGCGGGCGCGGTCACGAGGTGCTGTTTCTCTGCGCCACCGACGAGCACGGCACCCCGGCCGAGCTGGCCGCCGCCAAGGCCGGCAAGCCGGTGGCCGAGTACTGCGCCGAAATGCACGAGACGCAGGCCGAGATCGCGCGCGGCTTCCGGCTCTCCTTCGACCATTTCGGCCGCTCGTCCAGCCCGCAGAACCATCGTCTGACCCAAGCCTTCGCCGCGCGTCTCGACGAGGCCGGGCTGATCGAGGAGCGGGTCGAGACCCAGATCTACTCCAAGGCCGACGGCCGCTACCTGCCCGACCGCTACATCGAGGGCACCTGCCCCAATTGCGGCTTCGAGAGCGCGCGCGGCGACCAGTGCGACAACTGCACCAAGCAGCTCGACCCCGTCGACCTGATCGAGCCGCGCTCGGTGATCTCCGGCTCCACCGATCTGGAGCCGCGCGAGACCAAGCATCTCTACCTGCGCCAGTCGAAGATGCGCGGCGAGCTGTCGGACTGGATCGACAGCAAGACCGACTGGCCGGTGCTGACCACCTCGATCGCCCGCAAGTGGCTCAATGACGGCGACGGGTTGCAGGATCGCGGCATCACCCGCGATCTCGACTGGGGCATCCCGGTCCGGAAGGGCGAGGCCGAGTGGCCGGGCATGGAAGGCAAGGTCTTCTACGTCTGGTTCGACGCACCGATCGAATACATCGCCTGCGCCCAGGAATGGGTCGATGCGGGCAAGGGCGAGGATTGGGAGCGCTGGTGGCGCACCGACAAGGGCGCCGACGACGTGCGCTACACGCAGTTCATGGGCAAGGACAACGTGCCGTTCCACACCCTGTCCTTCCCCGCGACGATCCTCGGCTCGGGCGAGCCGTGGAAGCTCGTCGATTACATCAAGTCGTTCAACTACCTGAACTATGATGGCGGCCAGTTCTCGACCTCGCGCGGGCGCGGCGTGTTCATGGATCAGGCGCTCGAGGTGCTGCCCGCCGACTACTGGCGCTGGTGGCTGCTGAGCCACGCGCCCGAAAGCTCGGATGCCGAGTTCACCTGGGAGAACTTCCAGCAGTCGGTGAACAAGGATCTCGCCGACGTGCTCGGCAACTTCGTCAGCCGAGTCACCAAGTTCTGCCGCTCCAAGTTCGGCGAGGAGGTGCCGGCTGGCGGTGCCCATGGCGACCGCGAATTGGCGCTGATCGCCGATCTGGAGCGCCGGGTGCGCGCCTATGAGGGGCACATGGACGCGATCGAGGTGCGCAAGGCCGCGGCCGAGCTGCGCGCGATCTGGGTCGCGGGCAACGAATACCTGCAGGACGCGGCGCCTTGGGCCAGCTTCAAGACCGATCCCGAAGCGGCGGCGATGCAGATCCGTCTCGCGCTCAACCTGATCCGGCTCTACGCGGTGCTGTCCGCGCCCTTCATCCCCGATGCCAGCGCGCAGTTGATGGAGGCGATGAAGATCGATGACGACGCCTGGCCCGGGAACGTGACCGAGGCGCTGTCGGTACTGCCGGTGGGACATGGCTTCGCGGTGCCGGACGTGACATTCCGCAAGATCACCGACGAGGAGCGCGCCGACTGGCACGCGCGTTTCGCCGGAATCCGGAGCTGAGGAGAAAAAACCCCGGCACCTTATACATCCGGACTGGATCGATTTCCCGAGAGTTGCGCTAGACTGGCCGCGCAGCAAGGGAGTTTACCATGACCCAGCCTTTTCATCGTATCCCGTCCACCCGCGGGACCCTTTCCTCGTCCGTTCTTCACGCCGGTACGACCCGAATCGCCGGGATGGCGATCTTGACGGGTGGCCTGATCGGCCTCGGCCTGATGGTGCCATTGATGCTTTTGTGGCGCGGCCTTGCCGGGACGCTGCCGGAGCCTAGCGGGCTGTGGCCCGCGCTGCTGACATTGCCGACGCTGTTCGCGGCGGGCTGGAGCGCCGCCGCGCTGTCGGGGGCCACGCGCCGCCGGGTCGCGGCGCTGCACGGTGTCGGGGTCTGGGCGCTGCTGCTTGTCGCGATCGCCGCGAGCGCGATCTTCGCGCCCGGCGCGGTCGATCGCGCGATCCCGGGTCTGTCGGCGCTGACGCCGGTCGGTGGTGGTGACCTCGTGCTCGGCACGCTGGCCCTGGCGGGGCTTTGCGCGGCGGCGCTGGGGGCCAGCCTGGGCATGGACGACAGCTGACCTAGCGCCCCGGCCGCAACTCCAGCGTCAACTCGCGGCGACGGCCGTCGCGCAGCAGGGTCAGCGTCACGCTGTCACCCGGCCGATGCCGGTCGACCATGGCCAGAAGATCGTCGAGCCCTTCGACCTCTTCGCCGTCGAGCGCGATCACCACGTCGCCCGGCAGCAGCCGGCCGCGTGCGACCCGAGCCGGTTGGACCCCGGCGCGCGCCGCCTCCGAGCCCGGCGCCACGTCGAGCACGAGAGCCCCCGGGAGACCCTGCCGGTTCACCGCCGCGTTGATCCGCGCATCGAAGCCCAGCCCCAGCGAGGGCGGGCTGTAGCGCCCGGTCTCGATCAGCTGCGGCACCACCCGCGCCACGGTCGAGACCGGCACCGCGAAACCGATCCCGGCGCTGGCGCCGGAGGGGCTGTAGATCGCGGTGTTGACGCCGACCAGCCGCCCGCGCGCATCGAGCAGCGGCCCGCCCGAATTGCCCGGATTGATCGCCGCATCGGTCTGGATCAGCCCGCTGATCGCGCGCCCCGCCTCGCCGGGCAGGTCGCGGTCCAACGCCGAGACGATGCCGGTGGTCAGCGTCCAGTCCAGCCCGAAGGGGTTGCCGATCGCCAGCACCGACTGGCCGACCTCCAGACCGCCCTCCCCCGGCTTCGGGCGCGGCAGTGGGGCGGGCAGCGCATCGCCCCCGATGCGCAGCACCGCGAGGTCATGGCTCGGAGCGCGGCCCACCACCTGCGCCTCGAGCGAGCGGCCATCGGCAAGCTGCACCAATGCACGGCTCGCGCCCTGGATCACGTGGTCATTGGTGACGACATGCCCCTGAGCGTCCCAGACGAAGCCCGAGCCCGAGCCGAGTTGCGTCTCGCCGGTCCGCCGGGTGAACGGATCGATGATGCGGGTCGAGGTGGTGATCGCCACGACGCTGTCGCGCGCGGCGCGGAACACCGCGATGGTACGCGCCTCCTCGATCTCGAGACTGGCCGGGCCCGGCGGCAGCGGCTCCGTCTCCGTCTCCGTCTCCGTCTCCGGCGGCGAGGCTTCCGTTTCGACGGCATAGCGTCCGGCCAGAAAGGCCGCGATCAACATCAGGGCAAATGCCACCCCGGCAAGGCTGGCGCGCATGCTCGCTCCTTCGCTCGATATTGCCGCTCCATCGGCTCGTGCTAGGTGGAGCGGTGATCCCGGCCGCCAAGCGGCCGAAGCCATTTTCACGGGAGTTACCCTTTGCGATACGTGCTTTCCACCCTTCTCGCGCTGGGCCTCGGCGCCTCCACCGCAGCCGCTGCAACCTGCGGCAACGATGCCTCGGGTTTCGAACGCTGGAAGCAGGAATTCGCTGCCGAGGCCGCCGCGCAGGGCGTGGGTCAGGCCGGGCTGAACGCGCTGTCCCAGACCAGCTACGCCCAGCGGACCATCAATGCCGACCGCAATCAAAAGAGCTTCGACTATTCGCTCGACAAGTTCATGCAGGTGCGTGGCGCCGATACGATCGTCGCGCAGGGACGCCAGAAGCTCGCCTCCAATCCCGGCTTCTGGCAGAGCCTCGAGAGCCAGTATGGCGTGCCCGCGGGCGTGCTGATCGCGATCCACGGCATGGAAACCGGCTTTGGCAACTTCATGGGCGACAGCAATGTGCTTTCGGCGATCGCGACGCTGGCCTATGACTGCCGCCGCTCGGATTTCTTCTCGCAGCACGCGCTGGCGGCGCTGATGCTGGTGGATCGCGGCGCGGTTTCGCCCGGTTCGATCGGCGCGATGCATGGCGAGCTGGGCCATACGCAGTTCCTGCCGGGCAACATCCTGCGCTATGGCGTGGATGGCGACGGCAATGGCCGCGTCGACCTCACAAACCTGACCGACGCTATGGCCTCCACCGCCAATTACCTGCGCCAGAAAGGCTGGCAGCCGGGCGCCGGCTACCAGGAAGGGCAGCCGAATTTCCGGGTGATCCAGGAATGGAACGCGGCGGGCGTCTACCAGAAGGCGATCGCGCTCATGGCGGCGCGCATCCAAGGCTAGGGCCTTGCGGCGCGGGCGGGGCTCAGGCCTCGACCCGCGCCTCGATCCGGGACCGTGCCGCCGCGAGCGCTCCGGACACCTGATCTTCCAACTCCGCGACCTCTTCGGGGGCCAGATGCGTGGGCGCGCGCAGTTCCAGCGCGCCCAGCATCTCCGCCGGACCGAAGAGCCCGAGCATCGCAGCACCACCCCGCAGCTTGTGCAGAATGCCGACCGCGCTTTCGCCATCGGCATCCTCGGGCCGAGACGCGAGCCGGGCGCTCGCCTCGCGCCACTCGCTGCCGAAGCTGTCGAGCGCGCGGTTCACCCGCTCCGGTCCGAGCATGTCGAGCATTTCGTCGAAGGCGTCGGTGTCGATGTCCGCCGTATCGATCGCTTTTGACGGCGGTGGCGATGGCGGATCCTCGACAAGGCTGGCGAGGATCTTGCGCAGCACCGGCAAGCGCAGCGGCTTTGCATAGACTTCGTTCATCCCCGCCGCGATACCTGCGAGCCGCGCTTCGGCCGAACCATGCGCCGTCAGCCCGATGATCCGGGGCTCGTTCCGGTCCGGCAGGAATTCGCGGATCTCGCGCGTAGCGTCGATGCCGCCCAACACCGGCATCTCGAAGTCCATCAGCACCAGATCGAAGCACTCTTCGCGCAGCAGTGCCACGCCTTCGGCGCCGTTCGGCGCTTCGGTGATCTCGTGCCCGAATTGTTGCAGCATGCCGCGCAGCACCATGCGGTTCACGGCGTTGTCCTCGACCACCAGCACCGACAGGCTGGTGCCCGGCGCGGCCGGGATCACGGCTTCGGGCTCGGGCGCCTCGATCGGGGCCGCGACGCTCTTCAGCGGTAGCTGCAGGTAGAAGCTGCTGCCCTTGCCGGGCGTACTTTCGACCGTGATGTCGCCCGACATCAACCGGGCCAACCGCCGCGAGATCGCGAGGCCCAGACCGTCCGAGCGCCCCTGCCGCCCCTCGGGGCGGGCACGGATCACGAATTCGGTGAAGACCCGTTCGATATCCTCCGGCGCGATGCCGATGCCGGTATCGTGCACTCCGATCTCGACCGCGCCATCCTCGAGCTGGAGCGTCACGGTGATCGAGCCGCGCTCGGTGAACTTGATGGCGTTGCCGATCAGGTTGGTGACGACCTGCGCCACGCGGTTCGGATCGCCCTCGTACCACTGACCGAGATCCGCCTCCTCGGCCACGAGTTCGAGCGGCAGGTCCTTTTCCGCCGCTAGAGGCCGCAGCACCGACAACAGCCGATGCAGCATCGGGCCCGGTGCGAAAGGCACGGTTTCGATCACCTCTTCGCCGGTCTCGATCCGGGTGATGTCCAGCGATTCGTTCACCAGCTGCAGCAGGATCTCGGCCGAGGCCAGGGCGATCCCGACCTGTTGGCGCTGTTCGGTCGAAAGGGTCGAGGTGTTCAGCAGGTCCAGCACCCCCATGATGCCATTGAGGGGAGTGCGCATCTCGTGGCTCATCACCGACAGGAAGCGCGACTTTGCCCGGTCCGCCCGCTCGGCGGTATCGCGCGCGGCGATCAATCGCTCCTGACTGGCCTTGAGCTCGGTGATGTCGCGCAGATAACCGATGAAGACCGGCGCATCCGGCCCATCGACATGGGTGATCACCGCCTCGATCGGAAAGATTTCGCCACTGCGCCGCCGGGCGACGAGTTCGACCCGCCCCGCGTCGATCAGATACTCGTGCCCCTTCGCTGCGAAGTTGCGAAGCCGCTCGTCGAAGATCTGGCGCCGCTCCGCCGTCACCAGCGTTTCGCGCACGTTCTGGTTCAGAATCTCGTCCTTGCGCCAGCCGAACATCTCCTCGGCAGCGGGGTAGAAATCGACGATCCGGCCCTGTTCATCGGCCACCACGATCGCATCGAGCGAGTTGCCGATGACCGAGTTGAGCCGCTCGGCGGTGCGCGACAGCACCCGGTCGCGATCCATCACGCGCCGCCGCTGCACGTCGATCAGCCGCAAGAGCGCCCCGAGCAGGATCAGCAGCAGTCCCCCGGCCAGCGCGGTCAGCTCGGCCTGGCGGCGCACCTGGTGACGGTAGGCCTCCGCATCCTCGGCAAGAACATCGAGACCGTTGAGCGACAGCTCCCGCATCACCGGCTGAATGTCGAGTGTTTCCTGATAGATCGCCTCCAGATCGGCGACGCTTGCCCCGTTGGCGAACAGCGCGTCGACCCGGTCGGCGTAATTATCGACAGCCTCCAGCAGTTCCGGCACCCCCTCATGCACGGACAGCGCGCGGCCGATCTCGCCGCTGCGCACCAGACCGAGCCGGCTCAGCAGGATGTCGAAGCGCAGCTGCAGCCCGCTGGCATTGCCGCGCACGCCCTGTGCCGCGGCGATCACGTCCCGCGCGAAGATCGCGGTCTCGAGCTCGAGCTGGGCGAGGGTCCACTGGGTGTTGTCGATGCCCGCGGTTTCGAGGTCACGGATCTGCCGGCCGAGAATCCAGCCCAGCGACAGCACAAGGGTCAGCAGGATCGCCGCCGCGAAGCCAAGGCCGCTGCGGATGTTCAGCCGGGGCGTCGATCTCCCGGCGCGTGGCTTGGGGATGTTCACGCCGCCCGCGCTCACTCCAGCACGATCATCTGCGCCAGCTGCCAGATGCTGCGCTTGTAGGTTTCCTCGGTGCGGTACTCCGCCGCGCGATCAAAGGGATAGATCAGCCAGTAGGGGCCCTTCTCTCGGATCGAGACGGTCTCGCCGTCGATCCGGGTGGCCACGATCGGCAGCTCGTCGCCGATATCCTCGATCGGGATCTGCACCCGGTAATCATTGAGGGCGACCAGCTCCAGCGTCGCGCCGCTCTGCTCCATCATCTCGCCCATCCCGGCTTCTTCGAGCAGCGTCGCGACCGATACACCGGAGTAAAGGCTGCTGCCGTCGGTCCAGATGGTGCTCGTCTCGAAGCTGACCTGCGGCAGCGCATCGAGCGCCTCGAGATCGAAGGAGACGAACTCCTCGTCCGCCTGCCCCACCTGCAACACGCCGGGCTCCACGTAAAACGGGTCTTGAAGCTCTGTCGAGCTCGCGTAAGTTGCTACCGTGGCCATGGCCAGCCCGGTGAGGGCGCTCTTGATGGCTTGATTCATATCGACCCCTTTCCCGATCCGGTTATGGCCAGTGCGACCGTGTGCAGAATGCGCGATCTGCACGCATATTGCGAATCCCTTTAGCCGGGCAATGTCCAAACGTGGCAGCAAAGCCCCAATAAAGGATATACACTCGGCCAAGGGTATCTGGCGCCTCGGATTCGCCCGTTTCGCCACTTAACGATTCTCAGTATGCTAACCTCAACGCCGTCTCGCGCCGGCCCAGACGTTCAAGATGAAACCGAGAGGACGGATATGCGTATCCTGATTGCCGACGACCACGACCTCGTACGCGAAATGATGGCCACCTATCTCGAGCGCGATTGCGGCGCGAAAGTGGTGCAGAGCCCGAGCTTCGACGATGCGATGGCCGAGATCGCCCGCAGCGGTGCGTTCGATCTGGTGCTGCTCGACTACCGGATGCCGGGAATGCGCGGGCTCGAAGGGCTGCATGCGGCACTCGAAGCGTCGCAGGGCAAGCCGGTGGCGCTGATCTCGGGCACCGCGGACAAGACGATAGCCGAAGAGGCGCTGGCCGCCGGTGCCGCGGGCTTCCTGCCCAAGACCATGTCGGCCCGGTCGATGAGCAACGCCGTGCGCTTCATGACGATGGGCGAAACCTATGTGCCGATCGACTTCATGACCGCCAAGGAGACCGAGAACCCGGCCCTGGCGCATCTGACCCCGCGCGAGCGGCAGGTGCTCGAAGGCATCAAGAAGGGTCAGTCGAACAAGGAGATCGCGCTCGACCACGACATCCAGGAGGTCACGGTCAAGCTGCACGTCAAGACGCTCTGCCGCAAGATGGGGGCGAAGAACCGCACCCAGGCGGCGATGATGGCCCGCGACCAGGAAATGGTCTGAGCCGCCGGTTCGTCCCCTGTACGCTCAGCCGACCCGGCGCAGGAAGTCGCGGGTGCGCGGGTCCTGAGGGGCGTCGAAGATCTGGCTCGGCGGCCCCTGCTCGACGATGCGCCCGCCTTCCATGAAGATCACCCGGTCGGCGATCTCGCGCGCGAACTGCATCTCGTGGGTGACGATCAACATGGTCTGGCGCGCCTGCGCCACCTTGCGCATCAGGTCGAGCACCTCGCCCACCCATTCGGGATCGAGCGCCGAGGTCGGCTCGTCGAACAGCATCAATTCGGCGTCGAGCGCCATCGCCCGGCCGATGCCCACGCGCTGCTGCTGCCCGCCCGAGAGCGCGGCCGGATAGCTGCCCGCCTTCTCCGCGAGGCCGATCTCGCGCAGGATTTCGTCGGCGCGCGCCTCGGCCTCGGCGCGCGGACGCTTCTGCACCGTGACCAGCGCCTCGGTGATGTTCTGCCGCGCGGTCTTGTTGGCGAAGAGCGCGTAGTTCTGGAACACGAAGGCGGTGCGGCGGCGAACCGCGAGGATCTCGGCCTTGGTGGCCTTCGCGGCATCCACCGTCATGCCGTTCAGCCGGATCGTCCCGGCATCGGGCCGGTCGAGGAAGTTGAGGCAGCGCAGCAACGTCGACTTGCCGGTCCCCGACGGCCCGATCACCACGATCCGCTCACCCGGCGCGACGGACAGGTCGATGCGGTTCAGTACCGGCGTGCCGCCGAAATTCTTGGTCAGTCCCGAAATCTCGATCATCGCGCATAGGCCCTGTTGAGACGGATCTCGACGCCCCGCTGCAGCAGCGACAGCGCCTCGACGATGATCCAGTAGAGCACCGCCACCACGAGGAACGCCTCGAAGTAGAGGAACGAGCCCGCCGCCTCCTTCTGCGTGGCACCCATCATCTCGGTCACGCCCAAGGTAAAGGCCAGCGAGGTACCCTTGATCATGTCGATGAAGTAGTTGACCAGAGTCGGCGCCGCGACGCGTGCTGCCTGTGGCAGCACGATGCGCGCCATCATCTGGCCCTGCGTCATCCCCACCGCCTGGCTCGCCTCCCACTGGCTGCGATCGACGCCAAGGATCGCGGCGCGGATGCTCTCGGCCATGTAGGCCGAGAAGTGCAGCGTCAGCCCCATGATCGCGGCGGTGACACCATTGATCTGCGCCAGCGCCGAGACCACCTGCGGCAGCCCGTAATAGAACAGGAACAGCTGTACCAGGAGCGGCGTGCCGCGGAAGAAGCTGATGAACAGCTTCACGAAGCTGTCGAGCACGGGCACCTTCACCACGCGCTCGACCGCCATCAGGGACGCCAGCACCAGCGCGAAGGCCATGGCGGCGAGCGCCATGCCCAGCGTCAGCGGCACATAGCCGAGGATCACGGGCACCAGACCCAGCATGTAGTCGAGATCGAGCGCCCGCATGAGTTTACTCCGCCGAAGTGATGTCGGCGTCGAACCACTTCTGCGAGATCTCGGCCAGCGTGCCGTCCTCGCGCAGATCGCTCAGCGCCGCGTCGATGCGGTCGCGCAGGGCGCGGCCTTCCTCGTCGTCGCGGAACGGCAGCGCGTTGCGGATCTCCGAGAAGGGCTGCCCGGCCAGCGCCAGCGGCAGCGGGCTTTCCTTGATCACCTGCGCCGAGGAAACGCGGTCCATCACGAAGGCGTCGACCCGGCCCAGCGCCGTGTCCTGCTCGATATTGCTCTCATAGGTTCGGATGTCGATCTCGTCGGCATAGGGCAGCTCGTTGAGAAGCTGCTCGAAGTTGGAGCCCAGATTGACCGCGACCGAGCGGCCCTTGAGATCCTCGGGGCCGGTGATCTCGTCCTCGTTGCCGGCCTTCACCACCACCTGCGCGCCGTCATAGACGTAGGGCTGCGTGAAGACGAACTTCGCCTCGCGCTCGGGCGTGATGGTGATCTGGTTGGCGATGGTGTCGATGCGGTTCGATTCCAGCGCGCCGACGAGGCCCGAAAAGGACATGGTGACGTATTCGACCTCGAGCCCGGTCTCCTCGGCCACCGCATCCATCACGTCGACCTCGAAGCCCTGCAGCACGTCCTGCTCGACGAAGGTGAAGGGGAAATAGCCACCCGACATGCCGACCCGCAGCGTGCCTTCGCCCTCGGACTGGGCGGCGGCCGTGGAGGCGATCGAGGTGGCGGCAAGGCTTGCGAAAGCGAACTGTTTCAGCATGGCGGTGTCCTTTCGGTTTGAGCGAGGGAGGTAATGCGCCGGGCGGGGAAGGATCAATGGAGTTTCGCAATAAGGATCGGGCGTTCTGCACGCGACGCGGTGGCGAAACGTTATCATCTTTGGGCCGTTTCGGGCGGAACGCTGTCCGCCGCCTCGCGGGTTCCCGACCCCGCCGATTGTCGCGCGAGGGCCGCTCTGGTATCCAAACCCATCGCCTCGGCAGCACCGGAAAGACCGCGACATGGCCCTGATGGACGACCCGCAGCGCATGGCCGATCGGCTCAGGGCCCTGGCCGAGCTGGAACGGCGCCTGTCGTTTCGGATCAGCCGGTTGTCGAAGCTGCTCGACACCCATGCGGCGCGACAGCTCGCGGTGCATGGCACCGGCCTCACCTCGTACCGCATCCTGATGGTGCTGGGCATTTTCGGCGAAACCACCGCGGCGGATCTGAGCCGGCTGATGGTGATCGACCGGGCGCAGATCAGCCGCTCGGTGTCGGACCTCCTGGCGCAGGGGCTGCTGGAGCAGCGCAGCGACGGCGCCAATCGCCGCCGCAGGCTGCTTCGGCTCTCGGCCACCGGGCAGGAGGCGTTGGGCACCTTCGAGCCGGGCCTGCTGGAGCGCCAGAAGGTGTTCGAGGAGCTTCTGGATGCCGAGGAGCTGCGTGGGCTGAACAGCGCGGTCGACAAGATCACCCGCTATCTCGCGGAAACGCTGGAAGCGCCCGATGCGGCCCCCGTGGCGCTGCGGCCGGGCAGCGACGCGACCGGCTAGGTCGATCCGATACGGATCTCGCCGCCCGTCTCCTCGACCGGCACCGGGATCAGCGCGCAGCCCTGACCCAGACCTTCCACCCCCTGCCCTGTCGCAGCATCGAAGCCGGCGGCGTGGTTCGAGCAGCGCAGCAGCCGCTCATCGGCCGAGAGCACCCGCCCGCCACGCCAGTCGAGCGGCAGGTGCTGATGTGGACAGGCGTTGAAATAGCCGAACAATCCGATCCCCGTCCGCACCAGAAGCAGGGGGAAGCCGTCGAGATCGAGACCGAGCGTGCCCGGCTCTGCAAGTGCTCCGGCGGTACAGACGGGAGCGCCGGGCGCGGGCGCGCGCGGCAGATCGCGCCAGTCGCGCGCGCCCATCGCCTCAGGCCTCGGCCTTGAGCACGCCGCGCTGGATCTGGTCGGCCTCGATCGACTCGAACAACGCCTTGAAGTTGCCCTCGCCGAAGCCGTCATCGCCCTTGCGCTGGATGAACTCGAAGAAGATCGGTCCGATCACCGTCTTCGAGAAGATCTGCAGCAGGATGCGGGTATGGCCGCCATCCACCACGCCTTCCCCGTCGATCAGGATGCCGTGCTTCTTGAGCTTTTCGATCGGCTCTTCATGGCCGGTCACCCGGTCGTGGCTCATGTCGTAATAGGTCGCGGGTGGCGGCGGCATGAATTCGATGCCCTTCTCCGATATCCGGTCGGTGGCGGCATAGATGTCCTCGGTACCGACCGCGATGTGCTGGATGCCCTCGCCTTTGTATTCGCGCAGATACTCCTCGATCTGGCTGTTCTCGTCGGCGCTCTCGTTGATTGGGATGCGGATCTTGCCATCCGGCGAGGTCAAGGCGCGCGAGGTCAGCCCGGTCTGCTTGCCCTTGATATCAAAGAAGCGGATTTCGCGGAAGTTGAAGGCCTTGGCGTAGAAATCGTACCAGGTCGACATGTTGCCGCGCTCGACGTTGTGGGTGAGGTGGTCGAGATAGTAGAATCCCGCTCCTTCGGGTTTCGGATCGGGCTCGCCCAGCCAGTCGAACTCGGCCTCGTAGCAGGAGCCCGTCTCGCCATAGGTCTCGATGAAATACAGAAGCGAGCCGCCGATGCCGATCACCGCCGGCACGTCGAGCGACTTGCCCGGGCCGGTGTATTCCTCGGCGCCGTAATCGAGCGCACATTTCAGCGCGTGCTGCGCATCGACCACGCGCCAGGCCATCGCGGGAGCGCAAGGGCCGTGCTCGGCCACGAACTGCGCAGCGTGGCTGCCGGCCTCGCGGTTGACGAGATAGTTGATGTTTCCCTGCCGATAGAGCGAGATGTCCTTGGTCCTGTGCCGCGCCACCTCCTCGTAGCCCATGCTTTCGAACAGGGCCTCGAGCCTGCCCTGCTCGGGATGCGCGAACTCGACGAATTCGAAGCCGTCGGTCCCGGCCTTGTTCACCTCGTCGATCTTGGCCTTCGGCGCGTCATGCGGAAACGGTCCCATGGGGTCCTCCTTGATGAGCGCATGGGTTGCGTGCCCCACCATGCTGTCCAGGAATGCCCGGCCCGCGGGGTGGCGGATCTCGTCGCCATGCCGCAGGATTAGCGCCGCATATGGTGCGTCGTCAACATTCAGGTTGCGGCCGCACATCCCCTGCCCGCCGCTGCCCGGCGCAGCCCCCTGACCTGGGCCAAGTGCCCAGCTCCGCGATCTCGTAGCCCTGCGGATAGCCGCGCCGAAACCGCGCCGTGACGAGGCGCGGGCGACGGCGCCTAGGCAGCAGCCGCAGGATCCCGGCGCGCAGCCGCATCGCCCCCAGCACGCCACGCCGCAACCACCCCGGGGGCGGCGCGAAGCCCATCGCGTCGAGCAGTGGCGCGTCCATCAGCGACAGCGCCATGGGCCGTCCCAGCCGGAACAGCGGGCGCGGCAGGTAAAAGCCCAGCAGAAGATCTAGCGTTGCCTCGCCCACCGCCCGGTTGCTCGACGCGAAACGCATGTAGCGCCTTTCGTAATCGGTATTCATTGCAGCGAAGGCATCGAAATCGGCAGGAATGTCCGCAATCCCCATGCGCGTCCCCAAGCCTCGGTAGTAGTTGGTCCAGGCCTGCCGCTCCGGGGTCGTCATGCTCCTCCGTCCGAAGCGCTCGAGCCAGCGGACAGGCTCGAGCACGAAGGTGCCGAGCACATAAAGCATGTCCTCGTTCGAGATCCGGTAGCAGCCATGCATCTCGTTGATGCGCCCGATCGCCGCGCGGCCGCGCGGGCTATCGAGCCCGTTCTCCAAGGGCTCCGACAGCAGCAGCTCGGTGTCGTCGTAGCGCTTCTCGGCGCCGCGTCCGAACTCGCCGGTGCGATCCAGTAGTCCCGAGATCGAAGGGATGGCATAGGTGCGAAACAGCGCGAATTCGAGCGCCCGTTCGATGTCCCAGGCGAAGGCGCAGGTGGTCAGCAACCGCGCGATCTCCTCGAAATCGCGCTCGGGCGACAGCTCGGGAATCCGGTCTTCGGGACAAGGGCTTTTCATGAGAATCCCAATGCGATCGAGGCGGGGCGCGCTCGTCACGCGCCACGGCACGAGGCTAGCCCCGCGCCGGCCGGGCCACAATCGCGCCGGAACCGAACCCGGCGCTCGACCGATGGGCCTGCATGAACGCCGGCCGTCGCGCCGGACGCCCCGCTGCGGAGACATGCCCGATGAGAGTCCTTGCCACGCTCCTGATGCTGATCCTGACCGGCACCGCTGCCTTTGCGCAAAGCGCCGCGACGCCCTCGGAGCCGCTGGTGATCGGCGTGTTCGAGCGCCCGCCCTATGCCAGTCGCACCAATGACGGGGCGTGGCTCGGCCTCGCCGTCGACCTGTGGCGGCTGACCGCCGAGGGCGAAGGCTGGCGTTACGAATTTCGCGACATCGCGCCCGAAGCCGCGGCCGAGGCGCTCTCGAACGACCGCGTCGACGCGGTGCTGGCGATGGACGCGACCCCCGCGGCCGAAACGGCGATGGATTTCAGCCACCCGCTGCATACCGCGACGATGGGCGTGGCCGTCCAGCAGCGCGCGGCGCTGCTGCGCGTGCTGGACGGGTTCCTGACCTGGCAATTCCTGCGGCTGGTGCTCGGCATCTCCGCGGTGCTGCTCGTGGTGGGCGCGCTGATCTGGTTGCTCGAGCGGCGCCGCAACGACGAGCAATTCTCGAAAAGCCCGCTCAGGGGGCTTGGCGACGGGTTCTGGTGGGCCGGGGTCACGCTGACCACCATCGGCTATGGCGACAAGGCGCCGGTCACGCTGCCGGGGCGCGTCGTCGCGATGCTGTGGATGCTGAGCGGGCTGGCGATCAGCGCGGCGCTGACGGCAGCGGTGGTCAATCTCACCGACATGCGCAGCTCGGTCGAACTGCCCGAGCGGTTCCATGACCAGCGTGTCGGCGTCGTCGATGGCAGTACCAGCGCCAGCTTTCTGGAGGCGGAGGGCGTGGAGTTGCGCCGCTATGGCTCGGTGGCCGAAGCGCTGCGCGCGATGCAGGCCGAGGAGGTCGACACCGTCGCCGCCGCACGACCGGTGCTGCAGGCCACGGTCGCCGAGAACGGCGCCTTCGACACGCAGGTGCAGCGCACGGATTTCGATCCGCACTACGTGAGCATCGCACTGCCAGAGGATTCGGAGTTACGCGAGCCGCTCAACCGCGCGCTGCTGACCCGGCTGACCAGCGAGAGCGGCTGGAACCTCGTCGCGCGCTACCTGCCCGAATGAAGGGAAAAGGCCCGCCCCGAGAAGGGGACGGGCCTCGCATGTCGTGATAGCGATGCCGGATCATCGACCGTTCGGCGAGGCCGTACGATGACCGGTCCGGTTGGCCCCGTATCCGGGCGCGGCTTTGAAAACACGGCCCCGATACGAGATCCAAATCAGTTCGCGATGACCTTGACGATCACCTCGTCGAGCGCCTCGGTACAGGCCGCTTCATCGCCTTCTTCGGCCATCTCCCGCGCCTCCTGCAACGCGGTGCGGGCATCGATGACGTTTTCGCCGGCATTGCCGGATTCATCGGCCTCTTCGACCGCCGCCGCTTCTTCGACCTCGTCCTGCACCGGCACCACAGGCTCCTCGCCGTCGGCATCGGGTGCGGTGCCGGTCTCTTCGGTGTCCGATACGGCACCGCTGTCCTGCACCGCCTGCGCCTCGCGCGCGCCGGCCACGGCCTGACCGCTCGACGAGGCGGAGATCGCCTCCTTGGCAGCGAGATCGAGCAGTCGCTCGAAATCGTCGATCCGCCCGGCGCAGTCATGCGCGAGGGCGGGACCCGCCAGCAGGGAGGCGGCGATGGCCGCCCCCAGTGTCGTCCTGAATGTCGTCACGCTGGCTCTCCCTTTCAGCTGCGCAGTTGATCGGCGATCGGCAGGCGGCGGATGCGCTTGCCGGTGGCCGCGAAGACCGCGTTGGTGATCGCGGGCACGACAGGGGGCAGGCCCGGTTCGCCGACGCCGCCGAGCGGACGGTCATAGGCCGCGTCGCTGCCGACGAAATGCACGTCGATCCGCTTGGGCGCCTCTTCCATGCGCGGAATCAGATAGCTGTCGAAGTTGTCCTGCACCGCGCGCCCCTCGGCAAAGGTCACCTCGGTCATCAGCGCCTGCCCGACACCCATGATCACCGCGCCCTCCATCTGGCTGCGGATGCGGTCGGGGTTCACATGCGCGCCGCAATCGATGGCGATCGAGACGCGGGGCACCGTGACCCGGCCGTCGACCACCTCGACCTCGGCCGCCACCGCGACATAGGAGACGAAGCTGTAATGCCCGGCGATGCCGAGGCCCTGCCCTTCGGGCATGTCGCGACCCCATTCGATGCCCTCTGCCGCCGCCTCGACCACCGCCGCCATGCGCCCGGTATCGATCGGGTAGACATCCGGGTTCTCGCCGTAGTTCCAGACATCGCCCTGATTGGTCGGGTCGATCTGCCGCGGCGGCCCGATCAACTCTAGCAGATAGTCCTTCTGGTCGCGCCCCGCCGCATCCGCGAGCTCGGCCGCGAAGGACTGGATCGCGAAGGCATGCGGGATGTTCGAGACCGAGCGGTACCAGCCGATGCGCACATGCGCCTGCGCCTCAGGGTTCTCGGCGCGGATGTTCTCGACCGCCAGCGGCATGTTGAGAAGGCCCATGCCAAGCTCGAAGGGCAGCTTCTGCGCCGGGTCGGGCGCGAAGATCGAGCCGATGGTCGGCGCCGCCGTACGATGCCGCCAGGCCACGGTCTTGCCGCTCTCGTCGAGACCGGCCGACATCTTCTCGACCGAGACGGTGTGGTAGTAGCCGTGGTGGATATCGTCCTCGCGGGTCCAGGTGAGCTTGACCGGTGCCCCGTCCATGGCCTGGCTGAGGATGCCCGCCTCCAGCACGAAATCGGGCTTGGACTTGCGGCCGAAGCCGCCGCCCAGCAGCGTCACGTTCACCTTGACCGCGTCCTCGGACAGCCCGAGCCGCTCGGCCAGCCTGAGCCGCGTCACTTGAGGCGCCTGCACGCAGGCCCAAGCCTCGGCCTTGCCGTCCTTGATCTCGACCACCGCGGCCGGCGGCTCCATCGGCGCCTGCGCCAGATGCGGGATGTAGTATTCCGCCTCCACGGTCTGGGCCGCGCCGGATGCCGCCTCGTCGTAGTCGCCCTCGTCACGGATCACCTTGCCGCCCGGCGAATTCGCGGCCTGCGACAGGGTCTCGCGGTAGGACTCGCTGTCATAGTCGGCGTTGGGGCCATCCTCCCACTCGATCTGCAGAGCTTCGCGGCCCTTCATCGCGAGATAGGTGTTGCGTGCGATCACCGCGACCCCGCCCAGCGGCGCGAACTCGGTCGGAAACTCGGCCGGATCGATCTGCACCACCTTCTCGACACCCTCGATGGCGAGCGCCGCGCTGTCGTCGAGCGAGGCCACCTTGCCGCCATAGACAGGTGGGCGCGCGACCACGGCATGGAGCATGCCGTCGCGCTTCACGTCGATCCCGTAGGTCGTATTGCCGGTGGTGATATCCATGTTGTCGACGAGGCCGATCGAGCCCGTGCCGATATAGCGGAACTCGGACGGGTCCTTGAGCGCGAGGCTGTCGCGCTCGGGCACCTCGAGATCCATCGCCGCTACGGCAAGCTCGCCATAGCCCAGCGACTTGCCCGAGTTCGCATGGCTCACCTTGTGGCCATCGGCCTTGACCTCGGAGACGTCGACGCCCCACTGATCGGCCGCCGCCTGCTCCAGCATGGTCCGCGCGGCGGCACCGGCGCGGCGCAGCGGCATGAAGTGATGCCGCAGGCTGCGCGAGCCGTCGGTGTCCTGGTTGCCGTATTTCTCTTCGTCGCCCGGCGCCTGGTCGACGCGGACATTCTCCCAGTCCGCGCCTAGCTCGTCCGCCACGACCATGGCGATCGAGGTGCGCACGCCCTGCCCCATCTCCTGACGGTGGCAGGTCACGGTGACGATGCCGTCTTCGGCGATGGCGATGAAGATCTTCGGATCGTCGCGCCAGCCATTGGGCATGGCATCACGGCCGAATTCCGGCTCTTCCTCCTGCGCCCGTCCGGGGCGCGGCAGCCCCACGGCCAGAACGAAGGCTCCGGCGCCCATGCCCCCCAGGAGTCCACGGCGGCTCACATTGGTGATCGACATCTTCCGCATCACTGGGCCTCCGCTTCCGAAGTGCCGGACTTGGCCACCGAGGCCTGCTTCACGGCGGCGCGAATGCGCGGATAGGTCCCGCAGCGGCAGAGATTGGCGCTCATCACCGCGTCGATGTCCTCGTCCGTGACGGTGTTGTACTGGTCGACGAGAGCCGCGGCCTGCATGATCTGTCCGGCCTGGCAGTAGCCGCACTGCGCGACGTTGAGATCGCGCCACGCCACCTGCACCGGATGGTCACCCTGCTCCGACAGCCCCTCGATCGTGGTGACCTCGGCGCCTTCGAGCACGCCGATCGGCGTCACGCAGGCAAAGGACGGCGCGCCGTCGATATGCACGGTGCAGGCGCCGCAGGCCGCGATGCCGCAGCCGAACTTGGTCCCGGTGAGCCCCATCTCGTCGCGCAGGACCCACAGCAGCGGCGTGTCCTGATCGCCGTCGAACTGCCGCTCCTCGCCGTTGATGACTAATGTGACCATGCGGTTGTCTCCCGTGCGTTTGGCTCCCGGCGGCTCGTTCTGCCGGATGTCGCTGAGGGGGCCATCTGGCCCGCAAGTGCCATCCGTCCAGTCGGCGGGCGTGATTTTCGATGCTGCACGGCCATTTGACCTCAAGGTCGCGTGGAACCCGCACCGTCTTCCCGGAATTGATATCGGTATTCGCGCGCCTGTCGCGCACATCATGCCATTTGCGCCGAGAGGATCCGTATCATGAGATTGCTGACCGCCCTTGCAACCACCACGACCCTGCTGGCCGCTCCTGCCATGGCGCAGGACATGGAAGCCGACGTCGCCAACGGCGAATCCGAATTCGCGCGGCAATGCGTCAGCTGCCATGTCATCGCAGACGAGTCGGGCGAGGTACTGGCGGGTCGCGCCGGGCGCATCGGCCCGAACCTTCATGGCGTGATCGGCCGGCAACCCGGAGCGGTCGAGGATTTCCGCTACAGCGACGCGATTGTCGCCTATGGCGAACTGGCCCCGGGCGATGACATGACCGGCACCGCGCCGACCGGCGACGACTTCGAGAACGTGGTCTGGGCGCATGACAACACCGTCGCCTACCTGCAGGACCCGACCAGCTTCCTGCGCGAGGCGCTGGATGACGAGCGCGCCCGCGGCAAGATGGCCTACAAGGTACGCGACGAGCAGACAGCCATCGACATCTCCGCCTATCTCGCGACCTTCAGCCCTGATTTCGAGGTCCCCGAAGGCGAGTCCGGCGGCGCCGAAGATGCCGAAACCGAGGCGGAAACGGACGGCGAAGCCGAAATGACCGACGGCGCGGCTGAGGCCGATGCTGAGATGGAAATGGATGGCGAAGCCGATACGACCGAGGGTGACGACGCCTCGGACGACACCGCGAACTGATCCCGGCGGGGCCGCCCACGAGGCGGCCCCCTCTTCTTCGGCCACGATCCTCACGATATGCGCCGTCTTCCGGGGCCAGGCCCCGATCCCGACATCCAGGAGCACCGTGATGCTTGATCATAGCGGCCGGACGGAACTGCATGTCGCCGAGGCGACTGACGCGCCGCGCTTTGGCCTGACGGCAGCCGAGGTCGAACCGGCGCTCGAAGCGCTCGCCCTGCATGGTGGCGTGCTGGCCATGATCACCGGGATCGACGGCGCCTTTTACCGCCCGCTCGGGGCCGTGATGGCCTTTCCTGATGGGGCTAAGCCGATCGGCCGGCTATCCTCGGGCTGCATCGAAGGCGACCTTGCGATCCATGCCCAGGCGGTGCGACAGGAGAACCGATCCCGCAGCCTGCGCTATGGTCGCGGCTCGCCCTTCGTCGATATCCGCCTGCCTTGCGGAAGCGGCATCGACGTGACGCTCGTGCCCGTCGAGTCCGGTGCGTTCGATGCGACGCTTCGGACGATCTCGGCACGCCGGCATGCGGTGCTCGCCCTGCCGGGCCTGCCGTCTCTGGAGATCCGCCCGGACCCCAGGATGGCCGTGTTCGGCACGGGTCCGGAGGCTGAAACCTTTGCGGAGCTTGCGCGCGCCGCGGGCTACCCGGTCGAACGGCTCGAGCGGCCGGAGACAGCGCGCATCGATGCGGAAACGGCGGTGGTGCTGTTCTTTCATGATCATGAACGCGAGCCGGACATCCTGCGAACGGCGCTGCGCAGCCCGGCCTTCTGGATCGGCGCGCAAGGCAGCCGCACCGCGCAGACGCGCCGCCTCGATCTTCTGCGGGACGAAGGTTGGGATGCAGAGGCGCTGGCACGGCTGCGCGGCCCGATTGGCCTGATCAAGGGCACCCGCGACCCACGCGTGCTCGCGGTGTCCGTGCTTGCCGAGATCGTTGAGGCGGCGACCGCCCCGGATCGCCCATCCCCGTCCCGACCCCGCTGCGTCTGAAAGCGAAGCGCCCTTTGGCGGGCAGGATGCCCCTCCTCGCGCCCTTGCGAATGAAACCACTTGGGATTCCTGCTAAGTCGGATCATGACATTCCCTACGGAATGCCTCGCGACTTCAGGCGGAAGGAAAGCCCATGCGATTCCTGCGACGGGTTCTTGTCGGCCTGTTCCTGATGGCCCTGACGGCGGCGCTGCTCGCACAGGCTGGCCGTCAGATCTATGGCGCGGTCAGCGAAGCGATGTCGCAGGAGCCGCGCGATTTCACGCGCGAGGAACAGCCGCAGATCGTCGAGACCGTGCCCTATGAGCCCGGGACTATTGTGCCGGTGATGACCGCTTATGGAGAGCTGCGTGCGACTCGGCAGCTGGCGCTGCGCGCGCCCTTGGGCGGCATCGTCATCGAGACCGGTGCGGCATTGGTCGAAGGTGGCAGGGTCGAGGCAGGCGAGATGCTGCTTGAGATCGACCCGGTCGAGGCGGAGGCGGCGCTGGCCCGGGCCGAGGCGGACCTGTCGGAAGCCCGCGCCGCCGAGCGCGACGCCGAACGAGGGCTGGAACTGGCGCGGGACTCGCTTGCAGCGGCTGAGACACAAGCGGCATTGCGCGAGGCGGCACTGGCGCGCCAGCGCGACCTCGAAGGGCGCGGCATCGCCACCGCCGCCGATCTCGAAACAGCCGAGTTGGCCGCCTCCTCGGCAGCGAGCGCGGTGCTCTCGGCGCGCGAGGCGTTGCGCGCGGCAGAGGCGCGCATCGATCAGGGCGCGATCGCGCGCAGCCGGGCCGAGATCGCCCGCGACGAGGCGCGGCGCTTGCGCGACAGCACCATCCTGACCGCGCCCTTCGGCGGCGTGCTCGCGGGGGTGTCGCTGCGCGAAGGCGCGCGCGTCACCGCCAACGAACAGGTGGCCGAACTGATCGACCCGACGGATCTGGAGCTGGCGCTGCGCCTCTCGACCGCCCAATATGCGCGGCTCGCGGCCGGCGACGGAAGCCCGGTCGGCGCGCCGCTCACCGTCATGCTCGACACCGGCCCTGACGCGCCGCGCGTGCCCGGCAGGATCATCCGCGAAGGCGCGAGCGTGGCCGAGGGCCAGACCGGGCGGCTGCTCTTTGCCCGGATCGAGGATGCGCCTACGCTGCGTCCGGGCGATTTCGTCACCGTGGAGATCGAGGAGCCACCGCTCGGCGACGTGGCGCTCCTGCCCGCCTCGGCGCTGGGCGCGGACGGCGCCGTGCTGGCGTTACGCGGCGAACGGCTCGAAGCGGTGCCGGTGACGTTGCTGCGTCGGCAGGGCGACACGGTGCTGGTGCGGGCCGAGGCGCTCGACGGTGCCGAGGTGGTCGCGACCCGCACGCCGCTCCTCGCCGACGGGATCAGGGCCCGTGCCGCCAGGCCCACGGAAACACGGGCCGCGGAGACAGGCCGGGCGCAAGGTGCACGCGCGGAAGATGAGGACTTGATCGCGCTCGATGCCGCGCAGCGCGAGCGTCTGCGGGAATTCCTGCGCACCGACACCGAGCTTCCCCAGGCGCGTCGCGCGGCGCTGCTCGACCAGATCGAGGCCGACCGCGTGCCCGCCGCGCTGGTGGCGCAGATCGAGCGGAGGATGGGCGGATGAGCGGGCTGCCCGCAGGCGGCATTCTTTCCTATTTCACCCGCCACCCGACCGCGGCGAACCTGCTGCTGGCGCTGATGCTGGTGGCGGGGCTGCTCGCGTTGCCGAACATGCGGGCACAGTATTTCCCCGACATCGTCATCGACCGGATCTCGGTCACGGCCGAATGGGAAGGTGCCGGTGCCGAGGATGTCGACACCGGTATCGTGCAGATCCTCGAGCCGGTGCTGCGCACGGTCGATGGCGTCACCGGCTCGGAGGCCACCGCGTCCGAAGGCCGCGCTTCGGTCAGCCTCGATTTCGCGCCGGGCCACGACATGGACCGCGCCGAAAAGGACGTGGCGACGGCGATCGACGGGCTGAGCGGCCTGCCCGAGGGGGTCGAGACGCCGGAACTGCGCCGCGCCGCGTGGAGCGACCGGGTCACCGACATGGTGCTCACCGGTCCGGTGCCGCTCAACCGGCTGGGCCGGATCGCCGACGACACCGTGGCGCGGCTGTTCGAGGCGGGCGTCACACGCGCCACGGTGCAGGGCCTCGCCGCGCCGCAGATCCTGGTCGAGGTCTCGACGCTCTCGCTGATCCGCCATGACCTGTCGCTGTCGCAGATCGCCGAGGCGGTGGCCCGCGAGGCCCGGGCCAATCCCGCGGGCGAGGTGTCGGGCGCGGCGCGGCTGCGCACCGGCCAGCCCGCGCAGGCGCCCGAAGAGGTCGCCGCCATCGTGCTGCGGCAGCAGCCCGACGGGACCAGCCTCAGCCTGGGCGAGGTGGCCGAAATCAGGACCCTCGGGCCCGGCCGCGACCGCGCCTATTTCGTGGACGAGGATCCGGCGTTGCTGATCCGGGTCGAACGCTCGGCCGAGGGCGACGCGATCGGATTGCAACGCGAGGTCGAGGCGGTGGCGCGCGAGATCCGTACCGGTCTCCCCGAGGGGGTGAGCCTGCAACTTACCAACAGTCAGGCCGAACAGATCTCGGGGCGGCTTGCGCTATTGCTCGACAATGGCCTGACCGGCCTGGCACTGGTGCTGGCGCTGCTGTTCCTGTTTCTCAACACCCGTACCGCGATCTGGGTGGCGGCGGGCATTCCGGTCTCGATGCTGGCGGCGCTGGCCCTGATGCATGCCGCCGGTCTCACGCTCAACATGATCTCGCTCTTCGCACTGATCCTGACGCTGGGCATTGTCGTCGACGATGCCATCGTGGTGGGCGAACACGCCGATTGGCGCGCGCGCCGGCTGGGCGAGGACCCCGAGAGCGCCGCCGAGCGGGCGGCGCGGCGCATGTTCCTGCCGGTCTTCTGCGCCTCGCTCACCACCATCATCGCCTTTTGGGGCCTGGTGCTGATCGGCGGTCGCTTCGGCGACCTCATCCGCGACATCCCCGTCACCGTGATCCTCGTGCTCGTGGCGAGCCTCGTGGAATGTTTTCTGGTGCTGCCCAACCATTTGTCGCATGCGGCGGCGGCCGCGCTGCGGCCACGCTGGTATGACTGGCCCTCGCGGCAGGTGGACCGGGGATTCCGCGCCCTGCGAGAGCGCGGCTTCCGGCCGTTGATGGGGCTGGCGGTCCGGGCCCGCTACGCGGTGGTGGCGGGAGCGCTGCTGGCCTTGTCGGGACAGGTGGCACTGGTGATCTCGGGCGAGGTGCAGTGGCGCTTCTTCTCGGCACCGGAGCGCGGTTCGGTCACCGGCAACTTCGCGATGCTGCCCGGCGCCACGCCCGAGGACGGCATGGCGCAGCTGCGCGAAATGCAGCGCGCCGCCGATGCGGTGGCGATGCGTTTCGAGGCCGAGACCGGCGTGAACCCGGTCACCAACGCGCTGGGCCAGATCGGCGGCGGCGCCGGGCGCGGCCTCTCGGGCACCGACGACCGCGAACCGTGGCAGTTCGGCGGCCTCTCGGTCGAGCTGATCGAAGCCGATCTGCGGCCCATCTCCAGCGGCGAGTTCCTGGCCGCATTGCAGGAGGAAATCGTCACCCTGCCCGCCGCCGAGACGGTGAGCTTTCGGAGCTGGGGCGCGGGCCCCGGGGGCGATGCCATCGACATCGAGATCTCGGGCGCCGGAGCCGAACGCCTGAAGCGCGCCGCCGAGGCCCTCAAGGCACGGCTCGCGACCTATCCGGAAATCTCGGGGCTGGAGGATTCGCTGCCTTGGGACAAGGAGGAGATCGCGCTTGCCCTGACCGCGCGCGGCCGGGCGCTGGGCTTCGACATCGACGGCCTCGGCGCCGAGTTGCGCGACCGGCTGGGCGGCATCGAGGCGGCCAGCTACCCGGTCGGGGCGCGGCAGGCGACGATCCGGGTCGAACTGCCCGAAGACGAGATCGCCGCCGATTTCCTCGACCGGACCCTGCTGCGCAGCGAAGCGGGCGACTGGCTGCCCTTGGCCGATATCGTCACGGTGGAGCGGCGCGACGGGTTCTCGACGCTCCGGCGCGAGAACGGCCTGCTGCTGGTCTCGGTCAATGGCGGGCTCGACGATGAGGATGCCGATCGCGCAAGCGCGATCATGACCGAGATCGAGACCGAAATCCTGCCCGCGCTCGAAGCCGAGTTCGGCGTCGTCACCGCCTTGTCGGGCCTCAGCGAGCAGGAGGACGAGTTCCTCGGCGACGCGCAGGTCGCGCTGATCCTCTGCCTCACCGGGATCTATCTGGTGCTGGCCTGGATCTTCGGCAGCTGGAGCCGGCCGCTGGTGGTGATGTCGATCGTGCCATTCGGCCTCGTTGGGGCGATCTGGGGCCATGCGTGGTGGGGTATCCCGCTGTCGATGTTCTCGGTGATCGGGCTGATCGGCATGGTCGGCATCGTCATCAACGACTCGATCGTTCTGGTCACCACCATCGACGAGCACGCCCGCACACGCGATCTGGTCACCTCGGTGATCGACGGCACCTGCGAAAGGCTGCGCCCGGTCTTCCTCACAACCGCGACCACGGTGCTGGGACTGAGCCCGCTGCTCTACGAAGGCTCGGCGCAGGCGCAATTCCTGAAGCCCACGGTGATCACGCTGGTCTACGGGCTGGGCTTCGGCTTCGTGCTGGTGCTGTTCGTGGTGCCGGCGCTGGTGGTGATCGGCGCCGATATCGGTCGGCTGCTGCGCTCGGCCCGGCGCGGACTCAGGCGGGGGCTGCGCGCGGCGTGGCTCGGGGCCGTGATCGGGGCGGCGCTGTTCGCCCTGCTGCTCGTGCCGCCGCTCCTTGGCACGGCACCGCTCGCACCCGCACTGCCAAGTGAATTCTGGCCCGCCTTCCTGATCTACGCGCTGCTGCTGGCCGGCGGCTTGGCGGCGATCCTCGCCTTCTCCGCCTTCACGGGACGCTCCGGGCGGCGGTCCTAGGCACGCCTGTCTCGAACTCTTCCCCAGAGCACGACGAGCCAGACGATACCCCATCCAAGGGAAGAGCATTCCTTTCGGATAGAGCCACCCCTTTTCATATTGAACGTTTCATTTCCTGAACTATACCGTTCGGTTCAGTTTGACGGGATTCGCTATGAAGACTGGTGACGGTGACGATATGGCGCCGGGCGAAAGGCTGCTCAGCCTCGCGCTGCTCTACTGGGCGATGCATGAACGTTTGGAATGCCCCCTGCCGGGGCTAACCAAGCAGGAGCGCCTGATGCTGCTGAAGCTCGGTGCGCCCGCCCGGATGGGGCAGCTGGCCCGCGAGATGCAGGCCCTGCCCTCGACCGTCACGGCGCTGGCCGACGGGCTCGAATCGCGTGCGCTGGTCGCACGGCGGCGCGACCCCGACGATCGCCGCGCCTGGCTGCTCGAACTGACACCACGAGGGCGCGAGATGCGCCACGAGATGCTGGAGCTGCTCGAGCGGGTCTGGCGCGAGGTCACCGGCCTCGCCCCCACCGAGCTCGACCGGCTGGGAGCGCTGCTCCTCAAGACCCGCGACAACATCAAGGCCAACGGCCTGCCGAAGGGATTTCCTCTATGACACGTATGTTCCTCCTCGCCGCGCTGCTCGCGCTCGGTGCGGGCCAGCTGGCCGCGCAACAGGCGCAGGACACGCCTCGCCCCGTGAAGCTGATGACGGTCGAGGCCGAAAGCGCGGGCATCAGCCGTCAGTTCTTCGGCCGGATCGCCGCGCGCCAGACCGTCGAACTCGCCTTTCAGGTCAACGGGCAGATCGTCGAATACCCCGTGCTCGAGGGTGAGACCGTGGACAAGGGCGGACTCGTGGCCGCGCTCGACCCCGAACCCTTCGACCTGGCGCTCGAACAAGCCAAGCTGCGTCAGGCCCAGGCCGACCGCGAGCTTGAGCGGCTGAGCCAGCTCAGCCGCTCCACGGTAAGCGAGGCGGCGCTTCAGGATGCGCGCACCGCCGCGGAACTGGCCGCGGTGAGCGTGCGCGACGCCGAGCGCGCGCGCGACAAGGCCAGCCTCGAAGCCCCGTTCGAAGCGATGGTCGCCGAGCGTCTCGTCGCCAACTTCACCACCGTCTCGGCCGGCACGCCGATCGCGCGGCTGCACGACATGTCGGCGCTGCAGGTCGAGATCGAGGTGCCCGAGATCCTGTTTCAGCGCGCCGGGCGCGACCCGGACATGGATCTGAGCGCCCGCTTTCCGGGCGGCACCGAAAGCTATCCGCTGAGCATCGCCGAGGTCACCTCGCACACCACCGCGCTGGGCCAGACATTCCGGCTCAGCCTCTCCTTCGATGCCGAGAAAGCGCCGCAGGTGCTGCCCGGCTCGTCGGTCACGGTCACGGCAAAGCTGCCGGGCGGCGCCGGGGGGATCTCCGTGCCGACCGCCGCGCTGGTCCCCGCCCCCGATGGCAGCGTCTCGGTGATGCTGTTCGAGGAGGGCGACGAGAGTGCCCGGGTCGCGGCTCACCCGGTCGAGATCGAGCCCACCGAAGATGGCGGCTTCATCGTCACCGAGGGGCTCTCGGGCGGCGAGGAGATCGTCGCCGCGGGCGCGGCCCGGCTCGAAGACGGTCAGGCGGTACGCCGCTTCACCGGCTTTCCCCAGTAAGCAGGAGCGCAAGGCATGAACATCGCACGCGCATCGATCGAGAAGCCGATCCTGACATGGCTGCTGATCCTCGGCTGCCTGTTCGGCGGCATCTGGGGCTTCGCCACGCTGGGCCGACTCGAAGACCCGTCCTTCACCATCAAGGCGGCCGTGATCTCCACCTCCTATCCCGGCGCCTCGGCCGAACAGGTCGCCCGGGAGGTCAGCGAGCCGCTCGAATCCGCGATCCAGAAGATGGGCGAGGTCGACCGCATCACCTCGGTCAATCGCCCCGGCGTCTCGCTGATCGAGGTAGAGATGAAATCCACCTATGACGGCTCCGCCCTGCCCGGCATCTGGACCAAGCTGCGCGCGCGCATCCGGGACGCGGCGCGGGATCTGCCGCCGGGGGTGAACGAGCCGCTGGTCAATGACAGCTTCGGCGACGTGTTCGGCCTTTACTACGCCGTCACCGCGCCGGGCTTCGAGGATGCCGAGATCCATCGCCTTTCCACCTATCTGCGGCGCGAGCTGCTGGCGGTCGAGGGCGTGGCCGATGTCGATCTCGCGGGGCTGCCGCAGGAGGCGATCTTCGTCGAGCCCGACCTCGCGCTGTCAGTGGCGCAGAACCTGCCGGTCCAGTCGGTGCTCGGCGCGATCTCGGAGGCGGATTCGGTGGTGCCGGCCGGCACCGTCGAGACGGGCGGCCAGCGCACCGTGATCGAAGCGCCCGAGGGCTCCGACAGCGTATCGGAGATCTCCGGTCTCTCGGTCGGGGTCGGCGGCGAGGTGATCAACCTTTATGACGTGGCCGAGGTGTATCGCGGCCGGGTCGAGCAACCTTCGCTGATCGTGCGCCATGACGGAACCGAGGCATTCACCTTCGGCGTCGCCGGCCTGTCGACCGAGAACATCGTCGAGGTCGGCAAGCGCGTCGATGCCCGGCTCGCCACGCTGTTCGCCGAGATGCCCGCGGGCGTCGAGCTGCACCCGATCTACCAGCAGCACGAGGTGGTCGAGGAGGCGTCGAACGCCTTCCTCGTCAACCTCGCCATGTCGGTCGGCATCGTGGTGGCGGTGCTGGCGCTGTTCATGGGCTGGCGCGCGGCGGTGGTGGTCGGCGTGACGCTGCTGCTCACCGTGGTCGGCACGCTGTTCTTCATGGCGATCTTCGCGATCGAGATGGAGCGGATCTCGCTCGGCGCGCTGATCATCGCGATGGGCATGCTGGTCGACAACGCCATCGTGGTGGCCGAGGGGATGCAGATCGCGATGCTGGGCGGCCAGTCCTCCCGGCGGGCGGCGGGCGAGACGGCGGGCAAGACGCAGGTGCCACTCCTGGGTGCCACGGTGATCGGCATCATGGCCTTCGCGGGGATCGGACTGTCGCCGGACGCCACCGGCGAGTTCATGTTCTCGCTCTTCGCGGTGATCGGCATCTCGCTGCTGCTGAGCTGGGTGCTGGCGATCACCGTGACGCCGCTGCTCGGGCACTACTTCTTCAAGCGCGGCGAAGCGGGCGGTGCCGGCGCCTATGAGGGTGCGCTGTTCCGCGCCTATGCCGCGACGCTGCGCGGCGCGCTGCGCGCGCGCTGGCTTGTGGTGGCGGCGCTGATCGGGATCACCGTGGTCTGCTTCGCGGGCTTCGGACAGGTCCGGCAGCAGTTCTTCCCCAACTCCAACACGCCGCTCTTCTTCGTGCATTACAAGCTGCCACAGGGCAGCACGGTGCAGCAGACCGCCAGCGACCTGGCGCAGGTCGAGGCCTGGCTCGCGGAACGCGACGAGGTGGTTTCCTACACCAGCTATGCCGGCGGCGGGGCGACGCGCTTCATGCTCACCTACTCGGCCGAGAAGTCCAACCCGAGCTATGGGCACATGATCATCCGGACCAACGGTATCGACGAGATCCCGGCGCTGGCCACCGCGCTCGAGGAATTCGGCCGCGAGGCTTTGCCCGAGGGCGAGTTCCGGACAAGGCGGCTGGTCTTCGGCCCGGGCGGCGGCGATCCGATCGAGATGCGGGTTTCGGGACCCGACCCTGAGATGCTGCGCGAGATCGGCGATCGGGTGATCACCGCGATGGCGGACGCCTCGCCCGACATCCTGCAGCCACGCACCAATTGGCGCGAGCCCGAACTGGTGATCCGGCCCGATTACGCGACCGAGCGCGCGCAAAGCGCCGGGATCGACCGCGACGATGTCGCCTCGGTGCTGCGCTTCGCCACGGATGGCATCGAGGGTGGCCTCTATCGCGAGGGCGAGCGGTTGATCCCGATCGTGGTGCGCGAGCCGCGTGATGCCGAGACCGGGCTGCGCGACCAGCCGATCTGGTCGGAGACCGCGCAGCAGTTCCTGCCGATCGAGCAGGTGATCGACGGGCTCGGCCACGAACTGCGCGACACGCTGGTGCATCGCCGCGACCGGGTGCCCACCCTGACCGTCGGCGCCGACATCCCGCCCGAGCGCACCGCCGCCGAGGTCTTCGCGCAGGTCCGCGCCGCGGTCGAGGCGGTCGAGGTGCCCCCGGGCTACGCGCTCCACTGGGGCGGCGAGTTCGAAAACTCGGCCGATGCGCAGGAGAGCCTCGGCAAGCAGCTGCCGCTTTCGCTTCTGGTGATGGTGCTGATCTCGGTTCTGCTGTTCAACGCGATCCGCCAGCCGGTGATCATCTGGCTCTTGGTGCCGATGTCGGTCAACGGCGTGGCGCTGGGGCTGTTGGGCACCGGGTTGCCCTTTACCTTCACGGCGCTTCTGGGCCTGCTGTCGCTCTCGGGCATGCTGATCAAGAACGGCATCGTGCTGGTCGAGGAGATCGACCTCGTGCGGGCCGAGGGCGTGCCCCTGCGCGAGGCGATCGTCACCGCCAGCGTGTCGCGTCTGCGCCCCGTGGTGCTGGCGGCGGCGACAACGATCCTCGGCATGCTGCCGCTGCTCTCGGACGCGTTCTTCGTGTCGATGGCGGTGACGATCATGGGCGGCCTCGCCTTCGCCAGCGTGCTGACGCTGATCGCGGCGCCGGTCTTCTACGACCTGTTCTTCTCCCGTGGCGATAGGCGCGCGCGGGCTACGGCCGCCGTTCCCGCCTGAGGCGGTTTCGTCCCGGCCCCCTCGGGGGCCGGGACGGCAAGGATCAGGCCAGCAGCCTCGCCATCCGCCGCAGCGCCAGTTCGTAGCCCTGCACGCCGAAGCCCGCGATCACCCCCTCGGCGCGCAGCGAGACGTAGGAGTGATGGCGAAAGCTCTCGCGTTTGTGGACGTTGGAGATATGCACCTCCAGCACCGGTCCCTCGAAGGCGTTGAGCGCATCGAGAATCGCGACCGAGGTGTGGGTATAGGCGGCCGGGTTGATGATGATCCCCGCCGCATCCTCGCGAGCGCGGTGGATCCGGTCGATGATCTCGCCCTCGTGGTTTGACTGGAACATCTCCGTCTCCAGCCCCAGCTCGGCCGCCAGCGCCGCGCAGGCGCGACCGACATCCTCGAGCGTGTCGTGCCCGTAGATCTCGGGCTGCCGCTTTCCCAGCAGGTTCAGGTTCGGCCCGTTGAGAATGCAGATCCGTGCGGCCATCGATGTCACTCCTCCGGTTCGGCTCGGAGAAGGTATGACCAGAAGCGGCCCCGGCATAAAGGGAATTGGCGCGGCCCGCCCCGTATTCGGGGGCGGGCCGCGTCGTCTCAGGCGGCTTCGGGCCGCGGCACGGGCTGCGCCATGGCGAGGAGCGCCGCGATCTCCGGGCGGCAGGAGCCGCAATTGCTGCCCGCGCCGAGTGCCGCCGCGATGGCGTCGAGGCTCGTCGCGCGTCCATCGGCGATCGCCGCGCGGATCGTGTTCACCCCGACATTGAGACAGGCGCAGAGCACCGGGCCGGGATCGGCGCGCCCAGCCGCCGCGCGCCCGGCCAGCGCCTCGGCGCCGTCCTGTCCCAAGAGCCCCGCGAGATGCGCGCGCGACAGCGCCACCGGCTCGCGCGAGACGAACAGCGCCGCGCGCAGGCGGCCCTCCTCGACCAAGGCCAGCCGCTCCAGCCCGCGCGCCGGGTCGGAGACCCGGACGATCTCGGCATCGGGCAGGTCGAACATTCGCCGCGCTTCGGCCTCCCAGTCCGCCGGCGCGTCGGGTCCGGCCATCTCGACCTGCCAGCCGTCGGCACCCCGGCTGCGCGCCCAGTAGCCGCAGTCAGGCTCGGGACGCGAGGCCGAGACCGCGAAGCCGAACCAGCCTGCGGCATAGGGCGCGACGGAGACCGCCGCCGCCTTGCTTTCTGGCTGGCCCGAAACCGGATCGGTCCAAGCCGCCACCAGCGCGTCGACGCGGCCCGTGGGCGCGGTGTCACTGCTCCAATGGATCGGCGCGAAGACCTCGCCCTCGCGCACCCGGTCGGTCACGAGTACCCGCAGCACGGCGCGACCCGTGGCGCCGCGCAGTTCCGCGAGCCCCGCGGGGGCGAGGCCGAGGCGCGCGGCGTCGTTCGGGTGGATCTCGACGAAGGGCTCGCCCATGTGCCGATTGAGCCGCGCCGCGCGCCCAGTGCGGGTCATGGTGTGCCACTGGTCCCGGATGCGCCCGGTGTTGAGCCGGAACGGGCGCGCCTCGCAGGTCTCGATGGCCAAGGCACGCGCGCTGACCGGGATCATCCGGCCCCGCCCAGAGGGCGTGAAGAACCGGCCATCGCCGAAGAACCGCCCGCCCTGCCGGGTGCCCGCGGCGGGCCAGCGGAACGGTGCCAGCGCAGCGTAGCCCTGCGCGTCTAGCGCCGCGTGATCGGAAATGTCGAAATCACCGCCGAGGCGCCCGGCGATGCCCGACAGCGCCGCATGTTCGCGAAACACCGCCGCCGCATCCGGCCAGTCGAAAGCCTTGGCCCAGCCCATGCGACGGCCGACTTCGGCGAGGATCGCCCAGTCTGGCCGCGCCTCGCCCGGCGGCGGCAGCACGGCGCGCTGGCGGCTGATCGTGCGGTCCGAGTTGGTGACGGAGCCGTCGCGCTCGCCCCAACCGGCGGCGGGCAGCAGCACATGCGCCAGCCGCGCGGTGTCGGTGCGATCGGTGATGTCGCTCACCACGACGAAATCGCAGCCGGCGATGGCATCGCGCACCCGGTCCGCCTCGGGCATCGAGACGGCGGGGTTGGTACAGATGATCCAGAGCGCCTTGATGCGCCCCTCCTCGACGGCGCGGAACATGTCGACGGCCTTGAGACCGGTGCCTTCCGGCATCGCGGGAGCGGCCCAGAAGGCCTGCACCGCATCGCGATGCGTATCATTCTCGATGTCGAGATGGCACGCCAGCGTGTTGGCCAGCCCGCCGACCTCGCGCCCGCCCATGGCGTTGGGCTGGCCGGTGACGCTGAACGGTCCCATGCCGGGGCGGCCGATGCGGCCCGTGGCAAGGTGGCAGTTGAGGATCGCGTTCACCTTGTCGGTACCCGATGTCGACTGGTTCACGCCTTGGCTGAACACGGTGACGACCTTTTCGGTGCCGATCCACATGTCGCAGAAGGCGGCGATCTGCGCCGAACTCAGCCCGGTGCGCGACACGTCCTCCGCATGGGCGGCGGCCAGTGCCTCTTCCATGCTGTCGAGATGGCGCGCGAAGCGCGGGTCGCGGGCGCCGCGCCGGTCGATCTGCGAAAGCAGCGCGTTGAACAGCGCCACGTCCGCCCCCGGCGCGATGGCGAGGTGCAGGTCGGCGATGTCGCAGGTGGCGGTGCGGCGCGGGTCGATGACGACGACGCGCATCGCGGGCCGTTCGGCCTTGGCGGCGACGATGCGCTGGTACAGCACCGGGTGGCACCAGGCGAGGTTGGAGCCGGTCAGCACGACGAGATCCGCGAGTTCGAGATCCTCATAGTTGCCCGGCACGGTGTCGGTGCCGAAGGCGCGCTTGTGACCCGCCACCGTCGAGGCCATGCAGAGCCGCGAATTGGTGTCGATATTGGCAGAGCCGATGAAGCCCTTCATCAGCTTGTTGGCGACGTAGTAATCCTCGGTGGTCATCTGCCCCGAGACGTAGAAGGCGACGCTGTCGGGGCCATGTTCCGCGATGGTCTCGCGGAACCGCTCGGCCACATGGTCGAGCGCCGTGTCCCAATCCGCTCGCGCGCCATCGATCACCGGGTACAGAAGCCGGTCCTTGTGACCCATCGTCTCGCCCAGCGCCGTGCCCTTGGAGCAGAGCCGTCCGCGGTTGGCAGGGTGGTCCGGGTCGCCGCGCACCGTCAGGCCGCCCTGCCCGTCCGGCTTGGCGAGCACGCCGCAGCCGACCCCGCAATAGGCGCAGGTGGTGCGGATCTCGCCGGGCTGCGCGGAGAGATGCGCGGGCCCGGTCATGCCGCCGCCCTGCGGCCCACCGCGTCGCCGTCCAGCAGCAGCCGTCCGTTCTCCACGCGCAGCGGATAGGTCGGGATCGAGCCCTCATCCGCGCCCTGCGCCTCGCCGGTTTCCAGGCTGAACACCCAGTTATGCAGCGGGCAGGTCACGGCGCGGCCATGCACGATGCCCTCGGACAGCGGCCCCCCCTTGTGCGGGCAGCGGTCGGAGGCGGCGAAGACCTCCGCTTCACCGGTGCGGAACAGCGCCACGCAGCCGACCGGCGTCTTGACCAGCCGCGCGCCGCGCAGCGGGATGTCCTCGAGAGCGCCCACATCGATCCAACTCATTCCGCAGCCTCCAGCGTGAGATCGGCCAGCGGCTGGAAGCGGCGCGCAGCCGCCGGTTCGGCCCGCTCGGCCCAGGGGTCCTTTTGATAGATCGTCTGGCTCAGGTCGAAGCGCGCCACGAGCGCCGCGCGCTCCGTTGCGTTCGACAGCGCCTCGCGCACCCAGTCCATGCCGACCTTGGCGATCCACTTGTAGGGCCGGTCGAGATACTTGGCATGCTCGCGGTAGAGCTGCACGAAGGCCACCGACCATTCCTCGGCCTCAGCCTCGGTCGCGACCTTCACCAGCGGCTGGATCTCCTTGAGGTCCATGCCAGCCGCGCCACCGACGCCGATCTCGAAGCCGCTGTCGACGCAGACGATGCCCAGATCCTTGCAGGTCGCCTCGGCGCAGTTGCGCGGGCAGCCCGACACCGCGAGCTTGACCTTGTGCGGCGTCCACGAGCCCCAGAGCCGCTTTTCGAGTTTCACGCCGAGCCCGGTGCTGTCCTGCGTGCCGAAGCGACAATGCTCGCGCCCGACACAGGTCTTCACCGTCCTGAGACCCTTGGAATAGGCGTGCCCCGAGACCAGCCCGGCCTCGTTCAGATCGGCCCACATGGCGGGCAGGTCCTCCTTGCGCACGCCCAGAAGATCGATGCGCTGGCCGCCCGTCACCTTGACCGTCGGCACGCCGTACTTGTCGGCGGCATCGGCGATGGCCCGCAGCTCGCGCGCGTTGGTGAGCCCGCCCCACATCCGGGGCACCACCGAATAAGTGCCGTCCTTCTGGATGTTGGCGTGGTTGCGCTCGTTGACGAAACGGCTCTGCGGGTCGTCCTGATATTCGAGCGGCCAATCGGCCAGCAGGTAGTAGTTCACCGCCGGGCGGCAGACATGGCAGCCATTGGGCGTGCTCCAGCCCAGTTCCTGCCAGACGGCGGGCTGCGACTTCAACTCCTGCGCCTTGATCAGGCGGCGGACATCCTCATGGGTGAGGTCGGTGCAGCCGCAGACCGGCTTGGCCGTCGGCATGACGAAATCATCGCCGAGGCTGAGTGCCATGACCTGCTCGACCAACCCGGTGCAGGTGCCGCAGGAGCCCGAGGCCTTGGTCACGGCGCGAACATCCTCGATGGTCGTGGCGCCACCCTCGACGGCTTCCACGATCCGACCCTTGCACACGCCGTTGCAGCCGCAGATCTCTGCGTCAGCCGGTAAGGCTGCAACGGCCGCCATAGGGTCCGCTTGGGCGCCACCTTGAAAGGCGGGCCCGAAGATCAGCGTGTCGCGCATTTCCGAGACGTCCTCGCGGTCCTTGATGAGACCGTGGAACCACGCCCCATCGGCGGTGTCGCCATACATCACCGCGCCGATCAGCCGCTCGCCTTCCAGCACGAGGCGTTTGTAGACGCCGCGTGCCGGGTCGCGGAACACGATGTCCTCCCGCCCCTCGCCTTCCGTGAAATCACCCGCCGAGAACAGGTCGCAGCCCGTGACCTTGAGCTTGGTCGCCACCTCCTTGGGCTGGAACGCCGCGTCGCGGCCCAGAAGCGTCTGCGCCAGCACCTTGGCCTGATCGTAAAGGGGTGCCACGAGGCCGAAGACCGCGCCGTTGTGTTCGACGCATTCGCCCAAGGCCAGGACGTCCGCGTCGGAGGTCACCATCCGGTCGTCGACATGCACGCCGCGCCCGATCGCAAGGCCGGCGGATTTCGCGAGCGCGACGCTGGGCCGGATGCCCACCGCCATCACCAGCAGGTCGCAAGGCAGCTCGGTGCCGTCGTCGAGCATGAGCGCCTTCACATGGCCGTTCTCGCCCAGGATCTCCTTGGAGTTGGCCGAGCACATCACCTTGATGCCCTTGTCGGTCAGGGCGCGGCGCAGGAGATACCCCGCCGCCTCGTCGAGCTGGCGCTCCATCAGGTGGCCCATGATGTGCACGACGGTCACGTCGACGCCACGCGCGGCCATGCCGGCGGCCGCCTCAAGCCCGAGGAGACCGCCGCCGATCACCACCGCCTTCGCGTCCGGTTTGGCCGAGAGGCCCATCATCCGCTCGGTGTCTTCGAGATCGCGGTAGGGGATCACGCCTTCGAGGTCGTGACCCGGCAGCGGGATCATGAAGGGGTCGGAGCCGGTGGCGATGACGAGCTTGTCATAGGGCACCGCGCCCTTCTCGCCGACGACGATCTTGCGGTCGCGGTCGATCTCGACCACCCGCTCGCCGAAGCGGCAGGCAATGCCATGGGTCTCGTACCAGTGGTCGTCATGGGTGACGATCTCGGCATAGGTCTTTTCGCCTGACAGCACCGGCGAGAGCATCAGCCGGTTGTAGTTGCCGCGCGGCTCGGCGTTGAACAGCGTGATCTCGTAGGCGGCGGGGTCGCTCTCGATCAGGCTTTCCAGCATCCGGCCCGAGGCCATGCCGGCGCCGATGACGACGAGTTTCTTGGTCATGGCGGTCACTCCGCTGCGATGGCGCTGGGCGCCGGTTTGGAGGGGGTGCGGCCGTGCTCGTATTCCTCGAGGAAATCGAGCACCTCCTGCCGGTAGTGGTAGTAGTCCGCGTGTTCCAGCAGTGCCTTGCGGGTGCGCGGACGCGGTAGCTTCACATCGACGATCTTGCCGATCGTGGCGCGCGGGCCGTTGGTCATCATCACCACCCGATCGGCCAGAAGGATCGCCTCGTCGACGTCATGGGTGACGCAGACCGCCGTGGTCTTGGTGCGATCCCATACATCCATGAGCACCTCCTGCAGCTCCCAGCGGGTCAGGCTGTCGAGCATGCCGAAGGGCTCGTCGAGCAGGAGCAGCTTCGGGGAGAGCGCGAAGGCGCGGGCGATGCCGACGCGCTGGCGCATGCCGTTCGACATCTCGGACGCCATCCGGTCCATCGCGTCGCCCAAGCCGACCCGTTCGAGGTAATGCTCGACCACCTCCTGCCGCTCTGATTGCGAGGCACGGGGATAGACCCGGTCGACGCCCACGGCGACGTTCTCGCGCGCGGTGAGCCAGGGGAAGAGCGACGGGCTCTGGAACACCACCGCCCGCTCGGGATCGGCGCCCTCGACATGGCGGCCGTCGAGTTTGATCGCGCCCTTGGAGATCTCGTTGAGACCGGCGGCCATGGTCAGCACGGTGGACTTGCCGCAGCCGGAATGGCCGATCAGCGAAATGAACTCGCCCCGGTTCATCTTGAGATTGAAGTCCTCGACCACCGTGAGCGGCCCCTTGGGCGTCGGGTAGACCTTGTGCAACTGGCTGAAGTCGAGGAAGCGCTCCTCGATCAGCCCCTCCTGTGCCTGCTTCTGCGCGGCGGGCAGGTCGTGGCTCCGGTCATGAACGGGACGGATGTCCGGCAGGCGTCGCGTTCCCTCGACCTTGGCGGCGATGCCGACATCCATGAGATAGCCCGTGACCTGCGCGCGCAGCGCCTTGAAGGCGGCGTCGGAGTTCATCGCCGAGCGGTCACGCGGACGCGGCAGCGTCACCTTCACGGCTTCGCCCAGTGTGCCGTCGGGATTCAGCGGCACGATCCGGTCGGCCAGCAGGATCGCCTCGTCCACGTCATTGGTGATCAGCACGCAGGTGGTGCGCTCGCGCTCCCAGATCTCGAGGATCTCGTCGGCAAGATTGGCCCGCGTCAACGCGTCGAGCGCCGAGAGCGGCTCGTCCAGAAGCAGCACCTCGGGCTCCATCGCCAAGGCGCGTGCGACCGAGACGCGCTGGCGCATGCCGCCCGACAGCTCGGCAGGGCGGCGGCTCGTGGCATGGCCCAGCCCCACCATCTCGATATAGCGCTGCGCCTTGGCGGACTTCTCGGCCTTGGACAGCTCGGGATGCACCGCCTCGACCGCGAGCATGACGTTGCCCGCGACCGTGAGCCACGGCATCAGCGAGTAGCTCTGGAACACCAGCCCGCGCTCGGGGCCGGGGCCGGTGACGGGCTTGCCCTTGAAGGTGACGGCGCCCTGATCGGGGGGCACCAGACCGGCCATCAGGTTCATCAGCGTCGACTTGCCGCTGCCCGAAAAGCCGAGGATCGCCACGAACTCGCCTTGGCCCACCTCGAGATCGATGCCCTTGAGCACGTCCTTGCGGGTCTTGCCCTCTCCGAAGCCCTTGGAGACGTTGTCGAAGTTGAGAATGCTGGTCATGGCGATCACCGGTTCGGGGCGTAGGTGAAGAGCGATTGCAGCGCGAACATCACCCGGTCGAGCAGGAAGCCGATGATGCCGATGGTCAGCACCGCGACGATGATCCGCGCCAGCGAGGAGGAGGAGCCGTTCTGGAACTCGTCCCAGACGAATTTTCCGAGGCCCGGGTTCTGCGCCAGCATCTCGGCGGCGATCAGCACCATCCAGCCCACCCCGAGCGACAGGCGAAGCCCAGTGAAGATCAGCGGCAGCGCCGAGGGCAGCACCAGCTTGGTGATCTTGGCGCGCGGGCTCATCTTGAGGACCTTGGAGACGTTGACCAGGTCGCGGTCGACCTGCGCCACGCCGAGCGCGGTGTTGATCAGCGTCGGCCAGAGCGAACACAGCGTCACGGTGATCGCCGAGACGAGGAACGACTTGGCGAAGAGCCCCTCGCCTCCCGCGGAGGCGGCGGAGACGACCATGGTGACGATCGGCAGCCAGGCCAGCGGCGAGACCGGCTTGAAGATCTGGATCAGCGGGTTCAGCGCCGCGTTGGCGGTGGCCGAGAGGCCCGCCATGATGCCCAGCGGGATCGCCACGGCGCTGGCCACCAGAAAGCCGAAGAACACCGTCATGATCGAGGTGCCGATCTGGTCGTAATAGGAGGGCGAGCCGGTGAAGGCGATGTTCTTGACCTCGTCGGCCCGGCCCTGCTCCACGAGGCGCTCGTTGCGCAGCGCCACCTGCTCCTCGAAGCGGGCCTTCTTCTCGGCGGTGCGCACCGCGTCCTCGTGCAGCCCCACCGCCTCCTGCCAGACCTGCGCTGGCCCGGGAATCGCGCCGAGCGAGGTCTGCACCTGCGGCGCCAGCACGGCCCAGAGCGCGAGGAAGCCCGCGATGGCGAGGAGCGGCACGCCCAAGAGCCGCCAGACGTCGCGCATCTGCGCACGCGGGTTGTCGCCGGCGGCGGCCTTGAGCAGCGGGGTGAGCCAGGCCAGGCCGAGGACCTGGAACCAGCGGTCGGCGACGCCGAGGCGCGCGAACCAGCGGGCGCGTCTTGCCTCCTTGTGGCCGGCCTCGATGGCGGTGGGGTCAATCGCGGTCATGAGGGTGCTCCGGGGGTTGGATCTGCGGAGGGAATGGGAGAACGGGGCCCCGCGCCGGGACCCCGGCGGGTCAGCCCTGGATCTCGGAGCCGACGACGGTCTGGTCGCCCTTCAGCCCGATCGGCAGGCTGTCGAGATAGGCGTTGGGGGTCCGACCGTCATAGCCGATGCCGTCGATGATATCGGCGGCGGGCGTCGGCGTCTTGTAGCCATCGCTGTCCCAGGGGAAATCGGCCTCGTTCGCCAGCCCTTCGTCGACCAGCATCCGCGCGGCTTCGAGATAGATCTCGGGCTTGTAGACCGAGCGGGCGACCTCGTCGTACCAGCTATCGGGCTTGGCCTCGGCGATCTGGCCCCAGCGGCGCATCTGGGTGAGGTACCACACCGCGTCCGAGTAGAAGGGATAGGTCGCGTGGTGACGGAAGAAGGTGTTGAAGTCCGGCACCTCGCGCACGTCGCCCTTCTCGTACTCGAAGGTGCCGGTCATCGAGGCGGCGATCACCTCCGCGTCGGCGCCGACATAGTCGGGGCGCGACAGGATCTCGACCGCCTCCTCGCGGTTGGCGTTGTCGTTCTCGTCGAGCCAGATCGCGGCACGGATCAGCGCCTTGGTGATGGCGATGGTGGTGTTGGGGTTCTCCTCGACGAACTCGGCGGTCAGGCCGAACACTTTTTCGGGGTTGTTCTTCCACAGCTCGTAATCGGTGATCACCGGCACGCCGATGCCCATCGCGACGGCCTGCTGGTTCCACGGCTCGCCCACGGCATAGCCGTAGATCGTTCCGGCCTCGAGCGTGGCGGGCATTTGCGGCGGCGGTGTCACCGACAAGAGCGCCTCGGCGCCGATCTGGCCGGTGGTGTTCTGCTCGGAGTAGTAACCGGGTTCGATACCGCCGGCGGCGAGCCAGTAGCGCAGTTCGTAATTATGGGTCGAGACCGGGAAGACCATGCCCATGTTGAAGGGCTTGCCTTCGGCGCGGTACTGCTCGACCACCGGCTTCAGCGCTTCGGCCGAGATCGGGTGCTGCGGGCGGCCCTCGGAATCGATGGGAATGTTGGGCTTCATCGCCTCCCAGACCTCGTTCGACACGGTGATGCCGTTGCCGTTCAGATCCATGGAGAAGGGCGTGACGATATGCGCCTCGGTGCCGTAGCCGATGGTCGCGGCGAGCGGCTGGCCCGCCAGCATGTGCGCCCCGTCGAGCTGGCCGTCGATGACGCCGTCGAGCAGCACCTTCCAGTTGGCCTGCGCCTCGAGCGTCACGAACAGCCCTTCATCGATGAAATAGCCCTGCTCGTAGGCCACCGCGAGCGGCGCCATGTCGGTGAGCTTGATGAAGCCGAATGTCAGCTCGTCCTTCTCCAGCGGCAGCATCTCGGCCATGGCCGGGCCAGCAAGCAGCGTCGTGGTGGCAAGGATCGCGGTCAGTCTGGTCATGCGCGTCGCTCCGGTTTCGGGGCCCGGCGGGAGGTCCGGGCGAAAACAAAAATAGCCGCCGACACATCGCGCGACGGGTGTCGCGAAACGGTCGAGCGGCTTTGCTCCAGATCGCCCAGTCGCTGGGAGAAGTCGGTCGGTCAGGCGCCATTGCCTGCCCTACATCCCGATTTGACCGCTCCGCCCGTGTTGCCGCAAGGGCATTGCCGCACTGCGGCAGGACGGAAACGGGGCTGTCGCGGGATTGACTAAACTTTGGTCACTCGGCGCGCGAAGTGTCAAAAACGCGACTGTCGAAGAACCGGCCTCGCTGCAGGCCGGGGGCCGTCTCCCGCGACTCGGCCGAGGGCATGGCGGCCCCAGTGCCCGCGAGCATCCGGCGATAGAGATCACTGCGGAACACCTCTCGCGCGGCGCGCTCCGCGCTTTCCAAATCCTGCCCGGCCCGCCGCGCCAGCCGTCGCCCGATCCAGGCGGCCTGGTCGCCCCATGGGAATCCGGCCCGGTCGGGGTCGAACGCGACCAGCCCCTCGACCCGGCGCGCATCGCCGCGGGCCGAAACGGTCATCCGCCCCGACAGGGCCCGGTCGACCACCTCGGCGGGCATGTCGAGATATTCGGGCCGGGCCAGCAATTCAGCCGCGGCGGTGCGGCTCCCGGGCTGGGCGAGCCAGCGCCCGGCGCGCCACAGGGCCCGCATGAGTGGTGCGAAGCGCGCGGGTTCCGCCTCGTCCGAGCGCATGGCCAGCACCTTCTCGGGCGCCGCGTCCCAGATCGCGCAGCCCGGAAGCAGCAGCTCTCCAGGGCCGGTCTCGACCGCGATCGAGCCCCAAGGCTCGCCCACGCAGAAGGCGTCGATCTCTCCCGCGCCGATCGCCTCGGCCATCAGCGGCGGCGGCACGGTGCGGATCTCGACCCCGGCTTCGGGCGCGACCGGCAGCGCGGCGAACCAGTAGCGGATCAGCTCGGCATGCATGGAAAAGGGGAATGGCACGCCGATCCTGAGCCCCGGCCCCGCCGCGTCTAGGAGCGCCGCTCCGGCGGCGCGTGCATCGCGGAAATCGAAGCCGAAGCCCTGCCCGCGCATTCGTGAGGCAAGCGCGCGGCTGACGCCGATCACGTTGCCATTGACCGACAGCACCGAAAGCGCATGGATCGGCGCCCCGGCACCACCCAGCCCCAGCGCCGTCGCCACCGGCACAGCCGACAGCATATGCGCTGCATCCACCGCACCGAAGGCCAGCATGTCGCGCGAGGCGGACCATGAGGGCGCGCGGTGCAAGGTGATCGCCACGCCCTCGGCCCGGGCGAACCCCATCTCGCGCGCCACGATCACCGGAGCGGCATCGACCAGCGGCGTGAAGCCGACCGAAAGCGCGGGCAAGCTCATGACAGCAGCCCCGCCGCGGTCACCAGCGCCTCGGCGACATCGGCGACACGGCGTCCCTGATCCATCGCGGTGCGGCGCAGCAGCGCGTAGGCTTCTCCCTCGTCGATCCCCCGCGCCTTCATCAGGAGGCCCTTGGCGCGGTCGATCACCTTGCGCTCCTCGAGTGCGCGGCGCGTCGCGGCCAGTTCAGTGCGCATCTGGCGGAACATCTGAAACCGGGCCATCGCCGCGTCCAGCACCGGCTTGAGGCGCTCGGCCCGCAGCCCGTCGACCACATAGGCCGAGACCCCCGCCTCGATCGCCGCGCGGGTCAGCCCCTGCTCGCTTCGATCGACGAACATCGCGACCGGCCGATCCAGCGGGCCGGAGGCCAGCGCCAGCTCTTCGAGCGTGTCGCGCGAGGGGTCGGCGATGTCGATCAGCACGATATCGGGATCCGCCTGACCGATCCGTCGGGCCAGCCCGGTCGTTTCACGGATGACAAGGATCTCGTGATCGCCCGCGGCGCGCAGGCTCTCGACGATCAGGCGCGCCCGCTCCTGATCCGGCTCGACCACCACGATGCTCAGCCTGACGCTCATGAGCCGGGCATCCACGCCGCGCAGTCGGGGGACAAGGTCCATCACACAACAAGGCCGCATGGCGGGGAGCGAGAAATCGCAGCGCCTAGAATTCAGGCATTCCGGTGAAGCGTCGCCTTATGCGCGGGCAAGTCCGGGTCGGGGGTCCTTCCGAAAACGATCTGCCCAGCCAGACCCTGCATGACTTTCGGTGGAGACCTGTTCCCTCGGTCCTGCTCTACCTGCTGCAGGTGGAACAAACGAAAACGCCCCCTCCGCGACAGCGGAGGAGGCGTTTCCGGAACAGGCGCCGAAGCGCCCGCTCTTCAACTCAGGCGAGTTGCAGGTTCACAGCCGACTCGCGGCCATCGCGGCCGGTCTCGATGTCGAAGCTGACTTTCTGGTCGTCGCGCAGGCCGGTCAGGCCCGACCGCTCAACGGCGGAGATGTGGACGAAGACGTCCTTGCTGCCGCCATCGGGAGCGATGAAGCCGAAGCCTTTGGTGGTGTTGAACCATTTCACGGTGCCAGTGGCCATCGTGAGATCTCCTATCATGCGCTGCCCGCGGAAATGCGGCAGCCTGGCTTGGTCAGTGTCGCAACGAGGGGAACTGCAGCCGATGATGGAGAACAGTGGTCGAGGGAATAACGTTCGCACCCCCCGTATGACGACCTCCCGCTTCCGAAGCAAGATGTTTCGATGAAGCCACCCTTCGCACAGCGGATAATCGCTTGTCATCCTGTGCTGACCGATCCCTGCGACATTTCTGGCCCCTGTCGCTTTGCCGCCTCTGATCGGGACGCGCTGCAAACCCGCCGTCAGCCCAGAGAGAAATGCCGCACACGGTTCGACCTGCCCGCCCCTCCCCTGAGCAGCAGTTCCCGTCGGTCACGCCGAGCCGGGCCGCCTTCAGGCGGCTTTGATGGGAAGCCCGGCCCGGCGCAGGGCCGACAGCAGAAGCTCGACGGTAGTGTCGCTTTCGAGATAGCGACGCAGTTCGCGCTCTGCCCGGCTGGCGATCGCTTCGGCGGCCGCAGGGTCGGACAGGTAGCGGTCGCAGATCTCGCCCAGATCGGAGAAGTCCCACGCGCAGGGCACGTATGTCTCATGGGGGCGAAACAGGTCCGGCGCCGTGCGCAGATGGCCCATGTCCGGCTTGATCAGCAGCGCGCCGCAGAGCATGACCTCGAAATCGCGCCAGCAGATCTCGCCGAATCCGAAGGGGCTGACCGAGATCCGGCTGCGCAGCATCTCGTCGTAATAGACCGGTTGCGGAACGCGGGTTGCAGGCGCGTGAACCTTGTAACGCTCATCGAGCGCGCGGATCGCCTTGATCGCGGGGCTGCGCAGGGCTTCGATCCAGCTGCCATCCGGGATCATGGCGCGGCAGGAAATATCGATGTCGCGCGGCCGTTCGATCCGTGGCCTGGCGGCCAGCGTGGCGATGACGTCATCGAAAGCGATATTCCAGCCCAGCGCGATGCGGGGCACCAGCGCCGGATCGAGGCCATCGCTGCTCGGGGTGATATCATCGGTGAAATCCGCCTTGCCGAGCTTGGCAACGTGATCGGTCAGATTGGTCTTGCCGATCCTCGGCTCCAGATAGCGTTCGGGTTCGGCAAAGACATGCTTCTTGAGCCAGACATCGCATTCGGCCAGAACCTCGGGGAACACCACGCCCAGATCGTCATCGCCGTCGAAATAGATAAGCGGTCGACCTCGTGGCAGCGTATGGCGGAGCTGACGTGCGATCTGCGCCGCCGTCTCGCGCGGGGTATCGAAGCCGAGCTTGAGCCCCAGCGCGTCGCATTCCGGCAGCCTCGGAGCAGCCAATGCCTGATCGAGTGGCATCCTCCGCAGCACCAGCCCGGCAGCTCGCCTCAACCGTCCCGCATGCCGCATCAGGGGGGCGATCTGCTGCTCGCTGGTGTAGGAGCTGCCATCGGTGACAATGAGAAGCCGCACCCGGGGTGGGCCACCGATACGCTGCCCGGCACCGGCCCGGACCCCGTGCAACCAGGTCGCCATCACGCTGTAGCGCCATCGACGCGACAATCCCTGACTGCCCCTTACCAAAGCGCGTTCGAAGGCTGCCGCATCCATATTCGTTTGCCTCTGCTCATGCTGGCGCCATTCGAAAGAGGCTCCGCCGGAAGTGGTAACGCCTAGTCCGAACGGGTTAAGCCCTATACAAAAGAACTAGTGCTAAAGTCGAATGCTTGCGCAATCATGTCGAGGATGCAGGGACGAGGGCAACCGGGCGGACGCGGGAGACATCGCGCCGTCCGGATTTCGTCATTCCGGCAGAAGCCTGTGATCAACGAAGCTCGCGAAATCCGTGGTTGCCCCACTTTCCCCGGGGCGACGCACCATCGGCGATCGTGGCTCCCATGGTCTGCAGATCGGCCACGGACAAGGGCTCGAGAAAATGCACACCGGTCTGCTTTTCGTTGGACCAGACCACCTTGGCCGGGATCTTGAGGTGCAACAGGCAGATGAGCACCAGCCTGTCGGGCTCCATTTGTGACAGTTGTCCCAGCCGCGCGCCCGTCGCGCTCACATTGATAAGCCGGGCGCGCTGAATCTCCTTGCCATATACCACCCTCAGTTCCCTGTCGGTGGCGAAACGAGGCTCACGGTATCGCATGATGAAACTTCGACCTTTCGGTGACCGAGACATTTTCGGCCGCGGCCAAGGAATAGGAAGAGACCGGCGCGGAGGCAACGGCTACTTGGTCGATTGAGGCCGAAGGGAGCGGCCAGGCCGACGACCCGATCCGGCCAAGCAGCGCCAAGACCTCGTCCGTGTGGACCGCGGGGCTGAAGTAATAGCCCTGCACCTCGGTGCAGCCCTCGCGGCGCAGCTTCTTGAGTTGGTCCAGCGTCTCCACGCCCTCGGCGGTCGTGGCCATGCCGAGGCTTGCCCCCATGCTGGAGATCGCCCGCACGATGGCCTCGGCATCGTCGTGATGCACCACGTCCTTGATGAAGGAACGGTCGATCTTGATCTTGTCGAAGGGGAAGGTGCGCAGGTAGCTGAGCGAGCTGTAGCCGGTGCCGAAATCATCCATCGAGATCCGGACACCGATCGCGCGCAGCCGCTTCAGGATCGACAGCGTCAGCTCGGTATGGCGCAGCAGCACCGTTTCGGTGATCTCCAGTTCCAGCCGCTCGGGCGCAAGCCCGGAGGCCTTGAGCGCGGCCTCCACTTCGGAGATGAGCGCCATCGACCGGAACTGCACCGGCGACAGGTTGACCGCGACGCGCACCCCGTCGGGCCACTGCGCCGCCATTCGGCAGGCCTCGTGCAGCACCCAAGCGCCGAGCTGGGTGATCAGCCCGATCTCCTCGGCCAGCGGCACGAACTCGCCCGGGGATACCGCGCCCCGGGTTTCGTGACGCCAGCGCAGCAGCGCCTCGAAGCAGCTGACCTTGCCGGTCTCGAGGTTGATGATCGGCTGGTAGTGAAGCTCCAGCTCGTTCTTCGCGAAGGCCGCCCGCAGATCCAGCTCGAGGGCGCGCCGCTCCTGCATCCGCGCATCCATCGCCTTCTCGAAGAAGCGGTAGGTGCCGCGGCCCTCGGACTTGGCGCGGTAGAGCGCAAGATCGGCAGCCTTCACCAGCTTGTCGGCGCTGCGGCCATCCGAGGGCGCGAGAGCGATGCCGATGCAGCTGCCGATGACGATCTGGTGCCCGTCGATCTCGTAGGGCTCACTCAGCGCGTGGACGAGACGGTCGGCGAGCTGGCCGGTCTCCTCGACCGAGGCGACGTTCTTTTCGATGATCGCGAACTCGTCGCCGCTGAGCCGCGCCACCACGCTGGACTGGCGCAGGGCGCCCTGCAGCCGTTTGCCGACCTGCTTGAGCAGCGCGTCGCCCACCGGGTGGCCCAGCGTGTCGTTGACGGCCTTGAAGTGGTCGAGGTCGAGGCAGAGTACCGCAAGCTGCTGACCACGCGGCGCCTGCAGCAGCGCCTCTTCAAGTTTCTGGCGGAAGCTGAGCCGGTTGGGCAGGCCGGTCAGGTTGTCATGCATCGCCATGTGCTCGATCTTGGCCTCGGTACGCTTGCGCTCGGTGACATCCTCGAAGGTGGCCACCCAGCCCCCCTCCGGCATCGGCACCCGCACGACCGAGATGACCCGCCCACCCGTGAGGGATTCGAGCGAATGCAGCGGTCGCGGAGTCCGGTTCGCCCGGGTCAGGGTCTTCTCGATCTCCTTGATCCGCTGGTCCGAGTAGTTGCCCGCATCCCGGCACGCCTGCAGCACCTCGCTGATATGCATGCCTTCGGTCAGGGCACCCGTGGGCAGCCCGTAGATTTCCTCGACCCGCCGGTTGCTCATCACCAGCCGATGCGCGCCGTCGAACAGGCACAGCCCCTGCGCCATGCTTTCCAATGCGGCGTCGAGCTGATTTCGGCGGGTCATGATCTGCGCGTTGGACTGCGCGAGAAGCGCCTGGAACCGGTTCGCGAGACTGCCGATCTCGTCGCGGCGCTCGAGCACGGCGCGGGGCATTCGCGAGAGGTTGCCGGTCGCCTGAATCCGCTCCACCGCCCGAGCCAGCGAGCCGATCGGACGCAGCACCAGCCGCTGCATGGCCAGACCGGTAAGCAGCATCACCGCCAGCGCGGCGGCAAAGCCGATCATCGCCGAGCGCAAGGTGGAGGTCATCACGCCCGCGCGCAGGTGCCAGTGATCCCAGGCGATGCTGATGGCGCCGATCACGTCGCGGCCGCTCTGGTCACGCACCGGCGCCGAAACGAGCAGGAGATCGCCCTGCCGCCCCTCCTGCACCTCGCCCTGCTCCATCGCGGTGAGCGCCATGTCGTCGAGTTGCTGGGTCGCGACCTGCGGCCCGTTCGCCATCTCGTAGCTCGGCAGGCCACGACCGCCGGTTTCGGACACGCGCAGCATCCTGATCCGGGCCGCCTCATGCGTCTCGTCGCTCTGCCCGAAGACGAGATCCGAATAGATGTTTTCGAGATAGCTCTCGTCCCCGGCCTCGATGCCTGCCCGCGCCTGCCCCGCCGCCAGCATCGTCTGGTTGCGGCTCGCGGCCTCGGCAAGCTCGACGAGCGCGCCGAGCTTGGACGAACTCAGATGCAGGATCATCAGGCTGAACGACAGACCGAGTCCGAGCATCAGGGCTGCGAGGACCTTGAACCGCAGCGAGCGCGAGAAGGCGGGAAAATCGAATGCCATGTGACCAACGCTCCTCGGATCAGGGCAGGATGATTGCGAATTGGCTCGACCGGATTGCGGTCGACTTGACGGTTCACATGCAATGAACAATGGGGCGGAAAGTTGACGCATCCTGCACAACGATGAGCCCTGCCAGCGTTTGTCGCGGAAATGCCCATGCGCGACGCGATCACCACTGGAGGGAAACGTTGCGGTGTCATCGAGGCAGGCAAGCGAGCTTCTCTACAGAGGCTCGGCAAGCCTCAATATCGAGTGATCGCTCAACTACGCTCTTGCAGCGGGGCGTGAGGTTGCCATCTGCGCAAGTGACAGCGTCGGCACTGCCGATTTCGACCCATTCCCCCCGACTATGCGCCGCTTGCTCTCCGCGGCCCATCGCTGGCTACACCATCAAGGATCTGACATGCCCACCCAACCGCTCCGTATCGATATCGTCTCCGACGTGGTCTGCCCTTGGTGCGTCATCGGCTACCGCCAATTGGCACGTGCCCTCGAGGCGACCGGTACGGCGCATGAGATTCACTGGCACCCGTTCGAGCTCAATCCCGACATGGCGGCCGAGGGCCAGAACATGCGCGAGCACATCATGGAGAAATACGGCAGCACGCCGGAGCAATCGGAAGAGAGTCGTATCCGCATGGCCGATCTTGGCGCCGAACTCGGTTTCGAGTTCCGCTGGTCCGAGGATATGCGGATGCACAACACGTTCGATGTTCACCAGCTGCTGCACTGGGCCGAAAGCCAAGGTCGCATGCATGATCTGAAGCAGGCGCTTTTTGCGGCCCATTTCACCCATCGGCGCGATCTTTCCGATCGGACCGTTCTGGCTGATATCGCCGCGGAGATCGGTCTCGATCGCACGGAGGTGCTCACCGTACTGAATGAGCAGCGCTTCGCAGGCGAAGTACGCGCGGCGGAAACGCATTGGCTGCGCCAAGGCATCCGTGGCGTGCCGGCAATGATCTTCGACCGGCGCCATCTCGTGACCGGCGCCCAAGGGGTCGAAAACTATACCCGCATCTTGGAGCAACTGGCCGGAATGCGCGGCTGAGCCCGGACCAGGCGCGAAAGCGTCTGAGTGCCTTACTCGATGATCAGGCCGCCCCGTCGCGTCCCGGCCGTATCCCCGATAACCGGCTCGCGCCCGCCTCTGAGAATCGAGTTGTCGTTGAACAGGGTGCGCTGGTCGATCTGCGGCGGGTCGAGCCAGTCATCCTCGTGCATCTGCCCGCTCTGCCCATAGGCAGCGAGCGCGTTGCCGTAGCAGACCTTGCGCACGGTCTCTTCGGGGATACCGCTTTGCAATGCCAGCTGCGCGGTCTTCGGTACGCCGAGCGGGTCGGAGATCCCCCAATCGCAGGCGCTGTCGACGATGATCCGCTCGCCGCCATATTGCTTCAGCAACTCCACCATCCGACGGTTGCCCATCTTGGTCGAGGGATAGATCGAGAAGCCGGCCCAGTAGCCGCGCTGCAGGGTTTCGGCCACGGTCTCCTCGTTGTTGTGGTCGATCACCACCATCGAGGGATCGAGGCCATGCTCCTCGATGACGTCCATCGAGCGGGAGGTGCCGCGCTTCTTGTCGCGATGCGGCGTGTGCACCATCACGGGCAGGTGCAATTCCTTGGCCAGTTCGAGCTGCGCCCGGAAGTACTTGTCCTCGAGCGGGGTCTGCTCGTCATAGCCGATCTCGCCGATGGCCACGACGCCTTCCTTGAGCGCGAAGCGCGGCAGCCAGTCCATCACGCCTTCCGCCAACTCCTCGTTGTTGGCCTCCTTGGAATTGAGCCCGATGGTGCAGTAGTGGCGGATGCCGAACTGCCCGGCGCGAAACCGCTCCCAACCGACGATCGACGACAGGTAGTCGACATAGGTGCCGACGAAGGTACGAGGCTGGCCGGTCCAGAAGGCGGGCTCGATCAGCGCCACGATGCCGGCCGCCGCCATCGCCTCGTAATCATCGGTGGTGCGGCTGATCATATGGGCATGCGGGTCGATATACATCAGGCGGCCTCCTCCAGCCGGTTCCAGTCCAGGCGCCCGGCCGCGATCTCCTCGGCCTCGGCCCTGCCCTCCAGCAGCTGCCGCGCCTCGGGCGCGGGCGAGGCCGCGAGCGCCAGCGCGGCGCCGCACGCACCTGCCCCGCCCTCGGAGAGCGCACGCTCCAGATCGGAAAGCGCCGCCTCGTCCTGTGCATAGGGCCCGACGCAGCGCCACAGCTCCGGCGTGACGGTCCGGCCGGCCGCCCAGCGTTCATGGGCGTATTCGCGCAGGATTCGGGCTAGCTCGGGATTGGCGCGTTCGTCCAGACCGATAATCGGTGCCAGCCGGCTGCCGACGAAGAGCGCCTTGAGGATCATGTGGTTCCAACGGTGCTCGTCGAAATGATCTCGGGGAAAGGGATTGTCATGGGCGATCGCCTCGAAGACCGGCCTGAGGTTCGAGCGCAGCCCTTCGCCCACTTCGAAATGCAGCGTTTCCGGTTCCGGATAAAGCGGCAGGCCGCGATAGAGCGCGATCATCTCCGCCACGTCCGAAGTCCGGCGCAGGTCCTTGAACCGGTCGGCAAATGGTCGCTGCCCCGCATGCACCAATAGCGCGAGTACGCGAGCGGCTCCGTCGAGGCTCCAGCCATCGATCCGCCAGCCCGGCCGGGCTGCCTCGGCGGCCTCGCACTCCGCGGCGGTCGGTACCAGATCGGCCTTGCCCAGCCGTCGGGGCGCCAGCCCCAGGAAAATGTGCAGGTCGCGCTCGGGCGCCCCCCTTCGAAGCGCTTCCAGGTTCTCTTCGACCCAGCCTGCTTCGCTTCCTGCGCGTGCCAGTACGATGTCCCTCAGGACCGCATCCGCTGTCGGCATGAACGTCCTCCCAGTCCACCCTTTCACGATATAGAAGGCCGGAACTGTTGCAACGTTTTAGCCGGCACCGCATGGTGCTCGCATGAAAAAGACGCTGGTGATCCTCGTTGTCGGCCTCGCTCCGCATCTGGTGGGACGCGATACGCCGCACCTCAAGAAGCTGGCCGAGCGGGGCGCCTTGCGACCGCTCGACACGGTGACGCCCGCAGTCACATGCACGGCACAGGCGACGCTTCTCACCGGGCTCATGCCGTCCGATCACGGTGTGGTGGCGAATGGCTGGTACTTCCGCGACCTGCGGGAAATCATGCTTTGGCGGCAGCCCAACAATCTCGTGGAAGGCGAGAAGGTCTGGGAAGCTGGACGCAAGAGGAACCCTGATTTCACCTGCGCCAAGATGTTCTGGTGGTACAACATGTACTCCAGCGCCGACTGGTCGGCGACACCGCGGCCGATGTATCCGGCGGACGGCCGCAAGATACCGGATCACTACGCCTTCCCCCCGGAACTGCATGACGAGCTGGATGCGGCGCTGGGGCCGTTTCCCCTGTTCAAGTTCTGGGGCCCTCTGGCGGACATCAGCTCTTCGGAGTGGATTGCCAAGGCGACGCTGCACGTGATGCAGACCCGGGACCCGACCTTGACCCTGACCTATCTGCCGCATCTCGACTACAATCTGCAGCGGCTCGGCCCGGATCTGGACCACCCGCGTCTTCGGGCCGATCTGCGCGAGGTCGACGCGCTGTGCGGCGAGTTGATCGAGGAGGCCGACCGGACCGGGCGGCGTATCATCGTCGTGTCGGAATACGGAATCACGAAAGCCACGGATGCGGTCCATATCAACCGCGCCCTGCGAGAGGCCGGCCTTCTTGCGGTCCGCCGCGAGGAGCATGGCCGCGAGACCCTCGATTGCGGCGCGAGTACCGCCTTCGCCATGGCCGACCACCAGATCGCCCATGTTCATGTAGAGGATGCCGCGCGCATTCGAGAGGTGAGGGCATTGATCGAGGGCCTGGACGGGGTCGAGCAGATCTGGGACGCCGAGGGCAAGCGCGCGCATGGGCTGGACCACCCCCGCTCGGGTGAGTTGGTCGCGGTCTCGAAGCCGGATCGCTGGTTCAGCTATTACTACTGGCTCGACCCGGACAGGGCGCCAGATTTCGCCCGCACCGTCGATATCCATCGCAAACCGGGCTACGATCCGGTCGAGCTCTTCGTCGATCCCGAGATCCGCCACCCCCGGCTCACAGCGGCAATGAAGCTGGCAAAGCGCAAGGCGGGCTTCCGGCAGCTCCTGGACATCATCTCGCCATCGGCCACGCATCTCGTGAAGGGCACGCATGGACGGATCACGGACAATCCCGATGAAGGGCCGCTGGTGATTTCCTCGGAGCCGGGCGCGCTACCCGATGGGCGGGTCGCGGCCACCGATTTCAAATCGCTGGTCCTGCGACATGTCTTCGACTGAGGATCTCAGGTGCCGGGCACGACCCTTTGAAGCAGCAGGGTCAGCCCGCACCCCGCCACTGCCAGGATCGCAAGTCCCGGCGCGCCGACCGCTGCCAGCAGCGCCGCATCATAGAGCGACATGCCGGCGATCAGCGTCACGACCGCCTTCGGCACGTCGCCCTTGTCGCTGCGGAACAGGCGGCGGAGCGCCACAGCCATCAGCGCCGCGAGGCTGAGGCAGATCGCCAGCGCCAACGCATTGCCCCAAGCCAGAACCAGCGCCACCAGCAGTGGAAATGCCAGCACGGCCAGGGGCCAAGCCCGGTCGAGCCTGTCATAGGCCTCCTGCTTCGCCGCATAGGTCAGGCCGACCACATAGGCAAAGAGACCGAACGCCGCGACCAGCACCAGCCAAGGCAGCGCCCCGAGCGCCAAGGCGGCGAAGACATAGCACAAGAAGCGCGTCGCCCCCATGATGACCGGGCTCGACACCGTCCGCTTGTGCAGCCAGTCATAGAGCAGCACCGTCGCCGCGAGTGCCAACGCCGCCGCTCCTGCAGCGGGGCCGAAGCCAAAGCCGCCGACGATCCCAATTGCCAGCAGCGCGCCTCCGACGGCAAAGACCGCCACCCGCCCGATCTCGCCCGCGGGGATGGGCCGTGTGCTGCGTTCCCTTGCATCGATCTCGGCATCGAAGGCGTCGTTCAGCCACATGCCGCCGATATAGAACAGGCTGAGGATCGCCGCCGCGGCCAGAACGGTCCTACCGGGCAGCGTCGCCCCGGCAGCCAACACCGCGGCGGCAAGCGCGTTCGTCCAGACGGTCGGCAGGTTCGAAACCCGGCCGAGCCGCAGGATGGTCGCGACGCGCGTCATGCCAGCCGCTCCGATACCCAGCGCAGCTCGCGCAGCACAGCCTCCTCCATGCGCTCGCTTCGCAACCGCTCGGGCAGCACGTTCCAAGTATAGGTCTCGACCTCCAGATGCGGCGAGATCGGCTGCTGGCGATGCAGTCGCAGGATCTCATCGAGGAAATCGCGCGTGCTCTCGAAGGCCCCGAGATCCTTGAGAAAGATCGGGACGTGGAAATGCACGCGCCATTCCTCGCCATCCGCCTCGGCGCCGCGCGCCAGGGCCTCAGGCAGATCCGTCAAACGCTCAAGCGGGCCGTCGCCACGACGGCTGACCACCTGGTGCAGGTAGGTGGGCTCGGCGAAACTCGACAGGGCCTCACGCGCCTGCGGGGTTACCTCGGCCACCCGAAGCGCCGCGCTGAGCTGCAGCTTGTGCACCGGCACGCCAGCCTGCCGCAGCATCTCGAGGCTTCCGGCCGGATCCTCGAACTCCACGGCGGCGTGGCAGACGTCGTAGCACAGCCCGATATAGCGGGGCAGCGCCGCGCGTGCCGCATCGCGCCCGAGATCGGTCATTTCCGCCAGCCGCTCGGCCGCCGAGTCCGACAACAGGTGGTCGCGGAAGAAGGCTGCGGTTTCCTCGATCGTCTCGAACATGCAGGCCGGTTCCGGTTCGATCGCCAGCGCCACCCGGACACCGGTCCGCCGTTCCAGATCCACCATATGCGCCACTGCGCGCAGGTAGTTGTCCGCGACCGCGCCCTCCTGCCCCACCGACAGTGCGCGCAGACAACCCGGCACGGTGCTCAGGCTCACCAGCGGCTCGATAGGCGCGATCTCGGCCATGAGATCGGCCAGCTCGCAGGTATAGGCCAACCGCTCCTCTTCGCGCCAATCCGGACGATAGACGTCTTCCTTCACGCGGGTGCCGTGAAAACGGCCATAGGGAAAGCCGTTCACGGTGACGGCCCGCAACCGCTCGCGTTTGAGGATGGTCTTGAGGTCTTCGCGTGCCTCGGTGGCACGCAGGTCGTGCAACGCCTGCCCGGAAAAACGTAGGCCCACCGGGAAATCCCCATTCCCCGCGATCCCGTCGCGCACCTGCAGAACGGGTCCGAGCAAGGCCGCGCGCACCTCCTCCCAGGTCTCGGTCGGATGGATATTGAGACAGTAGGTCAGCTCCTGCTTCATGCCTGCGCCTCACGGCGCGCCAGCCAATCGAGCGCCTGCCGCACGAGATCCGGGTCGATTTGGTGCAGTTCGATGCCGGAACCCAGCCCTTCGAGCAGCGTCACGGTCAGTTCGCCCCCCAGATGCTGGCGGAACTCGTCGAGGCCGGCCAGCAGGGCCGGCTGGCCATCCGCTCCGGGTAGACCCAACCCGGCATGAAACAAGGCAAAGCCCAACCGCTCGAGAAGCGCCGCGACCCTTTCCTCGGCGCCGGCGGGCAGCAGCCCGGCCAACACCGAATAGCGGGTATCGAGGGCGATGCCGATGGCCACGGCTTCGCCGTGATTGACCGTATGCCCGCTCAGCGTTTCGAGCTTGTGCGCGGCCCAGTGACCGAAATCGAGCGGGCGGGCCGACCCCCTCTCGAACGGATCGCCGCCATGGGCGATCTGCGCCATGTGCAGCTCCGCGCAGCGCCGGACCATCCACTCCTCGGCGTCGCGCTCGAATGCCCTCAGACGGTCGGCATTCGCCTCGAGCCAGGCGAAGAAACCCCCGTCGCGGATCAGCGCGACTTTCACTGCCTCGGCGATACCGGCGATACGCTCGCGCCGAGGCAGATGCTGGAGGAAGTCGAAATCATTCACGACGGCCCATGGCGGGGCGAAAGTGCCGGTGAAGTTCTTGTAGCCATCGAGATTGACCGCGTTCTTCACTCCCACCCCGGAGTCGTTTTGCGACAGGACCGTGGTGGGAACGCGGATCAGCCTGACGCCGCGATGGGCCACCGCCGCGCCAAGCCCGACCGCATCGAGCATCGCGCCGCCGCCGATGGCGACCACGCAGGAATGCCGATCGATGCCATGCCGATAAACAGCCCGCTGCACCGCCTCGACATGCGTACCATCGCTCTTGATCGCTTCGCCTCCCGGAACGATGACAATATCCCCGGCGAGGCTCACGCCGCTGGTACGCGCGAACCATTGCGCGATGCGGGCGGTGATCATGGGCTGCGCCGCGACGACACCGCCATCGACGAAGACGAGGCACCGATGGGTCTTGTCGGGCTCCGCATGGCCGATGGCATTGGCAAGGATGCGGTTCTCGGGGTTGAAGATGTCGCGGGCGAAGACCACCGGGTATTCGAAGGGGACCGAGAACCGTTGCCAGTGCACCTGGTCGCTCACCTCTGCCGCCCGTTCTGTCAGGGCCCTCACCGGGGTCGCGCCGTCGAGGCGCGGCAGGACGCCATCACGCAGCCCCTGCACACAGATATCCAACGAGGCCACGACACAACCCTCCCGATCACTCACACCCGAAATACTGGCCTCATGCTGGCACTGCCCGCTGCGCCGAAGCAAGAAGTTTCGCGGTCTCGTTGCGCATGTCCGAAAGGACCGGGGTCGACTGCAGAAACGAAAGTCGAAGACCCGCGAACGTCGAGAGTCCGACATCTCTATTTCATGGGGCAGAGCAAACGGTTGGCTGCGAATGACACTCTCCAAGTCATAGTCCGTCTATTGGCAAAAGGTTGGCGCTCCTACTGTGGCAAGCTTCTTGATCGACCGCCGCGCCCTGCACCGCGCAGCCAAAATATCCAATCAATTCCGCTAACTGCCATGTGATGAAACTTCCGGGATCGCCGGACGTGTATGCAGGGTCAACTTCTGGTGGCGAAACCATTCGCACCTTGTAACAGGGAGGAGAGCCCGTGGCTCATCTTGATAGTTCCTACGGATCCTTTGAAACGTTCCTGCGCGGTTCCGAAGGAACTTGGGCCGTCGACCTGACGGCGCTGAACAACTCCGGCGTCTATGGCAACGCCATCGTTTCGCTCGGCCAAGCCGAGGATAAGCCCTATATCAACGTGGCGATCCTGGCCGAGAACCTGACGCCCGATATGGCCCATGCCCAACACATCCACGGCGTGTTCGATGACGAAGGCAACCCGGCCAATTCGCGGACCCCGACGCTGCCGGACGATGCCGACGGCGACGGCTTCGTCGAAGTTCTCGAAGGGGTACCGGCCTATGGCGATGTCCTGCTGTCGCTGACCGGTGCCGATGGTATGAGCCCGATGGCCGATTCAAAGGGCCAGCTCTCCTATATCCAGAGCTTCGACCTGACCGACATGGACAATCTGAAGAGCCCGGTCACCGGCAACCAGTATGACATGGAGGACCTGATGCCGCTGATGCTGCGCGAGATCGTGCTGCATGGCCAAAACGTTAATGGCGGCTATGGCGAAGGCACCGACGGCGAGATCAACGGCGAACAGGATGGCTATGTCGGTATCCTGCCGGTCGCAGCCGGCGAGATCATGGAGATCGATCTCGAACAGGCCCTCGATCTGCTTGCCGGGCAGCGCGCCTCGGCCAGCGGCAAATTCGGGCTGAGCGCCTCTGATGACGTCTTCAATGCCGGGGCCGGCGACGATGTCGTGAAGGGCTTCAAGGGCAACGACGTGCTCGATGGCGGGGCCGACAACGACGTTCTGCGCGGCTTTGCAGGCGATGACCGGCTGGATGGCGGTACCGGGAACGACCTTCTGGCCGGTGGCGCGGGTGCGGACGTTCTTGCCGGCGGCAAGGGTAACGACACGCTGAACGGCAAGGCCGGCGCCGATATTCTCATCGGCAACCAGCAGCGTGACACGCTAAATGGCGGCGCGGGCGACGATCGCCTTCTCGGCAACTTGGGACGCGATACGCTCGACGGTGGTGATGGCGCCGACATTCTGAACGGCGGGCGGCACAACGACGTGCTGACCGGCGGCGACGGGGCGGACATCTTCGCGTTCCGCAGCCAGAGGGATGGCGACGATATCATCACCGATTTCGAGGATGGGTCGGACCTGCTCGACTTCACCCGGACGTCTCTGGAGTTCGAGGATCTGTCCATCGAGAACCAGGGCGACGATGCCGTGATCAGCTATGGCAACTCGCAGATCACGCTTCTCGGGATCGATGCGGGCGCGATCGATCGCGACGATTTTCTGATCTGATTTCATCAATGTGCAGATACGACATGGGCCGCCCTAGGGGCGGCCCATTCTGCTATGTCCTTGGCGTGTGCGGGACGCTGCTCCTCTCGAACCCGGTCCAAGCGCTATGTCAAAGTTCGACGTCGGGCAGCTGCTCGAACGCCGCGCGGAGCGCCTCGCTCCAGCCTTCCGAGATTGCGTGGTATTGCGGGTCGTCCGCCTCGATCCGCAGCGTCTTGCCGGGCTGGAGGCTGTCCGTCTCGTAGATCTGAAGATCGAGCGGCAGCCCGACCGAGAGGTTCGCCTTGATGGTCGAATCGTAGCTGACCATCAGGAGCTTGACCGCCGCGGCAAAACTCATCGCAGGGTCGAAGGCACGCACCAATATCGGGCGGCCATACTTGGTCTCGCCGCTCTGGAACCAAGGCATGTCGTCGCCCGCCTCGATGAAGTTGCCCTCCGGGTAGATCAGGAACAGCCGCGGCGCGCTGCCGCGCACCTGGCCGCCAAGGATCAGGGTCGCACCGAAGGTGCCGGCATCCGCGTTCATCTGCCCGGCGCCTGCGCGCGCGATCTCCTCCTTGAGCAGGTCGCCCACCATCCGGGCCACCACGAACATAGAGGGCTGGCCGAGGATCGAGGGGCTGCGCTCGCCCGGGGATTTCAGCCGCTCCTCGATCAGGCTGACCACCGCCTGGGTGGTGGCGAGGTTGCCGGCCGTCAGCAGGGTGATCGAGGACTCCCCGTCGGACCAGCTGAACATCTTGCGGCAGCTCGAGATGTTGTCGACCCCGGCATTGGTGCGGGTGTCCGACATGAAGACCAGGCCCCGATCGAGCCTGAGGGCGACACAGTAGGTCATTGCGAGTCCGTTTCAGCCTGACGCACCTCGATCGCGACCGAGAGTTCCTCGCGGGCGGTGCCGAAGCGAAAGCCATTTACCGGCGCTGCCTCGGTGTAGTCCAGCCCCGTCGCCACGCGCACGTAACGCGCATCCGGGGAGATCGCGTTCGAGACATCGAAACCGACCCAGCCGAGATCGGGCACATGCGCCTCGGCCCAGGCATGCGTCGCATCCTGCGAAACCTGCCCCTCCATCATCAGGTAACCAGAGACATAGCGCGCCGGGACCCCCATGAGGCGCGCACAGGTGATGAATACATGCGCGTGATCCTGGCAGACCCCGGCCCCGGCCTCGAGCGCGTCCTCGGCGGTGGTCGCCACGTTCGAGCTTCCGGTTCGGTATTGCACCGTCTCGGCCACTGCCGAGGACAGGGTGTGCAGCCGTTCCAGCGGCGCGTTGCCGGCCCGCAGCCCCGACACCAGCTTGCGGCAGCGTGCGCCGGGCCGTGTCAGAGACGTGGACCGCTTGAACAGCCAGAGCGGCATGTAGCCTGCATGCGGGCCGTGCACCCCTGCCCGGTCCTCGACTTCCAGTTCGCCCTCCGACAGCACGCTGATCTCTCGTGCACCCGGAGTAACCGAGACGAGCTCGACCTTGTTGGCGTGCTGATCCTCGAAGCTCAACTCTGTCTGACCATCGCTGACGGTATTGCTCCAGCGCAGCACGCGCTGCGCACCGCCCGGTTTGGGCGTCAGCCGCAGCTGCTGCAGCGCGTAATCGACCGGCGCGTCGAAGCTGTAGGTGGTGCGGTGCGAAATGCTCAGACGCATGGGTGCGCTCCTGCGACGGCATGGGGGGTCATCGGTAGAACCTGTAATCGATCTCGATCTGCTGGCTCAGATGCGCAAGGCAGTGCTGTACTTCCATCAGGAACTCGTGCAGCCCGTTTTCGAAGATCGTGTCGATCGACCGCCCGAGCAGCCTCTGGTTCAGCTTTTCAGCAATCTCGTGCGACGGCAGGCGCGTGCCGTAATCCATCGCAAGGTAACCGAGGTTTTCCTCGAGCTTGTGGGCGCAGAAGGCGAGGCTGCGCGGCATGGCACGGTCATGGATGATGAACTCCGCGATCTCGCGCGGGCGCAGTTGCTGGCCGTAGCGCATCTGGAAGGCGCCCACGCCCGAGACGCTGCGCAGGATCGTCTCCCATTGCACGTCATCGAGCCGCGAGCCCACCGCCGTCGCGGATGGCAGCAACACGAAGTACTTCACGTCGAGGATGCGCGCAGTGCAGTCCGCGCGTTCGTTGAACATCCCCAGCCGGCAGAAATCATAGATGTCGTTGCGCAGCATCGTGCCATGTATGGCGCCGCGCACGAAGGCGGCGCGCTGTCGGATCAGTGCCAGCACATCCTGCAGGTCGCGGTCATGCACCTTGCGACGCATCGCGGCGCAAAGCGTCATCCAAGCCTCGTTCACCGCCTCCCAGACCTCGCGGGTGAGCGCGGTGCGCACGACGCGGGCATTGTCGCGCGCGGCCTTGACCACCGACAGCACCGAGGACGGGTTGTCCGGGTCACGCAGCATCCAGTCCAGCGCAAGGTCGCGCGTCACCTCGCCATGCTTGGCGACATAGCCGGCATGTGTCGCCGCCGCCTGCAGGATGCTGCCCCATTCGTCATCATCCGACGACCGGGTGAGCGCGATGCGCTGGCCCACCTCGATCATCCGGGCCGTGTTCTCCGAACGCTCCAGATGCCGGGACATCCAGTAGAGCCCGCCTGCGGTCTTGCCCAGCGTCGTCATTGTTCGAGCACCCAAGTGTCCTTGGTGCCGCCGCCCTGGCTCGAATTGACCACCAGCGACCCCTTCTTGAGCGCCACGCGGGTCAGCCCGCCCGGCGTGATCGACACGCCGTCGGGCGAAACCAGCACGAAGGGGCGCAGGTCGACATGGCGCGGCGCGAGGCCAGCGCGGGTAAAGATCGGCACGGTCGAGAGCGACAGCGTCGGTTGCGCGATGTAATTGCCGGGTCGCGCCTTGAGCTTGTCGCGGAACGCCGAAAGCTCCTTCTTGGAGGCGGTCGGGCCGATCAGCATGCCGTAGCCGCCGGACCCGTGCACCTCCTTGACCACCAGCTCGGACAGGTTGTCGAGCACGTAGGACAGCGCCTCGGGCTCGGCACAGCGGCGAGTCGGCACGTTCTTCAGAAGCGCCTTCTCGCCGGTATAGAACTCGACGATTTCCGGCATGTAGGAATAGATCGCCTTGTCGTCCGCGATGCCGGTGCCGGGGGCGTTGGCCAAGGTGATCCGGCCGGCGCGATAGACATCCATGATGCCCGGCACGCCGAGCGCGCTGTCCGGATTGAAGTTGAGCGGATCGATCCAGTCGTCATCGACACGCCGGTAGAGCACGTCGATCGGCTGGTAGCCCTGGGTGGTCCGCATGGCCACCCGGCCGTCGACGACACGCAGGTCCTGCCCCTCGACCAGCTCGACCCCCATCTTGTCGGCGAGGAAGCTATGCTCGTAATAGGCCGAGTTGAAGCTGCCCGGCGTCATCACCCCCACCACCGGCCGGCCACTGCTCGAACTCGGCGCGCAGGCGCAGAGCGAGCGGTGCAGCATCGCCGGGTAGGATGAGACCGGCCGCACCCGGGTCTTCATGAACAATTCGGGGAACATGTGCAGCATGGTCTCGCGGTTCTCGAGCATGTAGCTCACCCCCGAGGGCGTGCGGGCGTTGTCCTCGAGCACGTAGAACTCGTCCTCGCCGGTGCGCACCAGATCGGTGCCGACGATATGGGTGTAGACGCCGCCGGGCGGGTCGACCCCGATCATCTGCGGCAGGAAGGCGGCGTTGCGCTCGATCGCCTCGATCGGCACCCGCCCGGCGCGGATGATTTCCTGCCGGTGATAGATGTCGTGCAAGAAGGCGTTGATCGCGCGCACCCGCTGCTCGATGCCCCGCGACAGCCGGTCCCATTCGCGCCCCGCGATGACCCGGGGAACGATATCGAAGGGGATCAGCCTCTCGGCCGCGTCCCGGGCACCATAAACGTTGAAGGTGATACCGGTGAGGCGGAACAGATCCTCCGCGTCTCGCGCCTTGCGGCGCAACCGCCCGGCATCCTCCTGCTGCAACCACTCGTCAATCGGTACGTACGGATCCCGGAGCACGGTCTCGTGCCCCCACATCTCGTCAAAACTGCTGCTCTTGCTCATGGGACGAGAGTAGCCCGACTTCGATGGCCCAAGTGGAGCGGAAAGAGCGAAACGAGGCGCTCGACCAGAGCAGCCACGAGAAATCGCCCGGAGATTGAGCAATCTGCGTCGTCTCGGGACGCTCCTGCTCGATCTTCAGGCATTTCGACTTCCAGTTCCGCGGTGATTTCGAGCTTTCGGGTTTCTGCCGAAGGCCGGTTCGCCTGCATGAAGCCTCGGCTCCCGGAGCCGTAGGCTGGACCGATCAGCGCGCAGGGGGCGCCCCGCCGGGCTACGGAAATGGGCCAAAGGCGGTTGCATGGTTCGAGTATGTCGAGATCGCGATACAGGAGGCGGCCAACCGCGAGCCCGCGACCTACGTCCGCAACATTTTGATACCACCTCTCCTACCGACTGCTGGCCGATCCGGAGGCAAAGGCGCGCCTAGAGTAGAGGAGCGCCAGCGGCGATGCGACTTGGCGATCCTAGCCCGACCGGGCCTTGCCGGTTTCGGCCAGCCCCGCGAACCGACCCCGATCGACTAGCCCAACTCGACCCAGCCGCCACCCTCGCGAACATAGGTAGTGTCGTCGAACTCCAACCGCTCCATGCCGATCAGCACATCGCGATCCTTGTCGATGGTCACGATCACTTGCTTGCCGAACTTCACGCCGTAATCGCCGAAGTCACCATCGAACGTGACCGTGTCGCGACCCCTGCCGCCGACCAGCTTGTCGCTGCCGAGATCGAAGATGAAGGTGTCGCTTCCTCCCCCGCCCAGCACCTTGTCATTGCCGGCGCCACCGTCGAGCATGTCCTTGCCGCCACCGCCCACGAGCTTGTCGTTGGCCGCGCCGCCCGACATCTTGTCGCTGCCTTTTCCACCTAGCAGCTTGTCCCGGCCGGCACCGCCGTCGAGCTTGTCGCCGCCGGCGCCGCCCATGAGCTTGTCTCGGCCATCATCGCCGACGAGAACGTTCTTGCGGCCATCGCCGGCGAGGACGTCATTATGCATGCTGCCATGAACGTTCTCGATCTTCAGCAGCCGGTCGCCCTCGGCATCCCCGCCGGACCCGCTGCGCTTGGCCAGGTTCACCGTCACGCCCGCATCCGAGGCATGGTAGTCGGCCCAGTCCTTGCCGCCTCGACCATTGAGAACATCGGCACCATCGCCACCAATGAGAAGGTTGCCACCTTTGCTGCCGAGGAGCCTGTCGTCCCCCTCGGAGCCGATCACGCCTTCCATGCTCTTGAACTTGTCGCCGCGGGCTTCGCCCCCCTTACCCACGCCCTTCTGCAGGTTGATCGTGACGCCCTTGATGGAGTCGCTGTAATCGAGCGTGTCGAATCCCTTGCCGCCCAAGAGCATGTCGGCACCCTTGCCGCCGGCAAGGATGTCGGCGCCGTTCCGGCCGGCAAGCGTATCCTTGCCCCCGAGACCGAGGATCAAACCATTGGTCTTTGAATCCTTGAGCGTCTCGCCGGCATTGCTGCCTTCCACCACTTTGGCCACGGCCGATAGCCGGCCTTCGGCCACGTCCTGCACCGCGATCTGGAAATCCTGAGTCAGGCTTCGACCGTTCGAACCCGTCCCGGTGATGGCAAGGTCGATGCTGTGGGCCTCCTCGAAATCGAGACTGGTCTTGGCCTTCAGTTTCAGCAGGCCGTCCACGACCTGAAAACGACCGTCCGAGACGGAGAACTCATACGCGTCGTCGTCTTCCAACCCTACGAGAGAAAGCTGGCCAACCACGGCGCCGGTCGCGTTTTCGGCCACCTCATTGGAAGACAGGGCGATATCCGTAGGCTCATCGAGGATTTCGCTGATCTGGATCGCGTTGATCTTGGGGTTCTGGTTGTTGTAAATGAAGGCGAGGTTCAGCTGGTCGTCGACGGCGGTGTAGATCAGCTCGCGCGTCAGCACCGTGCCGAGGAAGGGCTG
>NZ_JAPWGO010000049.1 GCF_027213785.1 Limimaricola sp. G21655-S1 | reverse complement strand
GCTGCCACCCGGCGGCGGCGCCGCGACGTCGTCCTCGGTGACCGTGCCGCTGGCGCTCGCGGTGCCGAGCGTCACCGGCGCGGCGGTGCCGCTGGCGCCGGTCAGGGTGACCGTCACCATTTCGTCGCCGTCGTCGACATCGTCATTGGCGACCGACATGGTCAGCGTGCCGACCCCGTTGACGAAGCTGATGTCCTGGCTCTGGCCCGTCGCCGTGCCGGTGTCGTAGGTCACCGTCAGGGTGCCGGTGAAGCCGGTGTCGCTCAGGCTCAGCCCGAAGTCGAGATCGGTGGTCCCGGTGTCGCCGGTCTCGGCCACCGTCGGCGCGTCGGTGATCGAGAGCACCGGCCCGGTCGGCGCCCCGGCACGGGTGATCCGCAGCCCGTCGGCGGTGTTCTCGAAGTCGAATGTGGCGGGACCGTCGCCCGGCACGAAGCTCTCGAAATCCGGCCCCGAGAAGGTGATCTTCTGACCGTTGATGTCGATCACGGCCGAGCCGGCCTCGTAGCTGATCGGCGTATCGGTATCGGCGCCCGAGATCACCAGCGCATCCTCGTTCGAGAAATCCGTGATCTCGCTGCCGCCCACCGCCTCGAGCGTGCCGCGCACCACGTCGGCGCCGCCGCCGGTGGTGATCTTGTTGATGCCGGTGCCCAGCGTGATGATGTTGGCGCCGGCATTGCCGGTCAGCGTGACGTCGGCGCTCGACCCCGATCCATCGAAATTCTCGACGTCATCGGCGAGCGTCGCGTTGACCGGGGCGGTGCCGGTATAGACGACGGTGTCGATGCCGGGGGTGCCCGGGCCGCCGACCGCCGCCGGATCGTTTGTGACGATCTCGTTGCCGCCCGCGACCGCGATTTGCGGCGATGTGACGTTGAGATAATCCCAGCTCGCCTCGAAGCTCTCGAGGGTCTTGAAGTCGTTCGACGTCACGCCGATATGCGTGGCGCCGCTGGCGAGGTTGGCGACCACCGCTGCCGGAGCCTGCGTCGGCGCCATGGTCATGAAGCCCGGGGTGTCGATCGGGCGCACGCCGCCCAGCACGTTCCCCGAGGCATCGAACAGCGTCACATAGGTCGAGACCATCCCCGTGGCGAGATCGACGCCCATGCCGAGTTCCACCTCGGCCACGTCGAAGAGCGAGGCGCCGGGGGCCATGGTCGAGAGCTTGACCTGCGCATCGATGCCGACGCCGGCGGCCGGATTGCTCCATAGCTGGATGCCGTTGCCTTTGGCGACGCCGCCCCAGACCAGCTTCATGAGTTCGTTCTCGGCCTGATTGCCGGTGCCGAAGACGATGCCCTGCTGGGCAAAGTTCGGGACCACCCCGGTGGTGATGGGGACCGTCTGGCTTGCGAGCAACGTTTCGGTGAAGGGGTTCGCGAAGCGCGTCGCGATGTGCACGGTCTCGAGCGCCGGATCGGTCAGGTCGACGATCTTGGTGAAGTCGTTCTTGCTCGCCGTGCCACTGCCGTTGCTGATGTCGCCATCGGCGGTCTGCACCACCAGCTTGCCCCCAACCATCGTGGCGTCGCCCGCGACGATGGCGCCCGCGCCGCCCAGGGCGCTGTCGAAGCCGCCATCGGCCAGAGGATCGGTGCCCGTCTCGAAATCGAGCGCGAACAGCGTCCCGCCCGCGGGGATGTCGCCGGTGACGTCGCTGGCCGCGATATCCACGCTGGCGCTGCCGCCGCCCGAGGCGACGACCGCGTCACCGCTGGCGTTCGAGACGCCGGTGATCGAGACGGTGAAGCTCTCCACCGGCTCCTCCAGATCGTCATCGATGATCGGCACGGTCGTGCTGGCGGAGGTCTGGCCTGCCGGGATGACCAACGTGGTGCTGCCGAGCGGTCCGTGATCGGCCGCCTTGGCGCTGCCGTCGGTGAGCGACAGCGTGACGGTGACCGCCTCGGTGACATCCCCCATCCGGGTCACGGTGATCACGGCGTCCTCGCCCTCGACGGCACTGCCGGCCGAGACCGAGATGGTCGGCGGCAGGTCCGAGGGAACGGCGTCATAGACCACGATCGCCGAATAGCCCGCCTGTCCGCTCGAGCTGTCGACCTGCACGGTGATGGTCCCGTCGGTGACCAGAACGTTGTGGCGGATGAAGGAAGGCCTGTCGGCGCCCCCGCCTGCGACGAAGGCGTCGTAATCATCGCCGACCAGAGTGCCGTTGATCGTGAAGTCGCCGACCCGTCCGCCCGCCGCAGAGTGGAACAGCTCGGCGAAATGCAGCTCGACCACGTAAGAGCCATTGGCGAAGCCGCCATAGGTGGCGGTCCAGATATCGGCCTGCGAGTCACGATAGGTATGCAGCGCCGAACCGTCGAGATCGATACCGCCGGAGTTCGAACCGGTGGTCCCGGACTGGCCGTCGACATTCGCGTTCAACGGGCCCTGACCCTTGGGACTGGTATAATAGGCGTTGTCGTCCGCCTCGAAGGCGATCGGCTGACCGGTCGCGTCGAGGAGCAGGCTGTCCGCTGCGATCGCGCCGCCATAGCGGTTGTTGTCGACCGCGCCGCCATCGAGCGGATCCGGCCCGAGATTGGTGGCGGGCGCGGTGTCGGTGGTGCCGACATTGATCGCACGCACCACCGCGCCGCGCACCAGATTGTCGAGGTTCGGCTCGAGGATGAAGCTCGAGGTCGCGCCCGCCGCGCCGTTGCCGGCCGCATCGGCGAACACGCCGGCGGCGATGGAGATCTGGCCCTCGCCGCTCGGCCATGAACCGCTGGCGGGCGGCTGCGCGACATAGGTCAGCGTCGCGGTCATGCCGCCATTGGTCAGCACCACGCTCGGCGCCGAGACCGCCGTGGGCACGATGCCGCTGAAGACCAGTTCGGAGCCGTCCGTGGCCAGGCTCGCGGCGTCGAAGCCGGTATTGTCGCTCAGCACGACGGTGATCTCGCGCGGGCTGTCTGTATCGCCCTGCAGATTCTCGATCGACACGCTTTCGATCACCGGCGCCGTGCCGTCAGCGAGCTGCGGCCCGCCCAGCTGGGAAATCTGGATCGCGTTGATCTTGGGGTTCTGGTTGTTGTGGATGAAGGCGAGGTTCAGCTGGTCGTCGACGGCGGTGTAGATCAGCTCGCGCGTCAGCACCGTGCCGAGGAAGGGCTGTTTCTGCGCGTTCGTGGCCGTGCTCGGCGGCAGGGCCTGCCCCATCGCCGCCGCGGCCTCGACCAGCGGGTTGAGATCGGCGAACTCGGCGAAGGCCGTGCCATCCACCGTCACGTCGAAGATCCGGTCGCTGCTCGGGAGATTGAACGCGCCGGGCCAGTTCTCGGTGTAGAGCAGCGTGATCTTGTAGGTCGCACCCACGGCCACGTCGAAATTGTAGGTCAGCGGGATGTTGTTGTTGCTGTTGTCGCTGCGCTCGTGGACGAAGAGCTGCCAGGGCGCATAGCCTTGCACGCCCGGATCGATGTAGTCGATCTCGCCCTCGGAATCCGTCAGCGCGTTCGAATACTCGTTGTCGATCTCGCCGGTGACCGAGATCGAGCCGTTGCCGTTCTCGAGCGCCAGATCGCCGATCCAGTCCGGGCCGCCATCGATCGCGGCGACGTCGGTGCTGCCCGCGTTGACCCGGTAGAGGATGGTTTCGCCGGAGGCACGGGTGATCCGCAGCCCGTCGGCGGTGTTCTCGAAATCGAAGGTGGCGGGACCGTCGCCCGGCACGAAGTTCTCGAAATCCGGCCCCGAGAAGGTGATCTTCTGACCGTTGATGTCGATCACGGCCGAGCCGGCCTCGTAGCTGATCGGCGTATCGGTATCGACGCCCGAGATCACCAGAGCATCCTCGTTCGAGAAATCCGTGATCTCGCTGCCGCCCACCGCTTCGAGCGTGCCGCGCACCACGTCGGCGCCGCCGCCGGTGGTGATCTTGTTGATGCCGGTGCCGAGCGTGATGATGTTGGCGCCGGCATTGCCGGTCAGCGTGACATCGGCGCTCGACCCCGATCCATCGAAATTCTCGACGTCATCGGCGAGCGTCGCCTCGACCGGGGCGGTGCCGGTATAGACGACGGTGTCGATGCCGGGGGTGCCCGGCCCGCCGACCGCGGCCGGATCGTTTGTGACGATCTCGTTGCCGAAGGCCTCGATTTTCAGTTCGTTGAAATCGACGGTTGTGAGTGTGTCCGCGGCGACGTCCTCGGCGATGAGGCCGATGG
>NZ_JAPWGO010000494.1 GCF_027213785.1 Limimaricola sp. G21655-S1 | reverse complement strand
TTCATGGGGTTGGCCTGTGCGGCTGCTCTGGCGACCTATCAGGGCCTGCTCTCATGGATCGGGCTGCTGGCGAGCCTGCTGCAAACCCGGGCCGCGTTTTGCCCGGATGATCGCCAACTGCGGCGCTGGATGCTGCTCGGCACTCTCTGCTGGCTTGGCAATAATCTGCTGGTGGGCTCACCGGTCGCCGCGCTGATGGAGGGGCTGTTTCTGATCAGCAATCTGGTGGGTTACTAC
>NZ_JAPWGO010000493.1 GCF_027213785.1 Limimaricola sp. G21655-S1 | reverse complement strand
CGCCAGCACCGGCACCCCGGCCTTCTTCCTCCATCCGGGGGAAGCGAGTCACGGCGCTCTGGGTATGATCTCCAGCGGCGCCCTTATCATCGCTATCTCCAACTCCGGCGAGAGCGACGAAATCCTGGCTCTGCTGCCGGTACTCAAGCGCCGCGGCATTCCGCTTATCTGTATGACCGGCAATCCCGCCTCCACCATGGCCAAAGAGGCTAACGTGCACCTGTGTATCAAGGTGGAG
>NZ_JAPWGO010000492.1 GCF_027213785.1 Limimaricola sp. G21655-S1 | reverse complement strand
ACCCGACCTGGCGGCCAACCTGTTGCTGCCGTGGTGGGTGTACGACGCCTGCCTGCCGGCCTGGGGCGAGCGTGGCGCGCTATTGTGGTCTGCCTTGCCGCCGCTGCTGTGGAGCTTGTGGGAGCTGTACCGCTATCGCCGGCTGGACGCGCTGAGCATCGTGGTGCTGGCCGGTATCGGCCTGTCGCTGCTGGCGGCGTGGGGCGACGGCGACGCACGATGGCTGCTGGTGCGCGAG
>NZ_JAPWGO010000491.1 GCF_027213785.1 Limimaricola sp. G21655-S1 | reverse complement strand
CAGTGGTGGCGCTCGAACACCCCCTCCTGCGCCTGCACCACGTCGATCAGCTTGCGCTCGGGGGTGAAGCGATAGAGGGTGATGCCGGTGAGGGCGCCATCGTTACGCACCCCGTTGATATTGACGAAGTTGTTGCCATCGCGAGCCCACACCCCGTAGGCGGAAACCGTCAAACGACCTTCGGAGAGCGCGCCCGCCTTGATGTCATCTGCCATCCGCTTGGCGATGGGGGCCACAT
>NZ_JAPWGO010000490.1 GCF_027213785.1 Limimaricola sp. G21655-S1 | reverse complement strand
GTGCTGGCCCTGCTGACGGCGGCCGGCTTTGTTTCCCTCGGCATCTTTCTGTTTCATCAGGTTGGTCTGCTCACCGGCGGGACTACCGGGCTGGCACTGCTGCTGCAAAGGTGACCGGCATCAGCTTCGGCCTGCTGTTTTTCGGCATCAACCTGCCCTTCTATGCGCTGGCATGGCTGCGGATGGGGCCACATTTTACCTTCAACACCTTTGTTTCGGTGGCGGCGGTCTCCTACAT
>NZ_JAPWGO010000489.1 GCF_027213785.1 Limimaricola sp. G21655-S1 | reverse complement strand
CTTCATGGCCCAGATGATCAAGACCATCAAGATCAACGAGTACCAGACCGGCAAGGCGGTGGGCAACACCAAGAAGCCCAAGTGGCTGATCCGCACCAAGCTGATCCCCGCCAGCAACGAGCCGCTGGTCGGCAAGAAACACCCGCAGGGGCTCACCTACGGCAAGGGCAATCCGACCCTGGAGATCGTCGGCGAGCTGTTGATGAACGGCACCCTGGTGGCCCACATCGGCCAAGGC
>NZ_JAPWGO010000488.1 GCF_027213785.1 Limimaricola sp. G21655-S1 | reverse complement strand
GATGACAGCTTGAACACCCCTATATCCGGCAGGTGTAAGGCTGGCAAGATGACGATATATCGTGTCTGACGGATAGGTGACCGCGAAATAGGCATGCACAAGATGCATAAAAGATATGCATCTTTGGGGTACCCGAATCGTCACAATTCCGCCATAAGAAGCGTCACGCCGAAAATGCAATAGCAAGAACAACAAAGGAAACGAGATGCGAGATTTCGTTGACGGCACCGCATACAAT
>NZ_JAPWGO010000487.1 GCF_027213785.1 Limimaricola sp. G21655-S1 | reverse complement strand
TATTATTCTGAATGAGTATTATGCTGACATGCCCGCACAACCACGCCTACTGATTAACGGTGCATTTGCCGTTGACAATGCGCCTGATGGACGAACGGAAATAACAATCCCGCTTATAGTCCCTGATGCAGATTACGGGGAAGTTATTGTCTCTGGCGGTGAGTGGACAGTGGACAAAGGGTTTTTGCTAAACTACACCATGTTCGTTGCAATGATTATGGATTAGGAGAAATTATGT
>NZ_JAPWGO010000486.1 GCF_027213785.1 Limimaricola sp. G21655-S1 | reverse complement strand
CCGTCATCTCCATCGGGCCAAAGCCCTCTTGCTGCTCGCCGTTGTAGTCCTTGGTGACCGGATAGCCCGCCTGCTGCCCGGCCTTCACAAAGGCATCATGCAGCGGGTTGTCGCGGGGGCCGCGGGTGACATGCAGCGGGCCATCTTTGCCGCGCCAGTCGGGATCGCCGCCATGGCCGCGGTCGTCCCAGGTCTCCATGCGTTTGAAATAGGGCAGCACATCGGCATAGGACCAGCC
>NZ_JAPWGO010000048.1 GCF_027213785.1 Limimaricola sp. G21655-S1 | reverse complement strand
TCGATCGTCATCCCGACGATCGTCAGCGGAATGAAGGCCAAGGTCATGGTCACGGCATGATCGCCGATGACGCTGGTGACGCCCGAAGTGATCTGCCCACTACGGGCGACATACCAGGTCGCGAAGACCTCTGGCAGCGCTGCCACGGGAGCGGTGATGAAGAGGCCGCCGATGATCTTGGACAGCCCGAACGCGGCCACGATCTTCTCGGTCGAAAAGACGGTGAAGTAGGCGCCAATGGCCAGAGACGCGACACCAGCCGCGGCCAGCCGCTTTTCCTTTGAACTCCACTCGACCTTTTCGCTGTCGCCGCGTCCACGCAACAGAGCCTGCGTGACATAGGCAAGATAGCCCAGCAGCAGGAGCCAGCCGTCGAGGGGCTGGAGGCCACGCCACGGCGCGGGCAGCGTCAGCAGGGCAAAGAGCGCGATGATCCCCAAATAGGGCAGGGCCTGCATCGTGACAGCCCGGCGATCCACCTCCAGGAGATGCGCCCGACGATGCTCGGCGTGATCGTCATGCCCTTCGATGTGCTTACTGCGAGTCGCGGCGTAGGCCGTCAGCACCATCAAGGGAATGGCGAGCACGTTCGACCCCAAAAGCGCGCCCAGGCCGATATCGCCGACACCGCGCAGGGCGCTCGTGGTGTTGATGCCGATCTCCGGAGAGGCCGCGGCGAGGCCGACGAAGGCGCCGCCGGCGGCCACCGAGAAACCCCATTGCCTGCGCAGCTTCTTCAAAGGCTCCGCCAGATGCTCCGCGCCCCAATGGGCGGCCCAGACGGCAGCCAACAATACCGGTATCCAGATCAGAAGACTGCCGCTCATGCCATGTCCTGCGCGCTCCGGGAGACAACGCCCTCGGGCCCACGAGCGGTTCCGCCGGTTCTGGATGTCTCTCGATCAGGACGGTCTACAACGACGCTCTTCTTGTCCGGCCGGAAGAACAGCAGCCGAAGCGCGTTCAGCGTCACGAGGACGGTCGCGCCCGTATCGGCGAGAATGGCAATCCACAGACCGGTGACACCGAGGACCGTGGTCACGAGAAAGACCAGCTTCAGGCCGAGAGCGATGACGATGTTCTGACGGATGTTCGTCATGGTCGCGCGCGCGAGCCGGATCGTGCCCGCGACGTCTGTCACCCGGTTGCGCAGGATCGCGGCATCAGCAGTCTCGAGTGCCACGTCGGTGCCGGAGCCCATGGCAACGCCCACATGCGCGGCGGCGAGCGCTGGCGCATCGTTGATGCCGTCGCCGACCATCATCACCCGCGCCTCGGAGGTCAGGCCGTGAATGGCGGCGACCTTGTCCTCGGGCATGAGGCCGGCCTGATGTGCGATGCCGAACTGGCCCGCGATGGCCTGTGCGGTGCGGGGATTGTCACCCGTGAGCATGACTGGCTCGAACCCGAGTGCTTGAAGTTCGGCAACCGCCCGCGCGGCATCGGGCCGCGGCTGGTCGCGCAAGGCAATGATCCCCAGCGGCGTCGTATCGCCAAGCACGAGCACCACCGTCTTGCCCTCGGCCTCGAGGGCCGAGACGCGGCCGCGCACCGCGTCGGTCATCGCGCCGCGTTCTTCTGCCAGCCGGGGCGAGCCGACCGAGATCGTCCTGCCATCGATCACGGCCTCAGCGCCCCTGCCGGGAAGCGCCTTGGCGGCGCTGGCTGGTGCGGCGTCGACGCCTCGCTCCTCTGTCATGGCGCAGATCGCCCGGCCGAGCGGATGGCTGCCCCCGCTTTCGACGCCGGCCGCGCGCGCCAGCAGTTCCGCCTCGCTCCCGGACAGGGCGATCACATCCGTCACAAGGGGCCGTCCTTTCGTGAGCGTGCCGGTCTTGTCGAAGGCGACATGCGTCGTGCGCGCCACAGCTTCGATCACGGCGCCGCCCTTCATCAACAGGCCCCGGCGGGCCCCGGTCGACAGGGCCGAGGAGATCGAGGCCGGCACCGAGATTACGAGGGCGCAGGGACAGCCGATGAGCAAAAGGGCCAAGGCACGGTAGATCCAGTCCTGCCACGCCGCCCCGAAGGCGAGCGGCGGCACGAGAGCGACCAGAATGGCCGCCCCCACCACGGTGGGCATGTAGACCCGGCTGAAGCGGTCGATGAAACGCTCGGTCGGCGCCCGCGCGCTTTCGGCTTCCTCAACGAGACGCACGATGCGCGCGATGGTGTTGTCCTGGGCCGCCTTCGTCATCCGCACGCGCAAGGCGGCTTCGGTGTTGATCGACCCGGCAAAGACCGCCGCGCCCGGCTCCTTGAGGCGCGGCACGCTCTCGCCGGTCACGGGGCTTTCGTCGACCCCCGAGGTCCCGTCGATCACCTCGCCGTCGCAGGGAACGCGGTCTCCTGGGCGGACGAGCACGGTCTGGCCCACCCGAAGCGCTTGCGCGGGCACCTCTCGGGTGCGTCCTCCGATCTCGAGCAGGGCCACTTTCGGCACGAGCCGCGACAGCGCGCGAATGCCTTCCCTTGCCTTGTTGGCGGAGAGACCTTCGAGCATCTCGCCCACCGCGAAGAGAAACACGACAAGCGCGGCCTCTTCCGCTTCGCCGATCACGAGAGCCCCCGTGGCGGCAATCGTCATCAGCATCTCGATGGTGAATGGCATGCCCGTCCGGAGCATGGCGATGGCCCGCCGCGCTACCGGTGCGAGACCAAGGAGCGTCGCGAGGACGAAGGCCCACTTGGAAATATGGGTCGGCAGGAACAGGTGCGAGGCCGCAGCAACCGCCAGCAGCGCACCGGTGCCGATCACCAGATGTCCCTTCGACGTCTGATACCAGGATGCAGGGACGGGCTCGGCCGGTTGCGCCACGGTCTCGTCGTGGACGTCGTCCTCCTGCGTCGTGTCAGGAAACGCGCCATCCGGGAGGACGAAGCCGCCTTTGGGTCTTTCCGGCGCCGCGCCCTTTGGCGCGATGCCGAAGCCGACGGCCCGCACCGCCTTCTCGACTTGCCCCGGTAGGGTCTCTCCTTCGTCGAGGGTCAGGCGCAGCCGCTCGGTCATCAGGGCGACATCGACACCCGCCACGCCCGGAAGGCGTTCCACGGCTCCGCGCACCTTTGCGGCGCAGGAGCCGCAATCCATGCCCGTCACGCGCCATTCGTGTTGTCGGATATTGCCGTCCGTCATGGCGTTATCTCCACCGTGATTCCCGTTTGACGTCCGATATACGACCTACAGCCGCTGTAGCTTCAAGCCCCATGGAACGCTTCGTTCAGCCAAGCCAGACATCGAGAAAGAGCATGAGGACGAGCCCGATCGACAAACCGAATGTCGCCTTGTTCTGGTGCCCTCGGCGATGGGTTTCGGGAATGATCTCGTGGCTGATGACATAGATCATCGCGCCTGCCGCGAAGGCCAGCCCCCAAGGGAGAAGCGGCTGGGACAGCGAGACCACTCCCGCGCCAAGCGCGCCACCGATCGGCTCCACGAGGCCGGTCAGCGCGGCGATGGTCCAAGCCCGGCCCTTGTCATACCCTTCGCCGAGAAGAGAGACCGCCACGGCGAGTCCTTCGGGGGCGTTCTGAAGGCCGATGCCCAAGGCGAGCGGCAGTCCACCGGAGAGACCGTCGGCCCCGAAGCCCACGCCGACCGCGAGGCCTTCCGGGACATTGTGGATCGTGATCGCGAAGATGAAGAGCCAGACCCGCCTGAGGGAGGCGGCCTCGGGACCCTCCCGTCCGCTGCTGAAATGCTCATGCGGCAGGCGCTCGTTCATCCATGCTACGGCGCCGATCCCCAGTAGGATTGCCACGCAGACGATAGCCGCCGGTGCCGCGCCGTTCTCGAAGCGGGACTCGGCTGCATCGAGCGCTGGAATGATCAGCGAGAAGAATGATGCCGCGAGCATGACGCCCGCGGCAAAGCCGAGTGCGAGATCGCGCGTGGCACGCGACGGGATCTGACCAAGCAGCACGGGACTCGCACCGACCGCGGTCATGGCACCGGCCAGAAGACTACCCACGAAACCGAGGGCGAGCGGGGACATCTGCTCCATCATCACGATCCTTGTGCGAGCGGCGAAGGTGGTCAGAGGCTGCCGGTCGCAACCTGTCCAGGCTCTTGCAACAGGCGGGCTTCGAGCCGCGCGCGCGCGTTCAGGAGGCGGGTCAGCGCCTCGTCGGCATCGGTGGCCAAATCGGTCGCTTGAGCAAGGCGCTCGTCCGACAGGGGATCTGTGGGACGGCCGTTCACACGCACCTCGTAGTGCAGGTTCGGACCGGTCGCCGTGCCGGTGGCCCCCACACGACCGATGGTATCGCCTGCGGCGACGCGCTGCCCTTGTGACAATCCGTCCGGCACTTCGCTGAGATGGGCATAGCGGGTCAGGGTGTCCGAGCCATGCGCGATCTCGACGACCCGGCCGTAGCCGCCACGCCAGCCTACATAGGCGATGCGCCCGGGGGCCGTGGCATTCACGGGAGTTCCCCGAGCAGCGGCGAAGTCGACGCCGGTGTGCATGCGCACATTGCCATAGACCGGATGGGTGCGCTTTCCGAAGACGGAAGAAAGCCGCGCACCCTGCACGGGCGGGGCGAAGACACGCAGCACCTCTCCATCAAGGTAAATGGTGGCACGGTCGCTTTCATCGTCGGGCCAGACCACCTCGTAGAGGGCGTCCCCGACATCCAGCGCCGCGAATGCCAGCCGGGACTCGCCGATCACAGCGTCCTCCACCCTCATCTCTCGCCAGAGCAGGCGCAGGGTCTCGCCCCCACTGAGTTCACGACGGAAATCGACCGTGCCGCCGAGTATCTGCGCGAGATCGACGGCAAAACGTGCCGGGATGCCCGTCTCCGCAAGCGCCGAGGAAATCGAGGTCACGACCTCGGCTTGTCCGGCCACGATCTCGACCACGGGCTCAGGCGAGACGACACGGGTGGCCAAGCGGTCGCCGAAGGTTGTCTCGATACGGATGCCGTCATCGACCTCCAACGTAACCCGCTGCGGGGCGCCGCGATCGGTCGTGATGACGGAAACCATATGACCGGGACGGAGCTTGCGCAGGTCGTATTCGACGCCGATCGCGAGAGCGACCTCTGCCCGGTCCGCCGCCTCGAGGCCAGCGTCCATCAGAACTGTGTCCAGCGTCTCTCCCGCGGCAATCTCGCGCGACCATGCAGCACGTGACGATGCCGTCGCCGGCAGGGCGGTCTCGGCCACCAACACCTCTGGGAGAGCCAACGGCGTGGCGACGGGCGCAACATCGTGCTCCGCAGAAACTTCGACCGGGGGGCCCTGAGCGAGTGACGGTGACGCGATGGGGGCAGGGGCCCATGCGCCGATCGTCTTCAGGGCCGGCGGCACCGCTTCCGTCGGGACCAGGGTTGGGTAGACAAGAATACCTGCCGAAACACCGAGCGCCGCAATCCCCGCGGCCCAGTAGCGCAACCTCATGCCGGACCCTTGTTTGCAGCGCTCAAGGCCGCGCGGATCTTGAGCGCGATGAACTGTCCCGGCTGGGAACGGTGGGCATAAGCGACGGAAGGGTCCGTCGTCTCGGGCAGGTCGTCATTCGCCAGATGGCTGGTCATGTGATGCCTTGTGTCTACGAAGGGCCAATGCTTGGTGCTACCGGCCCCTTGGCGGCCGATTCCGAAGTTTTCAGCGCACTGCTAAAACCTCGAGCCACTGGAGGTTCAACCCCCATTCGCGTGAACACGGCAAAGCGGCCCGTGATCTCGCGGCACGATCTTGCCAAACCGCCGCTCCAAACCTACGGAAGGTGTAGGTTTGGAGGGCGAAGATGCTGACGATCGGTTATCTGGCGAAGAAGACGGACACGAAGGTGCAGACCATCCGCTATTACGAGCAGGTCGGCCTGATGCCCGAACCGGGGCGGACCGATGGTGGACAGC
>NZ_JAPWGO010000485.1 GCF_027213785.1 Limimaricola sp. G21655-S1 | reverse complement strand
CAGGTAGCCGGTCCAATGCATCCGTGCCTGTGCCTCTTTGCTCAGTGGTAAGCCGGCGGTGGGGTCGTAGACATCATGCAGCCCGTAAATCCAGATTTCATCGTAGTATTTTTCGGTGGCCTGCAGAGCGGATTTGCGGTCCCATTCGGCGCGCAGCACTTCGGGTTCGTCCAGCACATCGCGCAGCCCCAGAACCAATCGCGCCTGACCGCGATCCTGCAGCAGGTCCAGTGTCGGGA
>NZ_JAPWGO010000484.1 GCF_027213785.1 Limimaricola sp. G21655-S1 | reverse complement strand
GAGGTCCTCTTTCCGCGTACCGGACTTGAGAATGTCGATGGCGGGGAACACGCGCTTGTCGGCGATCTTACGGTCCAGAACGATTTCGGAGTTACCCGTACCTTTGAATTCTTCAAAGATAACCTCGTCCATCCGGCTGCCTGTGTCGATCAGCGCTGTCGCGATAATGGTGAGCGACCCACCCTCTTCGATGTTCCGCGCAGCACCAAAGAAGCGCTTGGGACGTTGCAGGGCGTTTG
>NZ_JAPWGO010000483.1 GCF_027213785.1 Limimaricola sp. G21655-S1 | reverse complement strand
ATGGCGGTGACCTTGTCGCTGGCGTAGGTCTGCTTGAGGCTCTTGTCGAGGACGGCGACCTCCTTGTAGAGCTTGGCGCTCTCCTTGCTCCAGACGTTTCGCAGCAGCGGCAGGTATTTGCCCGGGTTGGTGTTGGCCAGTGCGGTCAGGCTGCGGAACTGCCAGTAGGCGGAATCGTCGGAGTAGCTGTCGCTGCCGCTGCGATAGGGCAGGGGATAGTTTTCCAGGGTGTTGTAGAG
>NZ_JAPWGO010000482.1 GCF_027213785.1 Limimaricola sp. G21655-S1 | reverse complement strand
GGATTGCGTGAAGGAAGGTGAAGGCGAGGCGCGCCCGCTGGTGATGTTTAACCCCCGCGTCATTGCCGCCTCGGATGAGACGAACGTCTACGAGGAAGGCTGCCTCTCCATTCCGGAACAATATGCCGAGGTGACCCGGCCCAAAGTGGTGGATGTCGAGTGGTTGGACCGTGATGGCAACCTCCAGACCGAGACGTTTGACGGGCTCTGGGCCACATGTGTCCAGCATGAGATCGACC
>NZ_JAPWGO010000481.1 GCF_027213785.1 Limimaricola sp. G21655-S1 | reverse complement strand
ATCGCCACCTGCGCGACAAGAAGGTGAGGAAAAATGTGCCCATGACCTTTGTCACCAGCGAGCCCTACATCGGCCATCTGGGTCTCAACGGCGTGGGCGACTCCAAGGGGCTGCTGGAGAGCGAATTGCGGATGCGCGACGTGCAGTGGATCTGCAATGCCCGCACCGGGGCGGCGCAAGATGGCCAGATGACGGTGGAGGAGCTGGACGATGAGGGTAACATCAAGCGCACCCACACTC
>NZ_JAPWGO010000480.1 GCF_027213785.1 Limimaricola sp. G21655-S1 | reverse complement strand
GCGTTGGCCCAATCGCTGATTTCATCGTCCATATAGGCTTGCAAGGCCGGGGTGAATTCATCTGCTGCAAAAGCCGGAGCAGCCATGAACAAGGCCGCAAGAGTGGTTACGAGACGCACGATTTAACTCCTTCATGCCGGGGGCATCCGTGAAGATTATGTTCTCTTGGGTTAGCGCAGAGAGTTTACCAGCCGATTAACCCGCATATTTGGCGTTATTTGTCCGTTTGTTGCCGTGTGG
>NZ_JAPWGO010000479.1 GCF_027213785.1 Limimaricola sp. G21655-S1 | reverse complement strand
GAACATGGTGTGGCCGGGGTAACGGCGCTCTTGCACAAGGGGCGGATCGTTTTGATCGGTGACACATTGGTGCATGAATGGCCTAATGAGAACGATCTTGCCACCATTGCGGAACGTGCTGCCGGTGTGGCCCGCCACATGGGGCTTGATCCACGGGTGGCCTTTGTGAGCTTCTCGACGTTCGGCTATCCGGTGTCGGAGCGGGCGGAGAAAATGCACATCGCGCCAACCGTTCTGGAT
>NZ_JAPWGO010000478.1 GCF_027213785.1 Limimaricola sp. G21655-S1 | reverse complement strand
CCCCAGCGCGGATGACAGCGCTCGGTGGCCTCTGTCTGGTGGCGCGCCCGGCTGGCACCCTGCAGGATCACCCGACACAGGGCCGCCCGTCGCGAGGCGGGATGCGCCAACAATGCACGGGCAAGGCTGCGGATATCCTCCCACAGGATGGGCCGCAATGTGACCGGCCTCACGCCAGCACCCACTCGGCCACCGGACCGGCCCCGTAGCGCGCCGAGACCTGCGCCACCTGCACCACAT
>NZ_JAPWGO010000477.1 GCF_027213785.1 Limimaricola sp. G21655-S1 | reverse complement strand
CCAGCAGGGTCAGCGCCCCTATGTGTTGTGACATGGCAGAAAATCCTCAGCAGATGAGTCAACGGGCGCAATGCCCCGGCAAGGGCGCATCATAGCGGCTGGATGGGCAGGGCTCCAGCCGTCATGTGCGTCTTGAAACGACCGATGAGAAGGTGTGAGCACTCAAGGCGCTTCGCGCAGCGTCCGGTAGAGGGTGGTGCGGCTGATCCCCAGCTGGCGCGCGGCCTCGCTCACATTGCC
>NZ_JAPWGO010000476.1 GCF_027213785.1 Limimaricola sp. G21655-S1 | reverse complement strand
AACGGATAAGTGTTCAATGAGAGTCATATCAGAGCTAGGGTTATTATAAAACCCCATTAGATCAGCAATATGGTGTTCTCTCAACTGGTTTTAGCGAAGTGTGATCCCGCCCTGGCCGAGCTCATGGCCTACTTAATGTAAAACCAACAGATTTTTTCTCACTGAAAGTACCTCTGCCATCACTAGATGAACAGCAAAAAATCGCCGCCGTGCTGTTCACCGCCGATCAGGAGATCTCTGC
>NZ_JAPWGO010000047.1 GCF_027213785.1 Limimaricola sp. G21655-S1 | reverse complement strand
GACGGGACAGGCGTTCGCGCTCTTTCCAATGGCCGTTATTCTGCGCTCGCGAACGGGAGTTTTTCCACGGAATCGGCCGTGAGCGCCACTTGCTCCATCAGGTCAGCCGACCTACCAGAATGGCAGCGCATCAACTCAGTTCCGAACCGATGGAAGACAACTGCGATGAATATGCTCGCGATCGAACAAGCTCTCATTCGCTTTGGCTTCGCTGAGCCGGGCATCGCCGTAGATGATATAGGTCAGCTGTTGGAGACGGTCTTCGGCCCTACGGATGGTGAGATGACGTTCGTGGGGACGCTCGCTACAGACGAAGATCTCGATCCGACGGTCGAAGCAACACTGCTCCAGAAGGCTCAAATATCTGACGATCCGCTAGCTGCACTATCGAGCACTCCCCTGCTCCGAACGCGCCTGAACGCACTGATGCGTCAGAGATGGGCCGCTCGAAAACTCCGGATAATAGGCGTTCCGGTCGAGCTGCGCGGCCTGAACTGGAACGAACTGGATGCTCTCGGCCAGGACATGGTTCGGGATGGCATCGCCCACCTTGAAGCTCTCACCCGGCATCCGCATCGACGCGGGCCTCGCCAGGATCATCTGCTGGACACTTTCCTGAACGAACTGGCCGAGATCTATGCCCGTCATACGGGCAGCACCGCCCATCAGCTCGAGGCGCTGTCATCCGAAACCAGCCGTTTCGTAAGGCTGGCGGTAGAGGTTCTGAGGCCGACAGGAGTCCTGATGCAACACCGTCCGGAAGCTGCGATTGCACAGCGCTGGAAGCGGTATAAGCGCGCTCATTCTCAGGGCAAATCTGGATAGGACCCGCGGATCTTACGCAGTTGGGTGCGTTTGAGATCTTCCGGAGGGTGCACGAGTAGTATGAAGTGCAACCGCTTTCGCAATCATGTACTCCTGATCCCCTGACCTGCCCCTGCCATTCCTGACCTCCGAAGGCCGAGCATTCCGCCGGCCCCGATACGGAGCGCGGTTCAGGCCAATGGCACAACACCCCCGATCCAAGCGGCAAGCTTCGAGACAGACCTCCGCTGCGGCGGACGGCTCGGAGCATTTGCGGCAGCTGGTCAGGCTGCTGGCCCGCCTTTCGGCTCGCGAGGCCTTTGCCGGCTCCGAAGCGATTGAGAATCAAGATGCAGAAACAGACTGATTTTGGAGCGCCGCAAGCGCTGCTCTCCCTCGCCGAGGTGAGTGAGATCCTGCGCCTGTCACCGAAGACGTTGCAGCGCCGGATCACCGCTGGTGAACTGCCGGTGATCCGCGACGGTCGGCGGGTGCATGTGCTTCCGGCCGACCTGCAGCGCTATATCGCGGCGCGGCGCAGCCAGTGACCTGCCATGACCTCCAAACATCTGATCTGGTTCATCATTCCAGAGGCTCGGGACCGCATACCCCTCGGATCCAGCGGAGAAAATTGCGCTATGCTGTCCCGAATCGCACCGGCTGACACCCCCCGACGTCCCGTGACCGGACCTGACCACAACGGAGCCTCCCGACCATGAAGGATCTCACCTCCGACCTGCTCACCCGGGATGCCCAGGTTCCGGCCGCCCTGCCCTGCGAAACGCTCGACGATGTCCGCCTCTGGGTGGTGCGCCAGCCGGTCTCCACGCGGCGCCGCGATGCCCTGTCGGCCTTCCGCTTTCTCTCCGAAACGGCCGGCCTCGATCTGACCGGTATTACAGCCCGGCCGCGCGACCTGCGCGAGCTCTTCGCGGGCCTCAGCGCACCGAAGCTTGGGGTCAGTCTGAAGCGGCTGGCCAATGTCCGCTCCCTCGTCGGCCGCGCCCGCGACGAGGCGCAGGCGGCCGCCCGCCCGCGGGGTCCCAAGCCCCCCATCGCCGCCGAATGGACGGCCCTGCTCGAGACCGTGCCATGGTGCCAATACCGCTGGGGCCTGAACCGGCTGGCGCGCTACTGCACGCAATGCGGCATCAAGCCGGAGGAGGTCTCGATCGACACTTTGAGCGGCCTGCGGGCGCGTCTCGAGCAGGAGAGCACCGTCAAGAAGCCGCAGCTGATCCTGAAGCAGACCATCGCGTTCTGGAACCGCTGCGAGCGCGAGGTCGAGGGCTGGCCGGACATCCGCCTGTCCTTGCCGACCAAGCCCGAGACCTTCATGCTACCGCTCGACGCGTTCCCGGAAAGTCTCGGCCGGGAGATCGACCTCTGGGCCACACGCATGCAGACCTCCGATCCGTTCGACCCCAAGACCCCGGTTCGGGCGATGCGACCTCCGACGGTGCAGAGCTACATCCTCACGATCCGCAAGGTGGCCTCGGCACTGGTGCGGGGCGGGCATCTCGAGGTCGACGAAGTGACCGGCCTCGACGTGCTGGTCTCGCCGGGGAACTTCAAGAACGGCCTGCGCCGGTTCGCCTCGACGGTCGATCGGAACCGCGCGCCTGAAACCGTGCACAAGATGGCGGTGCAGCTGCGCAGCATGGCCCGGAACCTGCTGGATCTCGACGAGGCACACCTCGCCGAGCTGGATGCGATCATCGGCCGGCTGGCGCCCAGGTCCGGGCGCAAGATGGGCGCGCGCAACTTCGAGCGCCTGAAGCAGTTCGACGATCCGGACCTAGTGCAGCGCCTGCTGGGATTCCCGGACGAGGAACTCGGGCGTGCCCTGAAGGCCAGGAGCCCGGTCCGCCGCGCCAAGGGCGTCGAACGAGCCCTCGCCATCGCGGTCGCGCTGTACACGGGGCTGCGGGTAAAGAACCTGCGCAGCCTGCGGCTCGATACCAATCTGGTGCGATCCGGCGACCGCCTGCTGGTCCGGCTCTCCGAGGATGAGATGAAGACGCATGCGGCGCTCGAGATCGAGCTGCCCTCCGAAGTCATTACCCTGCTCGACCTCTTCGTGAACCAGCACCGCCACATCCTGCCAAGCGCGGATGGCCCGTATCTGTTTCCCGGGGAGCGGGGTGGGCCGCGCAGCTATGACGCGATGCGCGACGCGGTCAGCCGGCCGCTGCTCAAGCATGCGGGCATCGAGATCAACCCGCATCTCTATCGGCACGTGATCGCCAAGATCGTCGCCGAGCGGCGGCCCGAGCTGCTCGCCGATGTCAGCCGGCACCTGGGACACCGCTCCTTCAACACCACTTACCAGAGCTATCTCGGCACCGAAGGGCCCGCCGCAAGCCGCCGTCTGAACCGGCTGCTGGATGAGACCCGCCGCGATCCGCGACTGGAGCGCTGACATGGCCGCCCCGCGCAAGCATCTGGCACGGAGCGACTGGCCCGAGATCGACCGGCAGGCCTGGGCCGTGCTCTTCATCGAAGGCGACCTGTTCGACGGTCGCGGTCCCGCCTGCCACTGGGCCTCGGCCACGCGCAAATCGAACGCGGCGCATTACGGCCGCTGGCTGACCTGGCTGGACGAAGTCGGCCAGCTCGATCCTGCCCTGCACCCCGCCGATCGGCTAACCGAGGAGCGCGTCGTGGCGTATGGCCGACACCTGATGGAAGGGGTCGCTCCGCGCACCGTCGCGAGCTCGCTCATCGGGCTGAAATGCGTGGTGCAGCGGATGGCGCCTAATCGGAACTGGCGCTGGCTCAAGGACCTGACCAACCGGCTCGACAGCTGGGCGCCGCAAGGCGCCACGTCCGGCGCGCGGATCCTGCCGGCCGGGGAGGTCCTGCAACGCGTGCTCGATGAACTCGAGCCGTCGCTGAGCAAGACCTGCCCCTCGCATGACCAGCCACTGCGCTATCGCAACTTGTTCATGATCGGCCTGCTCACCGTGTGGCCGATCCGGCTACGCAACTTCACAGCGCTGCGGATAGGCCAGCACGTGCTGCGGACAGGGACGGACTGGCGTCTCGAGATCCCGGGTGCCGAGACGAAGACCGGGCAGCCGATACGGCTGGTCTTGCCCGAACGGCTGCGCCCCTGTCTCGAACACTACCTCGATCACGTGCGACCCGCCCTGCCCGCACCCTGCGATCCTGCCGCTTTGTGGTCGGGCGCGCATGGCAAACCACTGGCGCCGAACACGATCTACCAGGCGATCATGCGCGAGACGCAGCAACTCTTCGGCATCGCGATCAGCCCGCACATCTTTCGCAGCATCGCCGCGACCGCGCTGGCCGAGAGCTCGGCCGAGGATGCGCTGCATGCCCGTCCGCTGCTGGGCCATCGCCTGCCCGAGACCACCGAGGCCCACTACATCCGTGCCCGGCAGCGCGAGGCCAGCCGCAAGGTTTCAGCGTTTCTCAGCGAGATCCGGCTAGTCAGCTAAACAGGCAAGAGAGAGGGAGGACTCCCCGCATGACCACCAGCCACCGCGTTGCGCTCTATGCGCGCTATTCCTCGGACAACCAGCGCGATGCCTCGATCGAGGACCACCTGCGGCTTTGCCGCGAACGAGCGGCGCGCGAGGGCTGGGAGATCATCGACAGCTATTCGGACCGCTCGATCTCCGGGGCCAGTCTGATCCGCCCGGGCATTCAGGCCCTGATGCAGGACGCCCAGGTCGGCAGGTTCGACGTGGTACTGGCCGAGTCCCTCGACCGGATCTCCCGCGATCAGGAAGACATCGCCGGGGTCTACAAGCGCCTGTCCTTCGCCGATGTCCGGCTGGTGACGCTGACCGAGGGCGAAGTCAGCGAGCTGCATATCGGGCTCAAGGGCACGATGGGCGCGCTGTTCCTGAAGGATCTGGCCGACAAGACCCGGCGCGGCCTACGCGGCCGCGTCGCGGCGGGCAAGTCCGGCGGCGGCAACAGCTACGGGTACAGAGTCGTAAGGGATCTCGGTCCCGAAGGGCTGCCGGTCACCGGCGAGCGGGCTGTCGAGCCCACCGAGGCCCGGATCGTCGCGCGCATATTTCGCGACTATGCCGGCGGGGCGTCTCCGCGCTCGATCGCGCATGCACTGAATGCGGAAGGGCTGCGGGGCCCGCGCAGCGAGGGCTGGAGCGCTTCGTCGATCCATGGCAACCGAGCGCGCGGCACCGGCATCCTGAATAACGAACTCTATATCGGGCGGCTGGTCTGGAACCGGCTGCGCTACGTGAAGGATCCGGAGACCGGGCGGCGGGTGTCGCGGCGCAATCCGGAAAGTGCTTGGATCGTCACCGAGGTCCCGGAGCTGCGGATCATCCCGCAGGAGCTGTGGGACACGGTGAAGGCGAGGCAGGGAAAGCTGGAGCTTCCCCAGCGTGGCAACCGGGGCCACGTACTGAACACCAAACGCCGGGCCCGCTACCTGCTGTCGGGTCTGATGCGTTGCGGCGCTTGTGGCGGCGGCATGTCGATGATCTCGGCCACGCATCTTGGCTGCTCGGGCGCGCGCAACAAGGGGACCTGCGGCAATCGCAAGACCATCGCCCGGCGCGAGGTCGAGGAGCGCGTCTGCACGGCGCTGTCGACGCGGCTGATGGAGCGGGAACTCTTCACGGTGTTCTGCGAGGAGTTCGTCGCCGAGACGAACCGGCTGCGCGCGGCGCAGAGCGGATCGAAGGCAACGACCGAGGCCGAACTCGTGAAGGTGAAGCGCGACCTCGAGCGGCTGGTGCAGGCGCTGCTGGACGGCGTGCCGGCGGCCAGTGTGCGCGAGCGGATGCAGCAGCTGGAAGTCAAGCAGGCCGGACTGGAACGGAAGCTCGAGGCCACTCCGCCGGCCCTGCCCGCCCTGCATCCGGACATGGCGAAGCTCTACCGCGAGAAGGTGGCGACGCTGCTCGACGCGCTCAATGCCGATGACAGCCGCTCCGCGGCGACCGAGATCCTGCGGGGCCTGATCGACAGCTTGGTGCTGACACCGACGGACAAAGCCTACCAGATTACTCTGACCGGAGACCTGGCCGGCATTCTCGGACTGGCGGCTGGTGAACAAGCAAAAACCTCCGCGGGGGTTCCTGCGGAGGCTTTGCAAGTATCGTTGGTTGCGGGAGCAGGATTTGATGAAACACGTACGGCCGGAAGACTGCGTGCTTCGGTATAACCAATAGCCCCGCGTTTCTTTTCGACATCAAACTGCCGATCAAGGGTGCTGTCGAGGATGATCGAGGGCTTGCCGCCATACTTGCCGGGGCGGCGCTAGTAGCCGATCTGTGCCTTGATTTCAGCCAGCCTGGCCAGGCGGGAGACACGGTACAAACAGATGCTCTCAGCCTTGTTCGACAAGATTATCGTGCAGCTTCCGGTGCCCATAGACCTTGCCGCTTTCAACTAAGGCCTCCCTCAGCATCCCGGTCTGACGGCGATCTTCCGGAGCCCGCCTGCACAGCAGCGCCTTCAGCTATGCGTAGAAACTACTTGGCTGGATGCGCAGGCGCCGGCACATCGTCCGAGCAAAGAACTGCTCGCGATTGGTCTGCCCCCACTGAAGTGCTCCGCCCACTGAGATAGATTTATCTCGTCAGGAGGAGGACGAAGCGATGGGTGGAAAGCGCGAGAAGCCCGAGGAC
>NZ_JAPWGO010000475.1 GCF_027213785.1 Limimaricola sp. G21655-S1 | reverse complement strand
ATGCCTGCTCGGCTCAGTTGTCGGCCTTCTTCAAGCGCCGCCGTGCCGAGAAAAAGGCGGCCAAACTGGCGTTGCAACAATCAAACGATGCCCTTTCCTGAATCATTCGGGGGCAGCGCTGGCTGCCCTGCTGATTACCATCATAAATACCCCTTTATAAACAATATATTGCGTTCACTCGACTTCGAAAGGATCCCTGCTCATTTTTCCGCTAACAACCGCTGTTAAAGCGGTTCAGATG
>NZ_JAPWGO010000474.1 GCF_027213785.1 Limimaricola sp. G21655-S1 | reverse complement strand
GCCAACGCCACGCGCGGATCTGGCCCCAATGCTCAAACCTACAATGAGGCAATGGCTATCGCGGAACGCAGCTCGATCTTGGAGCGCGTCAAGCTCTCCAAAGGCTGCTGATTTCCACGCAACACAATGAGGCTCAATATGTTCAAGAAACCTATCGCCGCAGTTCTTCTAGCCGCATCGGCACTGGCTGGCTGCATGAATGACGGTACCGTTGCTGACAAACACCCGATCACCTTTGAAA
>NZ_JAPWGO010000473.1 GCF_027213785.1 Limimaricola sp. G21655-S1 | reverse complement strand
GGATGAACATCGTGACTTCTACCAACTGGAAAAGCTGTGGAGCGGTGCCGCTCAAATGAATACGCAATAAGAGCACAAGTGTAACGACCATGAAGATCCAGTTGATTGCGGTGGGCACCAAGATGCCCGCCTGGGTAGAGCATGGCTTCGAAGAGTATCGTCGCCGCTTCCCGAAAGACATGCCGTTTGAACTCGTCGAGATTGGCGCAGGCAAACGAGGCAAAAATGCCGACATTCCCCG
>NZ_JAPWGO010000472.1 GCF_027213785.1 Limimaricola sp. G21655-S1 | reverse complement strand
TCTTCAAACTTGTTGTAAAAGCTGGCCACTTCGTAGCTGAAGCCGTTGCTGCTGCCACGTACGCCAAGATCGATGCCGTCGCTGCTCTCCGGATTGAGGTTCGGGTTGGGCTCGATGCGATAGCCGTACGCCTGATGGTTCAGGGTGGAGAAGGCGCTGTCATACATGGGGGCCTTGAAACCGTGGCTGTACTGGGCGAACAGGTTGGCCGCCTCGTGGGCCTTGAACACCAGACCCAGCT
>NZ_JAPWGO010000471.1 GCF_027213785.1 Limimaricola sp. G21655-S1 | reverse complement strand
CTTGTGGCCTCGATCCACTGACGCACCCGCGTTTCGGGATCGGAGTTTAGCGTAATATCTGTCACCACAGAGACAATATCGGCTCCCGCCTCCAGCACACCCGCAGCGCGTTCAACCGACATGCCACCAATACCCACCAATGGGATGTCCCCGATGCGGGTTTTCCACTCGCTCACCCGTGGCAGCCCTTGTTGATGCCATTTCATCTTTTTGAGGATCGTTGGATAGACTGGTCCAAGTG
>NZ_JAPWGO010000470.1 GCF_027213785.1 Limimaricola sp. G21655-S1 | reverse complement strand
CAACTACAGTGGCTGGATTACGTAATAACATTGCCGGTAATGAAAAAGCACAAGCAGAAGCTGGTGGAAGACCAAACTATAAATCATCAGGTTATTCACAATCAAATCCAACGACTGATGGCCAACGTCAATTTACGTTGAATGGTCAAGTGATTCAAGTGTTAGATATCATTAATCCTTCAAATGGATTTGGTGGACAACCCGTTACAAACTCTAATGTTCGTGCGAACCACAGTAACTC
>NZ_JAPWGO010000469.1 GCF_027213785.1 Limimaricola sp. G21655-S1 | reverse complement strand
GCGCAAAACCGATTGCGACCCCCCTCTATGCCATGGCGCTGGATGAATAATCGGCGGTCGGTCACTTGAAAGGGAATTGAGGGTGGGCATGACCCACCCTTTTTTATATAATGGATCGGTTTAAACCATCCCCACTGCTCTTCTCTTTTAGGTATTTGTCATGTCTGATACTCAACATTCGTGTGTGATCATCGGTATTGCGGGCGCATCTGCGTCTGGCAAAAGTCTTATAGCCCAGACC
>NZ_JAPWGO010000468.1 GCF_027213785.1 Limimaricola sp. G21655-S1 | reverse complement strand
GCTGCGAGGCGGCCCGACGACGTCCGGTCGTTGCCGGATTGTGGTTTTTGCTCTATCCCGAGGTGTTTTTATTGGCCGCATTCGGGTATCGGCTCTAGCCCTGTATAAGCAGATTGCAGGCCAGCTTTTATCGCACCAGCCACCTTATTAAAAAACAAAGACTTAACAAAACCAGCTCGTCCTTTACACGCCGGCTTACCGTACGAAAACCCGCCTGGCGTTCGGAAAACCGACCAAATGC
>NZ_JAPWGO010000467.1 GCF_027213785.1 Limimaricola sp. G21655-S1 | reverse complement strand
AATTGACCTGCCTGATCGCCTTCCATTTCTTCCAATTGTCCACGTGCCACGAGGCGGTCGCCGACATAGAGATCCACCGGATCCTCGACTTTCTTGTCGAGAGTGAGGATGGCATTTTCGCCAAGGTTGACGAGATCTCGGATCAGCGGGCGGGCCTTGCCGACCGAAACAATCACCTCAACCGGCACTGAGACAAACGGGTTGCCAGCATGGGCCGATTTTGGGTTCAGTTCGCCAGTCT
>NZ_JAPWGO010000466.1 GCF_027213785.1 Limimaricola sp. G21655-S1 | reverse complement strand
ATCTGACACGCTCAACTGCTGTTCGCCATTGAGTACGGTGAAGCTAAGCTCGATTTCGCCCTGGCCATAGTTGGCCGCATTATTCAGCAGATTATCCAGTGCCCGTGCCAGCAGGGTGGGGTCTGCATGCAGGTTATCGTGGTAGACCCGCAGGCTTACCCTTAGCTGCGGGTGGTGGCTGGTCAGGTCGTCCAGCCGCTGGCGTAGCCAGGCGTGGGCGGGCAGGGTTGCTGGCTGCATG
>NZ_JAPWGO010000046.1 GCF_027213785.1 Limimaricola sp. G21655-S1 | reverse complement strand
GGGCTACGCCCGCCCTCCGGCTGGAGACAGCGGCCATCTTGGTTGTCGATGCCGGACAACTTGGTTGTCGGTCATCAAAGCGGACCCGGCCCATCATGGACAAGGTCATCGCGGTCATCCGCGCCCTGCCCCTACCGGCGCGCCGACCGATGACCTTCGGCCGGGGCGCCGCGATCGTCTCCTGGCCCCACCCGCAGGCCAAGATCGGCACGAGCAGCTGGGTCTGCGACCACTCCGCACCTTGGCAGAAGGGCCCGGTCGAGAACACCAACCGTCGCGCCCGCCGCTGGCTGCCCAGAGACCGCGACATCGGCCAACTCTCGGACCACGACATCCGCGAGATCTGCGATCGGCTGAACGCCACGCCCCGCAAATGTCTCGGGTGGAAGACCCCCGCAGAGGTGTTCCGCGCCAAGATGCTGGAGAAGAGACCGTGAGCGCCCTACCCTGAGATCACTGCGGAGTCGCGGTTCAAGTATCGCTCACACGTCCTGTTCCGAAACAACGACCGTAGCTCGAAGCAGTTGATGAACCGCCTGAACACCCTGCTGTCGCTCCTGTCCCTGTCCGCACGGCGCTCGATCACCTTCGACCGGGGGTTCGAGTTCAACCGCTGGCGTGATCTGAGAACAGGAATGGGCCCCAAGGCGTGGTTCTGCGACCCGCAAGCACCTTGGCAGAAGGGCTCGGTCGAGAACCTCAAGAAGCGCGCCCGCCGCTACCTGCCCCGTGATACGGCTATCGCCGCACTGTCAGACCACGCGATGGCTGAGATCAGCGCCCAGCTGAACGCCACACCAAGGCGCTGCCTCGGCTACCGGACACCGGCCGAGGCCTTCGCCGAAGAACTCCGTCAGCTCGACCGGTCCTGAACCCGTGTCGCAACCAGCATTGAATCCACAGCGGTTGATCGGGAGCGTCCTACGTGGACCACGGTCTGCTCGGGACCAAGGTCAGGCGCTCGATCTCTGTGGGCTCAATGTGCGTGACCGGCTGCATCATTGCCGTGAGTGTCTTTCCCATCCATGTTGTGCGCTTGGTCGGAAGCGCTCCCCTCCCTTGGGAGCTCTTCGAGGCGCAGGGTTTCTGCGTGCAGGTAAGAGATAAGGTCCGCCGCATCCTTTTCACCGAGACCGAAACGTGGCATGCGAACCGTGGGATACTCTTGGTCGAGCTTAACCGCGATGGGATCGCCCTCAGCCAGCATCCGGTCCGGCGTCCTGATGTAGCGCATGAGCCAATCGTGATCTCGCCTGAGCGTTACGCCTTCGAGATCAGGGCCGACGCGCACCCCGGCACCGATCGAATGGCAGGCGGCGCAGCCCTTGCTGAACAGGCCTTCTCCGACCCGGCTCTTTTCGGCAAAGCTATCGAGCGTGGCGCCGTCGAGAACCTTTGCGGGAGTCCTTGGCGGTTCCCAGTCCGGGTCGAGCGCGAGGATGTCGGCGGTCGCGGCCGCTAGATTTCCCATCAGCGAGGTGCGGCGCCATTCGCCGGTCGCGACATTGCCGATCAGCATGTCGCTGCGGTGGTCGCTCAGCCGCGTGCTGCGTTCGCCGAGCTTGTAGCGCAACTCCTCGACCTCCTCCGGCTCGCCGGTGAGGAAATACCAGCCCTCGCCGGCACCAAAGGCCTCGGCATAGGCGGCCAGTTCCTCGGGCGTGTCGCGCTCGGGGGTGAGGGAGATCGAGATGATGACGATATCCTCGCCCACGCGCTCGCCGAGCCATTCATACACCTTGGCCATCCGCGCGGTGGCGAGGCCGCAGATATCGGGGCAGTCGAGGTAGAAGAAATTGACCACCGCGATCCTTCCATCGAGCAAGTCATCTACGAAGCGGAGCTCCTGGCCCTCCTGATCCAGTAGCGATGTATTCGGAAAGTAATCCAGACCCCAGCGTCCGGGTAGGGCCGAGGTGGCGGCGAGCGTGGTCGCGAGAGCGATCGCGCCGAAGAGTGAACGCCGACGTATCATCCCCGTCTCCGCGGCTTGTCGTCATCATCATCATCACCGACCATCGGGTTTCCGGTATACTCCTTCGAGAACGGGTTGCCCTCGGGCAGGATTTCGGGGTCCCGGTAGGTCACGCCGTATTTCGAGGGATCGGGCGTCGGGATCACGCTAACATGCTGTGACGACTGGTTCGGATCATTGGGATCGGTCAAGACGTCATAGCGTGCCAGCATGGCCCAGTCCTCGTGAACCGTGTTGTGACAATGCGTTACGTAGGCCCCGCCATATTCCCCGAAGGTGACCTGGACCCGGACCTGGCCACCTGCTCCGGTGCGCCAGACATCCTTGCGTGCGCCGCGCTCGAGACGTGAGAGCCGGCGTCCGTCGCGGTCGATGGTAACGCCTTCCTCGAAATGAAGGTGAACCGGATGATCCCAACCACCGCTGCTGTTCTCGATGATCCAGTGCTCGGTCACGCCCGGCTCCGGGACAAGCATGCTGACTCGGTTGGCATTGAGAAAATGGTTCGACTCGCCGTTGACCCGGATCGTCCAACCGAAGCCCTCGATGTTCCGATCGTCGCAGTCGGGGAAGCACTCACCCGTTTCCAAACCTTCCTCTCTATCCGTACCCTTAAATTCGAGATGACGGACGCGGACCGGATCGACGATCGGGATCTGTTCGGTAAGCTGCGACGGAACCCGGCTGTAATCAGGATCGGAAGCGTAATGCTTCTTGCCGGGATTATCGACCGAATCGACTTCGCCCACCACGCGGAATTCGAGGAAAGTGCCCACGCCGGGGTCGTCGGTGTCCTGATCGATCGCGTCCCGCCGCGACAGGTACTCCTTCGGCTTGCCGCCTTCCTCGTGCTCCGCGACGTTGAGCATCCGGATCCTGCTCCCGACCGGGAACTCGCTGAAATCGACCACCACGTCAAAGCGCTCGGCCGTGCCCATCGGATCGAGCAGGTTCACCGAGACCGGGTTGACCATCAGGTTGCCGTCGGTGGCGATCACCTTCATCGGCACCCAGCGGTTCCTGTCGTTGATCAGCCCGGGCCGAATGAAGCGCGACATGCAGGCATTGAGCAATCGGAAGCGGTATTTGCGCGGCAACACTTCGAAGAAAGGCTTGTAGGCGAAATTGACCAGCAGCAGGTCGCCGAGGAAACCTATGGTTTCGAAGATGTCGAAGAAATACTGTCCGTCCTCGTCCAGCGCCGCGTCCGAAATCATCAGATTGACGTCGAAGTCGATATTGCCCCAGTCGAGTTCGGTCCCACTCGGCAGCCTGTGATTGACCCCGTCATCGAGGGCCTCGTTGCCGCGATCGGGGCCGCTATAGTAATTCAGCGCGCCGAGATGGCCCTTGTAGACGTTCTCGGCGGTGAAGAAGAAGCGATGGTCGTGGAACCATAGCGAGCTTTGCAGCTCGCGGTGATCCCCCTTCACATAGGTCAGACCGCCGTATCCGTCGGGCCCGGAGGCACGCGGATCGCTGGCATCGGTGTTGATCATGTCGGCCCGCGCCAAGGTCGTCGACCAGTGATAATCGTAGAACTGCCCGGGGTAGAAATGGGCATTGGAGGCCCCGTCGCTGGCCGATGCGTTATGAGCGTTATGGTTATGCGTGGCCATGCTGATCGAGCCGAAGCCATTGTTCTTGCGGCGATCCTCGGGCAATGCATTGTAATGACGGAATATGACCGGCTCACCGTAACGCACTTTCAGCAGCGGCGGTGGAAGCACGGATTCCTCTTCGCGACCGGTATTGAAGGTCCAGACGCTGTCGCGGTCCTGCTCTGGAAAATTGGGGTGGAAGGAATAGCCGTTCTGCAGCCGGCCCAGCGTCATGATGAACGCCTTTTGCGGGAGGTATTCCCGCCATCTCTGATGGGCGAAATACTCGCCCGGCGGCCGGCCCTCCATCGGGCCACCCGAGAACCGCGGATTGCGGTAGTCGTCGCCCCCGGATTCGGTGAACTGGGTGTGGTAGGAAAGCCGTCTTGCCTCCGGCTCGTCCAGATAGCCGGGAAAGGCCAGATCGAGCTCGTAGCCGTTCGGCTTCTCCGTGAGCTTGTGCGGCTCCTCCAGCCGCAGGCGCGGCATCCGATAGGTGAAGGGCATGGCACCGAAAGTCGGGCTGCGCGGCACGCCGGTCGGCACCGAGGCATAAGCGCTTGTTGCGAAGGGACTGAGGCCGTTGATGGTCGCCAACGTGCCGAGGCCGGTGAATATACCCCACTTGAACAACTCGCGTCGGCTTACATGGCCCTGCGTAAGAGCCTTGACGATTTCGGCACGATTGTTGCGAGCGTTTTGCGCTTCCTTTTTGCGGCGGCGGGATGCGTGAGGCTTGAGATACATAAATCCCTCCCGTGGGCGCTCCGCAAATTGCGAAGCGCCGTGCGAATATTGCCTCTCCCTATGATTGGTTAATGAGAAGAAATTGTCTATCGACCGAACGTCTTAAACAGAATTAGGGGCTTGTGTCAATCGGCGCCCAATTTTGACCCCCTATCGGCATCGAAAACTCACCCCCCCCCCCGGAGCGCTTAGGAAGCTGGTCCGAGACGGCGTAGCTTCCAAACGGCGCAGCCGGTCGTGCCAGCAATCATCCGGGGCTCATGCTCGAGTTTTGAAGCGCCAGCTCTCATTGCCGGTCTCTACGATGTCGCAGTGATGGGTGAGCCGATCGAGCAGCGCCGTAGTCATCTTGGCGTCTCCGAAGACGCTCGGCCATTCGCCGAAATCAAGGTTCGTGGTCACGAGGATCGAGGTCCGCTCGTAAAGACGGCTGATCAGGTGGAAGAGCAGCTGCCCGCCGGTCTGGGCGAAGGGCAAATAACCGAGTTCATCGAGGATCACGAAGTCCAGGCGACAGAGCAGATCGGTGGTGCGGCCTTGGCGGTCGGCGCGGGCCTCGGCATCGAGTTTGTTCATGAGGTCTACAACGTTGAAGAACCGCCCGCGCTTGCCGCCTCGAATACAGGCCCGGGCGATGCCGACGGCAAGGTGCGATTTGCCGGTTCCAGTCCCGCCGATCAGCACGACGTTGCGCTGCTGCTCGAGGAAACCTCCACCCACCAGGTCGCGGACCAGCGTCTCGTTGACCGGTGTCTCCTCGAAGTCGAATTCGTCGACCTCCTTGGCCAGCGGCAGCTTGGCGATGGTCATCTGGTATTTGATCGAACGCGCCTGCTTCTCGCTGATCTCGGCGCTCAGAAGGTCGCCGACGATCTTCTGGGGCTCGTGTTGCCGCTTCACGGCGGTGGCGATGATCTCATCATAGGCCGCCTTCATTCCGTAGAGCTTGAGCTGGCCCATCATGTCCAGCACCTGCGATCTTTCCATGGTCCGGTCTCCTGAGGCTGTCATAGCGTCTGCAATCGGCGACCGGCTCGCAGGTCAGACGCAGTGCGTCCGGCGTCGCGATGGTCAGGGGCGGCGCGGGCTCGCGGCGGCGGGCGAGGATATTGAGAACGACGGCGGAGGAATGGACCCCTTCTCTCAGCGCCTCGGCGCAGGCCGCCTCCACTGCGTCCAAGCCGTCGGTCAGGACCGCGCTGAGGATCTCGACCATCTGGCGGTCTCCGTTCGGGACGCGGCCGAGCTTGCGCTGCACCCGCCGCATCGCCGCCGGCAGTTCCCAGTCCTTGAACGGCGCCCCGTTCCGGAGCGCGCCGGGCTTGCGAGTGAGCACCGGGACGTAATGCAGCGGGTTGTAGATGTCCTGGCCGCGACCGAAGGCGCGGGCATGCTCGCCGACGATCTTGCCGTCCTGCCAGATCTCGATCCGTTCGGCATAGGCGCGGATCTCGACGGCCCGACCGACCGCGCGGGCATCCACCGAGTAGCGGTTGCTGTCGAACCGCACGAGGCAAGTCTTTGACACCGAGGCCGGGACGGCGTGGAAGCCGTCGAACCGGCCAGCATAGGGCACAAGGCTCCGCCGCTCCTCCTCGAAGACTTCCCACGTTGTCCGCTCACGCAACTCGGGATGCGGGTGCCTCTTGGCCCAGGCGACACAGCGGTCCTCGAGCCAAGCGTTAAGCTCGGCGTAGCTCTTGAACCGCGGCCGCGGCACGAAGAACCGCCGGCGAACCACGCCGACCTGGTTCTCGACCTGGCCCTTCTCCCAGCCGGAAGCGGGCGTGCAGGCGACCGGATCAACGAGGTAGTGCCCGCACATCTGCTGGAAGCGGCGATTGTAAGCGCGGTCCCGGCCCACGAAGATCGCATCCACAGCGGTCTTCATGTTGTCGTAAATGCCCCGCGCGCAGGCTCCGCCGAAGAAGGCAAAGGCCTTGTCGTGCGCGTCAAAGACCATCTCCTGCGTCTCGCGGGGATAGGCGCGCACGAACAGCATCCGGCTGTAGCAGAGCCGGACATGCGCCACCTTCACCGTCGTGGTCACCCCGTCGATCAGGACAACCTCATGGCTCCAGTCGAACTGGTAAGCTTCACCAGGATCGAAGCTCAGTGGCACATAGGCGGCAGCCGAGGCTGCGCGCTCGGTCCTTGTCCATGACGAGGCATAGCGCCGGACGGCATCGTAGCCGCCCTCGTATCCAAGCGCCTGAAGCTCCTCGAAGATCCGGATGCGGGTGAGCCGGTCGCGCTTCTGCTTACGGGCGTTCTCCGCCAGCATCCGGTCGAGATCGACCTTCCAAGGCCCGATCTTGGGCTGCGGCTGGACGCCGCGCTCATAGCTGAACTCCGTCACCCCGGACCGGATCACCCTGCGCACCGTGTTCCGCGACAGGCGCAGTTCCCGGCAGATCTGCTTGATAGGCTTTTTGTCTTGGAAATATGCCCGACGGATCTTCGCGATAGTTTCCACGACCAACATCCTGCACCTGCCCCCGGTTGCCCCGGGAGCATCATCGCCACCGATGTAAGGGCAACTGTGTCGTTTCTTAGAGGCGAATGGGCTGTTTGTTTCGGATCATGGCGTTGAGGATGACGAGGAGCTGAC
>NZ_JAPWGO010000465.1 GCF_027213785.1 Limimaricola sp. G21655-S1 | reverse complement strand
GGCAAACTGGTAGGGGGCGGCGTCTATCGCCATGCCACTTTCTGTGGCAAGTGCCTGATAGAGCGGATTGTCACTATATAACAGCGGGGCAAAGGCCTGCGGTGCCTGGCTGTCGCTGCCCTGCTCCCCCCAAAGCCACACGCTGTTTACCGGCGTGTCGCCGCGCAGCTCTCGGGCATCGTTGGCCGCATGGGTATAAAGCAGCATCTGCATTTCATTGAGATAGCGGCTCCAGCGCATGC
>NZ_JAPWGO010000464.1 GCF_027213785.1 Limimaricola sp. G21655-S1 | reverse complement strand
CCCTGGTACCGTCACGGCACATCCCGATCTACGTGGAAAAGATTCTCGGCCCCGGGGAAACCCTGCGTCGCGACTGGGGGGTCGATGGCACCACCGGCTATGAGTTCATGAATCAACTGTCGTTGCTGCAGCACGACCCGCACGGCGCGTTAGCCCTCGGCGAGCTGTGGCAACGGCACAGCGAACGTCCACAGGCGTTCATCGAGGAAGCGCACCTGGCCCGCCAGCAGATACTCAACGGC
>NZ_JAPWGO010000463.1 GCF_027213785.1 Limimaricola sp. G21655-S1 | reverse complement strand
CGTCTGGCGTTCGCCGGTGTCGGCGCTGACTGGGGCACCGTGACCTTCGGTCGCCAGAAAGGGGCCCCGGGTTTCCTGGCCGACTGGACTGATGTCTCCCTCTCCGACGGCTACGGCAACGAAGCGCTGGGCGCCAAGACCGACACCTTCGCCACCAACCGCGCCGGTTCCGTGCTGAAATACTCCGGCCTGTTCAATGGCTTCCAGCTCGACACCAGCTACAAGTTCGACGGTGGTGACAC
>NZ_JAPWGO010000462.1 GCF_027213785.1 Limimaricola sp. G21655-S1 | reverse complement strand
GCACCAGACGGCCGAGGATGGCGTTGATCTCCTGCTCGGCGCTGTTGAGGTTTGCGGGCAGTGCGGCAAACAGCTTGGCATCGTAGAGGCCATAGATGGCGCTGGTGCGCAGCCGGTAGGTGGCGTGGATCAGTTTGGCAATATCGTCCTTGTTTTGGACCACGCTCTGGGTCGTCTCATCTATGTCATTGATGGCTTCATCCAGACCCTGTTTGCTGATGGCGATCATCACCATCATCAGC
>NZ_JAPWGO010000461.1 GCF_027213785.1 Limimaricola sp. G21655-S1 | reverse complement strand
GGCCGCAGCGGCGCGCGCGGCGGCGTCGCAGCCCCCCCCGACCAGATGACCTTTGTAGTGGGCGCGCAGATAGGCGGAGGCGCGACCACCCAGATAATCGAAGGTGAGGTTGTCATCGAAGATGCCGAGGTGGATATAGGCCAGCGGGCGTTCATTGAGCTCGGCCAGCAAGTAGTCGAACACGGCGCGATCTTCCGGGCTGCCCGCCAGATGAACATAGGCACCGGGGGAGAGGCGAATGC
>NZ_JAPWGO010000460.1 GCF_027213785.1 Limimaricola sp. G21655-S1 | reverse complement strand
GCTTTGCCCTGAGCGCCCGCCCGGAATATGTCGCCGATCAGGGTGCCATCTATCTGCGCGACCTTGAGCTGCTCTCGGTCAAGACAGAGCCGGCCGATATCGGGGCCGCCCTCACCCCGCTGCTGCCCACCTTCAATCAGTCGCTCTCCCTGTTCCTGTCGCAGACCCCGGTCTACCGCCTCGACAGCAGCCGCAAGAACGAAGCCAGGATCCAGGAGAAGGTCGAAGCCCTCAAGGTGGAGC
>NZ_JAPWGO010000459.1 GCF_027213785.1 Limimaricola sp. G21655-S1 | reverse complement strand
CACTACACCGGATGCAGCAGAGCGACCTTCTGCGCGAAGCATCCGCCGACGGGCGCGTGGGGCGCACAATCTACAATCAGCGCGCCAGCGCACAGATCAAAGTCGAGGCGCTCGCCGAGGCGGCGCGCATCGTCGAGGAGGAGGACGAGCTGGACGGCGCGGGCTAGCTCTACCTCGCCGAGCTGTCTTCGCACTTTGGCGCGCTCAAAATCAAAATGGAGTGGTCCGAGCCGACGTTAGCGC
>NZ_JAPWGO010000458.1 GCF_027213785.1 Limimaricola sp. G21655-S1 | reverse complement strand
GTGCCCTATGCGACCGCCACCCGCCGGATGAAGGAAATGGTGGAGGCGGGCCTTATCGAGCAGCGCCCGCGCACCAAATCCGGCAAGAGTTTCTCGATGCATCCCAGCGACAAGCTGCTGGACCAGTGGATACGCCTCTCAAGCCGCGTGCGGCGCATGGCCGAAGCGCGGTTTGGCGGTCGTCATCGCGGGCAGGAGAGCAAGGACTACTATTTTGGCGGCAGCTATTCCGCCGCGCAGTCG
>NZ_JAPWGO010000457.1 GCF_027213785.1 Limimaricola sp. G21655-S1 | reverse complement strand
CTACCAGACGCTCGAAGCCCAGACCGAAGCCGGAGTGCGGCACGGTACCGAAGCGACGCAGGTCGCGATACCACCAGTAATCTTCCTTGTTCAGGCCCATCTCGGCCAGGCGGGCATCCAGCACGTCCAGACGCTCTTCACGCTGGGAACCACCGATGATCTCGCCGATGCCCGGTGCCAGTACGTCCATCGCGGCAACGGTCTTGCCGTCGTCGTTGAGGCGCATGTAGAAGGCCTTGATAT
>NZ_JAPWGO010000456.1 GCF_027213785.1 Limimaricola sp. G21655-S1 | reverse complement strand
GCAACGGCACCGAGAGCCGCACCCTCCCGACCAAATGGAACAGCCTGACCGCCTCTGGCGGGATCGGCTGGGATATCGCCCTCCATGAAGACCCGCGCGGTGGCCACTGGGTGCTGCGCCCCATCGCCAACGTCTCGCTCGGAACCATGGCCAGCGATCTGCGGATCGGCAACTGGCTGCTGGATCGCACCAAGGGCTACTCGCTGGATTTTCTCGATAACGGTCAGCTCAATATGTACGGGC
>NZ_JAPWGO010000045.1 GCF_027213785.1 Limimaricola sp. G21655-S1 | reverse complement strand
ACCCGGTCGATGGCGCGGCCGAGCCAGCCCGCCTCCGGGATCGGCCCGCCCTCCTCGCGGGGCGGCGTGATGTCGGTGTGATCTTCTGTCACTGGCCTTGTCCCTCGTTGAAAGGTGCTTGCGAAGACGCCCGGACCGCGGGCCCGGGCGTCACAGGGATACGGCTGGGCCGCGCCGGTCTTACTCGGCGATCAGGCCGTTCTCGGTCAGGTAGCCGGTCAGCGTGTCATAGACCTTCTGCGCGTTCTCGGAACTCGCGGCCACTTTCTCCCATTCGCCCATGGCGATCTGGCGGAACTTGGCGCGCTCCTCGTCGGACCAGTCATGCACGGTGATCTCGCCCGAGGCCTTGGCCTCTTCGACAGCGGCTTCATCAGCGGCATTGAGCGAGGCGACCTGGTTCTGGGCGAACTGCTTCACCGACTCTTCCATGACCTGCTTGAGATCGTCGGGCAGCGCGTTCCACTTCTCAAGGTTCATCGACACTTCGACCAGCGGCATCGAGTGGAAGCCGGGATAGACCGGGTGCGGCGCGACGTCGTGCATGCCCTGCGCCTGATTGGTCGAGAACACGGTGTAGTCGGCGGCGTCGATCACGCCCTTGTCGAGCGATGTGAACACCTCCGAGCCGGGCAGGTTCACCGGCGCCGCACCGGCGGCGGCGAAGACCTGCTGCACCAGGCCCTCGGGCGCGCGCAGCTTCAGACCCTTGAGATCCTCGACCCCCTCGAGCGGCACCTTCGAGACGAAGGCCTCGAGGCCCGGGGTGGTGGCGCCGATGAAATGCAGGCCGTAGGGCTCGACCAGCTCGTTCATCAGCTCGGCGCCGCCGGCCTCCATGAAGTCGAACATCTGCTGCGGATCGGACCAGGCGCCGACCGGGTTGGCGATCAGGCCGAAAGCCGGGTCTTTGCCCGAGAAATACGAGGTGTCGGTGATGTGGCCGTCGAGGATGCCGGCGGCGATCGCGTCCTGCGTCTCGTTGTGGGCGACGATCGATTCCACCGGCAGCATCTCGACCGAGATGCGGCCGTCGGACATCTCGGCGACGCTCTCGGCCCACTCGCTCTGCAGCGCGAAGTTGGGGTTGCCCGCCGGGTCCGAGGACTGGAAGCGGAAGCTGTAATCTTGCGCGATGGCCGCGCCCGACAGCGTCAGCGCGGTCGCGAGCGTGATGGTGAAGGTCTTGGTCATGAGGTCCTCCTCGGGGTGTGATCCGCCTGCCCGGACCCGTCGGGCCCTCCCTGCAGGCGGGAAGAAAGTTGTGTCAGCGCTGTCTCAAGAACCTGTTCGGGCGGCGGCGTGACGGACACGCAAATCGCCCCCTCTTCAGGCGTGGGTGGTTCCAGCGCCTCGAACTGACTGTCGAGCAGCGAGACCGGCATGTAATGCCCCTCGCGATCCGACATCCGGTCGCGCAGCAGCGCGCGGTCGCCGTCGAGATAGATGATCGGGAACGGGCCCAGATGCGCCCGGAGCCTGTCGCGATAGGCGCGCTTGAGCGCCGAGCAGGCGACCACGGCGAAGGGCTCGGTCTCGGCCATCGCCTTGGCCACGAGGTCGAGCCAGCCCCAGCGCAACGCGTCGGTCAGCGGCTCGCCGCGCGCCATGGTCGCGACGTTCTCCTCGGGGTGCAGGTCGTCGGCATCGACATAGGCGCCGCCGAGACGGTCGGCGAGACCGCGCGCGATGGTGCTCTTGCCGGCGCCGCTCACGCCCATCACCAGGATCGGTCCCTGCCGCTCGCTCATGCCGCCTCCCTTGTCGCAACGTACCCATCTGAATACGATGACAGCGCTATCAATACGTGATAGCGCTGTCATCCGTCAAGGGGAAGCAAATATGAGCAAACGCGTGACACTGGCCGAGGTGGCGGCCCGGGCCGGCGTTTCGCCGATCACGGTGAGCCGGGCCTTGCGGCGTCCGGACACGGTGCAGGCCGAGACGCGGGCGCGGATCGACGCGGCGGTGGCCGAGCTGGGCTACGTGCCGGACCCAGCGGCGCGGGCCCTGGCTACCGGCCGCGCCGACGTGATCGGCGTACTGATCCCCTCAGCCACCAATGCCGTGTTCACCGACGTGCTCTCCGGCATCTATGACTGTCTTGCTGAAAGCCGGTTCGACGTACAATACGGCATCACCCGCTACGAATCTGCAACGGAAGAAAAGCTTCTTGGCGTGTTCCTGCGCCAGCGTCCCGCCGGACTGATCATCGCAGGTATCGATCAGACCGAGGCGGCCCGGCGACTCCTGGACCGGGCAAACTGCCCGGTGGTGCAGATTATGGAAACCGGCCCCGATCCGGTCGACATGATGGTCGGCTTTTCGCATCACGACGCGGCGGCGGCGGCGACGCGCCACCTGATCGACCGTGGCTATCGCCGGCCCGGCTTTCTCGGCGCCCGGATGGATCCGCGCACGCGGCGTCGCTTCGCGGGGTTCCGCGCCGAGGCCGAGGCGCATGGCGTGTTCGATCCCGACCGGGTCGAGACCACCGACACGCCGTCGAGCGTCGGTGGCGGCGCGGAACTGCTGCGCGCGCTTCTGGCGCGCCATCCCGAGACCGACGCGGTGTTTTGCAACAATGACGACCTCGCGCTCGGCGCGCTGTTCGAGGCGATGCGCATGGGGGTCTCGGTGCCCGGGCAACTCGGCATCTGCGGCTTCAACGATCTCGAGATGATGCGCGCGGCCGAGCCGCCGCTCACCTCGGTGCGCACCAACCGCTTCGAGATGGGCACACGCGCCGCAGAGATGATCCGTGCCCGCCTTGAGGGACGTGCCACAGGTCCGGCTTTGGTTGATCTGGGCGCGCAGGTGCAAGAACGACGCAGCACTCAAGGACCAGATTGAGCGGCAGCCCATCCTCTTCAGGGGACGCTCAAACCGCATTATCCAACTAGGTAGATTTGTAATGGGGTGCGCCATACCGCTTGTGTTTCGACGGACTTGCAAAACCCTCCGCGCAATGGCGCGAGCGGATTTTGGCGGAGCTAGCTTCGGCGCCGGAGAAGGGCCGCGTTGGCGACAATCCGGGGCTTCGCGCTGGCGTCGAGAGCTCGGCACCCGGGATGACATTGAAGCAGATCGCGGCGCAGCTCGAAGTGATGCGGGAGCCGGCACCGAGGAGGGCGGATAGAATGGGCAACCTCCTCGGTCGCGCAGCATCTGCTGGAGCGCACGCAGAAGGCGGGGCTGATAGACGGAGGCATCGGCAGCCGGAGCTGGAGGCCAGCGCCGGGAAGTCTGATGCCGCCCCGGCCTATGCCTGCATTGCCCGCGTCGCAGCAGGGAAACTGCGGGAGTATGTAGCGTGACAGAGCCGAATACCCGGTCCGAGGAAACGGTCCGGTCTTCACGCTGGGTATTGCGGGGAGCGGTTCTCTACGGGGTGTTTCTATTGGCGCTCACGCCGATGGCGGCTGGGGTATGGATCATCTGGACCACCGGGGAAAACAGTGTTGTTCCTATGGCGCTGATCGCCTTCGGGCCGATCGCGGTGGTCAGCCTGTTCGTGGTGATGATGCCCTCCCTGAAAGGCCCCAACCTCCGACGATTGCGCGAGGGTGAAGATCAGGAAAAAGAATGATGGCGCATGACGACGGTGAGGACCGGCCCCGGATATGGCGAAGAGCGCGATGACCTGACGCTCTTCGCGGCCCTGGCGCTGGACCATCATCGCGGGCGTCTTCTTTCGAGTTGCTGGGCCCGCGCTGTTCGGCTTGTCGCGCATCGATGATGGGCGTGAAGCGCCAGTGTTCCGCTAGTTCCTGATCGCGTTCGGACCACTGACGGTGGTGTGCATGTTCGTGGCGCTGACGCCGTTTCTGGAGGGGTGGTGATCGAGGCGGTGGCAGACTGGCAAAAGTGGCGCAGGGCGTAACGGCGGAGTTGAAGGAAAGAGCGATCTGATAAGCTAGCTGTCGATGCTGGCTTGTGAGCCGTGAGGAATGTCTCGCGGCCGCCGGGAATTTGCCAACCATCCGCCAATGCTCCACGCTCAAGCCCCCGCCATCTTAAGGGAGGATCACCATGCCGATGCGCCACCTGGCCACCTATGAATGTGCGGACGACCTCGGCAAGCGCCACGACGTTCAGCTCTGGCAGGACTTCAACACGGGCCGTTCCCCGGCGGGCGAGATCGCCGAGTTGGCTGGCACACAGGAACTACGGCTGGTTGACGGTCGCCCCGTCGGATACATCGACGAGCGGACCTTCCAGGTTCTCGATGACGGCACGATCCTGCGCCGCGTCGACTGATCTGCAGCAGTCGCAGGATAGCCCCCATTCGGCCAGTGCTTCACCATCAGGTCGTCGACATCGAAGGAGGGCCCATGTCCAGCAAGCTCGGCAGCTACGTGCTGCGAAAGACGATCCGAACGCCGGAGATCCCGGATGACGACCCGTTTTTTACCCCTGCCCCTGCTACCCTCCACGCAAAGGCCGAGGTGACGCTCTCCGAAGCAAACGACTTGCTGCACGGGCAACCAGAAGCCGTGATCAACCTTGCCCTGCCCATCGACGACACTCTCTCCAAGCCGGCTGCCCGCGCCTTGGTCCGGGAGGAGGTCATCCGGGTTCTGCGAGCGATGGCGGAGGCCATGGAAGCATCGCATGACAGTAGCCCTGACGCCTGCGAGCCGCATGGTCGTGTCAGCTGAAGGGGCGGCCAAAGATTGAACACCCCGGGCAGCCATTCATCATAGGGTCGTAGCGACCCTATGCGGAGAGAAGACATGCCAAAGACGATCCAGATCAAGTGCATTCGCAGAGCCAATCACTGGAAGCCGCGAGGCAGCATAAGCCATGTGGGCGGCGGCTCCCTCGCGAACCGCTGGAAGCTCGACCTCGACGAGGTGATCCAGAAGATCGAGAGCGGAGACTGCATGTTCTTCGTCAATGTCGATAGCGATCCCGTCGCGGTCAAAGTCGCTGTCGATCGCGAAGGAAAGAAGTACATCAAGACGGCGGCGGACGGTGACTTCCCGACGCATCTCCTGAGCCTGCCCGAGTGCCCTTGAGCACGAGAACGCCTTTCTCCAGCGCGGGCGCTTTTCGCCACCGTCGAAGATTGCCACACTTCATGGCGGCGGTTCACCATAAGGTTGCGACAACCGCCATTGGGGGAAAGATGACCATCAAGGCACAGATCGACTGCATCAGGGTTAGAGACGGCAGCAGCGCGGAGGACCGCATCTCCCATATCGGGGGCGTCAATCCTGATGGAACCCGCTGGAAGATGACGCAGGAGCGCGCGGTCTACCTCATGGAGGAAGGCTGGGGCTTCTATGTCGCGGTATCGGGCCAAGCAGCCTGGTGCGAGGTCGCGATCAGCCGCCAGGGAGACAAGTACATCAAGACAGCCGCGGACGGTGAATTCCCAAGCCACCTTCTGGACCTTCCTGAGTGTCCCTGAACCAAACGGCTCGCCACAGCCTCCGATCGTGTCCCCCCGGGGCGTGATGTAGCCGAGGCGGCCGTCGGGTTTCTCGTTAGGGTCGGATTTCGAAAGCCAACCTGAACCGAGGATGTTCTCGATGACCAATCTCATGATGGGACTGAAAGAGCTCAGTCGATAAGAGCAGCGGCGCAGCGCAATGGTAATCGCGACCGGAACCGCCAGGCCGCTGCCCAATATTGAGCACCACCAGTCTCAGGACCCTCTTGTGCTTGATAGCGTCTTTAGGCCCCCTTGCAGATCCGACGGCCAGATCAGGGCGTCTTATACCCGTCGCGGAAGACCAACTCTGCCAAAGCTGATTACCATCCCCCAATCCACGAGATGGTCAGCATGGTGTCCAAATCATGCGCATGGAAAGGGAAGTGGCGCGGCTGCGGATTTCGAGCCCAGACCCAGAATGTATTGATGTTTCGAGGTCCCCTTACGGCCCCCTTGACCCTCTCTGCGCAGCCTCTGTAGCTCCGGCATTCAAAAAGGAAAGAAGATAGGGATGACAGCTACCGAGACCGCTCCGACAATCAGGTTCATGGGCACCCCGATCTTCAGGAAATCGGTGAAGCGGTAATTCCCGGCGCCGTAGACCAGCGTGTTCGTTTGATACCCGATCGGGGTTGCGAAACTGGCGCTCGCGCCGAACATCACCGCCACGGCGAATGGCCGCGGATCAAGGCTCAGGTGCGAGGCGAGCCCTATGGCTATGGGCGTGATGATCACTGCCACGGCGTTGTTGGTGACGGTTTCCGTGAGCAAGGAGGTGAGCAGGTAAATCGCTCCCAGGATCACTACTGGCGGCAGGTCCTGGATCAGCGGGACAAGGGCCGCGACCATCAGGGCCATTGCCCCGGTATGCTGCAAACCCGCGCTGATGATCAGCATCGAGAATATGAGGACCAGAATACCCCCGTCGATGGAGCTCCATGCCTCCTCGCTATCGATGCAACGCAGGAGCAGAATGGCCGCGACAGCCATCAGCACCAGAAGACTGATTTCGGCCACGCCGAGCGCCGCCAGGCTCATCACCGCAATCAAGGCCAAAAGCGCCAGCGGCGCCTTTTGTCGTCGATAAGCACGCGCGCTCGCCTGAGTGATTGCGGCCAGGTCACCCGCCTGCGTAAGGCGGGCAAGACCTTCCGCGGTCCCCTCCACCAGCAGCTTGTCGGCGGGGCGCAACAAGACTGTCGGAAGGTCGGGTCCCAGGTCTTGGCCATGTCGATGGACACCGAGCACCCGCATTCCATAGCGGTGGCCGAGGGCTAGCCGTGCGAGCCGGATGTTGCTGCCGCGCCCCGACAAGGTCACGACGGCCTCAGCCACTGCAACCTCCTCGCCGTCCGTCGGCCCATGCCGAAGGCCGACCTCCATGCCCTCCAGATCGCGCAGCGTCAGGAGCTCAGACGTCGTTGCACTGGCGACGATCCGGTCGCCGACCTCGAGCCGGTGCTCCTGGAGGTTCGAGCGTTTGACCTCCGATTGTGCACGTATCGCGTGCACGTGAATGTCGGGACGGTCGAGGTCGGAAACCTCGTTTATCGGCTGGCCCAAGCCTGCATAACCCTCGCACGGGCGCAATTCGGTCAGGAAATGCGCCTCGCCTCCTGAGCCGATATCGCCTGTCTTCCTGCGGCGCGGCAGCAAAAGCGGGCCCAGCACCAACAACGTCAAGCCACCCCCGACGGTGGCGACCAAGCCGACTGGCATTATCTCGAACATCGAAAACGGCGCCATGCCGAGATTGCTGGTCACTCCCGCGACCAGCATGTTGGTCGAGGTGCCGACAAGCGTCCAAGTTCCGCCCAAAACAGCTGTGTAGGACAGCGGGATCAGCAAACGCGTCGCAGCGATGTCCAGGCTCTGCGCCAGACGCACCACCACGGGTATCAGGATCAGCACGACAGGGGTGTTGTTCATCAGCCCAGAAGCGAGGAGCGTTGCCAGCAGGAACGCGGCAATCCCCAGAGACGGTCGGTGGGTCGCCCCTGCCACGACCCGATTGGCGACTGCATCCAGCAAGCCGGTCCGGACCAAGGCGCCGCTCACCACGAACATGGCTGCGATCGTGATCGGTGCGGGATTGGCGAAAGCGGCCAGCACGTCATCCGAGGGCACCAGCCCCAAGCCGATGAACAGCGCTGCCCCACCGGCTGCAGTCACCTCTGGCGGATAGCGTTCGGTCACAAATCCTGCGAAAAGGAGCAGCAATAAAACGAACGAGAGGTAGGGCTCGTATCCCGCGATGATCTCGGTCATGGCGCGACGCTCGCCCATCCATTCGATCGTGTCCAGTTTCGCAACGGCCCGCTCGTTCTCGGCATTGCGCCCCGGCGCGATGATGTGACGAACGATGACTTCAGCGCCGGCGGCCAAAACCTTTCCAGGCGGAACCGTAAGATAGCATCCTCCTTCCTGCTTCTGCACGTGAGGGCCTTGGTCTCGCCGTCGGGGGGCCATGCCGATACGCGAACGGTCATGCCTATTTCCGGGCATCTGGCCGAGCGATACCGGGAGAAGATGCACCGCAGCCAGTTCTCAGCGCCGGTCCCTGCCCCCCCCCTGTCTGTTGCGAATGGAGTAAAGTGGCGGTGCGGAAGGGAGCCCGTCCCCCCCCAGGGTAGAGAGCCC
>NZ_JAPWGO010000455.1 GCF_027213785.1 Limimaricola sp. G21655-S1 | reverse complement strand
AGGTATAGCGCCACTTGGCGGCGTTATTCACCAGCTGGTCCATCGCCAGCAGGAAGAAGTCCAGGCGCTGGTGGCACATCACAGGGCGCATGCCACCCAGCGCGGCACCGCTGCCGATGCCGGTCATCGCGTTCTCGGCGGTGGGCATGTCGAATACCCGCGCCGCGCCAAAGCGCTCCTGCAGACCGGCGGTGGTGCCGAAAATGCGTTTCGGATCGTCTACCCCCAGGCCGTAACACAGCAC
>NZ_JAPWGO010000454.1 GCF_027213785.1 Limimaricola sp. G21655-S1 | reverse complement strand
GCAAGATCAGCGTCTACAGCAACAATGGCCGCGTCCTGCTGGTCGGCCAGACACCTTCTGACGTTTACAAGATTGAGGCGGGCAAAATTGTCAGTCGCATCGAAGGGGTGCGCCACGTCTACAACGAATTGCGCATCGGCCAACCTGCCAGTTTCACCACTCGCAGCAATGACTCCTGGATCACCTCCAAGGTGAAAGCCGACATGTTCGGCACCAAGAACTTCGACAGCACCAAGGTCAAGGT
>NZ_JAPWGO010000453.1 GCF_027213785.1 Limimaricola sp. G21655-S1 | reverse complement strand
CTTCATCAACGACGCTGGTGAAGTTGACGGGTTCGAGCGCGAGCTGGGCGATGAGCTGTGCAAACGTGCCGAGCTGACCTGTGAGTGGGTCACCAACGACTGGGATTCGATCATCCCGAACCTGCTGTCGGGCAACTACGATGCTATCATCGCAGGCATGTCGATCACGGATGAGCGCAAAGAAGTTGTTGCGTTCACCGAAGGTTACACCCTGCCCTCGCCCTCCGCTTATGCGGCAATGTCT
>NZ_JAPWGO010000452.1 GCF_027213785.1 Limimaricola sp. G21655-S1 | reverse complement strand
ACGTGACCCATTACGGTTACCACTGGCGGACGGGAAATCTGCTCGGCCACTTCGATGGTTTCACCATCGGCCAGGTAGGCTTCCGGATCATCTGCCTGGGCAGCCTTGCCCACGTGGCCCATTTCTTCCACGATGATCAGCGCGGTTTCCTGATCCAGCACCTGGTTGATGGTCACCATCATGCCCATCTTCATCAGCACCTTGATCACCTCGGCAGCCTTCACGGCCATACGGTGAGCCAGGT
>NZ_JAPWGO010000451.1 GCF_027213785.1 Limimaricola sp. G21655-S1 | reverse complement strand
CGGTCTCCACCATCCATCAGATGAACGAGCAGATTGCCCGGGCGGCGCAGGAGCAGCGCCGGGTAGCGGACGAGATCAACCGCAACGTCAGCAACATCCGCGATGTGAGCCATACCATTCGGGCCGAAGCGGCGACCTCTGCCGAAAATGGTCGCGAGCTCTCTGCTCTCGCTGACAAACAGCAGCAACTGGTGGGGCAGTTCAAGGTATAGCGGGATCAAAAAAGGCGCCATCCAGCTGGAGG
>NZ_JAPWGO010000450.1 GCF_027213785.1 Limimaricola sp. G21655-S1 | reverse complement strand
ATCTATGAGATCAGATGTGGGGTCTGATCTCCCCGAAAAAGGAGTCCTCATGACCCGTCTTGAAATCTGTATCGACAACCTGGAATCCCTCTTTACCGCCCAGCAATCCGGGGCAGATCGTATCGAGCTCTGCTCTGCGCTGGGTCTGGGCGGCCTGACCCCCTCCTACGGCTTTATGCAGCAGGCAGCCCGCCACGCCACCGTACCGGTTTACGCCATGATCCGCCCGCGCGCCGGGGATTTT
>NZ_JAPWGO010000449.1 GCF_027213785.1 Limimaricola sp. G21655-S1 | reverse complement strand
GATCTTCGGTACCAAGTAACTTAATGCTTTAACCTGCTTCCCATGTGGAAGGGGTGATCGGAGCCGGCGCATCGCCGGCTCTGCTGTTTGTGGCCGCTTGTGCCAGCCTTGCCGCATGATGCGCCTTGCCGCTACCATAAGCACACTCTCCCATTTCGAGACTCTGTTCATGCTCAAACGTGTTGTGACCGCTCTCTGCTGCGGCTTGTCATTCATGGCCTCGGCCGCTCAGGTGACCGACCTC
>NZ_JAPWGO010000448.1 GCF_027213785.1 Limimaricola sp. G21655-S1 | reverse complement strand
GTACCAGAGCAATAGCCTGGCATCGATGGTACAAGGCAGCTCGCTGAACACCATCCGCCACATGGTAGCCAGCGGTATGGGCATCACCGTGTTGCCTGCTACCTCGGTGTCGCCTGCCGATGAAGGCCTGCTGTCGGTCATACCGTTCCAGGCACCGGCGCCACAGCGCCGCGTGATGCTGGTAACGCGCCGCCAGTTCTTCCGCAAAAAAGCCATCGAAACACTGCAGCAAGCGGTATTCCGC
>NZ_JAPWGO010000447.1 GCF_027213785.1 Limimaricola sp. G21655-S1 | reverse complement strand
GTCTGAATCCCCCCTCTGGGCCGCAAGAACGGCAATGTTGAACGTCGGACGAAATTGACCTAGGCGTCATGAACTGACCCAATCCACTGTTTTTGCCGTGTGGCTTGTTACGTTGATCTGACCTTCCATTCGGAAAATCAGGGCTGATTTGCAGGTTCAGTCGGCGCAGCCGCCTGTTCCTGCTGATCTGCCACGTGGCGAACGCGGGAGGGGGCGAGGCAATGCTATTCGACCGGGTTGGTGC
>NZ_JAPWGO010000446.1 GCF_027213785.1 Limimaricola sp. G21655-S1 | reverse complement strand
CTCATCCGGCATCCAGCTCTCGGCGTTCTCCCACACCTCCTGCACCATGGCTTCGGCCAGCGCGTTGTCTTCCGTGCTGGCACGGCTGCCGGTCAGCGCCATGGCACTGCCCGGCGCGACCCGTACATGGATGTCGGGGAATTTTTCACCAAGCTGCTTGAGCAGCTCCTGACGCAGCGCCTCCATGGTCGAGGTCGGGATCTGCTGTTTGCTGTCGATTATGATTTCAAGACGCATAGGAAACT
>NZ_JAPWGO010000044.1 GCF_027213785.1 Limimaricola sp. G21655-S1 | reverse complement strand
CCGCTGGCACGCGCCGCGCCGCCGGCTCGCGGCGCACGGCCCCGCACCCGCCGCCATCGCCTGGTGGCTGCGCGGGGCGACCGCCGCCGAGGCCGCGCTTCTGGCCGAGACGCTGCTCGGCACCCCCGCCGCGCCGCTGCGGCGGGCGCTGACCGATGCGGGCTTTCCGGCCGAACCGCTCCTCGACCCGATGGACCCCGAGATCGACCCACCGGTGCTGCGCATCGCCCTCCCCGCCATCGCCCCCGACCGGGTCGCGGCCTTCGAGGCCTGCCTGCTCGCCGCGATCGAGCGGCTGTCGCGCGGCCTCGACCCGGACGAGGTCCGGGCCGCGCGCGCCCGCCTTGCGCTGCGGCATGGTCTGGCCGAGGATCCCCGCCGCCCGGCCCCGCTGCTGCGCGGGCTCGCGGCCCTGCGCGGCTGGCGCGACGGCGGCGACCCGATCGGGGCGCTGCGCCTCGGCGACGCCAGCGCCGACCCCGCCCGGCTCGCGGCGCTGGTCGCCACCGAACTGCGCGACAACCCGCACCGCGTCACCCTGACCCGAGAGGCCGCCACCCCGGACCTCGCCGCCCGCGCCCGGGCGATGGCCGCCGACCCGGTGATCCGCCGCCGCGCCCGCCGCCTCGCCGCGACCATGGACCGCCCCGAACGACCCGGCGCGCGCGCCGCACTCGGCGCCCCCGCCCGCGCCGACTGGCCGCGCGACGCCTCCGAGCGCCCCGCCCGTCTCGTTAGCATCGGCCCGGCCGAGGCGCTGTCGATGCCGAGAGACAGCGGTCTGGTGCAGCTCGATCTCGGCTTCGACCTCGCGCAGCTGCCTGCCACCGACCTGCCCCTCGCCGGTCTGCTGACCGAGGCGCTGCGCCATGCCGCGCCCCCCGGCATTACCGCCGAGACCCGCGCCGCCCCGCGCCCGGATGGCGGCGTGGCCGCCCGGCTCTGGCTGCGCGGCACCGCGCCGGTGGCCGAGGCGCGCGAACTGGTCGCCGCACTGCTCGCGCGCGGCACCACCCCCCTGCCCGACCCGGCACCGCTGGCGGCGTCCCGCGCCGCCCGTCATCACGCGCAGCTCACCGGCCAGGGCCACGAGGCCGCCGACCTGATGCTGCGCGCCCAGATGGGGGCCGCCGGCGCGACCGAGGCCGCGCTCGAGGCCCCCGTCAGCGCCGACGCCGACCGTCTCGCCGCGCTGCGCGACCGGTTGCTCGGCACGCGCCCCTTCTGCGCGCTCTCCGGTCCCGCCGTGACGTTGGACGCACTGCACGACGCGCTGGCCCGAACCGTCGCCGAAGGCGCCCCGCCAAGCCCGGCACGGCCGGCGCCCCCCTGCTTAGGACCCGTCCGCCTCGCGCTGCCGGTCGCCGCGGCGACGGTGGCGCGCGGCCTCGATCTCGGCCCGCAGCCGGGCAGCGTGGCGGCGGCGGCGCAGCGCCTCGCTACTGGCTGGCTCTGGCCGCATGTCCGCGACCGGATCGGCGCCTATGGCGCGCAGGCCCGGCTCGACCCGGTGACCGGCCATCTGCGGCTGATCTCGATCCGCGACCCGGGCATTCAGGCCACGCTCGCGGTCTTTGCCGAGGCCCCTGACTGGCTCGACCGCGCCGAGGGGATCGAGCGCGGGATTGTCCCGGCTCTGGCTATGCTCGACCGGCCTCTGCTCTGGCGCGAGGAGCTCATAAGCCACGCCATGGCGCATCTGGCCAGCGACATCGCCGGCCCCCGCCGCCGGGCCGAGCTGATCGCGGCGGGCGCACGTGCACTGCCAGACCTAGCGGCGGCGATGCGCGCCGCGGCCCATCAGCCGCATCTGGTGGTGATCGCGCCGGGTTGAGCCGCTATATCAGCGGCAATGGCGGCAGCGCATCGGAAAATTCTGGGCCGCTTCTTCTGGAAACCAAAGATCTCGCAGGCATTGGCCCAGCTCTCCCACCCATGACGGCCAAAATCCTCACGCTCCAGCTCGCCCTTGAGCCGCGCCGCCGTCAGCCGTAGGTGGGCGTAGCGCGGGGTCGGGTTGCGCCGGCTCGCTGACCTGCTTCCGAGAAACTGGACCGCCGGGCCTGGGAGAATTCTCGTATTCTGCCGGACATGCAATACGAGGAAGACCGATGCGTCCATCGCGATACTGCCCTTCTCAATTTGCCGACCTTATGCTCCTTTCAGACTTCTGAGCAGGAGAGCATGACCATGCCGAAGATCACCAGGACCACCGGCAGCGGCATGACGGAACGGGCCGTTCTCAAGTTCGACCCGACCGATACCGATGACATTCAGAGGATGATCCGGGCGGCGATCGAGACGTTCGAGCGGAGCAGCTTCGACAGAGTGTCTAGGAAGCTCGAAATGCTTGCGAAGCAGATCCTAGAGTCTGCCGGACTGCCTTCCGACCCCGCAGTATCCTATTTGGTCACCCCTGACGGCGCTTGGGCCGTGGTCGACGATCAAATGTATCTCGATGCCGAGTTGCACAACGCGGATCTGCCACTTGATCTGGCAGTGCCATTTTGTGGTTACCCGTCTGACTCGGCCGAAGGATATGCGGCAAGGGTACTCATGCTCCTGCAGAAGGCCCGTCGGCAGCAGAAGGCCGGGAGCATTGACGAGGCGATGGCGCTGGCCTTCGAGGTAGGTGCGCTTGCCAATGAGGCGGGCATGAAGGACCTGTTCGAGGCGGACTTCCTCGTTGGTGCGAAGCAAAGAGCTATCGGACACAAGGCCCTTGAGAAGCAGCATGGCACGCCGGAAGAGAGAGCAGCGCGGCGAGGGGCCTACCTGCAGGAGTACGACCGCCTGCGAGCGAACGGCGTACGCAAGACGCTTGCCTGTGAGCTGACCGCAGAGAAGTTCCGCGTGAGCGCGAAGACCATCCAGCGCGCCGTTAAACTGAGAAGCTCGGAATAAATTTTTGGACAGTCATTCTGCTGTCCAATTTTTCGCTCGTACAAGCTGTCCAGTCCGGGAACGGGCGGGCCCTGCCCTGCCGCTGTCCGGGATTTCTGGCCCTACAGGGTCGCAATCAGGACGCAGCGACCGTGCAGCCTCGAGACCGACAGCGACAGCCAGCCGACAGCCCAGTGGGGGACGCCTCGGCGACCCATGCCGCGCTGCTGGCGCTGGCCCGGCTGATGGGTCGACTGGCCGCACAGGACCACGTGGCCGCGTCCTCGCAAGAGACGGACGGCTCCCATGCCCAGAACCCTCGCCCCTGACCTCGAGACACTACTGACGATCCAGCAGGTCGCCGAACTCGAGAATGTCAGCCCGAAGACGATCCGCCGGCGCATCAAGTCAGGCGGGTTGCCGGCGATCCGCAACGGCCGCCTGCTGCGCATCCGCCCCCAGGATCTGCGGAGCTACCGGCTGCGCCAGATGCTGGGGGAGTAATCGTGGGGCGATCGAAACGCCCTTAACGCCCCGACCCCCGGTCCAATAGTGTCCATTCATGGCAACAGCTTAGGAGCGCATCAGGAGAGGGCCCCCTCGCAAAGCACCGGGCTGAAACGTGCTACGGTTTCCTGATTCGACCACCTTGTCCGCTCCCGTCCTCCTGATGCCGCTCCTGTCCCGAACACCTTTTTCCTGATGCCGGAGGCTATCTTGCTCCAGACACCCATAAGACCCACTAGTGAAGCTGACCCGATCTCAATGGGCGCTCTGATCGAGAGCATCCAAGCCGATGCCGGGCTGAGCGACGCGCGCCGGCGCAATGTTGCCTCGTCGATCCGCCGTCTCTGTGCCGTGCTGGACGTCGCGCCCACCCAAGCTCCGGCCGCATTCTGGTTCCTCCGCGAGCGGCTCGAACAGGTCCATCCGGCGCAGGCCGGGATCAAGCCGCACCGCTGGGAGACGATCCGGTCCGACGTGGCATTCGCGCTCAAGCGCATCGGCCTGGCTCCGGACCAGCCGAAGCCGAAGGTGCCAATCTCTGCCGAATGGGCAGAGTTGCAACTGCACCTCAAGGCGCTTGGTCATGCCCACTGGGGGCTGTCCCGGCTCGCCTGCTACTGCGATGGCCGAGGCATCACGCCTGCTGCCGTCGATGATACAGTGACGGCCGACTTCCTGAGCTATCTTCAGACACAGACACTCAAGACCAAGCCGGAGCGCGCTCTTCGGGACGTCTGCGTGCTTTGGAACCGGCTGGCCGAGACCGCCGAAGATCTGGCGCTGCAGCATGTCACGCTCCCGAACAATCGCAGGACCTACTCGCCGGAATGGGAGGCGGTGCCGCTGCCGCTCCGGCAGGAGATCGAGAGCTGGCTCGCCTCCATGTCGAAGGAAGCGGATCTGCTGAGCGAGACCGGCCCGCTCCGCCCGCTGCGTCCAGCCTCCGTCACGAGCTACCGCTACGCCCTGCGCCAGGCCATCGCGGGCCTGATGCACAGCGGGCGGCCGCTCGAGACGATTACCTCGCTTGGCATGCTGGTCGAGCTGAAGGCGGTCGAGACCGCGCTGGAGTTTCACCGGACCCGCATGGGTGTGAAGCAAAGCCAGATGTTGGCACAGATCGCCCACGTGCTGGTGCTGGCGGCCGAGCACGCGGTGCATGCCGACGCAGCTACGCTCAGGACACTGAAACGGATGCGATCACGGGTCGCGGCGCCACGCACCGGCCTGAAGCCCCGCCCGCGGGAGGCACTGCGCCAATTCATCGATCGCGACGCGATTGAAACGCTTCTGGTCCTGCCCCAGCGCCTGCAGCGGCGGTTGCAGCGAAAGAAAGAGCTGACCGCTGCCGACGCCCGCCTGATGCAGGTGGCGCTGGCGCTGGAGCTGCTGCTCATGCGGCCGATCCGGCGCGGCAACCTCGTCGCGCTGCAGCTGGGCCGGCACGTGCTGCGGGTGGGCGGCCGGACGGTCATCCTGCTCGAGGAGGACGAGGTGAAGAACCGCGTGGTGCATGACTACCCAATCCCGCCGGAGAGCGCCAAGCTGCTGGACTTCTACACGGAGCAACTGCTGCCGCTACTCGGAGCAAACCCGAACCGCTTCCTGTTCCCGGGCGCAAGTCCGAGCAGTCCGAAGGCGGCCGAGCAGTTCGGACGCCAGTTCACCAAGACCATCCGCGCCGAGACCGGGCTTTACGTCTATCCGCATCTGCTGCGCCACTTCGCAGCGACGCTCTACCTCACCGAGAACCCGGAAGGCCTCGAGGTGGTCCGGCGGGTGCTGGGCCATCGCAGTGCCGACACGACGCATCGCAGCTACGCGGGCGTGCACGACCAGGTCGCGGTGCGCCGCTACGACGCACTGGTTTTGGGGATCCGCGGCGCCGTGCTGAAGGAGATTGGTCATGGCTGAGAATGCAGGACCGCTCGACCCCAAGCGCGATCCGGCACGACGCTGTCGCAAGCTGCCCGAGTGGCCCGAGGCGGATCGGCGCGCTTGGGAGGCTGCGGTCACTCCCGGTGGGCTTCTCGACGAGTGCGGGCTGGCGGTGCACTGGCGGCCAGCGACGCGGAAGTCGGTGCAAGACGCCTATGGCCGCTGGCTCACCTATCTCGACCGAGAGGGGCACCTCGATGAGGACACGGAAGCGGAGGAGCGCCTCACCCCCGACCGGCTGCGCGGGTTCATCGCCGAACTGCAGGCGACGGTCGCGCCGCTGACCCTGCGCAACCGGATCCGGGATCTGGAACAGGCGTTGCGCGTCATGGCGCCGGACAATGAGTTTCCGTACCTGCGACGCGCGCGTGCCCGGCTGAAGGCCCGCGGTCGCCCGGTCCGCTTCAAGCGCGCGCAAATCCGCCCCAGCCACGACCTGTTGCAGCTGGGCTTGGACCTGATCCGGCACGGCGAGGTGGCTCGGCCGCTCTGGCGGGCGGCACTCTATCGCGACGGGTTGATGATCCTGATGCTCACCTGCCGGCCCCTGCGGCGGGGCAACCTGGCCGGGCTTCGCCTCGGGCGGCACATGGTGAGGCGCGACAAGAGCTATGTCCTTCTGCTCGAAGAGTGCGAAACCAAGAACCACCGGCCCTTCGAACAATCACTCCCGGAGGCCCTCACGCCCGCCATCGAGCGCTACCTTGCGCAGTACCGGCCTTTGCTCCTCGGCCAAGGCAAGGACGACCACCTCTGGATTTCCTGGCGCGGCGTGCCGTTGGCCGAGACCGGGGTATATGCATGCGTGATGGGGCGGACCAGGGCGGCCTTCGGCATCGGCATTCCGCCGCACCGGTTCCGGGACTGCGCGGTGACCAGTCTTGGTGAGACCGACCCAGATCTGGTCTGGCTCGCCCCGGCGCTGCTGCACCATGCCGATCGGCGCATCGCAGAGACGCATTACGATCTGGCCCGCGACACGGCCGCGGTCGGCCTCTGGCAGAGGCACCTGCAGGACCGGCGCCGGAGTGCGAGAGCCGCGGCCCGCGGGCGCGGCCGCCTTGGCCGCAACGCGACAGTCGAACGGCAGACCCCATGAACAGGAAGGATCGCGTCATGCGCGCCGCCATTTACGCCCGCTACTCCTCGGATTTGCAATCCGCGAACTCGATCGAGGACCAGATCCGCCTGTGCCGAGAGGTGCTGGAGCGCGAGGGTGCGCCGGCGGTCGAGATCTACACCGACTATGCGCTGAGCGGCGGCGCGCTGAAGACGCGGCCCGGCATGCAGGCCTTGCTGGCCGACCTGCGTGCCAAGGGGTTCGACATGGTGGTCGCCGAAGCATTGGACCGGGTCAGCCGCGACCAGGAGGATGTCGCGGCCATCTTCAAGCGGATCACTCATGCGAAGGCCAGGCTGCTGACCCTGGCCGAGGGGGAGATCAGCGAGCTGCACATCGGCCTGAAGGGCACGATGAACGCGCTGTTCCTGAAGGATCTGGCGCAGAAGACGCGGCGCGGCCTGCGGGGCCGGGTCGAGGCCGGCTTTTCGGGAGGTGGCAACAGCTACGGCTACCGGGTGGTGCGCCGCTTTCTGGCGGACGGTACGGCCGTCACCGGCGAACGCGAGATCGAGCCGACGGAGGCGGAGATCGTGCGGCGGATCTTCGACGAATACGCCGCCGGCCACCCGCCGCGGAAGATCGTGGCCGCTCTCAACGCCGAAGGCATCCCGGGCCCGAGGGGCGGCGCCTGGAACGCCTCGACCGTCAACGGCAGCCGCCAGCGCCGCAACGGCATCCTCAACAACGAGCTCTATCTCGGCCGGCTGATCTGGAACCGGCAGCACTTCGTGAAGGATCCCGAAACCGGCAAGCGGATCTCGCGGCCCAACCCGAAAGCGGAGTGGATCACCACCGAAGTCCCGGAGCTGCGGATCATCGATGACGAGACCTGGGCCCGCGTTCAGGAGCTGAAGCGCCGTTATGCCGGCTGGGCCGGCAACACCCGCCAGACCAAGAAGCGGCTGCTGTCGGGCCTCGCGGTCTGCGCCTGCTGTGGCGGCAGCATGACCATCGCGCGCCGGGATCGCTACTACTGCGCCACGCGGCGGGAGAAGGGCACCTGCGAGGCCCGGCACGGCATCGCGGTGGTCGATCTGGAAACTCGTGTGCTCGGCGGGTTGCAGCGGCTGCTGGTCGGCAACGAGGCGTTGCTCGAGGCCTTCGCGGAGGCGTTCCGGCAAGAGCTCGCGCGATTGCGCGGCAGTCGCCAGTCGGACGCAACGAAGCTGCGCCGAGGGCTGGCCGAGACGGAGCGCGGCATCGCCCGCTGCCTCGACTACATTTTGTCGAGCGACACGCCGCCGGCCAGCGTGCGGCGCAAGCTGCAGGATCTGGAGGCGGACAAGACACGTCTCGAAGCGGAGCTTGCCCGGATCGAGGCAGACCTCCCTGCCCCAGCTATCGAGATTCACCCCAACGTGCCGGAGCTGTACCGGCGCCAAGTGTCGAAGCTGACGGCGCTTCTGGACGACGAGGACACACGTCCAGAGGCGATGGAGTCCATCCGCAGCCTGATCGACCGGATCGAGGTCGGCCCGCCCGAGACGGGCCGCGGACCCTGCAGCGTGACACTGGTGGGCGCGCTGGCCTCGGTTCTGGCCTTCGTTTCGGAGGGCATCGAAACGCGGAACCGCCGCGCCCTTGCGGGCCAGGGCGGTTCTGCGTTCGGTACGTGTTTGTTGGTTGCGGGAGCAGGATTTGAACCTGCGACCTTCAGGTTATGAGCCTG
>NZ_JAPWGO010000445.1 GCF_027213785.1 Limimaricola sp. G21655-S1 | reverse complement strand
CGGTCGTGGCGGGGGCGTGGGCAGTCAGGTGGATCGCCCCCCTCTCAGGCGGCGCCCCCCAGCTTGAAGCAGCCGCTGAGATGGGAGACAGATTCGCCACTGGCGCCGCAGCGGTGAGCGATGTAGAGGATCTCGGGTCCGGTTTCATTGGGGCGACCTCGCCGATGAGGAGCTCAGGCGGTGGTGCTGACGTGATCTGCGTTTTGCGATTGTCCCCGGAGGGTGGTCGGGCTCCTTCCCTGTGC
>NZ_JAPWGO010000444.1 GCF_027213785.1 Limimaricola sp. G21655-S1 | reverse complement strand
GTGGTGGCAAGCCCCGCGGTGGAAGATGGCCGCGTGGTGGTGTTGACCACCTCCGGTCGCCTGATCGCCCTCGACACTGATGAAGGCAAGGTGCAGTGGTCGCTCTCCGAAGAGCTGCCGCCGCTGAGCCTGCGCAGTGCCGGTGCACCTGTGATCACCAACGGCGCCGTGATTTACGGTCGTGCCGATGGCAAGGTGGGCATCGCCCTGCTGAGCAATGGCCAGCCTGTGCGTCAGTCCAAGGT
>NZ_JAPWGO010000443.1 GCF_027213785.1 Limimaricola sp. G21655-S1 | reverse complement strand
GCCGCGATCGGGGCGATAGAGGGTGGCCCAGATCCAGAGGAAGGGCCACAGCACATGCAGGGTAAACAGGCTGACCCAACCTGCCACGTGAATGGCATCCTGATGAGGGTGATTGCGATGTTTGGCAATCTCGTAAGGAATATCGTGGATCACGATGACTCCATAAAAAATGACCAGCCCGACAAAGATGAGCAGGCCAAGAGCAAAATAATCAAGGGCCATTTATAACCTCCACTGGCATGAAG
>NZ_JAPWGO010000442.1 GCF_027213785.1 Limimaricola sp. G21655-S1 | reverse complement strand
ACCTATTTCATGGCACCCTACATCAACAGCTACAAGCGTTTCGCCAAGGGCACCTTTGCGCCAACGCAGGTGGTTTGGTCGGTGGATAATCGTACGGCAGCCTTCCGCCTGTGCGGTGACGGCACCAAAGGCGTGCGGGTTGAATGCCGGGTTCCGGGGTCCGACATGAACCCCTATCTGGCACAGGCGGCCATGCTGGCGGCGGGCCTCAAGGGGATCGAAGAAAAGCTGGACCTGCAAGATCC
>NZ_JAPWGO010000441.1 GCF_027213785.1 Limimaricola sp. G21655-S1 | reverse complement strand
CTTATTGCATGACGGTGGAAATAAAAAGTGCCTGCGCTTTCTCGGAAGGAAGCTCAAGTAAATTTTGATAAAAGTCTTCCATTTGAAGATTACTAAAAAGGGCCTTCAGCAGTTGCAACTGATTAGCCGGATCGGTAACGACCAAATTGATAATGAGTTTGACCCACAATTTATCGTCGCCATCAGCCTGATCAACCTGAACCGGTTCAGGTAAGCGAATAATATAAATCGACGGGCTATTGGCC
>NZ_JAPWGO010000440.1 GCF_027213785.1 Limimaricola sp. G21655-S1 | reverse complement strand
CGGTTGAAGGTCGAACTGGGTGAACGCAGCTATCCCATCGAGATAGCTGCCGGGTTGTTGCAGCGCCCCGAGGCGCTGGTATCGACCATCAAGGGCAAGCGGGTGATGATAGTGACCAACACAGTCGTTGCTCCGCTTTATCTTGAACGGGTAACCGCTCTGCTGTCGGGTTTTCAGGTTGAACACCTGATCCTGCCTGACGGCGAGGCGTACAAGAACCTGGCGACCTTTGAGCAGATCATGTC
>NZ_JAPWGO010000439.1 GCF_027213785.1 Limimaricola sp. G21655-S1 | reverse complement strand
GGTAAAACGGTCTCTTTCCATAATTAAAAGAGATGAGAGGGTGGAGATGGACAATCCGATCCGTGTGGCCGTGATGGGCTGTAATGGTCGTATGGGCAAGGTGCTGCTGGAGGCCATCACCAACACCGATGGCGTGGTGGTTGGTGCTGCGCTGGAGCGGCCGGGCGCGGCGGTGATCGGTCTTGATGCCGGTGAGCTGGGCGGGCTGGGCCATCTGGGTGTGGCCATCAGTGACAGTCTGGACA
>NZ_JAPWGO010000438.1 GCF_027213785.1 Limimaricola sp. G21655-S1 | reverse complement strand
AGCATATCAAGGAGGAGCTGCGCAGCCGTCGCGAGCAGCTGTTGTCCCTCAACAAATTGGTGGAAGAGCAGCGCATCAGCCAGCGCACCCAGTTCGACATGGAGATGATGCAGGAGCTGGGCTACTGCTCCGGCATCGAGAACTACAGCCGTTACCTCTCCGGCCGTGCACCGGGGGAGCCACCGCCCACCCTGTTTGACTACCTGCCGGGGGACGGTCTGCTCATCATCGATGAATCCCACGTC
>NZ_JAPWGO010000437.1 GCF_027213785.1 Limimaricola sp. G21655-S1 | reverse complement strand
ATTAATAAATGCGACTTGAGTTGGGGGAGCAAGGCTGTTTCCAGTCGATCTTCCTTCAGCCTTTATCCAGCGTGGCTTGCAATAGAAAGAGGGAGGCATCATGCCTCCCTCATTTTTTAGCCCTGATACTACGTGGACTGGAACTCAAATTTTCTTAAGTGAACAGCATTGCACCCGAGGGTGGCCTGTTTGGTTTTCTGCACACAACTGATGCTTAGCGTTTTACCAACTCAACCGCTTCGCGGG
>NZ_JAPWGO010000436.1 GCF_027213785.1 Limimaricola sp. G21655-S1 | reverse complement strand
GGCCAGGCATTGCCACTGACGCTGGTGAGTGGCGGGTACCAGAGTTGGTAGAACACCTTGACGCCGGTTGGCTGGCCATAACGCTGTTGCAGGTCATACAGGTGCGCCAGATAGCGATCGGCGGCTTCGTCGGCACTTTTATCCACACCCAGAAATTTGCCGAGCACCCGCATCTCGACGGCCAGCGAGGCAAAATCGGTGGGCTCAGAGTAGAAAACCGGGATACCCAGCTGCTCCAGCGGGGCC
>NZ_JAPWGO010000043.1 GCF_027213785.1 Limimaricola sp. G21655-S1 | reverse complement strand
ATGTTGTGAACAAGATAGCTGAGACCAGCAACAAAGAGATCAAGGCGACATCCGAGCAGAACGCCGCCATGGGTAAGGTCATTCAAGAGGTCGGCAAGGATATCCAGAAACAGATCTATGAGTCACAGCTCGCCAGCTCACAGGGCAGCGCAGGGGCCAGCATGGGCCAGATACAGACGGCCAACGCCATTAAGGACGGTAACGCCCAGCTCGGCACCAAGTTAGACGCCATCAAAGACGCCATTGAGAAGGAAGACGAGGGAGAAGGCCAAGAGCCCCTCCCCCCGGGCGATACCAACATCAAGACCGACCCGAACTCAGTCAACCCCAATCCCAACGACTGGGGGCAACGTAACTACGGCACCGTAATGCAACATCATGTTACAGCCATGAACCAGTTGCCGCTGTTCTCGTCCATCGGTGACTTCTTCAAAGTCGATATGGGCTCGGGTACGTGTCCTCAGTTCAGTATCGATGTGCCGGAGATTGGCGGCGTAGGCGGTGGAAGTTTGGTGTTCGATGTGTTCTGTAATGCCGACCTGCAAAAGATATTCGAGATAATCGCGCTGTGCGTGAAGCTATTAGGGCTTTATGCCGCGTTTAGAATTGCCCTGCTGGACTAAGGATACAAGCCATGGAATTGCTTAATTCGTTCAGGAACTGGCTCAAAGATATGATTGAGAGCTTCATCATGTGGGTGGTGAAGTTCTTTCAGGCCATATTCCAGTGGTTCGAGGATATTCTGCTGACCACGCTGGAAAAGATACTGGAAGGGATACGCTTCGTTATATCGAGTATCCCCATGCCGGATTTCTTGCAATACAGCTTGCAGGATCTCTTTAACTACATTCCTTCGGATGTTGTCTACTTCCTGAATATGTCGGGAATATCGCAGGCGTTCTTGTTTATATCGATGGGTGTCGCCTTCCGGCTGGTTCGTAAAGTGGCAACGTTGTTCCAGTGGTAATAACTGCGTGACGCATTTTATTATGTTAAATGGAGTCTTAACATGCTGATATTTCACGAGGGATTACCGGGCTCCGGTAAAAGCTATGAAGCATTGGTGTCCCATATTATTCCGCGGCTCAAGGAAGGCCGCACCGTAGATGCCTATATCGAGGGTCTGAACTTCGAGAAGATAGCCGAGCTCGCCGAGATAACGCTGGAGGAATGCCAAGAACAGCTCAAGCAGATCACCCGCGAGCAGGTGCCGGCCATCAACGAACATGTCAGGGATAAGAGCCTGGTCATCATTGATGAGAGCCAGAACTTCTGGCCGACTGGTCGGCAAAGATTACCTGACCCGATCATCCAATTCATAACAGAACACCGCCACCGTGGCCTTGATGTCGTGTTGATGGGTCAGAACCTCAACGACGTTCACAGCATGTGGCGTAACCGTATCGACAAGAAGTTCGTCTTCATGAAGCTGGACGCCGTAGGCCAAGCCAAACGCTACTCATGGACGTCCTACAAAGGTTCCCTCAGGGCAGACGGCCAGCGTAGCCGTATCGAGTTCGAGAAGCTCACAGGCGGCATCCGGCAGTATGACCCCAAGTATTTCGGCAGCTACGCTAGCACCACCTCAGAAGACAATGAGATGGGTGTCTATGAAGATGACCGGACGAACATCTTTAAGTCTGCCAAGTTCAAGTACGGGATCCCCATCGCTGCCCTGCTGTTTATCGGTGGCCTCTGGTTCGCCATCGATACCATGCTCAACTTCAACAGCAAGACCGGGGCCGAAGACTTGGCCAAGCAGGAACAAGAGCAACATCAAGTTGCATCACCCAGTTCACCTGGGCAACCAGCACCAAGGCCGGAGCCGCCCCCGAAACCCAAGGTCGATGATCTTTTCACTCAGACCCTTGAATCCGGCAAGCCTGTCCTGACCTCCCATACCATCGTCACCGGTCATTTGCTGGATCCATGCAACGAGGTGTGGGACGACAAGGACAACAACATAACGACATGGCGTTCGGCAGATCTCACCCAGTTGGGCTGGACTGTCGTCATGAAGTCCTACGGCTTGGTTATCACCAAAGGCAAAGTGACCATGCTCATCCGTGAGCGCAACACCATCCCGACAGCCAAGAAGGATAGTTTGACCTCCAGCGTTGCGGGATCCGTTGAAAAGGCTTTGTAGCAATTCACCCCGTCCAAGTGTGACGCGTCCCTCCAACGCGTCCCCTGGCTTCTCAGCACGATTTCATTTTGCCAGTGGCCGGAGGCCCGCCGCCGCGCGGGCCAGCAGCACCACCGCTGGCGTTTCCCCGCGCTGCGGCGCTCCCCGAGGACACCCTTCCCCAAAATAAATCGCCTCGTGTAGCGTTGCTCCCCGCCCGTAGCCAAAACACGGACATTCAAAAAGAAAGTGCAACATGATGTTGCATTACAACCAGCTCAAACTATAATCGAAGTATGCAACATGATGTTGCACCAACAAGGAGGAAACATGGACGATTTGAGCTTGAGCGCCGTAGAACTGAAAGACATTCGCGGCCGCCTTGAGTGGTCACAACAGCGCATGGCTGACGAGCTGGCCGTTGCCCGTAACACCGTTGTGCGCATGGAGAATGGGCAGATGGCCATAGAGCGCCGCACGGCCTTAGCCGTCAGGTATCTGGCTTGGCATCACGCGATGATCGAGAAGGTATCACGCCAACAGCCAGGGCAACCCGCAACTGTGTCCTCTGCCCCAGAATCTGGCGATCGCCACAAACAGGTTGATTTGCCTCTTTCCTCCCCTGCAAAGACCACCACCAGGTCAAACCCTGTTGCTGATGCTTGGGAGGTGTTTTGGGAGCTTCGGTGTAGTCGTCAGGGGGTTCATTTGCTTGAGGAGAACTATTTCAAGTTGGCCAAGGCGACCAAGACCGATTACTCCTATCTCTTCATGCTCCAGCTTCTTGAGCGCCTGTTCGCCCTGCCGGTGCCGTGGAACTCCTGCGCACCAGTTGAGTGGATACAGTTCAAAGCCCTCCGCGCCTTCACTGACAAGCTCTACAAGGCCAATCCCCAATGGCACTGATGTCCGGGCATCAAAGAACAGGGGCGCCAGCCCCTACAAGCCGCCCACTGATGCCGATAGAATTACCAGTCGGTGGGCGGCGGAACACGCCCATCTAGCCCTGAGACTGGGTCACCCCCTTCCCTGCAAAACCGGCTTTTAAGGCTCTCAGCGTTCTGAGGTAGGCAAACGCCTCAGCGCCGCGTTGTCTTTCAGCGCCTTGAGGTCTTCACTCCCGAACGACTCGATGATTTCCAGACGCTGGCGGCTCAGATAGGTGCCAGCAGGGGTGATCAGGTGATGCCCGGACATACGCCAGCCATCCCAATAGCGGGTAAAAACGGTTGGCAGCTCCCGTCCAACTGCCATCCTCATGACTCGTTTGCATACAGGCGGTATGGGTTTCCCTTCATCCCATAGTGTGACCTCCGTCACAGAAACAAAACAAAGTTTTGCTGTTTCCTCTGGACTCAAACCGCACTCAAACCATCGAAAGATAAAGTTTTTTGTTATATTCCTGCGCATTATTCGCGTACCGCTCGAATCTGACAACATTGTCAGGACGCACGGTAACGGCGGTTTTAACGTAATCATGAATTATGCGCAGTCGGAACAGGCTCTGAATTAAGACTTCCCATCATCACGCAAGCCACGGCCAGAGCGGTTCCGCTGCTTGCTAATTATTTTTTTAATGCGGCATACCAGACCGCTTTGACCTCTGGAGACTTAGCTCTGACGGCGTGAAGTGAAATCATAACTTCGTAAGGGTCTATGCCGATCTCTGTTGCAAGCCGAATTGCAAGCTCATCAGTCATTTGCGCCTTTCCGGTGTTCAAATCGGATATGTATGCCGTTGTGAAATTCAGTTCAGCGGCAACTTCTCTCAATTTCGTGAAGTTTTTATATCTCATGTATGCAGCTAACAGCGTTTTCGAGTCCATTTTTCTTTTCCTCAGACGGTCATTCAGTACGTTAAATATACGTGTTTGAACGTGAGTTGCCTATCTTGCTTAATTTCTTCATTCGTCATTAACTCCACCTGAGAGTTAACTACCTAACTTACAGGTGTAGCCATGGAAGCGCAGACCCTACAGCAACAAGTTCCGGTTTACCACGTGTGCCAACAGTGTAACGGCGCAGGCTGTCAGGCTTGCTCTGACCTGTTGATCCTCGACGGTGATATCCAGCTCGACCCCGAGTGGGTAGACGAACTGCCAGAGCCATCGCCGATAAATGGGGTTATCGGCATCAAGCCTGCTCATGTCCTTTGCCAAGATTGCCTTCGCGTTCTGCCGTTCACAGCAGCCCGTCACAATGAAGACGAATTTTGCGTCTGTGGCGGTCAGCTCTGTGGCTGCGATGTCTGCAACAAAGAGGCTTCACTTCTGTTGTCTGGTGTTCGTGATGTCTCCCTCTTTAATTTCCGTGTTGCTGTTGACCTTTCCCGCTGGACAGCCGAGCAAGGTCTTTCCAAATGAGCAACTTCACCTCCTACGCCGCCCAGCGCAGCCTTGACGGCTCCCGTTCTGCGGTCACCGCCAAGCGTAGTCGCTCCCCTTCCCTCGCTGGCCTCAAGGGTGAAGATTACCTGATGGCCCTGCGCAGCTCCCCGGCTTACATGGCCATGTTGCGCGAACAGTGGGCGCAAGATAACGAAGTGCAACTTGATGTTGCAACCCAATGGTGGAAACCGCAAGTTGAGCAACCTGCTCCGGTGCTGCGTTCCTCCCCTACCCCGTTCAGCCCTGAGGCTCAAGCGGACAAATTCGCGGCCCTGCCTATCGGTGGTGCCGAAGATGCCAAACTGCGGGAGCGCGTAATCCTGCGTCACCCTGCTTGCACTGGGTGGTTCACACATGTCTATCAATCGCGTAATGCGTTACTGGGTGTCCAAGCTGCTAATGAGTCGATACGTCAACTCGATAGCGCTCTTTCTGTTAGGGGCGAACTTGGCGAGTTTCGTTTTTCTGCTGATGACGAATCTGTTGATATCTTTGCAACCCGATTTGCCGAGTACGTGGGCCGCCTGGCTGCTACTCGGGCTGATTTCATTGCCCTGCGCCTTACTATTGGATTGGCTCATGAGTATGGCCTTTCACCTGTGGCTAAGCCCACACCTGACCAAGAGCGAGATCCTTATCCTACCCTCAATCGCTGGTCTGCTATGGATTGGGTACGTCGCCGCATTCGTTCTGTTGCTGCTAAGCGCCTCTATGACGTTTCCAGAGGGTATGCCTTGGTCAGTGCAAGAATGGCAGCCTATACAACGGATCTTTCAGTTGCTCGCCGGGCTTTCCGTCGTGCTCGCAATGATGAAACCTTGTCTGCGCTTGTGGCACACAATGCGAAGGATGTATTCGACGCGGTAAGCATGAAGGACGCCGTAGACGCCAGCGTCAGCAACCCGACCAACCGCCGGGCCGAGCTGATGACCCGCTTGTCCGGCTTCGAGAAGTGCGCCAAAGAGCAACGTCATGTTGCAATCTTCCTGACCTTTACGTGTCCCAGCCGTTTCCACTCCGTCCACCGCAATGGCCAGCAGAACCAGAAGTGGATCGAGGCGGGCCGCCCGTCCGTCCGTGACGCCCAAGCATGGCTCACCAACTGCTGGAACAATATCCGCAAGCGCGCCGGAGAGGCTGAAATCAAGCCGTACGGCTTCCGGTTCGCCGAGCCTCACCACGATGGTACGCCCCACTGGCACGCCGTGTTGTTCATGACCACCCAACAGGCCAAACAGTACATCGCCATCTGCCGCGCCCAGATGCTGGCCGACTCCGGCAACGAGCCAGGCGCCAAGCAACATCGCTTCAAAGTGGTCTTCATCGACCCGCGCAAGGGCTCCGCTGTGGGCTACTGCTCCAAGTACGTGGCCAAGAACATCGACGGCTTCGCCGTTGGCCTCGACCACGAAGCCGGAAAACGAGCCAAGGCCGTAGACACCGCCGCCCGCGTTGACGCGTGGAAATCCGATAACCGCATCCGCCAGTTCCAACAGATTGGCGGCCCCTCAGTCACTGCATGGCGCGAGTTCCGCACCATCCGCGACGAACTCGATATGGAAGATCCTATGTTCCAACAACTCACCAAAGAGCAGCACTTCGCGCTCGAAAACGTCCGCAAAGCCGCTGACGCGGGAGACTGGGCCGCGTTCTGTTGCGCCATGGGCGGCGTTCAGGTTCGTCGCAACGACCAGACCGTGCGCGTTCACTACGGCATCCCCGAGACCATGAAGCTGCTCTGTGACGAGGACGGCGTTGCTCTGCATACCCCGCGCAGCAAGACCCAGTACGGCGACGATGCGCCAGCCCGCGCTATGGGTCTGATGTACGCGAACATCTTCATGCTCACCCGCGCCAAGGAATGGCTCGTGACCTCCAAGGAGAAATGGGAAGCGGCCTGCCGGAAGACCATGGAAGGCGTTCGCGACCAGTTCGAGGTCATGCGCGACGAGAAGGCCTATGCCTACATGGAATACGAAGAGTATGAGGCCCTCCGCCAGATGGCCATTTGTGATTATCAGTCCCGCGCATGGCTCCTGGTTTCCGACGACGAGCGCCTCGCGGGGTCCCCTCAGGGGTGCGAGCCGCTCGGCGGCGGCTTGGACCCGTGTCATTAACTGTCCTGTCTTTACCAAACCAAACAACCGGAGATAACGAATATGGAAATTGTAGGAACCATCCTCGATGCCGACGACATCACCCTGAAAACTCGCACCCGTAGCGGCGTCGAGTCACAGGTTGGCTCTGTCAAATTCACTACCACCAAACCGACGGCGGTTATCGAGTTCAGCCTCAGTGAGGATCAAGTTAAGTCCAACTATCACGTTGAACTTTCTTCCATGGTCGGACGCCGTATCACTCTGCAACTCGAATACGTGGACAACAGCTTTGCAGGTGACGGCGGTATGCACAAAACCTTCAACGGTTTCCGTCTGTTCGCCATTCCCTCCCCTGCTGAGAAGAAGGGTAACTAATGCGCTGCGTCCAGGTTACCGCCGAAGGCTTCCTGCAGGCCGTAGATGTGGCGCTTGACCAGTGCCAAGGCGCGTATCTGGTCGAGCAACATGACATAGCATCCATCGCCGCTTGGCTGGATCCCGCGACGGTGGGCTATGGAGCTTTGGGGGCCATTCTGGCCGCCTCTTGTACGGGTGTCATATCTGTGTACTACGCCTCATGGGCATGGGCCAGATTGCGCTCAATCACTGGAATGAGATAAGGAAAGTCACATGAAAAACATGATCCGTAATGCCCCGAAGATGACCATCATCGCCTCCATGCTGTTGGCCGCTGGTGTTGCCAATGCTGCTGGTGAAGGTGGTTTGGATGTGACCGGTGTTCAAACTGCCGTTCTGGCCGCTGTTACTGCCCTGCTCGGGTTCGTGGCCGCTGTCGGTCTGGCCAAGGCGGGTTTGGCGGCGGCCATCTGGGGCTGGCGTAAAATCACAGGCCTGGCTGGCAGTAAGTAACATCATGTTGCAACCACAAGGGGCGGCCATCGCTGCCCCTTTTTCATTGGAGAGGACGCCATGATTTGGGCTCCCATAATGTTCATCACAGGGTTGGTGCTGGCATATGCGATCATATCGGGAAACAATTCGCGCCATTAACTGGCGCTGGATAACCAAGAAGACCCTCAAGGCATTGATGTACTGCATCAACCCGCTGAATTTCTTTAAGCTCATTCTCCGCCTGTTCAAGTGGGCTCTCTATATCGTGTTCGGCGCTATTGCGCTGGGAATGCTTACGCTTGCCATTGGTAATTATGCTCATGCTGCGGAATGGGTTCCGGCTGACAAGTCTACAGATACTGTCCAGAATACAACCTCTGTCCTTTCGTGTTCGTACAACGGACTTACCAACACTGCAGTAAACAATCAGCCGATCTCAGCTTGTATAACAAAGGCTAATTCCATGGCCCCGACGTGGAAGATTAAGCCTCTTGGTTCACCTTTTCTTACTGGTTCTGATGGTTCTGGTCGTCACTATCGCTTGAATGCTGTTCGTGAAATCGATGGCGTTACCGGCTTTTTCACTATAACCATGCCAAGCAATTACGATGGGGTATCGTATATTTGTCCTCCTGCTGGTAAGCCTCAGTTTACCGTTGGCCCAAAGGTCACTGAAAACGGCACTGTCTGTGAAAAGAAACCGCTCCAGTGTTTACTTGGCTCTGTCAAAGATACCAACGCAATAACAGGCAAAGAGTTCTGTCGTCCGATATGTGAAGGCATAGCGGGTAATACCTATGGCACACCTGATGAGCCAGTCAGCTATTTCACAAGCAATTTTGGCACAGTCAAAATCACCTGTTATGGCCAATGTTCGGTTAAGTCGGTAGGCGGTGCTATCAATCCCGGTGGAAACCCAAATATATGGATGGGTGTTATCCAGTTCACTGGTGAGAACTGCCCCATACAGACCAACGGCAACGCCGAAGATTCATCAACTGCGGGTGTAGATACCCCAGTCACGCCTCCAGGCTCATCAGATTCAACTAATGACGCCCAGAACAATCTTGACGGCGCTGTTAGCGATGCCCTCGGTAACACCACGTCAGGCGCAACGGGCACGGC
>NZ_JAPWGO010000435.1 GCF_027213785.1 Limimaricola sp. G21655-S1 | reverse complement strand
CGCCTGTACCGGGATAGGCTGTTCAAACTGGTCACGGCAGTTGGTCTGCAGGGTGTTGAGAAGCTGGTCACTGTGGTTGACACCGCATACCGAAAAGGTGTCGTGTGTGTCATCTGGCTCGTTAACTCCGAGCAGCAGATAGCCACCACCAAGGCCTGGCTCATTGGCAAAGGCACAGATCGACTGCATGACGGATGAACCGATGTCGCTGCCCCGCTTGGCCTCGATACGGGGACACTCATCCAG
>NZ_JAPWGO010000434.1 GCF_027213785.1 Limimaricola sp. G21655-S1 | reverse complement strand
TCTCTGAGGGGGCCCTGCTGGGCACCCAGTAACGATAGATAGTTCAACAAATTGCGGCTGTTGCCGCGAAACAGGGAGAGGCTGCGCAGGGTCTGCAACAGGACGCCCTGTTGCAGCCGTTCCAGCTCCAGCTCGTGGGCCAGCATCGACTGATACTGCTGCTCGTCGAGTCGCGTCTTGGCACTCTGGCGCAGGGCGCGCCACGGGGTCAGCACCGCCTCGGTCTGCACCAGCGCCGGTTGCAGG
>NZ_JAPWGO010000433.1 GCF_027213785.1 Limimaricola sp. G21655-S1 | reverse complement strand
GCATCGGTCATGCGGTGTTTGACGGCAGCGGCCACATCCAGCAGCTCGCGCTGCAGATGGGCATCCAGCTCGCCGGAGAGGCCCGCTTGCTCCTTGATCCAGTCCGCCAGCAGGTGATCAAAATCATCACCGCCGAGGGCGGAATCGCCGCCGGTCGCCATTACTTCAAACACACCGCGATGCAGACGCAGGATGGAGATATCGAAGGTACCGCCCCCAAGATCGTAAACCGCGATCACCCCTTCC
>NZ_JAPWGO010000432.1 GCF_027213785.1 Limimaricola sp. G21655-S1 | reverse complement strand
CCGATTATCAGACAGGCAGCCGAGGCTGCCTGCCAGCGACAGGGAGTGAATGGATGAGCCAGTTAGTGCAATTTTTCTATTGTCAGTGGCATCAACCGCCAGCTGAATTCTCGGGTATATGCATTAAAAGAGTGGCCAAGTCAGGGAGTAAAATATAATGAGCCAGTTTGTACAACTGATCGACGGTCAGTGGCTTGCCGGTGAAGGCAAGCCGTTCGAGTCACGGGATCCGGCCAAGAACGAAGT
>NZ_JAPWGO010000431.1 GCF_027213785.1 Limimaricola sp. G21655-S1 | reverse complement strand
ATCAGCACCAGCAACAGCAGTTGCTCGAACTCCACTGCAAACCGCTCGACCACCCGATCCGGATCCGGTACCAGCTTCTTGTCGGTGATAAGGCCCAGCTGCACTTTGTGATCGTAAGAGAGGATGGAGACGCCGACGCCGATATCTCCCGATTGCGGCACCCAGAACAGCGGCTGACGCAGTCTTGCACCGGCCAGATAGAGGGTCTGCTGCGGGCCGGGCACATTGGTGATCACTGCGCTGGCC
>NZ_JAPWGO010000430.1 GCF_027213785.1 Limimaricola sp. G21655-S1 | reverse complement strand
ACATTACTTTCCACGTGGCAGTATCGAGGTCGCCGCGGAGCATGACTTGCGTGCAGGCTTGGTGCCTTTGCCGGGGATCGTGCTGATTTACCCGCAAGATTTTTACTTTTATGTCTCACCCGCCATGCCGCAGTTACACGCAAAGCTGCAATTGGCTATGCAGCAGGCCGAACAAAGTGGCTTACGGCAAAAGCTATTCCGCCAGTACTACGGCACGGCACTCTCCGAGCTGGCCTTGGACAAGCG
>NZ_JAPWGO010000429.1 GCF_027213785.1 Limimaricola sp. G21655-S1 | reverse complement strand
ATCTCAATATGTTGCGCCAGCAGGAGATTTTGGAACTCTCCAAACAGAACCTGGAAACCCACGAACAGATCCGCAGCGACATCAGCAAGCGGACTGATTCAGGGCTTGGCTCTACTGCGGATCAGACCCAGATTGAAGGTCGTGTTGCCCGAGCCTATTCAAATCAGGCTGCTGCAGAAAACAACTATCGCGACGCAGAGAGTGAATTTATTCGTGTCGTGAACGAGGTGCCCAAAGATCTGGTAC
>NZ_JAPWGO010000428.1 GCF_027213785.1 Limimaricola sp. G21655-S1 | reverse complement strand
CCTTCAGTAATAGCGACAACACGGTGTCTGCCAGTGTGACGGTGGCACCTTACGGCACGATCAGGGTGGCGAACTAATGAATAATTCTGTTCGAATGCACGGTTTTGCTTTTGTCGAGCTGCTGGTGTCGGTGGTCATCATCGGCTTTGGTTTGCTGGCTATTTCTGCGTTACAGACTAATGCCCTGCAAGCCACGCGCACGGCGTATTTGCGCTCGGCAGCCAGCGAGTTTGCCGTGGCCTATTC
>NZ_JAPWGO010000427.1 GCF_027213785.1 Limimaricola sp. G21655-S1 | reverse complement strand
GGTGCGTCGCGGCGGGGAGCGGGCCCGCGCGGCACCCGCGTCGCCCGGGGGGGGGGGGGGGGGGGGGGGGCGGGCGGGGCGGGGGGGGGGCGCGGGGGGGGCGGGGGGGGGGGGGGGGGGGGGGGGGGGGGGGGGGGGGGGTGGGGGGCGGGGGGGGGGGGGGGGGGGGGGGGGGGGGGGGTGGGGGGGGGGGGGGGGGGGGGGGCGGGGGGGCGGGGGGGGGGGGGGGGGGTGGGGGGGGGGGTGG
>NZ_JAPWGO010000426.1 GCF_027213785.1 Limimaricola sp. G21655-S1 | reverse complement strand
GGCCAGAACAGAACGCTTATACTCGTTTTCCCTTTCCATGATCCCCTTGTTAATTTCCTTTCGAGAAAGGGCAGGGCGGGCGGCAAAGCGACTTGATATATCAATTACAGTTGCAGTCATAATGAAAACTCCAAATTCAGGTTATGCCCAATCGGCAAGAAACATTATATCAAAAAAACATATTATCACATGTGATAATAGAGGGGTTTGCGGCTCTATTGTTACGCTGCCACTCCTTTTAATCCGG
>NZ_JAPWGO010000042.1 GCF_027213785.1 Limimaricola sp. G21655-S1 | reverse complement strand
TCGATCGTCATCCCGACGATCGTCAGCGGAATGAAGGCCAAGGTCATGGTCACGGCATGATCGCCGATGACGCTGGTCACGCCCGACGTGACCTGGCCGCTGCGGGCGACATACCAGGTCGCGAAAATTTCCGGCAGTGCCGCCACGGGAGCAGTGATGAAGAGGCCGCCGATGATCTTGGACAGCCCGAACGCGGCCACGATCTTCTCGGTGGAGAAGACGGTGAAGTAGGCGCCAATGGCCAGGGACGCCACACCGGCCGCTGCCAGCCGCTTCTCCTTTGAACTCCACTCGACCTCTTCGCTGTCGCCGCGTCCGCGCAACAAGGCCTGCGTGACATAGGCAAGATAGCCCAGCAGCAGGAGCCAGCCGTCGAGGGGCTGGAGGCCACGCCAGGGCGCGGGCAGCGTCAGCAGGGCAAAGAGCGCGATGATCCCCAAATAGGGCAGGGCCTGCATCGTGACGGCCCGGCGATCCACCTCCAGGAGATGCGCCCGCCGGTGTTCGGCGTGATTGTCATGCCCCTCAATGCGCTTCCTGCGCGTCGCGGCGTAGGCCGTCACCACCATCAGGGGAATGGCGAGCACGTTCGACCCCAGCAGCGCGCCCAGACCGATATCACCGACACCGCGCAGGGCGCTCGTGGTGTTGATGCCGATCTCAGGAGAGGCCGCGGCCAGGCCGACGAAGGCGCCGCCGGCGGCCACAGAGAAGCCCCACTGCTTGCGCAGCTTCTTCAGAGGCTCCGCCAGATGCTCCGCGCCCCAATGCGCGGCCCAGACGGCAGCCAACAGCACCGGTATCCAGATCAGAAGATTGCTACTCATACCATGTCCTGCGCTTCCCGGGAGGCAACGCCCTCGGGGCCGCGAACGGTTCCGCCGGTTCTGGATGTCTCTCGATCAGGACGGCCTACAGTGACGCTCCCCTTGTCCGGCCGAAAGAACAGCAACCGAAGCGCATTCAGAGTCACGAGGACGGTCGCGCCCGTATCGGCGAGAATGGCAATCCACAGACCGGTGACCCCGAGGATCGTGGTCACGAGAAAGACCAGCTTCAGGCCGAGAGCGATGACGATGTTCTGACGGATGTCTGCCATGGTGCCAATGCAGTCAGGCTGGACTTTGGCGAGGCGGTAAACAATTCAAGTGTCATCGGTCGCATGGGACATCCACACATGACGGACGTGACCCCGTGATCATTCTCTCATCCGCGATCAATCGTTCGGGTGAGCCTCTGCCGCGCCCGCCTTCGAACACTAGCCCAAGCCGCGCGTTGACACCGGCGGAATATACTTCGAGTGCATCGGATGGCGGAGATTAAATCTCGCCCATCTGCTCAAGTGGCAACAGGGCTTGTGCTGCGCGCCTTGTCTTCAACAACTGACCAAGCCTATCTTGCGTGTAAATGAAGCCGAGCGCGAAATAGGCTTCCGCAGCGGAGCCTGCGGAAATGTGCGGTATGGCTGAAGTATCCCGCAGGATATCGACCGGGCCTTCTATACCCTCAACGCTAAAGTCCTCCTCATACTTAGGAACGGAGGCGCGCAGCAGAAAGTAGGCGACACCGGAAACGACCAAGCCTGCTGCGCAAACCGCCAGGAACGAGCGAAATAATATGTTGAACAGTCGTCTCAATTCGTTGCCGGTGCCAAAGTAATCTCAGGACGTGATGCGCAAGAGAATCACCGAGGTGAAAAAAGCGATGAGACCAAAAGCAATACCGAAGCTTGTCGCGTATTGAAGTATATCCAGGCGGTTCCCTTCCCGCCGTCGCGCCAGATAGCCATCCCAGAGCGCCCCTCCGACAAAGCCTGCGAGCACCAGCATCACGATTCCTCCGATCTTGAGTATTTTGTATTCGAACGTCGTTTGGTCAATCTGACGGCAAAGATCAGGGCCCAGGCCGCACAGATGAGCGCCAGCGACGTCCAATCGCCGAAACGTGCGTAAGGCGTGGGCGCTAGCGCTGTCGGCAGGTTGGCATCTATGACCCCTGTTTGCCCGGTGTCGAGGCGCGCGACGATCTCTCCGTTGGCGTCGATGATCGCGGATATCCCGGTGTTGGCCGCGCGGACCACGGGAAGACCTTCCTCAACCGCGCGCATGCGTGCGGATGCAAGGTGTTGCTCGGGCCCGATGCTGGTTCCGAACCAGGCATCATTTGTGGCGTTGAATATCCAATCGGGACGGAAAAGATCATCGACCACATGGCCCGGAAAAATGATCTCGTAACAGATTGCCACCGCGACCGGAGGAGCACCCGGGATCGCCAGCGTGCGTGGCTCTGGTCCTGGCGTGAAATCGCCCAAACCTTCGGTCAGCCGCTCGATCGGCAGCCAGCCTCTCAGGGGCACATATTCCCCGAACGGAACAAGATGATGTTTTGCATATCCCGTCAGAATTTCGCCGCTGCTGTCATAGGCCTGAACCGTGTTGAAATATCGGGTTCCCCCATCGCCCTCTAGGCGGTCAGGCACACCTGTCAAAAGGATCCTGTCGTCTGGCAAAACCGTGGATAACCGCGTGCGCGCCGCAGCGTCCTCGTCCAAAAAACCGGGAAAGGCCGTTTCCGGCCACAGCAGCAGATCAAAACGTCCGGGTGGCGCGGACAAGCGCAGGTATTTTTCCAACGTGCTTTCTCGGCTGCCCGGCGCCCACTTCTCGACTTGAGGCACATTGCCTTGCACAACGCGCAAAGCAATGTCCGTCGGCGGCACGTCCTGCCTCAATCGAAGCACACCGCCACCCCCGAGACCCGTCACCGCAACGCCGAAGAGTGCGAGAACGAACGCGCGTTTTTTTGGCGCGTCCACAAGCAAAACACCCGGCAATATGCCGATGAAGACTGTGAGAAAGCTCAGACCGTAGCTTCCGACCCAAGCAGCGGGTTGGCGCAAGGCGGCATGATCGAGAAGGGCATAAGCGGCAAGGTTCCAGGGAAACCCCGTCAGGACATGACCACGCAGCCATTCTGCGGCAACCCAGCAGGTTGCAAGCAGAAGGCCTGCCGAAATGCCGCTGACAGTACGGCGCTGCATGATGGTGGCAAATAACATCGCCGCAATAGCCGGGAAAATGGCCAGTCCGGCGGACAGTCCCGCGACTGCCGGGATCGCGAGGGCACCGAAACGCTCGGTATCGACGTAAAAGCTCTCGGCGATCCAGGAAATTCCAAACCCGAACTGGCCCATTCCGAAGACCCAGCCGATGAAGAAGGCAGGCGTTGTCGAAACCTGCCGGAGCACGAGAAAGAGTGCTGAGAAGGCGACCGGAACAACGATGAGCCATGAGAACGGTGGAAGGGCCAGAACCGTCAGACCGCCCGCCGCAAAGCTAATCCCGGACCGCAGGGGAATGTAACGGCCCCGACCAGTCAGTGATGGCAAGCCCGTAATCATGGGCCATTCTGAAACTTGGCGCTCAACCAAAGCGCTATCAGCAGCAGGCCCACGCCGCCGACCACGAAAACATCCGCCATGTTGAAGGCGGGCCAATGCGTGGATCTGACGTAGAAATCGAGGAAGTCCGTCACACCCCGAAACTGGATGCGGTCCATAACGTTGCCGAGCGCGCCACCGATAATCGCACCATAGGCGATAGCCTCAACCGGGTTGGCAGTGCGCACCCACATGACCGTCAACCAGCCGCAGATAACGAGGGCCAACGCCGTAAGGCTCCACCATGGCGCTCCACCAAATAGTCCGAATGTTACGCCATCGTTGCGCAGGTAGATGAGATTGAATCCGGGAAAGACCGGAATTCCGGCGCTCAAATCTGCCGCATTGGCGACGACAATTGCTTTTGTCACCTGATCGACAATAAAAGCAGTTCCAGCCGCAATGAAACCTTGGAAAAGGGACTGTTTCATCTCATCATCCCAGCCATACATCGAGGAACAACATGATCACGAGGCCGACCGCGAGACCGAAAGTCGCCCTGTTTTGATGGCCGGAACGGTGGGTCTCCGGAATGATTTCGTGACTGATGACGTAGAGCATCGCCCCGGCAGCGAAGGCGAGGCCCCAAGGCAACAGCGGCTGCGAGATGCTGATGATGCCAGCGCCAAGAAGCCCGCCTACCGGCTCGACAAGACCTGTCAGGGCGGCAATCCCCCACGCGCGGCGCCTAGAATATCCTTCACCAAGCAATGAGACCGCTACGGCGAGACCCTCGGGAGCGTTTTGTAGCCCTATGCCGATCGCAAGCGGCAAGCCGCCAGAGAAACCGTCAGCGCCGAACCCGACACCAACGGCAAGACCTTCGGGAAAATTGTGGATCGTGATCGCGAAAATGAAGAGCCAGACACGGCGCAGCGAAGCAGCGTCGGGGCCTTCCCGCCCCGTCTTGAAATGTTCATGCGGCAGCCTTTCGTTCATCAGAGCGACCGCGCCCATGCCAAGCAGGATCGCAACACAAACGATGGCCGCGGGGAGTGCACCGTTGTCGAACTGTCCTTCGGCTGCGTCGAGAGCCGGGATGATCAGCGAGAAGAACGAGGCTGCGAGCATGACACCTGCGGCGAAGCCAAGCAGAAGATCGCGCGTGGCTCGGGAGGGGATGCGCCCAAAGAGAACGGGGACCGCCCCGACGGCTGTCAGCGATCCGGCGGCCAGGCTTCCAAGAAAGCCGAGGGCTATTGGGAAGGAAGTTTCCATGCGCTGAGGTCTCGTCGATACGTCAGTCAGAGGCCGAGTAACTGCTAAAGACCTCGGTCGACCCGTCGCCGCGGATCAGGAACACGTCATAGGCCTCGCGATCGTCTTCCGGTCCCATGCCGGGCGAGCCATAGGGCATCCCTGGCACCGCCAGCCCAACTGCATCCGGGCGCTCGTCCAACAGACGCTGGATGTCGGACGCCGGTACGTGGCCTTCGATCACGTAACCGTCGACCAAAGCCGTATGGCAGGACACCATGCGCTGCGGCACGCCATTGTCGACTTTGAAACGTACGAGAAGTCCCCCGAACATGTCCTCGCCCTTCGGCGCAAAGCCGTTTTCCTCAAGGTGCTTCATCCAGGACAGGCAACACCCGCAGCCGCTGGTTTTGCGGACATCGATCGGGATCGCCTCGGCGAAAGCTTGTGCCGCAGGCAGCAAAGCGAACGCGACCGCAAGGGCGGGAGCTAGTCGTTTCATAGAATAAAGCCTTTCGAGTTGTTGTTTGCATAAGTTCGCTGGTGAGACGTTCAGCCAAGAGCGGGCGCGCCTCACTCGGTCGCTCAAGTGCGGTCGTGTCGTCTGTCTCACGCTCGGCCGCCTCTGTAACCCGGTCGCCTGAAAGCGGGTCGGTGGGACGACCGTCCATGAACACTTCATAAGGCAGGTTGGGCCGGTTGCAGTTGCGGTCGCATCAACGCGACCGATCACATGGCCGGCCATCACGCGCTGCCCTTGTTCGTGATCGTCCGGCACCTCGCAGGGATGGGCAGGGCTTGTAAGCGCGTCGAAGCCATGCGCCATCCCAACCACCCGACCATACCCACCGCGACGGCCGATGAAGCGTTCCTGTCTTGCGCCTCGTGCCAAAGGAACCGCAGCAACTCGCCGCCGGAGAGTTCGCTTCGAAAATCCTCGTACCGCCCAGCATTCGCGCCAAGTCGCCCGAGAAGCGTGCAGGGGGGCTTGCCTTGTCAAGCGTATCGAGAGCAGAACTTTCGATCACTGCCTCGCTTGCGAAAATTACCATCTCGGGGTCTGGCCCCAATACGCCGATGACAAGATCCCTACCCAGGATCGTTTCGATCTGCACCCCGTCGTCGACGGCCAGTTCCACGCGCCTTGGGTTCCCCTCCGCTTTTGAGATCACGGCGACCGCATGCCATGGGCGCAATCGGCGGGGATCATATTCCACACCAAGTGCCAGGGCGATCTCTGCGCGGGCAGGTGCAGGAATGCCAGCGTCCGCTAGGACCACATCCAGTATCTCGCCCGACGCGATCTCATGCGTCCAAACGATTAAAGGCAGCTCTATCCCGGGCAACGAGGTTTCGGCGAAGGCAGGCTGCAATAGAGTGATAGGTCGAATTGGGCACCCCCCATCGGCTTGTGGTGCTTTAGGCAGCGTCACAACGTGGTCGACAAGTTGCGGTACCGAGAGCGGATCGGGGGTCCAAAGCGTTGTTTCGGCAATTGCTGGGGCATCGGTTCTTTCGACAGAACTCCAGAGATGGCGATGGTAGTCACCGAACATGCGCCTGCGACCGCCACGGTCCTCAAAACAGCTCGCTTCTTCATGTTGCCCCCGCTACGTCCTCTGGCAGTGCGCGCCGGATCTTCGGCACTGCGAATTCTCGTGGCTCGTGATAGTCGATCATGGTGACGTGCTCACCCTCGGCATCGAACAGGAACACGCTTGCCGTATGGTTCATTGTGTAACCCCCGCCCTTGGTTGGAACGCGCTCGTATAAGGCACGAAATCCTTCTGCAGCGCGGGCAATTTGGTCTTCCGGCCCCGTCCAGCCGCGGATGGCCGGATGAAAATAGCCGACGTATTCGGCCATGGCCTCGACCGTGTCCCGCTCCGGATCGACCGTGATGAAGGCCACGTTCATCTGCGCGGCCGCGTCTCCGAGATCGTCAAGCCAGCCGGAGATATCCGACAGAGTCGTTGGGCAGACGTCTGGACAGTAGGTGAACCCGAAGAACACCATGGTCGGGCGGCCGATCAGGGTGTCTGGGCCCACTTCATTGCCTTCATGATCGGTCAGACGGAAGTCCATTGCCGACAGGGCTAGGGGCCGTTGGCCAGCTGGTTTCGAGGCACCGGGTCCGTCCACGCGCCACCATCCGACACCAAGCATCAGTCCGAGAGCGCCTGCACCCGCTGCACCGTATCGAAGCAAATGCCGACGCTGCATCAGCCCTCCGGCCCGCGCGCGGCAATGTCCAGGATCGGGACGTCGACAGTCACTTCGTCGCCGTCCGAGAAGGTCAGTGTCAGCGGGAAAGTCTCGCCTTCGGTCATCGGGTTTTGCAAGTTCATCAGCATGACGTGTAGCCCGCCTGGCTCCAATGCTAGGCTTTCGCCCGCTTCAATCGTGATCTCTCCAGCAGGCGTCATTGAACTTACGCCATCGGCATTGGTTTTCGTCTCATGGATTTCGGGCATCATGGCCAAAGGTGTTGTAAGCCCGGTCAACGTGACCGCGTCTTCACCCGTGTTGCGCACGATCATATAGGCGGCACCCGGACGGCTCGCGCCGATGGAGGCGCGGGACCACGCGTTCTCGACATTCACATCTTCCGAGCCGGAAAATGCCGGGGCCGACAAGCCCGCGAGCATAAAAATAACGGCCAATCCCTTGACGTATGGTCGCTTTTTCATGACAATTCTTCCTGTATCTGTCCGCGCATCAACTTTGGCTGGCCGTAACTTCCGCAGCCACCAGTCGCCGCAGTTCGGCCTCACCGAACGGGTCTAGCGGCTTGGCGTTCACGAAGAACGTGGGCGTTTGCCGCACGCCAACCGTTTCGACATCAGCGCGGTCATGGTTGAGCACTGCCACGACACCGGGGGCCAGCATTTGTGTCCGGGCTGCTTCGACATCCAGACCTCCGCTTGCAGCAATCTCAAGGATCAAGCCAGGTGCAGGGGTCCCATGGGATGCCCACCGGGGCTGCTCTCGCAAGACCGCTTCGAGCACCGGTTCGAACACGTCCTGCATCCGCGCAGCTTCAAGCACACGGATCGCTTCCACCGAAGCTTCACCGTGAAAAGGCGTGTATCGGATCACGACACGCACCGCATCTCCGTGTTCAGCCATGATATCCTTGACTACGGGATGGAACGCGCGGCAGGCCTCGCAAGCTGGATCGAAGAATTCGACGATCGTGACCGGCGCGGTCTCAGGTCCGAGGATCGGGGAATAGGGCCGGATCAGCACGTCGTTCACCTCAGGTGCGAGGGGTCCTGCCTCGGCCACGGGTTGGGGACGGGTGGCATACCAGGCCGCGCCGCCGAAGCCTGCGGCACCAATGCCGAGAACGGACAAAAGGAGGCCGCGTCGATTCATGTTTGCTTTTCCTTGAGTGAAAGAGCTGATAGCAGCCCGATTAGCGCAAAGGCGACAAGCGCCATCAGTGGAATCGGTATGCCGAAGAGCAGCTGGTTATCGTCAGTGCAAGAGGGGCCGGTCGCCATGCAAGGCTGGATACGCTCGGGGATTAGGCCGACATAGAGGCCCATATGCCAAAACGCGACGGCGGCACCACCCAAGGCCAACGCGACTCCGTATCGGCCCACGCGCGGGTCCTGCCACCACAATCCGAGCCCCAGAACGATGGCCAAGGGGAACATGAAGGCTCGTTGGAACCAGCAGAGCACGCAAGGCGCTTGTCCGAGCACTTCGCCGACAAAGAGCACGGCGAGAGATGAGGTGAACGCAATGATCCACGCCAGGCCAAGAGCCGTTTCTCCGGAAAGTCGGGTCATGGCGATCAGATCCTCTTTCTCAGATCGGCAAGGATCTCTTCGGCCGGGGTGCCGTAGGACCAGGAGTCCACAAAGCCCGCCTGTGGATCAAAAAGGAACAGGTGAGATGTATGCCCCATTGTATAACCATCCGGCGCGCTGGCTTCCTCGATCCGCTCGAAATAAATTGGAAAGGTCTCGGCTGTCTCTGCGATCTGCTTTGATGTGCCTGTGAGCCCGATAATGCCCGAGTCAAAGCGCGGAACGAAGTCGGCGAGAGCCATTGGAGTATCCCGCTCGGGATCAATCGATATGAAGATCGGTTGCACTTTTTCGGCATCCTCGCCCAGACCATCCACGACGGCAGCTACTTCCGCGAGCGTCGTCGGACAGACATCGGGACAGTTGGCAAACCCGAAGAACACCAACATCCAGCGCCCCGCGAAATCCTCCTCGGTACGGATCATGCCTTGGTGATCAGTCAGCTCGAACTCCGCGACAAACGCTGGATCGTCAGTGTTCTGGGCGCGGTCGGCGCGGTAGTCCCACCACAGCAACAGCCAGATGAAAGCGAACACAGCCGCGCCCGCCAAGACCCATAATACCCGCCGAAGACCTGAAAGCTTCACGTCGCTCCGCCCATTGTCGATTCTAACTTTGCTGCGTGTTTAGCTCCTCTAGCCACTGTAGATTCAAGGGATATTTCACCGGAACTTGTGCGGCATAGCGCTTAACTCTACACACACTGTAGGTAAGGCGGAGAGGTGAAGATGCTGACGATCGGTTATCTGGCGAAGAAGACGGGCACGAAGGTGCAGACCATCCGCTATTACGAGCAGGTCGGCCTGATGCCCGAACCGGGGCGGACCGATGGTGGACAGC
>NZ_JAPWGO010000425.1 GCF_027213785.1 Limimaricola sp. G21655-S1 | reverse complement strand
CTCCAAGTATCGCTTTATAGAGTCTGTCATACCTATTAATTACCTTGAGTATGGCAGGAAGCTATCAGTTCACTTCCTGAACACATAATTCCCACGAATTTTTCGCCACAGCCCGAATACATCGGTACGGGGGAAAATGGCAATCCGGCGGATCTGGAAAGGGTCCTGGTGCATTACTTTGGGGCCGCTATTGGTCGCTACGGCAAAACGATACCCGGCGGCGATAGCCTGCTCCTTGGCACTCTCG
>NZ_JAPWGO010000424.1 GCF_027213785.1 Limimaricola sp. G21655-S1 | reverse complement strand
GTCTTGTAGGCACGGAACTCACCGATGATGCTGCGGTTACACATATAGAGGTCACCGATCGCGTCCAGCATCTTGTGCTTGACGAACTCGTCCTCATAACGCAAACCGTCTTCGTTCAGCACCCGATAGTCATCCAGTACCACGGCGTTTTCCAGGCTTCCGCCCAGCGCCAGGTTCTGGGAACGCAGGTACTCGATATCACGCATGAACCCGAAAGTACGGGCACGGCTGATCTCTTTCACGAAGG
>NZ_JAPWGO010000423.1 GCF_027213785.1 Limimaricola sp. G21655-S1 | reverse complement strand
ACTCCACATACTCGCCAGTGATGAGGAACAGCACCTGGGTCGAGCCGAAGTAGATGAACAGCACCACCAGCAACTCGGGCAGGCCACGGATCAGCGTGGTCAGAGTGGCCACCGGCCACACCAATGCACGCTGCTTGCTGAGCTCGGCGGCACTGAACGCCAGTGCCAATACCATGCCCCCGACCAGTGATGCCAAGGCCAGCCCGAGTGTCATCCAGGCTGCATCCAACAACAGGCTCAACATGGC
>NZ_JAPWGO010000422.1 GCF_027213785.1 Limimaricola sp. G21655-S1 | reverse complement strand
GCATATCCTCACCGCTACGCGGTTCCGGTATTCCACGGTCGGTTGTGTTCCGCTCACGCTGGGGTTAGTCATGGCTACCGCGACCGACCGACAGCTGACGAGCAGATTCACTCAGGGGGTAAGTTTGCCGAAAAGAATATCAAAGAGGATGGCCCGCTTCGCGGGCGCTATTATTTATTTCCCGCTCCCAACCTCTTGCCTCCAAGCAGACTCCAAAAGTGACAAAAAACAAAGCTCAATATATTAT
>NZ_JAPWGO010000421.1 GCF_027213785.1 Limimaricola sp. G21655-S1 | reverse complement strand
ATACCGACCCGTCGGTGAAAAGCCTGCGCGATATGCACCCGGCCGACCTGGCCGGCTCGCGCGAGAAGCTGTACATGTTCCTGTCCGGCTGGCTGGGTGGCCCGCCGCTGTTCATGGACACCTTTGGCCACCCGCGCTTGCGCATGCGCCATATGCCGTTTGCCGTGGATAGCGTAGCGCGCGACCAGTGGATGCAGTGCATGACACAAGCGGTGAACGAGCTGGTGTGCGAAGACTGGCTGAAAGC
>NZ_JAPWGO010000420.1 GCF_027213785.1 Limimaricola sp. G21655-S1 | reverse complement strand
CTATAAATTAGCGCAATGACTATTCAGTAGCTGTTGATAGTAATCAAGCCAACGGCAGCTTTCGCCACTCTAGCCAGTGTTCATCAGGGTGGAATACCGACAGCAACCAGAAATCCTCTCCTGCTTTTGCAGCATAAAGTATGGGCCCAGAGACTGCTGCAAATTGAACAAAGAGGTACCAATAGGTGGCCCTTTGGCTTGATCGCGCAAAAAGAAGTAGCCAGCGAGCACGCCGCCAGCCGGTATC
>NZ_JAPWGO010000419.1 GCF_027213785.1 Limimaricola sp. G21655-S1 | reverse complement strand
GGCCAAGGGCCAGCCATCCGGATCAAGGTATCCTGCGTCACGCAATTCGTCTTCGGTAACACCGCCCCAACGGCCGGGCAAATGACCGATCCAGGCGCGCGCGGTTTTGAAATGATCAAGAAACGGCGCCTGCGGGCTCCAATCGCGCACAGAAGCCAGATTCATGGCAATCGGTTGCCTGCGCACATCTGGCCTGCCGGGCGGCAGCGAAGGGACAGTAATATTGGCGTTCAGGATGGCAGGTGCC
>NZ_JAPWGO010000418.1 GCF_027213785.1 Limimaricola sp. G21655-S1 | reverse complement strand
GCGCAAGGACGGCAAGCTCGCCACGATCGTTGGCCGGGGGTTTCTGCTGGGCGCGGTGGGTGACGCGTATCTGCAGGTGTTTCGCCAGGTGGCGCAGCAAGATGCCTTGGCGCATTTGCCGAGGGGTGATCCACGCATGCGCACCGAGGAGGGTTGGCGAGCGCTGCTCGGCACCGACTTCGAGCAGGTGACGGTGCAGGACATTGATGTGGCTTGGCAGCCAGACTTTGCCGAGCTTTGGCAATCAC
>NZ_JAPWGO010000417.1 GCF_027213785.1 Limimaricola sp. G21655-S1 | reverse complement strand
TCTCGGTGCTGGCCACCGGCTGGAACTACATCTACAACATCGGGGTCGACAAGCTGCTGCTCAAATATCAGGGCCATACCCACAAAACCCTGTGGCAACGGGTGCTGCATACCTTCGGCTTTGAGGGCGGTCTGCTGATCGTCGCGCTGCCGGTCATGTCCTGGTGGCTGAGCGTCAGCCTGCTGGAGGCGCTGGTGCTGGATCTGGGCTTCGTCGTCTTCTATCTGATCTATGCCTTCGTCTACAAC
>NZ_JAPWGO010000416.1 GCF_027213785.1 Limimaricola sp. G21655-S1 | reverse complement strand
TCATGGTGCTCCCGATCGCGCTGAAATCTGCACGGGATCAAATCAAACTGCGCGACCATAAAACCGAGCTCAACGAACTGAAAAGCACGCTCGCGCATGATCCTATGCGCAAAGCACGCGCAATCCGCGGCTTTTATGCAAAGCATGGGCTTACGCCGATGCGCAACATGGCAGCGCTGTTGTTCCTGCCTCTGATGATGTTGGGCCTGCAAGCAGCGGAGCGCGCCTCTTCGGGGATCGTGGAGGGA
>NZ_JAPWGO010000041.1 GCF_027213785.1 Limimaricola sp. G21655-S1 | reverse complement strand
CGGGCTCTCGACCCTGGGGGGGGACGGGCTCCCTTCCGCACCGCCATTCTACTCCATTCGCAACAGACAGGGGGGGGAGCACCAGCATCGACTCGCAACTGCATTCCGTTTGCATCGGTCTGGCTGGAGGAGGCCGCGGTGATCGGTTCGGGTTGGTCCGGGGTGGGGCTTTTGTTCGTCATACGGCATCGCGTGAAAAGCAAGGGCTGGATATGCTACGTCTTGCCGGCGGTGGAGCCGGCAACTCCCCACAGAAATGGGAGAGGCTGCCCATTTCTCAACCGCACGGGACCGCGACGTTGCGTTCCAGCTCGGCCGTCGACCGCTTGTACCTATCGAGTCACGTGCGTCTCTTAACGAGTGTTCATCCATAGATCCCGGCTGGGTCAATATTGATGCGGGTGGTGGAGAAAGGCCGTAAGCTGACTCGGCTACTCCGGGCGGGAAGCCGACTCTTTAGTTTTGCGACGCCCAGTTCTTTGTCACTGCTCTTGATTGATTCTCCGGCAAGCAGAGGCGTAGGCTGTGGGTTGAGCCGCAGCCGCCCGTCACACCCTGCGTAGTTGGCAGGCTATCCTTTCAGGAAGTCTTTGAGAGAGGCGCCGCTTCAATCCTCTGGTGGTGCAGGGAATGGGCCACCAGTCGAATTTAGAGAGGCGACTGGAAATGCTCGCATTCCGGACAGAACTTCGTTCAGAAGTTGCGAGTTTTGACGTTGGGTCTTTTGATCGTTCTCCCAGCCCAGCGGAATGTAGCTTAGGCGGCGCAGGTCTTGTTTATCGAAGTTGTAACCAAGGGATTGCCCCATTATCTGAAGCAACTCTAAGAACAGGTCCTCCCTCTGCTCAAAATACCTGTCTTGGTCTTCGACAGCAGGCATTGGCGAGCTGAGGTGCCTTATATAATCTTTCAGTGTTCGTCGAATTTCTACGTCGTCGTAGAACTCAAGGTCGACAAGATTGAGCGCAGACACGTGGACCGCGTCCAGGCGGATGCCGCGTGTCCGTAGTAGGTCACGGTATACCGTTACCTTTCGTTCAAGCTTAGCCCGGTTGGCATCGCGTCGTCGCTCAACTTCGAGGGCGACGATAGGGCTCAGCAAGATGGCCAAGATTGTAAGCGCTAAAATACTCTCTTCTATCGTCATGTCCCAGTTACGCCCCTGTAACCTTGCGAAACTTCGCGTTCAAAGGTCCCTGCGGCGTTTCGATCCGATAGGTCTCATCCGGATCGATAATGACTGGGAGGTGGATAGGCACCCTAACGCTGAGCGGCTGGTCATCGGCAGTCACACCGGTGATTGACGCTGCGCCTGCCGGGATTTCAAAGGTCACCGCTCCCTCAGCGAAACCGTCATCGCCAACGGTGTATTCGCCCTTGTAGACCCATCCGCCGATGTCGCCACCAGCGATAATGCCATTCTTAAAAACGAACATGCCCATACTGTTTCCTGCCTTACTGGCGAAATATGCGATATAGATGCCGTCAATCATTGCCACCCCGAATCTGACAATCTTTCTTCGCTCTGATCAAACTTTTAGTTTACGCAAATCTCACGCAATATCAAATAAATAATTCTCGTTGGGTTGATTTCTTGCCTAATGATAGAGGCCAGTCGCTATCTTTTCGCTTCTTATGGCAAGAGGTCAAGAGCCGTATCAGCCACTCGGTCAAGACGCATCGAGCGGTTTGGTTGAAGGCTGTGAATATATGCTTCTTATAATGGCCTAACTGGCGGTCGTATGGGTTGCACTACGTAGATCGTTAGGCCACACGATAGGCAGTCAAACGTGGCTTCTGTCGAGGTTGTTCACTCCGCTGAACGAGCCTATGCCGCTGAGACCTCTCCGGCACATTCCTTGAAGCAGGTTCAATTGGCCCCTTTGGGCTGAATAGAGGACATGTGCCGCACCTCCCACTAAGGTCCGGTGTGGGCCGTGAGCTGATCCGGCTGCTCCGGGCGGATTGTGTTGAAAAAGCTGGTCGAGGGCGACGGTTTTGTCAGCCCAAACGTCGGGGTGCCGCCGTTCCGTTCGGGCAACTGCCCGTCTGTCCGCCTTGAGGCGGCTATTCGGCCGCTCAGCTCATGCCGTGGCCTCCCGAAGCGCATTCTGGGGCCGTAGCTTCGCGAGTTTCCTGAGGTTCTGAGCGATAGCGGCGAGGAGGAATTCGTCCTTGGCGCCGTTGGGGCCGCGCAAGCGTAGCCGGGTCAGGCCAAGGATGCGCTTCAGGTGGGCAAAGAGCATCTCCACCTTCTTCCGCTTGTCGCGGGACACCTTGTAGGCCTTGGTCTTGCGGCATTCGCGCGCGAACTCGCGTGCTTCCTCGTGCGGCTCGCGTGTCACGTATCGCGCCTCCGCTTTCGGGCAGCAGACTTCCTTGGATGGGCAGGCTTGGCAGGTGGCCTTCAAGGCACGGTATTTCTTCCGTCCGCCGGCATCCTGCCCCCGGTTCGGATCGGAGTAGTTCCGGCGGAATTGCTTGAGAGCATGGCCCTCGGGGCAGATGTATTGATCGTTCGCCTCGTCCCATTCGAAGTCGGACCGGGACCAGGTGCCATCGGTCCGCTCTGATTTGTCGATGACCGGGATGAAGGGGATGATGCTGCGATTCTCGACCAGCCATCCGAGGTTCTCGGCGTTGCCGTAGGCGGTGTCGGCGGCCAGCCAGTCCGGCCGGATACCGAACCGCTTCTCCGTCCTGTCGAGCATTGTGCGCGAGGCCCCGACTTCGGCCTGGCGGATTGCTCTCGTTGCCTCGACGTCCATGATGACCGCGCTCTTGGTGTCGATCAGGTAGTTGGTGGCATAGGCAAAGTATGGATGGCTTTCCTCGGCGCGGGTCCATTGTGCGGCCGGATCGGACTTCGCCACGAACTTCGGCTGGACAGGCGACGCGGCCCCGAAGGCGGCATCGTCGAGTGTCTCCAGGTATTCCCGCGCCGCCCTGTTCCCGACCTCACGCGCGCGCTCCGGGCTCCAATCCTCGGCCGCGATCGACCGGACCTTGTTGGCGTCGGCAGAGATCAGGCTCGCGTCCACGGCGAAGCCCTCGCCGGACACGAGGTCTTCCTTCAGACAGCGCTCGACCGTGGCTTCGAAGGCCTGACGCAACAGGTTGCTCTCCCGGAACTTGCCATGGCGATAGCGCGAGAAGGTCGAGTGATCCGGGACCTTTCGCTCCAGGCCCAGTCGGCAGAACCAGCGATAGGCGAGATTCAGATGGACCTCGTCACAGAGACGACGTTCCGATCGGATGCCCATGACGTAGCCGATCACCAGCATCCGGATGATGAGTTCGGGGTCGATGGATGGACGGCCAAGGTGGCTGTAGAAGGGGCGCAGCGCCTCCCGCAAGCCGCCGCAGTCGAGAAACAAGTCGATCTCTCGCAGCATATGGTTGGCCGGGACGTGCCGCTCCAGATCGAACTCGTAGAACAGCTGCGCCGGAGCCTCCTGCCTGCCCATCATCTCGAAACCCTCCCATCCCCTCAGGAATGAGTGAATCGAAGGACTTGCCGCGCCGCAACACAGACTTTTTCAACAGCATTGGCGGGAAGCGGTCATTTGCTGCGACTGCAAACCGGCCTCACTCCCTATCCAAAGCGGACATCGTAGAACGTTTGCACTTTCGTAGTGCACTCTGACGCCGAGAAATACCGGCACAATTCTCGCAAGCACTCGATCGATGACGAGACGGAGCCAGGGCGCTCAGGCCGGGAGCACGACGTCCGCGCCCTCGACCTCACGCAGCTTCAGCCCTGTGTCGAACAGATCGCTCAGCACCGCGTCGCGCATCACCTCGCGGCGCGGGCCCGCCGCCGCCAGACGGCCGTGCTTCATCGCCACGACGCGGTCGGCATAGCGCGCGGCCATGCCGAGATCGTGCAGCACCACCACGACGCTGCGCGGGGTGACCGGGTCGTGCGCCATCGCGACCAGCGCCTCCATCACCTCGCGGGCGTAGCGCGGGTCGAGCGCGCTGAGCGGCTCGTCGAGCAGCACCAGTGGCGTCGCCTGGGCATGGGCCATGGCGATCTGGGTGCGCTGGCGCTGACCACCCGACAGAGACGAGACGGGGCGCTCGGCCAGCGCCCCGAGGCCGAACACTTCCAACGCCTCGGCCACGGCGGCCCGGTCGACGGCGCCGGGGCGGCCGCGATGATGCGGCCAGCGGCCGAAACCCACCATCTCGCGCACGGTGAGCCGCGAGACCTGCGCCTGATCCTGCCCGAGAAACGCCAGCCGCAGCGCCCGGGCCTGCGGTCGCAGCGCATGGAGATCGTCGCCGTCGAGCCGCACCCGGCCCGCCGCCGGCCCGATCAGCCCGGCCAAGGTCAACAGCAGCGTCGATTTGCCGGCGCCGTTCGGGCCGATCAGCGCGGTGATCCCGCCCGCGGGCAGTGCCAGCGACAGGTCGTGCAAAATCGGCGTGCCGTCGCGCTCGACCCGCAGGCCCTCGATCTCGATCATCTCGCGGCCTTTCTCAGCACGAGGGCGAGGAACACCAGCCCGCCCAGAAATTCGACGATCACGGCCAGCGTGGACTGGAAGCCCAGGAGCCGCTCGAACAGGAATTGCCCCGACACCAAGATCAGCGCCCCGAGCCCGGCTGCCGCCGGAAGCAGCGCGGCATGGCGGGGCTGGCGCAGCAGCGCATGGGCCAGTGCCGCGGCCAGCAGGCCGAGGAAGGTGACCGGCCCGACCAGAGCAGTCGAGACCGCCACCATCACCGCGATCAGCGCCAGCACGCCGAGCACGAAGCGGTCGAAATCGAGGCCGAGCGTGATCGCCTTGTCGCGGCCGAGCAGCGCCAGGTCGAGCCGCGGCGACAGCCGCCAGGCAAGCGCCAGTGCCAGGCCCAGGATCGGGGCGGCGATGGCGAGCTGGGTGGCGTCGACCGCGCCGAAGCTCGCGAAGCTCGCCTGCTGGACCACGGCGAACTCGGAAGGCTCAAGCAGCCGCTGTGCGAAGCCCGACAGGCCGCGCAGCATCACGCCGAGGATCAGCCCGCTCAGCACCAGCCGGATCAGGTCGCCCGCGCCCCGCCTGAGCAGCAGCCCGAACAGCGCTACGCCAGCCCCGGCAAGGCAGGCGGTCTCGACCAGGAAGGCCGGCAGTGTCGGCAGCGTGGCGTAGCCCGCGCCGCCGAGCGTTAGCACCAGCATGGTCTGGAGGAACACGAAGAGCGCGTCGAAGCCGACGATGCCCGGCGTGATCAGCCGGTTGCCCGCCACGGTCTGGAACAGCACCGTCGCCGCGCCGGTTGCGGCGCCGACGATCACCAGAGCGGCGAGCTTGGTGGCGCGCAGCGACAGGATGAAGCCCATCGGCACGCGCAGGTTCCACAGCAGGAAGGCGGTACAGCCAAGGGCCAGCGCCAGCCCCAGCAGGATTAGCCGGCGCTCAGCCATGGGCGACGCGGACCCGTCGCGGGGCATGCAGCAGCCACAGGAAGATGCCAGCGCCGGCCACGGCGAAGACCGTCCCGGCCGGGATCTCGTAGGGGAACCGCACGAGCCGTCCGATCACGTCGGCGGCCAGCACCGCGCCGCCGCCCGACAGAGCTATCAAACCGAGATTGGCGCGTAGGTTGTCGCCGCGCAGCCGCGAGACGATGTTCGGCACCACCAGACCGACGAAGGGCAGCGCACCCACCGTCACCACCACCACCGCCACGGTGACTGAGACGATGCCGAGCCCGAGCACGAGGGTCTGGCGGTAATCGAGCCCGAGCGAGCGCGCCTGCGCCTCGCCCAGCCCGAGAATGGTGATGCGATCGGCGGCGAGCCACAGCAGGAGGCCGAGCGCGGCGACAATCCACAGGAGCTCGTAGCGCCCGCGCAGCACGCCCGAGAACTCGCCCGCGGTCCATGTGCCAAGATATTGCATCAGGTCGGTGACCCAGGCGCCCCAGTGCGCCGCCGCGCCGAGGATGCCGCCGTAGACGAGACCGACCAGCGGCAGCAGCACCGGGTCGCGGCGCGGCACGTGGCGCGCCAGCGCCAGGAAACCCAACGTGCCCGCGAGCGCGGCGGCGGCGGCGGCGCTCATCTTGAGAAGGATCGAGGCCCCCGGCGCGAGGAGGGTGATGCCCAGCAGCCCGATCATCGCCGCCTCGGGCGTGCCGGTCAGGCCGGGCTCGACCAGCCTGTTCTGCACGGTGAGCTGCACTACGACGCCGGCCAGCGCCAGCCCGGCGCCCGCGAGCAGGGCTGCGGCGGTGCGGGGCCAGCGGCTGATTGCCAGAAGCAGGCCGGCATCGGTGTCGCCAGACGAGAGGTCGGCGACACCGATGCCGAGGCTTGCCCCGATCAGAAGGGCGAAGAACAGGGCAAGCAGCAGGCGCATGGCTTACTTGGAGAAGCCCGCTTCGATTTCACCCAGCGTGCCCATCAGCGACTGGATGCCGCCGCCCGCGAGGTAGAGCGGGGCGCTGTCGAGGTAGAGGATCTGGTCGTTCTGCGCCGCCTTGGTGCCGGCGACCAGCGGGTTGTCGAGCGTGGCCTGTGCCGCTTCTCCGTCCTGCCCGATAGCGGCGCCGCGGTCGATGACGATGATCCAGTCCGGGTCGACCTCGGCGATGAACTCGAAGGAGACCGCCTCGCCATGGGTCTCGGCGTCGAGATCGGGATAGGCCTCGGGCAGCTCCAGTGCGGCGTGCAGCCAGCCGAAGCGCGAGTCGGCGCCATAAGCCGAGACCTTGCCGCCATTGGTCAGCAGGATCAGCGCGTCGCCCTTGTCGGTCACCGTGCCTTGCACCGCCGTAAGCTTGTTGTCGAGCGCGCCAGCCAGCTCCGCCGCCGCGTCCTGCTTGCCGAAGATATCGCCATAGGCGGCGACCCGGGCCTTGGCCTGGCCGACCAGATCCTCGCCCCAGATCGTCATGTCGATGGTCGGCGCCACGGCGGAGAGCGGCTCGACCATGCTCTGCGAGCGCCCGCCGGCGACGATCAGGTCGGGCGCCATGACGGCCAGCGCCTCGTAGTCGGGCTCGAACAGCGTGCCGACACGTTCGACGCCTGCCATCGCCGCCTCGAGATAGGCCGGCGGCGTGATCTCGGGCACGCCGGCCAGTTCGACGCCGAGCGCGTCCAGCGCGTCGATCGCGGCGAGGTCGAGCGCCACGACGGACTCGGGCCGGGCTGGCACGGCGACTTCGCCAGCGGCGGTAGTGATGGTCAGGTCGGAGGCGAGGGCAAAGCCCGGCACCGCGAGAGCGACGAGGCTGGTAGCGAGGATCTTCATGGGGCGTCTCCGGGTGCGGCGCAGCCTCGTCGCTGTGGGTCTGGACAATGGCTACTGTTTCAATCAGGAATATCCCGACCAATGAACTCAGGATTATCCAGATGCAAGACCGAATTCTCGATGAAGGGCGTTTTCGGACCCCGAATGCCAGCCGCTACCTCCAACAGCTCTGCAAGCATTTCGCGCATAAGGTCGAAGCGAGCTGCGACACGCAAAGCGGTCGAGTGGCAATGCCGTTCGGTCCGGTCATGCTGACTGCCACAGCTGACGAGCTGGTTGTGACGGTTTCGACGTCAGACAGCGAGGCGCTCGCCCGCGCCAGGAAAGTCATCGACGATCATCTTTCCCGTTTCGCCTTCAGAGAGGGGTTTGTGCAGATGGCGTGGCAGCGGCGATGATGCCCGGCCAACATGGTGGAGTGCAGGTCGGCGCTCCCTCCGGGCGCTTGCATACGTTGTTGTAATAGCAGAAAGAACGCTGCGCCAATGCACGTATGGCTACTTGTAGGAAGCTGTTTCGCAGCGTGACGGGGTCTGCAAGTGTCCGGAATGGGCCGAGAGTAGCCAGGTTGAATGGGCGGACAGGCGACATTCGCTGCACATGGGGGCAACGGCTGCTTCCCAAACCTGTCGCTAAGGACAGACCTTAGGTCTCTACGCGCATGGCCGGCAGCCGGCTCGAGGTAATATTTTGCGCAGCGACAGGTTCGAACGGATGCCGGTCACCCTTGGCAACCAACGTAGGGTGGGCCTCTACGAAGACCATGAGCCTGATCGTGCAGCGCGTCGTCCCACAGCCAAGTCATCAAGCGATCCGGAGAGCCCTCTCTCCTGCAATTTCCCGTTTGATCTCGTCGATTAGCGTATCGATCGCCGGATTGCGCAGTTTCCGTGCCCGGCGCGCGACATAAGTAACGTCAGGTGGATCGGCGAAGCAGCCCTTCAGAACGTCCATGTCCGGCGTTACATGCCGCTCATTCAGAATGGCGACACCAAGACCGCTTCGCACACCGGAGACGATGCCGGCAGCACTGGCGCATTCCAGGATGGTCGCAAATACCGTCCCGTCCTCTTGGGCAACGTCCATCGCCCACCGACGGTAGAAACAATTCTCATCGAATGAGAGAAACGGCACCGTGTTGCCTGAGCCGAGGTCGAGATCGGGGGATTTAACCCAGAACAGGCGTTCCCGGAACAGCTCGATGTCGTGTGGCCGGACCTCGTGAGTGAAGACTTGCATGATGGCAAAGTCGATCCCGCCGGACGCCAGAAGATCTTGCAGCACGAGGCTTTGAAGCACTCGCGTCCGCACCGAGACGCCGGGATGTAGTCGCGAAAACCGGCCGAGGATGCGACTGAGGTCGGAACAGGTCGTGTCCTCGGTAAGGCCGAGACTGATTTGTCCCTGCACCAGTGTCTTCGAGAGCGAGCGCAGCGCCTCGTCGTGAATGGCGAGGATGCGCCGCGCGTAGCCCAAGAGATCGCGCCCCGTATCCGTGAAAAGGGGAGCACCTGGGCGCCTGCTCAGAAGGTCGCAGTCGAGGCTGGATTCGAGCCTCTTGATCTTATGGCTCACAGCCGATTGAGACAGTCCAAGATGCGCTGCGGCGCGGGTCACCCCACCTTGGTCCTCGATCGCGCTCAGAGCGCGAAGCGCATCGATGTCCAGCCGTTGGATCAACTTATCTGACATGACAGGCATCGATGAGTGCTTACCTCTGAGTAATTTGCTTCATGCTACCGTTGGGCTATTCGGCCGGCAAGCTCGCCGTCAGCCCCACCGGACCAAGCCGATCACTGCCGAAGAGGCGTAGAACGCCTGCAATAACAGGAAGGTCCAGCGTCCGTCGATCACCGCCCATGCAGCGAACAGGCCGGACGAGATCAGCAGCAAAGTGAACCCCAGGGTCTCGGCTCCGACGTTCGATGCGATCAGCAACGCATAGGCCATGGCCAGCACGGAGCCTGTGATCTCGAAGAGAGTGGTAAGCCGGCGCCGGTCTCGTCCTCCAGTCGGCGCTCGCGAGATATCGGTCATGGCTCACCCATTCTTCTTGAGGAAATCAACCAGCAGGTCAGAGATCTTCTCGGGCTGGTCTTCCATTGCGAAATGGCCGCACTCGTCCAGCACATGCAGCTCCGAGCCCGGGATGGCCTCGTGCAGCTTCCGCGCCCACGCGACGACCTGCCACTCGTCATCCGCACCCCAGATCAGCTGAACCGGAATCTTGCCGAGTTCAGCAAGGCGGGGTGTCAGTTCGTCGGTGTGCTTGGGGTCATAATGCCGGACCTGATGCTGGAACAGGCTGCCTTGTCCGATCGGGTTGGAGATGAACTCCAGAAACGTCTCGAGCGACGTCTTAGACAGGCGTTCCTTGTGCTGCACGGTCGAGAGCAACCAGTCCCGGAAATGCGCCCTGTGGTCGGCATCGGGTGCCTTGATCAGCGCATCCAGACCAGCCTGCATCTGCTGATGCGTGCGCTTCGAAGGCCAGCTGTCGAAGCTGACTACATCGATCAGGGTAAGTGACCGAACACACGGTTGCGAGAAGATGGAAAACCGCTGGGCGACCGCACCACCAATGTCGTGGGCGATGATATGGGCATCCTCCAGTCCCCAATGATCCAGCAGCCCTTCCAAAATGGGAACCTGCCCCGTAACGGAGGTGTCGATCTCCGGGTCCCAAGGACGCTCGGACAAGCCGTAGCCCAAGAGGTCGTAGACATGCACCTTGTGGCCAGCTGCAACCAGCGCCGGCAGGATGTTGCGCCAGATATATGAAGAGGATGGGGTGCCGTGGAGCAGCACGACCGGAGACCCTTCGCCATGGATGCCGTGCGCAATGCGGGTGTCGTCGATAAGGACATGATCGTTGACGAGATGAGCCATGGTGGACGCTCCTGAACAAGTTGCCTCAAGAGGGGATACACCATGTCGGATCATGCAGATAATGAATGATCCTATCGTCATGATCGAAAATTTTCATGCGCGTCGCACTCGGTGAGCTGCCCCGTCTGAGTGCTCCAGGTTAATTGTTAGTGCATGGTCGGCCTCCGGTCGACGGGCACGATGCTTTCT
>NZ_JAPWGO010000415.1 GCF_027213785.1 Limimaricola sp. G21655-S1 | reverse complement strand
GCCGGGGGATGAGCGCGAGACGCTGGGCAAGATCAGCTACCAGCTGTTCTTTCGCCGCTATCTGGTGTTGTCGGGCATGACCGGTACCTGCCGCGAGGTGGCGGGGGAGTTGGGCGAGGTGTACGGCCTGGGCGTGGTGCGTGTGCCGCCCTACCGGCGCTCGCGTCGCCGCTATCTGGGGGCGCGGCTGTTTGCTACCTCGGCGCAGCGTTGGGCAGCCGTGATTGCATCTGTGCAAGAAATACAAC
>NZ_JAPWGO010000414.1 GCF_027213785.1 Limimaricola sp. G21655-S1 | reverse complement strand
AGGAGACAGGGGTTAGCAAGGGGGACTTCGCCAATCGCCCCAACGTGGACAGGTTCGTCCAGAAGATGGTCGAGAAGCACGGTTTTGACAACGCCCAGTTGCATCAGGTGCTGGCACAGGCTGAGCGTTACGACTGGATCATCCGCCTGAAGGATGCCCAGGCGCCGACCACCGCCAAGCCCACCGGCCCGACCGGCGCCTGGAACCGCTATCGCGCCAAGTTCATCACCCCCGACAACGTGCAAAAC
>NZ_JAPWGO010000413.1 GCF_027213785.1 Limimaricola sp. G21655-S1 | reverse complement strand
CTTTCAGCAGGGTCTGACCCGCGCCCTCGCCTCGGAGGAGTTTCGCAAATTGCAGGCCAAATACCTGCCGGTGCGCTGAGCACTCACTCACCCGATGGGCAGCGGTTCGCTGCCCATTTTATTGATGAAAGATGCAATAGAGGTGGCTAGCTATTCCCGCCACAAGCAGTCAAACTGGGCTACATAGTTGATTGCGAAGGATCTTTCCCGTGCGGACATGGCACCTACCTCATCTGCTACTGCTCTTG
>NZ_JAPWGO010000412.1 GCF_027213785.1 Limimaricola sp. G21655-S1 | reverse complement strand
GGAGTGGGGCGCAGGCTTGTAAAAAATGGATAGTAACAAAATGTGAAAACATAACGCTCAGTAGCGGCTGGCGCTGCGAGATGACCGCCACGGCCACGGCAGGAAATTTGGCGCCATCCTCTTGATACGGCAGATGATTTGATGCGCAAAGGTTTTTATTGTGTTTTGTGTTTGTTAAAAGTGGTTGAGCTGGCGCGAACGGCTGATTAAGCTAGGTCGGTTTTTTAGGCATGAGCCCGTCACCAGAT
>NZ_JAPWGO010000411.1 GCF_027213785.1 Limimaricola sp. G21655-S1 | reverse complement strand
CTGCAGACGATTGGTGGTTGAGTGCCGCCAGCACGATGACGATAAGGCCCCGCACGATGCGGGCATCGGAATCACAGGCAAAATGCCAGCAGCCACCCTCGCTTTTTTCTCCCTTCAGCCAGGCCAGGCTTTCACACCCCTTGAGGCGGAACTCCTCCTGCTGCCATTCGCCGGGTAGCGCTGGCAGCTGCTTGCCGAGCTGGATGATGAGCCGGTACTGGTTCTCCCAGCCGTGGGCTGCGGCAAAC
>NZ_JAPWGO010000410.1 GCF_027213785.1 Limimaricola sp. G21655-S1 | reverse complement strand
GCATTCAACGATGCCGTGGTCGGCGGCCGCTCGGTGGGCGTGCCCGGCGCGGTGGCCATGCTGGAAATGGCACACCGCGAGCAGGGCAAGCTGCCGTGGGCCGAGCTGTTCGCGCCGGCTATCCGCCTGGCGGAGCAAGGCTTTGCCGTCAGCCCGCGGCTGTACACGCTGTTGAAATCCGACCCGTTCCTGAAGCAGGACCCGGTGGCGGCCGCCTACTTTTACCAGCCGGACGGCCAACCGTGGCC
>NZ_JAPWGO010000409.1 GCF_027213785.1 Limimaricola sp. G21655-S1 | reverse complement strand
GAGCAAGGCAAGCAATCCAGGACACGTTGGACACGCTCTACGCCGTCCCAGTGCTTCCCATGCAGTGCCCTTTCTACTGGGTGATAGCTTCGATTGAATGCTGTTGCTTTGAGATGTAAATCTATAGTCGCTAGGGGTAAACCTGTGCGTTCGCATTGGTCTACCAGCTCGGAATACAACACTTCATAGACGGTCTCTTCGTATTTTTCACCCCTAAGCACATCTATTCCAAGTGTCATGTTATTAAT
>NZ_JAPWGO010000408.1 GCF_027213785.1 Limimaricola sp. G21655-S1 | reverse complement strand
GCTATCTACCAGCGCATTCGGGCTGAATTGATAGAAGAGGAATACAAGCTATTGCCTGACTTGCAACCGGAAGTTCGGCATGGGGCACCCGAGTTGCTGAGGCGTCTGGCCGGGGCGGCTGCGCGCAGAACCGGCCTTTTATGTGAAACATCGCCTGCAGAGCAGGTAGTAGAGAAGGGATGCTGTTGATCCCTTTTTTTTAACTAAATAGTTGCATATTGCAATTAATGAGTTAGACAACATTGTGG
>NZ_JAPWGO010000407.1 GCF_027213785.1 Limimaricola sp. G21655-S1 | reverse complement strand
GCTCCAATCAGATCGTCAATTCGCTGCGACGCAGCCTTGAGGTGGCGCAGCTGAAGCGTGAAAATCAGGCGTTGCGCCGGGCGCTGGCGCAATCTGACCCCGGCAGCCGCCGCACAGACCTGATTGGCAGTTCTGCCGCCATTTCAGACGTGCGCGCGGTGCTGGAACGGGTGGCGCAACTCAAGACACCCGTGCTGATCACCGGTGCCTCTGGCACGGGCAAGGAAGTTGCCGCACGCCACCTGCAC
>NZ_JAPWGO010000406.1 GCF_027213785.1 Limimaricola sp. G21655-S1 | reverse complement strand
GGAACACACCAGGCGCACGTTGAAGCGGTCCAGTTTGGATAGCAAGAACAGCAAGCCTTGCTGCGTACGACGATTGTACTGACCGATCTCCGGCAGGAACAACACGCCGTTATTGGCTTTTTGCAGCAGTTCCAGCGGGGCATCGGCCAGCTGTTCCAGCTTGGCTGGCGTTACCCACGGGGTATTGCCGTGGTGGAAAAACCGGGCCACCAGCTCGAAACCTACCCCTGCCTCACCGGTCAGCAACAC
>NZ_JAPWGO010000040.1 GCF_027213785.1 Limimaricola sp. G21655-S1 | reverse complement strand
CCTTCATCGGCCTGCAGGCGCTCGCGGTCGCGGTGCTGATCCTGTTCCCGGCGATCGCCATCTACTGAGACGCGCCCATCGCCCATGACCGGCCCGCCCCCCCGTATCACGAGGGGGGGCGGGCCTTTTTCGTGGGGCAGGGGCTGTGCTAAGCGAGCAATCGTCGATGGTATTTCGCGGCTGCTATTTCGAGAGCAACACCGCTGTCAGCTCATCGCCGCCTCGGAAAACGCCTTCAAACGCCACTTATTGGAGGTGGTCCACCATGGCTGAGACGATGGTCGGTGTTGGTCAAAGTAGTTGTCGCCGGCCCTTATTCAGGCCGCTTGCTCGGCGTGACCAGCCATGGAAGTGCCGCCGCCAGTTTCTTCGGGGAGCGCGTCGGGGGGATCACAGCGTCAACGCCCTCTGCTGCTGCTCTGGTTGATTTTCTCATCCCCCCTCTTGTCAGGGGGCACAGGAACCCCTTGGCAGGCTCCAAGCTCAGTTCTCTTCGATGATCCCACAGGCCACCCGGTCACCAGCGCCAGCTTCTGCCTCGTAGGTATCGGCCTGGGCATGAATGATGATCGCGGAGCCGTCATCGTCGAAGAGCGTGCCCTCGGCCCCTTCGTCAAGTGAGACGTCATGGAGGAAGGCGTCTGCTTTCGCGCCGCCCTCGGCGTCTGCATAGATGTTTGGCATGTCGCCCGCATGTGCTCCTGCCTCGTTCTTCATGCCGTGCTCGGCCCCCGTCGGATTGTAGTGACCGCCAGCGGCTTCGAAGTCGGGCGAGCAGGCCCCGGTTTCGTGAACATGGAAGCCATGCTCACCTTCGTCGAGACCTTGAGCGTCAAGCGAGACGATCACGCCATTCGGCGTCTGGGTCAGCGTCACGCGGCCCATATCTGAGCCGTCCGGCCCCATCAGGTTGGCCGTCGCGTCTTGAGCAAACGCCGAGGCGGGCAGCAGAGCGAGTGTCGCACACAGAGATAGCGTCCTCATGGAATCCTCCATCTAATGGCTGTGCTCAATGAACGGAGGGAGCCGGGAGCTGTTCCCTCGGCCCGTTTGTCATGTAGCCCGGGTCATCTCCTTGGTCCGAGCAGTCATGCTGTCATCTTGCCGGCAAACACGCTCTCTCGTCTGACCCTTATTTCTCGGGGAAGAGGTTCGGCATCCATGCCGATGCGAGTGTCGCCGGGAAATGCAGCCGCAGTGGGGAGCGTGGACCCTCGGAAGCCAAGGCTTCCAGTTCGAGAAGCCGGGCGGTGACTTTTCGTGCCTGTCGGTCGCTGACCCCTAGCATGTCGGGAACCGCTCCCCGTTCGATCTCGCCTTCCATCAGAATGGCACGCAGGATCCGATCGCTGCCTTTGAGCACGACACCACGTTCTTCCTGTTGCCGCGCCCAATCCACGATGCGGCCCCTCAGCTCGGTCGGTCGCATCAAGCCGGACATGAAGGAGACCTGGTCGATACAGCATTGCAGGAAAAACTGCGCAAATTCGGCGAGCCGCGCCTCCGAGAGCGCGCCGCGCCCATCTGCGCTGCCGGGACGTGTCGCGTCGGCCGCCTCGAGGCGGGCCTTGTAGTCTCCCACGTTGCGGGCGAGGCCCCGGGACGCCGACCAGAGACCTTCCGATCTCACCGTATCGCGCAACATGGCATGGGCCACCATCCGGGCGACCCGTCCATTCATGTCGGTGAAGGGGTGCACCCAGACCAGCCGGTGATGCGCGCAGGCGACCGCCAAGACACTGCCCAGCCGGCCCTGCATGCGGTACATCCGGTGCATGTGTGCCAGCAGCCGCGGCACCGCGCCGGGACTGGGCGGCACATGTCGGCCGACTTTCACGTAGCCTTCCCGGTACTGGCCCGGGACGACCGGCAGGGGATTTCCGCCGGGATCCTTTTGCAGAAGCAGGTCTTCCGGTAGCCCTGTGCAGAAGCGCCGATGAAGCTCGCGCAGGCTTTCCGGATGCAGGGGATGCTCCGTCAGCCCACCTTCATCGATCCACTTCTGGACCGCGATATGCGCGACGGCCTCGAGTTGCAGGTTCCGCTTTTCCCGGTCGGCGCTGAAATCCTGCCGCAACGCCCGTTCGATATCGATCGGATGCGTGTCGTGCCCCTCGATCAGGTTCGAGTAATAGCAGTTCATCGAGCGGACCAGCCCGCCCAGCGGCGCACGGATCGCCGGGGGCAGGGCAGCGCTCAGCTCTGCGGAAACCGTCGCCAACTCGAGTGCGAGATCATTGAGAGCGGGCCGGTGTTTCGAAGCTTCCTCCGGCAGAAGCGGCTCCACTGCATAGATGGTTTCCTGATCGTCGCGCAGCTGTGTCATGATCAGGACATGTAGCCTCAAGGCCCCCTTGGAGTTCCGCTTTATCGTCCGCTAACACAGGGGCATAGAAGAAGGAATATCGATGTCTCGCAGTATATTACAAGGCGTTCTGCCGCGACACCATCATTTTATGTTCCGCTTCTTGTTCCGGTTGGACGGCCGGAAAGGGCGTCATGGTTTGTAGACTGTCACCGGTGCGTAGCAGCCCACCTTCTCCCTTGACGAAGCAGACTGCACTGCCGCTTCGCGTAACCTCGTCACCCCCATCTGTTTGCTGGTGAGCTTCAACTGCCCGATGGCGGCATCGGCAGGCCGGATGTCGTGGCGGCGGCGCGCCCCGCGCATCTGGTCAGCCGATAGCCCTTTCCAGAGGAGCGGCGGATGAGGGTCAGCGGGCTGAAGGGCCCAATGCGGCCGAGAGGGACAATGGTCGCCTACCGGCGCCTTGGCCCGCCAAAGGCCCAAGGATCGAGAACGTCTGCTCCGAGCGCCATGAACGGCATCGGATTGCGTGTCGCGACCACCGCGCCTGGCCGGGAGAGGGCGATCGCGGCGATCTGCCCATCCGCGATCGAGATCGTGTAGCCCTTCTGGTGCGCGACCGCGACCTGGGTGCCGTAGATCCGCGCCGCCGTGCCATCGAAGGGCAGGATCCGACCGGAAAAGTCTTCTTCGAGAATGGCCGTGACGGCCCGTATCAGTCCGTCGCGCCGCTTGCCGTCCGGTACCGCCTGAACGCCGAAGGTCAGTTCCGCCGCCGTGATCGCGCTCAGATAGAGGTTCGTGGGGTCCTGTGCGTTGAGCCAGTCCATGGCTGCATCGTCGGGGACTTTCCTCTGGGTCTCGGCGATCACGCTCGTATCAAGGAGGATCAATCGAACAGGCTCAACTGGTTCGTGGACTGGTCCCGCTCGACGGCCAGCTCATCCCCCAGATAGCGCCCGTAGCGCTCCCGGAGCCGGTGGCCGAAGCCGCCGTCGCTCGCGGCAATGACGGCATGCACGAGGATCGAGCGCACCTCCGCCTCGAGGCTGCGTCCGTTCAATTGGGCTTGCACGCGGAGGCGCTCGTGAACCTCGTCCGGCAGGTTTCTTATCGTCATGTTCGCCATGATCCCTCCGGCACGATGGCAGATCTTCGGGAGTGATGGCCTTGTGACGGGGCATATTCAAGCGAGGGGATGCAGCCGTGCTCGAACCGGGCAAGGGTGCAGCCCTGATGCTTACCGCGCACGGGGCCACGGTCCAGTTGGCGCGCGCCGTCCGAGCGGCCGTAGACCCGATGATCCTGCCGTATGTGCACCCATCTTCCGGGGAATGCGCAAGGAGGCCGAGAGACGGTAGCTCCGTGCCAGCAGTGAGGTCATCGAACTTCGTCGATGCCGACCCGTAGCCCACGGCCCCCCGTCCGGATGTGACATGACGTCACGGGCCGGGTCAGATGGGCCATCTCGTGGTAAGAGGCCTCTCCTGACGGCTCCTTTGGAGCATGGGACACTACGGACAACAGCGGGAGGGCCCCCATGTCGATTGATCCGACGTTCACGAACTGGACTGCTGTCTTCATCCCTGCCGGCGAGGTCGAACCCACGGCGATGACAGCCGACTTCAGCGAACTCGGCGAAGGCGACCCGGTGGATGCACGGGGCGCGATGGTGCATTTCAGGTCAGCCCTGAGCGCTGAGGCCGATCTGCTCGACGTCTATCCGTTTCCCGATCCGGACGAAGCACTCGAGACCTACCGGGCGACAGAGACGCTCAAGGTCGCCGGCATGTGAGACAAGGTGGGCGGTCGAGGCGCGACGACCGGGTTCTGAGACCTGTGTGATCCCGCTTCGCCAGCCGTCTCCCGCTTGCAGCGTTGCCTCGCCCCATGCAGGCTCGCTCCGAGTTGTCTTCAGTTTTTGCGGGATCGCCATGCTGCCCAGTTCGGTCAAGACCATGCTCGCGGCCCTTGCGAAGGCTTCCAACCCCAAAACGCACGCCGCGGAGTTACAGCGGTTCGGTCGCGCGCTTCTGGAAAGGCCGGACGACGCAGCGGGGCTGCTGGCGCAGATGGCTGGCAGCGCGGCCGGCGCCGGTGAGGATGAAGAGCGCATGAGCCAGCTGCTCAGCACGGGGCTCGACGAAGCCCGGATGGCGCGGGAGAACGGGCAGCGGCGCGGCGCGCTTTTCATCGATGCCCTCGAGGCGCAGCTCGGCGAACTGGTGACAACGGATGCCCTGACCCTCAAAGGAAGCCTGGCGGTCTCCGGAATCTGGGTGCGCGCCGGCCTGACCCCGCCCGCCATCCTCGCCGCGCGGCAGGATGCATTCACTGACGCCGTAGAAGATGGGGACGATCCAGCCGCTCTGGAGACCCTGCTCGACGGTCTGCTCGGCAGCCTGATGGTGGAGCACGGCGACAACGTCACAGTGCTCCAAGCCCTGTTTGCAGAAATGCTGCCCACCGTGCCGCCCGAGGCGCGCCGGGCCCTGGTCCGGCTGGCGGTGGGGCGGCCCCGGGAGATTTTCGCCGAGCTTGGCTGCGCCTGGCTGCTCGATGCCGATGCGGAGGTCCGCTCGGGCGCCATGGACGGCTTGGCGGACCGTCTGGCGGCGAGGACGGTCTCCTCGGAGACGCTGGCCCGGCTCACGATCCTGCGCAGCTGGCTGGCGGATGCGGCGCTGCGTGACCGGGTGGATGGCCTCGTGCGGGAGGCCATGCGCAAGGGCGTGGGCGGCACGACGAAGGCGCCCGGGCGCAAGCTGCACCGGATCGTCGCCAGCCCGGTGGACGGCTCCGGCGCGCAGAGCATGGCGGCGGCGGTGCAGACCGGGGGCACCCGCAGCGTGGCCGTGGTTCTGCTGAAGCAGGGCTTCGGCGTGAAGGATGCCTATGTGTTGCCCTGCGACAGCGCCACCGAGCAGCGCCGCATCCTCGCCACCCTCACCGACGAGATCGAGGCGCTAGAGGTCCCGCGCACTTACATGGAGCAGGCGCTCGGCATCGCCTTGGGCGAGGGACTGGAGGCGGGCCTGGCGCCCGTGCCGGGGTTGGTGGACGTGGCGCAGACTTGCGGCCTCGACGCGCTGCGTCCGCTCTCTGCCTCGGTCGCGGCGATGCTGGAGCTGGCAGACCCAGAGGGCCGGGTTGCCAATCTGACGGTCCAGGCCCGAGGCCGGCTGATCACGGCCAGTCAGCACTGGCCGGACACCTATCCGGTCCTGGAGAGCTGGTTCGAAGACAGCGACGAAACCGTGGCGGCGCTGGAGAGCGCCAGGTCCCAGACCGCGCTGACCCGCGCCATGTGGCGGGTGCTGGAAGCCCGGCGCGCGCACTGGGCCGCGGTCATCGCCCGCAATGCGCTGCTGCTCAACGCTGCCGGATCCACCCACACGGATGAGTTCATCGCTGTCGCCGCGGCGCTGAAGGACGGGCGCGACCTCAAGAAGACACCGGTGATGGGTTTCATCTGCGAGCAATCGATCATGGTGTGGATGGATCGGCGCGATGCCCATGACGGCCCCTTCGAGGCGCCCCCGGATATGCCGTTCGCCTCGTCCCCCATGGCACATGCGACTGGGACGATGCCGAATGCCACCCCCGAGACCGTGGGCGAGCTGGCCAGGCTGTTGCAGCCCGCCGGGCTGACCGAGCCCTGGCTCGAGGGCTATCTGACGGGGATCTGCACCGCGCCGATCTTCGTGACACCGTCGGATTGGCTCACGCCGCTGCTTCACATCGTCGGCCCCTCCCTGAAAACCGAAAAGAAACTGACCCGCTTCGTTGACCTGCTGATGCCGCGCTACAACGAGGCCATCTCGAAGCTGCGGGCGCCGGATGAGGGACTGATCCCGGCCGACATCCCGCTGATCCCGATCTGGGCGGACGGCTACCTGACGGCTTGGGAAGCGACGAAGCCCAGCTGGCCTGCCAAGGCACTGGGGCCGCAAGGCAAGACGATCCGCAAGGTGCTCGAGCAGGCGACGGAGGGCCGGATCGAGCCGACCGTGTTTCGGGGCACGCTGCCAGCCTGGCTGCGAGAGCGCTTCGCCGAACAGAAGATGTAACCGACTTGGGAGGGCAATGGGGCGGAAGGTCCGCGTGGTGTGCTGCCTGGCGGCCCAACGCGGTTCGCCGCTGTCCCGCTGATTTATCTCATGCCGAGCGCCTGCTCCGGCTACGATCCTTCGATAGGTCGATGGGGAAGCGCGATGCGAGACGTAAGGTGCCCAGTTTTCATAGAAACCGAAGCTAGAGCTCCCCTTTCCCACGCACGCGGTTCGGGTCGATGGGCTCTTTCGTGAGCGATATCTCCATTTCGCCGCCAAGACTCTCTATGAGCGGCGCCAGACGGTGCCCGAGTTCCTCCCACCGCGCTTCCGCGCCAGCGTCCTCAGCCTGGGCATCTATCTCCGGATAATCCTCGGCTGGCGGCTCCGCCTTTGCCATGTCGTCTCGAGCTTCGGTTGCGCCGTGTGACATCTTCTTCATCGGAAGGCCCATCCTCTCCTTCGCCGAACTGACTGTGAGCGTTTTAGTCCGTTGGCAGGCGGGCGCCCGAGAAACGCTGCGTCGCGAGCTGGGTCACGCGGGATCGCGTCGCTGGTCGGAATGTCAGGAGAGACGACGCACCGCGTGGGCAGCCCGGCCCCGCGCCCCGAGTGCCGAGGATGCATGGCCGGCGCTGGCGCAGCTCGTGTTTGCCACCTGACGGCAGATTGCCGGTGCCAGGGAGGCATATAGACGATCCATCCGACCAGCATCGCTGCGTTGAGGATCACGCCCAAGGCCGCGCTGTCGAAGGAAAGCCCTTCCATCACATAGCCCTTTCCCTCTTCGGCAGCCCAGCCGCAGATGCCGGACCGCGTTCCGCTTTGTGCCATGCCGCACGCTCGCGGGCCGGTCATCACGACGGTGGAACAGCCCGTAGGGGTTGTCGTTGGGGCAGCATCATGGAGAAGGAGGACAAGACATGGCACTTCGTGTCGCATTGGCCCGTTCCACTGCCCTCGCCGCGCTGCTGACGCTCCCTTTGGCGGCCACGCCCGCCACCGCCCAGCAGGATGAGGGATCGCAGGATCAGACCACCCAGGAGCAGATCGAACAGGCCGACGCCCCTGACACCGCCGAGACCGACACCGCGCTGACCGAAAGCGCGATGGGCGGCCCCGATGCGGTCGTGGTCACTGTGGGCGACGCCGAGATCCTCGGCTCAGACGTGATGCGCGCGATTGGCGCCCTACCGCAGCCGATGCGCGAGCAACCTGCCGAGATGCTGCTGCCGATGGCGCTGCAGCAGCTCGTGCTGCGCGAGCTGATCCTCGACCGCGCCCGCAGCGAGAACCTTGCCGATGATCCGGACTTCGCGGAGATGGCCGAACAGGCCAATGCAGACGCCGAGGAAAACGCGCTGGTGCAGTTCTGGCTGCGGCGCGAGATGGCGAATGCCACCAGCGACGAGGCCGTGAACACGGCCTATGAGCAGATCACCGAGAACTCGCAGGGTGAGGTGCCGCCGCTCGAGTTGATCCGCCCGCAGATCGAGCAGGAGCTGCGGCGCCGCGAAATGACGCGGATCCGCGCCGACCTGCAAGCGCAAGGTCCCGAGATCATCTTCGCCGGGCAATCGCAGGATGAAGCGGCGTATGGCGATGGCTCGTTCTGCACCGCCGACTATTCGCCCGAGGGCGACGCGGCGCAGCAGGCCGGGTCGGAATTCGCGGAGATGGATCTCGACGGCGACGGCATGGTCTCGCAGCAGGAATATGCGAAGTGCCGCACTGCCGCCGCCGGGGAATGACGTCTCGCGACCCGAAGGGTCGCTGTCCGTGAAGACGCCGCGGGGCAGGGCGGCGACCCGCCCCGCGGCAAGGGCCTCCTTCGCCATGGCATCCGGCCAGATGCCTCGGTGGAACGTTTCCTGACAGACATTTCTGCAGCCCATGCCGTGAACCCAGTTCCCCGGCATGGAACAACTGGACCCCGCTCAACTCCTCGACGCCCAGCCGGTGGCGCAACAGCTGACCACGGCAGATTACGTGAGGCTGCTGCATCCGATCACCTCGATCGGAAAGCCAACGATCATGACGGCCATAGCCGGCAAGGGTCGGCACAGCAAAATCTACCGAACCTGTGAGGCGCCCTGGATGGCCGAGTGCTACCTGAGCACGGATGCCTACATCACGTTGAACCGCTTTCATGGCCCGCGTCGGGACCAGCAGCTGGCCGCCCTGAATGCCCTTTACCTGGACCTCGACGTCGACCTCGCGCCCCGGAGCCTCGCTTCCCATCCACTCGCCTGGGTGCGGGAGTTCACCCGCGATGTCGAACGCCGCGGCCTGCCGACCCCGTCCTTCGTGAATTCCACCGGACGCGGGCTTGCGGCCATCTGGCTGATCAACGATTTGCCCCCGAAGGCCAGGCGGCGCTGGAGCGCGGCCCAGAAAACGCTCATCAGCCTGTATCGGGGTTACGGCGCGGATCCCCGCTGCTGCGACACCGCCCGGGTGTTTCGGATCCCGGGCTCGATCAACTTCAAGAGCGACCGCACGGTCGAAATCCTGGGTGGAAGCCTGCAGCGCCATTCCTTCGAAGATCTTGCGGACAGGATCTACATCGCCGCCGGTCGGCCGACCCGCCGGGACCTGAAGGCGCGGAAGAAGCGGAAGGCTCCGTCGGGGCAGGGCAGGCCGCGCCGATCCAGTTTGAGCCCCGGCCAGCGCTTCCTCGCAGTTCAGCAGGATCTGGAATCCCTCCTCGATGCCTGGGGCGGTCGTGTGCCGGTCGGCTACCGGAACACATGGCTGCACCTGTGGGCCACCTGCCTGACGCATCAGGAGGCCCCCGGGGATATCGACGCGCGGACCCATGCGATGGCGCGCATCGCGACCCCGGGGCTTTCGGCCAGCGAGGTGGGCGCGATCGCCAGGCATGCCGCGGAAAGGGCCGCGCTTCCCCGAAGCGGGTTCCTGCTGTCAAACGGCCGCTACCACTATGCTGGCGCCACGCTTGCCGAGCTGCTTTGCGTCTCCGACGAGATGGCCCAGACGCTCGGCCTGCGGCAGATCTTCTCGCTCACCGAACGCCAGCGTCGGAAAGCCGGCAAGCAGCGGATGCGCCGCGCGGCCTCAGGCGCCGTGACGCGTGCGAGCTATCTCGCCGCGAACGCGATCTCGCGCACGAAGCCGTGGGAGGCGCAGGGGATTTCGCGGGCCACCTGGTATCGCCGGCAGAAGGCCGAGGCAGAAACGTCAAGCGTGCGGGAGGCTCGGGAGCCTCTTGGTGAGACAGGTTCGTGCCTCCTACAAGGGGCTTTGCCCTGCCGAAGGCTGGAGGAGGGGCAGGGAGATACCCGGACCCCTGCTCAGTTCTCACCGAACACGCCTATGCCCATGGATGACGCCGGGCGCGCGGCCAAAAGCCCGGAAGAGCGACAGGACGCCGACAAGTGGGCACGAGAGGCGTTGGCGGTATCAGCCCGGAGAGAGCTGATCGGCGCCCGACCTCGCGCGGAGATGCCGAATGGCCAGATCATGCTCGGACCCCATGCAGACGAGATGGAACTACGCCGGGAGGCGTTCGCTTCCGTCAGCGCCATCGAACCTGCGCCGTCGGACAGCCATGCCTGGCACAGGGATGCCGCCGCGGAGCCGCGTGGTGCCGGGAGGTCGCCCGAGCCGGGCTGTCGTCCCATTTCAGTCGCAGTCGCGCCAGCCGGGCCGCATGACCTTGTCGAGGTTTTCGTCAGGCGCGGTGTCGGAGAAGCGCTGAAGGCGTTCGGGATCCCCGGGCTGATCCTGTCCTGCCGAGGAGCAAAGGAGTACAGAGGAGGCGATCGGTCAGTGGCTCCGATACCGACGTCCCCGTCCGCATGGAATGTTCTCGGCCCCCCGCGCTTCGGCTTCAGACCGCTCCCCAGACCCGGACGAAAATACTCCCGGTTCCGGCGCATTCGTGCCGGGTCTACTCGAGGCTATCGGCATAGTCCTTCAACAGCCTCAGGCGATCCGTGGCATAGGCCAGGATCTGCTCCGCGATCTCCGCGGGAAATGTCTCGGGCAGCTGTCCGGGGGCGCGGCGGAGCGCCTCGGGCGCCGCCGCTGCGAGGTCTCGGAATGCGCGCCGTCGTGCTTCCATGGGCACGCCGGCCTTCTGTGCCGTCTCGTCGAAATGGCGCGGCACGATCCGATCCAGTCGGTAGTGACCGCGCCGGCCCACCGACATGGCCAGCTGCAGATCCTTGTGCCGGAACGTCGAGCGAAGCTGTTGCGGCGCCGCGCTGATGATGTCGTAAAGCGGGGTCAGCCGGAAACCGTCTCCTTCGAGGAAGATCGAGAAGTTCTTCGCATGCCCGTCGATCCCGGCGATCATCCAGTTGAAGAGCTGCGCCTTCAGGAACGCCGCCTGGTCCGCGATCGGATCGTCGGACTGCCGCAGCAGCGCGAAGCACTCCGCCATCGAAGGCCCGCCGTGCTGCTGATACTTCTGCCCCGAAAAGCGGCCCATGGCTTGCAGGAAATCCTCCTGCGGGACTCGCACCAATCCGCCCGCCCGCCGCGGCCGCCGGTCGAACCGCTCGACCACGAGCGTGATCTGCTCCTCGAAATGGTGGATCTCGGCCTGGGTCGCCTCGAGCCCCATTTCCCGCGCGAGCAGCAGGCAGAAGAACTCGTTCTCGACGCTGCGGGTGAGATCGAGCCCACCGCCGACCACGCCCATGGGGCGTTTGAAGATATGCGTCGTGGGCGTGAGCCCAGTCGGCCTTAGCCAGGCTCCGTCATGCCTTAGATAGGCCGTCTTTTCCTGCGCGCCCGCCAGCGAGATCCGGAAGGGCTCTTCCTGTCAGGCGACACGACAAACTGGCCCTGTGGCGACACGAGGAACTGGCCCCCTCGATAAGCCATGAGGGGATACTGG
>NZ_JAPWGO010000405.1 GCF_027213785.1 Limimaricola sp. G21655-S1 | reverse complement strand
TCCTGCACCCGTGCGACGACAGTCTGGTGCGGTGGGCGGGTGGGCGGCGCCAGACGTTGCGCCTCGCCCGGGGCTATGCCCCCTGCACCCCCAGCCTGAAAGAGGCGGTCAAGGCGCCGCTGCTGGCGGTCGGGGCGCAGCAGAAGAACCAGCTGGCGCTCTCCTTCGGCCGTCAGCGCATCTACAGCCCCTATATCGGCGATCTGCACAGCCTGCCGATGCAGGGCAACTTCGAGCAGACCCTGGCGA
>NZ_JAPWGO010000404.1 GCF_027213785.1 Limimaricola sp. G21655-S1 | reverse complement strand
CTTCACATCGATGCGGCCGGTCAGGGCCAGAAAAGGGTGCTCGAACAGATCGAGGCGGAAACGGCTGGCCAGGGTCAGATCCGGGTTATCCAGCGCGATATCCTGCCCGTAGAGCACCCAGCCCTGTTCCTCGCGCCACCAGTCGAGGCGGGCCGAGAAGTGGTCGACCGGGATCGGCATCTTGAAGTGACGGGCGGGATCCACCTTGTCATTCGCCAGCGCCAATCTGGCGCTACCGCCGGTCGGGGT
>NZ_JAPWGO010000403.1 GCF_027213785.1 Limimaricola sp. G21655-S1 | reverse complement strand
GCTTGGGGTGGATTGGAACGGCAAACTGGCTGAATACAACCGCAGCGGTGGCAAGGCGGTGCTGACGGCCGTCGCTGTTACTACACAACCAACGGCTACGCTCGCCAGCGGGGCGCAACCCGTTGTGGCTGCCAGCGAGCTGGAAGGGCAGTTGCAGCAGTTGTTCCTGCAGGCCGATCCGGCCCTGCGCAAGCGCTTTATCGGTTGGGCCGTGCCGCAGCTTTAAGTTTTCCGCCCGTTGCAGTAACG
>NZ_JAPWGO010000402.1 GCF_027213785.1 Limimaricola sp. G21655-S1 | reverse complement strand
GTATTGCCGTGCGCCTGGCAGGGCAAGGCGAGCCGCGCGATGGCGCCCTGTTGGCCGCGCTGGCGGTGGGGGCGCAGCAGGGCATAGAGCGTGCGCAGTGGGACGTGCTATCGGCTACCGGCCGGACGCATATCGTCAGTGTGTCGGGCTTGCACATTACGCTGGTGGCTTCGCTGGTGGCCGGGGCTGCCAGCTTGCTGCGGCGGCGTTGGCCGCGTGTGCCGGCCATGCTGCCATGGTGGGCGGGGGC
>NZ_JAPWGO010000401.1 GCF_027213785.1 Limimaricola sp. G21655-S1 | reverse complement strand
CGATATGGCCCTGCAAGCGATCATCGAAGTGGTAGACCGGATGGTGCTGGCGCAGCCGGGCGGCGCAACCTTCGGCCGCAAGCCCGAGGGTGCGGCAGTGGCCGCGGTAGAGACCGCCCGCGGCCATGATTTCGCGCCGGGTACAGCGACACCAGTAGAGATCCCCCGCCCGATAGAGCTGGTCGATGATCTCGTCATAACAGCGGTGGCGCGCGCTCTGGAACATCACCTCCCCATCCCACTCGAGGCC
>NZ_JAPWGO010000400.1 GCF_027213785.1 Limimaricola sp. G21655-S1 | reverse complement strand
GGCCGATACCCAGCGTACCGAGCAACTGCACGTGAGCAAGCTCACTGCCGGTAACCGCATGTCGCTGGCCAGCCAGGGCGATATTGTGGCCAGCGGCAGCAAGTTGCAGGCAGCGTCGCTGAGCATGCAGGGCCAGAACATTAGCCTGCAGCAGGCCGTGGCGGAGAGCAGCCAGGGGCACAAGGAACGCCGTGCCGACCTGCTGAACCTGTTCAATACCGACACCGCGGCGCGCGATTCACGCCAGCAG
>NZ_JAPWGO010000399.1 GCF_027213785.1 Limimaricola sp. G21655-S1 | reverse complement strand
CGGTAAAGCCGGCGGCATAGGCGTTTTTCCTGAGCACGCCCACGTTCCAGCCGCCCTGGGGCAAAAAGCGGTAGTTGGGCGTGTCGCGCAGCAGGGCGTAGTACGTGTTGCCGTAGCCAAAAGCCAGCGGATGGGTATTGTCCAGCTGCACCCGGTACACGCTGCCTTGCACCTGCTCGCCAATCTGCTCACGCTCCGCATCGGCGTAGCGGCGCAGGGCGGCGTAGGGGTTCGGCTTGCGGGCTGAGGT
>NZ_JAPWGO010000398.1 GCF_027213785.1 Limimaricola sp. G21655-S1 | reverse complement strand
GGACGGCTGCCGGCGGGATGCCGGCTTCACCTCGGCCCAGCATCTGCGCGCCGTTGAGCTGTTAGGCGAGTTCGGCCTGCCCTATGTGTCGGTCACCGGCACGGTGGAGCAGCGCTTGCAGCAACTTGCTGAACACCTGACTCAGCCCGTAGCGGCCTGAGCTTGCTGGCGCTGTTCGCGCCACATCTGCTGGATCGTCCAGCTGTTGGTGGCCAGCAAGGTCAGCTCCAGCAGCGAGCCGCCTATGGAG
>NZ_JAPWGO010000397.1 GCF_027213785.1 Limimaricola sp. G21655-S1 | reverse complement strand
GTGCCAAACCCATGACCCCGCGCAATATCCTGATCCGCGCCGTGCGTGCCTGACATCCGGCTATTTTGAGCATTTTTCTTGAACATTGATGATGGCTGACAGGTTGAGCCTGTCAGCCATTTTTTTCATCACGAATAATGATGAAAAGCAGATCACCTGGCCGTCTCAATCGACCCAAAAATGGGCCACCGAACACGCTTTGGTGTGTTCGTTTGGGTTCATTTTCATTGTTTCAGATTCACTTAGTATA
>NZ_JAPWGO010000396.1 GCF_027213785.1 Limimaricola sp. G21655-S1 | reverse complement strand
GATGTAGATACCAAACGCATCGGGGTCGTGCTCGGCGATGACCTGACAGGTATCCAGCGTCTCGCGCACCTCGGCGCTCGGCTCCCAGTCGTGAGGAATGAGCGGGCGGCGAGAGTTCAGTTCGTTGAGCAGGAAGGCCTGCTTGTCATCTTCGCTCCACTCGGCATAGTCACCCAGACCCAGATAGCGGGTCAGCTCGGAGAAGACCAGCCCGTGACGCTCGCCATCCTGACGGATATCCAGCTTGACC
>NZ_JAPWGO010000003.1 GCF_027213785.1 Limimaricola sp. G21655-S1 | reverse complement strand
GCGCCTATTCCTCCAACGCCAAGATCGTCACCACCGTCGACGAAATGCTGCAGGAAACCACCAACCTCAAGCGCTGATCACGGTAAAGTCTAAGGGGCCGCGCCGGATCGGAATGATCCGCGCGGACCTCTGTAGGCGGGTAATGATTCCGCTTCGGGGCATTGCCAACAACTGGTGCCAGTCGGTCCGCCGAAGCGATTCAGCTTCCGATGGTGCAGGTCCGATCGCACCGAGCTTCAAGGGAAATCGCCGTGACGGCATCATGACCCTTTGGGGCACGGAAATTACGGACATTGCTTCCCGCCAGCCGCTGCAACTCGGCGCCTCGACGGGTGTCTTGGTAGGCCCGGAGGGATTTGAACCCCCAACCAAACCGTTATGAGCGGTCTGCTCTGACCGTTGAGCTACGGGCCCCCGCGTTCCTCCTAGCAGACCGGAGGGGCGGGTCAAGTTGGCGCTGGCCCTCGCGGGGGGTCTGAGGTATCGCGGCGTCACTTCACAAACCGGCATTCGGGGGACGCGATGCAGAAGGACGGGCTCACTTACGCGCAGGCGGGGGTGGATATCGATGCGGGCAACGCGCTGGTGGAACGGATCAAGCCCGCGGCGAAACGCACCGACCGCCCTGGCACCATGTCCGGCCTGGGCGGCTTCGGCGCGCTGTTCGACCTCAAGGCCGCGGGCTATACCGACCCGGTGCTGGTCGCGGCCACCGACGGCGTCGGTACCAAGCTCAGGATCGCCATCGACACCGGCCATCTCGACGGCGTCGGCATCGACCTCGTGGCGATGTGCGTCAACGACCTCGTCTGTCAGGGTGCCGAGCCGCTGTTCTTCCTCGACTACTTCGCCACCGGCAAGCTGGCGCTCGACGAGGCGGCGCGGGTGATCGAGGGCATCGCCGCGGGCTGCGAGGCCTCCGGCGCCGCGCTGATCGGTGGCGAGACCGCGGAGATGCCCGGCATGTACCCGGCCGGGGATTTCGATCTCGCCGGTTTCGCCGTGGGCGCGATGGAGCGCGGCTCGGCGCTGCCCGATGGCGTGGTCGAAGGCGACGTGCTCCTGGGCCTCGCCTCGGACGGCGTGCATTCGAACGGCTATTCCCTCGTGCGTCGCATCGTCGAGCGCGCGGGGCTGGGCTGGGACGACGAGGCGCCCTTCGCTGGCGGCAGCCTCGGCGCGGCGCTGCTGGCCCCGACCCGGCTCTATGTGAAGCCGGTGCTGGCGGCGATCCGGGCGGGCGGCGTGCATGCGCTGGCCCACATTACCGGCGGCGGCCTGACCGAGAACCTGCCGCGGGTTTTGCCCGAGGGGATGGGCGCCGAGATCGACTTGGACGCATGGTCGCTGCCGCCGGTCTTCGACTGGCTGATGCGCGAAGGCGGGCTGGAACAGGCCGAGATGCTCAAGACCTTCAATTCCGGCATCGGCATGGTCGTCGTCGTCTCGGCCGAACGCGCCGAGGCGATCGAGGCGCTGCTGGCCGGCGAGGGCGAGACCGTGCACCGGCTCGGCCGGGTCGAGGCCGGGCAGGGGGTCGCCTATACGGGCAAGCTGTCGTGAGCGATAAGAAGCGCGTCGCCATCCTGATCTCGGGTGGCGGCTCGAACATGCTCGCCTTGGTCCGGGACATGGGGCCCGACCATCCGTGCCGCCCGGTGCTCGTGGCCTCGAACGATCCGGGCACGGGCGGTCTCGCCCGCGCGGCGGCCTTGGGCATCGACACGGCGGCGGTGGATCACCGGCCCTTCGGCCGCGACCGCGAGGCGTTCGAGGCGGCCCTGACCGAACGGCTGGAGGCGGCGCGGCCCGACTTCATCTGCCTCGCGGGCTTCATGCGGATCCTGACGCCCTCCTTCATCGCGCGCTGGGAGGGGCGGATGCTCAACATCCATCCCTCGCTGCTGCCGAAATACCGCGGCCTGCACACCCATGCGCGGGCAATCGAGGCCGGCGATGCCGAGCACGGGGTTTCGGTGCACGAGGTGACCGCCGAGCTCGATGGTGGCCCGGTGCTGGGGCAGGCGCGGGTGCCCGTGCGTCCCGACGACACGCCCGAGCGGCTGGCCGCGCGGGTGCTCGAGAAGGAACATATCCTCTACCCGATGGTGCTGCGCCGCTTCGCCATGGGCGACAGGACGCCGATCCGGCTCTGAGGCTCATGCTTTCCATCCGCGCGCCCATCGCCTAAGAGATCGGGGATCGGCGCCGCGCGCCGCCCCCTTTTCTCCGCAAGCACGGGACGACATGCAGACCATCACCACCACCGAAGACCTCGCCGCCTTTTGCGAGAGGGCCGCAAAGCACGCCTATGTCACGGTGGATACGGAGTTCCTGCGCGAACGGACCTATTATTCCAAGCTCTGCCTGATCCAGCTCGCCCATCCCGGCGAGGACGGCCCGGATGGCGGCGAGGGCAGCGCCGTGCTGGTCGACCCGCTGGCCGGCGACGGCCTTGACCTCGCGCCGCTCTACACGCTGTTTCGCGATCCGGGCGTGGTCAAGGTGTTCCACGCCGCAAGGCAGGATCTGGAGATCTTCCAGGTCGAGGCCGGTCTGATCCCGGCGCCGCTGTTCGACACGCAGGTCGCGGCGATGGTCTGCGGCTTCGGCGAGCAGGCGGGCTACGAGACGCTGGCGCGCAAGATCGCCAAGGCCGAGATCGACAAGTCCTCGCGCTTCACCGACTGGTCGCGTCGGCCGCTGTCCGAGGCGCAGAAGGCCTATGCGTTGGCAGACGTGACGCATCTGCGCGTGATCTACGAATGGCTCGCGGCGCAGCTCAAGAAGTCGGGCCGCGCCCGCTGGGTCGCCGAGGAGATGGCGGTGCTCAACGATCCCTCCACATACCGCGTCGATCCGGCCGAGGCCTGGCAGCGGGTCAAGACGCGCTCCAACTCGCCGAAATTCATCGCCGCGCTGCGCGAGCTGGCGCAGTTCCGCGAGGCCTATGCGCAGGAGCGCGACGTGCCGCGCTCGCGCGTGTTCAAGGATGACGCGCTGGTCGAGCTGGCCTCGACGCGCCCCGCCTCCGAGAAGGATCTGGGGCGCTCGCGGCTGCTCTTGCGCGAGGCCCGCAAGGGCGAGATCGCCGACGGCATCCTCGCCGCGATCGAGCGCGCCTCCAATCTGCCCGCCGACAAGATGCCCAAGGCCGAGAAGCCGCGCGACCAGCTACAGGTGAACCCGGCCCTGGCCGACCTGCTGCGGGTGCTGCTCAAGGCCCGCTCGGAAGCCGAAGGCGTGGCGCCGAAGCTGATCGCGAGCTCGGCCGAGCTCGACGCGCTGGCGGCGGGCGAGCGCGAGGTGCACGCGCTCTACGGCTGGCGCCGCGAGGTGTTCGGTGAGCAGGCGCTGGCGCTGTGCGAGGGCCGCGTGGCGCTCGCCGCGAAGGGCGCGCAGGTGGTGACGGTCGATCTCTGAGACCACTTTGTTCCAAAAATACGCCGGGGGGCCGCCAAAGGCGGCGGGGGCAGCGCCCCCTCCCACTGGCAAATCCGGGCGCAGTTCTTACCTTTGAGCCACAGCCCGAACCGCAGGAGACGCAGATGGCCCAGCCCGCCTTCGAAGACATTGCCGAGACCTTCGAGTTTCTCGACGACTGGGAAGATCGCTACCGGCACGTGATCGAACTCGGCAAGGCGATGGAGCCGCTCGAGGAGGCGCTGAAGGTGCCCGCGACCAAGGTGCATGGCTGCGCCAGCCAGGTCTGGCTGGTGCCTTCGCCCGAGGGGGGTACCTATCATTTCCGGGGCGACAGCGACGCGATGATCGTGCGCGGTCTGATCGCGGTGCTGCACGCGCTCTATGACGGGGTGCCGGTGGCGCAGGTGCCCAAGATCGACGCGGGCGGCGAGCTAGCGCGTCTCGGCCTCAACGACCATCTTTCGGCACAGCGCTCCAATGGCCTGCGCGCCATGGTCGAGCGGATTCGCGAAACCGCGCTCACCGCGGCCTGACCGCGTCAGGCGCGGGCCAGCGCCCGCTCCAGATCGCCATAGCCGGTCAGCAGCCGCTCGAAGCCGAGCCCCAGCCGCTCGGCATGGGCGCGGGCGAGGGCGGTGAGCGCCGGATCGTCGGTCTGTGCCTGGTAGACCAGTGTCGTGTAATTCCCGAAATACATCTCGCGCAGCTCCGGGTGCCGGTCGAGACCGAGCGGCGTCCAGACGAAGGCATCGAACTGCCGCACCAGAAAATCGGTAAGGTAGAAACAGGTGACCTCGCCCTTTTCCGCGAAGGCCTCGACGCCCTCGTAGAAGGCGTAGCAATGCGGCCCCTCGACCATGCCGATGCCGAGTCGTTCGCAGGTCCGGGCCAGATCGCCCCCCGTGCCGCAATCGGCATAGACCACGAAGACCCGCTCGTAGCCCGCGCCGCGCGCGGCCACCGCCGCCTCGACCGCGGGCGCGATCCTGTCGGGCCGGTTGTGCAGGATCGCGGGCAGGCAGTGCAGGTCGAGATGATCCCAGCCGTTCCGGCCGATCAGCGCCAGGATCTCGCGCGCCAGCGCGCCGCAGGCGACGAGCAGCACGCGGCCCCGCCCCGAAGGGGCGAGACCGTCGCGCGTCAGCGTCGCGTCATCCGGCTGCATCGTCTCGCTCAGGCGCCCGCCTGCATCTGGTTGTGGCGGCGCGAGATCCAGTCCTTGGCCGTCTCGACCGCGACGGCGGCGTCGCGGCAATAGGCGTCGGCGCCGATCGCGCGGCCGAACTCCTCGTTGAGCGGCGCGCCGCCCACCAGCACGATGTAGTCGTCGCGGATGCCCTGCTCCTTCATCGTGTCGATCACCACCTTCATGTAGGGCATGGTGGTGGTCAGCAGCGCCGACATGCCGAGGATGTCGGCCTTCTCGCGCGCCAGCGCCTCGAGATAGCTCTCGACCGCGTTGTTGATGCCGAGATCGACGATCTCGAAGCCCGCGCCCTCCATCATCATCGCCACGAGGTTCTTGCCGATGTCGTGGATGTCGCCCTTGACGGTGCCGATCACCATCTTGCCCATGCGCGGCGCGCCGGTCTCCGCGAGCAGCGGCTTGAGGATCGACATGCCGCCCTTCATGGCATTGGCCGCGAGCAGCACCTCGGGCACGAAGAGGATGCCGTCCCGGAAATCGTTGCCGACGATGGTCATGCCGCCGACCAGAGCCTTGGTCAGCACGTCATAGGGCTGCCAGCCGCGATCGAGCAGGATCTGCGTCGCCTCCATGATCTCGTCCTTGAGACCGTCATAGAGGTCGTCGAACATCTGCGCGACGAGCTCTTCATCGTCGAGTTCGGAGAGGATCAGGTCGTCATCTTCGTCAGCCATGTCTCGGGGCTCCTGGGGCGGGCGATGGGTCTTGGGGCGGATCAACGCCCGGATCGGCGCGCGGGTCGCGGCCGTTTCCGACACTGCCTGCATCGCAACCGACGAGGATGCAAATGAAAAGGACCCACGACGAATATGAGCCCGGCTCAACTGGGGGCTTGCCCCCCATCCGGGCTTGCGGGAGCTTGGGCGCCTGGGGGAGGAGATCGGCATGAAGATGGACCGGGCGGCACTGACCGCATTTCTCGCGCGCGACTTCGCGCAGGTGGCCGCACAATTCGCGGTCGAGAGCGTCGAGGACGGACGTCTGGTGCTGCGGCTCAGGGTGGCCGAGATGCATCTGCGCCCGGGCGGCACGGTGTCGGGGCCCGCGATGTTCGGGCTGGCCGACGTGGCGATCTATCTGGCGATCCTGTCGGAGATCGGCGCGGTGGCGCAGGCGGTCACCACCGGCGCCTCGATCGATTTCCTGCGTCGGCCCGAGGCCGGGGCGGACCTGCTGGCCGAAACCCGGCTTCTGAAGCTCGGGCGCCGCCTCGCGGTGGGCGAGGCGCTGCTGTTCAGCGAAGGGCAGGCGGCGCCGGTGGCACGGGCCTCGATGACCTATTCGATTCCCCCCGGGGCGGCGCAGGGCGCGGCACCGGCCTGACGACCCGCGAGGCCGCATGAAAAAAGGGGCCGGATCGCTCCGGCCCCCGAGGCATGGTCGGGCCGGGGATCAGCCCTTCCAGAACGGGCGCGCGGCCTCGGCCTGCGCGGCGATGGGGTCGAGCCCGAGATCGCGCAGTGCTCGCGCATCGAGATGCGCCAGCGCGCGACGGGTGCGGGCGCGCCGCTCCCACAGCGCCACGCGCCGAGCCAGGCCGACGAGAAGCGCGGAAATGGCCCCCTGGTCGAGAGCGGCCTCGAAGGGCGTGGCGGTCGGGGCGAGCGTGGTCATGTCGATCTCTCTTGTATTGGTACAATATAGCTATATGCTGTCCAATAGGCATACAATGCCGTGCAAATGACGTCCACGGAAGTTTTGTCATGGATACAATCTGGTGGCCCAGCCTCGACAAGGGCGGACCTGTCAAGCATCAGGCGCTGAAGCGTTCGATTCAGGAGGCGATCGGTTCGGGGGTGATCGCGCCCGGCTACCGCTTGCCGCCGGTGCGCGAGGTGGCCTGGCGGCTCGGCGTGACGCCCGGCACGGTGGCGCGGGCCTACAAGGATCTCGTCGAACAGGAGGTGCTGCGCGCCGTGGTCGGGCGCGGCACCTTTGTGGCCGAGCCGGACCTGCCGGCACCGTTGCCCGCGCTCATCGATGCCAGCGGCACCGGTCAGGATGGCCGCATGCTGAATCTGCGTACCGCGCAGGTGGCCGATGTCGGCCAAGGCAGGATGTTGCATGATTTGCTGAAGAACCTGCCCGATCCGCCGCCGGACGCCTATGTCAGCTATCCCGGCCCCGAGGCCGACGCCAAGCTGCGCGGGCTTCTGGCGGAATGGTTCGCCGCGCCCGCGCATGGGCCGGTCGATCCCGAGGACGTGGTGCTCACATCCGGGGCGCAGCACGGCATGGTGGTGCTGCTGCAGGCGCTGCTGCACGGCCCGCGCCCGGTGGTGCTCACCGAGGAGCTGGCCTATCCCGGTTTTCGCCACGCCGCGGCGCTGGTACGGGCCGAGATCACCGGGATCGCCTTCGACGGCGAGGGGCTTCTGCCGGAGGCGCTCGACCGGGCCTGCCGGGAGACCGGGGCACAACTGCTTTGTACCAGTGCCGAGGCACACAATCCGACGACGATCCGCACCTCGCCGGAGCGGCGGGCGCAAATTGTATCCATCGCCCGCCAGTACAATCTGCAAATCATCGACGACGACTGCTTCCGGTCGGATGCGGGTGAGGATGCGAGCTATCGCCGCCTCGCGCCGGAACGCTCATGGGTCGTGACCACCTTGTCGAAGACGCTGAGCCCGGATTTGCGGCTCGGCGCGATCCTCGCCGCGCCGGGCCGGGTGACGCTGCCGCGGGTCGCGGCGCAGCAGCAGTTCTTCGGCCTGTCGCGGCCGACCGTGTCCTTGGCCGAGGCGGCGCTGTCGGGCGGGCTTGCCGAGCGGGTACGCGACGCGGTGCTGGAGGTGCAGGGCAGGCGGCTCGCCATCCTGCACGCGCGCCTCGCGCCTTGGCAGCCGCGCACCCGCGAGGGCGTGCCCTTCGCCTGGCTCGACCTGCCGCGCGGCTGGCGGCCTTCGTCGCTGAGCCGCGCCGCCGAGGCCGAGGGCATCCGGCTCAAGCCCGCCGACGAATTCGCCCTGATCGACGGGCGGGCGCCTTCGGCGGTGCGCATCGCCCTGACGGGCCTGCGCGAGGACGCCGCCTTCGAGATGGCGATCGACCGGTTGGCGGCGCTTCTCGCCGCACCGCCGCAGGTGATGGAGGTCTGAAACCGCCAATTCGATGGGGTATTATGATACCTTAATTTCAAGCCACTGATATCGCACGATTATTTAGAGAGATGCGCGCTTGACTGTGCCATCGCTTCGTTTAGAACCCGCCCATCGAATTTGCGCGGGCGGCCCGTACGGGGCGGTGCGCGTTGCAGATCAAGGGCAGAACCATGAAAACCTTTACCGCTACCCCGGCGGATATCGAGAAGAAGTGGATCCTGATCGACGCCGAGGGCGTCGTTCTGGGCCGCCTCGCCTCGATCATCGCCATGCGCCTGCGCGGCAAGCACAAGGCCTCCTTCACCCCGCACATGGACATGGGTGACAACGTCATCGTGATCAACGCGGACAAGGTGCAGATGACCGGCAAGAAGCGCGACGAGCACTTCTACTGGCACACCGGCCACCCGGGCGGCATCAAGTCGCGCACCAAGCAGCAGATCCTCGACGGTGCGCATCCCGAGCGCGTCGTGATGCAGGCCGTCAAGCGGATGCTGCCGGGCAACCGCCTGTCGCGTCAGCAGATGACCCATCTGCGCGTCTTCGCCGGTGCCGAGCACGGCATGGAGGCGCAGAAGCCCGAGGTTCTGGACGTCGCGTCCATGAACAAGAAGAACACGAGGACCGCATAATGGCCGATCAGATCAATTCGCTCGAAGAGCTGGGCTCGGCCGTCTCGACCGAAGGTCAGGTCAACACCGAAGCCCTCGCCCCGCGCGAGCCGGTCCGCGACGAGCTGGGCCGCTCCTACGCCACCGGCAAGCGGAAGGACGCGGTCGCCCGCGTCTGGATCAAGCCGGGCACCGGCAAGGTCGTGGTCAACGGCAAGGACATCGACACCTACTTCGCGCGTCCGGTGCTGCAGATGATCCTGCGCCAGCCGTTCCAGGTGGCCGGCGTCGCCGGTCAGTTCGACGTCTTCGCGACCGTAGCCGGCGGCGGCCTCTCGGGCCAGGCCGGTGCCGTGAAGCACGGCGTCTCCAAGGCGCTGCAGCTCTACGATCCCTCGCTGCGCGGCGCGCTCAAGGCCGCCGGCTTCCTGACCCGCGACAGCCGCGTCGTCGAGCGCAAGAAGTACGGCAAGCGCAAGGCGCGTCGTAGCTTCCAGTTCTCGAAGCGCTGATATCTTCGCAGACCATGCGACAGGAAAGGGCGGTCCCGCGGGGCCGCCCTTTTCGCGTGTGGCGGCGTGATCTCCGGGTGCGCTGTCCAATGTGGCCGGATCGCACGAGACCACTTGCGTCGCGCCCGGTTTGCGGCAAAAGGCGCGCGCGCGGTTGATCTTTGCCGCCGCGCGGTCAAGCATCGCGGCGGGGCATCAAGGGGCGGCCATGGGTCTGGGAAGTTTCGCGAAATCCGAAGGCGGCCGCGCGGCCACGCTGCTCGCGCCGCCATTCCTCTACGCGCTGGCGCTGCTGGCCTTGCCGATTCTCGCGGTGGTGCTGTTCAGCTTCTGGACGCAGGACTTCATGACGATCGACACGCGGTTCACGCTGGCCAATTACCGCGAGTTCTTCGACAAACCGATCTACGGGGTGCTGCTCGGCCGGTCGCTGATGGTGTCGGGCATCGTCACGCTGGTGACCGTGCTGCTGGCCTATCCGGTGGCGTATTTCCTGTCCTTCCACGTGCCCAGCCACCGCAAGTCGCTCTGGCTGTTCCTGATCACCATCCCGTTCTGGACCAGCTATCTGATCCGCGTGTTCCTGTGGAAGGTGATCCTCGGCTATAACGGCGTGATCAATTCCGGCCTCATCGGCGCCGGGATCATCGACGAGCCGCTGAGCTTCATCCTCTACAACATCAACGCGGTGATCATCACGCTGGCGCACGCCTTCGCGCCCTTCGCGATCCTGCCGATCTTCGTGGCGCTGGAAAAGATCGACCGATCGCTGATCGAGGCCAGCCGCGATCTGGGCGAGACCCGCCTCACCACCTTCTTCCGCGTCACCCTGCCGCTCTCGATGCCGGGGCTGGTGGCCGCGGTACTCATCGTCTTCATCCCGACCATCGGCGACTACGTCACGCCCGAGCTGATGGGCGGCGCCGGCGGAAAGCTCATCGCCAACATGATCCAGACCCAGTTCCTGCAGCTCAACAACGCGCCGATGGGCGCGGCCATCGCCATGGTGGCGATGGTCTGCGTCACCGCCATCGCGCTGGTCTTCGTCGCGCTCAACCGCCGCTGGCTCAGGGGGCGAGGATGAGGAGGGCGGGGATGAGAGGCGCGCCGCTCAGGGTCTATGCGATCCTCTACCTGCTTTTCCTCTATGCGCCGATCGCGCTGCTGCCGCTCTTCGCCTTCAACGACGCGACGATCATCGCCTTCCCCTTGTCGGGCTTCACCACCCATTGGTTCACCGATCTCGTGGCCAATGCGGCGCTGCGGCAGGCGGTGGGCAACTCGCTCTTCATCGCCGCCATGACCGCGATCTTCGCGACGCTTCTGGGGCTTTGCGCCGCGCGGGCGGGCGCGATGGCGCGGTTTCCGGGCAAGGGCGGCATCATCGGCTTCGTGATGCTGCCCCTGGTGCTGCCCGAGATCATCGTCGCGGTGTCGCTCCTGATCGTGCTGCGGCAGGTACTGGGTCTGAACCTCAACAATTGGACCGTGATCTCCGCGCATGTGCTGATCTGCACGCCGTTCTCCATCGCGATCCTCAACGGCGCGTTCCAGAATCTCGATCCCTCGATCGAGGAGGCGGCGATGGATCTGGGCGAAAGCCGCTTCTCGGCCTTTCGTCTCGTGACGCTGCCGCTGGTGATGCCGGGCATCATCTCCTCGATGCTGATCGCCTTCACGATCAGCCTCGACGAATTCATCATCGCCTTCTTCCTGACCGGCGCGAACCCCACCATGCCAGTCTATATCTGGGGCCTGCTGCGCTTTCCGGCGCAGCTGCCCGTGGTCATGGCGCTCGGCACGATCCTCGTGGCGCTGTCGGTCACGCTTCTCATCATCGCAGAACTGTTCCGCCGCCGCGGTCTCGCGCGTGCCGGGATCAAGGATACCGGAGGCTTCCTGTGACCGCTCTCATCGAACTCAAAGGCGTCGAGAAGCATTACGGCGACTACCACGCGCTGCGCGGCATCGATCTGGAGATCCGCGCCGGCGAGTTCTTCTCGCTCCTGGGTCCCTCGGGCTGCGGCAAGACCACCCTCTTGCGCACCATCGCCGGTCTGGAGGAGGTCTCCTCGGGCTCGATCCGCATCGACGGGCGCGACATGAAGGGCGTCGCCGCCAACCACCGGCCCACCAACATGGTGTTCCAGTCCTATGCCGTGTTCCCGCACCTGACCGTGGCCGAGAATGTCGGCTTCGGCCTGCGCCGCGATCCGCGCGGCAAGACTGAAAAGGCGCGCGCGGTCGAGGAGGCGCTCGATATGGTCGGCCTCGCGGGCTACGGCAAGCGCCGTGCGCACGCGCTTTCGGGCGGGCAGCGGCAGCGCGTGGCGCTGGCCCGCGCGCTGATCCTCAAGCCCAAGGTGCTGCTTCTGGACGAGCCGCTCTCGGCGCTCGACCGGCTGATGCGCGAGCAGATGCAGCTCGAACTCATCCGTTTGCAACGGCAGGTCGGCATCACCTTCATCCTCGTCACCCATGATCAGGAGGAGGCGCTGGTGATGTCGGACCGCATCGCCGTGATGTTCGAGGGCGAGATCGGCCAACTCGCCGACCCGGAGACGCTCTACCGCCGTCCCGCCACCAAGCGCGTGGCGCAGTTCATCGGCAAGATGAACTTCCTGCCCGGTGCGCTTTCGGCCGATCGCCGCGAGATCGACATTGCCGGCCTGGGGCGCGTCGCCACCGCCGGTCTTGCCACCTCCGGCGAGATCGGCGGAGCCGTCTCGGTCGGCATCCGCCCCGAGACGCTGGCGATCCTGTTCGAGGGCGAGACCGCGCCGCGCCGCGAGGTGCAAGGCGTGGTGAGCGAGGTCGTCTATTACGGCGACATGACCTATTACGACGTGCGGGTGGAGGGGATCGAGCGACCGCTCACCGTGTCGATGAAGAACCTGATCGGTCGCCCGGTGCTCGATGTCGGCGCGGCGGCGCGGCTGGCATGGGACGAACGCGCGCTGGTGCTGCTGCCCGGCTGATCACAGGGGCAGGGCGACGCGCAGCCCGAAGGTCTCCAGCCCTGGATTGGGATCCGACAGCTCGGCATTCGAGCGATGATCGAATTGCAGCGACAGCCGCGCGCCGTTGTCGAAGGCATAGCCGACGCCAATCGAGGAGCGGAACTCGATCATGTGGCCCAGATCCGGGCCGTCGGTCTGCGCATGAAAGCCCGGCAGCAACGACAGTTGCACGAAGCTGTCATGCGGCAGCGCCCCGGTCCATTGCAGCCCCGCGCCGACCCAGGTGTCGCCGTCCGCGGAGACCGAGAGGCCCAGCACCGGTTCGAGACCGCCGAAGCGCCGGGGCAGCATCTGCTGCAGGTACAACTCGCCCCCCTGTCGTTCGCCCTGATACAGCACCTCGCCATATTGCAGGGCGGTGCGGGCCCGTGTGGTCTCGAGGGCATCGCAACCATCGAGGCCGCAGCCCCGTGCCCCGAAGGCGAGATCGGCGGCGGCGACGAGGGCGAAAAGCGCGGCGAGTGATCCGTCCATGGAAGCTCCTGCGAAGGTCGTGTGCCGCCATGCAGGAGGGCCGCACCCGCGATCGAGTAGGCTGCGCGAACGCAGGCCGGTCAACCGGTCGGGCGCTCTCAGCCCCCCAGCCGTGCCACCAGCGCCACGAGTTCGGCCTGCCGCCGCGTGCCGGTCTTCTCGAACAGGCTGCGGATCTGGTTGCGCACCGTGTTGACGCTGACCTCGCGCATGGCGGCGATCTCGGCCATCGAAAGCCCCTCGCACAGCCGCCGCAGCACCAGCGTTTCGGCGGGGGTGAGTTCGAAGAGCTTGGTGAGATCCTCGTCCAGCGCGCCGGGCGCACCCGGTTCGATCACCGTCAGCACCGCGATCGCGCGTTCGCCCCGGAACAGGCTCTCGATCGGTGAGGCGGCGAGAGGTCGGGGCAGATGCGACAGCCGCGCCAGCATCCGCTGCGGGGCACTGTCATCGACCACGAAGCTTCCGCCGAGGCGTCCCTCCTGCGCCAGCCGGTCATCCAGGGCGGCATTCGCCTCCGCATCCGCGAAGCGGAGCCGGCGCTCGTCGCCAAGACACAGCGCATCCCCGCGCTCGAGCAATGCCGCGCCGCGCGAATCGCAAGCGACGAGCCGGCCGCGCGAATCGATGGCATAGCAGGCATGCGGCAGGCCGAGCCCGTCGATCAGGCGCGTTCCCGCCTGCAAGGTGCTGTGACCCGCCATCTTCGTCAGATCGAAGGCCCGGCGCAGATGCGGGGCCAGCGTCGCGAGCATCTGGCTGCCGGTCACGCCGACCGCCTCGGCCTCCGAGGGGGCGTAATTGCAGCTCACCACGAGGCTGCCGCTGTCGCCGCGCGTGATGATCGTTCCGAAGGTGCGATGGATGTCGCCTTGCGGCCTGAGAAACTCCGTATAGAACTCGCTTCGAAAAAATCCTTTGCGCTGAATGACATGATGGTCATGGATCAGCTGCAATGCGGGCCGCTGCAGCAGCGAGGCGAGCCAGGGATTGAGCGCCGCGTAGCGATCCGGATAGAGCGCGACCAGCTTGGGATCGAAATTGCAGCCATGCAGATCGGCACGGCGCGGCTGCCCCGGGCGGACCAGCTGCAGGGCCCATGCGCCACCGCCGGCGGCCGCGGCCAGTTGCTCCGGAAGGGCACCCCAGCGCTCGGGCGAAATCACGCTATGGTAGATTTCATCGAGCAACCCTGCAATCGCAGCATTATGCGGCAGCGGTGGCATGGGAATCCTCGAAACAATTATAGGTTTAGTTCATTCGCACCATGCACGGTTAGGTGCGGCATGACACTGAGTATTCAGGCGGGTCCTCTCAGTTTTGCCGTTCCCCGAGTTTCCCAAGTATAGGGCAGGGCCCGCCACCAGCTACTCGTCCGGCGCGATCAACCCCAGGCCGCGCAGGTAGACACCGATACCGCTCTCCAGCAGATCCTCCGGCGGGAACGGCGCCCGCGTGCCCGGAGAGCCGCGCGCGAACAGCTCCACCACGCCGTGACTCATCGCCCAGACATGCGCCGCGAACATCTGCGGCGGCGGCCGTCGGCCCTCCGGAATGCGCTCCGACAACGCCTCGGCGGCCCGCTCCAGCACGCCCAGAGCGCGGCGCGAGGCGGCGGCGAGGTCGGGGTTGCGCTGCATCGAGATGCCGCTCTCGAACATCGCGACGTAGTGGCCGGGATGTTTTCGCGCGAAGGCCAGATAGGCGCGCCCGGTCTTCTCGAAGGCCGCGAGCACCGAGGGCCGCCCCTCGTCATAGGCGTATTCCAGAAGATCGGCGAAGATCTCGTAGCCCTGCCGCGCGGCCTCGGCGATCAGGTCCTCGCGCCCCGCGAAATGACGATAGACGGCGGCGGGCGTCACGCCCGCCTCGCGCGCCGCCTCCGACAGGGTGAAGCCCGTCGGCCCCTTTTCCTCGATCAGCTTCAGGCTGGCCTCGACCAGCGCCTGACGCAGATTGCCGTGATGATATCCCTGCTTGGCCACGTCAGTCGCGCGGCCAGAGTTCCGGACCACCCGCGATCCTCGGATCGAGGGCGCAGACGGCTTCCTCGTCCTTGTCGGGATAGTCGAGCCGGGCCAGCACGCTGCGGATCGCGTTGACCCGGGCGCGGCGCTTGTCGTCGCCGCGGATCACCGTCCAGGGCGCGAAGTCGAAATCCGTCCGCGTGAACATGGTGCCGATGCGGTGGGTATAGGCGTCCCAATTGCGCAGCCCCTCGACATCGACCCAGGACAGCTTCCACTGCTTGAGCGGATCGCTCTCGCGCTTGAGGAACCGTTCGAGCTGGGTCGCGCGACCGACATTGATCCACAGCTTGAAGAGCCGGATGCCGTCATCGGCGAGCATGTTCTCGAACGGCTCGACCTGGTCGTAGAACCGGGCCACCTGTTCCTCGTCGGCAAAGCCGAAGACCGGCTCGACCACCGCGCGGTTGTACCAGGAGCGGTCGAAGAACACGATCTCTCCGGCGGTGGGCAATTCACGCACGTAGCGCTGGAAATACCACTGTCCCGCCTCGACCTCCGAGGGCTTGGCCAGCGCCACGACACGGGCGCCGCGCGGGTTCAGGTTCTCGCGGAACCGGGCGATGGTGCCGCCCTTTCCGGCGGCGTCGCGCCCCTCGAAGATCACCACGACGCGCTGCCCGGTCGCCTTGACCCAGGCCTGCATCTTAACCAGTTCGATCTGCAGATCCGCCATCGCGGCGGCGTAATCCTTGCGCTTCCATTTCGACGGATAGGGAAAGCGCGTGCTGGCGATGCCGTCCTTGCCCGCCTCGTGCAGCATGCGGCGGATCTCCTCGGGCGCCTCCTCGTCGCGAAACCGGCTGATCGCCCCGTCGAACGGCTTGTCCATATGTCTCTCCTCAAGCGGCCCGGACCGCGACGGCGTTCAACGCAGGCCGGCGCGCGCCGTGGCCCGGTCGATCGCCGCCACCACCTCGTCGGGCACGGTATGGTGCGGCATATGGCCAACGTTTTCCAGCACCGTCAGGTTCGCCCCGGGGATCAGCTCGGCCAGCCGGGCCGAATGCACCTCGAGCGGCACGATGGTGTCGGCGACGCCGTGCACGATCTCGACCGGTACATCGATCGAGGGGTAGCGCGCGCGCATCTCGGTGACCTGCGGCAGCAGCCCGTTCACCTGCCGCGCATTGACCCGCAGGCTGTCGCGGCGGACCGCCAGCCCGGCGCCGACGAAATCGGCATAGCCCTCGGGCACCGGGTTCGGGGCGAAGACCGCCTCGACCGTCTCATCGACCATCCGCTCGGGGGCGAAGGCGGTGATGAGCGGCACCACCGCCGCGCCGCCAAGGGCCGATCCGTTGACCCTGTAGAGCGTGGCTAGCCCGGTATCCCATGGCATCGTCGCGCCGGCAAGATCGACCAGCGCCGCGAGGTTGTCGGGCCGCTCCAGCGCCCAGGCCATGGCCACCGCGCCACCGAAGGAATGGCCCAGCACGATGGGCTTCTCGGCGCCGAGCTCGGCGGCGGCGGCTTGCAGCAGCCGCGCCTGCGCGGCGAGGCTGTCGGCATGGGTCGTGAAGGCGTCGTCGGCGACCGGGTCGATCGGGTCGGAATAGCCGAGCCCGGGGCGGTCGAAGGCGATGACGCGGTAATCGTCGTCGAGCCGGTCGAGTAGATCGAAGGCCATGTCGCGCAGGTTACCGGAGGCGCCGTGGATCAGCACGAGGTCGGGGCCGCTGCCCGAGACCAGTGCATGCACGCGGCGCCCCTCGATCTCGACGAACTGGCCGAGCGGCGGGTGCGCGGTCATGGCCTGTGCCTCGCGCCGCTCGGCACGGTGATCGACCAGCGCGCAGCCCGCCAGCGCGCCGATCGCGAGCACTGCGGCGATCCTAGCGGCCAATGTCGTCCAGATCGTAGGGGGTGGTCTGGTAGATCTCGTTGATCCAGTTGCCGTAGAGCAGATGCGCGTGGCTGCGCCAGCGGTTCGAGGGCGGCTTGGTCGGGTCGTCGCCGGGATAGTAGTTCACCGGCACCGAGATCGCCGCGCCCGAGGCCACGTCGCGGTCGTACTCCTCCTTCAGCGTGTGGCTGTCATATTCGAAATGGTTGAAGATATAGAGCGTGCGGCGGCCGGGATCCTCGACCAGGCAGGGGCCGACCTCGTCCGAGGCCAGAAGCGTCACCAGCTCGGGCCGCGCGTCGATGTCCTCCTGCCGGATCTCGGTCCAGCGGCTCACCGGCACGGTGCAATCGTCGGAAAAGCCGCGCAGATAGGGGCTGTCGGGCTTGAGGTTGCGGTGCCGGAAGCAGCCGAAGGCCTTGCTGTCGAGCAGGTGCTTGGCGATGCCGTGCTGATGCGCGATCATCGCCATGCCGCCCCAGCAGACGCCGAAGGTCGAATGCGCATGGGTCTCGGTCCAGTCGAAGAGGCGGCGCAGCTCGTCCCAATAGGTCACCTCGTCGAAATCGAGATGCTCGACCGGCGCGCCGGTGACGAGGAAGCCGTCGAACTTCTGCCCCGAGGCCTCGATCTCGGAAAACGAGTGATAGAAGGTCTCCATGTGCTCGGCCGCGGTGTTGCGCGATTCATGATCCGACATGCGGATCAGCGTCAGCTCGATCTGCAGCGGCGTCGCGCCGATCAGCCGCGCGAACTGCGTCTCGGTCTGGATCTTCTTGGGCATCAGGTTGAGCAGGCCGATCTTCAACGGGCGGATGTCCTGCCGCGCCGCCTGATCCTCCGACATCACCATCACGCCCTCGCGCGTCAGCACGGTGTAGGCGGGGAGGGCTTCGGGGATCTTGATGGGCATGGTTCGACCTTCTCGTAGGGAGGGCTGATCTAGGCTTCTCGACGGTGTTTGCCAAGCCGCGCCTCGAGCGCCTCGGCCACCACGGCGTCGAAATCACGGGCGGATTCAAGGCCCGACAGCGCCTCGGCCGGAATCGCGAGGCCCCAGCGTTCGGCCATCTTCGCATAGCGCGGCTGCCGATGCGCCAGCGCCCGGCCATAGGTCCAGCGGATGAAGGCGTCGGGATCGACGCGCGTCTCTGACAGGCCGGTTTCGGCCAGATAGTCGTTCCAGGCCTGGAGCAGGAAGTCGGGGCTGTAGGCCATCGGCTTGGGCGCGCGGTCGAAGCGGCGGATCAGCTCCTCGGTATGCGCCTCCGAGCCCTCGATCCAGATCATCAGCATCCGCTCGGACAAGAGCGTCATCAGCGGGTCCTGCGGATCGTCGGGATCGACCCATTCGCAGATCGAGCCACCGGTATCGCAGACGAAATGCGGATAGCCGTAGAGCGCCTCGGCCCGGTCGATGAACCACGGCGTGTCCTCCAGCGCCGCGATCTCGGCGCGGCGGAACTGCTCCTGCCGCTGCCGGTAGGTCTCGAAGGGCAGGCCGCCCTTCTCCGGGTCGCCCGGCTTGCCGAGATAGGTCGAGACCGGGGCGAGATTGTCGAAGGTGATGTTGGAGCCGATATAGATGCTGTCCGAGAGCAGCAGCTCGCGCAGGAACGGCACCTTCATCGCCTCGCGCTTGGCGTTGTCGGCGATCAGCTCGCCCATGTGGCGGGTGCCGATGCGGTAATCGATCGAGTAGTGGAACCAGTCGCCCGAGCGGCGCAGGAGGTTCGACACATGCGTCTTGCCGAGGCCCGACATGCCGAAGAACAGGACGCGTTTGCGCGGGGCGGACAGCCAGTCCGAGGCGGAGGAATGGATCATGGGCGCATCGCTAAACAAGCCTTGCGACACGGTCCAGTCTGAACTTCGGCCTCAGAACTTCGGGGCGGGCGCCGCCCCCCGGGCCCGGGCGCGCCGCAGCAGCCGCCCGTCGAGCACCACGAGCCCCGCCGCCAGCGCCGCGAAGCCGGCATAGGCGCGCACCGGCAGCGTCTCGTCCAGCACCACCACACCCAGGAGGATCGCCACCGGCGCGACCATCAAGGTCACCAGCAGCACGTTGCCGCTCCCGGCGATGGCGATGACCCGGTAGTAGATGATGTAGGCCAGCGCGGTGGAGCCGATCGAGACATAGGCCAGCCCCGCGATGGTCGCCGGGGCGAGGTCGAGCCGCGGCGCGCCTTCGAGCAGCCAGGCCAGCGGCACCATGATCAGCGCCGCGCCGGTGGTCATGCCCGCCGCGGCGGTGAGCGGCGGCAGCCCGCCCATCTTCTTGCGCGCCCAGACCCCGGCCAGCGCATAGGAGATGGTGGCGCCGATCGCCGCGACCTGTCCCAGCGCGCCGAGATCGAAGCCCGACAGCGCCGCCGGGCCGATCACCCAGACCACGCCAGAGAAGCCGAGCGCCACGCCCAGCGCCTTGCGCGCCGAGAGCCGCTCGTCGGCGAAGAAGATCGCGGCGAAGAGCACGCCGAAGATCGCGGTGGCTGCGTTGAGGATCGCGATCAGCCCGGTCTCGACATGCTGCTGGCCCCAGGCCAGCAGCCCGAAGGGAATGGCGTTGTTGAGCGCGCCCATCACAACCAGAACGGCCCAGAGCCGCCAGCTCCGGGGCAGCGGCAGGCGCCGCAGCATCACCACGGGCCACAGCACCAGCGCTGCCCAGACCGCGCGATGGCCGACGATCCACATCGGCCCCACCTCGTCCAGCGCCACGCGCACCGAGAGGAACGAGCCGCCCCAGATCAGGGCGAGCAGGCCGAGCTGGGCCCAGGCGGCGTTGGTCATGGTCTTCTGAACGGTCATGCCCGGCACTGTGCACGCGGCCGGGATCGGCGCAATCCGAAACATGCGCTTTGCATGGAAATGCGAAAGGGGCCGGCTCCGCGGCCGGCCCCTCGCGCGTGATCCCCGGCGGGATCAGAAGCGGTAGGCGACGCTCATGCCGATCGCGAGGGCCGAGTTGTCGGAGAACTCTGCCCGGTCGGAGATGCTGCCATCTGCGTTGCGGGTTTCCGGGTTGGCATCGCCCAGCATGGTGTAACGGATGCCGCCCGAAAGGGTCACCGTTTCCATGTTGTAGGCGCCGCCCAGGCTGACCCAGCGCTTGCCGTCGGTCGGATCGAGCGGCGAGATGCGCTCGTCGCCCTCCGGCTCGAAGCCCACCGCGACCTGGGCCGCGAACATGTCCGAGAACTTGCGTCCAACGCCGACCTGCACCTGATAATTGTCGTCGATATTGGTCAGGCTGGCGCCGCCGGTGGCGGCGCTGAAGACCTGCGGCGACACCAGAGTGTCCTCGTAGGCGGCGTAGCGGATGTTGGCGAAGGCCAGCGTGTCGGGCGCGATCCCCGTCTGCAGGTCGAGATTCCAGCTTTCGGGTGTCTCGACCGTGGTGGTGCTGGGCACCTGTGCGGGCAGGCCGAGACCGGCCTGCAGCGCGGCGGGGATCGATTCGACCGTGTCGAAGTCGTGCTCGATCGCCGAATTGTAGGTCAGCGCCGCGCGCAGCGCGATCTCGGGGATCTCGTAGGCCACGCCGATGAGGTATCCGGTGGCGTCGTTCTCCTCCAGCGCCACCGAATATCCGTTCAACGGGCCATAGGCCGCACCGGACAGGGTGATGTCCCCCTCGAGGGTCTGGCGCCGGACGCCGGCATGGACGCTGATGTTCTCGTTGAACCGGTAGCGGCCCAGCGCCGTGATCGTGTGGCCGTCGAGCTGCGCCATCGTGCCGCCCAGCGCAAGCGCGGTGGTCGGGTAGTCGATGTCGACGCCGAAGGGCTGGTCGATGATGACGGCACCGGAGAAGCCGTTGCCGAAATCCATCTTCGCGCTGGTCGATACGTTGAGGAAATCCTCGGCGACGTTGTCGTATTCGCCACCGCCGAACACGGCGACGTCCTTGCCCGAGATTTCCGGGAACACCTTGCCGAAGCTCAGCTCGAGGACGTTGCCCTCTTCGAAGATCGCGGTGATGTCCTGGTTCGAGCGATCGAGCCCGACGGCTCCCGCGCCGCTGGCCATCAGCGCCGTCGCCAGCGCCAAGGCGCTCGTGGCGCCGTAATGCAGTTTCATGATGTCTCCCTGTCGCATGATGCGTCCTCCGCCCCGCAGGAGAAACAGCACCGCGGCTTCCTACAATCTGTGACGTCGCGGCAGCTTGACGTGGACGTCACGGCGTCACCTCCACGCATCACCGGGGCGGATACGCGAAGGGCCCCCGAAGGGGCCCGTGGCAGGTCTCGCTCATATTCCACCGGGCCGGCGGGTCATTCCCACTCGATGGTTCCCGGCGGCTTCGAGGTCACGTCATAGGTGACGCGGTTGATGCCGCGCACCTCGTTGATGATCCGCGTCGCGGTCTCGCCGAGGAATTCGTGGGTGAACGGGTAGTAGTCGGCGGTCATGCCGTCGACGCTGGTCACCGCGCGCATCGCGCAGGCGTAGTCATAGGTGCGGCCATCACCCATCACGCCCACGGTGCGCACCGGCAACAGCGCCACGAAGGCCTGCCAGATCTCGTCATAGAGGCCGTGCTTGCGGATCTGGTCGATGAACACCGCGTCGGCGCGGCGCAGGATCGCCAGCTTCTCGCGGGTGATCTCGCCGGGGCAGCGGATCGCGAGGCCGGGCCCGGGGAAGGGGTGGCGGCCGATGAAGCTGTCGGGCAGGCCAAGCTCGCGGCCCAGAGCCCGGACCTCGTCCTTGAACAGCTCGCGCAGCGGCTCGACCAGCTTCAGGCCCATCTTCTCGGGCAGGCCGCCGACATTGTGGTGGCTCTTGATCGTGACGCTCGGCCCGCCCGAGAAGCTGACGCTCTCGATCACGTCCGGATAGAGCGTACCCTGGGCGAGGAAGGTGGCGCCGCCGACCTCGGAGGCGTGCTTCTGGAACACGTCGATGAACAGCTTGCCGATGGTCTTGCGCTTGACCTCGGGGTCCGAGACGCCTTCCAGCGCATCGAGGAACAGATCCTCCTCCTGCGCGTGGATCAAGGGCATGTTGTAGTGGTCGCGGAACATGGTCACGACCTGTTCGGCCTCGCCCTCGCGCAGCAGGCCGTGATCGACGAAGACGCAGGTGAGCTGGTCGCCGATCGCCTCGTGGATCAGCACGGCCGCGACCGAACTGTCGACGCCGCCCGAGAGGCCGCAGATCACCTTCTGGTCGCCGACCTGCTCGCGGATCAGGCGGATCGCCTCCTCGCGATAGGCGCCCATGGTCCAGTCGCCGGTGAAGCCCGCGATGTGCAGGAAGTTCTCGAGGAAGGTCTTGCCATGCGGGGTGTGATGCACCTCCGGGTGGAACTGCACCGCGTAGAAGCGCCGCTCCAGATCGGCGGTGATCGCATAGGGCGCACCGGGCGAGGTGCCGCAAACCTCGAAGCCCGGCGCCAGCTTGCTGACATGGTCGCCATGGCTCATCCAGACCTGCTCGCGGCCCTCGATGAACCAGCCGCGCAGCAGGTCGGTGGCCTCGCCCTCGGGCTCGACATAGGCGCGGCCGAACTCGGCGGTGCCGTCGCCGCGCAGCACTTCGCCGCCCAGCATCTGCATCATCACCTGCTGACCGTAGCAGATGCCGAGCACCGGCACCTCCAGCTCGAAGATCCGCATCGGCGGGCGCGGGCTGCCCTCGTCGGGCACGCTGGCGGGACCGCCCGACAGGATCACCGCCTGCGGCTCGAAGCGGTCGAGGAACGCCTCGTCCACCGCGTTGAAGGGATGGATCTCGCAGTAGACATTCAGCTCGCGGAGGCGACGCGCGATAAGCTGCGTCACCTGTGAGCCGAAATCGACGATGAGAAGGCGCTGGTGCTGTTGGCTATGCTCGGTCATGGCCCAGCGAATAGGCCCGCCCGCCCATCCGCGCAAGAGCGACGGGGGCGAAAAATCGCGCCGCTCCGGGCGACATGTCGCTTTCACACCTGAGGCGGCGCAATCCGGCCAAGCGCGCGCGCCGCGCACCGCTATCACGGGGCGCAAGGATGCATCACGGGGAGCGGGCGATGACGGAAGCGGCACAGATGGCCGGAGAGCGGGCAGGGCGGCGCGGCCGGTCCGGCGGAGGTGCCGCGCGACGCGCCGAGCGCACCGCGGTCAGCGTGGAGACCGCGCGTTACATCGAGCGCAACATCCCCGATTTCGAGGTGCTCGACGCCGCCGCCATCGAGGTGATCGAACGCAACGCCGAGACCGTGCTCGAAGAGATCGGCGTGGTGTTTTCCGACAATCCCGGCGCGCTCGACCTCTGGCGGCAGGCCGGGGCCAATGTCGATGGCGACCGGGTGCGGATTCCGCGCGGGCTGGCGCGAAAGCTCTGCGCCACCGCGCCCGCGAGCTTCACCCAGCACGCCCGCAACCCCGCCCGCAACGTCGAGATCGGCGGCCGCAACCTCGTGCTGGCGCCGGTCTATGGCCCGCCCTTCGTGCGCGACGCCGATGGCGGCCGGCGCTATGCGACGATCGAGGATTTTCGCAACTTCGTGAAGCTCGGCTACATGTCGAAATGGCTGCACCACTCGGGCGGCACGGTCTGCGAACCGACGGACGTGGCGGTGAACAAGCGCCATCTCGACATGCTGCTCGCACACATGATCTATTCCGACAAGCCCTTCATGGGCTCGGTCACCGCACCCGAGCGGGCGCAGGACTGCGTCGAGATGTGCGAGATCCTGTTCGGAAAGGACTTCGTCGCCGAAAACACGGTGATGACCTCGCTGATCAACATCAACTCGCCGCTGACCTTCGACGGCATCATGATGGGCGCGCTCGAGGTCTATGCGAAGGCGAACCAGGCCTGCATCATCTCGCCCTTCATCGTCGGCGGCGCGATGGCGCCGGTCTCGGTCGCGGGCACGCTGACGCAGGTGCTGGCCGAGGCGCTGGCGGGCGTCGCCTACAGCCAGCTCGTGCGCGCCGGCGCGCCGGTGATCGTCGGCGCCTTCGTCACCTCGATCGACATGAATTCGGGCGCGCCGACCTTCGGCACCCCCGAGGCCTCGCTCATCACCTACGGGATGGGCCAGCTGGCGCGGCGGATGGGGCTGCCCTACCGCTCGGCCGGCGGGTTCTGCGGCTCCAAGCTGCCCGACGCGCAGGCCGGCTACGAGAGCGCGAACAGCCTCAACATGGGGTTGATGTCCGGCGTCAACTTCATGCTGCATGCCTGCGGCTGGCTCGAGGGCGGACTCGTCGCCTCCTACGAGAAGTTCGTGATGGATGCCGACCAGCTCGGGGCGCTGCACCAGATGGCCAAGGGCGTCGACATCTCCGAGGAGATGCAGGCGCTCGACGCGATCCGCGAGGTCGGCCCCGGAGGGCATTACCTCGGCTGCGCGCATACGCAGGCGAACTTCAAGACCGCGTTCTGGCGCAGCGAACTGTTCGACTACAAGCCGTTCGAGACCTGGGACGAGGAGGGCGCGCGCGACACCCAGGCGCTCGCCTCGGCGCGGGTCGCCAAGCTGCTCGACACCTACCGGCAGCCGCCGCTCGACCCCGAGATCGCGCAGCGGCTGAACGACTATGTCGAGGCCAAGAAGGCCTCGATGGCCGACAGCTTCAGCTGAGAGCGGCGGCGCGCATCAGCCGCGCCTCGCCCATCAGGGCCACGATCAGCTCGACATGGCGGGCGGGGCGGTAGTCGCCGGTCCCGGCCCGCCGCCGCGCCTCCAGATCGGCCTCGCGCTCGATCAGCGCCATGAGCGCCTGCGCCGGGCCGCGGGCCGCCGCCCCGATCAGCCGTGGCAGCGCCGCCGTCCGGTCATAGGCGTCGACCCCGAACCGCGCGGCCTCGACCAGTAGCGGTGGCCGCCTCAGCGCCGCGAGCCTGCTCAGCGGGTCCTGCATGGCCTGTCCTCCTCGTGACCTGCTTCAATCGCCATAGTTGTCTCACACCCCGCCTCGCGTTGCGTGGGACCGGCGCGCGACGCGCGGTGGCTTCAGCCTTGTTTGGGATTCTTCAATCAAGCTGAACGGGTTCGGGGCGGATTAACGCCTCGCTAACCGGGGCAACTGAGAGTTGAGATCGTGAATCTTGGGGACGTCAGGGAGAGCCGGTCGCGGACGCCATGTCCACCGTCCGGGATCGCGGCACGGGACCGCAACCACGGGCCGGAACCACTGCCCGAATGGGTGCCGCAGGCGGTGCGGCATTATCTCGAACATGTCGAGGGCGGGGCCCCGATCCGGGTGCTGGCACGCCGGTCCGAGGTGCATGCCTCGACCGTGCTGCGCCAGGTGCGCCAGCTGGAAAACCGGCGCGACGATCCGCTGATCGATGCCGCGCTGCGCCGCCTGTCCCGCCGTTTCAAGCCGGCCCCTCCCGAGGAGAATGCGATGAGCTGTCACGACCCGAAGGGCCCGCAACCCGAGACCGGCGCGGAGAACGGCACGGAGAATGGCACGGAAAACGGCACGGCCGAGGCGATGCGCGTGCTGCGGCGCATGGCCGAGCCCGGCGCGGTGCTGGCGCTGGCGCCCGGGATGCAGATCGCGGCGGTGTTGCGCGAGGGGCCGCAGGGCGCGACGCAGCGGCTGGCGCGGCTCGACCGGGCGCTGGCCGAAACGCTGGCGCTGCGCGGCTGGATCGCCGCGCAGGAGGATACGGGACGCGTGGCGCGCTACCGCATCACCGCGCGGGGCCGCGCCGCTCTCAGGGGCGCCGGGGCCGAAACGCAGGCGGGCTTCGCCGAGGCCGCGACCGGCTTCGAACCGGCGCCCGGCGCTTCCCGCATGGCGCCGTTCGAGGGGCCGTTGACGCTTCTGGCGCGGCGGCGCGACCGCGACGGGCGGCCGTTCCTCGGCCGCGAACTGGTCGCCGCCGGGGAGCGGCTGCGTGAGGATTTCGAGCTGACACAGGTCGGGCCGAGGGTGACGCAGGATTGGTCGCGCTATCTCACCGGCGGCTGCGAGGGCGGCGCGGGGCGCGGGCAGGGCCCGTCCGGGGCGCGCGATCGGCTGGCGGCGGCGCTGGCAGATCTTGGTCCGGGGCTCGGCGACGTGGCGCTGCGCTGCTGCTGCTATCTCGAGGGCATGGAAAGCCTCGAGCGGCGCATGGGCTGGTCGGCCCGATCGGGCAAGATCGTGCTGCGGATCGCGCTGGAACGGCTCAGGCGTCACTACGACGCCAGCGGCGGCGGAGAGATGATCGGCTAGCCCGGCGCGAAGCCGCAGCGCCGGGCGATCGTGTCCGACCAGGCACCGATGGCGGGCAGCGTCTTCGCGTGCCGCGCCACCGGCGTGTCCATCGGCCAGCCCAGCATCGGCGCCAGCATGCCGTACATGGTGGCGTCGGCGATGCCGGGGGCGGGGCCTTCGACGAAATCATGCACGCCGAGCCAGAGATCGAGCGCGTCGAGCAGATCGCGTCCGCGCGCCGCGATCTTTTCGGGGCCGAGCCGTACCAGCCCGCGCGCATGCAGCTGCCGCCCGAGCGAGCGCCGCGACATCCGGTGCACCAGCGCCGCCAGCGGCGCCGACATTTCGGAGCGCAGCAGTTCGCGGAACCAGGCCGAGCCTTCGGGCAGCATGATCAGCTCCCATTCGAAGATCTGGTGCAGCCCTTCCTCGGCGGCCATCTTCCAGCCGCGACCCGCGGCGGCGGGGGCGGTGTCGGCCACCGGGGGCGGGATGCCGTGGCGTCGCGCCAGAAGCGCGATGATCGCGTCGCTGTCGGCCACGGTCTCGCCGTCGATGACGGCCCATGGGCTTTTCTTCAGCGGGCCCTTGGCGGGGTTGTTCTCGACCGCGAACTCGTAGGGCACGCCGTTCAGCGCGCACCAGCACAGCAGCTTGAGCGCGAAGGGGCCGGAGGTCGGCAGGCCGAAGGCCGGCGAAAATCCGTAGATCGTTGCAGGGGTCATGGCGAAAGTCCCGGGACTGGAAACGACATGAGCGCTATGCTGACGCGCTTCGGGGAGTCCCACAACAAAAACGGCGGCGGGTCGCCCCGCCGCCGTCCGAAAGACGAACTGGCCTCAGCCGGTCATTCGGCCGCGTGGCTGGTGTCGACGCCCGCGTTCTCGGCGTTCTGGTGCTTGAGCGCCGCGCGGATGCCGTCGCCGTAAGCCTGATCGACCTTGTCGAAATGCGCCAGCTGGCGATCGATGATCTCCTGCGGCACGCCGGTCATCGCGGTGGCGATGTTCGAGAAGAGGCGGCTCTTCTGGCCCTCGTCGAACAGGTTGAACAGCGCGCGCGGCTGGCTGTAGTGATCGGCCTCCGAGCGGAAGTCGTAGCGGCCGACCTCGCCCTCGTAGCGATGCGGCGGTTCGGCCACCGACGGATCCTCGACCGGCCCGCCGAAGGAGTTCGGTTCGTAATAGGCGTCGGGGTTGGTGCGCAGCCCGAACGGCATGGTGCCGTCGCGGTGATAGTGGTGCACCGGGCATTTCGGCTTGTTGACCTCGAGGCTCTCGTAATGCGTGCCGATCCGGTAGCGATGCGCGTCCGGGTAGGAGAACAGGCGGCCCTGCAGCATCTTGTCGGGCGAGAAGCCGATGCCCGGTACCACGTTGGACGGGTTGAAGGCCGACTGCTCGATCTCGGTGAAGTAGTTCTCGGCGTTGCGGTTGAGCTCCATCTCGCCGACCTTGATCAGCGGGTAGTCGCCATGCGGCCAGACCTTGGTGAGGTCGAAGGCCGACCAGCCGGTCTTCTTCTCGAACTCGATCGCTTCCATCTCGGGCATCACCTGGATGAACATGTCCCATTTCGGGAAATGGCCGTTGGCGATGGTGCCGAACAGCGCCTCCTGGTAGGTCTCGCGGCTCTTGCCGATGACCTGCACCGCCTCGTCATTGGTGAAATGCTTGTGGCCTTGCTGGGTCTTGAAGTGGAACTTCACCCAGAACCGCTCGCCCTGGTCGTTCCACAGCGAGAAGGTGTGCGAGCCGTAGCCGTTCATGTGCATCGGGGTCTGCGGCAGGCCGCGATCCGACATCAGGATCGTCACCTGGTGCAGGCTCTCGGGGCAGAGCGACCAGAAGTCCCACATCGCGGTGGCCGAGCGCAGGTTGGTCTTGGGGTGACGCTTCTGGGTGTGGATGAAGTCCGGGAACTTGTAGGGGTCGGCCACGAAGAACACGGGCGTGTTGTTGCCCACGAGGTCCCAGTTGCCTTCCTCGGTGTAGAACTTCAGTGCGAAGCCGCGCACGTCGCGCTCGGCATCCGCCGCGCCCTGCTCGCCGGCCACGGTCGAGAAGCGCGCGAGCATCTCGGTTTCGCTGCCGGGCTTGAACACGGCGGCGCGGGAATACTTGGTGATGTCCTCGGTCACGCGCAGCGTGCCATAGGCGCCCCAGCCCTTGGCGTGCACGACGCGCTCGGGGATCCGCTCGCGGTTCTGGTGCGCCAGCTTCTCAATCAGCTGGTAATCTTCAAGCAGCACGGGGCCGCGCGGGCCGACGGTCTTGGAGTTCTGGTTGTCGGCGACGGGCGCGCCTGCGGAAGTTGTCAGGCGGGGTCTGTCGGTCATGGCTGTCCTCCGGGGGGTGGCTTCGCGGCGCAATATGACCCGGTCACCCGAGAAGGCAAAATCGGATTTTCTGGCCCTTCCCATAAGGCTGGGTTATGGGTCCGTCATGAATCCATCACTGAAACAGTTGCGCTACTTCGTGGCGCTGGCCGAAACCGGCGGCTTCGGCCGCGCCGCGGAGACCGTTTTCGTATCGCAGCCCGCGCTGAGCCAGCAGATCAAGGAGCTGGAGGTGATCCTCGGGGTCGAGCTGGTCGAGCGGCTGCCGCGCGGCATCCGGCTGACCCGCGCCGGGCGCGAGGTGCTGGAGCGGTCGCGCCGGATCCTCGGCGAGGTGGCCGAGCTGGAGCGCGCGGCGCGGCTGTCGCGCGGGCTCACGGGGCGGCTGCGGCTGGGGGTGATCCCGACGGTCGCGCCCTATCTGCTGCCGATCGCCCTGACGCGGCTGCGGGCGCGCGACCTGACGCTCGACATCCGGGTGCGCGAGGCGCAGACCGAAACGCTTCTCGACGATCTGGAGGCGGGGCGGGTGGATGCGGTGGTGGCGGCGCTGCCGCTGCCGGTGGCCGGCCTCGCGGTCGAGCCGCTGGTCTCGGACCGTTTTGTGCTGGCCGGGACGGCGGCGCGGCTGGCGCGCTGGGTCGGCGATCCCGAGGCGCTGCGGCCGACCTCGCTGGCGCCGGATCAACTGCTTCTGCTCGACGAGGGGCATTGCCTCGCCGATCAGGCGCTGGAGGTCTGCGGTCTCAGGGGGCGCGGCCGGGTCGATCTGGGGGCCTCGTCGCTGGCCACGCTGTCGGGGCTGGTGGCCGAGGGCTTCGGGCTCACTTTGCTGCCCGAAATCGCGCTCCGGGCCGAAACCGCGGCGGCGCCGGGTCTGGCGCTGATGCGCTTTGCGGCGCCTGAGCCCGCGCGCGAGCTGGCGCTGGTGCGGCGGGCCGGGGGCGATGGCGGCTGGGCCGCGCCCTTGGCCGATCTGCTGCGCGAGGCGGGGGCCGAGCTTCTGGGCTCGGCCCGCGCCGTCTGTCCGTAACGCGCGCTCCGCAATCTGGTCCCTAACGCGCGTTCCGCGATCTGGTCCCTAACGCGCGTTCCGCGCGATCCACCCGTGGGGGATCAGGCGGCCTGCTCGCGCGAGGCCTCTTCGAGCCAGGCAAGGACGTTTTCCGGCGAGGAGACGCCGTAGGGGTCCTCGGGGTGGTTGTCGCACAGGCCCGGCTCCTCGAACCACGCCTCGACGCGGCCGTCATTGATCACGGCGGCATAGCGCCACGAGCGCAGCCCGAAGCCGAGATTGTCCTTGCGCACCAGCATCCCGGCGCGGCGGGTGAACTCGCCGGAGCCGTCGGGGATCACCTCGACATTCTCGAGGTTCTGGGCGCGGGCCCACTGGTTCATCACGAAGGCGTCGTTGACCGACATGCAGTAGATCGCGTCGATGCCATGGGCGCGGAACGCCTCGACGTTCTTCTCGAAGCCGGGCAGCTGGTAGGTCGAGCAGGTGGGCGTGAAGGCGCCGGGCAGCGAGAACAGCACCACGCGCTTGCCCGCGAAATAGGAGGCGGTGTCGCGCTCTTCCCAGCGGAACGGGTTGGGGCCTTCGATGCTCTCGTCGCGCACGCGGGTGCGGAAGGTCACGTCGGGAATACGGGCGCCGGGCTGCATGGGCATGCTCCTGTCTGTCGGTTCGGAAAGGTTCGGGGCGTGACTTAGGAAATCGAGCCGGGCTCCGCAATGCTGCGATGCGGCGGATCGGCCATCGCGGCAGGATGCATGGCGGGGTTGCAGCAGCCGCCGGACCAAGGGGCCGAGCCGCGTTGCGCCCGTACGTCATGGGGCCTATGTATCGACGAGGCCAAGAGGAAAGGCATGACCGTGCGCGACCTGAAGATCCCCGGCGACCGCCACCCCGAAAAGGCGCGCCGCGCCGACAGCGCGCCGCAGCCGAAGAAGCCGGACTGGATCCGGGTCAAGGCGCCGACCTCGGAGGGTTACAAGCAGACCCGCGACATCATGCGCGAGCACAAGCTGGTGACGGTCTGCGAGGAGGCGGGCTGCCCCAATGTCGGCGAATGCTGGAGCCAGGGCCACGCCACCATGATGATCATGGGCGAGATCTGCACCCGCGGCTGCACCTTCTGCAACGTGGCGACGGGGCGGCCCGATGCGCTCGACGTGTTCGAACCGGGCCGCGTCGCCGACGCGGTGAAAAAGCTCGGCCTCAACCACGTGGTGATCACCTCCGTCGATCGCGACGACGTCGATGACGGCGGCGCCGCGCATTTCGCGCAGACGATCCGCGCGGTGCGGCGCCAGTCCCCCGGCACCACGATCGAGATCCTGACCCCGGATTTCCTGCGCGCGAAGCCGGGATCTCTGGAGGTGGTGGTCGAGGCGAAGCCGGACGTGTTCAACCACAACCTCGAAACCGTGCCCGGCCTCTACCCGGAGGTGCGGCCCGGCGCGCGCTATTTCCACAGCCTGCGGCTGTTGCAGCGGGTCAAGGAGCTGGACCCGTCGATGTTCACCAAATCGGGCATCATGGTCGGTCTGGGCGAGGACAAGCAGGCCGTGCATCAGGTGATGGACGACATGCGCGCCGCCGACATCGATTTCCTGACCATCGGTCAGTATCTTCAGCCGACGCCCAAGCACCACGCGGTCGACCGCTTCGTCACGCCCGAGGAATTCGCGAGCTACGAGAAGGCAGCGCGCGGCAAGGGCTTCCTGATGGTCTCGGCGACGCCGCTCACCCGGTCGTCCTATCACGCGGGCGAGGATTTCGCGCAGCTGCGCGCGGCGCGGCTGGCCCGTCTGGGCGCCTGATTTCGGTCGTATCGAAGAATTCGCCGCCGATCACTCGGCGGCGGGTTCGATCGCCGGCACCGCCTTGAGATAGGCGGCGATGGCCGCGCGATCCTCGTCGGGCAGCTTCGCGAGCTCGGACACCACCGCCGCCATCTCGCCGCCCGCGGTATCGAATTCCGGCGTGAAGCCGGTGCCGAGGTAATAGGCGATCTCGCCCTCGGACCATTCGAGCCCGCCCGGCGTGATGTTGGGAATGCGTCCGTCGCCCGAGGGGTTGGGCGCGCCGCCGAGCCACTGCGCGTGATCGAGCCCGCCCAAGGGCCCGCGCGGCGTGTGGCATTCGCCGCAATGGCCCAGCGCCTCGGCGAGGTAGCGGCCGCGCGCGGCGGGCTCCGGCAGATCATCCTCGATCACCCAGCCTTGTCGCAGGTTGAGCGCCTTCCACAGCCCGACGCCGCGCCGGATCGAGAAGGGGAACGGCACCTCGTGCGGCAGGTTTTCCTGCGAGGAGGGCGGCAGGGTCCGCAGATGCGCCACGAGATCGCGCATGTCCTGCGGATCGGCCATGGCATAGGCGGCATAGGGCAGAGCGGGATAGTAATGCGCGCCCGAGGGCGACACCCCGCGCATCACCGCATCCATGATCTCGGCGTCGGACCAGTCCCCCACGCCCTGCGGCGATGGCGAGATGTTGGGCGCATGGAAGGTCCCGAATGGCGAGACGAAGGCCATGCCACCCGCCAGCACGGGGGCCTCGCCGATATCGGTCTCGGGCGCGACATGGCACGAGGCGCAGCCCGCGGCCGCGAAGACCAGCGCGCCGCGCTCGGGATCGCCCGGCGGCCCTTCGACCGCCGAAGCCGGCAGCGGCTCGGGCGAGGTGAGCATCCAGCCCACCCCGCCCGCCAACAGGATGATGGCGATCGCCGCCCCGAGCGCGCGTCTGATCATTCTTCGGGTTTGCGGTAATCTTCGTGGCAGCTACCGCATGCCTCTCCCAGTGGACCCATGGCCGCCTGCAGGGACGCCAGATCGGTGCCGGCGGCTTCCTCCATCTTCATCGCGGCCTCGTGCAGCGCCTCGGTCTTGGAGTTGAAGTCGTCCATGTTCTCCCAGATGGCGGGAAGCGCGCGGCTCTCCTCGAGATCCTCGCTCGAGGAGCCCTCGACCCAGTAGAACCTCTGATCGATGGAGCCGAGCGCGGCGAGGTTGCCGGCGGCGGCGGCGGCCATCTCGGCGTCGTAGGGCTGCTCTTCCTTGGCCATCGCGCCGAGCATGCCGATATTGAGACCCATGAGCTTCATGTGACCCTCGCGCAGCGATTGCGCGCGCTCGGGGTCGAGCCCCTGGGCCAGCGCCATCGGGGCAAGGGCGGCAATGACGAGGCTGCCGGCGAGAAGACGGAACGAACGTGTCATAACGGTACTCCAAAACTTCCGGTGATCGTGTGCGTTACCGTAGCGTAAGAAAGGCTCACTCCAAAGCTGAATCACGCGCCCGTTATCTGCATTACCGCATGAAAGATGTGCGGCCACCGGGCGTTACGGTCAGCGCCTCGGGCCAGCCCCAGATTCGCTCGATGCCCACCAGCAGCAGGCACAGCAGGATCACCCCGGCGATCAGCGCCATCTGGCGCGGCGAGGGGGGATGCCGTGCCCAATGCGCCAGCCGCAACAGCCAATGGATGTTCATCGCGCTCTTTCCCTGTCGTTTCCGGGCCCCAGATCGGTGCCGAGACGAGGTGCCGCATGACCGGCGGGGTTGATCTCCACCACCGCCGGGGCGAGATGGGACCAGACAGGAAGGAAAGATCGATGCCGACACATTCCGAGACCCGCACGCTGCCCTACAGTTCGCAGCAGATGTACGATCTGGTCGCGGATGTCGGCAACTATCCCAAGTTCCTGCCATGGACCGCCGCCGCGCGGGTCCGCTCGGTGACGCCGGAGGGCGATCACGAAGTGATGCTCGCCGACATGGTGATCTCCTTCAAGGTATTCCGCGAACGCTTCGGCAGCCGGGTGACGCTTTGGCCCGAGCAGAAGAAGATCCACACCGAATACATCGACGGGCCGTTCCACCACCTCGTCAGCAACTGGAACTTCCGCGATGTCGAAGGTGGCTCCGAGGTGCATTTCGACGTCGATTTCGAGTTCCGTAACAGGCTCTTGCAGGGCGCGGCGGGGCTGTTCTTCAACGAGGCGATGCAGCGCGTGGTGCGCGCCTTCGAACGGCGCGCGCAAGAGCTTTACGGCCGTCGCTGAGCCTTGATCGCGCCGATCACCGCCGCGATGGCGTGATCGCGCGCGAGGCTGCGCACCGTGTCGCGGCCGCGCGCCCCGAATTCGACCGTCTCGGTCTCGCAGCCCGAGGCGGTCGCCACCCCGAAACAGACGCGGCCCTCGGGCTTGTGCTCGGAGGCGCCGGGCCCGGCGATGCCGGTGATCGCGACGGCGATGTCGGCGCCCGAGCGTTCCAGCGCGCCGCGCGCCATCTCGTCCGCGACCTGCTCGCTCACCGCGCCATGCGCTTCGAGGCTCTCGGCGCTGACGCCGAGCAGCGCCTGCTTGGCCGCGTTGGAATAGGTGACGACGCCCCAGTCGAAGACGTTCGAGGCGCCCGGCGTCTCGGTGATCGCGGCGGCCACCATGCCGCCGGTGCAGCTCTCGGCGGTGGCGACGCGCAGCCCCGCCTCGCGCGCGCCGTTCACCAGTCTCGCCGTGTCGCCCATGCTCAGCCTCCGAAGATCATGACGCCATGCGCCAGCACCGCGAGCACAACGACGCCGAGCGCCGCGAAGATCCCGGCGACGACGTCGTCCAGCATCAGCCCGGTCACGTCGCCGCGCCGGTCCATCCGGCCGACGAGCCCGGGCTTCCAGATGTCGAACAGCCGGAACAGCACGAAGGCCGCGATCCAGCCGGGCCAGAGGTCGAGCACCGGCGCGCCGACATGGGCCGCGCCGAACAGCACGGGCCAGATCGCGATCCACTGGCCCGCCACCTCGTCGATCACGACGTGGGAGGGGTCGTGATCTCCCGATCGCGCGGCTTCGGCGCGGGCGGCGGGAAAGCCCAGCCCCAGCGCCAGGACGATCATGGCGAGCATCAGCCACGGCCCGCCGACCCAGTAGATCGGCAACGCCGCCGCAAGTGCCGCGAGCGAGCCCCAGGTACCGGGGGCCGGGCGGATCAATCCGCTGTAGAAGAAGGTGGCGATCAGCCGGCTCATGCCTTCACCAGCGTCGCCGTGGCCATGGCGGCGATGCCCTCTTCGCGGCCCGGAAAGCCCAGCCGCTCGGATGTGGTCGCCTTGACGCTGACCCGGCCCGGCTCGATCTGCATGATCCGCGCCAGCTCCGCGCGCATCGCCTCGGCATGCGGGCCGATCTTGGGCCGCTCGCAGATCAGCGTGATATCGCAGTGCGTTATGGCAAAACCTTCAACCCGCGCGAGATCGGCGGCATGCGCCAGAAATATCTCCGAGCGGGCGCCCTTCCACTGGGGGTCGGACGGCGGGAAATGCTGGCCGATATCGCCATGGGCCAAGGCGCCATAGATCGCGTCGGTCAGCGCATGCATGCCGACATCGGCGTCGGAATGGCCCTTCAGCCCGCGATCATGCGCGATCTCGACGCCGCAGAGCCAGAGGCTTTCGCCCGCCTCGAAGGCGTGCACGTCGAAACCGTTGCCCGTTCTTACATCCATGTCGCACCCCAATATCCTCTCGGCGCGGATGAAATCCTGCGCATCGGTGATCTTCAGATTGTTCTCGTGGCCCGGCACGACCGTGACCGCAAGCCCGGCGGCGCGGGCCACCGCAACGTCGTCTGCGGCGGGCGGGCCCTCATGCGCCTGATGCGCCGCGAGGATCGCCTCGAAATCGAACCCCTGCGGCGTCTGCGCCCGCACCAGCCCCTCGCGCGAGGGGGCTTCGGCGACCGCGCCGTCCTCGACCCGCCACAGCGCGTCGGTGAGCACCAGCCCCGGTGCCACGGCCGGGCCATGATCGAGCGCGGCGATCACCGCCTCGATCGTCTCGCGCGGGACCAGCGGCCGCGCAGCGTCGTGGATCAGCACCCGGTCCGGCGCCAGCGGCGCCAGCGCCTCGAGCCCGGCGCGCACCGAATGCGCCCGCTCGGCGCCGCCCGGCACCACGAGCTCGGCCATCGCCTCGACCGCCGGGTAGCGTCCCATCGCCTCGGGGTGCAGCACCAGGCAGATCGGACCGAAACCGGCAAAGGCCTCGATCGTGCGCGCCAGCACCATCCGACCGCCGAGATCACGCCATTGCTTGGGCAGTCCGCCGCCCGCGCGCAGGCCGCGTCCCGCCGCCACGATCACGATGGCCGGGCCTGCGGCCCGGGAAGTTGGTGTCATCGGGGGCACTTTGTCTCCTTCACGCGGCCGCCGGGCTTGTGTAGGGGCTGGCATGAGGCGGTGCAATTCCATCCTTTTCGGCAAACATCTGCATATATTTTGTGCAAACGCGATATGCTGAGGCAGTCTTGTACCCCCTGCGATTGTGGCGCCTCGTGGCGACCCGTAGATCACTCCCAGACGCACAGGTTTTAGGCAAATGACACCCGCCCCGCTTTCCCGTATCGATCTCGGTTCCGGCGTGTCGCTGGACGCACCGGTGGCGCTGGCGCCGCTGGCGGGGATCACCGACCTGCCGTTCCGCAGCCTCGTCGGCTCTTTCGGCGCGGGCTGGGTGGTCTCGGAGATGGTGGCGAGCCAGGAGATGGTGCAGGCCAAGCCAGGCGTGCGGGAGCGGGCCGAGTTGGGCTTCGAGCGCGCCGACACCGCCGTGCAGCTTGCCGGTCGCGATCCCTACTGGATCGCCGAGGCCGCCCGCATGGTCGAGGCGAACGGCGCGAAGCTCATCGACATCAACATGGGTTGCCCGGCCAAGAAGGTGACGGGCGGGCTGTCGGGCTCGGCGCTGATGAAGACGCCGGACCATGCGCTGCGGCTGATCGAGGCGGTGGTCGGCGCGGTCTCGGTGTCGGTGACGCTGAAGACCCGGCTGGGCTGGGATGACGACATGCTGAACGCGCCCGAGATCGCGCGGCGCGCCGAAAGCGCAGGCGTAAGGATGGTGACGATCCACGGTCGCACCCGCTGTCAGTTCTACAAGGGATCGGCCGATTGGGCCGCCATCCGAAAGGTGCGCGAGGCGGTGTCGATCCCGGTGATCGCAAATGGCGACATCACCGACGCGGCCACGGCACGGCAGGCGCTGGCGCAATCCGGCGCATCCGGAGTGATGATCGGCCGCGGCGCGCAGGGACGCCCCTGGCTGCCGGCGCAGGTCATCGCGGCGCTGCGCGGCACGCCGGGCCCGAATGTCCCGCAGGGACGCGACTTCATCGACATGGTTTCAGGACATTACGAGGCGATGCTCGCGTTCTACGGCAGCACGCTCGGCGGCCGTGTCGCGCGCAAGCATCTGGGCTGGTACATGGACGAGGCGGGCACGCCCGAGGCGCTGCGCCGCGAGGTGCTGACCGCCGCGCCGGAACGGGTGCTGGGGCTTCTCGGGCTCGCGCTCGATGGCGAAAGGCGGGCGGCATGATCCACGATACCGCGCTGTGGAACTCGTTGCCGGTCCCGGCGCTGCTGCTGGATTCCCGCGACGCCATCTCCGACGCGAATTCGGCGGCCGAGCTGTTCCTCAACCTGTCGCAGCGCAGCCTCGTCGGGGCACCGGTCTGGGACAAGGTCTCGATCGACGCGCCGCTCGCGGAGGCCTTCGCCCGCGCCCGGTCGCAGAAGAGCTCGCTCTTCGTCAACGACGTCGATGTCGGTTCGGGCGAGCGCCCGGCGATGCAGTGCTCGATCCTGTTCGCACCGCTCACCGGCTCGGACGGGATGATGCTGATGATGATCTCGCCGCGCGAGATGGCCAATCGCCTGACCCAGCACCAGGCCACCGGCAAGGCCGCGAAATCGGCCATCGGCATGGCCGAGATGCTGGCGCATGAGATCAAGAACCCGCTGGCGGGCATCACCGGCGCGGCGCAGCTTCTATCGATGGGGCTCTCGGCCGAGGATCGCGAGCTGACCGACCTGATCGTCGAGGAAAGCCGCCGCATCGTGAAGCTGCTCGAACAGGTCGAGCAGTTCGGCAATCTGCGCCCGCCCGCGCGTCGGCCGGTCAACGTGCACGACGTGCTCGACCGGGCGCGGCAATCGGCGGCGGTGGGCTTTGGCGCCCACATGGAATTCATCGAGGATTACGACCCCTCGCTGCCGCGCGCGATGGTCGATGGCGACCAGCTGCTGCAGGTGGTGCTGAACCTCGTCAAGAACGCCTGCGAGGCGGGCAAGCGTGGCGGCAAGATCCGCCTGCGCAGCTTCTACGAGCCATCGCTGCGGGTGCGCCAGCCCGATGGCAGCCAGGCGCGACTGCCCTTGCAGATCGAGATCCAGGATGACGGGCCGGGACTGCCGCCCGAGATCGCGGCCGAGGTGTTCGAGCCCTTCGTCTCGGGCCGCGAGAACGGCACCGGGCTCGGCCTCGCTCTGGTTTCCAAGCTCGTGGCCGAGAATGGCGGCTGGATCTCGGTCGATTCCGCGCCCGGCCGGACCGTGTTCCGGATCTCGCTGCCACGCGCCAAAGACGCCTTACCAAGCGGAGAAAACTGATGGACGGAACGATCCTGGTCGCCGATGACGACCGCACCATCCGCACCGTGCTGACCCAGGCGCTGACCCGCGCCGGCTGCAAGGTGCATGCGACCTCTTCGCTGGTCACGCTGATGCGCTGGGTCGAGGAGGGCAAGGGCGATCTGGTGATCTCCGACGTGGTCATGCCGGACGGCAACGGCATCGAGCAGCTGCCGAAGATCTCCGAAGCGCGGCCCGGCCTGCCGGTGATCGTGATCTCGGCGCAGAACACGATCATGACCGCGATCCAGGCCGCCGAGGCCGAGGCCTATGATTATCTGCCCAAGCCCTTCGACCTGCCGGATCTGATGAAGCGCGCCTCGCGCGCCCTGGAGGCCAAGCGCCGCGCGCCCGCGCCGCGCGAGACACCGAGCGAGACGGCGGCGGGCGGCGATCTGCCGCTGGTGGGCCGCACCCAGGCGATGCAGGCGCTCTACCGGCTGGTGGCGCGGGTGATGAACACCGCGCTGCCGGTGCTGATCACCGGCGAAAGCGGCACCGGCAAATCGCTGATCGCGCGGGCGATCCACGATTTCTCGGACCGCCGTTCGCTGCCGTTCGTCACCGTCTCGGCCAGCGACCTGTCGGGCATGGACGGCCCCGGCGCGGTGCTGAGCCGGGCGCGCGGCGGCTCGATCCTGTTCGACGAGGTCGGCGATCTCGACGGCGACGCGCAAGCCCGGATCGTGCGCATGCTCGACGCGATGGGCGACAGCGCGCCGCGCATCATGGCCAGCTCGCAGGGCGATCTGGCGCGGCGCATCGAGGCGGGCGATTTCCGCGAGGATCTCTATTACCGCCTCGCCGGCGTCACCATCGCCGTGCCGTCGCTGCGCGAGCGGGTCGACGACATCCCGCTGCTGGCCGAGCACTTCCTGCTGCGCGCCGAGCGCGACGGGCTCGGACCGCGCCGCCTGTCGCCGCAGGCCACCGAGATGATCCGCGCCTATTCCTGGCCCGGCAACGTGCGCCAGCTCGAGAACGCGGTGCGCCGACTCGTGGTGACCTCGACCGAGGAGGAAATCACCCGTGCCGACGTCGAGACGGTGCTGGGCGGACAGCCCGCGGCAGAGCCGCTGCGCGGTGGCGGCGAGGGGGAGAAGCTCTCGGCCAGCGTCGAGCGGCACCTGCGGCGTTATTTCGACCTGCATGGCGGGCAGCTGCCGCCCGTCGGACTTTATCAGAGGATTCTCAAGGAGATCGAGACGCCGCTGATTGAAATCGCGCTGGATGCGACCGGCGGAAATCAGGCGAAATGCGCCGATCTTCTGGGCATCAATCGCAATACGTTGCGCAAGAAGATCACCGACCTCGATATTCGCGTGACACGACGCCGTAAGTTGATGTAAAACCGCAACAGAACCGTGACCCCCCGGACGCATGGCCGGGGTGAGATCATGGCGATGAGGCGGCGGAACTTGCGTTCCCATCAACGGGGCAGGGTGCTTGAGGCGGTTATCGACCTCCCGATTCTCTCGCGTGACGCGCTGGCGACGCCAGCGGCGGGTGCAGAACGCTGCGACCTTGTCGCTGGTCGTTCTCGGGCCGTTGCTGGCCTTCGCCACCTTCTGGGTGCTGGGGCCGCTCGACCAGGGTGCCAGCTCGCCGATGCTGCGCCTCGTGCTTCTGGGCGATCTGGTCTACGCGCTGGTCGTGGCGGCGCTGGTCTCGTTCCGCGTGGCGCGGATGATCTCGGCGCGGCGCGCGCGCTCGGCGGGCTCGCGGCTGCACCTGCGGCTCACCGGCGTGTTCGCGCTGATCGCGCTGATCCCCACGGTGCTGGTCGCCGTGTTCTCGGTGCTCACCATCAATGTCGGCCTCGAGGGCTGGTTCTCGGAGCGGGTGCGTACCGTGCTCGGCGCCTCGCTCACCGCCGCGCAGGCCTATGAGGAAGAGCACCGGCAGGACCTGTCGCGCGATGGGCTCGAACTTGCCGCCTTTCTCGATGCGGAGCGCGAGGCGCAGCCCTTCCTGTCGGATGGCGAGGTGCGCCAGGCGCTCGGCCGGGTGCAGAGCCAGATCGAGAGGGGGCTGACCGAGGCCTTCGTGATCAACGGGGCGGGCGAGATCCGCGCCCGTGGCGCGCGCAGCTACGAGTTCGATTTCGAGCGTCCGGCGCGGGAGATCTTCCGCCGCGCCGATGCCCAGGGCATTGCCATCGTCGAGGACTGGGTCAACAACGAGTTCCGCGCGTTGATCCCGCTCGAGAACTTTACCGACCGCTTTCTCTACGTGACGCGCGAGGTCGATGGCGGCATCCTCGCGCTTCTGGACGACACGCAGCAGACGGTCGAGCTGTACCAGCAGCTCGAAGCCGAGCGCGGCCGTCTGCTGTTCGAGTTCGGCCTGCTTTATCTTGGCTTCGCGGTGATCCTGATCCTCGCGGCGATCTGGCTCGGGCTGTGGTTCGCGGAGCGGCTGTCCAAGCCGGTGGGGCGGCTCGTCTCGGCCAGCCAGCGCGTCGGCGCGGGCGATCTCGACGTGCGGGTGATCGAGGAGGAGGGCGATGACGAGATCGCCCAGCTCGGCACCTATTTCAACCAGATGACCACCGAGCTGAAGGCGCAGCGCGACCGGCTGCTCGACAACACGCGCCAGATCGAGGCACGGCGCCGGCTGTTCGACAGCGTGCTGGGCTCGGTGACCTCCGGCGTGATCGGTCTCGATGCCGAGGGCCGCGTGGATTTCGCCAACCGCTCGGCGCTGCGGCTTCTGGGCATCACGGTGCTGCCCGAGGCGGCGACGCTGGCGATGCTGGTGCCCGAGTTCGAGCCGCTGTTCGGATCGTTGCGCGACGAGGGGCGCGACGCGGTGCAGGAACAGCTGCGGCTGGTCCGCGACGGCAGCCAGGAGGTGCTTCTGGTGCGGATGGCGCCACGGCGGGCCGATGACGGCGCGCTCGAAGGCTATGTCGTGGCCTTCGACGATGTCAGCGATCTCGTCTCGGCGCAGCGCATGGCCGCCTGGGGCGACGTGGCGCGGCGTATCGCGCATGAGATCAAGAACCCGCTGACGCCGATCCGGCTTTCGGCCGAGCGGATCCAGCGCAAGTTCGGCCGCCAGCTTGGCGAGGCGGATGCGCAGGCGCTGGCGCAGATGACCGAGGTGATCGTGCGACAGACCGGCGATCTGCGCCGCATCGTCGACGAGTTCTCGAAATTCGCGCGCATGCCCGAGCCCGATCGCAGCCGCAACGACCTGGCCGCGCTCTTGCGCGACGCGGTGACTCTGCAGGAGGCCGGCCAGCCGGAGGTGCGCTTCGAAGTGGATCTGCCGGCACAGGCCGTGCCCGCCGAGATCGACGCCACCATGATAACGCAGGCCTTCACGAACCTGATCAAGAACGCCGGTGAAGCCATTGAAAGCGCAATTGAAAAAGGCATGGGGGGGGGGCTTTCCCCGACCATCCGCGTGACGATGCAGACCGATGCCGCCGAAGCGCGCATCAGCATCGCCGACAACGGCATCGGCCTGCCCGAAGACCGGGCCCGGCTGTTCGAGCCTTACGTGACGACCCGCGACAAGGGCACTGGTCTCGGCCTGCCCATCGTGAAGAAGATCATCGAGGAGCATGGCGGCAGCCTGTCCCTCGTCGACGCGCCAGCCTTCGAGGAGGGCGCCCACAAGGGCGCCATGGCGGTCATCACCCTTCCCGTTCTGGGCCAGGGTCATGGCGAATCGGGGGACATCGAGAAGACCGGGAAACCGGCATTGCAGGCAACAGCATGAGGCATGAGATGGGCGACATCCTGATTACCGACGACGAGCGCGACATCCGCGAACTGATCTCGGACATCCTGCGCGACGAGGGCTATTCCACTCGGCTCGCGGGCACCTCCGACGAATGCATGAGCGCGATCGAGGACGAGGTCCCGGCGCTGATGATCCTCGACATCTGGCTCAAGGACAGCCGGATGGACGGGATCGACATCCTCAAGGCGGTGAAGCGCGACCACCCCGGCGTGCCGATCGTCATCATTTCGGGTCATGGCAACATCGAGATCGCGGTGGCCGCGATCAAGCAGGGCGCCTACGACTTCATCGAGAAGCCGTTCAACATCGACCAGTTGCTGGTGGTCATCAAGCGCGCGATGGAGACCTCGCGGTTGCGGCGCGAGAACAGCGAATTGCGGCGCGGCGATACCGCCCCCGCCGAGATGCTGGGCGACAGCGCCGCGTTCCGCTCCCTGCGCAGCCAACTCGACAAGGTGACGCGCTCGAACGGCCGGGTGATGCTGTCGGGCCATCCCGGCTCCGGCAAGGAGGTCGCCGCGCGCTACATCCACGCCAATTCGAACCGCGCCGACGCACCCTTCGTCACCGTGAACTCGATCACCATCGAGCCGAACCGGATGGAAGAGGTGCTGTTCGGCCGCGAAAGCCCCGAGAAGGGCATCGAGAAGGGTCTTCTCGAGCAGGCCAATGGCGGCGTGATCTATTTCGACGAGGTGGCGGACATGCCGCTCGGCACCCAGTCGAAGATCCTGCGGGTGCTGGTCGACCAGTCGTTCCACCGCGTCGGTGGCTCGGAAAAGGTGCAGGTCGATCTGCGGGTGATCTCCTCGACCAACCGCGATCTGCAGGCGGCGATCCAGGGCGGCTCGTTCCGCCAGGAGCTTTACCACCGCCTGAACGTCGTGCCGATCCACGTCCCTGGTCTAGAGGAACGGCGCGAGGACATTCCGCTGCTGGCCGAGCACTTCATCGCCGAGCTGAACAAAAGCCAGGGCCTGCCGCTGCGGCCCCTGGGCGAGGATGCCCGCGCCCTGCTGCAGACCATGCTCTGGCCCGGCAATATCCGCCAGTTGAAGAACGTCATCGAACGCGTTCTGATCCTTGGAGATTCCTCCGGCGAGATCACCGCCAAGGAACTGCCGGGCCTAGAGGATCCGGGCGCCGAGGAAGGGCGCGTGGTGCTGTCAGGCGGGCTTGCGACCCTGCCGCTGCGCGAGGCGCGCGAGCTGTTCGAGCGGGAATACCTGCTGACCCAGATCAACCGCTTCGGCGGCAACATCTCCCGCACCGCGGCCTTCGTCGGCATGGAGCGCTCGGCGCTGCACCGCAAGCTCAAGAGCCTCGGCGTCGTCACCTCGTCCAAGGCGGGCGCGCGCGTGGCGCATGTCGAGGACTGATTGACCGCCCCTTCGGGCTCTGGCACTCCGTGGCGGCATGAGCGCCGCCACGGGCGCGCCCCAAAGGACCGGGAACGAAGATGAAGGTCATCATCTGCGGCGCCGGGCAGGTCGGCTGGCAGATCGCCCGACACCTGTCGGGCGAGCGCAACGACGTCACCGTCGTCGACAGCAACCCCGACCTCGTGCGCCGCGCCACCGACACGCTCGACGTGCAGGGCATCACTGGCTTCGCCAGCTACCCGGACGTGCTCGACCGCGCCGGGGCGCGCGACGCCGACATGATCATCGCCGCCACCCATAGCGACGAGGTCAACATGGTGACCTGCCAGGTGGCGCATTCGGTGTTCTCGATCCAGCGCAAGATCGCGCGGCTCCGGGCGCAATCCTATCTCGACGCGATCTATTCCGATCTCTACCGGCGCGATCACATGCCGATCGACGTGGTGATCTCGCCCGAAAAGGAAGTGGCCGAGGCGGCGTTGCAGCGGCTCGCCGCGCCATCGGCTTTCGACGCGGAAAGCTTTCTCGACGGGCGCGCGCATCTGCTGGGCATCTCGATCGACGAGGATTGCCCGGTCATCAACACGCCGCTGCGGCAGCTCACCGACCTGTTCTCGACGCTGCGCGCCATCGTGGTGGGCATCCGCCGCCGCGGCCGTCTCTTCGCGCCGAGCCCCGAGGACCAGATCTTTCCGGGCGACGCGATCTACGTCTTCACCGACACCTCCGACATGGTCCGCACGCTGGAGATCTTCGGCAAGCGGCCCGCCAAGCAGGAGCGGATCGTGGTGATCGGCGGCGGCAATGTGGGCCTCGGCGTGGCGCGGGCACTGGAGGGCCGCGCCGACCGGCTGCGCGTGAAGATGATCGAGCGCGACCGGCTCGCCGCCGAACGCGCCGCTGACCAGCTCGACCGCACCATCGTGCTCAACGGCGACGGCCTCGACGCGGCGCTGCTCGAAGAGGCGCAGATCGGTACCGCCGACGCCGTGCTGGTGGTCACCGACGACGACAAGACCAACCTTCTGGCCTCGGTGCGCGCCAAGGCGCTCGGCTGCCCGCTGGCGATCTGTCTGGTCAACGACCCGACTCTGGTGCCGCTGATGCAGGCGATGGACATCGACGCCTACATCAACCCGCGCGCCACGACGGTGAGCTCGATCCTGCGCCATATCCGCCACGGGCGGGTGCGCGGCGTCTATTCGATCGGCGACGCAGAGGCCGAGCTGATCGAGGCGCAGGTCCTGGGCACCTCGCCGATCGCGGGCCAGCGTATCCGCGACATCGCCTTCCCGGAGGGCGTGCTGGTCGGCGGCGTGGTCAAGGACGGGCGGATGATGAAGATCCACGGTGCGCTTCGGATCGAGGAGGGCGACATGGTCGCGCTCTTCGCCATGGCCTCGGACGTGCCGGAGGTCGAACGGCTGCTCCAGGTCTCGATCGATTTCTTCTGAGCCGCATGGAGCACCGTCTCACCCGCATCCCGTTCTTCGTGCTGCTGATGGCGATCGGTTCGGCGGCGATGATGCTGCCGGCGATCCACGCTTTGGTGCGCGAGGAATGGCTGACGTCGCGCACCTTTCTCTACGGCGCGATCCTCGGGCTGATGCTGTCGCTGCTGATCGGCCTCGCCACCGCGAATTACCGGCCCGCCAGCGTGCCGCGCAGCCAGCTTTCGGCGCTGGTCGCGGCCTTCACGGTGCTGCCGGTCATGTTCGCGATCCCGTTCCACGAGGCGCTGGGGACGACCTCCTTCCTCAATGCGTGGTTCGAGATGGTGTCGAGCTTCACCACCACCGGCGCCACGGTCTACGACAACGTGGTGCGGCTCAATGACAGCCTGCATCTGTGGCGCGCCACGGTGGGCTGGCTCGGCGGGCTGCTGATCTGGGTGACCGCGGTGTCGATCCTGGCGCCGATGAACCTCGGCGGCTTCGAGGTGCGCAGCCCGTCGATCATCGGCGAGGGCGGCGCGCGGCTGAGCCAGATCACCCGCATCGCCGACCCCTCCGAACGGCTGGTGCGCTACGCCGCGCGGCTGCTGCCGATCTATGCCGGGCTCACGGGGCTGCTCTGGCTCGGCCTCGTGGCGGCGGGCGACCGGCCCTTCGTGGCGTTCTGCCATGCGATGTCGACCCTCGCCACCAGCGGCATCAGCCCGGTGGGCGGGCTGCGCTACGCCAATTCCGGGCTGCTGGGCGAGATGCTGATCGTGCTGTTCTCGGTCTTCGCGCTGTCGCGGCTCACCTTCGCGCGCAACCTCTTCGGCGATCAGGGCGGTCGGCTGATGCGCGACCCCGAGCTGCGCATGGGCCTCGCGCTGGTGCTGATCGTGCCGGGGCTGCTGTTCATGCGGCATTTCTTCGGCGCGGTCGAGGACCGGGTCGAGGCCGACCTGCCGCAGGCCTTCTCGGCGCTGTGGGGCGCGCTGTTCACCGTCTCGTCCTTTCTCACCACCACCGGCTTCGAAAGCCGGTACTGGCTCGGCGCCGCCGACTGGTCCGGGCTCGAGACGCCGGGGCTGATCCTCGTCGGGCTCGCGCTGATCGGCGGCGGCGTGGCGACCACGGCGGGCGGGGTGAAGCTGCTGCGCGTCTATGCGCTGTGGATGCATGGCAAGCGCGAGCTGGAGCGGCTGGTGCATCCGCATTCGGTCGGCGGCGACGGCGTCGAGGCGCGGCGGATCCGTCGCGAGGGCGCCTTCATCTCGTGGATCTTCTTCATGCTCTTCGCGCTGTCGGTGACGGCGGTGATGCTGGCGCTGTCGCTCACGGGCGTGCAGTTCGAGGTGGCGATGACGCTGACCGTGGCCGCGCTCTCGACCACCGGGCCGCTGGCCGAGATCGGCGCGCAATACCCGATCTCCTATGCCGGCATTCCCGACATGGCCAAGACGATCCTCGCCGCGGCGATGGTGCTGGGTCGGCTCGAGACGCTGGCGATCATCGCGCTTTTGAACCCCTCCAGCTGGCGCAGTTGAGACACGCGCCACGGCCCTGCGCCTTTGCACCTATTTCCGGGCTGGAAACTCCACCGGCGGCGCGACATACTCCTTTCCAACGAGGGAAAAGGCCGGTACGCGGCCGCAAGAACAAAGGGACCGTGATGGCCGGTGACAAGCAGAACCTTCAGGACGCCTTCCTGAACCATGTGCGCAAGATCAAGGTGCCGGTGACGATCTTCCTGATCAACGGCGTGAAGCTGCAGGGCGTCATCACCTGGTTCGACAATTTCTGCGTGCTGCTGCGCCGCGATGGTCAATCCCAGCTCGTCTACAAGAGCGCGATCTCGACCATCATGCCGTCGCAGCCCGTGAACCTCTATGACGGTGAAGATTGACCGATTATTACATCCCCGAGGCCCCGGACACCCGCGCATGGGTGATCCACCCCGAGATCAAGAACGACAACGACCGGCGTGAGCCCGTGGCCGCGCTGGCCGAGGCCGTGGCGCTCGCCGATGCGCTGCCCGGCCTCGACGTGGTGGGCTCCGAGATCGTGCGCCTGCCCAAGCGCCATCCCGGCATGCTGTTCGGCACCGGCAAGATTGAGGAGCTGAAGCGGCGGCTGAAGGAGAACGAGGTCGAGCTGGTGCTGATCGACGGCCATGTCGGCCCGGTGCAGCAGCGCAATCTCGAAAAGGAATGGAAGGTCAAGATCCTCGATCGGACCGGACTCATTCTCGAGATCTTCGGCGATCGCGCCGCGACCCGCGAGGGCGTGTTGCAGGTCGAGATGGCGGCGCTGAGCTACCAGCGCACGCGGCTGGTCCGCGCCTGGACCCACCTCGAGCGGCAGCGCGGCGGCTTGGGCTTCGTCGGCGGCCCCGGCGAGACGCAGATCGAGGCGGACCGCCGCGCCATCGACGAACAGCTGGTGCGGCTCAAGCGCCAGCTCGACAAGGTGGTCAAGACCCGGACGCTGCACCGCGCCTCGCGCGCCAAGGTGCCGTTTCCGATCGTGGCGCTGGTGGGCTACACCAATGCCGGGAAATCGACGCTGTTCAACCGGTTGACCGGCGCCGAGGTCATGGCCAAGGACATGCTCTTCGCCACGCTCGACCCGACGATGCGGCGCGTGGTGCTGCCCACGGGCGACGAGGTGATCCTGTCGGACACGGTGGGCTTCATCTCGGACCTGCCGACCGAGCTGGTCGCGGCGTTCCGCGCCACGCTGGAGGAGGTGCTCGACGCCGATCTGGTGCTGCATGTGCGCGACATCGGCCATGCGCAGACGGTGGAGCAGGCGCGCGAGGTCGAGAGCATCCTGTCGAGCCTCGGCCTTCCCGACGACACCCCGAAGATCGAGGTCTGGAACAAGATCGACACGCTGGCGCCGGATGCCCACGAGGCGGCGCTGGAGCGGGCGGCGCGGACCGAGAACGTCTCGGCCGTCTCGGCCATCACCGGCGAGGGCATGGATGCGCTCCTGACCGAGGTCTCTGAGGCGCTCGGCGGTGCGAAGCATGTCGAGGCGCTGGTCGTGCCCTTTGCCGCGGGCCGCAAGCGGGCCTGGCTGTTCGAGCAGGGCCTCGTCGAGGAGGACACGCCGACCGAAGAGGGCCACAGGATGCAGGTCCGCTGGTCGGCCGCGCAGAAAGCCCGCTTCGAACGGCTCTGATGCCCTGACAGATGCGATGGCCGCGCCCTGTCGGATGGGCGCGGCCATTCGCCCGGCGCAGACTTTCCCCGTGTTCAAGACAGGGAGAGACGCCATGAGACCCGACATCCTGATCCCCGTAATCGCGCTTGCCGCTTCGCCGGTAATGGCGCAGGAGCCCTGCGGCGACATGCCCGCCGAGACGACCGAAATCGCCGAGGCGCGGCTGATCATCGAGTACAACCATACCGATGGCGACATCGGCGTGCATGGCTATGGCGACGATGACGGCTGGAGCGAGCTGTGCCTCTTCGATCCCTCCGGCGCGCTGGTCCTGCATGTCGCCCCTCGGGCGCAGCTCGGCGAGCTTGGCCTCGGATCGTTCTTCTTCGAAAGCCGCGAGCCACCGGAGGAGGTCTGGGACTACGCGGCGTTGAAGGCCGCCTTCCCGGAGGGCGATTACCCGGTGCGCGCGAAGCTCCATGACGGTACCGGTCGTCGCGGCATCGCGCGCTTCACCACGCTGGTTCCGCAGCCGCCGGTGATCACGGCCCCGGCGCTGGTCGAAGACGAGGACGAGGAGGCCCCCATCGTGCCGCTGGCCGATCTGGAGGTGACATGGGAGCCGGTGACGGCCTCCCTCGACGACCGGACGCCTGAGATCACCGGTTACGAGTTGATCGTCACCGACGAGGAATACGAGGACCCGGACGGGTTCTCGAAGCCGGAACTCGAGGTACATCTGGGGCCAGCAGCCACCGGCTTCACGGTTCCGGCCGCGTTCCTGCGCCCCGACACACTCTACGAGGTCGAGGTGCTGGCGCTTGAGGCCTCCGGCAACCAGACCATCGCCCTAGGCTTCTTCGCCACCGACAACTGAGATCACGGGTGCCACGGAACGAAAACCGTGGCATCCTTCCGTTGTCCGGGAGGGCGCCACTGTCCGGGAGGACGGCCATGTCCCGCATCGTCACATACGCCGCCGCTGCCGCCGGCCTTTTCGGCCTGCTGGTGGTGCTCGAGGTCGTGCAGACCGACGAGCCGTTCACCTGGGCCACCTTCGCGGTCGATCTGTTCGAGACCGCGCTTCTCGCCGGAGCTGTCGTCTTCACGGCCTTCGGCTCGCAGGCCAGCCGCGAGATGCGGCGCGAAAGGGCGCGGCTTCTGGGCGATCTCGACCGTGCCCGGCGCGAGGGCGAGCAATGGCGGCAGGCCAGCCGGGCGCATGTCGACGGGCTCAGCCGCGCGATCGCGGCGCAGTTCGCGGAATGGGGCCTGACCGGGACCGAGAGCGAGATCGCGCTCTTGATGCTCAAGGGGCTCATCCACAAGGAGATCGCCACGCTGCGCGACTGTTCCAGCGCCACGGTGCGCCAGCACGCCACCGCCGTCTATCGCAAGTCCGGGCTGACTAGTAGGTCGCAGCTCACCGGTTTCTTTCTCGAGGATCTGCTGGCGCCGCTGCAGGCGCGGGGCGGGCTGCATGTCGTCACGTCGTCGCCCGCGCCGGGGGATGACGCCTCGTCCTGATAGCGCTATCAGGGTGCGGCATGACAATCATGGGACGCCGCAGATGATCCTCGATCTCCACCATATCCAGCTTGCCATGCCCGAAGGCGGCGAGGATGCAGCACGCGGGTTCTATGGGGGCGTGCTGGGCCTCGCGGAGGTGGCCAAGCCCGAGATCCTGGCCGGCCGGGGCGGGGTCTGGTTCGAGGGGCGCAGCCTGCGGCTGCATCTGGGTGTCGAGACGCCCTTCGCGCCCGCGCGCAAGGCGCACCCCGCCTTTCGCGTCGCCGACCTCGCGGCGATGCGCTACCACCTCGACGCGCATGACATCGCAGTGCGCACCGAGACCGAGCTGCCGGGGCTCAGGCGGTTCTACGTGTCGGACCCGTTCGGCAACCGCATCGAGATCTGCGAGACCGTCTGAGGCGTCACTTCAGCGGGTCGTGGCCCCAATTCATCAGCGAATAGCGCCACTTGGAATGCTCCATGTCGTCCTTGGGGCCGCCTTGCGCCTTGTGCCGCTTGATGTAGCCCACGACCTTGGCCATGTGGTCCCATTGGCCCTCCGAGAGATCGGCCTTGTTGGTGCGCTTGATCTCGACGATGCGCTTGCCCGATTTGTGGCCGGTGCTTTCGCCATCGCCGCCTGTATCGCCGACCGACCTGCTTTCCTCGGTGTCGAGGAAATCCTCGATCTCCTTCGGGGCCATGTTCACCAGGTCCCGGAATTCCTCCCAGACCTGCTCATGCGACTTGCCGCTCATGCGATCCTCCGTGTCGGTTCGGAGGGGAAACCGGCGCGCGGCGTGGCGGTTCCGCCTCAGGGCCGGGCGGGCAGGAGCTGGGTGATGCCCACCGCCGCGCCGCGCGCGAGGCTGGGATCGAGCGACATCGGGATGTATTCGCCGCGCCGCCACAGCTCGCCCAGATCGTCGTAATGGCGCGACAGCGGGTGGCCCGACTGGCCGGTCGAGATGATGAAGACCGAGCTGTCGGGATCGGCGAAGTCGTAGACGCCGCGATAGCCCGCCGCATGGACGTTGTGGAACGGGTTCGGTGCACGCCCGTCGGTGAGGCCGCGCCTCAGCGTGTTGTCTCCGCCCGAGGTGCTCTGGCGGATATTGACGAACCAGTTGATGAACGGGGCCTGGCCCAGCACCGGGTGATCCTGCCGCGCCTCGTGCGCGTCGCCCCAGCGCAGCGCGTCGAGATTGGCGCCATGGGTCTCGGTGATCCAGATCAGCGCGTCGTCAAGCGCCATCCGGGCGATGTCGGCGCAACTTTCCTCGGCCGCCGACTGGCGGATGTCGCACCAGGCGCTGGCACCGTCCACATCGCGGAACACCCGGTCGATGAAGAGCGGCCGGACATGGGTATAGGCGTTGGCGAGGGGGCCGAGATCGTCGCGGATCAGCCGCTCCTGCAAGGCCCGCATCCAGGCGGCGTAGATCAGCGGTTCGGGCAGGTGCTCGTTCATCTCGCCGTTCCATTCGCCCAGGAGTTCGAGCGCGCGCTGACGGCGCCGGGCCGGCGTGCCCTCGGGCGCCGGTTCGCCGGTGAACCACAGATCCGCGCCGACGATCGGCAGCAACGCCCGGGCGGTGGGGCTCACCGTGTCGAGCTGCGCCTCGATGAAGCTGTCGCGGGTATGCACCTCGCGCGACTGCATCAGCCCGCGCCAGCGGGCGATCCGCTGGGTGTCGCCCCAATGGTAGGAGACATGCTTGGGAAAGGGCCGGTCGACGGTCTTGTTGTTCGTGTTGCCGACGAGTCCGCCGACCGGCTCGGTGGACTCGGGCAGGTCGACATAGGGCAGCCGGCCCTGCCAGCGGTTCTCGGCCATGTAGCCCAGCGTCGGCAGCCTACCCTTGCTCTGGTGGTCGGGGTCGCGCAGCGGCACCGCGCCCACGGTCTTGAGCGCGACGCGGTTGCGGTCGGCGAGGATCAGGTTCTGGTTCGGCGCGACCTGCAGCCGGCCGGCGCGGATGCCTTCCTCGATCGTGCGGGCCTGCATCAGCCTCAGCCCGGCGGTCATCGAGGTGTCGTTGTCCGACAGCCCCGACCAGGCCAGCGTCATCACGTGGCCGCGCGGGCGGATCGTGTCGAGCGCGAACTGCTCGGGCGGCAGAACCGGCCCGTTGGCGGTGCGTTGCAGCCGCAGCGTGACGGCGGCGGCGTCCTTGATCTCGACGATGCTGTCGCGTGCCTCGAACCGGGCCCAGCCATCCTCCGTGCGGTATTCGCCCGCATTCTTCGGGTTCACCTCTTCGGCATAGAGGTCGAGATCGTCGGCGAAGGAGGCGGTGATGCCCCAGCCGAGATCGTTGCTGCGGCCGGCCAGCACCAGCGGGATGCCGGGGATCGTCGCGCCGATGACGCCGCCCGAGCGCAGTTCCAGCCGCGCCAGGTACCAGATCGAGGGCGCGGTGAGCAGCCGGTGCGGGTCATTGGCCAGAAGCGTCGCGCCGGTGGCCGAGCGCGAGGGTCCGGCGGCCCAGGCGTTCGAGGCGCCCGACAGCGCCGCGGGCAGGCTCGCGGCGAGCGGATCGAAGGGCGCCTCGGCGGCGGCGTGACGCTCGGGGATCTCGGGCATCAGGTCGGCGTAGCGGGGCAGGGCGGTCAGCCCCGGCCCGGGCACGTCGGGCAGGATGTCGCGCAGCCGCTCTTCCTCGAGCAGCAGCGAGCTGCGCGCGCGCAGCACCTCGGCCTGCAGATGGTCGCTCTGCTGCCAGGCCATCAGCTTGAGGATCGCGATGCTGTCGGCGGGCTGCCAAGGCGCCAGCGGCTGGTTGAACAGCCACATCTCGGGCGCGCCGCGGCCCCGCGCCCCGGCATTGACCTCGCCGACCCATGCGTTGACGCCCGCCGCATAGGCTTCGAGCGCCGAACGCGTCTGGCCGTCCTGATCCTCGACCGAGGCGGTGGCGGCGCGGTAGAGGTCGAGCCGCCGCATCAGGATGTCGCTCTCGGCGGTGCGGCGGCCGAACAGCTCGGACAGGCGTCCCTGAACGGTGCGGCGCAGCAGCGTCATCTGCCAAAGCCGGTCCTGCGCATGGGCGTAGCCGAGCGCGAAGAACACGTCGCGATCCGCGTCGCCAAAGATGTGCGGCACGTTGGCGTGATCGCGCACGATCTCCACCGGCGCGGAAATCCCAGCGACACGGGCGCGGGCGTCGTAATCGGGCAGGGAGCGCGCGAAGAACCAGTAGACCAGCACCGTCGCGGCAAGGCCGAGGAGGATCACGCCGACGGTCAGGCGCAGGAGCCAGCGAAACAGAGTGGCCATCGATCCTCCGGGGGGCAGTCGCCCGTGCTTGACGGGCCGGTTGGGCATGGTGAGTATCGCGCCTCGGGGGCGAGCGAAAGCCCCGGGAGGCAGGGAGAGCATCATGGCGAAGCTGACGTTTCTGGGACTGGGCGTGATGGGATACCCCATGGCGGGTCATCTGGCGAAGGCCGGGCACGAGGTGACGGTCTACAATCGCACTACCGCCAAGGCCGAGGCCTGGGCCCGCGAGTATAACGGCCGGCACGCCGCGACACCGCGCGAGGCCGCCCAGGGCGCCGAGATCGTCTTTGCCTGCGTCGGCAATGACGACGATCTGCGCTCGGTCTGCGCGGGCGATGACGGCGCCTTCGCGGGGATGGAGGCGGGCGCGCTCTTCGTCGATCACACCACGGTCAGCGCCGCCGTGACGCGCGAGCTGGCCGCCGCCGCCGATGCGAAGGGCGTCGGTTTCGTCGATGCACCGGTCTCGGGCGGGCAGGCCGGGGCCGAGAACGGCCAGCTTTCGGTGATGTGCGGCGGCGCGCAGGATCATTTCGACCGGGCCGAACCGGTGATCGATGCCTATGCGAAGATCTGCCGCCGATTGGGCGAAAGCGGCGCCGGGCAGCTGGCCAAGATGGCCAACCAGATCGCCATCGCCGGGCTGGTGCAGGGGCTGTCGGAATCGCTGGCCTTCGCCGAGAAGGCCGGGCTCGACGGCCGCGCGCTCGTGGAGGTGATCAGTCAGGGCGCCGCCGGAAGCTGGCAGATGCTCAACCGCCACTCCACGATGCTCGACGATCATTTCGAGCACGGCTTCGCGGTGGACTGGATGCGCAAGGATCTGGGCATCTGTCTCGACGCGGCCGACGAGCTGTCGGTCAGCCTGCCGGTGACGGCGCTGGTCGACCAGTTCTACAAGGAGGTGCAGCAGATGGGCGGCGGTCGCTGGGATACCTCGTCGCTGATCAAGCGGCTCCGAAAGCCATGACCTGACCGGCCTTGCCTTTTCGGAGCGGTGGCGCTAAGGGCAGCGCACGATCAATCCCGCAGGCGGGGGCGGGCCTATCGGGGGGAGACATCCCCCGGGGTCCACCGGTTGGGGCAGCCGCCCTGATCCCCCGTCGAGGCAAAACCGGAAAGGTATAGAGACATGGCTCTTCCCGAGTTCTCCATGCGCCAGCTGCTCGAGGCCGGCGTTCACTTCGGCCACCAGACCGCCCGCTGGAACCCGCGGATGTCCGAGTACATCTACGGTGCCCGCAACGGCATCCACATCATGGACCTGACCCAGACCGTTCCGATGCTGGACAAGGCGCTGCAGGTCATCCGTGATACCGTCGCCAAGGGCGGCCGCGTGCTCTTCGTCGGCACCAAGCGTCAGGCCGCCCAGCCGATCGCCGACGCCGCCGAGAAGTCGGCCCAGTTCTACATGAACCACCGCTGGCTCGGTGGCACGCTGACCAACTGGCAGACCGTGTCGCAGTCGATCAACCGCCTGCGCGCCATCGACGAGGCGGCCGAGCAGGGCTTTTCCGGCCTCACCAAGAAAGAGCGTCTCGGCATGGAGCGCGAGCAGATCAAGCTGCAGGCCTCGCTCGGCGGCATCCGTGAAATGGGCGGCGTGCCTGACCTGCTGTTCGTGATCGACGTCAACAAGGAAGACCTGGCGATCTCCGAAGCCAAGAAGCTCGGCATCCCGGTCGTCGCCGTCGTCGACACCAACTGCTCGCCCGAGGGCGTGGACTACGTGATCCCGGGCAACGACGACGCCGCCCGCGCGATCGCGCTCTACTGTGACCTCGCCGCCCGCGCCGCGCTCGACGGCATGAGCGCGCAGCTCGGCGCCGCCGGCGTCGACATGGGTGCGATGGAGCAGTTCACCGAAGAGCAGCTCGCCGCCGACGCCGAAGCCGCCACCGCCGAATAAGGCGCACCGTCACATCACGGTTGCCGGGCGCGGATATGCCGCGCCCGGAATCCATTCAAATTCTAGGAGAGACGCGATGGCGATCACCGCGAGCATGGTCAAGGAACTGCGCGAGAGCACCGGCGCAGGCATGATGGACGCCAAGAAGGCGCTGACCGAAACCGACGGCGACATGGAAGCCGCGGTCGACTGGCTGCGCACCAAGGGCCTGGCCAAGGCCGCCAAGAAATCCGGCCGCACCGCCGCCGAGGGCCTCGTGGCCGTCGCCGTCGAGGGTGGCCGTGGCGTCGCGATCGAGCTGAACTCGGAAACCGACTTCGTCGCCAAGAACGCCGACTTCCAGAACCTCGTCTCGAAGATCGCGAAGGCCGGCGTCAAGGCGTCGAACCTCGAGGAGCTGAAGACCACCGAGGTCGACGGCAAGCCGGTCGACACGCTGATCACCGACGCGATCGCCAAGATCGGCGAGAACATGACGCTACGCCGGATGGCCGCAATCGAGGGCGAGAAGGTCGTGACCTACGTCCACAATGCCGCCGCTGCCGACATGGGCACCATCGGCGTTCTGGTCGCGCTTTCGGGCGGTGACGAGGCCTTCGGCCGTCAGGTCGCGATGCACATCGCCGCGGCCAACCCCGCCGCGCTCGGCGAGGCCGATCTCGACCCCGCGATCGTCGAGAAGGAAAAGCAGGTCCAGATGGACATCGCCCGCGAGAGCGGCAAGCCCGAGCAGGTCATCGAGAAGATGATCGAAGGCCGCATGAAGAAGTTCATGGCCGAGTCGACCCTGCTGGGTCAGGCGTTCGTCGTGAACCCCGACCTGACCGTCGAAGCCGCCGCGAAAGAGGCCGGCGCCACGATCACCGGCTTCGTGCGTCTCGCCGTGGGCGAAGGCATTGAGAAGGTGGAAGAGGACTTCGCCGCCGAGGTGGCCAAGGTCGCCAAGGGCTGATCCAGCCCCACGATCGCGACGAAGACGCCGTCCGCACCTCGCGGGCGGCGTTTTTCGTTTTGCCGTCGCAGCCGGGCGATTTCGGAAATGAGCGTGATCGCAAAGGGCAGGGGGCGCTACAAAAGAGTGCCGCGCCCGGCGGCGGTGACGGACGCGGCGATCTCATACTGGATACCGACCTGCTGCTGTCGGTTTGATACATGCGCCAGATCAAACACTTCCCAGGGCTGCATCACTTGGCCAAACCGGCCTTCACTCGTCAACATAATGACCATCTCATGGCGCGGGCCGCGTTGGAAGTCTGGTATTCCTGACCCACACAAGTACGAAAACGAACTCAACTGAAAATCTGGTTAAAGAGTGACGCCTTCAACACAGCCTGCGCCGTCGTGGCAACCCCGAGGGTTTCGCGGGCCAGCTTGAGATGCTTGTCGATGGTGGCCGGCGTCAGTTCCAGCTCTTCCGCCATGTGATGCGTGGTATGCCCGCAGGCCACGAGTTCGAGCACCTGTCTCTGACGGGCGGTCAGCTTGTAGGGCCCGAAAGGCAATGTCAGGAACCGCAGGTGGAACACGTGCAACTGCGCCTCGATCTCGGCGGCACGCTCGCGCCACATCCGGTCGATCCGATGCTGGTCGAAGCCCGGTTTCGCGGTCAGAGAAAGCACGCCCTTGGTGCGTCGCGGCAACGGCGGAAAGCTCACGGTGACGCCGGCGCACACCCGGTAAGCGCGATCCAGTTCCCGAAGCCGGAATTCCGCGGTCGGGTCCTGCGGCGGCAATTCGTCGTACCGGCTCCAGGGCAGGATGCCGGTTTCGGTGAAGGCCCAGTCGGCGATCCGCGTTCCACGCAGCATCCCGCCGCCGCCGAAGAGGCGGCGCGCATAGCCTTCATCATGCGTATGAAGGACGACCCAGCTGGACGGGTCGGCGATGTCGGCATCGAACAGGTGGGTGATCGCGTAGACGAGGCGATCGAACCCGTAATCCTTCATCCTCGCGCAGAACAGTTGCCAAAGCTCTTCGCTGTCGCCGCATTGGGCGGCGCGCGACACGAACCTCAAGGCGGGCTGCGGGATTTCCGACAGGTGGGACATGTCCAAACCTATCATTCGAAATCTCGAACCGGCAACGATCCAGTAAATTACATAATCTTCATTATGAGTTAATCGTTATGGGATGTGGGAAGCCATGATATGCGGCTTCCCTTTCGGTCAGATCATCCAAGCGCGTAACCGGCACCGCGCACCGTGCGCAGCGGATCGTCTCCGCCATGGGCACAGAGCACCTTGCGCAGTCGGCCAATATGCACGTCGACGGTTCGGGTGTCGACATAGACGTCCCGACCCCAGACGCGATCGAGAAGCTGCTCGCGGCTCCAGACCCGTCCCGGTTTTTCCATGAAGGTCGCGAGCAGCCGGAACTCGGTCGGACCCAGCTTCAGGAGGTTGCCGTCGCGATGCACCCGGTGCGTTTCGGCGTCGAGGGTGATGTCCTCGTAGCTCAGCGTCTCGCCCACGCCCGCCGGTCGCGACCGGCGCAGCTGGCCCTTCACCCGCGCCATCAACTCGGTCACCGAATACGGCTTCACGACATAATCATCGGCGCCGGTTTCGAGCCCGCGTACCCGGTCGACCTCTTCGGAGCGCGCCGAGAGCATGATGATCGGCACGTCGCGGGTTTCGGGCCGTGACTTGATCCGCCGGCAGATCTCGATGCCGGTGACGCCGGGCAGCATCCAGTCGAGCACGATCAGGTCCGGAACCTCCTCGGAGACCATCAGGAGCGCCGCATCGCCATCCTCGGCCTCTGAGATGCGAAACCCTTCGGATTCAAGGTTGTAGCTCAGAACCGCGCGCTGCGATGGCTCGTCCTCGACGATCAGGACATGGGGCTGCACCTGGCGCATTCTTTCACTCCGGGCTCGCCACGTAGGAGGTGTTGTCGCCCTTCGGACGATCCTCGTCGGGCATCTGGCCGGTGATAAGATAGATCACCTGCTCGGCCATGTTGGTGACCAGATCGCCCATCCGCTCGATGTTCTTGGCGATGAAATGCAGGTGCATGCAGGCGGTGATGGCGCGCGGATCCTCCATCATGTGGGTCAGGAACTCGCGGAACAGCGCGTTGTACATCTGGTCCACGTCCTGGTCGCGCAGCAGCACCTCATGCGCCTGCGCCGCGTCGCGGTTGACGAAGGCGTCGAGCGTGTCCTTGAGCATGTTCTGCACTTCGCGGGCCATCCGCTTGAGCGCGGCGTCGGAGCCCTCGATCGGGCTCAGCTCGGCCAGAACGCTCGTGCGCTTGGCCATGTTCTTGGCATAGTCGCCGATCCGCTCGAGGCTGGCGGCCAGCCGCAGCACCGACAGGATCACCCGCAGATCGCGGCTCACCGGGGCGCGGATCGCGATGACGCGGGCGGCCTCCTCGTTGAGCTGCTCCTCGAGCGCGTCGATCGCCTTGTCGCCGCGCCGGACCCGCTCGGCGTTCTCGATGTCGCGGTCGGCGAGGCTCTGGGCGCCGTCGATGATCGCCGCCTCGACGAGGCCGCCCATCTTCAGGATCAGCGCCTGGATCGATTCGAGATCGCGGTCGAAGGCCGAGGCGATGTGCTGCTTTTCCTGCATGGTCCTAGCTCCCTTACCCGATCCGGCCCGAGATGTAGCTCTCGGTGCGGCTGTCCTCGGGGTTGGTGAAAATCTTGCCGGTCTCGCCGTATTCGACGAGGTTGCCCAGATGGAAGAAGGCGGTGCGCTGGCTCACTCGCGCGGCCTGCTGCATCGAGTGAGTGACGATCACCACCGAGAAGTTCTGGCGCAACTCGTCGATCAGCTCCTCGACCTGCGCGGTGGCGATCGGGTCGAGCGCCGAGCACGGCTCGTCCATCAGCAGGATCTCGGGTTCGGTCGCCACGGCGCGGGCGATGCAGAGACGCTGCTGCTGGCCGCCGGAGAGCCCGGTTCCGGGCGCGTGCAGCCGGTCCTTGACCTCGTCCCAGATCGCACCGCGGCGCAGCGCCTTCTCGACGATCTCGTCGAGTTCGGCCTTGTTTTTCGCGAGCCCGTGGATCTTGGGGCCGTAGGCTACGTTGTCGTAGATCGATTTCGGAAACGGGTTCGGCTTCTGGAACACCATGCCGACCTTGGCGCGGAGCTGCACCGGGTCGACGCGCGGGTCGTAGATGTCGGCTTCGTCGATCTTGATCTCGCCGGTGACCACGGCGCCGGGGATCGTGTCGTTCATCCGGTTCAGGCAGCGCAGGAAGGTCGACTTGCCGCAGCCCGACGGCCCGATGAAGGCGGTGACGGTGCGGTCGGCGATGTCCACGTCGACGCCCTTGATCGCGTGGGTGGTGCCGTAATGCACGTGCACGTCGCGCGCGGTGATCTTGGTCTCGTTCAACACGGTGTTGTCCATGGTTCGCATGTCGTTCATGTCCGGGCCCCCTGCCCTTTGAGCGCTCACCAGCGCCGCTCGAAGCGGCGGCGCAGGAGCACCGCGATGAGATTCATGGCCAAGAGGAACACCAGCAGCACGATGATGCCGCCCCAGGCGCGCTCGTAGAAGGCCGGATCGGCCCGCTTGGCCCATTCATAGATCTGCGCCGGCATCGCCGAGTTCGGGGCAAGAAAGCCCTCGGCCACGCCGTCGGGATAGTTGGTCGCGATGTAACCCACCATGCCGATCAGCAAGAGCGGCGCGGTTTCGCCCAAGGCCTGCGCGAGGCCGAGGATGGTGCCGGTGAGAATGCCGGGCATCGCCAGCGGCAGCACGTGATGCGTCACCGCCTGCATCTTCGACGCGCCGACGCCGAGCGCCGCGTTGCGGATCGAGGGCGGCACGGCCTTGAGGGCCGCGCGGGTGGAGATAATGATGGTGGGCAGCGTCATCAGCGTCAGCACCAGACCGCCGACCAGCGGCGCCGATTGCGGCAAATGCATGAACTGGATGAACACCGCGAGGCCGAGGATGCCGAAGACGATCGACGGGACGGCGGCGAGGTTCGAGATGTTAACCTCGATCATGTCGGTGAGCCGGTTCTGCGGCGCGAATTCCTCGAGATAGATCGAGGCCGCGACGCCGATCGGCAGCGACAAGATCAGCACCACCAGCATCATGAACAGCGAGCCCAGCATCGCGACGCCGATGCCCGCCTGCTCTGGACGCGAATCCGAGGCGTCGGCCCCGGTGATGAAATCCCAGTTGAAGCGCTTTTCGACCAGCCCCGCATCGCGCCATGCATCGATCAGGTCGAGATGCTCGGCGTCGAGGTTCTTGTCGCGCGCGAGGCTGGCGCGGCTGACGCGGCCCTTGAGATAGCCATCGACGCGGCTCGACGCGAGAAGCTCGACCGAGACAGTTTGGCCGATCAGATCCGGGTTGGCGAGCACCCGGTCGCGCAGCTGCGCGGCCGCCGAGGACGACAGGATCTTGGTCAACGCCTTGGGCGCGAGCTCGGTTTCGACCCGGGTCTTCTCGACCAGATCCACCAGCCCCGCCTCGATCAGCGGCGCATAGCCGAATGTCGATACCTTGGCGATCTTGGCCGGATCGCGGTCGCCGTCCTTGTCGAGCTTTTCCTCGAGCAGCGGCACGTCGAGCTGTACGTAGCTCTGGGTGAACGCGGTCAGTCCGTTCGACAGGATCGCCCAGAGCAGTGCCACGAGGAACGCCATGCCGACACCGAGTGCCGCGATGCCGTAGGCCTTGAAGCGGCGCTCGGCGCGGTTGCGCCGCTTCGTGCGCGCATCCGTGACGAGCAGCGAGTCGCCCTTGGGCGCGGGACGTTCGACCGGGGTCGCGCCGGGTTGCGGGATATCGGTCATTCGTATTGCTCCCTGTAGCGGCGCACGATCCACAGCGCGACGACGTTCAGCGCCAGCGTGATCACGAAGAGGGTCATGCCGAGGGCGAAGGCGACCAGCGCCTCGGGCGAGGAGAAATCGGCGTCGCCGGTGAGCTGGCTCACGATCTTGGCGGTCACCGTGGTCATCGCATCGAACGGGTTCATCGACAGCCGGGCCGCAGCCCCTGCCCCGAGCACCACGATCATCGTCTCGCCGATGGCGCGGGATGCTGCCAGCAGCACCGCGCCGACGATGCCCGGCAGCGCTGCGGGCAGCACCACCTGACGGATCGTCTCGGAGCGGGTCGCCCCGAGGCCGAGGCTGCCGTCACGCAGGCTTTGCGGCACGGCGTTGATGATGTCGTCCGAGAGAGAGGAGACGAAGGGAATGAGCATGATGCCCATCACCAGACCGGCGGTCATCACCGCCGTGCCGCCCTGCATCCAGCCCAGGCCCAGATAGCCGCCGCGCCCGAAGGCCTCGACCAGCAGCGGGCCGACGGTCAGCAATGCGAACAGGCCGTAGACGATGGTCGGGATGCCGGCGAGCATCTCCAGCATCGGCTTGGCCCAGGACCGCACGTTGCGATGCGCGTATTCGGCAAGGTAGATGGCGGCGAAAAGACCGATCGGCACCGCCACCAGCAGCGCGATGATCGAGATGTAGAGCGTGCCCCAGAGCAGCGGCAGGATGCCCAGCTCGGAGCCGCCGCCGAAGCTCGGGCTCCAGGTGGTGCCGAAGAAGAACTCGGCCGCCGGGTAGAGGCGGAAGAACTCGATGGTGTTGAAGATCAGCGCCAGCACGATGCCGACCGTGGTCAGGATCGCGAGCAGCGCGGCCGAGACCAGCACGCCGCGCATCGCCTGTTCGACCGCGTTGCGGGCGCGGAAATCGGGCCTGGCCCGGGACACGCCCCAGGCCGCCCCCGCCAAGGCGAGACCGATCACCACGATGCCACGCATGAGGTCGCCGGTGCCCGACAGGCGGCGCCAGCGCAGCGCAGCGTCGCGGGTGGCCGGCGTCACCTCGGAGCCGAGCGCCACGCCCTGGGCGGCCATGGCGGCGCGCAGTTCCTCGGGCGGCAGGGCGCGCGCCTCATCGGCGCTCAGGCGCCCGGTCGCGACCGCCGCGTCGAGCCCGGAGGCGAGGCGCTGCACATCGGCCATCATCAGCGACGGCACGGCGTTCTCGCCCGCCTCGGCGGCGAGCACCGGCCAGGTCAGGCTGCGGGTGGCGATGGGTTGGGCCACGAGCCAGATGGCGAGCAGCAGCAGCGCGGGACCGGCGGCATAGATCGCCGCGGTCCAGCCATAGTAATTCGGAAGGGAATGGAGCCTGCGCGCCTCGCGGCGTGCCGCCGCCTGCGCCCTTGCGCGGGCCAGCACGAAGCCGGCGGCGGCGATGGCCAGAACGATCAGGGCGATCCAGGACGGGGTCATGGCAGGGCCTTCAATTGTCGAGGCCCGAAGCGGGGTCGCGTCGGGCCGGGCGGTGTCTGTCTGTCTTGCACCCGGAGGCGCCGGTGGGGGCGGCGCTGACGCCGCCCCGTTCCGATAACGTCTGGGTTACATCGCGTCCATGGTGGTGCCGTTGGCGACGGCCTCTTGCGTCGCGGCAAGCTCGGGATCGGCGACGAGACCGTAGGCCGAGAGCGGGCCGTCGGGGCCGGCGATCTCGTCGGCGACGAAGAACTCGGCGAATTCCTGCAGGCCGGGGATCACGCCCAGATGCGCCTTCTTGATGTAGAAGTAGAGCGGGCGCGACACCGGGTATTCACCGCTGGCGATGGTCTCGGTCGAGGGCTCGACGCCGGACATAGTCGCGACCTGCAGGCTGTCGGTGTTGTTCTCGTAGAAGGACAGGCCGAAGACGCCGATGCCCTGCGGGTTGGCCTCGATGCGGGCCAGGGTCTCGGTGTAGTCGCCGTCGATGTCCACGGACACGCCGTCGGTGCGGGTCTCCATGCAGGCCGCCTCGGCCGCATCCTCGTCGCCGCCATTGATCTCGAGGATCTGCTCGTAGGCGCCGGTCTCCTCGCAGCCCGCGAGCAGCACCTTCTCCTCGAACACCTCGCGGGTGCCGTGCTTGGTGCCCGGGATGAAGGCCAGGATCTCCTGATCCGGCAGCTCGGCATTCACGTCGGCCCAGGAGGCGTTCGGGTTGGCGACCATGGCGCCGTCCTGCGGGATCTCGGCGGCCAGCGCCTGATACCAGTCGGCCGGGGTGAAGGCGAAGGTCTCGCCGTCGATGTCGGAGGCGAAGACGATGCCGTCATAGCCGATCCGCACCTCGATGATCTCGTTCACGCCATTGGCGGCGCAGCTCTCGACCTCGCCCTCACGGATCGCGCGGGACGCGTTGGCGATGTCGATGGTGTTCTCGCCCACGCCCTCGCAGAAGCGCGCGAGGCCGGCCGAGGAGCCGCCCGATTCCACCACCGGGGTCGGGAAGTCGAAGTTCTCGCCAAAGGCCTCGGCCACGATCGAGGCATAGGGCAGCACGGTCGAGGAGCCGGCGACCTGCACATTGTCGCGGCTCTGGGCCGTGGCGAAGCCGGCGGTGGCGGCAATGAGGGCCGCGCTCGAGGCGGTCAGCTTGACGAAGGACATGGATCGCTCCTGTTATTCATTCCCCCGGAGCCCCTACCGGCGCTCCGTTGCGGCCCAACTAGGGCCCCGGGAACTCGGTTTTGTGACAGTTGTGTAAAACTTTCATGACACCCGGCGATCTAGCTCGGATGACCATGCGGCAAGGGGTCAGGACGCCGGAAGGATCACGGTGAAGCTGCTGCCCTGCCCCGGCGCGCTCTCGATCCTGAGCCTGCCGCGATGACGATTCACGATATGCTTGACGATGGCGAGGCCCAGACCAGTGCCACCGACCGCGCGCGAACGGTGCGAGTCGACGCGGTAGAAGCGCTCGGTCAGACGCGGGATATGATGGGGGGCGATGCCCTCGCCCTGGTCGGTGACGCTCAGCCGCACGCCGGGCCCGCGCAGTTCCCGGTGTTGCGCCGGCGCGCCCAGCGACAGCGTCACGTCACGATCGGCGCCGCCATACTTGATGGCGTTGCCGACGAGGTTGCTCAGCACCTGTCTGAGCTGTTCCTCGTCGCCCGGCACGGCGACCGGCGCCTCGGGCAGTTCCAGACGGATGCGCACGCGATCGCGCGCCGCGACCGGTTCCAGAAGCGCCGCCACCTGCGCGACCAGCGCCGAGAGATCGACGGTTCCGGTGGGGCGCTGTCGCTCCTCCTGCTCGACCCGGCCGAGCGACAGCAGGTCGGCCACCAGTTGCGACATGCGCCCGGCCTCGCGCTCCATGATCGACAAAAACCGCTCGCGCGCCGCCGGATCGTCGCGCGCGGCGCCCCGCAGCGTCTCGATGAAGCCCGAGAGCGCGGTGATCGGCGTGCGCAGCTCGTGGCTGACATTGGCGACGAAATCGCGGCGCATCGCTTCGGCCGCCTCGACGGCGGTGATATCCTCGAAGCTCAGAACCGCGCCGCGCCCGTGCGGCAGCGCCACCGCCCCCGCCGTCACGGTCCAGCTGGTGTCGCGGCTGCCCTCGCGGCCCAGATAGCGCGCCTGCCCCGTCACCCCGTCGCGCAGGCAGGCCTCGACCACGTCGAGCACGGCGGGCTGACGCAGCGCGGTGATGTAGTGCCGACCGACCTGAGCGGCGCCGAAGAGCCGCAGCGCGGGCGGGTTCGCCGCTGCGATCCGCTCGCTCGGGTCGATGAGCAGCACGGGGATCGGCAGGGCGCCTGCAAAAGATTCGAGCAAGGAGGTGTTCATATCGCGGTCGTAGCGCGCGATCGCCATCCGGCACAGTCCCAACCTGTACGAAAAGCCAATTTCCCGTTTCATTTCCCGCCGCACCGCAGTATGCGGGGCTGCGACACCGCGCCACGGGTGCAACGCCCTCCCCGAATTCCGGAATTGCTCGATGCTCGAAATCACCGCCAGACCGAACGATCAGGACCTTGCGATGCTCCTGATCACCGGCGGCACCGGCACGCGACCGATCGGCGGAGCCGGAAGTCCGGCCACCCGCTGCGGCTTCGAAATGCTGGATTCCGATATCCTCAGGAAAATGTCTCCGGGCATCGTGCTTTCGGCGCTGAGCGGCCCGGGTTTCGACGCGCTCGAAGTGGCCTGGCGCCTCGTGGAGCTGGGCTATCGCGGCAGCTACCGGATCATCGCCGGCGCCCTGCCCGATCCCGCGATGGTACGAGACGAGATCGCCGCGGCGGTGCCGGAACTCGAGGTGCGGCTGAGCTGCGCGCCGCAGCCCGGCGCTGGACGGATCTAGAGCGCCGCGAGCCCGTCACGGAAGCGCGCGGCGTTGTCGCGGTAGTTCAGCGCCGATTGCCGCAGCTTCTCGATCGCGTCCGCATCGAGCTGCCGGATCACCTTGCCCGGCGCACCCATCACCAGGCTGCCATCGGGGATCTCCTTGCCCTCGGTGATCAGCGCGCCAGCGCCGATCAGGCAGTCGCGGCCGATCTTCGCGCCGTTGAGCACGGTCGCGCCCATGCCGATCAAGGAGTTCTCGCCGATCGTGCAGCCGTGCAGCATCGCCTTGTGGCCCACCGTGACGCCCGCGCCGATCTCGAGCGGAAAGCCCATGTCGGTGTGCAGCACGCAGTTCTCCTGCACGTTGGTGTTCTCGCCCAGTGTGATGCGTTCGTTATCGCCGCGGATCGTGGTGCCGAACCAGACCGAGCTGCCGGGGGCCAGCGTCACCCGGCCGATCACATGCGCGCCGGGGGCGACCCATGCGGTCGCGTCGATTTCGGGGGCCTCGCCGTCGAGCGAATACAGGGTCATGATCTCTCCTCGAACTCGGCCTGCAGCGACCGGACATGGTCGAGCAGCCAGGGCTGCTGGCTGCGGCGCAGGCGCTCCGCCTCGATGATGATCTTGAGCCGCGCCTCGGTCGCGTCAAGGTCGTCATTGACCAGCACGTAGTCGTAGCCGTCCCAATGGCTGATCTCGTCCCAGCTCTTGAGCATGCGCCGCTCGATCACCTCGGCGCTGTCCTGCGCCCGGCCGACGAGGCGGCGGTGCAGTTCGGCGATCGAGGGCGGCAGGATGAAGATCGACAGCACCTGATCGGCCATGCGGCTGTTCGAGATCTGCTGCGCGCCCTGCCAGTCGACGTCGAACAGCACGTCGCGTCCGGCCTCGGTCGCCTCGGCCACCGGGCCGCGCGGGCTGCCATAATAGTTCTCGAAGACGCGTGCGTGCTCGAGCATCTCGCCCTCGGCCACCAGATGCTTGAACCGCTCCTCGGTGACGAAGTGGTAATCGACGCCGTCGGTTTCGCCGGGACGCGGCGCGCGGGTCGTGGCCGAGACCGAAAAGCCCAGCGTCGGGTCCCAGTCGCGCAGCCGCCGCGCCAGCGTCGACTTCCCGGCGCCGGAGGGCGAGGAAAGGATGATGAGTAGGCCGCGCCTTTGCATGGTGTCCGCTGCTCCCGTGATGTGCCGCTCCGGTCCGTCGGGACTAGGCGGATCGCGCCCGCTGGGCAAGAGCGGCCCCGGCACGCGTTAATCAGTTTACCCGATATTAAGCGCCGAACGGACCGCCGCGCCGTAAGATCATGGCGGAAACGAGGCGAAATCGTGGAGGACTCGGATGGAAATGCGTGACGAGACAGTCCCGACCGGCGATGACGCGGCGGCGCGGTTGGCGCAGCTGGAGGGCTACTGGCGCGGCCTCGCGCTTCGCGGCCTGCCGCCATCGCGCGACGAGATCGACCCGGACCGCATCGGCGCGGCGCTTCCCAGTGCCTTCGTGCTCGACCGGATCGCGCCGGGACAGGCCCGGCTGCGGGTGGCTGGACGGGCGCTGTGCGAGGTCGTCGGCACCGAGGCGCGCGGCCTGCCGCTATCGCGCCTGTTCCGACGCGCCGATCACGTGCGGCTCGCGGCGCTGCTGGAGCGGTGCTTCGAGGAACTGCACCCCTGCCGGGTGCCATTGCTGGCCGGAGGCGGGTCCGGCCCGATCGGCGGGCTGACGCTGCTGCCCCTGCGGCACAGGCTCGGCGCCGCGCCACAGATGATCGGGGCGCTGCTGCATGACCTGCCGCCCGGGCGGCCGCGTCGCTTCGGTCTTGCCGGGCCGGCGCGGATCGGGGCGCCGCCACAGCAAACGCGCGATACGCGAGCGCATCTGCGGCTCGTCGTATCGAACGAGACCTGCGGTCCCGACCGCTGAAACACCGGCATTCGGCCAAGAAAAAGGGGAGCCTGAGGCTCCCCTTTTCCGAACTCGGGCAGGTGACGTCAGACCGCGGCGGCGGTCTGCATCCCGGCGCGCCGCGCCGACAGCTCCTCGGCCACGAGGAAGGCCAGTTCCAGCGACTGCGAGGCGTTGAGGCGGGGGTCGCAGGCGGTGTGGTAGCGATCCGAGAGATCCTCGTCGGTGACGGCGCGGACGCCGCCGGTGCACTCGGTCACGTCGGCGCCGGTCATCTCGAAATGCACGCCGCCGGGGATCGTGCCTTCGGCGTTGTGCACGCCGAAGAACTCGCGCACTTCGCGCAGGACGCTCTCGAAGGGCCGGGTCTTGTAGCCCGAGGAGGATTTGATCGTGTTGCCATGCATCGGGTCGCAGGACCAGGTCACCTTGGCGCCCTCTTCCTGCACCGCCTTGATCAGCCGCGGCAGATGCTCGGCCACGTTGCCCGCGCCGAAGCGCGCGATCAGCGTCAGCCGCCCTTCCTCGTTGCGCGGGTTCAGCTTGGCCATCAGCGCCTTGAGGTGACCGGTGGTCATCGAGGGGCCGCATTTCAGGCCGATCGGGTTCTGCACGCCGCTCGCGAACTCGACATGCGCGCCGTCGGGCTGGCGGGTGCGGTCGCCGATCCAGATCATGTGGCCCGACCCCGCGAGCCACTTGCCGGAGGTGGAGTCGACGCGGGTCAGCGCCTCCTCGTATTCCAGCAGCAACGCCTCGTGGCTGGTGAAGAACTCCACCGTCTGCAGCGCATGCGCGGCCTCGTCACGGATACCGGCGGCCTCCATGAAGTCGAGCGCGTCGGTGATGCGGTTGGCCATGTCGCGGTACTTCTCGGCCTCGGGCGCGCCGATGAAACCGAGCGTCCAGGCGTGGACCTTGTGCACGTCGGCATAGCCGCCGGTCGAGAAGGCGCGCAGCAGGTTCAGCGTGCCGGCGGCCTGCGTGTAGGCCTGCAGCATCCGCTCGGGCTCGGGGATCCGGGCCTCGGGGGTGAAATCGAAGCCGTTGATGATGTCGCCGCGGTAGGAGGGCAGCTCGACGCCGTTCACCGTCTCGGTCGGCGCGGAGCGCGGCTTGGCGAACTGGCCGGCCATGCGGCCGACCTTCACCACCTCGACCTTGGCGCCGAAGGTCAGCACCACGGCCATCTGGAGCATCACCTTGAAGGTGTCGCGGATATGGTCGGCGTTGAACGCCGCGAAGCTCTCGGCGCAATCACCGCCCTGCAGCAGGAAAGCTTCGCCGCGCCCGGCGGCAGCCAGCTTGGACTTGAGGCGGCGCGCTTCGCCCGCAAAGACCAGCGGCGGATAGGAGGCAAGACGCGCCTCGACGGCGGAGAGACGCTCCGCGTCGGTATAATCGGGCATCTGCACCCGCGGCTTGGCGCGCCAATCGGCCTTTTTCCACTCGGTCATGGTCTTCGCTCCCATGGAGGCTTCGGGGATCTCGGCGGCCTCTATAGCGCGCATGACGCGCAGGGCCAACGCGAAATGCCGCTTTGCGGCATGTCCTTGGCCCATCCATGACTTGGAACACGCCTCTCACGCGACCGGACCGCGCCTCTTGATGCGGACGAGCAAACCTGTTTCGTTCAAAACGAACGCGGCACGGCGCCGCGGGCTTCGCAGGCGCGCCATGACAGTCGAAATCCAGACAATCCCCCTGCCCTCCGGTGACCAGATCCGGACCCGGCGCTTCGTCTTCGTGCTGCTGCCGAATTTCACCATGCTCTGTTTTGCCTGCGCCGTGGAAGCGCTCAGGATCGCCAACCGCATGGCCGGTCGCGAGATCTACAGCTGGGTTCTGGCCGGCGATGGCGGCGAGACCGCCACCTGCTCCAACGGCACGGTGTTCAAGCTGGACATGGATCTCGACGAGCTGACACGTGACGACATGGTCATGGTCTGCGGCGGCATCGACGTGCAGGCGGCCAGCACCAAGCGGATGTTGAACTGGCTGCGGCGCGAGGCGCGGCGCGGCGCGGTGATGGGCGGGCTGTGCACGGCGGGCTACACGCTGGCCAAGGCCGGGCTGCTCGACGGCAAGCGCGCCACGATCCACTGGGAGAACCAGGACAGCTTTGCCGAGGAGTTCGAGGAGGTGACGCTGACCCGGTCGGTCTTCGTGATCGACGGCAACCGCATCACCACCGCCGGCGGCACCGCCTCGATCGACCTGATGCTCAAGCTGATCGCCGATCATCACGGCGAGGACCTCGCCAACGCGGTGGCCGACCAGCTGATCTATACCGCGATCCGCACCGATCAGGACACGCAGCGCCTCTCGACGCCGACCCGGATCGGCGTGCGCCACCCCAAGCTCGCCCAGGTGATCCAGGCGATGGAGAAGGCGATCGAGGACCCGGTGAGCCCCGCGATCCTCGCCGAGCGGGCGGGCATGTCGACGCGGCAGCTGGAGCGGCTGTTCCGCCGCTACCTGAACCGCAGCCCCAAGCGTTACTATATGGAGTTGCGCCTGAGCCGGGCCCGCAACCTGCTGATGCAGACGGACATGAGCGTGATCAACGTGGCGCTGGCCTGCGGCTTCGCCAGCCCCTCGCATTTCTCGAAATGCTACCGCGCGCATTACCAGACCACGCCCTATCGCGAGCGCGGCAGCCACGGCGCGCGGCCCGCGGCAAGCTGAGTTCCGCCACCGCAAAGCGCAGCACAGGACGCGGTTTCTCGCACAGCGGGAGTCGGGCCGTGGCAAGCATATCGCAGCCCGGAACGGCGCGTCCTTGGCGCTACGGCAAGTTTGCGCAACCACTTTCTTTTCGCATGAGCGGGGTCTAGCCTGCCTTCATAATAATCAATCGTCAGGGAGACGAAGATGAAGAAACTGCTGCTGGCTTCCGCCGCGACCGCGCTCGTCGCGGGCACCGCCATGGCCGAAAGCCACATGGGTCCGGTCAAGATCGGCATCATCCTGGGCTTCACCGGGCCGCTCGAGTCGATCACCCCCGACATGGCGGGCGGCGCCGAGCTCGCGATCAACGAAGTCAATGAATCCGGCGCCTTCATGGATGGCACCCAGATCGAGGCCGTGCGCGCCGACAGCACCTGCATCGACAGCGCCGCCGCCACCGCCGCGGCCGAGCGTCTTGTCACCACCGACGGCGTCGCCGGCATCATGGGCGCGGACTGCTCGGGCGTCACCGGCGCGATCCTGCAGAACGTCGCCCGCGCCAACGGCGTGGTGATGATCTCGCCCTCCGCCACCTCGCCCGCGCTCAGCGAGGCCGAGGATGACGGCATGTTCTTCCGCACCGCGCCCTCCGACGCGCGCCAGGGCGAGATCATGTCCCAGGTGATCATGGATCGCGGCATCTCCGAGGTCGCGCTGACCTACACCAACAACGATTACGGCAAGGGTCTCGCCGACAGCTTCCAGAAGGCCTTCGAAGCCGCTGGCGGCACGGTGACCATCTCGGCCGCGCATGAGGATGGCAAGGCCGACTACTCGGCCGAGGTCGCCTCGCTCGCCTCCGCAGGTGGCGAAGTGCTCGTCGTCGCGGGCTACACCGACCAGGGCGGCAAGGGCATCATCCAGGCCTCGCTCGACAGTGGCGCCTTCGACACCTTCGTGCTGCCCGACGGCATGATCGGTCAGCAGATCGTCGACGATCTCGGCGACGGCCTCACCGGCTCGTTCGGCCAGCTGCCGGGCTCCGACAGCGAAGGCTCGGCCATCTTCCAGGAGATGGCGACCGAGGCGGGCATCAACCCGACCGGCATCTATACCGGCGAAAGCTACGACGCCGCGGCGCTGATGATCCTCGCCATGGCCAAGGCCGGCTCGACCTCGGCCGCCGATTACGCGGGCGAGATCATGGACATCGCCAACGCCCCGGGCGAGCAGATCCTGCCGGGCGAACTGGCCAAGGCGCTGGAGCTGATCGAGGCCGGCGAGGAGATCGACTATGTCGGCGCGACCGCCGTCGAGCTGATCGAACCGGGCGAAAGCGCCGGCACCTTCAAGGAGATCGAGATCCGCGACGGCGCGATCGAGACCGTCGGCTTCCGCTGAGCCCATCGCGCCGCGCGCCTCCAGGCGCGCGGCGCATCCCGTAACAATAACATGGCCCAGACCCCTGAAAACAAGGGAAACCGGGCTGATCGGGGACCAATGATCACCGTCGAGAACCTTCACCGCCACTTTGGCGGTTTTCATGCTGTTGATGGGGCGAGCCTCAAGATCGAGACCGGCTCGATCACCGGGCTCATCGGCCCCAACGGCGCCGGAAAGACCACGCTGTTCAACGTGATAGCGGGCAGACTTCCACCGACATCGGGCCGCGTCACCATGGATGGCGAGGACATCACCGGCCTGCCGCCGCACGCGCTGTTCCACAAGGGGCTGCTGCGCACCTTCCAGATCGCGCACGAGTTCTCCTCGATGACGGTGCGCGAGAACCTGATGATGGTCCCCGAGGGCCAGCATGGCGAGACGCTGTGGAACGCGTGGTTCGGTCGCGGCAAGATCGCCACCCAGGAGCGGGAGCTTGCGAAGAAGGCCGATGAGGTCCTTGAATTCCTGACGATTTCGCATCTTGCGGACGAGCGTGCGGGCAACCTCTCGGGCGGCCAGAAAAAGCTCTTGGAGCTGGGCCGCACGATGATGGTCGACGCCAAGATCGTGTTCCTCGACGAGGTCGGCGCGGGCGTGAACCGGACGCTTCTGAACACCATCGGCGACGCGATCATCCGGCTCAACAAGGAGCGCGGCTATACCTTCTGCGTGATCGAGCACGACATGGATTTCATCGGCCGCCTCTGCGACCCGGTGATCGTCATGGCCGAGGGCAAGGTGCTGGCCCAGGGCTCGGCCGACAGCATCATGAAGAACGAGGCGGTGATCGAGGCCTATCTCGGCACCGGGCTCAAGAACAAGACCGTCGGGGAGACGGCATGAGGGGACGAAATTTGCGTATATACACAATGGTGACGCGCCATGGCTGAGCCGCATCTGATCGGCGAGGCGATGACCGGCGGCTACGGGCGCGGCGCCGACATCCTGCATGGCTGCACGCTCTCGGTCGACAAGGGCCAGATCGCGGTGATCGTCGGCCCCAACGGCGCCGGCAAATCGACCGCGATGAAGGCCGTGTTCGGCATGCTGAACCTGCGTTCGGGCTCCGTGCGCATCGGCGGCGAGGACATCACCCATCTGAGCCCGCAGGACCGCGTCGCCAAGGGCATGGCCTTCGTGCCGCAGACCTCGAACATCTTCCCGTCGATGACGGTCGAGGAGAACCTCGAGATGGGCGCCTTCCTGCGCCGCGATGACATCCGCCCGACCATCGAGCAGGTCTACGACCTGTTCCCGATCCTGCGCGACAAGCGCCGGCAGGCGGCGGGCGAGCTGTCCGGCGGCCAGCGCCAGCAGGTCGCGGTGGGCCGGGCGCTGATGACCCAGCCCTCGGTGCTGATGCTCGACGAGCCGACGGCGGGCGTGTCGCCCATCGTCATGGACGAGCTGTTCGACCGGATCATCGAGGTCGCCCGCGCCGGGATCACCATCCTGATGGTCGAGCAGAACGCCCGTCAGGCGCTCGAGATCGCCGATACCGGCTACGTGCTGGTGCAGGGGTGCAACGCCTATACCGGCACCGGGGCCGAGCTGATGGCCGATGACGAGGTGCGCCGCACCTTCCTGGGGGGCTGAGACATGACCGATATCCTCAACGCCATCGTCGCGCTCTCGAACTTCGTGCTGATCCCCGGCGCCGCCTATGGCGCGCAGCTGGCGCTCGGCGCCCTCGGCGTGACGCTGATCTACGGCATCCTGCGGTTTTCCAACTTCGCCCATGGCGACACCATGGCCTTCGGCACGATGGCGACGATCCTCGTCACCTGGGGTCTGCAATCGATGGGCATCAGCTTCGGCTTCCTGCCGACCGCGCTGATCGCGCTGCCCGTCGGCATCGCCATCACCGGGCTGCTGCTTCTGGGCACCGACCGCGCGGTCTATCGCTTCTATCGCAAGCAGAAGGCCGCGCCGGTGGTGCTGGTGATCGTCTCGATCGGCGTGATGTTCGTGATGAACGGCCTCGTGCGCTTCATCATCGGCGTCGGCGACGTCAACTTCGCCGACGGCGCCCGCTTCGTGATCAACGCGCGTCAGTTCCGGGAGATGACCGGCCTCGACGAGGGCCTCGCGATCCGCTCGACCACGCTGATCACGCTGATCACGGCGGCGATCGCCGTGGCGCTGCTGTTCTGGTTCCTCAACAAGACCCGCACCGGCAAATCGATGCGGGCGTTCTCGGACAACGAGGATCTGGCGCTGCTGTCGGGCATCAACCCCGAGCGCGTCGTCGCCGTCACCTGGCTGATCGTCGCGGCGCTCGCGACCACGGCAGGTGTCCTCTACGGTCTCGACAAGTCGTTCAAGGCCTTCACCTATTTCCAGCTGCTGCTGCCGATCTTCGCCGCCGCCATCGTTGGCGGCCTCGGCAACCCGCTGGGCGCGATCGCGGGAGGCTTCGTGATCGCCTTCTCCGAGGTGCTGGTCACCTACGCCTGGAAGAAGGTGCTGGAATACCTGCTGCCTGAGAACCTCGAGCCTTCCAGCCTCGTGCAGCTTCTCTCCACCGACTACAAATTCGCCGTGAGCTTCGCGATCCTGATCATCGTGCTGCTGTTCAAGCCCACCGGCCTCTTCAAGGGACAGTCCGTATGACCGCGCGTGGCTATCTTCTCTACGCCGGGATGGCGCTGCTGATCGTCCTGACCGGCTTCGTTCAGGGCTGGAACCTGGCGCTGACGATCCTCAACATGGGGCTGATCTCGGCGATCATGTCGCTCGGCGTGAACCTGCAATGGGGCTTTGCCGGGCTGTTCAATGTCGGCGTCATGGGCTTCGTGGCGCTCGGCGGCCTCGCGGCGGTGCTGGTGTCGATGCCGCCCGTGGCCGAGGGCTGGAACGCCGGCGGGCTGCGGCTTCTGGGCGCGCTGGCGCTGGGCGCCGCGATCCTCGTCGCGGCCGTGCAGGTCTGGAAACGCAAGATCGGCGGGCGGATGCGCGCGCTGGTGATGCTGGCGCTGCTGATCGGCGGCTTCTTCCTGTTCCGCGCGTCGCTCGATCCGGCGGTGAACGCGATCGAGGCGATCAACCCCTCGCTCTCGGGCTATCTGGGGGGGCTTGGCCTGCCGATCATCATCGCCTGGCCGGTGGGTGGTCTTCTGGCCGCCGGTGCCGCCTGGATCATCGGCAAGGCGGCCTTGGGCCTGCGTTCGGACTATCTCGCCATCGCGACGCTGGGTATCGCCGAGATCGTGATCGCGGTCCTCAAGAACGAGGACTGGCTGTCGCGCGGCGTCAAGAACGTGGTCGGCCTGCCCCGGCCCGTGCCCTACGAAGTCGATCTGCAGCGCGATCCGGGCTTCGTCGAGGCCGCCGCGGGCTACGGGCTCGACCCGGTCACCGCCTCGACGCTCTGGGTCAAGATCCTCTATTCCGGCCTCTTCGCCGTGGTCCTGATCGCGATCCTGTTCCTCGCTCAGCGGGCGCTGGCTTCGCCTTGGGGCCGGATGATGCGCGCGATCCGCGACAACGAGGTCGCTGCCGCCGCCATGGGCAAGAACGTCACCGCGCGGCATCTGCAGGTCTTCATCCTCGGCTCGGCCGTCTGCGGCATCGCCGGCGCGATGATGACCACGCTGGACGGCCAGCTCACCCCCGGCTCCTACCAGCCGCTGCGCTTCACCTTCCTCGTCTGGGTGATGGTGATCGTCGGCGGTTCGGGCAACAATTACGGGGCGGTGCTGGGCGGCTTCCTGATCTGGTGGCTCTGGGTGATGGTCGAACCGCTCGGCCTCTGGGCGATGGAGCTGATCACCTCGGGCATGTCGCCGGACAGCTGGCTCCGGGCGCATCTCACGGATTCGGCGGCGCAGATGCGGCTGATGACCATGGGGATCATCTTGCTGGCGGTGCTGCGCTTCAGCCCCAAGGGCCTGATGCCGGAGCGCTAAGAGGCGCGGTTCGCAAGAACGAGAAAGGGCGGCGACCGGATATGGTCGCCGCCCTTTTTCATGCGCTGGCCGCCGGGATCAGAGCATCGTCCGCTCGACCACCCAGTATGCGCCGATCAGGGCGATCGCCGCCGAGGCCGGTATGGCGACGACCTGGCGGTACCATTCGCGCTTCCAGGCCAGCCCGACCACGAGGAAGGCGATGGCGATCACGGTGAGCTGTCCCAGCTCGACGCCGATGTTGAAGCCGATCAGCGCCGGGACGAAGGAGCCCGCGGGCAGGCCGAATTCGCCCAGAACGCTCGCGAAGCCAAGACCGTGCAGCAGTCCGAAGCCGAAGACGACGATCGGCCGCCAGAGGCCGAGGCGCGGGAAGAAGATGTTCTCCAACGCCACGAAGGCGATCGAGGCGGCGATCAGCGGCTCGACGATCGCGGCGGGCACCGAGACATAGCCCAGAGCCGCGAGCGCCAGCGTCACCGTATGCGCCAGCGTGAAGGCCGAGACCTGCCACAGCAACGGCTTGAGCCGCGCCGCGAGGAAGAACAGCCCCAGCACGAAGAGGATATGATCGAGCCCCTTGGGCAGGATGTGGTCGAAGCCGACCGGGATGTAACGAAGGAAATACTGCCAGCCGCTGGCCTGATCGCCGCCCGACAGGCGGATCGGATCGGACAGCGCGCCGCCTTCCAGGTAACCGTCATAGGGCGCCTCGACCCCCTGCTGGCGCAGCACCAGCGTGCCATAAGCCGCATCCCATCCAATCTGGACCGTCTGCGCTTCCGCCGCCAGCGGCGCGGAAAAGCGCAGCAGCGCCGGGCGCGGCAGCGACACGTCGCCAGGCGCGGGCACCTCGACCGCCTCCAACTCGGGCGCGACGCGGGCCCCGTCGACAAGGATCTCGATCCCTGCGGCCATCTCGGGCCAGAAGGCGCGGAACCGCGCCTCCATCTCCTCGGGATCGAGCGCGCGCAACGCGTCATAGCTTTCGGCCTCGACCTCGGGGGCGGCGTCGGTGTCGGCCACTTCGCCGAGGTGGATCCCGGCGACGAACCCCTCGAGCGGCGTCTCGACCACGAAGTCGAGCCGATCGCCGCGCCGCTCCATGTCGGCGATGGCGGGCAGCACCTCATGCGCCGTCGCCAAGGCCGCCCAGAACATCGCGATGCTTGACAAGACGAGGCCAAGGATCACCCTGCCCTCGAATACCGGGAGCCGTCGAATGCGCGTCATAACTGCCTGCCTTTTCTTGCTGTCCACGCCTGTCGCGGCGCATGAATTCTGGATCGAACCGCTCGAATGGCAGATCGCGGCGGACGATATGGTCAGGGCCGAGCTTGTCAACGGCGACCTCTTCGAGGGCATTCGTTACGCCTACCTGCCGCAGCGCTTCGAAAGCTTCGAGCTGCACATGAACGGCGAGACGCGCCCGGTCGAGGGGCGGCTCGGTGCCCGCCCCGCGCTCGACATGTCCGCCCCCGAGGAAGGGCTGCTGGTCGCATCCTACGTCTCCAAGCCGAGCATCGTGACATATGACGATCGGGCGGTGTTCGAGCGCTTCGTCGCGCACAAGGATCTCGGGTCGGTCGCGGACGATCACGCCGCACGGGGCCTGCCAGAGATTGGCTTCAAGGAGGTCTTCACGCGCTACTCCAAGGCCCTGTTCGGCGTCGGCGCGGCGGCAGGTGCGGATAGCCGTCTCGGCCTCGCGACCGAGCTGGTGGCGCTGGACAACCCCTATACCGACGACCCCTCGCAGGGGCTGCGGGTCCAGCTCTTCTATGATGACGCGCCCCGCGCCGATGCGCAGGTCGAACTCTTCGCCCGCGATGCCGATGGCGAGGTCGAGCTGACGCTGCACCGCACCGATGCGGAGGGCGTGGTACGGCTTCCGGTCGTGCCGGGGCACGACTACCTCGTCAACGCGGTGGTGCTGCGCGAACCCGACAACGCCATGGCGGTCACCACGGGTGCCGTCTGGGAAAGCCTCTGGGCGGCGCTGACCTTCGCCATCCCCGATTGACCGGGGCGCGGGGCTGCGGCAGACCGGAGCCCATGAACAAGACACCTGACATCCTGTGCATCGGCTCCGTGCTATGGGACGTGATCGGCCGCACCGCGAGCCACATGCGCGTGGGCTCCGACGTCCCCGGCCGCATCCACCGGCTCCCCGGCGGCGTCGCCATGAACATCGCGATGACGCTGGTGCGCTTCGGGCTGCGCCCGTCGCTTCTGAGCGCGCTGGGCCGCGATGCCGAGGGCGACGAGCTGGCCGCCGAGGCGGCGCGCATGGGCATGAAGGTGGATCACCTCTACCGCTCCGACGACCTGCCCACCGACATCTACATGGCGATCGAGGGCGCCAACGGCCTGATCGCCGCCATCGCCGACGCGCATTCGCTCGAACAGGCGGGTGACAAGATCCTGCGCCCGCTGGCGGACGGGCGACTGGGCTCGACCGAGGCGCCATGGACCGGTCTGGTGGCGCTCGATGGCAACCTGACCACCGACCTGCTGGCGCAGATCGCCCGGTCGCCGCTCTTCGCCCGCGCCGATCTGCGCGTGGCCCCGGCCAGCCCCGGCAAGGCCGAGCGGCTGCTGGCGCTGATGGGTCACCCGACGGCGACGCTCTACGTCAATCTCGAGGAGGCCGGGCTCCTGTGCCACGAGCCATTCGAGACCTCCGAGGCCGCGGCCCGCGCGCTGGTCGCGCGTGGCGCGCATCGCGCCCTCGTCACCGATGGCGGGCGCGCCGCGACCGTGGCCACGGCCGAAGCCATCTTCACCCAAGCCCCGCCCGAGGTGCTCGTCACCCGCGTCACCGGCGCGGGCGATACCTTCATGGCGGCGCATATCGCGTCCGAGGCCGAGGGCATGGCCCCCGAGGCGGCGCTCGCGCGTGCGCTGACCGCCGCCGCCACCTACGTATCCGGAGACAACCCGTTGTGATCGATATCCAATATTCGCCCGAGGTTGCCGATGCGCGCGCCGAGGACCGCCCGCTCGTCGCGCTCGAAAGCACGATCATCACCCATGGCATGCCGTTTCCGCAAAACGTCGAAACGGCGCGCCGGGTCGAGGCCGAGATCCGGGCCCATGGTGCCGTACCCGCCACCATCGCGGTGCTGGGTGGTCGCCTGCATGTCGGCCTGACCGACGAGCAGCTCGACCGGCTGGGACAGGCGCGGGACGTGGCCAAGCTGTCGCGCGCCGATTTCGCGGCCTGCCTCGCGCGCGGCGGCGACGGCGCGACCACGGTGGCCGCGACGATGATCGCGGCGCGGCTCGCAGGCATCGAGGTCTTCGCGACGGGTGGCATCGGCGGCGTGCATCGCGGCGCCGAGGACAGCTTCGACATCTCGGCCGATCTGCACGAGCTGGCCAAAACCCCGGTGACAGTGGTGGCGGCGGGCGCCAAGGCGATCCTCGACCTGCCCAAGACCTTCGAGGTGCTGGAAACGCTCGGCGTGCCGGTGATCGCCTATGGGCAGGACGTGCTGCCGGCCTTCTGGTCCGCGACCTCCGAGATGCCGGCCCCGCTCAGGATGGACAGCGCCGCCGAGATTGCCGACGCCGCCCGGATGCGCGCCGCGATGGGGCTAGAGGGCGGCCAGCTGGTCGCCAACCCGATCCCGTCGGAGGCAGAAATTCCGGCCGAAGAACTGCGTCCGGTGATCGAGCAGGCCCTGTCGGAGGCCGAGGCGCAAGGCATCGCCGCCAAGGCGGTGACGCCGTTCCTGCTGGGCCGGATCTTCGAGTTGACCGACGGCCGTTCGCTCGAGGCGAACATCGCGCTGGTGCTCAACAATGCGCGGCTTGGCACGGCGATCGCCGTGGCGCTGGGCAAGCGACGGGGTTGAGCCCCGGCCCGCGCGTGCCCCATTGCCGGGACCCGCGCGGGAGCCTAGATAGGCAGCAGCCCCGCGCTATTAGGACGAGCCCCCCGTGACACGCCCGCCGATCCTGCCGCCCAATCCGAACGAACCGCCGCGGCGCCGTCGCCTGATCGGCATCCTGCGCAACAACTTCATCGCCGGCGTCGTCGTCATCGCGCCGATCGGCCTGACCGTCTGGCTGATCTGGGCCGTGGTCGGCTGGATCGACGGCTGGGTGCTGCCCTTCGTGCCCGACCGCTTCAACCCCGAGCAGTATATCGGCATCAACCTGCGCGGCGTCGGCGTCATCTTCTTCATCCTCTTCACCTTTCTGGTCGGCGCGCTGGCCAAGGGCTTCGTCGGGCGCAGCCTGATCCGCATGGGCGAAAGCCTGGTCGGTCGGATGCCAGTGGTGCGCTCGGTCTATTCGGGGCTCAAGCAGATCGCCGAGACGGTGTTCGCCCAGACCGAGACCAGCTTCGACCAGGCCTGCCTGATCGAGTATCCGCGCAAGGGGCTCTGGGCGCTGGCCTTCATCTCGACCACCGCCAAGGGCGAGGTGGCGCGCAAGCTGCCCACCGATGGCGACATCGTCACGGTGTTCCTGCCGACCACGCCGAACCCGACCTCGGGCTTCCTGCTGTTCCTGCCGCGCGCCGACGTGATCGTGCTCGACATGACGGTCGAGGACGCGGCCAAGCTGGTGATCTCGGCGGGCCTCGTCACGCCGACCGATCGCGGCCACCCCAAGGATCTTGGGGAACAGCCGACGCTCCTGACCGGCACGGGCCGCTGAGGCGCGCCGCCCTCAGCTGAACATCGCCCGCAGATCGACCGTCTCACGCTTGCCGATATCCGCCTTGTGTGCGGCGAGGAACCTATCCATCGCCGCCTCGCCCGCGGCGCGCAGCCGGGCAAGGATCACCGGTGCCGGGATCGTCTTGGTCGCGGTGTTGAGATCGTTCATCAGCGCATCGTCACCGACCATGTGCACCAGCACCCGCTTCATGCTGCCCTCCGGCAGCCGGTCGGTCGCGATCAGGCGACGCACGAAATCGATGGCGCGCAGTTCGCGCAGAAGCGACGAGTTGAAGCTGATCTCATTGATCCGGTTCTGGATCGCGAGGCTGTCATCCGGCAGGTCCTCGCGGTAGAGCGGATTGATGTTCACGATCAGAAGATCGTCCGGCAAGCCCTTATCGAACAACGGAAAAAGCGCGGGGTTACCGGTGTATCCACCATCCCAATATGCCTCGCGCCGGCCGGTGACCGGATCGTCCATCTCGACCGCGCGGAACAGCGTCGGCAGGCAGGCCGAGGCCAGCACGGCCTTTGCCGACAACTCCGGCCCCGAGAACACGCGGATCTTGCCCGAACGAACATTGGTGGCGCCGACGAAGATCCGCGGCCCGGCGGCGTCGCGCACATGCTCGAAATGGATCTCCTCGAGGATGCGCTCCAGCGGATTGCGCAGCATCGGCCCGTAGGCATAGGGCGAGAGCAGCTTCGTCGCGGCCTCCATGGCGCGGAAGGCCGGCGACCATTCGATCGCGCGGGCCAGCGCCGGGGCCGTCGGCGCCAGCGCCGAGATCCAGTCGGACCAACGCGCATCCGTGACGGCCCCGACGCGACCCCAGAACCAGGCGAGGTTCTCCCGCGCGCCCTCGCGACCGCCCCGCACCAGGCCGGCCTTGAGCGCCACCGCGTTCATCGCCCCGGCGGAGGTGCCCGAGATCCCGGCGATCTCGACATCCTCCTCGCAGAGCAGCCGGTCCAGCGCACCCCAGGTGAAGGCGCCATGCGCGCCTCCGCCCTGCAGCGCGAGGCTGATCCGGATCACAGCGCGGTCCAGCCACCATCGACGCTGATGGTGGTGCCGGTGATCTGCGCCGCGGCGTCCGAACACAGGAACACCGCCGTCCCGCCGAGTTGCTCGGTCGTGGCGAACTCCTTGGAGGGCTGGCGTTCCAGCATGACCTTCTCGATCACCTCCTCGCGGTCCATGCCGTATTTCTGCATGGTGTCGGGGATCTGCGCCTCGACCAGCGGCGTCAGCACGTAGCCCGGGCAGATCGCGTTGGCAGTGATCGGTTCGCGCGCGGTCTCGAGCGCGGTGACCTTTGTGAAGCCGACGATGCCGTGCTTGGCGGCGACGTAAGCGCCCTTGTAGGGCGATGCGGTGAGTCCATGGGCGCTGGCGATGTTGATCACCCGGCCCCATCCCGCCTCGCGCATCATCGGCAATGCGGCGGCGGTGGTATGGAATGCCGAGGTAAGGTTGATCGCGATGATCGCCTCCCACTTGGCAGCGGGGAACTCGTCGATCGGCGCGACGTGTTGGATACCGGCGTTGTTGACGAGGATATCGCAGCGCCCGGCGGTCTCGATCAGCCCCCGCGCGGCGTCGCCATCCGAGAGGTCGGCGGCGATGTAGCGGGCACCCACGCCGTGAGCATCGGCGATTTCTTGCGCGAGCGCATGGTCCTCATCGCGGTCGGTGAAGGAGTTGAGAACCACGTCGGCGCCGGCGCGTGCTAGCTCCCGGGCGATTCCCAGCCCGATTCCCGAATTCGATCCCGTGACGATCGCGGTCTTGCCCTTGAGCTGCATGATGCTTGTCCTCGCTTCTGGCGTCTGGCCCGGATTGTGCAGCGATGCCTCGGAAAAGCGAGGGGTAATCGATGATAAAGCCTTGATAAAAACGATCTTGCAAGGTACCGCCCGTTGCGCACTCATCCCCGCATACGCCCGATGCTAGGGCAAAAAAAACGCCCGCACGAGGCGGGCGCTGAGTTATGAGGCAGGTTTCATACAGGCAAGAAACCTATCGAGCAGTGACTCTCTTATAAGCCTTTCCCCGCGCTCCTCCAAGCTAAAAGTTTGATAAAGATCAGGGGGGGCTATACGGTCTTCTTCAACTATAAGTCTGGTCAGAAAACCGAACCGACAGGGGGCTTCCGTCGAGATGACTTCATCTATTTTTAACAGCTTGCGTAACGGCACGCTTGCATTGCTGCTCGGCACCGGGGCGAGCCTCGCCGAGCCCGCGCATGGCATTGCAATGTATGGCGAACCTGCCCTGCCCGCGGACTTCACATCCCTGCCCTATGCCAACCCCGACGCCCCCACGGGCGGCCGGATGGCGACCGCCGAGGTCGGCGGATTCGACAGCCTGAATCCCTACATCCTGAAGGGCTCGGTGCCGTGGCAGCTGAGCTACCTGATCGGCGAAAGCCTGATGGGACGCACGCTCGACGAGCCCTTCACGCTTTACGGCTTGCTCGCCGAATCGGTAGAGACCGCCGAGGACCGTTCCTGGGTCGAATTCACCCTGCATCCCGAGGCGAAGTTCTCCGATGGCAGCCCGGTCACGGTCGAGGACGTGATCTGGTCCTTCGAGACGCTCGGCACCGAAGGCCACCCGCGTTACATCGGCTTTTGGGAAAAGGTCGAAAGCATCGAGGAGACCGGCGAGCGCAAGGTACGCCTGACCTTCAACACGCCGGACCGCGAACTGGCGCTGCTGGCCGGCCTGCGGCCGATCCTCAAGAAGGCGCAATGGGAGGGCGAGGCCTTTGCCGAGAGCGGCCTCGATGTCGTCCCGATCACCTCGGCGCCTTACGTGATCGAGGATTTCGAGGCGGGCCGCTACATCTCGCTCAAGCGTGACGAGGACTACTGGGGGGCAGACATCCCGTTCCGGCGCGGTACCAACGTGCTCGACGAGATCCGGCTCGAATTCTTCGGCGACGAAACCGCCGCCTTCGAGGCCTTCAAGACCGGCGAGACGAATTTCACCCGCGAGTTCAACGTCGCCCGCTGGGAAAGCCAGTACGACTTCCCGCGCGCCCGTGACGGCGAGGTGGTGCTCGAGGAGCTGCCGCATGGCCGCCCCACCGGCATGACCGGCTTCGTGATGAACACCCGTCGTCCGGTCTTCGAGGATTGGCGCGTGCGCCAGGCGATGATCGAGGCGTTCAACTTCGAATTCATCAACGACGCGATGACCGGCGGCGCGCAGCCGCGCATCACCTCGTATTTCTCGAACTCGCCGCTGGGCATGGAGGAAGGACCCGCCGAGGGCCGCGTCAGGGAATTCCTGATGCGCTGGGAAGAGAATCTTCTGCCCGGCGCGCTCGAAGGTTACGCGCTGCCGGTGGGCGACGGCACCGAGCGCAACCGCGCCGGCACCGCCTCGGCGCTGTCGCTGCTGTCGAGCGCGGGCTGGGTGATCGACAACGGCGTGCTGACCAACGAGGCCACTGGCGAGGCCTTCGCCTTCGAGATCCTGCTCGAACAGGGCAGCTCGGAGAACGCGGCGATCATCGACATGTATGTGCAGGCGCTCGATCGGATCGGCATCACCCCGACCATCTCCACCGTCGACAGCGCCCAGTTCAAGGAACGCACCGACGCCTATGATTTCGACATGACCTATTTCCGGCGCGGGCTGTCGCTCAGCCCCGGCAACGAGCAATACGCCTATTGGGGCTCGGAGGCCGCCGACACGCCGGGCGGGCGCAACGCCATGGGCGTGAAGAGCCCGGCCGTCGACGGTCTGATCGACCTGCTGCTCACCTCCGAGAGCCAGGACGATTTCATCGCCGCCGCCAAGGCGCTGGACCGGGTGCTGACCACCGGTCGCTACGCGATCCCGATCTACCAGTGGAACATCAGCCGCATCGCCTATGACGCCGACCTGCACCACCCCGAGACCATCCCGGTCTTCGGCGACTGGCCGGGCTGGCAGCCCGACGTCTGGTGGTACGAGGAAGTGGCCGAGGGCGAAACGCGGGCCGACGCCGAAGCAGGAGACGCGCAGGCCGAGCCGGGCGAAACCTCCGAGGAGACCGCCCAGTGAGGCGCGCCCTACTGCTTCTTGCGGCGCTGGGCCTGATCGCAGCCTGCACGCCGGTGCGGGTCGTCGGCGACGCCGCCGTCGGCACCGCGCAGCTCGGCCTCGGCGTGGTCGACATGGCGCTCTGAGCAGGCCTTGGCCGTGACGGGCCCGAGGGGGCGGACCGGAACCCGGTCCGCCCCCTTTCCGTTGCCGCTTCAAGACATCGGGCAGCATGAGGAGACCCGCGATGAAATGGAGCCATGTGGCCAAGCACTGGCACGCTTTCGTGCCCAACATCCTGACCCAGTGGCCGGATCTCGACAGCGACGAGGTCGAGGCCACCGAGGGTGAGCTGGGCCCGTTCCTCGACCATCTTTGCGAGGTCACCGGGATGAGCCGCGAGGATGCGCGCGACGAGGTGTCGGAATGGCTCGAAGGGACCGATCCCGCCGATGCGATGATGGACGAGACCCGCGACAACGAGCGCATCATCGCATCGGCGCGCTCGATGCACCCCTCGGAGGACGTCTACAGCGACGACGCGGCCTTCGGCGACGACGACAGCAAGGACGGGCGCGACGACTGAGCGCGGCTTCCACAGCTTTTGGAGGCCGCCGTTCGGCGGTTCACTCTAGCGACGTGACCCACAGGATGGTCGCGTCCTCGGGGCTGGTCGAGATCACGTTGTGGCCCATGGCGGCGTCGTAATAGGCGCTGTCGCCGCGCTTCATCTCGACCGGCTCGTAGAACTCGGTCAACAGGCGGATCGTCCCGGTGAGCACGTAGAGGAACTCCTCGCCGTCATGACGTACCCAGCCATCGAACTCCTCGAAGGCTCGCGCCCGGATTCGGGCACGGTAGGGCAGCATCTTCTTCGATCTCAGCCCTTCGGCCAAGAGCTCGTGCTCGTATGTGGTGGTGATCTGCCCGGTACCCTCGCCCGAACGCGTGGTGACCATCCGGCCCATCACCTGATCGCGGCGCGGCGGCGTGAACAGCTGCGGCACCGAGATGCCCATGCCCTGCGCCAGCTTCTTGAGCGCGTCATAGGTGGGCGACATCTGCCCGTTCTCGATCTTCGACAGCGTCGACCGCGCCAGCCCGGCACGGCCCGCCGCCTGCTCCAGCGTCCAGCCCTGTGCGCGGCGCAATTCGCGCACGCGCGCCCCCAGATCGAGCGGCGGCGCGGTCTCGGTGGCGCCGTTCTCGCGGGCGATGCGGATCAAGGAGCCGGGGCGGGTTTTCGACGAGGCGGTCATGCCGCTGGACATATACGCGCGCGGCGCGGCCTTGCAACAGCGCGCCCGGGGGGCTAGCTGCGGGGCTGCACAAGGAAGGGGCGCGGCCAATGGTGAAACTCGACATCCTCTCGGACCCGATCTGCCCGTGGTGCTGGATCGGCAAGGCCGGCCTCGACGCGGCGCTGGCGGAGATTCCCGACCATCCCTTCACCATCGAGTGGCACCCGTTCCAGCTCAACCCCGACATGCCGGCCGAGGGCATGGACCGGCGCGCCTATCTCGAAGCCAAGTTCGGCGGCCGCGAAGGTGCGGCGCGGGCCTATGCCCCGATCGTCGAGCGCGCCGAAGAGGCGGGGCTCGCGCTCAATCTCGACCAGATCAAGACCACGCCCAACACGCTCGACGCGCACCGGCTGATCCACTGGGCCGGGATCGAGGGACGGCAGACCGCCGCCGTCAGCGCCCTGTTCAAGGCCTATTTCACCGATGGCCGCGACATCGGCGACCATGACGTGCTGGCCGACATCGCGGACGGGATCGAGATGGACGCCGCGGTGGTGCGCCGCCTTCTGGGCAGCGACGCCGATCTCGAGGACATCCGCCGGCGCGACGCGCATAGCCGCGAGATGGGCGTGACCGGCGTGCCGACCTTCATCGTGGCGCAGCGCCACGCCGTGCCCGGCGCCCAGACCAAGGAGATGTGGGTCAAGGTGATCGGCGAGATCCGCGAGCAGATCGCGGAGGGCTGAGCCTCACTCGCCGATGGCGAGGCGGAACAGCACGATCTCGTTCCCATGCGCAATTTCGCGACGCCCCTGCGGCGCCGCGTCGCGCCCCAGCCGCTGTGCCAAGGCCGTCGCCTCGTCCGCTTCCGAGATCCACAGGCGCGCGCCGTCGCGCTCATCGGCATCGGCCGCGAGCCGAACCTCGCGGCCGGGCAACATCATCGAAAGATTGCCGGCGGCCCACATGCTGTCGGTGACGATCGGCAGGTCCGGATGGGCCGCCTCGATCTCCTCGGCCCAGATGGGGAAATCGGCGCCCCGATAGCCCGGATCGACCCAGCCGGAGACCGGAAGCAGAGCGAAGGCAAGCGCCCATAGCCCGCCCAGCCCGATGCCAAACCGCCGTTGGCCCGAGGCGCCGAGCAGGTCGATCGCCCAAAGCGCCGCCACGGGCCCCGCGAAGAGCGCAACCGGCAGCAGCCAGCGATCCTTGACCTCCGTGGCCCCGCCCGCGACCAGCCCCACCGCGAGCAGCGCCGCGCCGGTCAGCATCACCGCGATCATCAGCCGCGCCTGCTCGTCCGGTCGCCAGCGCGGTCGCGCGCGCGTGGCAATCCCGATGCCGATCACCACGAGGATCACGAGGCCGCAAAAGGCCAGCCATGCCGCCGCGAGACTGCCCAGACCCTCTAACGCGCGCAGCAGCGGTGCCGTCGCCTCGATCCCGAGCTTGTGGAGCGAACCGCTGGCGGTGGCGAGGTTGCCCGCCACCCACCATAGCGGCGCTGCCACGACGGCGGACGCCGCCGCTATCGCGATGAGCGCGCCAACGGGTGAGATCCGCGCCCGCCATTCGGCCCGTATCAGCGCCGCCACCGCGATCGCCGCCGGCAGCAGCGCCACGTTCCACTTGGAGATCACGCCAAGCCCGGCGGCGATGCCGAAGGCCAGCCAGACGCCTGGACCCGCGCGACCCGGACCGCGCAGCGCCCGGTCGGCCAGCGCGAGGATCACAAGCGACAGCGAGATCGCCAGCACCGAATGGGTCAGCGCGCGCTGCGCCTCCCACAGCACCTGCGGCAGCAGGCCAAGCGCCATCACGGCGAGCCCGGCCTCGAAGGGCGGGCGCAGACGCCGCAGCATGGCGTAAAGGGCCAGCCCGCCCACGGCCAGAAGCGCGTTCTTCAAAAGGGCAAGTGCGAGGATGCCTTCGCCCACCACTTGGAACACCGCCCATTGCAGCCAGAAATAGAGTGGCGGCTGCGCATTGTAGCCAAGCGCCAGATGGCGCGCGTGATAGAAGGCTTCGGCTTCGTCGAGTTCGAGCGAGGGCCCTTGCGCAAATCGCCATGCGACCTGCGCGGCGGCCCAGAGCAGGATCGCCGCGATCCAGTGGCGATCAGCCTTCATGCCCCGGCTCGCCGGCGCGACGCTCGGTCCAGATGAAGTAGATGTTGCGCGCATAGACCACGAGGCCGAAGGCCTGGCCTAGGATGAAGACCGGGTCCTGCCGATAGATCGCATAGGCCAGCAGCATCGCGCCGCCCGCCGCCGAGAAGTACCAGAAGGCCTCCGGCACGATCGACTTGCGCACGCGTTCGCTGGCGATCCACTGCACGAGGAACCGGGCCGAGAACATCGCCTGCGCCATGAAGCCGATGGTGAGCCAGACGATCTCGGCCCAGCCGTTCTGGGCGAACCAATTGGAGAGCATGGTCACGATACCTCCTGCGCGCCCACGGGACGCGCCCGCATCACCAGCCAGCGTACGCCCATCAGGTCGGGTACGCCCTGAAGGCCGCGCCGCCAATTGGTATATTTCGACGCGCCGTGCTGCCGGGGCCGATCACCGATCGGCACATAGGCGGTGACGGCGCCATAGGCGCGGAACAGCGCCGGAAGATAGCGATGCTGGCCGTGAAAGAACGGCAATGCAAGATGCCGGTCGCGTTCGAACACCTTGAGCCCGCAGCCCGTATCGGGGCAATCGTCGTGCAGGATACGGCGGCGCAGCGCGTTGGCCAGCCGCGACGCGGTGCGCTTGGACCAGGTGTCGCGCCGCTTGGCGCGGACACCGCCCACCAGTTGCGGCCCGGCCGGGTCATAGGCCGCGACCAGCGCCGGAATGTCGCCCGGCGGGTTCTGCCCATCGCCGTCCAGCGTCGCGATCAGCGGATAGCGCGCGGCCGCGACGCCGCTGCGCACGCTGGCGCTCTGCCCGGCATTGACCGCGTGTCGCAGCACCCGAAGCCGCGGCTCGCGCGCGCTCAGCGCCCGCAGACGCGCCACGCCGTCATCGGTGGAGCAATCGTCCACGACGATCACCTCGCCCAGCAGGTCCTCAGGCAGAAGATCGAGCGCCTCCTGCACCAGAACCTCGATGTTTCCAGCCTCATTGAATGCCGGAATAACCAAGCTTATCATACGCTTGATTGACGTATCTAAAGTCACTTCGGCCATCAGACAGCGGCCTTTGCCTTCTTCTTCGCCTTGACCTTCTCGGCGAGGTCGCGGGCGATGCCGAAGGCGCCGCGGATCTTGTCCGCCTCCTTGGTCCAGTCGCGCATGACGACGATCTTGTTGTCTTTCACCTTGGCCTGGCCCTTCTGGTCCTGGATGAACTCGACCAGCCCCTCGGGCGAGACGAACTTGTCATTGTGGAAACGGATGGTCGCGCCCTTGGGCCCGCCATCGAGCTGGCTGATCCCGGCCTTCAGGCACATCGCCTTGATCCGTACCACCAGCAACAGCGTGTTGACCTCCTTGGGGAGCGGCCCGAAGCGGTCGATCAACTCGGCGGCGAAACCCTCGAGTTCGACCTTGGTGGTGAGCTCCGACAGGCGCCGATAGAGGCCGAGCCGCACGTCGAGATCGGGGACGTATTCCTCGGGGATCAGTACCGGAACGCCGAGATTGATCTGCGGCGCCCACTGGCCCTCTTCCTCGGCCAGTCCTTCGGCCTCGCCGGAGCGGATCTTCGCGATCTGCTCCTCGAGCATCTGCTGGTACAGCTCGAAACCGACCTCGCGCATCTGCCCCGACTGCTCCTCGCCGAGCAAATTGCCGGCGCCCCGGATGTCGAGATCCTGGCTCGCCAGCGTGAAGCCGGCGCCGAGGCTGTCTATGCTGCCCAGCACCCGCAGCCGTTTTTCGGCGCCGGGTGTCAGCGGCGCGCGCGGCTTGGTGGTGAGATAGGCATAGGCGCGGGTCTTGGAGCGGCCGACGCGGCCGCGGATCTGGTAGAGCTGCGCCAGGCCGAACATGTCGGCCCGGTGCACGATCATGGTGTTGGCGGTCGGGATATCGAGACCGCTCTCGACGATGGTAGTCGCCAGCAGCACGTCGTAGCGCCCGTCATAGAAGGCGTTCATCCGGTCATCGAGTTCGCCCGCCGCCATCTGGCCATGCGCCACGACATAGGAGACCTCGGGCACCTCGGTCTTGAGGAACTCCTCGATCTCCGGCAGGTCGCTGACGCGCGGCACCACGAAGAAGCTCTGCCCGCCCCGGAAGCGCTCGCGCAGGAGCGCTTCGCGCACGGTGACGGTGTCGAACTCGCTGACATAGGTGCGGATCGCGAGACGGTCGACGGGGGGCGTGCCGATGATCGACAGGTCGCGCACCCCGGTGAGCGACATCTGCAGCGTGCGCGGGATCGGCGTCGCGGTGAGCGTCAGCACATGCACATCGGTGCGCAGCGATTTCAGCCGTTCCTTGTGGTTCACGCCGAAATGCTGCTCCTCGTCGATGATCAGCAGCCCCAGATCGCGGAACTTCACGCTTTTCGACAGGAGCGCATGGGTGCCGACGACGATGTCGACCTTGCCATCGGTCAGGCCCGCGCGGGTCTCGGAGGCCTCCTTGGCGGAGACGAAGCGCGACAGCGGCCGCACGTTGATCGGAAAGCCGCGGAAACGCTCGGCAAAGTTCTTGTAGTGCTGGCGCGCCAGCAGCGTGGTCGGGGCGATGACGGCCACCTGCACGCCAGACATCGCGGCCACGAAAGCGGCGCGGATCGCCACCTCGGTCTTGCCGAAACCGACATCCCCGCAGATCAGCCGGTCCATCGGATGCCCGGATTCGAGGTCGTTGAGCACGTCCTCGATCGCCTGAAGCTGGTCCTCGGTCTCGTCATAGGGGAAGCGCGCGAGGAACTGCTCCCAAATGCTGTCCTGCGGTTCGAGCCGTGGTGCAGTGCGAAGCGCGCGCTCGGCAGCGATACGGATCAGCCGGTCGGCGGCCTGCCGGATACGCTCCTTCAGCTTGGCCTTCTTGGCCTGCCAAGCGCCACCGCCCAGCTTGTCGAGCAGCCCCTCTTCATGGCCGAAGCGGCTCAGGAGTTCCACGTTCTCGACCGGCAGATAGAGCTTCGCGTTCTCGGCGTATTCGATCAACAGACATTCATGCGCGGCACCGGCCGCCGTCACCACCTCGAGCCCGTGATAGCGACCGACGCCGTGATCGACATGAACGACGAGATCGCCGGCGCTCAGCGACTGCGCCTCGGTGAGGAAGTTGTCGGCCCGGCGTTTCTTGCGGGCGCGGCGGATCAACCGTTCTCCCAGCACGTCCTGCTCGGAGATGACCGTGACGTCTTCGGTCTGGAAACCGTGTTCCAGCGGCCAGACCGCGAGATGCAGCCCGCGCTTGCCAACGCCGTTCCAGTCGCGCACATGGATCGTCTCGACCAGCCCCTCATCCTCGATCAACCCCGACAGGCGCTCGCGGGCGCCCTCGGAATAGGAGGCGATGACCACCGGGCCGGCTTTCATGCGATCCTTCACATGGGTGGCCAGCGCGGCAAAGAGACTGATGCTCTCCTGCTGCCGTTCCGGAGAAAAGTTGCGACCGATGCGTCCGCCCGCGTCGATCACCCCGGGGCCCGTGGCCTGCGGCAGCGGTGCAAAGCGCAGCACTCGGCGGCCTTCGGTGGCTTTGATCCAGGCATCGTCGTCGAGATAGAGGAGCTGCGGCGGGCTCGGCTTGTAGACCGAATCCATCCGCCCCTTCTGCGCCAACGCGTGGCGGCGGGTCTCGTAGGCATCGGACACCAGCGTCCAGCGCGCGTCGCGCTGCGGCGCGATCTGGTCGTCCAGCGTCACCGGCGCTCCGGGGAGGTAATCGAACAGCGTTTCCAGATCGTCCTGGAAGAAGCCGAGCCAATGCTCCATTCCGGCCTGCTTGCGCCCGGCCGAGACCGCCTCGTAGAGCGGGTCGTCGGTACCGGCGGCGCCGAATTCGATGCGGTAGGATTGCCGGAACCGGGTGATCGCGTCCTCGTCGAGGATCACCTCAGAGACCGGGGCCAGCTCGACCCGGTCGAGCTTTTCGGTGGTGCGCTGGGTGGCTGGGTCGAAGCGGCGCGCGCCGTCGAGCACGTCGCCGAACATGTCGAGCCGCACCGGGCCGCCCTGACCGGGGGCAAAGATGTCGATGATGCCGCCCCGGATCGCGTAATCGCCCGGCTCGGTAACGGTCGGGCTCTGGGTGAAGCCCATGCGCACGAGAAAGGCGCGCAGCGCCGCTTCGTCGATCCGGTCGCCCACATGGGCGGTGAAGGCCGCGTCCTTCAGCGTGGCGCGCGCCGGCACCCGCTGGGTCGCGGCGTTGAGCGTGGTGAGCAGCACGAAGCGCTTCGGCCCGCCATGCAGAAGCCCCGCCAGCACCGCCATGCGCGCGGCCGAGATCTCGGCGGCGGGCGAGACCCGGTCATAGGGCAGGCAATCCCAGGCCGGGAAGGTGATCACTGGCATGTCGGGGGCGTAGAATTCGAGCGCGGCGCGCATCGCCGCCATGCGCTTGTCGTCGCGCGCGACATGGATGACCGGGCCACCGGCCTTCTCGGCCTCCTTGAGGACCAGTGTCGCGTCGTAGCCTTCGGGCGCGCCCGAGACCGTGATCCTGCTGCCGTTCGTCTTTGCCATTGCGCTCACCTACCTTTCGGGCGGGCACTGTCAAGCGTCCCGAAGGATCAGAACCCCGGGGCGACCGAAAGGTTCTGATACATGCCGTACATGGCGGTGACGAAGATCGACACCATGCCCAGAAGCTGCACCCAGAACCGGTGACGCGAGAGGTGGCGGCAGAGCGCCTCGGCCTCCGGGCGTTCGACCGCGATGCGCCGCGCGGTGGCGAAGCTCATCGCCGCCACGATGCTGAGCGGCAGCAGGATCAGCACCACCGCCTGGGCGAACTCGATATCGTACCAGAAGGCCAGCAGCGACAGTGAGGACAGGCCGAAGGTCGTGACCCCGATCAGCCAGCTGCCCGCGACATGGCCCAGATGCAGCATCCGGTTAATGTTGATCCGCACCATGTCGATCAGATCGCGTTCGGACTGACCGCCGAAGCGGCGGGCCCGCACCACCATGTCGAAAGGCACGCCGAGCACGCGATGGCTCGCCGCGGACCAGATGAGCGCCAGCATGATCCAGAACCAGAGATTTGAGAAGGATCGCATGTCGATCACTTCGAAGAGCGTCTGGGTCAGGTCCACGTTCGGCAACATCCGGTCTTGCAATCGGCCCGAGCCTAGACGCGGGCCCGGAACTTGCCCAGCCTTGTGGGTCACGCCAAACCGTGCCACCCCCTGAATGTGATATGAAAACCCCGCCCGGGAGACGCCCCATGCAGCCCTTCTCCGCCCCCTACCCGCTCTCGCGTCCGCGCCGGTTGCGTCGGACCTTGGCGCTGCGCGCCATGGTGCGCGAAACGGCGATGACGCCCGACAATCTGATCTGGCCGATCTTCCTGCAGGCGGGCCGCGACGAGGAGAGCGCTATCGCCTCGATGCCCGGCGTGTCGCGGCTCACCGTCGACCGCGCCGTGGCGGCCGCGCGCGAGGCGCATGGCTTGGGCATCCCGGCAATGTGCCTGTTCCCCTATACCGGCCCCGAAAGCCGTACCGAGGACTGCGCCGAGGCGTGGTCGGACGACAACCTCACCAATACCGCGATACGCGCGATCAAGGACACGGTGCCGGAGATGGCGCTGATGACCGATATCGCGCTCGATCCCTACAACGCCAACGGCCATGACGGCTTCGTGGTCGATGGCGAGATCGTCAACGATCCCACGGTCGAGGCGCTGGTCAAGATGGCACTGGCGCAGGCGCGGGCCGGGGCCGACATACTCGGCCCCTCTGATATGATGGACGGGCGGATCGGCGCGATCCGCGCGGCGCTGGAGGCCGAAGGCCACGGCCAGGTGGCGATCCTGAGCTACGCCGCCAAGTTCGCCTCGGCCTTCTACGGCCCGTTCCGCGACGCGGTGGGCGCCTCCGGCGCGCTCAAGGGCGACAAGAAGACCTACCAGATCGATCCGGCCAACGCCGAGGAGGCGCTGCGCATGGTGGGGCGCGACCTCACCGAGGGGGCGGACATGGTGATGGTCAAGCCGGGCATGAGCTATCTCGACATCTGTCGCCGCGTGAAGGACGCCTACGAGGTGCCGACCTTCGCCTATCAGGTCTCGGGCGAATACGCGATGATCGAGGGCGCGGTGCGCAATGGCTGGCTCGACGGCGACCGGGTGATGATGGAAAGCCTGCTGGCGTTCCGCCGCGCCGGCTGCGACGGGGTGCTCACCTATTTCGCACCGCGCGCCGCGCGGATCATGGCTGGCTGAGCCCTGCCGGGCCATCGGCGGATGACAGCGCGGGCGGGCTGGCCTATGGTTCGCCCGACCGCCCGGACACAAGGGCGGCGCGACATCGCATGAGGGGCAGCGACATGGACAAGACGACACGGCGCGGGCTGATGCTCGGCCTCGGCGCCACCGGCCTTCTGGCCGCCTGCGGCAACGGCGTGGGCAGCGACGGCGGATCGCGCATCGACGCAAGGGTGCAGAGCACGCTCGATCACATGTATGACCGCTACCCGGGCACCCGCGAGTTGGCGGCCCAGTCCAGGGGCATGCTGGTGATGCCGCTGGTGACCGAGGTCGGTCTCGGTCTCGGCGGCGCCTATGGGCGCGGCGCGCTTCTCGTGGGGCAGAGCGTGGTCGATTACTACTCCGCGACTTCCGCCAGCGCGGGCCTGCAGATCGGTGCGCAGCAGTTCAGCCACGTGCTGTTCTTCATGACCGAGCAGGCGCTGGGCGATTTCCGTCGCGCGCCGGGCTGGGCGGCGGGCGCCGACGTGGAATACGCGATCAACGACCGTGGCGAGATGCTGCGCGCCGAGACCATCACGTCGCTGTCGCCGGTGATCGCGGTGGTCTTCGCGCAGACCGGGCTGCGGGTCGGCGCGACGCTCGAGGGGACCAAGTACAGCCGCATCATCCCCTGACCTCATCGCTGCCGCAGCGCCTCGGGCGCCGCGGCCTCGAGCCGTTCGAGATCCGGCGCGAATCCGATCGCCGCGCGGCCACGTGCCAGCGCCTCGGCGCTCATGCGGCGCGCGGCATCGGCGATGGTCGGGTCGGGGTGACGCTCCAGCGCGGCCAGCGTCTTGAGCATCGAGATCAGCACCTCGACCTGCCCCGCCCCGTCGCGGGCGATCGAGCCGAAGCCGTCCTGCATCAGATCCGCCGCGGCGAGCGGTACGACCCAGAGCCGGTCGTGCAGGGTCTCGTGCACTCCATGGCCGATCTCGTCGCGATAGGAGCCGATCACCCGGCCGATCCGGCCGATCACGTCGATCGCGGTTCCGGGATCGTTGATACCGGGGCTCAGCGCCTTGGAGCCGATCTCGGACAGCATGATCAGCGAAAAGCGCGGGTCCTGCTCGGAGGTGCGCAGCTCGCCCAGATGGATGTTCGCGCGGGCCGCCTGATCCAGCGCTTCGCCGCCGCCCACCAGATGCGCCAGGGGTTCGCCCCGATGCACGAAGCGACCGATCGGCGCGTCCAGATAAACCCGCCCGTCATGTTCCTCGGCCGCGGCCTGCAGGCTTTCCTCGTAGATCGCCTGCACATAGGCGGTGCGATCGGCGAGCAGCGGCCGGGCATGGGCCGGAATCCCGCCGGGCTCGAGCACATGCCCCCCGAGGCAGGGCCGCTCCATCCGCACCTTGAAGCTGCGCAGCGCCTCGCGCTCGATCCGCGCGGTCGTGTCGACGAGACTGCCGAGCGCTTGCAGATGCAGGATCCAGCGCAGGATCACGAAGACGATCAGCACCAGCACCGCCAGCGTGGCGAGATAGAGCGTCACGATCTCCTTCTCGCCGTAATAGGGCGTCGACAGCAGGATGATCGCGGCGAGAGAATAGATATAGGCGCCGACGAAGGTGGCGAGGACGGTCTGGGTCGTGGTGTCGGCGAGCAGCATCCGATGCGCCCGCGGCGTCCATTTCGACGAGGCCGACTGGTGCACCGACACCATCACCGACAGCGAGAAGGTGGTGACCGCGAGCATCGATGTGGAAATGATGTCGAGCAGCCGGTTCAGCGCATCGGCACCGATCACCTCCGACAGCCCGTCCGGGATCATCGGGCCGAACAGCTTGGCCGCGCCGAGCGCCACGAAGGCGAGGCCGGAGATCAGCGCGACGCGCACCCAAAGCCGGCGCGACAGGCGGTGGATCTTGCGCAACAGGGTGGGAAACATGCATTCTTCCGTGTCAGACCGCTTCTGCCTTGATGCGCGCGGCGTCACGGCCCCAACGCCAGCCATCGAAAGGGAGTTGCACGTGTTTCCCCTGTTGATCCTCGCAGCAGGCCGTTCGAGCCGGATGCGCGGCGCCGACAAGCTCGCGCAGGAGATCGACGGCATGCCGCTGCTGCGCCGTCAGGTGGCGGCGGCGATCGCGGCGGGGGCGCATGCCCATGTGGCGCTGCGCCCCGGCGATCCGCGCGCTACGCTGATCTCAGGTCTCGACGCCGTGATCCTGCCGCTCGAGGAAAGCGCCGAGGGCATGGGCGGCACGCTGCGCGCGGGCGTCGCGCGGCTGCCCCCCGCGCGGCGTTTCGGATTGATGCCCGCCGATCTTCCCGATCTCGACGCGGCGATGATCGCGCGGGTGATCGCTGCCGCGTCGCGCGATGATGGCGCGCTGGTCTGGCGCGGGGCGACGGCGGCGGGCCGTCCCGGCCACCCGGTGTTCTGCGACGCCGCGCTCAGGCCGCGCTTCGCGGCCCTCTCGGAGGCGCAGGGCGGGCGTGCCGTGCTCGCCCCATATGCCGCGCGGACACGGCTCGTGCCCCTGCCCGGAGAGGCGGCGCTGCGTGACCTCGATACGCCCGAGGACTGGGCCGGATGGCGGGCACGAAAAAGGGCGGAGGAATACGCTCCCCCGCCCGGCACTGGTTAAACTCGGCGGGCGCGTGTTCTGCGCGCCCTTGTGTTCTCAGACCACCATCAAGCGCGCCTCGTGACGCTTGAGCGACTTGCGGGCGGAGCGGTAGTCCTGAAGTCCCTGGCGACCGCGCAGTTCGGGGAACAACTCGAAGATCTCGTCCCGCTGCTCGGCGCCGATCCCCTTGAGCGAGTGGTCGCCGGGCTGGAAGCTCTCGGTCCAGGCGCCGTTCGACAGCACCACCTCGTGGCGGTCGAACATGAAGTGGATGTAGCTGGTGCGCATCACGTCGATGGCGTGAATGCCCTGCGAGCCGACCAGATGCTTGGCCGCGGCCAGAACCTCGCTGTCCTCGAAGTAGAGCTGGGCCCGGTCACCGGTGAGCAGCAGCCGGTGGTTGGGCGAGACCATCATGTCGCGCTCGGGCAGGCCGTTGCCGAGCGCGCCGGCGCGGATCATCACCGGCTTGAGATGCGGGCTGGTCAGGAACTGCGCCGGTCCGACCTGCTTGTGGCCGACCCAGCGGATCTCCTGGATGCCGTTGTCGCGGGTGATGACGCGGTCGCCCTCGCGCAGCTCCTCGACCAGCCGCTCGCCGCGCGGCGTGGCGATCACGGTGCCCGGGGTGAAGCAGGGCACGACGTTCTCGATCTCCTCGAAGCGCAGCGTGGTGCCGTCCTTGAAGTAGACGATACCATCCTCGCGGTCGTCCGAGGTGTATTCGATCCGGTCGATATCCTCGCCGCTCAGGTCGAGCGTGTCGTAGTCGTCGCCGCCCTCGCCGCCGACCACGTGGTCGCCGCCATTGCCGCCGATGAAGCTGTCGCGATCATCCTCGCCCGAGAGGAAATCGTTGCCCTGACCACCGATGATCGTATCGTTGCCCTTGCCGCCGAAGACGGTGTCGTCGTCGATGCCGCCATCGAGCGTGTCATCGCCCTGCCCGCCAAAAAGCGTGTCGTCGTCATCCTGGCCGAGGATGGTGTCGTTGCCCTTGCCGCCATGGAGTTCGTCCCGGCCGTTGTCGGTGACGAGATCGCCCTGATCGTCGCGGATGTTCAGGCTGTCGGGGAACTTGGGATCGAGGCCGCCGCGGATCACGTCATCGCCGTCGCCACCGAAGATGGTGTCGTTGCCCTCGCCGCCGGTCAGCTGGTCGTTGCCCTTGTTGCCATAGACGAGGTCGTCATCGATGCCGGCATCGACGGTGTCGTTGCCCTCGCCGCCATGGATCGTGTCCTGATCGTCGCCGGTCGTGATCGTGTCGTCGCCCTTGCCGCCGAAGACCAGGTCGCGATCGTCATAGGGATCGGGATCGGCCTTGAGATCGGGATAGGGGTTGTCGAAGCGATCGAGATCGGCCTGACGGTCGCCATCGCTCGTGTCGATCACGTCGTCGCCGTCGCCGCCATGGATCTCGTCATTGCCAGCGCCGCCGAAAAGCGTGTCGTTGCCGGCACCGCCGAAGATGGTGTCGTCGCCTGCCTCGCCATAGACGGTATCATGGCCGGCGCCTGCGTGGACGATGTCGTCCCCAAGGCCGGCGCGCACCGTGTCGTCGCCGCCATAGGCCTCGATCCGGTCGTCGTTGGGAGCGTCGTCGCCGAGGATCGCATCCTCGTTGTCGACCCGGTCGCCATCCGGATCACCGGTATAGGCGAGGTCGATCATGTCGTTGCCAGCGGTGCCCTCGACGATGCCGTCGGGAGCCTTGGGGCAGCTCACGTTGAGCGCGACCTCGGCCGTGTCGGTGCCGCCGCGGTCATCGGTGATGGTATACTCGATCACCACGTCGCCGGCGAAACCCGGCTCGGGGGTGTAATGCAGCGAGCCGTCATCCTGGATGACCACCTCGCCGCGGCTGGCGCGCGCGCCGGTGACGCGCAGAGGATCACCGTCCGGGTCGCTGTCGTTGGCGAGCACGTCGATGGTGACGGCCATGCCCTGGCTGGTGCTGGCGCTGTCGTTCTGGGCGTCGGGCGCGTGGTTGCCCTGCGGGTCCTTCTTGAAGTGCTCGATGTTGTAGAAATCAAGCCGCTCGCCGGTCGGCTGCATGTGCTCGTCAAGGAACTGGATCCAGCCGCTCGAGCCGTTGCCGTCGCCATCGGGGACGATGTCCTTGGCATAGACGTTGCCCATGCCGCGCAGGTCGAGCGTATCGAAATCATCCGCCTCGCCCGCGCCGCCGCCATACACGGCACCGCCGCGCCCGGGGGTGAAAGTGTCAGCGCCGTCGCCGCCATACAGCGTGTCATGCGCGTCGCCGGACAGGTGATCATCGCCCGTATCGCCATAAACTTCGTCTGCCCCGGCGCCGCCGTCGATCCGATCGTTGCCCGCGCCGCCATAAATCGCGTCGTCGCCGGCCCCGCCATACAGCGTGTCGTCACCCGGGGTTCCGTCGATCCGATCGTTCGCCATTCCTCGTCTCCTTCATCGGGACACCGTCCCTGCCCGCACTCGCTCGGATCTTCGCCGCCTGCCCGCCAATGGGCGCACCGGTGGACCCCGGCAACGGCTCGGGCGGCTGCCCATATGGAGGTCTGCCGTCTCCCCCAGGGTCACGTGCAGAACTTCGGGTCTCCGCCAGTTTTGGGACGGAGCGTCCTTTCCAAGCTCGAAACACAAATATTACGCAGGACCCGGCCGACAAAGGAAAAATTGCCCAAAACATGGCGGCAAAGGGTCATCTATCGGGAGAAGAGAGGGCCTTCATGGAAGTAGCGGCGGCAGGTTGGCCGACTTCAGGAAACAGAAGCCTTCGCCAAACCGCAATAATCCCATCTAAAACAGGCCACTGGCGACTGTCGGCCATTTTATTGTCGCCAGAACCCGAACGACCGGCGCCACAATCCATGCGTCCCCGACCTATACCTTTGCCTCATTGCCGCCACTATTCTTCGTTGCCGGATCGCGGCCAGTGGCGCAGCTTCGGGGCGATTATCCGCACGGAGCAGGGAAACGCGGCGAAGGCGACGGCTCAGCCGCCGAAGCTGCGTAGACCGCTGCCGGTGCGCGCCGCGCCGAAGCCGCCCGTGCGGGCCACCGTGGCGCGGGTCATCGGCGCCGCGGTGCGGGTCACCGGCCCGGCCTTGAAGGCATTGGGAGATAGCGAGGTGCTGCCACGCGCCTGGTTCAACACCGTACCGCCGGGGGTGGCGAAGCCGCCGGATGAGCGCCCGTAGAAGGGCTGCGCCATCGCGCCGCGCCCGCCGAGCATGTTGCCCAGAAGGTAGCCCGCCATCAGTGGCAGGAACACCGAGCCACCGCCGCCCGGTCGTTCCTCGACCATGCACTCGCCGCCATGTTCGGCCTCGCAGAGTGCCTCGTCGTCGTAGCGCGGCGCGGTTTCGACATGCGCCTCGAGCGCTTCGCCGAAGCCCTGCTCGCAGCTTTCTTCGGTAACCCAGGTGCCCGGCCCGGCCGCGGCTTCGAGGCAGGCATCGAGCGTCGGAAAGGCTGCGGAGGGCACCTCCTCCTCGCGGCAGGCGGCCAAGCTGAAGGCGGCGGCGCCCAGAAGCGCGATGCGCACGTGGCGCGAGCGCTTGCGCGGGGTGGCGGCGGGATGGCTGGCGATGGTCATGGCGGTCTCCTCCTCGCGCGCGGTCAGGCGCGGATGAAATGCGGCTTGAAACGGCTCAGGTCGCGCGTGATGCGGCCGCGATCCTCGCGCAGCCCCATCGCCACGCAAGTCTCGCCGACGATCCAGGCGCCGACCACCGGGTGCATGCCGTCGAAGACCGGCAGCGGATGGTAGGCCTGCAGGATCGCCGGATGACCGTCATAGCTGCGATCCGGCGCACGCTCCCTGCCCTGCGGCGTCACGATATCTATGCTCGATCCCTCGCGGGAGAAGAGGGGTTTGCGCACATGGCCGTCAGACAGCGCCGCGCGGGCGGCGGGCTGGGTCGCCTCATCCTCGAAATAGGCGGGAAGCAGGTTCGGATGCCCCTCGAACAGCCGCCACAGCACCGGCAGGATGCCCTTGTTCGACAGGATCGCCTTCCAGGGCGGCTCGAGGAACTGACAGCGGGCCTGCGGCAACGCCTCGGCGAAGTCGTCGCGCAGCATGTCCTCCCAAGGGTAAAGCTTGAACATCGCGCCGATCACCCGACCCTCACCATCGGCGAACTGGCCCGCCTCGGTCAGGCCGATCTCGGGGATCGGCACGAAATGCGCGCCGAGGCCCGCCTCGCGTGCGGCCCACGCCATGTATTCCGTTGTGGCGTAATCTTCGGGGTCATCGGGAAAACAGGCGAAATGCAGATCGGTATCGGGCGCGAATATCTCCGCCAGCCGCGCCACCAAAGCCTCGTGGAGCCCGTTGAACTGGTCCGAACCCTCGGGCAGCGCTCCCGCCCCGACCATGTCCTCGAGCCACTGCCATTGGAATGCCGCGCTCTCGTAGAGGGCGGTCGGCGTGTCGGCGTTGTATTCGAGCAGCTTCGCGGGGCCCTCGGCGTCATGGGCCAGGTCGAAGCGCCCGTAGAGTTCGGGCTCGCCTGCTTCCCAAGACGCTGCGATCATCGGCCGGGCGGCTTCGGGGATCGCGAGACGGTCCATCAGGTCGTCAGATCGCAGCACGTGGTCCACGGCCTCGCGGCACATGCCGTGCAGCTCAGTAGCCGGGTCCTCGATCATCGTCTCGACCTCGTCGAGATCGAAGGCGTAGACGGTGTCCTCGTCCCAATAGGGCTCGCCATGCATGTGATGAAAGGTAAAGCCGGCCTCGCGGGCCTTTTCCTCGAAATCCGGGCGGGCGCCCGTGGCGATGCGCTGCATGATCGGTCCTCCCGCGCGCAACCTGCGCGCCAATCGGACCTATCGCGAGCACGCGGCGCGAGCCAGCCCCAAGAGCGGCCTCGCATCGAAACGTGAGGAAAGCTGGTGCCGGTGGGGGGACTCGAACCCCCACGCCTTGTGGGCGGCGGATTTTGAATCCGCTGCGTCTACCATTCCGCCACACCGGCCAGCCCGACCCGCATAGACCGGCCCGGCGATCCCGTCAACGCGCCTCAGATGCGATCCGTGGCGAAGGTGTCGCAGGCCTCGAGACTGCCCTGCTCATAGCCAGTCGCGAACCAGCGCTGGCGTTGCTCGGAGGTGCCATGGGTGAAACTGTCGGGCCGCACCGTGCGCCCCGCCTCGCGCTGCAAGGTGTCGTCTCCAATCTGAGCCGCGGCATTCATCGCCTCCTCGATGTCGCCCGGCTCGAGCGAGCCGAACATCGCCTCGGCCCGGCGCGCCCAGATGCCCGAGAAGCAGTCGGCCTGAAGCTCGATGCGCACCGACAGAGCGTTCGAAGTGGCCTCGTCGCTGCGCTGGCGCACGGCGTTGACCTCGCCCAGCACGCCCAGCTCGTTCTGTACGTGGTGCGCGACTTCGTGTGCCACGACATAGGCGGCGGCGAAATCGCCGCCCGCGCCGAGCCGCCGGTCAAGTGTGGTGAAGAAATCGGTGTCGAGGAAGATCCGCTCCTCGGGCGGGCAGTAGAACGGACCGGTGGCAGCCGAAGCGCCGCCGCAGGCCGATTGCGTCGCCCCCTTGAACAGCACCAGCTCGGCCGGCTCATAGGCCCTTCCGACCTCGCTCGCGAATATGTCGGCCCAGATCTCCTCGGTATCGGCGAGGGTGACGGACACGAACTGCGCCGCTTCCTCGTCGGCGGCGGTGATCTCGCCGCCACCGCCCCCCTGCATCTGTCCGTCATCCAGAAGCGGCGTCAGGTCCACCCCGAGGAAATAGCCGACGACCACGATGGCCAGGAGCCCGAAGCCGCCCGCTCCGCCGATGGCCACGCCGCGCCCGCCGCCCGAGCGGCGCCTGTCGATGATGTTGCCGCTGCCCCGGCGTCCACGCCATTTCATGTCATCGTTCTCCCCTGCGGGCGATTGCCCGGTTGACCCCGCGCCGGGGCCGTGTTCCTGAACAGGTGACGTTTCAGAGGTGACCCGAGTTCCATGCTGCGCCGTTTCTATGACATGACCATTTCCTTGGCGGGTCACCGTCACGCCCTCCCCGCCCTTGGCGCGGTGAGTTTCGCCGAATCCTCGGTCTTCCCGATTCCGCCGGACGCGCTGATGATCCCGATGATCCTCGCCCGGCCGCGTCGCGCCTGGGTCATCGCACTGGTCTGCACGCTGGCCTCCGTGGCCGGCGCACTTCTGGGTTACTGGATCGGCGCGGCGCTGTTCGACAGCCTGGGGCAATGGGTGCTCGACCTCTATGGCAAGGCCGAAAAGTTCGAGGAGTTCCGGCTGCGCTACAATGACTGGGGCGCATGGGCCGTGCTGGTCGCCGGCGTCACGCCATTTCCCTTCAAGGTGATCACGATCGCGTCGGGGGTGACCGGGCTTTCGCTGCCGGTGTTCATTGTCTCCTCGATCATCGCTCGCGCGGCGCGGTTCTTCCTCGTGGCGGCGATCCTGCGCGTGTTCGGCGACGTCGCGCGGGACTTCATCGAGCGGCGGCTTGGTCTGGTCTTCACCGTCTTCTGCGCCATGCTCTTCGCCGGTTTCTACGCGACGAGGTACTTGTGAGCCGCACCCTGACCATTCTTCTCGCCACGCTCGGCTCGGCCGCGCTGCTGGGCGGGGCCTTCATCTTCCAGGCCTTCGGCTACCCGCCCTGTGCCATGTGCATCTGGCAGCGCTGGCCACATGGCATCGCCATCGCCATCGGCCTGATCGCGCTGATGCTGCCGGGCCGGGTCCTGCCGCTGCTGGGCGCGTTGGCCGCCGTGACCACGGCCGCCATCGGCGTGTTCCACACCGGGGTCGAGCGCGACTGGTGGGAGGGCCCGGCGAGCTGCACCGGCACCGGCCAGAGCCTCGGCTCGTTGTCGGGTGGCGACCTGCTGTCGCTGGACGGCCCGCGCCTGGTGATGTGCGACGTGGTGAGCTGGGAGTTGTTCGGCCTGTCGATGGCGAGCTGGAATGCCCTGTTCTCGCTGGTGCTGGTCGGCCTGTGGGTCGCCGCGCTGCGCCGCAGCTGAGCGAGGTATCCGCCTCCCGGGCGCTTCATCGGCGGCAGGGCGACCCGAGGATACCCCTTGCCCGCGCACCCGCGGGCACGCCATGATCCCGGCATGACAGATTGCATCCTCATCGGCGCTCCGGTGGATTGCGGCAAGCGACGCCGCGGCTGCCTCATGGGCCCCGACGCCTATCGTACCGCAGGTCTCGCAGAGGCGCTCGCCTCGCTGGGCCACGGTGTCACCGACATCGGCAACGTCGCCCCCGACCGGGTCGAGGTCGCACCGCCGCGCAACGGCGCGGTCCACGAACTCGCGCTCAATGTCGGCTGGACCGCGGCCCTGATGCGCGCCGCGCGCGAGCAGGCGCCGAACGGTTTCCCAATCTTCATGGGCGGCGACCATGCGCTGTCGCTCGGCACGGTGGCCGGGATGGCCGCGCATGCCGAGGAGATAGGCCGCCCGCTCTTCGTGCTCTGGCTCGACGCACATAGCGATTTCCATACGCCCGACACCACCACCACCGGCAACCTGCACGGCACGCCGCTGGGCTACGTCACGGGCCGCGAGGGCTTCGACGCCTTTCCGCCGCTGCCGGCGACGGTGCCGGTGAGCCGGGTCGGCATGATCGGGCTCAGGAGCGTCGATCCCGAGGAGCGCGCCGCGCTCGAGGATGGCGACGCGACCCTGGTCGACATGCGAATGATCGACGAGATCGGCATCGCGCGCCCGCTCTCGGAATTCCTCGACCGCGTTCAGGAGGCCGACGGCATCCTGCACGTCTCGCTCGACGTCGACTTCCTCGACCCGGCCGCCGCTCCCGCCGTCGGCACCACGGTGCCCGGCGGCGCGACGGTGCGCGAGGCGCATCTGGCGATGGAGATGCTGTCCGACAGCGGTCTCGTGGCCTCGCTCGACCTCGTCGAGTTGAACCCCTCGCTCGACGAGCGCGGCCGCACCGCGGCATTGATGGTCGAACTGGCGGCTTCGCTGATGGGCCGCAGGGTGTTCGACCGGCCCACCCCGCGCGGCGCCTGAGCGACTTTGTTCCCGAAATACGCCGGGGGTCCGGGGGCAGCGCCCCCGGGGCTTCCCGACAGCGCCGCGCTCAATGATAATGGAACTCGCCGGTCACGTTGCGCCACTCACCGGGCGAGATCAGCTTTCGGTGGGTGAAACGAACCGAGTGCAGCGGCCCCTCGATCTCTTCCTGCCAGAACTCGATGAATTCGAACAATCTCGGATGATCCGGCGCTAGGTCGTATTCCTGCCAGACGAAGCTGTTGAGCACGTGCCTGTAGTCGGGCATGCGATAGAACAGCTCGGCCGTGGTGAGCCCATAGCCCTTGAGCATCAGTTCGGTTTCCGAGAGGTCCTGCGGCATCGAATGGCTCCTGCGTGGCATGCGGGCTTGACCCCGCCACTCGATTCCAGCATGAAACCAGAAAAAGTCAATTATCCCAATTTGTTAGCCACTGCCGTCAGCGGCTGCCAGCAGGCGGCGGCATCCTCTGTTGCGCCCCATATGGCGCGGGTGCTATAGGTTTGGCTCACAATATATAGCAGTCACAAGACAGCAGGCTTTCCCCCCGTGAGCGACATTCCCGACACACCCGAGACCGACGATTCCATGCCCGAGCGCCCCGCGCCCAGCGGCCCCACGGTCTCCATCGTCGAGGAGATGAAGACCTCCTATCTCGATTACGCGATGAGCGTGATCGTCAGCCGCGCGATCCCGGATCTGCGCGACGGGCTCAAGCCCGTGCACCGGCGTATCCTCTATGCCATGCACGAGACCGGCAACGCGCATGACAAGCCCTATCGCAAGTCGGCCCGCCCCGTGGGCGACGTGATGGGCAAGTATCACCCGCATGGCGATTCAGCCATCTACGACGCGCTGGTGCGGATGGCGCAGGACTTCTCGATGTCGCTGCCGCTTCTGGACGGCCAGGGCAACTTCGGCTCCATGGACGGCGACAACGCGGCGGCCATGCGCTACACCGAGGTCCGCATGGACCGCCCGGCGGCGTTCCTGTTGTCGGATATCGACAAGGACACGGTCGATTTCCAGGACAACTACGACGGCAAGGACCGCGAACCCACGGTCCTGCCGGCCCGTTTCCCGAACATGCTGGTCAACGGCGCGGGCGGCATCGCCGTCGGCATGGCGACCAACATCCCGCCGCACAATCTTGGCGAGGTCATCGACGCCTGTCTCGCGCTGATCGACGACCCGGACCTCTCCTCCGAGGGGCTGATGGAGTTCGTCCCCGGCCCCGATTTCCCGACGGGCGGGCTGATGCTGGGCCGTTCCGGCGCGCGCAAGGCCTATCTGGAGGGCCGCGGGTCGGTGATCATCCGCGCCAAGACCCATGTCGAGGAGCTGCGCAAGGATCGCTACGCCATCGTCGTCGACGAGATCCCCTATCAGGTGAACAAGGCCTCGATGATCGATCGCATCGCCGAGGCCGCGCGCGACAAGCGGATCGAGGGGATCGCCCATGTGCAGGACGAGAGCGACCGCTCCGGCGTGCGCGTCGTCGTCGAACTCAAGCGCGACGCCACGCCCGAGGTAGTGCTGAACCAGCTGTTCCGCTTCACGCCGATGCAGACATCGTTCGGCTGCAACATGCTGGCGCTGAACGGCGGCCGCCCCGAAACCCTGACCCTGCGCGGTTTCTTGACCGCCTTCCTCGACTTCCGCGAAGACGCGATCGCGCGGCGCACCGCGTTCCTGCTGCGCAAGGCGCGCGAGCGCAGCCACATCCTGTGCGGCCTCGCCGTGGCGGTGTCGAATGTCGACGAGGTCGTGGCCACGATCCGGTCCTCGGCCGATGCGGCCGATGCGCGTGAAAAGCTGATGACGCGTGCATGGCCCGCGCATGAGATCATCGAATACATCAAGCTGATCGACGACCCGCTCCATCCGGTGAACGAGGACGGCACCTACAACCTGTCCGAGGCACAGGCCCGCGCGATCCTCGAGCTGCGACTGCAGCGTCTGACCCAGATCGGCGTGCAGGAAGTCACCGACGAATTGCAGGAGCTAGCCGCGAAGATCCGCGACTATCTCGACATCCTGTCCTCGCGCGAGCGGATCCTGACGATCATCCGCGAGGAGCTGCGCGAAGTGCGCGATCTCTTCGCGGTGCCGCGCCGCACCGAGATCGTCGACTGGGCCGGCGACATGGAGGACGAGGACCTCATCGAGCGCGAGGACATGGTCGTCACCGTGACCCAAGGCGGCTACATCAAGCGCACGCCGCTGGCCGAGTTCCGCTCCCAGCGGCGCGGCGGCAAGGGCCTGGGCTCGATGCAGACCAAGGAGGACGATGTCGTCACCTCGCTCTTCGTGGCCAACACGCATGACCAGATGCTGTTCTTCACCACCGAAGGCATGGTCTACAAGCTGAAGTGCTGGCGCCTGCCGCTCGGCAGCCGCACCGCGCGCGGCAAGGCGATCGTGAACATCCTGCCGATCCCCACGGGCGTCTCGATCGCGGCGATCATGCCGGTCGACCGCCCCGAGGAGGACTGGTCGGACCTGCAGATAGTGTTCGCGACCTCCGCGGGTGACGTGCGCCGCAACGCGCTGTCGGACTTCACCAACGTCATGCGCAACGGCAAAATCGCGATGAAGCTGCCCGAGAATGTCAGCCTCGTGAACGCGCGCATCGCGTCAGAGGATGACGACGTGATGCTGGTCACGGATTCCGGCCGGGCGATCCGCTTCCGTACCACCGATGTGCGGGTGTTCCAGGGCCGCTCCTCGACCGGCGTGCGCGGCATCCGCCTGTCGGATGATGACCACGTGGTGTCGATGGCCGTGATCCCGCATTTCGAGGCCGAGGCCTCCGAGCGGGTGGCCTATCTCAAGATGCGCCGTGCCATGGCGGGGATCGCCGACGATGCCGATGCCGAGGCCGAGGATGATGACGAGGGCGTCGTCGCCGGAGCGTTGTCGCCCGAGCGCTATGCCGAGATGTCGGCTTCCGAGACGTTGATCCTGACGATCTCCGCCCGCGGCACCGGCAAGCTGTCGTCGAGCCATGACTATCCGGTTCGCGGTCGCGGCGGCATGGGCGTCAACGCCACCGACAAGGCGATGCGCGGCGGTCCGATCGTTTCGGCCTTCCCGGTCGAGACCGGGGACCAGATCATGCTGGTGACCTCCGCTGGCCAATCGATCCGGGTACCGGTGGACGGGATCTCGTTCCGCTCGCGTTCGGCCGGCGGCGTGAAGGTGTTCGACACCGGGCGTGGCGAAGAGGTCGTCTCGGTGGCGCGGATCGCCGATCAGGGCGACGCGGTGGACGCGGTCGAGGCCGCGGCCCCGGAGGACGGCACCGAGTGAGACAGCGCCCCGTCCGGTTCGCTGGACGGGGCTTTTCTTTGGCCGCCGCTGCGCCTATCTGGGCGCCATGACAGAACCTCTTCACATCGTCGGCGGTGGCATGGCCGGCTCCGAAGCCGCCTGGCAGGCCGCCAATGCCGGCATTCCCGTCATCCTGCACGAGATGCGCCCCAAGACCGGCACCTTCGCGCACCGCACCGGCGACCTCGCCGAGATGGTCTGCTCCAACTCGTTCCGCTCGGACGATGACGAGCAGAACGCGGTGGGCCTGCTGCATTGGGAGATGCGCGCGGCGAACGGGCTCATCATGTCGACCGCCGACCGGCACCGCCTGCCGGCCGGGGGCGCGCTGGCCGTCGACCGCGATCCCTTTGCCGCCGATGTCACGGCCCAGCTCAAGGCGCATCCCAACGTCACGGTCAGCTACGAGGAGATCACCGATCTGCCCGAGACCGGGCACTGGATCTTCGCCACCGGGCCGCTGACCTCACCGGCCTTGGCCGAGGCCATCTCGTCGGTGACCGGCACCGGCGCGCTGGCATTCTTCGACGCCATCGCCCCCATCGTCTATGCCGAGAGCATCGACATGTCGAAGGCCTGGCTGCAATCGCGCTATGACAAGGGCGAGACCGAGGAAGAGCGTACCGCCTACATCAACTGCCCGATGACGAAGGACCAGCACGAAGCCTTCATCGATGCGCTTCTGGCTGCCGACAAGACCGAGTTCCACGAGGGCGAAACTGCGGGCTATTTCGATGGCTGCCTGCCGATCGAGGTGATGGCCGAGCGCGGGCGCGAGACGTTGCGCCACGGACCGATGAAGCCCGTGGGGCTGACCAACCCGCATGATCCGGAGAACAAGCCTTACGCCGTGGTGCAACTGCGCCGCGACAACAAGCTGGGCACGCTCTACAACATCGTAGGCTTCCAGACCAAGATGAAGTACGGCGCGCAAACCGATGTTTTCCGTATGATTCCCGGACTTGAGAACGCACGTTTCGCGCGGCTGGGCGGGATTCATCGCAACACGTTCCTCAACAGCCCGACGCTGCTGGATGCGGAAATGCGGCTCAAGGCCCGGCCGAACATCAGGTTCGCGGGCCAAGTGACCGGGGTCGAGGGATATGTCGAAAGCGCGGCCATGGGGCTGCTGGCGGGTCGGCTCGCCGCTGCCGAGATCCTCGGCGGCTCGGTGCCCGCGGTGCCGCAAACCACGGCGATGGGTGCGCTCGTCACCCATATCACCGGCGGTGCCGAGGCGAAGACGTTCCAGCCGATGAACGTGAATTTCGGGCTGTTCCCGCCGCTGGACGGCGTGCGTGGCGGGCGGCGCGGGCGCAAGGACCGCTACAAGGGCTATACCGACCGTGCCAAGGAGGATTGGCGGGGCTGGCTCGCGGCGCAGGAAACCTCCGTGGAGGCCGCTGGCGCCTGAGCCCTTGCCGCGCGGCCCCCGGGACCACATCTCGGGGGCAGACAACGAATGGACGATTGATGCTCTATATCCTCGCGCTGCTGCTACCGCCCGTCGCCATCATGCTCACCGGTCGGGTGATCCTCGGCATGGTAGTGCTGGTGATCTGGTTCCCGGCGATCCTGATCTCGGGCGGTCTGGGCCACCCGATCTTCATCCTGCTGGCATGGCTGATCATTCACCAAAGCGCGGTGAAGCGCGGCTGAATGCGCGTCACCCGCTTCGCGCCGTCGCCCACCGGGCCACTGCACCTGGGCCACGCCTTTTCGGCGCTGACGGCCCATGCGCGGGCTGAGGGTGGGACCTTCCTGCTTCGGATCGAGAATATCGACCGTCAGCGGTCGAAGCCCGAATGGGAGCGGCGGATCCATGACGATCTGCGTTGGCTCGGTCTTGAGTGGCCCGAGCCGGTGATGCGGCAGTCGGAGCGGATCTCCGTCTATCGCGAAGCCCTCCAACGCCTCTGGGCCGAGGGCCTTCTATACCCCTGCAGCTGCAACCGACGCGACATATTGGAGGCGGCCTCGGCCCCTCAGGAAGGCGGGCCGCGTTTCGGGCCCGACGGCATGATCTACCCCGGCACCTGCCGCAGCCATGATCGATCGGGGCCGTTGCCGGAGAACATGCCGCTGCGGCTCGACTTGCGGCAGGCGATGAGCCGGATCGACGGCCCTCTGCGCTGGACCGAGACCGGCACCGATCCCGGCCCGCGCGAGATCGACCCCGCCGCCTTGATCGAAAGCGTCGGCGATCCGGTGCTGGCGCGGCGCGACATGGGCACCTCCTACCATCTTGCGGTGGTGATCGACGATGCGGATCAGGGCGTGACGGAGGTGGTGCGCGGCCGCGATCTGCTCGAGGCGACGCCATTGCACGTGGCGCTGCAAAGACTCATGGATCTACCGGTCCCCGATTACCACCACCATCGCCTGATCCGTGACGAAACCGGCCGCCGTCTGGCCAAGCGCGACGACGCGCGGGCCATCGGCCTCTACCGCGCCGAGGGGGCAAGCCCGGCCGATATCCGGAAGATGATCGGCTTCTAGGCTACCTTGTTCTTCAAATACGCAAATCCGATGCCGTCAGCCTCATGCCATCGGCCGAGTCAACTCGACCTCCTCACCCTCGCGGATCGCGGTATAGAAGCAGTTGCGCCGGCCGGTATGGCAGGCCGGGCCGGATTGTTCGACCTGCAACAATAGGCAGTCGCGGTCGCAATCGACGCGCATCTCGACCAGCACCTGCTGGTTGCCCGAGGTCGCGCCCTTTTCCCAGAACTCCTGCCGCGAGCGTGACCAGTAGGTGACGCGACCCGAGGCGAGCGTCTTCTCGATTGAGGCCGCGTTCATCCAGGCCATCATCAGCACCTCGCCCGTGGAGGCCTCCTGCGCGATGGCGGGGATCAACCCGTTGGCGTCGTAGCGGAGCGTCTTGGGGTCGAACATCGGCACAAACCTTTTGCATCCCGGGGCGTCGTGCCTATCTAGAGGCACGACTGACGAGAGGCAAACATGACCGAGCGCGCCAGCGGCGAGACCGACCTGATCAAGCTCTATTCGCAGCGCATCCTCGCGTTGACGACGGAAATGCCGCTGACCGAGCGGCTGGATGCGCCCGACGCCACGGTGAGGCGGCGCGCGCCATTGTGCGGCTCGACCGTGACGGTCGATGTGACGGTCGAGGATGGCCGGGTGAGCGGATACGGACAGGACGTCAAGGCCTGCGCGTTGGGTCAGGCAGCGGCGGCGATCGTCGGCGGTGCGGTGATCGGGCGCGATCATGGCGAGCTGGCCCACGCCCGCGACCAGCTGCGCGCCATGTTGACCGAAAACGGTCCGGTGCCCGAGGCCCCCTTCGATGGGTTCGAGGTGCTTCTGCCTGCGCGGGAGTACCGCAACCGGCATGCCTCGATCCTGCTGGCAATCGAGGCGGTGACGCAGGCGGTTGAGGAAGCCGAAGCACGCCGACGCGCCGCAGTCTGACGGCACGAAAAAAAAGCCGCCGCGCATCCTTCGGGATGGCGGCGGCGAAGGCGGGACCCTTCGGGGCTCCGGCCGCGCGCCGAAGCATGGCTTCGAGGCGACGGATGGGCGATCCGCCGCGATTGCCCCGCGGGATCAGGGCTGCGGCGACCGGCAAGGGGTCCGGGCAGATCAGATCAGGCCGGGCAGCCACAATCCGACGAACAACAGGATCATCAGAGACGCCGCGCCCAGCGCGTCGGCGACGAGGGTGTCGCGAGAGCGGTTCACTGCAAGTTTGAGTTCCTGGGCCATCCGCGTCTCCTCTCTCCAAGCTCCTGTTGCCGCTTTGTTCCCATACGGGGCGGCCCCTGTAAAGAACTTTATGAGAACATTGCGGCCGAACCGAGGTAATGAGTTGTAATAAGTGAGAATTTTTCAGCCGACAGAGATCAGCCGGATGGCCCGGTCCTGCTCCATGAGCCAAAGGAGAACGCGTGCGGAACGTCCGCGTTCTCCTTCCAAAGCGGGATCGATGGTCAGCAGCGTGCGCGCATCGCTCTGCGCCAAGGCCATCAGCCCGGCGTGGCGCTCCAGATCAGCGATGCGGAATCGCGGCAGGCCGGATTGCGCGGTGCCGATCACGTCGCCCGCGCCGCGCATCGAGAGGTCCTCCTCGGAGATGCGAAAGCCGTCCTCGGTCTCGCGCATGATCTCCAACCTGCGTCGCGCGGTCTCGCCAAGGGGCGGCTGATACATCAGGAGGCAGGTGGACTTGGCGCTGCCGCGCCCGACCCGACCGCGAAGCTGGTGCAACTGCGCGAGACCGAAATTCTCGGCACGCTCGATCACCATGATCGAGGCGGCAGGCACGTTGACGCCCACCTCGATCACCGTGGTGGCGACGAGCACCTTGGTTTCACCCGCGACGAAGCGCGCCATCGCCGCATCCTTGTCGGCGGGGGGCAGCTGCCCGTGCACCAGCCCCACCACGCCCTCGCCCAGCGCGGCGCGCAGATGCTTGAACCGTTCCTCGGCCGCCGTCATGTCGGAGACCTCGCTCTCCTCGACCAGTGGGCAGACCCAGTAGGCCTGTCGCCCATCCGCCACGGCGGCGCGCAGCTTCTCGACCACCTCACCCAGCCGCTCGGTCGAGACCAGCGCCGTTGTGACGGGCGTGCGCCCGGGCGGTTTCTCGTCGAGCACGCTGACATCCATGTCGCCGTATTGGGTAAGCGCGAGGCTGCGCGGGATCGGCGTGGCGGTCATCACCAAGACGTCGACGCCGCGCCCCTTGGCGCCAAGCTCCATCCGCTGCGCCACGCCAAAGCGGTGCTGTTCGTCGATCACGGCGAGGCGCAGGTCGCGGAACTCCACGTCCTTCTGGAACACCGCATGGGTGCCCACGAGGATCTGGATACGCCCTTCTGCCAAGGCCTCGAGCTTGCGGCGCCGTTCCGCTCCCTTGTCCCGTCCGGTGAGCAGCTCGATCACCACGCCCGCGCTTTCGGCCAAGGGCTGCAGGCCTTCGAGGTGCTGACGGGCGAGGATCTCGGTGGGGGCCATCATCACGCCCTGCCCGCCTGCCTCGACCGCAACGAGCAGCGCCATCAGCGCCACGAGCGTCTTGCCCGACCCGACATCGCCCTGAAGCAGCCGGTTCATCCGGCTCTCCGCGCCCATGTCTCGGGCGACCTCGTCCACCGCACGGGCCTGTGCCCCCGTGGGCGCATAGGGCAGCGCCGCGAGGACGCGCCTGCGATGCCGTCTGTCGCCGATACTGGATCGTCCCGGCGCCCGGCGCGCGGTGGCGCGGGCCAGCGCAAGGGTGATCTGGTGCGCCAGCAGCTCGTCATAGGCAAGGCGCAGCCGCGCGGGATGGGTGGGCGAGAGATCGGCCGCCCCTTGGGGTTCATGCGCCCGACCCAGCGCCTCGCGCCAGGATGGCCAGCCCTCGCGCTGCAGGAGGCCCGGATCGATCCATTCGGCCAGGTCGGGAGCGAGGCCCAGCGCCGATTGCGCGGCGCGCGCCATCTGTTTCTGGGTGATCCCGTTCGATAGCGGATAGACCGGCTCGAAGGCGAGGATTTCCTCCTCCTTCTCGACCGGCAGCACGTGGTCGGGATGCACCATCTGCGCCAGCCCGTCGAACAGCTCCACCTTACCCGAGACGACGCGTCGCGCCCCGATGGGCAGCAACCGTGGCACGTAATCGCCCTTGGCATGGAAAAAGACGAGCTGGAACGCGGTTTCGCTATCCTCCACCGTGACCCGCCAGGGCCGCCCCTTGGCCGCGGGTGCATGGTGGCGGACCACCTCAACCTCGACCGTCACCACGGCGGGCGGCACCACCTCGCGGATGCTGCCCTTGCGGGCCCGGTCGATGCCCGAATGCGGCAGCGTCAGCAGAACGTCGCGCGGCCGCGTCAGCCCTGCCGCCTCGAAGGCGGGCACGCTCTTGGGGCCGATGCCCTTGAGCTTCTGGATGTCCCCGAAAAGCGGAAACAGGATCTCGGGGCGGCCCTTGACGCTCATGCGTCGCCGATCAGCGCGAGCCAGCCATCCTCGTCGAGCACCTCCACGCCCAAGGCTTCGGCCTTGGCCGCCTTGGAGCCGGCGCCGGGTCCCGCGATCAGCAGGTCGGTCTTGCCCGACACCGAACCCGCGACCTTGGCGCCGAGCTGTTCGGCGCGGGCCTTGGCCTCGGCCCGGGTCATCTTCTCGAGCGTGCCGGTGAACACCACGGTCTTGCCCGCCACGGGGCTGTTCTCGGTGCGCGGCTTCTCGGCGGGCCGGATCTCGAGCTGCGCCACCAGCCGGTCGACCGAGGCGCGCTCCGCCTCCTGGCTCAGCGCGGTCACGAGGCTCACCGCCACGGTAAAGCCGATACCGTCGATACCCGTGATCTCGGCCCAGTTCGGACTGTCGGGAAGGGCCGCCTTGCGCGCCTTGTCGTCCTCGGCCTGCGCCGCGGGCTCATTGGCGGCGGCATCGATGGCGGTGATCAGCGCGTCCCATGTTCCGAAATGCCGGGCAAGAACATTGGCGGCCACTTCCCCCACATGCGCGATCCCCAAGCCGAACAGCATCCGTCCCAGCGGCACCTTGCGGGCGGTATCGATCGCGTCGAACAACGCAGCGGCGGATTTCTCGCCCCAGCCCTCGCGATTCTTGAGCTGCTGCATCCCCGTACCGTAGCGCTCGCGAAGCATGAAGATGTCGGCGGGCTCCTTGATCCAGCCATCGCGGTAGAACTGTTCCACCTGCTTGGCGCCCATCCCGTCGATGTCGAGGGCTGCACGGCTCACGAGATGGCGCAGCTTCTCGACCGCCTGAGCCGGACAGATCAGCCCTCCGGTGCAGCGACGGACGGCATCGCCCTCCTCCCGCGGCGCGGCGGAGCCGCATTCGGGGCAATGATCCGGGAACACATAGGGAACACTGCCCTTGGGACGGCGTCCAATATCGACATCGGCGATCTTCGGAATCACATCGCCGGCGCGGTAGACCTGCACCCGGTCGCCTTCACGGATATCGCGTCCCTCGCGGATCTCCATCCCCTTGGAATCGCGGCCCCTGATGTAATCCTCGTTGTGCAGCGTGGCGTTGGAGACGACGACGCCCCCCACCGTCACCGGCTTGAGCCGCGCCACCGGCGATAGCGCGCCGGTACGGCCCACCTGAATCTCGATCTTCTCCAACGTGGTCCAAGCCAGCTCGGCGGGGAACTTGTGCGCCAGCGCCCAGCGCGGCGTGGTCGAGCGCATGCCAAGGCGGCGCTGAAACGACAGGTCATCTACCTTGTAGACCACGCCGTCGATGTCATAGCCCAGATCGGCGCGCTTGGCCTCGATCTCGCGATACGCCTCGACCATCTTCTCCGGCGTATCGCAGCGCCGGGTCAGCGGGTTGGTGCAGAACCCCAGTTCCTGAAGTCGAGCGATGGCGTCGTATTGATGCGTGGCCAGCGGCGCGGACAGCTCGCCCCAGGCATAGGCAAAGAAGCGCAGCGGCCTGAGCCTCGTGATCTCCGGGTCGAGCTGACGCAGGGATCCGGCGGCGGCGTTGCGCGGATTGGCGAATGTCTTCGAACCGCGCTCGGCGTGCCGGGCATTGAGAGCGGCGAAATCGGCGTGGCTCATGTAGACTTCGCCGCGCACCTCTAGCACGTCGGGTGCATCTTCCAGCGTTTCGGGGATGTCGTCGATGGTCCGGGCATTAGCGGTGACGTCCTCGCCCACGGCACCGTCGCCGCGCGTGGCGGCGCGCACCAGACGCCCTTGCTCGTAGCGCAGCGACAGAGACAACCCGTCGATCTTGGGCTCGGCCGTGAAATCGAGCGGCGCGTCCTCGGCGAGGCCGAGGAATTTACGCACCCGCATCGCGAACTCGGTCACCTCCTCGTCGGTGAAGGCATTGGAGAGCGACAGCATCCGCACCGCGTGGGGCACCTTGCCGAAACCTTCGGCGGGTGCCGCGCCCACCTGCTCGGAGGGGCTGTCGACGCGCTTGAGCGCCGGGAAGCGCGCCTCGATCTCGGCATTTCGCGCGCGCAGGGCATCATAGGCGGCGTCGCTGATCTCGGGGGCATCCTCGACGTGATAGGCCGTGTTGGCCGCGCCGATCTCGACAGCGAGCCTTTCGAGCTCCTCTTTCGCCTGCGCTTCGGTAAGCGTCGCGACCTCGATCGCCCGCAGATCCTGTTCCGCCGTCAAAGCCGTCTCCCGGTCCCCGTCACGGGCCGAGCCGCCCGCGCGGCGAACTTAGAAGCCCGGCAGGGGAGCGTCCAGATGCCGGGGCGGTTCAGGCGCCGATGGCCAGCGGCGGCACCTCTCGCGCCGGTTCCGGATCGCGAAGCACGTAACCGCGCCCCCAGACCGTCTCGATGTAATGCGCCCCCCCGGTGGCCTGGGCCAGCTTCTTGCGCAGTTTGCAGATGAACACGTCGATGATCTTCAGCTCGGGCTCGTCCATGCCGCCATAGAGGTGGTTGAGGAACATCTCCTTGGTGAGCGTCGTGCCCTTGCGAAGGCTCAGCAACTCCAGCATCTGGTATTCCTTGCCGGTGAGATGCACCGACTGCCCACCCGCTTCCACCGTCTTGGCGTCGAGATTGATCGCGACCTCCCCGGTGACGATCACCGATTGCGCGTGCCCCTTGGAACGACGGATGATGGCATGAATGCGCGCCACCAGCTCGTCGCGGTGGAACGGTTTCGTCAGGTAATCATCCGCCCCGAAGCCGAACCCCTTCAGCTTGCTCTCGGTGTCGTCGTCCCCCGACAGGATCAGGATCGGCGTCGAGACCCGGTGCAGCCGGAGCTGACGCAGCACCTCGTGGCCGGTCATGTCCGGCAGGTGCAGATCAAGGAGGATCAGGTCGTAGTCATAGAGCTTCGCCAGGTCGATCCCCTCCTCCCCCATATCGGTTGCATAGACGTTCAGGTTGGCATGGGTGAGCATCAACTCGATGCTCTTCGACGTGGTCGGGTCGTCCTCAACCAGCAAGACGCGCATTCCTTACCCTCCGTGCTCCGGGTTCAACCATCGCCGGCGAGTAAGCCACCGGACGGTTAACACCGTATTACCCTGGGTCAACCATGCCACTGCATCTCACGGTTGTCTATACTTCTGTATAGTCGTTACGCGCAGTCCATCGGGACCATGACGCCTTGCCAAATTTTCCCAGCTCTGCAGCTCTTCCTCGGACAGGCCATAGGTCTCGATCGCATAGTCCCGCGAAACGAGGCCCACGGTGATCGCCAGCAGCAATCGCGCCTTGCGCGAGGCGACCCAGCGCTCCGTATCCGGGCTCGGCAGATCTGCGCGCGTCAGGATGCGCCCGTCGGGCAGCGTCACCGCCCGCGGTCCCTCGACCTTTCGTAGATACATTTTCACCCTCCTCTCACCCCGGCTCCGACCCTGCGCGCGTCAGGGCTAAGGAGCGGTGAAGCCGGGGGGTTGGAAATGGGGGGCATTTTCCTATATTGCGGCCCGATCGCCGCTTCGCGCGCGCTTCCACCCTGCGCCAAGGATCGTCCCATGCCGCTCGACAGCTTCACTACCACTGGGCTCAATTCGTTGGGCTTCGCCAAGCCCGCCTCGCAGACCCGCGTCGTCGTGGCGATGTCGGGTGGCGTCGACAGCTCCGTTGTCGCCGCCCAGCTCAAGGAGGAAGGCTACGACGTCGTAGGTGTGACGCTGCAGCTCTACGATCACGGCGCGGCGCTGGCCAAGAAGGGCGCCTGCTGCGCCGGGCGCGACATCCATGATGCGCGGCGCGTGGCCGAGGCGATGGGCTTTCCGCACTACGTGCTCGACTACGAGAACACCTTCCGCGAGGCGGTGATCGACGAGTTCGCCGACAGCTACCTCGCCGGCGCGACGCCGGTGCCCTGCATCCGCTGCAACGAGCGGGTGAAGTTCAAGGACCTGCTGGCCACCGCCAAGGATCTCGACGCTGATTGCATGGCGACCGGCCACTACATCCGCCGCGAGATGGGCGCCGCGGGCGCCGAACTCCATTCGGCCGCCGACGCGAACCGCGACCAGAGCTATTTCCTGTTCTCGACCACGCAGGAACAGCTCGACTACCTGCGGTTTCCGCTGGGCGGGCTCGCGTCGAAGGCCGAAACCAGGGCCTTGGCCGCACGCTACGGGCTTTCAGTCGCCGACAAGCCGGACAGCCAGGACATCTGCTTCGTGCCCAATGGCAACTACGCTGCCGTGATCGAGAAGCTGCGGCCCGGTGCTGCGGAGCCGGGCGAGATCGTGCATGTCGACGGGCGGGTACTGGGCGAACATCGGGGGCTGATCCACTATACGGTGGGCCAGCGCCGGGGGCTGGGCATCGGCGGTCTCGACGAGCCGCTCTACGTCGTGAAGCTCGACGTGGAGGCGCAGCGCGTCGTCGTCGGACCCAAGGAGATGCTGGCGACGCGGCGCGTACCGCTCAAGGAAGTCAACTGGATTGGCGGCGGTAGCTTCACCGATTCCAAGGAACGTGAAGTGCTCGTGCGCGTCCGCTCGACCCGACCGCCGGCCCCGGCGGTGATCCGTCCGATCAATGAGACGGAGGCCGAGGTCGAGTTGCTCTCGCCTGAACAGGGCGTCTCTCCCGGCCAGGCCTGCGTGTTCTATGCCACCGAAGGCAGCCGCGTGCTCGGCGGTGGCTGGATCTGGAAGGGCCGCTGAGGCGGGACCAAAACTCTTCGAAGAGTTTTGGCAAATTTCTTCGAAGAAATTTGTCAGCGCATCCGATCGAGGATGGCGCGTGCCGCCCGCAGGCCGGGCGGCTCACCCCCGGCACCCAACCGCCGCATGGTCTCGGCCAGCGCGTGGCGCTGGGCTTCGGATCGCTCCAGAAGCCGCAGCAATGCCCGACCGATCGGCTCGGGACGGCAATCCTTGCCGATGAATTCCGGAACGGTGCGGGTCTCGCTTACGAGGTTCACCAGTGTCACCGTATCGGTCAGCAACATCCGCCCGATGATGGCGCGCGAGATCCAACCCATATCATAGGCCACGACCATCGGCGTGCCCGCCGCGGCCAGTTCGAGCGACACCGTGCCCGACGCCGCAAGTGCCACGTCGGCGGCCCGAAACGCGGCGCGCTTTTCGGCACCATCCGGGTCCTGCGCGGGATCGATCAGCAGCGGTGCAACCGACCAAGTCCTTGTCTCGGCCCGCACCAGATCGGCGACGGGCGCGGCGCAGGGCAATATGACACGGGCTTCCGGCAAGGCCGCCTGCACGCGTGCCAACGCACCCCCGAAGGTCTCCGAGAGCCGCTGTACCTCGCCATGCCGCGAGCCGGGTAGCGCCAGCACCAACGGTGCGGTGCCGATTCCGTGGCGGGCTCTGAAGGCATCCGCCTCCTTGGGGCTCGCCTGCGGGTCGGTCACGACGGGGTGGCCGACGAAATCGCATTCCATCCCGGCAGCTTCCATGTAGGGAGGCTCGAACGGCAAAAGCGCCAGCACTTGGTCGATGCTGCGCGCCATCTTCGCCGCCCGGCCGGGTCGCCAGGCCCAGACACTGGGCGCCACGTAATGCACGCAGCGCACCGGCGCACCGGCCGCCTTGACCCGCCGCGCCACGCGCAGGCAGAAGTCGGGACTGTCGATGGTGAGCAGGATGTCCGGCCGGCTCTCGATCACCGCGCGCGCCGTCTCGTCGAGCCGCCGCATGAGATGCCGGTAACGCGGCAGGATCTCGGCAATGCCCATGACCGACAGCTCGTCCATCGGAAAGCGGCTTCTGAGCCCTTCGGCCGCCATGCCCGGCCCGCCGATGCCGTCGAAGCGGATGTCCGGGGCGAGGCTCTTCAGCCCGGCCATCACGGCGCGGCCCAGCCGATCGCCGGAGGGCTCTCCCGCGATGACGAAGATCCTCATGCCTGCACCATCAGCGCGATGCCGTGGCGATCGGCGGCGGCGATGGTCGCCACGCGCTCCAGCACCATCACGCCACCCGCTTCGATCGCGATGGCCTCGAGACCCGCGCGCGCCGCGCCCTCGATCGTGCCGGGACCGATGACCGGCAGATCGGCCCGCCGGTCCTGCCCCGGCTTCGGCGCCTTGTAGAGCAGCCCGCCCTTCGCCTCGCCACCCGCGAGGCTGGCCAGCATCCAGTCGGTGCCCGGCAGCGCCTCGACCGCGATGCAGAGCCCGTCGCGCACCACGCAGGCCTGACCGATATCGGCCTCGGCCATGGCGCGGTGCACCGCCCATGCGCGTCGCGCATCGGCCGCATGGGCTTCGGTGAAGGGCACGACACCCATCAGGCCGGCACCGGGGAGCAGCGTGGGCGCGATCTCATGCGCCGCGCGCAGGGCAAAGCCCTGCTCTTCCAGAAGCGCCATCACGGCGCGCAGCGTCGCGTCGTCGCCTTGACCCATTGCGGCCATCAACCGCGGCACGAGAGGGGCGGTGGCGACATCGATCCGTGACGGATCGACCTGCGGACGCGACATCGCACCGGCAAGGCAGATCTCGGTCACGCCCCGTGCCCGCAAATCCGCGAGCAGCGTGCCGAGCGTCTCGATCCGGTAGCCGAGGCGCTCGGTGCCCTCCGGTGCCGTCACCGGCACGCCCGCCATCTCGCAGACCAGCGCACCGGGGCGCTCCGCGAGTATCGCGCCCGGCAGCGTACCGGTCCCGGCAAGAAGCGCCAGCATCGGATCAGCCCTGCGGTGTCAGGAACTGGCGGTCGCTCTGCGCCGAAACGAACTCCGACAGCTCCCGAACGAGGTCGCTTTCCCCGGATCCGAGCGCCGCGGCCCGCTCGTGGAACGTGCCCTCGCCGTCCTTCAGGGCGCGGAACGCGGCGCGCAGCGCACCGATCTCCTCGCGCGAGGTGCCGCGCCGCTTGAGGCCGACGAGGTTGAGCCCGTCGAGCCGGCCGCGCGGCCCCTGGACGAGACCGAATGGGATCACGTCGTTGGTCACCATCGTGACCGCGCCGATGATCGCTCCGCGACCGATGCGGACCCATTGATGAATGCCGCAAAGCCCGCCGACGATCACGTCATCGCCGATCTCGCAATGGCCCGCGACCGCGGCGTGGTTCACGAGGATCACCCGATCGCCCACCCGCACGTCATGCGCGACGTGACAGCCCGCCATGAGCAGGCAGTCGTCACCCACCCGCGTCTCGCCGCCGCCACCCGCCGTGCCGGTGTTGAGCGTCACATGCTCGCGAATGCGGTTGCGCGCGCCGATGCGCAGCCGCGTATGCTCGCCGCCGAACTTCAGATCCTGAGGGATCTCGCCGATCACCGAGAAGGGGAACACCACCGTCTCCGCGCCGATCGCTGTGTCGCCGGTGACGACCACGTGGCTCTTGAGTTCGACGCCATCGCCCAGCACGACCTGGCCGCCGACATGGCAGAACGGCCCGATCAGGCAGTTCTCGCCGATCCGCGCGCCCTCCTCGATCACCGCGGAAGGGTGAATCCGCGCCATCAGCCCTGCAGGTCCATCATCGCGGTGAACTCGGCTTCGGCCGCCATCTCGCCATCGACCGTCGCCACGCCCTTGAAGCGCCAGACCTTGCCGCCCGGCTTGCCGCGCGTGGTCTCGACCTTCATCAGCAGCTGGTCGCCCGGGACCACCTTGCGGCGGAACTTGGTGGCGTCGATGCCCATAAAGTAGATCAGCATATTGCCGTCCACGAGGTTCATCGTGGTGCCGACCATCACTGCCGCCGTCTGGGCCATCGCCTCGATGATCGTGACGCCGGGCATGATCGGATTGCCGGGGAAATGCCCCTGGAAATGCGGCTCGTTCATCGTCACGTTCTTGATGCCCGTGGCGCTCGAGGTGCCATCGATGTCGATTACGCGGTCCACCAGCAGGAACGGGTAACGATGCGGCAGGATGCGTTGGATCAGCTGGATGTCTGCGGTGGTCGGCGTGCCCGTCTCGGGGGTGTCGGTCATGTCGGTGCGGTCCTTCCGTCGCGGGGCTATTCGCGATCTGAGTAGCAACTCGCCCCCCGAGCGGCAAGGCAGGCGCGCTCAGGGATCGGCGGGCTCGGCGGGTTCCGGATCGGCGGAGAGGGTCGCGCCGTTGCCGATCGCCGCGTCGACCGCCGCGAGCGCGGCATCGGTGACATCGACCGCGCTGGTGGACAGGAAGACCGCGCGCCGGTCGAGGATGATCGAGGCGCCGCGCTCCAGCATCACCTGACCCAGCGCCGGACCCGCGGCGGCCAGGAAGATCTCGCGCCCGGAGGCCGCCTCCTGCTGCAGGGCGCGCTCCTTGGCGTCGCGCTCGCGGCGGATTTTCTGAACCCTGGCGTCGAAGGCCTCGGCCTCGGCTCGGAACGCCTCCGGCGTCATCGACGGGCGCCGGCGTGTCAGATCCTGCTCCTCGGCGGTAAGCTCCGCCTCGATCCGACGGTTCTCCTCGACCAGCGCTTCGGTCTGCGCCTGCAGATCGGCTGCCAGACGCCGTCCGAACAGGCTTTCCGAGAAAAGCCGATCGGTGTCGAGCACGACGATGCCACCCGCGGCGGCCGGGGTTTGGGCTGGCGCCGGCGCGGCGGGATCGGCCACGCGCTGCGCGAGCGCCGGCCCGCCGAGCGCGAGAATCAGGCCGAGAACCGCCGCCGCGCGCCGCATCAGAACCGCGAGGAGATCGTCAGGTCGAAGCCACGGGTCTCGTCGAACTCCTCGGCCTCCAGCGCCTCGGTGAAGTTGAAGCGCAGCGGACCGAGCGGCGTGTCCCAGAACACCGAGGCGCCGACCACGGCGCGCGGCGTGAACTCGTCATAGAGCACGGTTGCACCGGTGCCGCGGGTCGAACCCACATCCCAAACCGAGCCGTAATCCACGAAGGCGCCGCCGGAGATGCCGTAATCCTCGGGCAGACCCAGCGGGAACTCGGCCTCGAGCCGAGTGACGGCGTATTTGTTGCCGCCCAATGCGTCATCGGTATCGGCGTCGCGCGGGCCAATGCCGCCGGCTTCGAAGCCGCGCATGATCCGACTACCCATGAAGAAGCGGTCGGTGACGCGGGTGGTGCCGTCGGAATGGTTGATGATCCCGCCTTCGACGGTGGCGCGCAGCAGCACGTCCTCGCCCAGCACCAGCGTTTCGGCCGAGGCCAGCGCCGTGGTCTTGACGAAGGACTCGTCGCCGACGCCGAACTCCTGCCCGAAGCGCAGCAGGATGCCGGTATCGGGGTCGAGCCCGGAGCGGCGGGTGTCGTAGCTGTAGCTATAGCCGAGCGAATTGGTCCAGACGCCGTCCTCGGCCTGCTCGGCGATGATGATGTCGCTGGCATCCGGGTCGACATCGGTGATGTCGTTGTACTCGGCCGCGTAATAGGTCTGCAGCCGGCCGTTCTCGCTCACGGGGAAGGTGAAGGAGGGCGAGATGCGGAAGGTGTCGGTGTCGTAGAGCGCCGAGTCGTTGTCGGTCGAGCGGTAATCCACGCCGAAGCCGAAGCGCAGGTCGCGCCCGAGGAAGGCGGGCTCGGCGAAATCGAAGGAGATGACGCGGTTGTTCTCGCTGGTCGAGAGATCGAGGCTGAACAGCTGGCCCCGGCCGAGGAAGTTGCGCTCGGCGAAACCCGCGACGAGGCCGAAGCCGTCATCTGTGGAATAGTTGGCGCCGAAGGAGAGCGAGCCGGTAGGCTGTTCCTCGACATCGACGTCGATCACGACCGAGCCCGGCTCGGTGCCCGGGCGGGCATTGACCTGCGCATCGGCGAAATAACCGAGCGCGCGGATCCGCTCGGCGCTTTCGCGCACGGCGCGCGGGTTGAAGGGATCGCCCTCAACGGTGCGGAATTGCTGACGAACCACCCGGTCGAGCGTGGTCGAGTTGCCCTCGATGTCGATGCGCTCGACGAAGATCCGCTCGCCCCGGCTCAGCACATAGGTCACCTCGAGCGACAGGTCGCGCGGGTTGCGGGTGATGCGCGGCTCGATTCGCAGGAAATCGATGCCGTCGCGGATCGCGATGCGCTCCATCCGCGCGATGTCGTCCTCGACCGCCGTGGGCGAGTAGTAATCGCCGCGATCGAGACGGATCGCCTCGTCGAAGCGCGTGGTCGAAAGGCCGGGAATCTCGCTGGCGATATTCACGTTGTTGACCTGGTAGCGCTGGCCCTCGCGAACGTTGAAGGTCAGCAGATAGGCGTCGCGGGCGCGGGTCAGCTCGGCATCGACGTCGAGGATCTCGAAATCCACATAGCCGCGCGAGCGGTAGAAGTCGGTGAGCATCTGCCGGTCGAAGGCGATGCGGTCGGCCACGAAGGTGTCGCTCTTGATGAGCTGGCGCAGGGGGCCGGCCTGGCTGGTGGCCAGCACGCCGCGCAGGCGACGGTCGGAGAAGGCGCGGTTGCCGGTGAAGGAAATGCGCTCGATCTCGGTCACGCCGCCCTCGGTGATCTGGTAGACCAGATCGACACGGTTGTCGGAGCGCTCGATCAGCGCCGGGCGCACGACGGCATTGATCCGGCCGCGCTCGGCATAGGCGGCGGCGATGGCGTCGGCATCGGTCTGGGCCTGCGCGGGGTTGTAGACGCGGCGCTCGGTCGCGGTGACCAGCTGCGCCAGCTCCGCGTCGTCGATCTTGGCGTTGCCCTCGAAGCCGATGCGGTTGATCGTCGGGAATTCGGTCACCTCGATGACGAGGCGGCCGCCCTCGGGCCGGATCTCGACCGAGCGGAAAAGCCCGGTCTCGCGGATCCGCTGGCCCGCATCGTTCAGCGCGGCGGCGCTGACGGTCTCGCCGCGCGAGATGCCGGCATAGGTCAGGATGGTGCCGGTCTCGATCCGGCGGTTGCCCTCGACCGAAACCTCCTCGAAGCGGAAATCCTGCGCCAATGCCGGCGCCACGGCGCTGATCGCCGCGATCAGCGCGGCCGCGCTCGCGGCACCTGTCAACCTACGCGCCAAGGCGCCCCTGCTTCGAGCCGTCATCGTCACCATCCCTGCCACGCGTCGTTTCTTGACTAGGGAGTTACCGACCCCGGGAAGCGTTGTCAAAAGCTCCGGTGCTTTCGGAGCATGTTCATGGCGCGGCGATCCGTATCGCCACAGTCAGGGCCAGCACCAGCGCGGCCGGCAGCAGCAGCCGGCCCATGTGGAGCTCGACCAGCAGGCCCAGACCGACATCATCCTTCAGAATCGTGTTCATGCCTCGTCTCCCGAATGCGAGGCTCGAACACTAGGTGGCAAATCCGGCGGAAATTCGACCAAGCGGTGGCCCTGCCGCAGCCACGACGCGGCTTCAGGGGCAGAGAAACAGGTCGTTGAGCACCGCGAAAACCGTCATGGTCAGGATCAGCGACAGCCCCAGCGCCATCAGCACGCGCAGCGCCTTGTCGCCCGGCTGACGGCCGGTGATCGCCTCGTAGCCGAAGAAGACGAGATGTCCGCCGTCGAGCACCGGGATCGGAAACAGGTTCAGAAGGCCCACCGCGGTCGAGAGCACCGCGACGAACCAGATGAAGCTGGTGGCGCCCTGCTCGGCCATGGCGCCGGAGGCCTGGGCGATGCCGACGGGGCCCGACAGGTTGCACGACGAAATCGCGCCGGTGATCATGTGGCCCAGCCCCGAGAGCGAGGACGTGATGATGTTCCAGACCTGCGCCACGGCGTCGACCAGTGCGGTACCGAGGCCCGGGGTCTCGGTCGCGGCTTCGAAGAACAACCCTGACGAGATGCCCAGAAGCCAGCGCGTCTCGAAGCCGCCCTCGGGGCGCGGCAGGTCGACCCGGCGCGGCGTCAGCGACAGCTCGCGCGTCTCGCTATTGCGCCAGATCGTCAGATCGAGGGTGCGGCCTTCCGAGGCGGTGACGATCTCGATCAGCTGGGCGAAGGCGAAGACCTCTCGCCCCTCCAGTTCGAGGATCACGTCACCGGCGCGCAGACCGGCCGCGTCCGCGGCCGAACGCGGCGACACGCCGCCCACCAGTGGCGGCTGCGGATAGGGGCCGCGCACCAGCATCTCGCGCCCGTCGCGGCGCACCCTGTAATCGAGAACCGGCTCGGCCGGGTAACCCTCGGCCAGCCGCGCCAAGCCATCCTCGCCGGGCAGCTCAGAGCCGCCGATGGCGAGGATCTCGTCCCCCGCCCGCAGCTCGTTCACATAGGTGGCGGGCAGCGGCAGCATCCGCTCGATCGTCAACGGATCGGCTGCACGGCCCTGGGTGAGGATTACCGCCGCGAAGATCAGGATCGACAGGATGAAGTTGAAGATCGGTCCCGCCGCCACGGTGGCCGCGCGGGCCCAGAGCGGTGCGCCCAGCATGGTATGGCGCAGCTTGGCCGGATCGGTGCCAGCCGCCTGCCCGACCGAGGCGGCGTTGGCGTCACCGAGGAACTTCACGTAGCCGCCGAAGGGCAGCGCCGCGATCTGCCAGAGCGTGCCGTGCTTGTCGCGGCGCGACACCAGCACCGGGCCGAAGCCGAGGCTGAATACCTCGGCATGGATGCCCGACCAACGGCCGACGATGTAGTGGCCGTATTCGTGGATCGCCACGATCACCGAGAGCGCCACGACGAAGGCCGCGAGGGTGAAGGCCACGTTGCCGAACTGCGGCAGGATCTGGGTCGGGTCCAAGGGGTCGTCCTATGTGGTCTGGAGATCGGTCCGGGCGATGCGCGCGGCGCGCTCCCGCGCCTCAGCATCGGCCCCAAGGACCGCGTCGAGGCCCGGGATGTCAACCCGCAGGGCGCCCGCGCGCGACATCGTGTCCAGCACCCGCTCGACCACCTGCGCCATCTGCAAAAAGCCGATGCGCCGGTCGAGGAAGGAGTCGAGCGCGGCCTCCTTGGCGGCGTTGAAGGCCGCCCCGGCGAGGCCGCCCTCGTCCATCACCCGCCGCGCCAGTCGCAGCGCCGGATAGCGCGCCTCGTCCGGCGCCCGGAAGGTCATGGAGCCGGTAGCGGCGAGGTCGAGCCGCGCCACGGGCAGGTCGCGTCGCTCGGGCCAATTCAGCGCGTAGCCGATGGCATGGCGCATGTCGGGCGCGCCCATATGGGCCATCAGCGCGCCGTCGTTGAAGCCCACCAGCGCGTGGATCAGGCTTTCGGGATGGATCACCACCTCGACCTGATCGGGGGAGAGGCCGAACAGCTCGCGCGCCTCGATGACCTCCAGCGCCTTGTTGAACATCGAGGCGCTGTCGATGGTGATGCGCTGCCCCATCGACCAGTTGGGATGCGTCGCCGCCTGTTCGGGCGTGGCCGCGGCCAGCCGCTCCAGCGGCCAGTCGCGGAAGGCGCCGCCCGAGGCGGTGAGGATCACCCGTTCGACCGCGGCGCGGTCCTCGCCCACGAGCGCTTGGAACACGGCGGAATGCTCGCTGTCCACGGGCAGCAAAGTCGCGCCGTGGGCACGCGCCGCCTCGAGCACCAGAGGCCCGGCGGCGACCATGGTTTCCTTGTTGGCCAGCGCCAGCGTCGCACCCTGCCGGATCGCCGCAAGGCCCGGCACGAGACCCGCCGCGCCGACGATCGCGGACATCACCCAGTCCGCCTGCATCCGCGCCGCCTCGGCCACGGCGGCATCGCCCGCGGCCACCTCGATGCCGGTGCCCGAGAGCCGCTCGGCCAGCTCGGCCCGGCAGTCATCATGGCAGGTGACGGCGAGACCGGGGCGCAGGCGCTTCGCCTGTTCGGCCAGAAGCGCGACGTTGCGCCCGCCCGTGAGGGCGACCACCTCGAAGCGCTCGGGCGCGGCCTCGATCAATTCGACGGTCTGGCAGCCGATCGAGCCGGTGGCGCCGAGAATGCTGACGCGTTTCAAAAATGCACCCCGGGAATGAAGCCCAGAGCCGCGACCAGCAGCATGAAGAGCGAGGCCCCGAGCATCGCGTCGAAGCGATCGAAGAGACCGCCATGGCCGGGGATCAGCGCCGAGCTGTCCTTGACCTTCATGCGCCGCTTCAGCGCGCTTTCGGCGATGTCACCCATCTGCGAGGCGAAGCTCAGCAGCATCGAGATCCAGATCAGGTGCCATGGGCTGTGGGTCATCAACGCGAAGCCGAAGCCGACGAGACCGGCCGCGAGCCAGCCCGCGGACGTGCCCGACCAGGTCTTCTTGGGGCTGACCTTGGGCCAGAATTTCGGCCCGCCCAGCGCCCGGCCGGCGACATAGCCGAACACGTCGGTGAAGATCACCACGAGGATCAGCCAGAGCAGCCACTGGAACCCGTATTCGGCCCGGAACGTGACGAGACCCCAGCCCGCCACCTCGATGCCCAGCGCGAAGGCGAAGAAGGTGCCACGTTCGCGGCGCAGCATCGCCGCCCCGGCGATCGGCGCCACCAGAAACAGCAGCAGCACCCAGTTGCCGTCGCCCGAGAGCTGACCCGACAGCACCGAGGCGCAGAGCGCCGCGAGCAGCATGCCGGGCGTCGGCTTGCCCGGCTCGATCATCATCCAGAGTTCCCAGACCATCACCGCCGTGACGAAGACGGTCAGCATCTGGAACCAGACGCCGCCCATCATCACCGCGAGCGCGCCCAGCACCGCCATGCCGGCGCCGGAGGCCATCCGCACGCCCAGATCGCTCCAGCGGCCCGGATCGGCCAGCGCCGCCGTCACCGCGACGCCCTCCTTGTCTCCCCCCTCGGCCATGTCAGGCCTTGACGGCGCCGAAGCGGCGGTCGCGATGGGCGTAGCTCGCGCAGACCCGCGCGAACTCCTCAGGCGTGAAATCGGGCCAGAGCGTGTCGACGAACTCGTATTCCGCATATGCCGACTGCCACAGCAGGAAGTTCGATATCCGGGCCTCGCCGGAGGTACGGATCACGAGATCGGGGTCGGGCAGCACATGGGTGTCGAGAAAGCGCGACAGCGTCTCGGCGTCGACATCCTTGTGAGTGAGCCGCCCCTGTTCGATCTCGTAGGCGAGCCGCTTGGCGGCGCGGGTCACCTCGTCGCGGCCGCCATAGTTCAGCGCCACTGTGAGATGCACGAGGTCGTTGTGGCTGGTGATCAGCTCCAGCTCGTCCATCATCGCGACAAGCTTTTCGTCGAGACGGATCCGGTCACCGATGAAGCGCACCCTCACGCCCTGGCTCAGAAGCGCCCGCGCCTCGCGCACGATGTAACGCCGGAACAGTGCCATCAGCCCCGAGACCTCGGTCTGGGTGCGCTTCCAGTTCTCGGTCGAGAAGGCGAAGATCGTCAGATACTTGACCCCGAGATCGGGGCAGGCCTCGACGATGTCGCGGACCCGGCGTGCCCCGGCCTGATGGCCGAACAGCCGCGGTCGGCCACGGCTCTGGGCCCAGCGCCCATTGCCGTCCATGATGATCGCGACATGCTCGGGGCCGCCCTTCGGTGTCTTGTCTTGCGCGTCGGCAGCCATGACGGCCTCCCTGCAACTGGTGAGGCGCGAGCCTCAGACCTGCATGATCTCGGCCTGCTTGGTCTCGAGCTGCTGGTCGACCAGCTTGATGTAGCGATCGGTCAGTTCCTGGACCTCCTGCTCCCAGAACTTCTGGTCATCCTCGGAGAGGCCGTCATTCTTGGCCTTCTTGATCTGGTCCATGCCGTCGCGGCGCAGGTTGCGGATCGCGACGCGGGCATGCTCGGCATACTGGCCGGCCACCTTGGTCAGCTGGGTCCGGCGCTCCTCGTTCAGCTCGGGGATCGGCAGCATGATGATGGTGCCGTTGAGCTGCGGGTTGATGCCGAGCCCGCTTTCGCGGATCGCCTTTTCGACCTTGCCCACGAGCGCCTTGTCCCAGACGTTGATCGTCACCATCCGCGGCTCGGGCACGTTGACGGTGCCGACCTGGTTGATCGGGGTCATGCTGCCATAGGCATCGACCATCACCGGCTCGAGCATCGAGGCCGAGGCACGGCCCGTCCTGAGCGAGGCGAATTCGGTGCGCAGCGAGGCGATCGCGCCGTCCATGCGGCGCTGGAGGTCGTCGGTATCGAGTTCGAAATCGTCTGCCATCGGTCTCTTCTTGTCTTTTGAGGGCGAGCTGTTGGCGCCGGTGATAGCGTCAACAGCCTGCGCATTCCAGAACACTTTGCCCGGTGCTAGCCGCGTCCCGTGTCAGTCACGGGGCGGAACCGGGGAGAGTTTCGCTCAGCCATGCACCCGGGTCGAGGTCCCCTCGCCCGCGAGAATGCCACGGAAGCCGCCGGGCTCATCGAGCGAAAAGACGATGATCGGCAGGCTGTTGTCGCGCGCCAGCGCGATGGCGCTCGCATCCATCACCCCCAGATGCTTTTGCAGCACCTCGTCATAGGTGATGGTCTCGTAGCGCTTGGCATCGTCGAATTTCTTGGGGTCCTTGTCATAGACGCCGTCCACCTTGGTGCCCTTGAAGATGGCCTCGCAGCTCATCTCGTTGGCCCGCAGCGTCGCCGCGGTATCGGTGGTGAAATAGGGGTTGCCGGTGCCGGCGGCAAAGATGCAGACGCGCTTCTTCTCGAGGTGCCGCACGGCGCGGCGCCGGATATAGGGTTCGCAGACCTGGTCCATCGGGATCGCCGAGATCACCCGGGTGAACACGCCCAGCTCCTCGAGCGCCGACTGCATCGCCAGCGCGTTCATCACCGTGGCGAGCATGCCCATGTAGTCGGCGGTGGTCCGCTCCATCCCCTGCGCCGAGCCGGACAGCCCGCGAAAGATGTTGCCGCCGCCGATCACCATGCAGATCTCGACGCCGAGATCATGCACCGACTTGACCTCGCGCGCGATGCGTTCGACGGTCGGCGGATGCAGACCGAACGCCGTGTTCCCCATCAGTGCCTCCCCCGAGATCTTCAGCATCACCCTGCGGAAGGCAGGCTTTTGGGTATCGGTCATGGGGGCTCCGTGCGTGTTTCGGGGGAAATCGGGTCGCGGCGCAAGATGGACGAAAGCAGGTCCATGTTCAATGCCATGCGGGCGGCTTCGGCGACCGGCAGCCGGGGGTGAGCGACTGGCACGAGATCGCGCGCGGCCTCGATCCCGCGCGCCCGGTGCTGATCGCCGGTCCCACCGCCTCCGGCAAGTCGGCTCTGGCGCTTGCGGTGGCGGAGACGGGGGGCGGCGTCGTCGTCAATGCCGACGCGCTGCAGGTCTATGCCGATTGGCGCGTGCTCACGGCGCGCCCCTCGCCGGATGAGGAGGCCCGCGCCCCTCATGCACTCTACGGCCATGTCGAGCGCGACCAGACCTATTCGGTCGGGCACTGGCTGCGCGACGTGGCGCCGATGCTGGGCGGTGCGCGGCCGATCATCACCGGCGGCACCGGGCTCTACTTCTCGGCGCTGACCGAGGGGCTGGCCGAGATCCCCGCGACGCCTGCCGACATCCGGACCGAGGCGAACGCCATCCCCCTGCCCGACCTCGTGGCCGGGCTCGATGCGGCCAGCGCCGCGCGGATCGACCTTCTGAACCGTGCCCGGGTTCAGCGCGCATGGGAGGTGCTGCGCGCCACTGGGCGCGGCATCGCCGAGTGGCAGGCCGACACGCCGGCACCCTTGCTCCCGCTCGATCAGGCCCAGCCGCTGGTGCTGCGTCCCGAGCCGGCATGGCTGAATGCCCGTATCGCGCGGCGCTTCGACGCGATGCTCGAGGCGGGCGCGCTCGACGAAGCGCGGGCGGCGCTACCCCATTGGACCCCGGAGGCGCCTTGGGCGCGGGCCATCGGCGCGCCGGAGCTGATCGCGCATCTGCGCGGAGAGACCGACCTTGCCACCGCGCGGGAGGCCGCCATCATCGCGTCGCGGCAATACGCGAAGCGGCAGCGCAGCTGGTTTCGCAACCGCATGCGGGAGTGGCGCGAGATCGATCCCGTGGCACCGACCGGGTGACGCCGCCGCCACCCGCTGCGCCCATTCCTGCGACGAAGCCATCAGCGCCATACCCGATCCCCCGTTCCGGCTCATGGAGCCGTGATTTACGCGAAGGTCGCATTGACGCTTCAACCCGGCCACCCAGATCCATCTGCATGTCTCGTCGCCCGAGCGACGCGAAAGCCGGGTCCGGAAGGGACCCGCGACTGCGGCCGTCGACGCGCCGCTCAAGAGGGAGACGCAGATGACGATCCACCACAACCCGCGGGGCACGGTGCATCCCGCCGCCAAGATGTACGCCGCCGAGCACGAGGCGGGGCAGCTGTCGCGCCGCGAATTCATGACCCGCGCCACCGCGCTGGGCCTCAGCTCCTCCGCCGCCTTCGGCCTGATCGGCCTGCCAGTTCCCGTCCGCGCCGAAAGCCACGCCCAGATGGGCGGCACGCTACGCATGGAGATGGAAACCAAGGCGATGAAGGATCCGCGCCTCGCGGATTGGGGCGAAATCCACAATTTCTACCGCGGCTGGCTCGACTATCTCGCTCAATACGAGGCCGATGGCTCGATCACGCCGATGCTGCTCGAAAGCTGGGAGGCGAATGACGACGCCACGCAGTTCACGCTCAAGGTCCGGTCCGGTGTGACCTGGAACAACGGCGATCCGTTCACCGCCGAGGACGTGGCCCGTAACATCGCCTTGTGGTGCGACGGTACGGTCGAGGGCAACTCCATGGCCAGCCGCATGATCCAGCTGGTCGACCCCGAGACCAACATGGCTCGCGAAGGCGCGATCGAGGTGATCGACGACCTCACGGTCCGGCTCAACCTCGCGGCGCCCGACATCACCGTGATCGTCTCGATGGCCGATTACCCGGCAGCCATCGTGCATTCGAGCTTCGACGGCGGCGACCCGTCGGAGAACCCGATCGGCACCGGCCCCTACCTGCCCGTGGTCAACGAGGTCGGGGTGCGGCAGGTACTGGAGCGCAACCCCGACCATACGTGGTGGGGCACCGAGGTGTTCGGTGGCCCCTATCTCGACCGGATCGAATACATCGACTACGGCACCGACCCCGCGGCCAAGGTCGCGGCGGCTGAATCGGGCGAGATCGACATCACCTACGAGACGACGGGCGATTTCATCGACATCTTCGACGCGATCGGCTGGCAGAAATCCGAGGTGGTGACGGCCTCGACGATCGTGGTGCGCTTCAACCAGGACAGCCCGCCCTTCGACAATCGCGACGTGCGCCGCGCCTTGCAGATGGCGGTCGACAACGAGATCGTGCTGGAACTTGGCTATAGCGGGCGCGGCGAGGTGGCCGAGAACCACCATGTCTGCCCGATCCACCCCGAATACGCGCAGGTCGACGGACCGGCATACGACCCTGCGGCCGCCAAGGCGATGCTGGACGAGGCCGGCTTCGGCGACGAGACCTTCGAGCTGATCTCGCTCGACGATGCCTGGCAGGCATCGACCTGCGACGCGGTGGCGGCGCAGCTGCGCGATGCCGGCATCGACGTGCAGCGCCGGGTGATGCCCGGCTCGACCTTCTGGAATGGCTGGCTGGAATATCCCTTTTCGGCGACCGACTGGGCGATGCGACCGCTGGGCGTGCAGGTGCTGGCGCTGGCCTACAAGTCCGGCGTGCCGTGGAACGAGACCGCCTATTCCAGCGAGGAGTTCGACGCGCTCTTGGCCGAGGCGATGTCGCTCGCCGATGTCGAGGCGCGGCGCGAGGTCATGGCCAGGATCGAGACCCTGCTGCAGGAGGACGGCGTGGTGATCCAGCCCTACTGGCGTTCGATCTTCCGCCATTACACGGACAAGGTGCAGGGCGCCGAAATGCACCCGTCCTTCGAGCACCACCATTACAGATGGTGGATCAAGGCCTGATCCCGACCTTCGGGCCGGGGCGGCACGACGCCGCCTCGGCTCACGACCCTCCGAACGGTCTTGGTCCTGCCATGGCGGCTGACCGGGAACGTCCTCTGGCCGGCGGATGTGACGCAACGGTGAATCCCCGTTTCGAATCCTCGCGTTGACACCACCACCCCTTTGCGACACCTAATGTCGCATTCAGGCCTCCGAACAGCGGTTTTGCGCAATTGTCGCGTTGACGCCGCGACCTCGCCGCACAGATGCTCATGCGAGTACCGTTGCGCAGATGACGAGGCCGGGCCCGCAAGAGGCCCGTGAAGGCGGCCATGACGCGCCGTCCAACAGGGAGATGACCATGACGATCCACGACCCCCGCCGGGCCGGACTCCACCCCGCCGCGGAGATGTATGCCGCCGAGCACCGCGCCGGCCGGTTGTCGCGCCGCGAGTTCCTGACCCGCGCCACCGCGCTGGGCGTCGGCTCCTCCGCCGCCTTCGGCCTGATCGGCCTGCCCGCCCCCGCCCGCGCCGAAAACCACATGCCGATGGGCGGCACGCTGCGCATGGAGATGGAGACCAAGGCGCTCAAGGACCCGCGCCTCGCGGATTGGAGCCAGATCGCCAACTTCTACCGCGGCTGGCTCGATTATCTCGTGCAGTACGAGGCCGATGGCTCGATCACACCGATGCTGCTCGAAAGCTGGGAAGCCAACGAGGACGCCACGCAGTTCACGCTCAAGGTGCGCCAGGGCGTGACGTGGAACAACGGCGATCCCTTCACCGCGGCCGACGTGGTGCGCAACATCACCCGCTGGTGCGACGGCACGGTCGAGGGCAACTCCATGGCCGGGCGGATGAGCCAGCTGGTCGATGCCGAGACCAACATGGCGCGCGAGGGTGCCGTCGAAGAACTCGACGAGATGACCGTGCGGCTCAACCTCGCGGCCCCGGACATCACGGTGATCGTGTCGATGGCCGATTACCCGGCCGCCATCGTGCATTCGAGCTACGAGAGCGGCGACCCGTCCGAGAACCCGATCGGCACCGGCCCCTACCTGCCCGAGGTCAACGAGGTCGGCGTGCGCCAGGTTCTGGTGCGCAACCCGGATCACCAGTGGTGGGGTACCGAGGTGTTCGGCGGGCCCTATCTCGATCGGATCGAATACATCGATTACGGCACCGACCCCGCGGCCAAGCTGGCGGCGGCGGAATCGGGCGAGATCGACATCACCTACCAGACCACCGGCGATTTCATCGACATCTTCGACGCGATCGGCTGGCAGAAGTCCGAGGTGGTGACTGCGGCGACGCTGGCGGTGCGGTTCAACCAGGACAGCGCGCCCTACGACAACAAGGACGTGCGCAACGCGCTGCAGATGGCGGTCGACAACGCGATCGTGCTGGAGCTTGGCTATAACGGGCGCGGCACGGTGGCCGAGAACCACCATGTCTGCCCGATCCACCCCGAATACGCGCAGATCGATCCGCCCGTGCATGATCCTGCCGCCGCGAAGGCGCTGCTCGACGAGGCCGGCTTCGGCAACGAGACCTTCCAGTTGATCTCGATCGACGACGCCTGGCAGGCCGCGAGCTGCGACGCGGTCGCGGCGCAGCTACGCGACGCGGGCATCCAGGTCGAGCGGCAGGTGCTGCCCGGCTCGACTTTCTGGAACGACTGGCTCGAATACCCCTTCTCGGCCACCGAGTGGAACATGCGTCCGCTCGGCGTGCAGATCCTCGGGCTCGCCTACAAGTCCGGCGTCCCGTGGAACGAGACCGCCTATTCCAGCGAGGAGTTCGACACGCTCTTGGCCGAGGCGATGTCGCTCGCCGATGTCGAGGCGCGGCGCGAGGTCATGGCCAAGATGGAGAAGCTTCTGCAGGATGACGGCGTGCTGATCCAGCCCTACTGGCGTTCGCTCTATCGCCATTACACCGACAAGGTGCAGGGCGCCGAGATGCATCCGACCTTCGAGCATCACCACTACAAGTGGGCGATCGCTTCGTGACCCGATACAGGTGCGCCCCGGCATTGGGCCGGGGCGGCCTCCCGACATTCCACCTCATGCGTACCGGACCCATGCCCGAATGATCCGATTTCTCCTGTCGCGTCTTCTGACGTTGCTGGTCACGGCGTTTGCCCTGACCTTCATCGTCTTCTTCCTGACCAATCTGGAGCCCAGCCTCGAGAAGATCGCGAAATCCGAAATCGGGACCCGCGTCTCCGATGCGGAGGTCGAGAGCTGGCTGGACCGCAACGGTTACGGCGAGCCGATGCTGGTACGCTATGGCGAATGGCTCGGCGTGGTGCCGGGCTGGACCCATACGGTCGATGGCGAGGTGGTGGCCGGGCGCTGCGAGTTGCCGGGCGGCACGGTCGAGACCAGCGCTTTCTGCGGCATCCTGCAGGGCGATTGGGGCTGGTCAACCGTGTTTCGCCGCGACGTTGCCGAGATCATCGGCCGCAGCCTCGCGCTGACCGGCAAGCTGATGTTCTGGGTGATGATGGTGATGGTCCCCGGCGCGCTGATCCTCGGCGTGCTGGCGGGGATGCGCGAGGGCTCGAAGCTCGACCGCTCGCTTTCGACCGTGTCGATCCTGACCACCGCGACGCCGGAATACGTCTCGGGCGTGGTGTTCATCGCCGTCTTCGCCTCCACGGCGGTTGGCCTGCGATGGTTCAACGGCTCGGCCACCTCCGCGATGGAGGACGCCACCTTCGAGAACTTCACCCTGCCGGTGCTGACCATCGCGCTTTATGGCATGGGCTACATCGCCCGTATGACGCGGGCCTCGATGACCGAGGTGATGACCGCGCAGTACATTCGCACCGCCCGGCTCAAGGGCGTCTCGTTCCCCAAGATCGTGCTGCGCCACGCGCTCAGGAACGCGCTGATCGCGCCCTTCACGGTGATCATGCTGCAGTTCCCGTGGCTGCTGAACGGCGTGGTGATCGTCGAGACCCTGTTCAACTACAAGGGCTTCGGCTGGACGCTGGTGCAGGCGGCCGGCAACAACGACATCGAGCTGCTGCTCGGCGTCTCGGTCGTCTCGGTGGTGGTGGTGCTTCTGACGCAGCTCATCTCCGACATCGGCTATGTCTATCTCAACCCGCGCATCCGCGTCTCGTAAGGAGGTCGGCCCATGGAACCGCTGAGCTGGACCGGCCCTTGGGGCGCCTGGTTGAATCCGCTGCTGGGACTGTCGGTCGCGGGGCTCGTGGCCGCATCGCTCCTGGCGCTCGTGCTGTCGCTGGTCAGCGCGCCGGTGCGGCGCCAGAGCCTGCCCGATGGCACGCTCGCAGCGCGCGCCGGCCTGCACGGATTGGCCGATCTCGCCGGCCGCGCCTTCTTGTGGCTCACCGCGCTGGTGCTGGCGCTCTACCTGCTGTTGCCGCTGCTTCTGCCCTATGGCGCCCTGGGCATTCTCGGCGAGATGTCGCAGCGCTTCCTGCCGGTCTGGATCGCGCTAGGCCTGACCTTCGGCCTGTCGATCGCTTTCAAACGGCGCCTCGGTCTTTATGGCAAGCTGTTCGACAGCACGATCGGCATGGCAGGATTCGCATTGGTGATGTTCTGGGTCTTCATCGCGCTCTTCGCGGGGCTGTTCGACCTGATCGCCACGCACGACCCGCTGACCGCGCTGTCGGGCATGAAGAACAAGGTTCCCGGCACGCCGCTGGCGATGGCGGGCGACGGCGTCTACCCGCATTATCTTCTGGGCGGCGACAACCTCGCGCGCGACGTGTTCTCGCGCATGGTTCATGGCTCGTGGATCGTGGTGCAGATCGCGCCGCTGGCGACGATCTTCGCCTTTCTCGTCGGCATCACGCTCGGTCTTCCGGCAGGCTTCTACGCGGGCCGCCTCGACACGGTACTGTCGTTCCTCGCCAACCTGATCCTCGCCTTCCCGGTGATCTTGCTGTTCTACCTGCTGGTCACGCCCGAAATGGTGCAGACCGGCGTGCCGGCCTACATGGCGATGGTGCTGTTCCTGTTTCCGATCGCCTTCTTCGGGGTACTGCTGAACGCGCGGCTCGCGCCGCGCCCGATGCTGCGCCTCGTCGTGCTGGCCATGCTGCTGCTGTTCGGCGGCTGGCTCTACCTCTCGATGGTGAGCCAGGACGGCACGCCGGTCGATTTCTGGCCTGACGCGCTGGACCTGTTCGACGTGCCCGGCGGCATTCTCGTGGTCTTCGTCAGCGTCGTCTTCGTCAACGCGCCCACGGTGTTCCGCATCGTCCGCGGCCTGACCATGGACATCAAGACCCGCGACTACGTCGCCGCGGCCCAGACCCGCGGCGAGAGCCCCTGGTACATCATGCTGTGGGAGATCCTGCCCAATGCGCGGGGTCCGCTGATCGTCGATTTCTGCCTGCGCATCGGCTACACGACGATCCTTCTGGGCACGCTCGGCTTCTTCGGTCTCGGCCTGCCGCCGGACAGCCCCGACTGGGGCTCGACCATCAATCTCGGTCGCCGGCTGCTGTCGATCTACCCGCATGCCGCGATGGTGCCGGCGCTGGCGCTCTTGAGCCTCGTCCTTGGCCTGAACCTTCTGGCGGACGGTCTGCGCGAGGAGAGCCTGAAGGACTGATGGCCGACTTTGTTCCCGAAATACGCCACGGGGGTCCGGGGGTGTGACACCCCCGGTCCCGCAGTTTCCGCCCGCGCGCCGGATCAGGAGTGCAAGATGACCGATACCGTGACAGATCCAGCCCTCGAGGTCGCTCCCGGCGAGCCGATCCTCGAGATCCGCAACCTGTCCATTTCCTTCTTCACCCGCACGCGCGAGATTCCGGCGGTGATGGACTTCTCCGCCACCGTCCGTGCCGGAGAGGCGCTGGGCCTCGTCGGGGAATCCGGCTGCGGCAAATCCACCGTGGCATTGGGCGTGATGCAGGATCTCGGCGTCAACGGCCGGATCACCGGCGGCTCGATCAAGTTTCGCGGCGAGGAACTGACCACGATGTCGCCCGCGCGGCTACGCGAGATCCGGGGCCGCGACATCGCGATGATCTACCAGGAACCGATGGCCTCGCTGAACCCGGCGCTCAAGATCGACCGGCAGCTCATGGAGGTGCCGATGATCCACGAGGGGATCTCGGCCGAGGAGGCGCGCGCCCGCGCGCTCGAGGTGGTGCGCGACGTGCGCCTGCCCGACCCCGAGCGCATCCTCGACAGCTACCCGCACCAGCTCTCGGGCGGCCAGCAGCAGCGCATCGTCATCGCCATGGCGCTGATGTCCAAGCCCGCGCTGCTGATCCTCGACGAGCCGACCACCGCGCTCGACGTCACCGTCGAGGCGGCGGTGATCGATCTGGTGCGCGAGTTGGGCGAGAAATACGGCACCTCGATGCTGTTCATCAGCCACAATCTCGGGCTGGTGCTGGAGACCTGCGACCGGATCTGCGTGATGTATTCGGGCGAGGCGGTCGAGCGCGGCCGTATCGGCGAGGTCTTCGACGAGATGCGCCACCCCTATACTCAGGCGCTGTTCCGGGCGATCCCCCTGCCCGGCGCCGACAAGGCGACGCGGCCGCTGATCGCCATTCCCGGCAACTTCCCCCTGCCCGACGAGCGCCCGCCGGGCTGCAATTTCGGCCCGCGCTGCGACTATTTCCAAGAGGGCCGCTGCGACGCGCAGCCGATCCCGATGGTCGAGGTGCCCGGCGACGGTCACGAAGCCCGCTGCATCCGCACCGAGGAGATCGACTGGGATGCGCCGCCGGAGGTTTCAGATCACCGCGAGAGCACGGAGATCGGCGAGGTGGTCCTCAAGGTCGATGGGCTGCAGAAATATTACCAGGTGTCGCGCCCCGGTCTTCTGGGTGGCGGCGAGGCACAGGTGGTCAAGGCCAACGAGACGCTGAGCTTCGAGGCGCATGAAAGCGAAACGCTGGCCATCGTCGGCGAATCCGGCTGCGGCAAGTCCACCTTGGCCAAGGTGCTGATGGGGCTGGAGACGGCAACGGCGGGCGGCGTCGAACTTGATGGCCGCGCCGTGGGCGACGTGCCGATCGAAAAGCGCGACACGCGCACCGTTGCCGATGTGCAGATGGTGTTCCAGAACCCGTTCGACACCCTGAACCCGTCGATGACGGTGGGGCGGCAGATCATCCGTGCGCTGGAGATCTTCGGCGTGGGCGACAGCCCGCGCGACCGCAAGCGACGGATGCTGGAGCTTCTCGATCTCGTGAAGCTGCCACGCGAATTCGCGACCCGGATGCCGCGCCAGCTCTCTGGCGGGCAGAAGCAGCGCGTCGGCATCGCCCGCGCCTTTGCAGGCGGCGCCCGGATCGTCGTGGCCGACGAGCCGGTCTCGGCGCTCGACGTTTCGGTACAGGCCGCCGTCACCGACCTGTTGATGGAGATCCAGCGCGAGCAGAAGACGACGCTGTTGTTCATCAGCCACGACCTGTCGATCGTGCGCTACCTCGCCGACCGGGTGATGGTGATGTATCTCGGCCACGTGGTCGAGATCGGCACGGCGCGCGAGGTCTTCTCGCCGCCCTACCACCCCTATACCGAGGCGCTGCTCTCGGCGGTTCCGATCGCAGACACCCATGTCGAGAAGAAGCACATCGTGCTGGAGGGCGACGTGCCCTCGGCGATGAATCCACCTTCGGGCTGCCCGTTCCAGACGCGTTGCCGCTGGAAGTCTCGGGTGCCGGGCGACCTGTGCGAACGCGAAGTGCCGCCGATGGTCGAGTTCGCGCCGGGTCACAAGGTGAAGTGCCACCTGAGCCAAGAGGAATTCGCCTCGATGGAGCCGGTGATCACGCTCGCCGAAAACTAGGTGGCGCCAATGGAACAAGCGGGCCCTGCACCCGCTTGTCCGGGCATGACACAGCAGAATCTCCAATGGGCAGTGCCCGTCATGCGCGCCGGCTATGCCGGTCGCGGTCTCATTTACCTCGTCGTGGCGGTGCTCTCGCTTCTGGCGATCTGGCGCGGATCGACGCCGGGGGGCACCGGCGAGGCTATGGCGTCGCTGGAGCGGGCCTGGTGGGGCATCGCGCTGCTGGCACTGATCGCCATCGGTCTGGCGGCCTACGGTATCTGGCGCCTCGTCGCCGCCTTCTGGGATCTCGAGGCGCATGGCAGCGAGGCCAAGGGGATCATCGCTCGGATCGGCCAGGTGGTGACCGGCTTGATCCATCTCGGCCTCGCCTTCACGGCGGCAGCGATCCTGATGCCGTCCTCCTCCGGCTCGAACGGCGGCTCCAGCCTCGACAAGTGGACCGCCAAGATCATGCAGATGCCCTTCGGCCAGTGGATCGTCGGCATCGCCGGGCTGATCGGCCTCGGCGCGGGCATCTATTACATCTGGAAGGGCGTCTCGCACAAATACATGGAGAACCTGCGCGCCAAGCCGATGACGCTGAAGCTGCAACCGGCGCTGACCACCGGTCTTGTCGCCAATGGCGCGGTGATCGCCATCGTCGGCTTCCTGCTGGCCTATGCGGCATGGACCCTGAACCCCAGCGAGGCCGGCGGTTTGGCCGAGGCCTTCGACTGGCTGCGCGAGAAGCCTTACGGAACGGTGCTCGTGACCGCTCTCGGGGTGGGTCTTCTGGGCTTCTCGCTGTTCTGCTTCGTCAACGCCGCCTACCGGATCGTGCCGAAGCTGAAGACCGACGACATGGAGACGCTGGCGCGCCGTCTCGCCTCCTAACGGCCCAGAATCGCCTTCACATAATGCTGCGTCTCGGCATAGGGCGGGACGCCGCCATATTTCTGCACGGCGCCGGGCCCGGCGTTATAGGCCGCGAGCGCGAGGCGCCAATCGCCGAAGGCGTCGTGCTGCATCCTGAGATAGCGCGCGCCGCCTTCGAGATTCTGGCGTGGATCCATCGGATCGACGCGCAAAAGCCGCGCCGTGTCGGGCATCAGTTGCGCGAGGCCCAGCGCGCCCACCCGGCTTACCGCACCGGCGTTCCAGCCGCTTTCCTGCTGCACGAGGCGCAGGAACAGATCCTCGGGGATGCGATGCTTGCGGGCCGCATCGCGGGCCAGCGTGAGATAAGGCCCGGCATAGCGGCCGGTAAAGGCCGGAGCCGCCGCGACCTGCAACTCCTGCGGTATCTCGGCACGGGGCGGCTGCAGCCGCGACGAGCTCGCATATTGCGAAGCGGCCCGGCCGTCGAGCACGTTGAGTTGCGAGGCGAAGAGGCCCGGGGCCGAGCTGGTCGAGACCCGGTCGGCCAAGGCCGGTGTTGCGCAAAAAAGGCCCAGCGCCGCCAGCGCGGCGCCCGTCAGGTAATGGTACATCGCGTCCCTCCGTTCCACCGGCTGGTTCCGGCGCTGGTGCGTTCGCTGTGCTCACGCTAGCCGGGATCGTGGCGGAAAGGGAAGCGGGAACCGGCGTTTCCCCTGTCATCCGATGCGCACGACGCATATTGTCGGCACAACGAAATACGAGATTCGACAAGGCAGGAGGCGTTATGGCCGGTTCCGTGAACAAGGTGATCCTCATCGGCAATCTGGGCCGCGACCCGGAGGTGCGGACCTTCCAGAATGGCGGCAAGGTGGTGAACCTGCGTGTCGCCACCTCCGAGACCTGGAAGGACCGCAACACCGGCGAGCGTCGCGAGCGCACCGAGTGGCATTCGGTGGCGATCTTCAACGAGCCGCTGGGCCGGATCGCCGAGCAGTATCTGCGCAAGGGCTCGACCGTCTATCTCGAGGGCCAGCTGGAAACCCGCAAGTGGCAGGACCAGCAGGGCAACGACCGCTATTCCACCGAAGTGGTGCTGCGGCCCTTCACCGGCAACCTGACCCTGCTCGGCGGCCGCGGCGATGGCGGTTCGGGCGGCGGATATGGCGGCGATGACCGGGGCGGCTATGGCGGCGGCTCGGGCGGCTATGACGACCGCGGTGGCTATGGCGACAGCAACCAGGGCGGCAGCGGCGGTGGCAGCCGCGACATCGACGACGAGATCCCGTTCTGATATCTTCCCCTAGCGACGATCAGGCGCCGCCCCTTCGGGGCGGTGTCTTTCGTTTCAGCCCAGCGCCACCGCGAGTTCGCCGGGACGGCTCAGCGTGCCGCCGCCCACCGCCGCGCGCACGCCGGTGGTGCCCGGAGCCGAGGTCGGCAACCCGCGCGCCACGCGCACGGCGAGATAGGCGAAGGCCTGCGCCTCCAGCATGTCGCCGTCGAAACCCACCGCCTCAACCGGTGCGACCGGGCAGTCGCAGCCTGCCGCGATCATCTCCATCATCACCGGGTTATGGCGCCCGCCGCCCGTCGCCAGCAGCCGTTCGACCGGTGCCGGGCACAGTTCCATGCCGCGCATCACGCCGGCGGCGACGCAGGCGGTCAGCGTGGCCGCCGCATCCGCATCCGACAGGTTGGTCACCTCGCGCGACAACCCGGCGAAGGCATCGCGGTCGAGCGATTTCGGGGCCATGCGGAAGAAATGCGGGTGCTGCAGGAAACGCTCCACGATGGCGTCCTTCACCTCGCCCTTGGCGGCCAGCGCCCCGCTCTCGTCCAAGGCCCAGCCCAGCCGCGATCGCACGAGATCGTTGATCGGCGCGTTTGCCGGGCCGGTGTCGAAGGCCAGCAGCGCGCCCTCGGCGTCGGGGCGGGCGAAGCCCGGATCGGCAAAGGTCAGGTTGCCGACACCGCCGAGATTGAGAAATGCCAGCGGCGCCTCGGCCCCCACGAATTTCGCCAGCGCGAAGTGATAGAACGGCGCCAGCGGCGCGCCCTCGCCGCCGAAGCGCACATCCGAGCTGCGGAAATCCCAGACCACGGGCACGCCCAGCGCCTCGGCGAGGATCGCGCCCGAACCGGCCTGATGCGTGCCGCGTCCCTTGGGATCATGCGCCAGCGTCTGGCCATGAAAGCCGATCAGATCGACCCCATCGAAGCCGGACAGGATCTCGGCATGGGCGGTCTCGACCACCTCCGCCGCCGCCTCGACCGCCTCGCCTTCCCACAGGCCCAGAGCGGCGCGCAGCACCTCGCGCTCGGCCTCCGAATAGGGCCGGTAGGCGCTTTCGCCGAAGCCGAAGACGGTTTCGCCATCGGTTTCGATGATGGCGGCGTCGACCCCGTCGAGTGAGGTGCCCGACATCGCGCCCAAGGCCCTGATCCTGTCGCCCGTCCCGATCCGCCGCATCGCGCTTTCCCTCGCCCCGCTTGATGCCTATAGAGTGGCGCGACCAAGAGAGGGGCACAAGACATGACCTACCACCCCAAGAGCGACTTCATGTCCGTGATGATCGAGCGCGGCTATCTGGCCGACTGCACCGATTACCAGGGCCTGGACGAGGCGCTGTCGAGGGGGGTCGTGCCCGCCTATATCGGCTATGACGCCACCGCGGCGTCGCTGCATGTGGGCCACCTGCTCAACGTGATGATGCTGCGCTGGCTGCAGAAGACCGGGCACAAGCCGATCACCCTGATGGGCGGCGGTACTACGAAGGTGGGCGATCCAAGCTTCCGCTCGGACGAACGGCCACTGCTGGGTCCGGACCAGATCGCCTCGAACATCGCCGGGATGCAGAAGGTCTTCGCGCGCTACCTCTCCTATGGCGAGGGCCCGACCGACGCGCTCATGCTCGACAACGCCGAGTGGCTCGACAACCTCAACTACCTCGAGTTCCTGCGCGACATCGGGCGGCATTTCTCGGTCAACAGGATGCTGAGCTTCGAGAGCGTGAAGTCGAGGATCGACCGCGAGCAGTCGCTGTCCTTCCTCGAATTTAACTACATGATCCTGCAGGCCTACGACTTCCTCGAGCTGAACCGCCGCTATGGCTGCGTGCTGCAGATGGGCGGCTCGGACCAGTGGGGCAACATCGTCAACGGCATCGACCTGACCCGTCGCGTACTCGACCACGAAATCTACGGTCTGACCTCGCCGCTGCTGACGACCTCGGACGGCCGCAAGATGGGCAAGAGTGCCGGTGGCGCGGTTTGGCTGAACGAGGACATGCTGAGCCCCTACGAGTTCTGGCAGTTCTGGCGCAACACCACGGATGCCGATGTCGGCCGCTTCCTCAAGCTCTACACCGAACTGCCGGTGGCGGAGTGCGAGCGCCTCGGCGCATTGTCGGGCTCCGAGATCAACGAGGCCAAGATCGTGCTGGCCGACGAGGTCACGGCGCTGCTGCATGGCCGCGACGCGGCCGAGACCGCGAAGGCCACGGCGCGCGAGGTGTTCGAGAAGGGCGGTGTAGGTGACGACCTGCCGACGCTCACCTTGACCGAAGCCGAGGTGGCCGAGGGCATCTCGGTGGTGCAGCTGATCGTGCGCGCCGGGCTCGCCGCCTCGGGCAAGGAAGCCAAGCGGCTGATCTCGGACAACGGGGCGAGGCTCGACGACGCGCCGCTGACCGATGCAGGTCTGATGATCGACCGCGCGGCGCTGACCGCGCCGATCAAGCTCTCGGCGGGCAAGAAGCGCCACGCGCTGGTGCGGCTGGGCTAAGACGACAGATCCAACATGGTGATGGCGAGGGCGGCGAAAGCCGCCCTTTCCTTTTGGACCAACCCGCTCCGCTGCAAGGAACCATGCCATCCCCCTCCCGTTGGCCTGCCATCAGGGAGAGTTTTCATGAAGGATGCGCTCGGACAACCGATCGATGCAGAGCGGCCCTACCTGCTGCTGCTGCTCGCCGGGCTCGGCTTTTTCGGCTGCGCCTCGCTCGTCGGCGGCACCATCGCCGCGCAGATCGTCGTGCCGGGGCATGACTGGATCGCCGACACGATCAGCGATCTCGGCGCGGGCGAATGGGAGATCATCATGGATGTCGCGCTCTACGGTTTTGCCGCGGGGCTCTTCGCCATGGCGCTGGCGGCGTCGCATGTGCATCTGGGCGGCATCGGCTGGTCGGCGGGCGTCGTGTCGCTCGCGATACTCGCGGCGCTGGTCGTGGTGGTCGGCGCCCGCAACGAATACGGCGATGGCGATAGCGATGGCGTCGTCATCCACATCTATCTCGTCTACGGGCTCGGTGCGCTGTTCCTCGCGACGCCGCTCAGCATGGCGGCGGGGTTCGGACGCGACCATCCATGGGCCCGCTTGGCCCTGATCGGTCTCGCGATCGCATGGGCGGTCGGCGCGCCGCTGTTCCTGATGGCGCCCACGACGATCGACGGTCTGGCGGAGCGGATCCTCGGCCTCATCGCCTGCGCCATCCTCGCGGTGATGGCCTATGTGTTCTGGCGCCGTGGGCTCGATGCCCGCGAAGGCCGGCACTAACCGCCGAGCATCCATTCCCCGTCCGGCCAGAAGGCGTGAAAGGCAAAGGCGAAGAGCACGTCGTGGGGAAGGTCCTGGCCCTGCGCGTCGCGCACCCGCACATTGCCCACGTCGCGGCCCTGCGCGACCTGCGCCGCATCGAGCGGACTGGCCTGCCCGGCCTCCCAGGTGATCGTGACGCCCGCCTCCGAAACGGTGCCCGCCTCCCGCAGCCTTGAGAACGGCCAGGCGCGGCCCCCGACTCGCACCACCCGCATCAGGGGCGCGATGCCATGCGGCGACATCTCGCCCGCGTAGAGGAATGGTCGCGAGGCGCTGTCATAGCTTACATAGGGGTTGCGCCCATAGGCCCGGCTCCAATCCGGCTCGTCCATCACCAGCCCGTCCGGATAGGCCGTTCTGAACCGCTCCCAGCTATCCATCCAGGCGGGCAGCAGTTCCAGTTCGGCCCCGGTCATTTCGCCGACGATGCCGGTGCCGATGGCCTGTTGCCACCAGCTTTCGGTCTGGCGGTCATACATCACCATGTCCGAGGCACGCAGCATGCCCGAGACCCCGAAGGACAGCGTCTGCCCCGCGACCCGGCGGTCGAACACCATGCCGGAATTGCATAGCGGGCAATAGGTGACGGCCACCGGCACCCCGCCGGCCGCGTCGTTGACGATCTCGTGCCACAGCAGGTAGCGGATCGGATAGGCCCGGGCCGGACCGCCGGCGGCCGGCCAGACCATGACCGGCTCTGTCGCCCCCAGCCGCGTCTCGGAGGCCGCGGGGATCATCCTCGGCTCGTCGATCGCCGGAATGCCGTCCTTGGGTGGGCCGCCGGACACGATCTCGGACCAGTCGGAAATGCTTGCCTGAGTGAAATCGGTGTTCGGCCATTGGCCTTGCCAGCGTGCCGGCTCGGCGCTGGCCGCTCCGGCCAGAGCGATGGCGGCGATGATCGTCCAGATGCGCATGTCGCGTCCTCCCCCGGGGCCAGCCTGCCCGACGCCCGGCGCCGCCGTCACCCTGCCTCACCGCAAGGTGACGGCGCGCGAGTCGGCGTGTGCCGTCAGGGTGGCGCCGCCGTGACGAACCGGCTAGACGGACCGCGAGACATGCTACGGACCACGCCCATGCCCAAGACCATCCTGAAGCGCTGCGAGCAGAACGGCCTGCGCCTGACCGAACAGCGCCGGGTGATCGCGCAGGTGCTCGAGGCGGCGGACGACCACCCCGATGTCGAGGAGCTGCACGCCCGCGCCGCCGCCGAGGATGCACGGATCTCGCTGGCCACGGTCTATCGCACGGTAAAGCTGTTCGAGGAGGCGGGCATTCTCGAAAAGCACGAGTTCGGCGACGGGCGTGCCCGCTACGAGACCACCGATCGCGAGCATCACGACCACCTGATCGACATGCATTCGGGCGAGGTGATCGAGTTCGTCGATGACGAGATCGAGGCGCTGCAGGAGCGCATCGCCGAGCGGCTCGGCTACAAGCTGATCGGGCACAGGCTCGAACTCTACGGCGTACCCGCCAAGAAAGAGAGCTGAGATGGAGAACCTGCGCGGCAGTCTTCTCATGGTTGCGGCGATGCTCGGTTTCGCGCTCGAGGACATGTTCATCAAGCTCCTTGCCGGCGCGCTGCCGGTGGGACAGATCCTGATGCTGCTGGGCCTCGGCGGCGGGCTGGCCTTCGCGCTGATGGCCCGCGCGCGGGACGAGGCGCTGTGGTCGCCCGATTTCCTGCACCCTGCCGTGATGGCGCGCAATCTCGGCGAGGTGATCGGAACGGGAAGCTTCATCACCGCCGTCGCGCTCTCGCCGCTCGCCACGGCCACCGCGATCGCGCAGTCGATCCCGCTTCTCGTGACGCTGGGCGCGGCGCTGTTCTTCGCGGAGCCGGTCGGCTGGCGGCGCTGGAGCGCGATCTGTGCGGGCCTTGTCGGCGTGCTGCTGGTGATCCGCCCCGGCGCCGACGGCTTCACCCCGATGTCGCTCTTCGCGCTCCTGGGCGCGATCGGTCTGGCGGGCCGCGATCTCGCCTCGCGCCGGGTGCCGCGCGCGATCTCCTCGACCAAGCTGTCGGTCTATGCCTTCCTGATCCTCGTGCCGGTGGGCTACGCGATGGTTCTCGTCGCCGGAGAGCGGCTGGTCCAACCAAACCCGACCCAACTGGCGATGCTGGCGGGCGGCGTGGTGATCGGCGTGGCGGCCTATTACATGCTGACCGCCGCGACGCGGATGGGCGAGGTCTCGGTGATCGCGCCCTACCGCTATACCCGCCTCATCTTCGCGTTGGTGATCGCCGTCTCGGTCTTCGGAGAACGGCCCGACGCGCTCACCTATCTCGGTGCCGCGATCATCGTCGGCTCGGGGATCTACACGCTTCTTCGCGAGGCCCGGCTCAGGCGCGCTTCACGCCGGGTCACGCCCGCGTTATAGAGCCCACGAACCTTCCCACAGGAGACTTCCATGAGCACGATCATCGACATTCACGCCCGCGAAATTCTCGATAGCCGGGGCAACCCGACGGTCGAGGTGGACGTGATCCTCGAAGACGGCACGATGGGCCGCGCCGCCGTGCCCTCCGGCGCCTCCACCGGCGCCTACGAGGCGGTCGAGAAGCGCGACGGCGACAAGTCCCGCTACATGGGCAAGGGCGTGCTCGAGGCGGTCGCGGCGGTGAATGGCGAGATCGCCGAGGCGATCCTCGGCATGGACGCGACCGAGCAGGTCGAGATCGACCAGACCATGATCGAGCTCGACGGCACCGACAACAAGGGCCGCCTCGGCGCCAACGCGATCCTCGGCGTGTCGATGGCGGTCGCCAAGGCCGCGGCCGAGTTCACCACCCAACCGCTGTTCCGCTATGTCGGCGGCATGTCGGCCCGCGTGCTTCCGGTGCCGATGATGAACATCATCAATGGCGGCGAGCATGCCGACAACCCGATCGACATCCAGGAATTCATGATCATGCCGGTCTCCGCGACCAGCATCCGTGAAGCCGTTCGCATGGGCTCGGAGGTGTTCCACACCCTCAAGAAGGAGCTTTCGGCGGCTGGCATGTCCACCGGTCTCGGCGACGAGGGCGGCTTTGCCCCCGAGCTTGGTGGCACCCGCGAGGCGCTCGACTTCATCCTGCGCTCGATCGAAAAGGCTGGCTACAAGCCCGGCGAGGACATCTACCTCGCGCTCGATTGCGCCGCGACCGAGTACTACAAGGGCGGCAAGTACGAGATGAAGGGCGAGGGCAAGTCGCTGAGCTCGGCCGAGAACGTCGCCTACCTGCAGGCGTTGGTGAACGACTACCCGATCATCTCGATCGAGGACGGCATGTCCGAGGACGACTGGGATGGCTGGAAGATGCTCACCGACGCCATCGGCGACAAGGTGCAGCTCGTGGGCGACGACCTCTTCGTCACCAACCCCGCCCGCCTCAAGGACGGCATCGAGAAGGGTTCGGCCAACTCGCTGCTGGTGAAGGTCAACCAGATCGGCACGCTGACCGAGACGATGCAGGCCGTGGAAATGGCGCAGCGCGCGCGTTTCACCTGCGTGATGTCGCATCGCTCAGGCGAAACCGAGGACGCGACCATCGCCGACCTCGCCGTCGCCACCAACTGCGGCCAGATCAAGACCGGCTCGCTCGCGCGCTCCGACCGGCTCGCCAAGTACAACCAGCTGATCCGCATCGAGGAGATGCTGGGCGAAACCGCGATCTACGCCGGACGCTCGATCCTGCGCGGCTGAGTTCGCGACCGGTAAAGAATGAAAGGGCCGCGGCATATGCCGCGGCCCTTTGCTCGTCTCCGGGGGGTCAGGCCCCGAGTGGCATCAGTTCCACCAGTTGTAGTAGCCCTCATTGGCCTCCGGCAGCGCTTCGAGCTGCTCCTGGCTCATCCGCGTGACCAGCGAGAAGTCACCGCCGACATAGTCCCCGGCCAGACGCACCTCGCTGAAGTCGAGCACGACCTCCTCATCGCCGATGTCCAGCCAACCGCCGGTTTCGATCACGAGGCCGATCATCTGGCCGTCGGCGGAGATCACGATGTCCTCGACCTCGCCGATCTCTTCCCATTCGGCATCGACTTCCTCGTAATAGGGCGTGTCGACCCAGACGGTCTCGTCATACTCCGCCTCGAGCGTGTAAATGTTCGAGCCGATCAGGCTTTCGGCGCGGATCGTGTTCGACAGGTTGTCGGCGGTCAGGCGACCCGAGCCCATGCCCATCTCGGTATGGGCTTCGGCAAGAGCGCCGCCGGCAGCCAAGGTGAGGCCGAGAGCGAGAGCGGTGGTGTTCATCATGCGGGTCATGGCGTTTCCTTCTTCTTGCGTTTTCACGTTCGGCGGGTCAACGATGCCCGCCGCCACCAGTTCCAAGACGAGGCCGATCCCTTGACCGTGACACCGCTTTCTCCCGGCCCAAGGCATTACGATGCCCGCGGGCTCATCTGCCCGCTGCCAGTGCTCAAGGCGCGCAAGATCCTCGCCGGGATGGCGCAAGGCGAAGTCCTCGAGATCATCTGCGATGATCCCGTGGCGCGGATCGACCTGCCCCATTTCTGCGCCGAGGCGGGGCATGAGCATCTGGGGCTGGTCGAGGAGGATGGCGCGCAGCGGCATCGCATCCGGCACGGCTAGCGAACGAAAGCGGCGGTTTCGTTCCGCTGCGGCGGTAGCCCAAGTGTAGCCTCGAATGAGAAAGGCCGGGCAGGTTTCCCTGCCCGGCCTTCTTGTCTCTGCTCGGCCAGCCCGGCTCAGCGGCCGATCGACCACCAGCCACGGCGACGCGGCTTCTTGCCGTCGTCCTCGGCCCCGGCATCCACCGTCTCGCGCGGGGTCTCGACCTCGGGCTCGGGCGCCTTGCGGGTTTCGGCGACCGTCTCTGCCACCTGTTCGGCCACTTCCGGCATCACCTCGGGCGCGCTGGAAGCCGGGGCTTGCTCGGGCTTGTCGCCGCCTTGGGCTTCAGCGGCCCCGGCAGCTGCCGGCTCGGCCTCGGCCGGAACCGGCGCGGTCTCGGCGACCTCCTCGGGCTTCGGCTCGGCCTTCTTGCGGCGAGTGCGCTTGGGCTTCGGCGCGGGCTCGGCCTCACCGGCAGGCGCGGCCTCGGCCTCGGTCGGCTCGGCCTTCTTGCGACGCGTGCGCTTGGGCTTCGGTGCCTCTTCCGCAACGGGCGCGTCGGCCTCGGCAGGCGCGGCGGGCGTAGAGTCCTCGGCCGTTTCCTTCTTGCGGGTCCGGGTACGGGTCCGCTTCGGCTTGGCTTCCGGCTCGGGTGCGGCTTCGGCCGCTGCCGCAGGCGCGGGTTCGGCGGTCTCGGGCTCCACTGTCGCTTCGACCTCGGCCTCGGCCTCGGCAACCGGCGCGGCCGCCGGCTCGGCAACCACCTCGGGAGCTTCGGCGGGCGCCTCGTCCGCTTCGGCCTCGGTCACGTTCCGATCCTCGGACTGTTCCTCGCCCTGCGTCTCGGCCCCTTCGCCGTTGCCGCCGCGACGACGACGTCGACGACGACGCTTCTTGCGCGGCTTGTCGTCCTCGTCCGTCGCCGCGCGCGGCTCGTCCTGAGATGCGCTCTCGGTCGCGGCCTCGGTGCTCTCCTCGTCTTCCTCGTCCTCTTCCTCGATATCGAGGTCGATCTCGGCGTCGAGTTCCTCCATCAGCGCGGCGGTCGAGACGACGGGTGCGGCTTCGGGCACGGTCCGGGTGGCGGTCTTGAACTTCTCGACCACGAAGTCGGGCGACACCAGCGTCGGATCCCCCTCGACCCGCACGGCCATGCCGTAACGCTGCTCGATGGCGGCCACGTGCTCGCGCTTGTGGTTCATCAGGAAGTTCATGATGGCGTAGGGCACGCGCACCAGCACCTCCTTGGTACGACCCCGAACGCCCTCTTCCTCAAGCTGGCGCAGGATCGCCAGGGCGACGTTCTCGTCGGAGCGCAGCAGGCCGGTGCCGTGGCAATGCGGGCAAGGCTGGGTGGTGGCCTCGAGCATGCCGGGGCGCAGGCGCTGGCGGCTCATCTCCAGCAGGCCAAAACCCGAGATGCGCCCGACCTGGATCCGCGCGCGGTCGGTCTTCAGCTTGTCCTTGAAGCGTTTTTCGACCGCGGTGTTGTTGCGCCGCTCGTCCATGTCGATGAAGTCGATCACGATCAGACCGGCGAGATCGCGCAGACGCAGCTGGCGCGCCACCTCGTCCGCCGCTTCGAGGTTGGTCTTGAGCGCGGTCTGCTCGATCGAGCCTTCCTTGGTGGCGCGGCCCGAGTTGACGTCGATGGCGACCAGCGCCTCGGTGACGCCGATCACGATGTAGCCGCCGGAGGGAAGTTGCACGGTCGGGTTGAACATGCCCGCGAGATAGCTCTCGACCTGATAGCGCGCGAAGAGCGGCAGGCTATCGGTATAGGGTTTCACGTTTTTCGCATGCGACGGCATGATCATTTTCATGAAGTCGCGCGCGATCCGGAAGCCCTCGACACCCTCGACGATCACCTCGTCGATATCCTTGGAGTAGAGATCGCGGATCGACCGCTTGATGAGGTCGCCTTCCTCGTAGATCTTGGCGGGCGCGATCGACTTGAGCGTCAGCTCGCGGATCTGCTCCCACAGGCGCTGGAGGTATTCGTAGTCACGCTTGATCTCGGACTTGGTACGCTGCGACCCGGCGGTACGGATGATCAGCCCCGCGCCTTCCGGCACATCCATTTCGGCCGCGATCTCCTTGAGTTTCTTGCGATCGGCGGCATTGGTGATCTTGCGAGAGATGCCGCCGCCACGGGCGGTATTGGGCATCAACACGCAGTAGCGACCCGCGAGAGACAGGTAGGTGGTCAGCGCCGCGCCCTTGTTGCCGCGCTCCTCCTTGACGACCTGAACCAGCATGATCTGCCGGACCTTGATCACTTCCTGGATCTTGTAGCGCTTGGGACGCGGCTTGCGCGCCGGGCGCACATCCTCGCTGTCATCCTCGTCGGCGACGCTTTCGATGTCCTCGTCCTTGGTGGCGGCGTCGGCCTCGTCCTCGTCGTCGCCCTCGGGGTCGATGGTTTCCATGCCGGAGACGGCGTCGCTGTCTTGGCTGGCCACGGCGTCGGTGTTGGCATCGGATGCGCGGCGGCGCGAGCGCGAGCGGCGGCGGCGCGGGCGGTCGCCCTCCTCGCCATCGGTCTCGCTTTCGTCCTCCTCAGCCTCCGCGGCCTGCGCAGACGCGGCCTCGGCCTCGGCCTTCAGGCTCTCGGCATAGGCCTTCTCTTCCGCGAGCAGCGCTTCGCGGTCGGCCACGGGAATCTGGTAATAGTCGGGGTGGATCTCGGAGAATGCGAGAAATCCGTGCCGGTTGCCGCCGTAATCGACGAAGGCCGCCTGCAGCGACGGCTCTACGCGCGTGACCTTGGCGAGGTAGATGTTTCCGGCGAGCTGACGGCGGCTCTGGCTTTCGAAGTCGAATTCCTCGACCTTGTTTCCGTCACAGACCACGACGCGGGTTTCCTCCGCGTGCGTGGCGTCGATAAGCATTTTCTTTGCCATGTTATCCATTCGCATGATGCACCGGGCGGCGCCCCCGGGGGGAGGCCTGTCGGGCGTTCATGTCCGATTGTGGCGATCAAGCGCGTATCGGCCTCCGCGCGGCCCCTCGGGGCCGTCATCGGGTCGCCTGCATGCTGCGCGCGTTGCATCGCGGTTCTTCCTCGCCCCCTCGGGGGCCGTTCATGCCCGTCGGCCACCTCCGCGGAGGCGGGTCGACCGGGGTCAGGTATGCGGTCCCTCTCGGGGCCGGTCTCGTCCGCCGCCGGTGCCGGGGTACCCCGTCGCAAAGGTGGCGGAAAATCCGTCCGGGCCGGGGCGCCAAGCGCCCGCCCGTTCCGACCTTCATAGCGGCACTTGTCCACATGACACAATGACGAATGTGAAAGACCGCCCCGAAGGGCGGCCCGATCCGTGACAGATGCCGTTGGATTTCAGAGATAATCGGAGCGCTGCAGCCCGTATTTGGCCATCTTCTCGTTCAGCGTCCGGCGCGGCAGGCACAGCTCGTCCATCACCGCGACGATCGAGCCCTTGTGGCGCCGCATCGTGTTGTCGATCAGCATCCGCTCGAAGGCCTCGACGAACTCCTTGAGCGGCTTGCCTTCGGTGGTCATCGCCTGATCGCTCTGCTCGTCGCCATCGCTCATCAGCAAGGAGGCGATCGAGCCGGAGCCGCGACGGTTCTGCAGCACCGCGCGTTCGGCCACGTTGATCAGCTGACGCACGTTGCCGGGCCAGGGCGCCTGCAGCAGCTGCGCCGCCTCCTGCGCGCTGACCTCGGGGGCGTCGCAGCCATACTCGTCGGCGAACTGCTCCGACAGCCGAGTGAAGAGCGACAGGATGTCCTCGCCGCGCTGCCGAAGCGGCGGCACGACGATCCTGAGCGCCGCGAGCCGGTAGTAGAGGTCCGGGCGCAGCACGCTCTCGCAGGTCTTGCCCTCGTCCTGCAAGTTGCAGATCGCGACGATGCGGGTCTCCGCGGGCGTACCCTGGTCGTTGATCGCGGTCAGGAGCCGCGCCTGCATCGCGCTCGACAGCGCCTCGATGTCCTCGAGCACCAGCGTGCCGCCGCGCGCCTCTTCGAGCGCCGGGATCGGCTCGTCCTCGGCCGCCGGGCCGAACAGCCGCGCCGCGAGCCGCTCCTCGTCATAGGCGGAGCAGGAGATCAGCACGAACTTCTTCGAACCTCGGGAGCCCACCGCGTGCAGCGCATGCGCCACCAACGTCTTGCCGGTGCCGGTCTCGCCCTCGATCAGCACGTGGCCATCGGCCTGGCCGAGATCGAGGATGTCCTCCTTGAGACGCTCCATCACCGGCGAGGAGCCGATCAGCTTGTTCATCAGCGCCGAGCCGTCCGACAGTTCGCGCCGGAGCGCCCGGTTGTCGAGCACCAGCCGTCGCGCGTTGCTGGCCTTCTTGGCCAGCTCGGTCATCCGGTCCGGGTTGAACGGTTTCTCGAGAAAATCGAACGCCCCGAGCCGCATCGCCTCGACTGCCATCGGCACGTCGCCATGGCCGGTGATCATGATCACCGGCAGCGTGCTGTCGACGCTCTTAAGCTTGCGCAGGAACTGCATGCCGTCCATGCCGGGCATGCGAATGTCGCTCACCACGATCCCGGGGTAATCGGCGGTCAGCCCCTTGAGCGCCTCCTCGGCGCTGGCAAAGCTCTCCGTGTCAAACCCCGACAGCGCCAGCCACTGACTGATCGACTGGCGCATGTCCTTTTCGTCGTCGACGATGGCGACCTTCATGGTCTTGCTCATTCGAGCCCCCTATTCCGCCGCAGCCATACCTTCTTCCAAGATAGGCAGTTGCACTTCGAAAACAGCCCCGCCGCCGGATGCGTTCCGCGCGGTCAGCCGTCCACCGAGATCGTTGACGATCCCCGATGAGATCGCGAGCCCCAGACCGACACCGTCGCCGGGCTGCTTGGTTGTATAGAACGGCTCGAACAGCGCATCGAGATTCTCGATGCCCGGGCCGTTGTCATGCACGGTCAGAACGACGGCATCCTCGACCGTGAGCGTGATGTCGATGCGCGGGTCGCGCACCTCCTTGGTCGCGTCGAGCGCGTTGCGAAGCAGGTTGATGATCACCTGTTCGAAGCGCAGCCGATCCCCGAGGATCATCGCCGGCCCCGAGGGCAGCGTGCGGTTGATCGCGACCGACCGGGTCTTGAGCTGCGGCTCCATCATGGCAAGCGCCGAGGATAGCGCGGCCCGGGCATCCACCGGCTCGAAGGCCTGATTGCCCTTGCGGGCATAGGATTTGAGCTGGCGGGTGATCGCGCCCATCCGGTCGATCAGGTCGTCGATGCGCTGGAACGAGGACAGCGCCTCCTCCGGGCGGCGGCGCTGCAGCAAGAGCCGCGCCCCGGCGAGATAGGTCTTCATCGCCGCCAGCGGCTGGTTCAGCTCGTGGCTCACACTGGCCGACATCTCGCCCAGCACCGCGAGCTTCGAGGATTGCGCGATGGTCTGCTCGGCGCTCTCGAGGTTGCGCTCGACCTGCTGGCGCTGCGCGATCTCGCGCTGCAGCCGCATGTTGAGCCGCCGCAGCTGGTCGCTTTCCCGGCGCACCAGCAGGAGCCGCGAGGCCGATTTGCGCGAGCTGAGCCAGAAGGCGAAGGCCAGGAGCATCGCGAAGCCCATGATCTCGAGCGCCAGCACGCCGTTCACCTTCTCGCGGACGCTGCTATAGGCGGTGAAGGTGACCATCTTCCAGCCCTGGAACGGCACCCGCAATTCGCGACGCATCACCGCCTCGCCGCGCAGATATGCGTCGATCGGCAGGGCGGTCCAGTCGGTGGCGAGGAAAGCGCGCTCGATCGCCGAGGGCGCGCTCTGTCGCTCCAGCGCCTCGCTCTCGGGCAGGCCGCGCCAGCGCGGCTCGGTCGAAAGGATGATCTCGCCCGAGCTGTCGGTGACCAGAACCGCGTCCGAGGTGCCGGCCCAGCTGCGTTCGAGCTTGGCGAGGTCGACCTCGACCGAGATCACGCCGAGCGTCGCGCCGTTGCTGTCGACCTTGCGCGAATAGAGGAAGGCATAGCCGCCGGTTTCGCGCCGGAAGATGGTGAAGACCGTGGAATTGGCGCGCATCGCATCGACGAAATAGGGCGCCGCGCGATGCGTCTCGCCAAGCCGGTTGCGATCGGTCGCCGCCACGATGCGGCCGTCGCGATCGTAGAGCACGAGGCTCGCCGCGCCGATCTCGTCGACGAAGGAGAGCAGCCTCTGGGTCGAGCGCGAGAAATCCGACGAGGACAGCGCGCCGATCAACTCGGGGTCGCGCGCGAGCAGCTGCGGCACGATGGAGTTGCGCTGCAGCTCGGAAATCAGGTTGCCGACATAGAGGGTGAGCCGGACCTCGGCGCGATTGCGCGTGGCCTCGGTGAAGCGCTCGGTCAGCAGCACGTTGGTGATCCAGATCACCGCCATCGCGGCGAGGCAGAACAGGGCCAGCGCGATGCGCGGGCCCCAGCTGCGCCTCGGCTTGGGCGGTCTGGGTATCTGGGTCGACATGCCGAAGGGTTTACGCGGCCCCGCGCCTCGCGGCAAGCGGGGCCCGATCACGCCGCCTGCGGGCGGGCGTGAGGCGGATCGAGGTCAGGCCGAGACCAGCGCGCCCACGAGACCGTCGAACAGGCCGCGCCCGTCGGTGCCGCCATGCCCGGCATCGACCGCCCGCTCGGGATGCGGCATCATGCCGAGCACGCGGCGGTTCTCGGAAAGGACCCCGGCGATGTCGCCGGTCGAGCCGTTGGGGTTGTCGCCATAGGTGAAGGCGATCCGGTCCTCGGCCCGCAACCGCTCCAGCGTCGGCTGGTCGACGAAGTAGTTGCCGTCGTGATGCGCGACCGGGATCCGCAGCGACGCGCCCTTGGCGTAGCCACGGGTGAAGTCGCTGTCCGTGGTCGCCACTTCGAGCGGCACGGTCTTGCACACGAAGCGAATGCCGGCATTGCGCATCAGCGCACCCGGCAGCAGCCCGGTCTCGGTCAGCACCTGAAAGCCGTTGCAGACGCCGAGCGCATAGCCCCCCTTGTGGACGTGATCGATCACGGCGCGGCAGACCGGCGACTGCGCGGCGATGGCGCCGCACCGCAGGTAGTCGCCGAAGGAAAAGCCGCCCGGCACGGCGACCAGATCGATGCCGCGCGGCAGACCGTCATCCTTGTGCCAGACCATCTCGACATCGGCGCCAGCGGCGCGCAGGGCGACGGCCATGTCGCGGTCGCAGTTGGAGCCGGGGAATACGATGACGGCAGCCTTCATGGCGGGCATCCTTCGGGATCTGGGGCGGCGGCGCCGCGAAAGGGAAATCGGGGCGAGGGGCGGCGACGCCCCTGCTCGGGAAGTCAGGTCGGCGGTGGCGCCCTCCCCTGCAACCACCGCCGCATCGCTCCCGGTGCTCAGGCCCCCCAGAAAGGAAGCCGAGCGGTGCCCGAAAGCGAAACCTGGTCCAAAGACGCGAACGCCGCCCCGAGAGGCGGCGTGCGACCTCAGCTCAGGTCGATCTTGTAGCTCTCGATCACCGTGTTGGCGAGAAGTTTCTCGCACATCTCGGTCACTTGGGCCTCGGCCGACGCCGCGTCGGTCTCCGCGAGGTCCAACTCGATCACCTTGCCCTGCCGGACGCCCTCGACGCCGTCGAAGCCCAGCGCGCCCAGCGCGTGGCGGATCGCCTCGCCCTGGGGGTCGAGAACTCCGGTCTTCAGCATCACCTGCACGCGAGCCTTCATGCGCGCCGCTCCTTCTTGTCGATCTGGCTTGTCGGTCTGGTCTCGCCCGCGGCGTCAGTTGATCAGCGTCGGACGGGGGCGATGGGTCACGTTGGAGGGCAGTACGCCCAACCGCCGCGCCACCTCGGTATAGGCGTCGGTGAGGCTGCCGAGATCCTTGCGGAACACGTCCTTGTCGAGCTTCTGACCGGTCTCGATGTCCCACAGCCGGCAGCTGTCGGGCGAGATCTCGTCGGCCACGACGAGGCGCTGGAAGTCGTTGTCCCAGATCCGGCCGATCTCGATCTTGAAATCCACCAGCTTGATGCCGACGCCGTGCATGACGCCCGACATGAAGTCGTTGACCCGCAGCGCCAGCGCCACGATGTCGTCGAGATCCTGCTGGGAGGCCCAGCCGAAGGCGATGATGTACTCCTCGGGCACCAGCGGATCGCCGAGCTTGTCATCCTTGTAGGAGAACTCGATGATCGGACGCGGTAGCGGCGCGCCCTCCTCCAGACCCAGCCGCTTGGCCATGGAGCCGGCGGCGAAGTTGCGCACGATGACCTCGAGCGGAATAATTTCCACCTGACGAATCAACTGCTCGCGCATGTTCAGCCGCTTGATGAAGTGCGTCGGCACGCCGATCGACTGCAAACCGGTCATGAAGAACTCGGACAGGCGGTTGTTGAGCACGCCCTTGCCCTCGATCACTGCCTTCTTCTCGGCGTTGAAGGCGGTCGCGTCATCCTTGAAATACTGGACCAGCGTTCCCGGCTCGGGGCCTTCGTAGAGGATCTTCGCCTTGCCCTCGTAAATCTTCTTGCGACGTGCCATGCGCTCTCCACGGGGTTTCGCGCGCCAGAACCCCGGATGTCGGGGCGACGCAACGTTTCCGTGACAGGATTGCTGCGTGACGCGGCCTTGGCCGCCTCATAGTGCAAGCCCCCCTTGCGGGCAAGGTGTCCCGGGACGTATCCTTGTGGCCTAGGACGGAAGCGTGGAAAGGCAAGTCACATGACACTTTTCGATGAACGCGAGCACGCTTTCGAGGCGAAGTTCGCCCATGACGCCGAGATGAAGTTCCGCGCCGAGGCGCGGCGCAACCGCAAGCTCGGTTTCTGGGCCGCCGGCCTACTGGGCAAGGAGGGCGACGAAGCCGCGGCCTATGCCCGCGAGGTCATCAAGGCCGAATTCGAGGAGGCGGGGCAGGACGACGTGTTCCGCAAGCTCCGCCGCGACATCGGACACCTGCTCAGCGACGCCGAAATCCATGAGAAGATGGCAGCCTTCAACGCGGAGGCGAAGGCCGAGCTCGTCGAGGAAAATTAAACCATCTTAACCAAGCGCTGCTGGTGGCGCCGCGCGCCCTGATGGCGCGCGCTTAAATTCCCTTTCACCCCTGACCGATACCGTCCGGCGGAGCGCCGCGGCAGTATCCCTGCCTGCCATTGCTCAGGAGACGCCATGACCGCCTCGCCCGGCCCGCAACTTGCCTCCCGCCTTGGCCGCCTCGCGCTTCGGCTGCTGCCGCTCGCTGCCCTGGCGTTGGGCGGACTGCTGCTTGCCCGGCGACTGGAGACGGTCGATCTGGGCGCGGTCGTACCGGCGCTTGGAGCCTTGCCGCCGGCACAATGGATCGGCGCCTTGCTCTGCACCGGGCTGAGCCTCTGGGCGCTGGGTCAATACGACGTGGTCTTGCATCGCGCCATGGGCACCGGCGTGGAGCCGCGCCGCGCCCGCGCCGCCGGCATCCGCGCGATGGCCATCGCGCAGACTGTCGGCTTCGGCAGCCTCACGGGGGCATTGGTACGCTGGCGCAGCCTGCCGGAATGCGACCTGTGGCTGGTCACGCGCCTGTCGCTCTGGGTCTCGATCTCCTTCATGGGCGCGCTTGCGATGCTCGGCGGGCTGTCGCTCCTGCTGCTCGACGGGCGGGTGCTGCTGGCAGCGGTGCTGGCGCTTGCGGTGATCGTGCTGGCGCCGAGGCTGCCACGGCTGCCCGGGCTGCCACAGATGCGCGCGGGCACCCTGCCCCGGCTGATCGGCTGGACCGCGATCGACACCTGTGCCGCCGGCGCGGTGATCTGGCTGCTGCTGCCACAAGGGGTGGACGTGCCGGTTTCGGCGGTGGTCTTCGCCTATCTGGCGGCGCTGGGCGCAGGTCTCGCAAGCCAGAGCCCCGGCGGCGTCGGGGCCTTCGAGCTGTGCCTGCTGGCGCTGCTGCCGCAGATCGCCGAGACGGACCTCGTCGCGGCGATGCTCGGCTACCGGCTGATCTATCACGCGATCCCGGCCATCGTGGCGCTGGCGCTGCTGGTGCGGCCGGTGGCCCCGGTCGATCGTCCGGCCTTGCTGCTGGCAACCGGTGCGGCGCGGCATCAGGCCATGGCGCGCGCGCCGCAGGCGGAATGGGGCCTCGCGCATCAGGGTGCGGCGATCCTGCTGTCGCGCAGCCTCGAGCATGGCTGGCTGGTACGCCGGGCCGGCGGCACCCTGACCGCGATCGGCGAACCGCTCGGCCGGCCCTGCCTGGCCGAACTGCGCGCCCATGCGCAGCGCGCCGGGCTTGGCGTCGCGCTGTACAAGGGTGGCGCCCGGCTTGCCGTGCAGGCCCGCCGCGCCGGCTGGGCGGTGGAGCGCATCGCCACCGAGGCGGTGATCGACCTCGTTCGCTGGAGCCCGGACCGGCCTGCCTGCCGCAACCTGCGTCGCAAGCTCAAGTCGGCTGCGAAGGCCGGCGTGCGAACCGAACTGGCCACCGGGCCGCTGCCGCTCGCGGACATGGAGGCCGTGCATGGCGACTGGACCTTGCGCAGCGGCGGCGAGCGCGGCTTTTCGATGGGGCGGTTCTGCCCGGAATTGCTGGGCCAGCAGATGGTCGTGTTGGCCTGGCAGGGCGAACACCTGCTGGGCTTCGCGAGCTTTCATGGCGGCCGCGAGGAATGGACGCTCGACCTGATGCGTCAATCGGCCGGGGCGCCGGACGGCACGATGATGGCGGCGATCTCGACCGCGATCGAGGCCGCCCGCGCGGCCGGCATGGCGCGGGTTTCGCTCGCCGCCCTGCCCGAGTTGCCGGGCTGGCTTCCCGGCTGGGCCCGCGCCCGGATCGCGGCGCGGCCCGGTTGCGCCGGCCTGGAGCAGTTCAAGCGCGGCTTCGGCCCCGACTGGCGCCCGCTCTACATCGCCGCGCCGCACCGCGCGGGGCTCTTGCGGGCGGTGATCGAGATCGCCCGTGCCGTGCATGATCCCGCCCCGCTCGGTGCCGAGCCGCCCATCGCCGACATTGAAATCGGGGGCCGTCCGGTGCAGAAGGACCCGGACACCGCCCGGCGGCCGATCCGGCTTCCGGTCCTTCGCGGCGCCGCGCCGCGCTTCACTGACCAGACAGGCCCCGTTCATGACCGACGCGCTTACACGACTTCTCGAAACCCGTGACTGGCTGCTGGCCGACGGGGCGACCGGGACCAACCTGTTCAACATGGGGCTGAGCTCGGGCGACGCGCCGGAGCTGTGGAACACCGATCAGCCCGAGAAGATCCGCAAGCTCTATTCCATGGCGGTCGAGGCCGGCTCCGACCTGTTCCTCACCAACAGCTTCGGAGGCAACGCCTCGCGGCTCAAGCTGCACCAGGCTCAGGACCGGGTATTCGAGCTGAACAAGGCCGCGGCCGAGCTGGGCCGCGAGGTCGCCGACAAGGCGGGCCGCCCGGTGATCGTCGCGGGATCGGTCGGACCGACCGGGGACATCATGGCACCGATGGGCAGCCTCACCCATGAGCTCGCGGTCGAGATGTTCCATGAGCAGGCCGAGGGCCTCAAGGCCGGTGGCGCCGACGTGCTCTGGGTCGAGACGATCTCGGCCGGCGAGGAATTCCGCGCCGCGGCCGAGGCCTTTGCCAAGGCCGACATGCCCTGGTGCGGCACCATGAGCTTCGACACGGCGGGGCGCACGATGATGGGGCTGACCAGCGCCGACATGGTCAAGATGGTCGGCAAGATCCCCAATACCCCCGTCGCCTTCGGCGCCAATTGCGGCACCGGCGCCTCGGACCTGATGCGGACCGTTCTGGGCTTTACCGCCGCCGGGGCCGAGCAGCCGATCATCGCCAAGGGCAATGCGGGCATCCCCAAATATCAGGACGGCCATATCCACTACGATGGCACGCCAGAGCTGATGGCCGATTACGCCTGCCTCGCCCGGGACGCCGGCGCGACGATCATCGGCGGTTGCTGCGGCACCATGCCGGATCACCTCCGCGCCATGCGCGAGGCGTTGGAGACACGGCCCGTGGGCGAACGTCCGACGCTCGAGACCATCGTCGAGAAGCTGGGCGGCTTCTCCTCGGCCTCTGACGGCACCGATGGCGCGGGCCCCGAACGCGCGGCACGGCGCGGCCGCCGCCGGAGCTGAGGCCAAGAGAAAAAAGCCCCCGCGACCATCCGTTCGCGGGGGCTTTTCATTGGCCGCCGGCAGATCAGAGATCGTAGAGCGCGCCGAACTTGGTTTCGAGATAGTCGAGCAGCGGCGCTTCGGAGGGCACGGCACCGCAGGCCGCCTGGATCGTCTCGCGTGGCGACATCAGCGCCCCGTGGCGCTGCACCTTGTCGCGCAGCCATGTCGTGGCACCGGACAGGTCGCCGCGCGCCAGTTCCGCTTCGAGCTCAGGACGGTCGGCCCGCAGCGCGGCGTGCAGGCAGCCCGCATATACATTGCCAAGGCTGTAGGTTGGAAAGTACCCCATCAGCCCCACCGACCAATGCACGTCCTGCAGGCACCCGTTGGAGGGCTTGTCGACGGCAAAGCCGAAATCGGCAGCGAAGCGATCGTTCCAAGCCGCCTCCAGATTGCCCACGTTCAGGTCGCCGGACATCAGCGCCCGCTCGAGATCGAAGCGCATCAGCACATGCAGATTGTACTGCACCTCGTCCGCTTCGGTGCGGATATAGCCGTTCGAGACCCGGTTGAGGGCGCGGGCGAACTCCATCGGGTCGTCGATGCCGATATTGCCGAAGCTGTCGCGCATGCGTCCCAGCAGCCAGCCGGCGAAGGCCGGCGAACGGGCAAGCTGGTTCTCGTAGATCCGGCTCTGGCTCTCATGCACGCCCATCGACACGCCGCGTCCGATCGGCGTCAGCAGGTAGTCGGGCTCGACATTCTGCTCGTAGCTGGCGTGACCCACCTCGTGGATCGTCGAGTAGAGACAATTGAAGGGATCGGCCGGATCGGTGCGGGTGGTAACGCGCACGTCGTTGCCAGAGCCCGAGCAGAACGGATGCACCGCCTTGTCGATGCGCCCGCGCGCGAAGTCATAGCCGAACAGCTCCGCCAGTTCGCGCGTGAGCGCCAGCTGCGCCGTCTCGTCGAAGCGGCCCGAGAGCGCGGCGGGCTGCGGCTTGTCCAGTATCGCCCCACGCAGCGCCACGAGGCGCGGCCGCAGGGCGCCGAACATCTCGTCGAGTTCGGCGGCACGCGCGCCCGGCTCGTAGTCGTCGAGCAGCGCGTCGTAGACGTCGCCGCCCTGCGCCAGGGCCTGACCCTCCTCCTGCCTGAGCGCCACCACGCGCCGCAGGGTCGGCAGGAAGGCCGCGACATCCTCGGTGGCGCGCGCCTCGGCCCAGACGCCCTGCGCCACCGAGGTGACGCGGGCAATCTCGGCGGCGAGTTTGGCAGGCACCTTGTTCGCGCGCTCGTAAGCCCGCCGGACTTCGCGCAGATTGGCCTCGGCCACCGCATCGGTCGCCTGCGCGGCGGCGAGCCAGTCCCCGATGCGCGGATCGGTGCGGCGGGCGTGCAGAACGCCCTCCATCGCCGCGCTCTCCTCGCCGCGCTGGGCAGCGGCGCCGCGCGGCATCACCGTCTCCTGGTCCCAGCCGAGCCGTCCCGCGACCTGCGCCAGCGCCTCGGTCTCGCGCGCATGCGCCATCAGTTCATCGTAAGCGGTCATTTGCGGAGCTTCCTGAGCGACTGGACATGAGGATAGCGGGCGAGGAAGCGGGCGCGCAGGATCAGCACCCACAGCAGCACCGCGCCGAGCTGGTGCGTGATCGCGGCGTGCAGCGGCGCGGCATAGAGCGCCGTGACGATTCCGAGCACCATCTGCACCACCAGCATCGCCAGCACCGCATTGACCGCGAAGCGGGTCGCGCGGTGCGGCGAGCGGCTGCCGCGGAACCACACGACGATCCCGAGGACCAGCAGCAGGTAGCCCGCCATGCGGTGGATGAACTGCACCAGACCCGCATCCTCGAAGAAGTTGCGCCATAGCGGCTCGAGCTGGAACGGATCGGGCGGAAAGAAGCTGTCGCCCATCAGCGGCCATGTGGGAAAGGCCCGTCCGGCGTCGATCCCGGCCACCAGCGCGCCGAGGATGATCTGGACGAAGCCCAGATGCATCAGCCCGGTCATGCCGCCCCAGAGCTTGCGCTCGGCCGAGCGGCGCGCCTGCAGCAGGTCGACTTCACGGCGCCCCAGCTTGAGCATGTACCAGGTGATCAGCCCGAGGATCGCGAAGGCGAGGCCGAGATGAACAGCGAGGCGGTACGAGGCGACGCTGATCATGCCGTCCTGCAGCCCGCTATGGACCATCCACCAGCCGACCGCGCCCTGCAGGCCGATCAGCACGCCAAGGCCGAGAAAGCGGCTGGACCAGCCGGCCGGAACCCGGCGCGCCAGCAGGAAGCCGGCGAAGCCCAGCCCCCAGACGAGGCCGATGGTCCGACCGAGCTGCCTGTGCCCCCATTCCCACCAGAAGATCGGCTTGAACTCGGCCAGCGTCATGCCTTGGTTCATCAACTCGTATTGCGGGCTGGCCTGGTAATTGGCGAACTCGACCTCCCAATCCTCGGCCGAGAGCGGAGGGATCGCGCCGGAGACCGGGGCCCATTCGGTGATCGACAGCCCGCTGTCGGTGAGCCGGGTCATGCCGCCGACGAAGACGATGCAAACGACCAGCGCGAACAGCAGGCCGAGCCAGATCCGCAGCCCGCGGCGCGCATCGGCGCGGCCCCGGTCGATGCCGCCGGGGGTGGCGACCGACTTGCGGGTCGTGCCGACCTCCTCGAAGATGGAGCGGGGCCGTTTGTCCGCCTGTTTCGCCATGTGGATGCCTCCGGTCTGATCGGCGCGCAGCCTAGGCGCGCGCCCTTCGGACGGCAACACCCGCCCCGTCAACGGCTTGGAACGCGGGAGGGCTACGCCCTCAGCCACGCTCCTTCCAGCGGACCATCTGTCGCATCACCCCGTGCAGCGTCTGCACGTCCGATCGGGTCAGCGGCATCCGGCTCCACAGGTTGCGCATGGTCTGCTTCATATGCGCGGCCTTGTGCGCGGGAAAGAAGAACCCGGCCTCGTCGAGCCGCTCTTCGTAATGCTCGGCCAGCTTCTCGACTTCGTGCGCCTGCGCCCATTCGGCCCCCGCCATCTCGATCCGCCGATCGGCGGTCTCTGTGCTGGCGCGGCGCCACTCATAGGCCAGCAGCAGCACGCATTGCCCGAGGTTGAGCGAAGCGAATTCGGGGTTCACCGGCACCGAGACGATGGCATTGGCGCGGGCGATGTCGTCGTTCTCCATGCCCGCCCGCTCGGGCCCGAACATCACCGCGACCTTCTGGCCCTGGGCGATCCGTTCGGCGGCGTCGCGCATCGCGGCCTCCGGCGTCATCACCTCCTTGGTGAGGCCCCGTGGCCGCGCCGTGGTGGCATAGACGAAGGTGCAGTCGGACACCGCCTCGGCGGTGTCGCCCGCCAGCATCGCCTCGTCGAGCAGCCGGCCCGCGCCCGAAGCGAGCGCCACCGCGCGCTCCTGAGGCCAGCCGTCGCGCGGCGCCACGACGCGCATCCGGTCGAGACCGAAATTCCACATCGCGCGGGCGGCCGCGCCGATATTCTCGCCCATCTGCGGGCGGATCAGGACGAATGCGGGTTGCGGCGAATGCTCGGTCATGGCGGTCCGGTCTGTGCGAGGGATGCCGCGCGGTGTAGCCTCGGGGGACGGCCGAGACAAGGAGTGGACCCATGGCGTATGACCAAGGACTGGCGGCGCTGCTGCGCGACGACCTCGACGGGCGGCCCGGCATATCGGAGCGGGAGATGTTCGGCGGGCTGGCCTTCATGCTGTTCGGCAACATGCTGTGCGGGGTGACCTCGCAGGGCGCCATGTTCCGGGTGGGCAAGGACCGCCAGGTCGAAGCCATGGAAATACCCGGCACCGGGCCGATGGAATTCACCGGCAAACCCATGGGCGGCATGGTTTCGGCCAGCGACGAGGCCATGGCCGACGAAGAGGCGCGCGGCACGCTGCTGGCCCTGGCTCTGGCGCATGCCGAGGATCTGCCTGCGAAGTAGCCAAGCGTCGCGAAGCCGGATATAGGGCGGCCTCGAAGTGCAGGAGGCCCTCATGAGCGACCAAGACGACGCGCCGCAGATCTATCTCGTCACCCCGCCCGAATTCGAACTGTCGGAATTTCCCGACCGGCTCGCCGCCTGCCTCGACGCGACGCCCGTCGCCTGCGTGCGGCTCGGGCTCGCGACGCGCGACGAGGACCGGATCTCCCGCGCCGCCGACGCGCTGCGCGAGGTCACAATCGCCCGCGACGTCGCCCTGGTGATCGACAGCCATGCCCGGCTCGTGACCCGGCTCGGGCTCGACGGGGTGCACCTGACCGATGGCGCCCGCTCGGTACGCGCCACCCGCAAGGAGCTTGGCGAGGACGCGATCGTCGGCGCCTTTTGCGGCAATTCCCGCCATGACGGGATGACGGCGGGCGAGCTTGGCGCCGACTACATCTCGTTCGGCCCGGCCGGTGCGACCGATCTCGGTACCACGCCACAGGCCGAGGCCGAGCTGTTCGAATGGTGGTCGATGATGATCGAGGTACCGGTGGTGGCCGAAGGGGCGCTCGACCCTGAACTTGTGCGCCGCCTCGCGCCGCATGCCGATTTCTTCGGCATCGGCGAGGAGATCTGGCGCGAGGAGGACGCAGCCGAAGCGCTGCGCCGCTACGCCTCGGCGATGGCCGGCTGAGACCGGCTCAGCGCGCCGGCGGCATCGAGCCCGGCGCGCACCTGCCCCTCCAAGGTCCGCGCCAGCGCCTTGCGGTCCGGGTGATCGGCCACGCGCAACGCCGGGTGGTAGACCACCTCGATCACCCCGTGCCGCCGCGTCGACAGCATCCGCAGCATGTGCGGCCCGAAATCCATGTCGCCCCACCAGCCGTAGAAGCGCGATTCCGCCGTCTCCGGCGCGCGGTAGACGAGGCTCACCGGCTGGATCTCCAGATCCGGCTGGTCCGGCGACAGGAAGGCCGCGAAGAGCGTCGGCTTGAACGGCAGCACCCTTCGCCCATCGGTCGAGGTGCCCTCCGGGAAGAACACCAGCCTATGGCCATGCGCCAGGCGTTCGCGCAGCAGCCGCACCTGCGCCGTGGCCTCGCGCCGGTCGCGACGGATGAACACCGTGCCCGTCGCCCGCGCCAGCCAGCCGATACCGGGCCAGTCGGCGACCTCGGCCTTGGACACGAAATAGACCGAGGCCCGGGCGTTGAGCGCGAAGATGTCGAGCCACGAGGAATGATTGGCGACCATCGCGCCGTGCCTGGCCATCGGTTCGCCCCTGACACGCAGGCGCGGCCCAAGGATCGCAAGGCCCGCGCGGCAGGCGGCGCGGGTGATGCGCGAGGTGAGCGGGCGCTCCAGCCCCCAGATCCGCCGCTCGAACGGGCGCAGGGCCAGCAGGATGATCAGCGCGCCGAGCATGGTCAGGACCAGCAATGGCCCGCGCCATGCTACCCGAAACCAACCCCGCAGGTCGGGTCCGTCCCATGGCGTCGGATCGGCGCCGTGCCAGGTCAGGCGCTGGGGCGTGTCGTTCATCCGCGCACCCCGTAGCGCGCCCGTTGACCGGCATGCGCCGTGTCCATGTCGAGAATCATGCAGACATCCGTGGTGTTGAAGGCCCGGTCGGCATAGACCCCCTGCCCGACCCGGCCGCCCAGCCTGAGATAGGCCTTGATCAGTGGCGGCATCGCCCGCATCGCGGCAGCCCGGTCGAGCTCCGCCAGGGCGGGCATCTCCACATGCTCCGGCTGACGGCTAGTGACCCGTAGTTCCGGCGCCGCGAGATGATCGCAACCAAGCAGCGACAGGGGCCCGGCATGCATCTTGGGGTCCGCGCCGCGAAACGAGGCCGTACCGAACAGAATCTCGATGCCGCGCGCCTCGATATGGGCCGCCAGCCCCTGCCAGAGCCGGAACATCGCCGTACCACCGCGATAATCGCGATGCAGGCAGGAGCGCCCCAGCTCCAGCAGCCGTCGCCCCGAGGCCTTGAGTGGATCGAGATCGAACTCGTCTTCGGTGTAGAACTGCCCCATGCGAGCCGCCCCCGCATCGTCGAGGAGCCGGTACAGGCCGACGATACGCGCGCCCTCGGGCCGGGCCTCGTCGATCAGCAGGAGCTGCTCGGCCACCGCGTCGAAACGGTCGCGTTCCCGACCGGCGGCATGATCGACCATGTCACCGTCACCGCCCAGCTCGCGCACGAACACCTCGTAGCGAAGGCGCTCGGCTTCGGCACGCTCGGCCGCATCGCGGGCGAGCCGGACCGATAAAATAGGGGAGGAAGCGATCATCGGCGTCGGATCGGGCTCGGCTCGGTCGCCATGCGGTCGGTCTCCGGACGGGGGTTGCAGGCGGGTTCTAGGCGCGACGAGAGAGCTTGGCAACAAAACGATCGCCAAGACTACCTAGGTTGACCAATTTACAGTATCATCTACTCTAGGTTGAATTCAGTCGCTCGCCGATACCAGTATGAGGGCAACCCTTGACCCATCGAGCACCACCTTGCCCTCCTCTCGGAAATTCACGGTGATGCGCCCGCCGATGTTCGACTGCACCTGTCCCTCTCCCCATTCCGGGCGGTTGGGATGGCGCACGATCATGCCGGGCGTGATGATGGAGTTCAGATCGGCCATCGCAGCCTCCTGCTACTTGGGGGAGAAGTCATGACCGACGAGCCGGATCTCGGCGCGCTGATCGCCTCGCGCATTTGCCACGACCTTATCAGCCCGCTGGGCGCGATCAGCAATGGGGTCGAACTGCTGGCGATGACCGCGCCGCCCGGGCCGGAACTTTCGCTGATATCGGAAAGCGTGGAGAACGCGATGGCGCGAATCCGGTTCTTCCGCCTCGCCTTCGGTGCCAGTTCTCCCACCCATGTCGTGGGACGGCCCGAGATCCTGTCGATGCTCGACGCGGTTTCGCGCGGTGGTCGGCTGCGATATGACTGGGACGTGGCCGAAGACATGCCACGCGCCACGTTGAAGCTGGTCCTGCTGCTGACGGCCTGCATCGAGACGGCATTGCCGCAGGGCGGCCGGATCACCGTGTCGGGGCAGCCGGAAGCGCTGCGCCTCCAGGGGCATGGCCCGCGCATAAAGATCGCCGTCGAAGCCTGGGACCGTTTGCGTCGCGGGATGATCGCCCCGGATGCCCGTGCGGCCGAAGCGCAGTTCGCCGTCGCCGCAGCGGAACTGCGCGAGCGCGCCCGCCCGGTCTCGATCGAGACGGGCGAGCACGGCATCGAGATCCGGCTCTGATCAGCTCCGGACCGCGCCGTCGCCGACCACGAGGTATTTGAAGCTGGTCAGCTGCTCGGCCCCGACGGGACCGCGCGCATGCATCTTGCCGGTGGCGATACCGATCTCGGCCCCCATGCCGAACTCGCCCCCATCGGCGAATTGGGTCGAAGCGTTATGCACGAGGATCGCACTGTCGACCCGCTCGAAGAAACGCTCGGCCGCAGCCTTGTCCTCGGTCAGGATGCCGTCGGTGTGGTTCGAGCTGTAGGCACGGATGTGCTCGATCGCCCCGTCTACATCGCGCACCGTCTTGGCGGCGATATCCATGTCGAGATACTCGCGCCCCCAATCTTCGTCGGTGGCGGGAGTGGTGCCTTCGACCGATTGGAATTCCGGCGCGGCATGGACGTTGACGCCCGCCTTGACCAGCGCGGCGACGATCTCGCGGCCGAGGCCGTCCTTCAGGTCCTCGTGCACCAGCAGGCATTCGGCCGCACCGCAAATGCCGGTCCGGCGCGTCTTGGCGTTGAGCACGACCTCGAGCGCCTTCTTGGGGTCGGCCGCCTTGTCGACATAGATGTGCACGATGCCTTCGAGATGGGCGAAGACAGGCACGCGGGCCTCGCGCTGCACGAGGCCGACCAATCCCTTGCCACCGCGCGGAACGATGACGTCGATGTAATCCGTGGCCTTGAGCATTTCCGACACGGCGGCGCGATCGCGCGTCGGCACCAGCTGGATCGCGTCTGTCGGCAGGCCGGCCTTTTCCAGACCGGTCTTCAGGCATTCGGTCAGGATCGATGAGGAATTGAGCCCTTCAGAGCCACCGCGCAGGATCACCGCGTTGCCGGATTTCAGGCAGAGCGCACCGGCATCGGCGGTCACGTTGGGGCGGCTTTCATAGATCACGCCGACCACGCCAAGCGGCGTGCGCACGCGGCGGATGTTGAGGCCGGACGGCATGTCCCACTCGGTCAGCACCGCGCCCACCGGATCGTCCTGGGCGGCGATGGCGCGCAGCCCGTCGACGATCGACTGGATCCGGTCGTCATCGAGCTTGAGGCGGTCCATCATCGCGGGGCTGATGCCCTTCTCCGTCGCGAAGTCCTGGTCCTTGGCGTTGGCGGCCTTGATCTCGTCGCGGCGCCGCAGCACTTCCTCGGCGGCGGCCTCGAGCGCGGCTTTCTTGGCCTCGGGCTTGGCGAAGGCCAGTTCGGCGGCGGCAGCGCGGGCACGTTCGCCGATATCCTTCATCAGGGCGGGAATGTCGGTGTGATCGGTCATGCGGGGCTCCTTTCGGAAGCTGATTTCGGTTTCGGCGAAGCGAACGGTCTCAGACGACCATGTCGTCGCGATGCACGAGCGAAGCGCGGCCCTTGTAGCCGAGCACCTTCTCGATCTCGTCGCTCTGATGACCGCGCAGCTTGCGTGTCTCCTCGGCGGTGTATCGCGTCAGGCCGAAGCCCACGCGAATGCCGTCCGGCCCGGTGATCGCGACCGGATCGCCGCGACCGAAACGGCCCGAGACACCGGTGACGCCGGCGGGCAGCAGCGAATTGCCTTCGGCAAGCGCCTTGGCGGCACCGGCATCGACGCGGATCTCGCCCTTGGGCTTCATTGCGGAGATCCAGTTCTTGCGCGCCGAATGGGGGTCGGTCTGCGCCTTGAACCAAGTTGAATTGCAGCCATTCATCAGCTGCTTCAAGGGGTTCAGAGGTGAACCTAGAGTGATCGCCATGTCGCAGCCCGCCTCGGAAGCAACCTTGGCGGCGAGCAGCTTGGTGATCATGCCACCCTTCGACAGGCCAGAGACACCGAGACCTGCCATTGCCTGGATCTCGGGGGTGATCTCTTCCACTTCCTCGAACCGCTTCGCGTTCGGATCGACATGGGGATTGCCGTTGTAGAAGCCGTCGACATCCGACAGCAGGATCAACTGGTCGGCCCCCACGGTCACCGCGACTTGCGCTGCCAGACGGTCGTTGTCGCCATAGCGGATCTCGTCGGTGGCGATGGTATCGTTCTCGTTCACGATCGGGATCGCGCCGAGGCTCAGCAGCGTATCCAGCGTCGCCCGGCTGTTGAGGTAGCGGCGTCGGTTCGTGGAATCATCAAGAGTGACAAGCACTTGCGCAGTGATCTTACCATGAGGAGTGAAGACATCCTCGTAAGCACGGGCCAGACGGATCGAACCTACCGCGGCGGCGGCCTGGCTTTGCTCGACCGGCAATTCGCCTTCGGGCAGGTGCAGAACCCGGCGGCCTAACGCGATCGACCCCGACGACACCAGCGTGACCTCGGTGCCGTTGTCGCGCAGCATCGCCACGTCTTCGGCCAAGCTGCGCAGCCAGTCAGATTTGAGCTGTCCGGTCTCCCGGTCCACCAGCAGGGCCGAACCGATCTTTACGACCAGCCGCTTGGCGTCCGTCAGGGTTGCCATGTCTTGTCTTCCTCTTCCGGTATTTCCTTTTGGCGCAGGCGGTCCGCGTCGATGCGAGCACGTAGCGCGCGCAGAACCTCGGTCACGCCTTCACCGGTGGCACCGGACATGAGCATCACGTCGCCGCCGCTTTCGGCGGCGAGTTCATCGGCCAGAAAGGCCCGCTCTTCTTCATCCAGCGCGTCGATCTTGTTCAGGACGGTGATCCTCGGCTTTTCAGCCAAACCCCCACCATAGGCTTCGAGTTCACCGATGATGGTACGATAATCGACCATCGGATCTCCAGAGGTCCCGTCGACGAGATGGAGAAGCACCGCGCAACGCTCGACATGGCCCAGGAACATGTCGCCCAAGCCCCGCCCTTCGGAGGCGCCCTCGATCAGGCCGGGAATGTCGGCCACGACGAATTCGACATTGTCGACGCCCACGACGCCTAGATTGGGCGCCAGCGTGGTGAAGGGATAATCCGCGATCTTGGGACGCGCGTTGGAGGTGGCGGCAAGGAAAGTTGATTTGCCGGCATTCGGCAGGCCGAGAAGACCGGCATCGGCAATCAGCTTGAGCCGGAGCCAGATCATCCGCTCGACCCCCGACTGGCCGGGATTGGCGCGGCGCGGGCTCTGGTTCGTCGCCGATTTGAAGTGCAGGTTGCCCCAGCCACCGTTGCCGCCGCGCGCCAGCACCACGCGCTGGCCGACCTCGGTGAGGTCGGCGATCACCGTCTCCTCGTCCTCGTCGATGATCTCGGTACCGACCGGTACGCGCAGGATGATGTCATCGCCGTCGGCACCGGTCTTCTGGCTGCCTTGGCCCGCGCGACCGTTCTGGGCGAAAAAGTGCTGCTGATAGCGAAAGTCGATCAGCGTGTTGAGCCCGTCGACGGCCTCGGCGATGACATCACCGCCATTGCCGCCATCGCCCCCGTTGGGGCCGCCATATTCGATGAATTTCTCGCGGCGAAACGAGACACAGCCATTGCCGCCCGAGCCTGAACGGATGGTGACCTTTGCGAGATCGAGAAATTTCATGGGTCGGCGCCTCTTGCGGATAGGCGCTTGAGGTAGCCGATCAAGCCGCCCTTCTCAAGGGCGCGTACGGGCGGCCACCATCCGGGGGCCGCCCGTACGTATCACGCCGCGGCGCGGCGCTCCGCCGCGACCAGCTCCTCCCAGCGGGCACGGGTCAGCCGCGTCCGCTGCCCCGGCACGTCGTGGCCGAGCACCATCGAGGGCAGCATCTGCGGGCCCACCCGCTCGAAGCCCAGCTTGGCCAGCACCCGGCCGGACCCCGCATTGTCGTCGTAATAGCCCGCCTCGACCGCCTCGGCGGAGGTGGTCGCGAAATGCATCGCCAGCAGCGCGCGTCCGGCCTCGGTCGCATAGCCCCGGCCCCAGCGATCGCGCGCGAACCAATAGCCCAGCGTCGGATCGATCGCGATCACTCCGGCAAAGCCCTCGGCGTCGATCACGGCATAGGCCGGGATGCGACCGGCCTCGACCTCGCCCGCGAACCACTCGGCATCGGCACGGCCATAGGGATAGGGCACGCGGCTGAGCCAGCGCGCGATCTCGATATCCTGCAGCGTGGTGTGGATCGCCTCGACGTCTTCCATGCGCACCGGCCGGAGCCGGAGGCGTTCGGTCTTCATTTCTTGGGTCATCACTCGATCTTCAATGCATAGGTCCAGGTCGGCGCGGTTGCGCCGCGGGCCACGGAATAGGCTTCCGCGTCGCCCAGATATTCGAAGCCGCAATTGGTCAGGACCCGCGCCGAGACGGCGTTGTCCTGAAACACCTCGGCGAAGATCTGCGCCGAGCCATGCGGGTTGGCGGCGATCAGCGCGCGCAGCGCCTCGGAGGCGAAGCCGGTGTTCCAGAAAGCGGGCGCGACCCAGTAATGCACCTCGGACTGGTCGCGATCCATGCGGGTCAGCGTCACGAGGCCCAGCACCTCGGCCAGAGCGTTCTCGGAGCCATCGATGACCCAGACATCCTCGGTGCGGTCAGGCCGCTGCGCGCGTTCGATCAGCTGCGTCACGGTGCCCGGCGGCAACGGGTGCGGTATCCGGCGGGTACCACGCGCAACACGGGGATCGGCGGCGTAATGCGCGATCAGGCCCTCGTCGGAGCGACGCAGCGGCCGCAGCACGAAACGCTCCGCCGTGATCACTGGCTGGCCGTCGCTCACCTTGATGTCGTTGCTTCTCATGGGTCGCCTCCTCCGCTTCCCTGCTGCTCTGCGCCCGGTTCTGCGCCGGGTCGTTCTCCGCCTCATAGGCGAATCTTGTGTCCACAATGCGAACGGGGGATCGGCTTGTCACCGATCCCCCGCGCTTTGGTCTTCAGCTGAAGGGCCGGCGGTTACTCCGCGGCCTCTGCAACCGGGAGCACCGAGATGAAGGTGCGGCCCTTGAGACCCTTGTGGAAGGTCACGCGGCCCTCTTCGGTCGCGAAGATGGTGTGGTCGCGGCCCATGCCGACACCGGCGCCCGGCCACATCTTCGTGCCGCGCTGGCGCATGATGATGTTGCCCGGGATCACGGTCTCGCCGCCGAACTTCTTGACGCCGAGGCGGCGTCCGGCGCTGTCGCGCCCGTTGCGGGAGGAGCCGCCTGCTTTTTTATGTGCCATGTGTCTCTCTCCTTAGGCCTTGAGGTCCTGGGACTGGGCGACCCAGCCCTCTTTCTCGATCTTGCCCTTGAGGCCGAGCTCTTCGTCATAGCGGGCGATGTCCGCGTCCGACCAGCCGGCGATCTGGGCGAAGCTGGTGATGCCAGCTGCGTTCAGCTTCTTCTCGAGCGCCGGGCCGACACCCGACAGCTTCTTGAGGTCGTCACCCGACGCGGCGGCCTTCGGGGCCTTCGCGGCAGGGGCGGCCTCGGCCGAACGCGGCGCGGAACCGGCGCCGATTGCGGCCTTGACGCCCGACTTGTCGGCGCCTTCGGCCAGCAGGTCGGTGACGCGGATCAGCGTCAGCTGCTGACGGTGGCCCTTGGTGCGCTTGGAGGAGTGCTTCCGGCGACGGCGCACGAAGTGGATGACCTTCTCGCCCTTGATCTGGTCGATCACCTCGGCCTGCACGCCGGCACCCGCGACGAAGGGCGCGCCGATCGCGTCGCCGATCATCAGAATGTCGTTGAACTGGACGGTGTCACCCGCCTCCGCGGCCAGCTTTTCGACCCGGAGCACATCGCCCGAGGCCACTTTGTACTGCTTGCCGCCGGTCTTGAGAACCGCAAACATGTGTCGTTCCTTCATATCCCGCGTCACTTGGGTCCCCCATGCGGGGCGTTCAAGGGCTCATGGCCCCACCGTCGGACAGCGCGCCCCCATGCGGGGCGATCGTTGAAATTCGCGGTCCACCTTGCGGATGACCGCGCATCCCGCAACAAGGGGTCTTGCCGGGATGCGGGCTTATCGGCGAGGCGGTATCCCAAGTCAACCCCCGCGAAAGGACCGCCATGCGCCCGCTCTTTCTCATAATGCTCGTCGCCCTGCCCGCCTGCGCACCCGGCGCGCTGCCCGGCCTGCGCTCCACGATCATGCCGGTCTCGGCGCAGGACAACGCCCGGCGTGGCGCGGTGGAGATCGCGGTAAAGGGCGATTTCCCGGCGCTGCTGTCGGATATCGAGGCAGGAGGCGGCCCATCGCTCGAGCGCGCCTTCGATGCGGCAGGCGTGCCCCTTGGCGACCGTCCGGCGCGGCGGCTCCAGCTGTCGGGCGATCTTGCGCTTTACGAGAGCAATCCCGGGGCGCTCGTCACCTCCCTGCTGCTCTGGGGCGGCTGATCAGATCTCCCGCCCGGCCATCAGCCGGGCGGCGCTGGCGCCCAAATCGCGCGAAATCTCGGTGAGCATCTCGTCATAGGCGGCGAAGAGCGCCCGGTTCAGGTCCCGCCCCGCGGGGCTTTTGGAGAACGCGACATATTCCTGCATCTCCGTCTCCGTCGCGGGAGCGTAGGCGAGCATGAGGAAGGCATAGAGCCACTCGGTAGTGCCTTGCCGGATCTGGGGCTCCTGCGCCCAGACATCGCCGAGAATTTCCGCCTCGCTCACCGCACCGCCAAAGGCGCCGCCGTCGAGCAGAGCGCGGGAGAACGCGAGATTGGCATTGAGCGCGCCGGCGACGTTGGCCTCGATCAGGTCGTTGGCCTCGACGAAGGCATCGACCAGGACGAAGCGCGGGGTTTCGTCGCGCATCGCCAGGGCGGCAACCTCCTCGGCCCCCGCCTCGACATCGGGCGCCAGCATGGCACGGCGCGCCGAGGCCTCGAGGCGGGCGAAACGGGCGCCCGGCCCGGTTTCGAAGAATTCGAGCACGGGGGGCAGCTGCGCTCCGACGAGCCCAGCTTCGAGCCCCTCCGCCAATGCATCGCGCATCGTGTCGGCATCGTAGATGCGTGCCACCTCCCGGCCCCAGGCGCCGGTACCATCGGGGAAAAGTTCGCGCCCGAGCTCGGTGCCGTAAGTCAGCCCCTCCTCACGCATCACCGCGACGATCTCGTCGAGGGCAAGCGCATCGACCAGCCGGTCGATCCCCTGGCCCGGCACGGCCATCGCGGGCAGCGGCGCGAAGGCAGGCAATGCCCCAAGGGTGAAGATGGCGATGGAGCGGGCGATGTTCCGCATGGCTGGCTCTCCCGGATGCATGCACCGTTGATATGCGCTCCGCCGCCCCATTCCAACAGCCGCCGCGCCGCTGACGCGACGGCGGGCAGTTTCTCGCGACATTCTGGACGATTGGGCCTTGCACCCGCCCGCCCCGCTGGCTAAACGCCCTTCAGACCGCGGAGAGGTGCCGGAGTGGTCGAACGGGGCGGTCTCGAAAACCGTTGAGCCTTCACGGGTTCCCAGGGTTCGAATCCCTGTCTCTCCGCCAAATCTCACTCCGAGCGCAAGCCGCTTGTCGAGTGAAGACAGGCACATAGATGCGTCATAGCGCTCTATACAGAAATATTTGCTCCACATTTTGCTCCACATTTCTGCTGTCTATTAGCCGTCCCTGCTGATGTCGCCCAAGGGTAACCGAGCTCTGAACTTCGGGCTTAGCGCCAGCCCGTCCTCGCTGATGATGCCTCGAAGTCATGGCCAGATCAGAAGCGCGCCATGAACGAGCAGCAGCACGATCAACGCAGCACGCGCGAACAGGGTGGGATGCCTGCGCGAGCATAGGCGCAGGCGGCGAAGTAGCCGTCTCATCGTCGTTCCTTGATCTAATGGGGTGGCGCGCCGGCTGCTTCGTAGCAGCGAAGGAGTGGTGATCATCGCCGGCGCGCCGAACGCCGGGGGATCCAGTCCCGGCGCCGGGACCTCGCGGCCCCTCTAGGGTCGGCGCCCGAGCGGGCGCCGACCGGTTACTCCGCGTCGATCATGCGGATACTGAGCCTGATCGCCTCGGCGAAGTCGACCGCGCGACGGGCGGCTTGGTGCAGCTGCTCGAGCAGCGGCAGCGCCGCTTGAAGCGCCTCCGCCTCTGGCGAGAGCCGCCGATGCCGGTCGAAGGCCTCGGTGCAGCCGATCAGGCGCTCGCGCGGGATGGCAACCTTTTCCTCGGATGTTCCGGCGGCGATCGCGGTGCGGATCTCCCCGATTGCCGAGTCGAGGAAATATGGGAGATTGTCGTCGATGTCGGCCTCCTCGTCGAGAAACTCGATGGCCCCCTCGACAGCTGCTCGTGCGTCGTCACCGACATACGGCATGACATTGTTGATCAGGTGTTGCGACATCCCACGCCGCAGCCCGAGAACGACGCGCACGAGGTCGACCTGCTGCTCGACCAGCGTCTTCGGCGGAAGCGCGGTCATTGCTGCACCACCTTCCCGGCCTCGGCCAGGCGCCGCCGCGTGCGCCGCTCGACCGTGAAGCCGCGCCCTCGGTCGACGCCTGCCCGGGACCGGCGCCCGGCCCGGCGGTCGGCCGCGATGTCGCGCTCCGCGTGGATGCGGCCGCGCACGGCGTTCATCGCCGCGAAGGCCGATCCGTCGAGGCGCCCGAGCACGGCCGAACCGGTGGCTTGGCAAACGGAGAAGCCGCCGTGGTTCAGCGGCACGAGCAGCCTGCGCGCGCCGACGAAGCGGGTCGGCTCATTCAGCCCCGCCGAGAGATAGTCCGCCCGGCGACGGACATGCACCTCGTAGCCGGTGTTGGACCGGCGACGGGAGGTGGTGCCGTAGGCGAGCAGCGCGTAGCGCTTGCCGCCACGCTCCTCGAGATCGAGGATGAGGCAGGGGCGCGATTTGGGGCGCCCAGTGTGGCCCTCCTCGGCCAACGGGAAGCGGAACGAGACGATGTCGCCGGGGGTGACGAGATCCCGCCAAGCAGGCATCATCGCGAGGGTGGTCTGAATGCTGTCGAGCATTGTCGGTGTCCTTGAATGGTGGATGTCCGACGCGCCCGATCTTCTCCCTTCCTATCGGCCGGGCCCTTCCGTCGTGCGCGTCAAAAGGCGCGCGCACGGCGGAAAGGGGCTGGCCCTGCATTCTCATCGATAGTTCTACCTTGCAATGCAAATGGAGCGCCAAGAAGGCGGCAACGCAATCCAATTAGCCATACTATGGCAATGCGACATTTCACCGCGAGCTCAAGAAAATGCCTTCCCTTTCGCAAATAACTCCTGAATGCACAGATAGTATATGCCGCTGCGATCATTAAGGTGGTATACGAACTGGTTTTTCGCATAAGATTCATTGCCATTCATATAGATTTCACCTTGCCTTCTGTCCCAGAGTTTTTACCAACCTTCAGCTTAGGCGAAGCTTCTGAGAATAGCATTCAGGCGAATGCTATACCCGAGGACAATGACTCGAAAGGGTCGATGTAAGTTAGTCCAAATAAGGGCATGAATGACAGGCTGGACACCAGCTTCATTCTCCGGGCATGCCTGAGCAGATTGATAATGACAAGCGTAAATGAAGAAAACTACGGCAAAGCATGGCTACAAGGACCCTCTTCAGGGTCATTGACCTTCGTTATGTACCAATCTTTAGTTCAATCAAATCTCTTAAGCGCTCGAATTTCTTCCCCTTCCTTGATGCCCCAAACTCAATCAATTGCTTAGTACTGTACTTTATTCGCCTGCCATCTTTGCTCAACTGTCGGTGGAGCAGAGAGAGGAGTGATTTGCCCCGAAGTGAAAGATCGTATTCTGTCATAATAGCTTTTCTAAGCTCTTCAGGGTACTCCTCGCCTTCGTTAAGTGAGGTCTCCTCCTCGTAGAAGTCTTTATTATCCAAAACTTTCCCAGGGTGGGTCCGGAATGCAGAAACTTTGCCTGAGAGAATCCTATGAACAGCAAGCGCATACCACCTAACAAAAATTTCTACGTCAGCAGTAAATGCTTCCAGCTCATCTTTTGTTAGTAGGCTTACAAGGTCCCCATCTCTAAACAGATCATTCTCGACTGAGTAGCCATTAGTAGTAATGAGCCTATCCCACCTTGCCACCCATTCTGGCGTGCCATGAACCCATAAATCCTTATCAACAACATAAACGAGTGGCGGGGCTGTGGTTAGCTCATCCAATTTTTCCATAAGCTCAATAACGGCATCCTTATTGCCTGCCGGGAGAATATCTACCTGCAGGTGGGAAAGTTCCTCCTCAACCCGCCTATAGAAAATAATATCATCATTTCCCTCAACTAATACGGTAGGCAGACTTGACCTCTTGATTAGCTCAAACGTCTCATTAACGGTAGGGCGAGATCTGTTGGCTGGCATAAAGATCACTCACCGCGATCAAGGTTAACGGCGATTTCCTTGTCCGGATATTTCGCATATATGAATGGAGAATGCGTTGCGAAAACGAACTGATTTTCAGACTTCTGGCCCTCGAGAATGCTGAATAACTGCCTTTGCCAATCCACGTGCAAGCTTAGCTCTGGCTCATCTATGAAAATAACTGCATTTTTGTAAAACGCGTTATAGCAAATGAAGCTAAGCATCTGCTTTTCGCCGGCTGACAGAGCGTTACTATTGACTGCCGCCGCTGCATCTCCAAAACTTAGTCTGGTTCCAAACGAAATACCAGAGTGCTGGAAAAGACGCTCAACCAGCCCCCTGACGGCATCGAGCGGCCTCATTGTTTCCCGGCGAAATGTTTCGATACTCTCAATGTCCGTGCGCGTTTCTGACAGCAACGAATTCGCATCCTTCCTGTCGCTGTCTATCTCTTCGTATCTTTTAATCTTGTCAATTACCGACCTCGAAACATCCGCTTGGAATGCGTTTATCTCCTCTGAAAAAGAGGCGTAGCGCCGTAATAGTAGCTGAACGATGTCTTGAGTGGATATGGCTGAGACAAAAACGTGATCCTCACTGCCAAGCCTTTTGGAGAGCGATGATAGCGCCTCATCTATCTCTGATTCTGCCCTCAATGCATTTCTACTGCGCGGCTTTCTGGTAGTGTCCATCGAGAATCCGCCTTCGATCCGCCGGAAAGTAGGAAAGAATACGGTACGGCCGAGGGAAGCCAGTATTGGATTTGCCTTATCTTCAGCGGACTCAAAGAATGGGTCTTCGGCTGGATCACCCTGATCGTCCTCAAATGAATGAACTTGACCATCGTGCTCCATTTCAATTCGGCAGTGAAGAGGTCCAGTGCGAACAACGTGGCAGGAATAATCACTCGTGACCATATGAAATGACTTAAACTCAACTTCGCGGAGCGCGTGAAGAATATTTCCGCTCATTACGAACCACGCCAGCTTAAGTAGGGTTGTTTTCCCCGACCCATTTCGGCCTGTCACGATGTTTAGATCTTTGTTGAAGTTCAACTCCACTACGTCAGATTTTCCAAATAGGCCTTCAACTGAGATCGTTTGTATGTGCATGCAACTTAAGCCCTTAGTGTTCTTTTTTTGATCGACGTCAACCCAAGGAAGATTGCGATAGAGCCTCACTCTGTTCAAGGGGGAGGACGTGATTTTCGCAGGATCCGGTACAGCTTGACGCCGTTCTTTAGTCGGTTCTGGCTAAGGAGGTCTGCTACATAGTTCTTCGCGGCTCAGTGCCTTGAGGCCTTAGTTCCTGTCTGACAATCGTTGGAGTCGGAATAGGCCGCCCTGTACGGCATGCCTCTCGCCGACTGCTGAATTTGACGGGTGCGTCGGTTGGGCTGCAACGAATACGACAAAAATGCAGCGCAGCAACAATTGTACGGAATTGTGAGATTCTCAAACACAACGCCGCTGTGCATCCTGGAGGGTGTGCGGCCGTGTTGTGTTTGGTGGGTGGCACTGCCCAAGGGGTGCAGGGGGCGCGGCGAACGGGCCCCTGCGAGCAGGGGGATGCAAGGGGGAGTGCGGAACGATGACCCTTGCTCCGGCTGAAGGCCCCGAGAGGGTCAGGGAGAGCGGTGTGTCTCCCTGGCGGCGCGGCAGCGGCGCTGGGGTCCAGGGGTCTCCCCTGGCGAACGACAGCCTGCGCACAAAGGCGCGCGCAGCGCGACGACTGCGCAGGCTGATTAGTGAGTAAAGTGCTAAGCACACCCAGCGTCACGCCGTTGAAGGAACCGCGATTTCCGGATCGCCTGGGTCAACAACATTTTCCCGTCTCCTGTCCTTCCGGAGATGTGCCCCGTGTTCCAACCGCCCCGCCCCAAGTTCGCCGTTGTCTGCCGTTTCCAAGGATTGTTCCCTGCTGACATCGGTGGCTATGAGAAGCATCGCACCCGGAACGGTGGCGATCTCGGGCATGTCGATCCCACCCGCTCTCACCTGAACCGCCCCGTGATCGGCGAAGCGGATTGGGCGGCGCGCACGATCGCCATGATCGAAGATATGAAGGCCGAGAACTTCGCCGACGAGATCAAAACGCTCACGCGGCGTCGCCGAAAGAAACAGCTCAAGGAGCGGATGGCCGAAGGCCCGCGCGATCCTTGGCGGGCCACTCGCCACGGGCCTATGCGGGAGGTCATCCTGACGGCCAATCGTGATTGGTTCGACGCCCTCCCTACCCCTGCTGCCCGCAAGGCCCGCGCGCAGGCATTCGAGGATGTGGCCCGCGATTGGCTGCTGAAGAACTTCGGCGAGGATGTCGTGCATGCCCGGGCTGACCTCGACGAGCAGGCATTTCACATCCACGCTGTCATCGTGCCGAAGGTCCAGGTGGATCTGAACGGCACGAAGCGCTGGATGCTCCAACCCTCCAAGCACGAACTGATCAAGGACTACGAGGCGGCCCAAGACAGCGTAGGCAAGCATTTCGCGACGCTTGGTCTCATGCGTGGTGAGCGGCGGGCGGAAGCAGTGCGACAGGCACGGCAGAACGGTGAGGAGCCGCCAGCCTACCGGCAGCATGTGCGGACGGCCGACTGGCGCAAGTCGGAGGATACGAGGATTGTCGAAACCCGCGCCGAACTCGGCAAACGCGCGGAGGCCTTGGCCGGCGAGGAAGCAGACCTCGAGCAGAAGCAAGACGCCATCACCGCTCGGGAGAGCGCCGTCGTTCTACGCGAAAGCGCCACAACGGACAGGGAGCGGGCTGCGGAAACGAAAGAGCAGGAGGCCGAGGCGGTGCTAGCGATCGGTCAAGGGTTGGCAGCAGGAGCCTTCGACATCGATGACAGCGATCGAACGCCGGTGCTTGTCGAGGTGCCGACGGCCAATCCTGGGCTTCTGTCGAAGTTGAGGGCGCGCATGGCCCCGTCTTCTGCAGGCCGTGCTCGTGCGCTTCATGTGTTCTCGAAGGCCTTTACTCGCTTGCGCAAACAGGCCCGCGATGAGGCTGAGGCAGTTGTCGCGCGCGACACGGTCGAGATCCGGTTCGCAGACGAAAAGATCGTCGAGATCGCGTCTCGCCTTCCCGAGGCCGACCGTCGGGCCATCGGCAAGATCCGGATCTCACTTACAGCGCGCATCATGGCACTTACCGGCCGCGGTGAAGGCAACGAAGGTCGCTCGAAAGACGGCGATGACGAGCGGTCTTAACAGAAGAATGCAAAGTTTGTTTTCAGCAACATCAGGGACTTAGACCTCGCTGACGAAGAAATTTCGGAAAATCGCTGCTGCCTGAAAAGCGATGGTCCGAATATTCTTCCGTCCGCGGCGGCAGAGGCCTCAGCGGACACGACCTGAAACAGTCCTACGAGGAAAAACCTAACCATGAAGAACCTGCTGAACACCACCCGTTTCCATGCCCCCGCCGATGGCCGCGGGAGCGGCGGAGATCGCCCCAAGCTGACCGCGAAACAGCGGGCGATCGCCGCGCTCGAGAAGGCGATCGACAAGGATGCCAAGGCAGAGGAGCGCCTTGACGCCGCTCGTCGCAAGGCCATTGGCGAGCACTTTACCGCGTGGATCGAGGACGCAGACATGTCCCTCATCGTCGAGGTCTTCGCAGGCCTCGAGGTTGTGGCCACCAAAGCCAACCGCAAGCGCATCGCGTCGCACCCGCTCCGCCCCGAGAAGGTCGATGCCATTGTCGAGAAGCGGCTTGCCGAGATCGAGCGCATCAAGGCCGAAGAAGCCGCGGAGCGTGAGCGTGAACGCCGGATGGCTGACGACGCGACGACCCCTACTTGATCATCGTTTGATCCTCGCGCCCTCCGTCATCGGAGGGCGGCAAACTCCATAGCCCCCCGACCTCCTCATCGAGACGATACAATGCACGCCCCCCTCGCCACCATTCCGTTGCAAGGAACCGGCTCAGCCGGTCCCGCTTGGAGTGGGCAGGTTACGGAGTTGTCAAACGCAAATCTGGGGGACATTGTACGCCTGACCGAGGCCCGTGACAGGCTAGCGACAATTCTGACAAGCGGAGAGATGTGGGTGCTCCCCCTCTTCACGAGGATCGAGGCCGAGTTGGCACAATTGACAACACAAGCGAATGTGCTTGAGCGCGCCCGACAGATCGCTGAGGAAGCAGTGCGAAATGCAGCTTGAAGTTGAGCACGAAACGTAGAGCGTTTCCACAGTTAACGCTTAGCTGGAAGCCCTTATTTCATCGAAATGATGCCCCCCTGAATATCTGCTGGCCGTCGAAAGAAACAAAAAATACCGCATAAGGTGCATCCCGACGAGGCCGCAAGATCACCCGACTAACTGCCAAAAGATTCAATGCAACGACAATTACTCAAATTAGCCCCGTTCGGCCGGAGGAAGGGAAACAGCCTGACGGCTTACGGTCAGCCCGGGAGCATTATCTGGCAAGCCAAGGTCAACACCTGTAGGTATTTCGATACAAACGTTACTGAAGCTGACCTCCGAACGATACGAGGAGAAAACGTTACTCGAAATAGAATGGGGGGCACTATTTGTGACCCTAGAGTTCTCCATTATTAAATCAGAAAACCTAACCTCGATCGCGCTATAGAACCAAGTATCAAATAACTCACAGCCGACCAGCTTGGCGCGACCGACGCTATCTATAATAGCAAATCCCTGCGAACATTCGAAAATATTGCAATCCACTAACGTGACAGAGTCACATCTATGCGCCTCTATACCGTAGGTTCCGCATCCGAAAAGATTGCAGTCCTCAATTACTACAACTCCGCAGTCTTCGAACTTAAGAACTGCTCCCATGCAAGAGCCCATGTCGGGCCTGTGTCCAAGCGATAAGCCGCGAATCCTTACCGAAGGGCAGTTCTTGAAGGTGAGGGTCGTAGCGTAGCGTGGCTCTACGGTCAGCTCGACCCTCCCATGTCCGACCAAGGTGAAGTTCTCGAGATCTCGAAGTATAATTTCCTCGCCATCGAAAACCTCCTGCACCGAAACCTCACGAACATCGGGAATAGATAAATTGCTTAGAGAAAAACTTTTATCAATACCCATTCTCGTGTGCGAGCGAATGTTTGCCAAGAACTCATCGCCAGATGAGACGGTAGTATCAGTAAAATCTAACGGCGTTACAGCGTTACCTTCAAGCTCTGCAATATACGATACCAGAGTATAGAAATCTCCATGGAAGCAATCGATGTATTGATATTGAGCAAATGAGATACCGTCGATCCGAACCCTCGGTATCTCACAATCTTCCAAACGAACCGGCAGAATATAGACACTACCGGCAGGAACCAAGGCAAGCCTACTTAGAGCCTGCCGAAACTCGGATTGAACATAACCAATCTTCGTCACAGATTTACTAGAAAACAGTGGAACAAAATACTTCGCCGCTGAGATGGCTTCCCTTAGCCTGTCTTCCCACAAATCCCCTGGACGCAATCCATCCAAACTATAAGGTTTCGGCGGCTTGTCCATCCATGGCTTCAAACCGGTTTCTCGAAGGCGCCGATATAGGGCCTGCGCAAGGTGCAGATCTTCTGATGCATACGAAATAAAGACGTCTATATCCACGGAATACATTCACTTAGATTAGAAGGCTTCGACAAGCATGGGTTGAGGCGAGCGTAAACATGGACGAACCCGAAACACAAGTTGACGATGGCTCGGACGAGGTTCCAGAGTGTGGCTACATAGACGATCACCCACTCAACCGTGTGCGCTACTGGCGGCGATAGTGACGTTTCAGCACTCAGCTAGGCGAGGTGTTTAGGCACTGCCAGCGCCACCATTTGCGCCAGCTCTAGCTTGCGTGCCAAAGGCATCTCGTCACCGTAAAGCTCCCGATTTCGCGCCGAGGCTACGCTATGCCCCATCATCTCTGCACGGTCATCCGATGCAATCTCGGCGGCCTTCAGTCGGCTTTCCCAAGTATGCCGCGTCCCGCCGGCGGTGTGTCTCGGCGACGGCATTAGGTCGTGGCCACGAAGATATCCGTTGATGAGCGCTGAATAGCTGCGCTTGTAGCGGTAGCGGGGGAAACCATTCGGATGCCGCCGCGCTGCTGCCAGTGCCACACCTACAAGTGGCACAAGGCGCACGGAGGATGTGTTCTTGATCTCGCGCTTCTCGTCGCCGTCCTCGAAGGCGATCCGCAGATGCGGGATCACCGCGTCCAGCACGATGGCGTCCGAAGGGAGATCGTGGATCTCTGTTTGTCGGCAACCGGTTTCGATTGAGATCAGTAGGATATCGCGGGCCTCGTCATTAAGGTCATCGAATGCGCCGGGCGCGAACCATTTCTCCACGATCCACTCGACAGGTATCTCAGGTTTGCGACCCTTGACCGCATGCCGATCCCGGAGCGTCACACCGAGATAAGGGCGTGGTGGCTCCGCAAGGTCGAGGCTGTCATAGTAATGGGCCAGCATCGAGGACATGTTCGAGAAATCCTTCTTCGCCGTCTCCGCTGTCTGACCCTCCCTTTCGATCCGTTTCTGCCACCATGCTTTGTGCTTACGGGCATCCACAGCCTCCAGCGACAGGACAGGCCGGTCGCCACCCAGGGCGGCTATGAGGTTCCTCACCGCGCGCGTCCGAGGGTTGCGCCACAAGCGCATCTGCGTGTCGCTCTTGTAGCGGTTGTCATGCGCACAGACCCGTTCGACTTCCTTGACAAGTTCCGACAGCATCAGCTCTGGCGCCTCGACCCCGCCGAGCAGCGCTCGCGCCATCTGAGGGGTGTCAGCCGGCTTCAGGGTATCAAGACGAGCGAGGATCTCTTCGAGCGGCCCGCTCGCGAGATCGTCGGCTTGGCGGTAGGTGATGCCGCGGGTTGCTGCCAAGGCAACCGCAGCCGAGAATACGTCAGCCGGCTGCTGAGACTTGCCCATTGTCAGGCGCGCGTCGAGCTCGGCCAAAACCGCCGCCTCGGCTGCCGGAAGACGGGCCCTTGCCTCGCGCTCGCTGTCGGTGCGTAGGCTGCGGTGGATCTCGGTTCGGGGCTATACCCGACCATACCTCCGGGGCACACGCATCCGCAGATGCCAGGTCCCGTTGCGCTTCGTTATGCCTGCCATCTGCCAGTTCGCTTTGCCCTTGTTCAACCTGTATCGAGGCCGTCTCCGACGATCAAGCCGCGCTACACATTTTGCTACACAATACCGATGCCGACCGGCAATCGATATGTCGCCATATCCCATATAAAACGGGATTTTATCCGCACATGGGGGTGTCAGATGAATCCCTGTCTCTCCGCCACTATCCCCCCTGATATCGATAGATATTCACCTGAGTTGCCGGGACGGGTAGGTCGCAGGGTGATGGCCAATCTCGGCATAGATTGACGACTTTTCGCACTGCTGGCTGCGCCGACCATGCCAAGAGGTCCGCGCCTCTGCCGCCGGAGACGACCATTCGGTCGCCTAGAGAAGACGAAGCCCCGCCGGGCTCGGCGCGAGCTCGTGGCTGTGGATGGCTTTCAGCACCAGAGACGGAATAGCTTAATACCTTACTCATGCAGCACCTCGATCTGCCGCAGCTTCAGCAACATTCCCTCGTGCTTTTCGGGCTTTCCACTCGTCGCCTCACCCGTCCCACGACGGCATAATCCATCTCGACAGTTAGGGCATTTCAATGGCGGCATTCCAAGAGGAAACCCCTCGAACCAATACAAAATCGAAGGTGGTTACTAATAGCCTGCATGAATGTTGGGTCATATCACCCATCGAGCATCGACAGCATCGTTGACTTCTGACCTTGATTCACGATCCTGAAGGTATGGCCCTCTGTATTTCACCAATATCCATTGATACAGCAAACTAAACTGCAAGGGCCACGCAACGACAATCTGTCGATAGTTCATCCGCCATTGACTGCAGGCATATTTCATACACGACCAACATTGGGGTTCGCCGCTGGCACTCCCCGTGTGTCAAACTACGGAAGACAAATAGATGAAAAGAAATGGGAGGATACTTTAGATGTAGGTAGCGCTGCAAATCGGCCCCTTGCCGCTCGAGCGCTCGCACATTGCCTTTAATAAAACTAATTGTCGGGAATCCAATGATGATATTGTGGCGGCTTATAGCCAATGCCGCCCGAACCCCGACCTATGATGGAGCGAAGGATGGGGTTGAATTTTCGCCTAATGGTTTGCGTTTCCAATCTACTGATCGCAGTTCTCGTATATCTCTCAAGCACTGGAATTGCGACTGCACAGGACGGCAAACCGGTTTTCCCGAGTTTCACTGACCCTATAGCGGCGGACGATCTTTTGGGACGGGTCGTGAGTTCCCGAGATCTCCCGGTCGCGGCCGCTACGGTATACCTCGTGCCGACCACTATGATCGACATGACGCCGATAACGGCCTCGGCGGTGTTCGATGAACCATATGCGGCCGATGCGTATGACGAACCCCTGGAAGATGCGATTGCGAGGCATCGCGACCAGCTCCCTAGCGGGAAAACAGATCAGCAGGGACATTTCCGGATATTCGACATCCCGGATGGCCGGTTCTTCGTCTATGTCGCACTCGCCGACGGCGATGTCGAGCACCTGCCCGGCGGCGACAAGAGCCGTGCTTCCTATGATGCGCAGGAGCTTCGAGGGCATGAAAAGAGGATTCAGCTGTCGAGCCGCCCGCCGCCCCATGCCGAGTACATCGGCAGCACCCAATGCCTGGAATGTCACGAGGAGCAGGCGGCCTGGAAGCAGACGGGACACAAGCTCGCATGGTCCCGCCCCGGCAATCCGGGACCTCACCAGGATTTTTCGCAGTTCCCGGACTTCTTCGAGGCGCTCGAGTCGTGGATCGAGGCTGAATCGTATGAGGGCGGCACCCGTCTCGAGATCGGCGACTACAACCCGGAGGCCCGCGGCAACGTGAAGTTCAAGATCCGCCTCGCCGATGATGAAAGGGTGGAGATCGAGAAGATCTACGCGGACATCTATTTCTGGAAGAGCGCGCAGGACGGCGAATACTATATCTCGGTCGAGAACCGCCTGAACGAAACCGATCCTGCCAGCCCGGCCCATCTGAAGATCGAGATGGTCTATGGGGGCGCGGTCCTGCGTCAGAGATACATGGTCTCGGTCCCGGAATCGTTGGGGGATCGGCAGGGCATATATACGCTGCTGCAGTTCCACCCGAACGGAGACGATCGTCGGCTGACCCATAATCGGCGCGTCTGGCGAGACTACAAGTTCAACTATTGGTGGAGCAAGGGCGAGGACGGCGAATACGGGACCCCCGACGACCGGATCACGGCGCCCGCAGTGAACGAGAACACGATCCAAGCGATGTGCGCCGCCTGCCATGTCACTGGGTACGAACGGTACATGGACGAGGAGACGGGACAGGCGCTTGTGCGCGGGGTCAACGATCCGAACGGCGCGTTCAACATCGACGATGATCCCGAGATGGACGAGGTCAATGTCGGATGCGAGACCTGCCATGGCCCCGGCTCCGAGCATGCGGCGTTCGCCGGGCTAGGAGAAAACTTCCCGTCCCACATGGTCAATCCCGCCTACCTGTCCGTCGAACGGGAAACGGCGGTCTGCGGCCGCTGTCACGACCGCCGGCAGGGGCCGGGCGGCCCCACCCTCGGCTATACCCAGCCGATCAACGAGGACGGCGAGATGATGCCGCCGGGGCTGAGCCGCCACACCATGATCACCGAGTACAGCGTGACGCGCGGCCCCATCCCCGGCCGTCACATCTGGGTCGACGACATCCACTCCCGCAATCCGCACCAGCAATACGCGGATTACATGAAATCGGGCATGTACAGGAACGACCGGCGTATGGTCGGATGCAGCGACTGTCACGACATGCATGGCGGCACCGGCTTTCGGCGCTCACTCGTTGGCGATCCGGACGACGCGTCGTCGCCGCTCTGCCAGAACTGTCATGCCGTCGATATCAACGCGCATATGCAGCACCAGCTCGGCAGCGAGATGAAGGGCGCGGCAGGAACGCGCTGCGTCGACTGCCACATGCCCGGAACGGCCATCCATGGAGGCGACTCGGGACGCTTCGGACGCATGGTCAGCGCGCCACCCTAATACGACGCACTCACCGAAGAGATAAACGCCTACCTGCAGGGGGATATCAACTCCCACGTGTTCGACGTCCCGCGCACGACGACCGTCGGCGTTCAAGGCGAATTGCCGGGCAACGCGATGCCGATCCCTTACACCTCGGCCTGCGGCACCTGCCACGACGTTTCCGAAATTCAGCACAAGTGAGATGTCCTTATGCTGCGTCGATTTCTTGCTGCGGTGACCCTAAGCGCATTGATCGCCATGCCAGGCAGCCACGCCAGTGCGAATAGCGACAGCGTCATCGAGTATCGTCAGCACCTGATGCGGGCGATCGGCGGCCATATGGCTGCGGTCGCGGCCATCGTGAAGGGGCGTCTGCCGCTGACCGAGCACATAGCGGAACACGCGGAGCTCATCGAGAATGCGGCGGAACTCGTTCCCGCCGCATTCGAAGAACAGGTGAGCGACGGATTGACGGACGCGCAGCCCGAGATCTGGAGCAGGATAGACGATTTCGTCGAATTGAATGCGGAGATGTCCAAAGCCAGCGCGGCGCTTGCCAAAGCGGCCGAAGAGGGCGACATGCGCGATATCGCGATGGCGATGCAAAGCCTCGGCAAATCCTGCGGATCCTGCCACCAGCCCTTCCGCAAACCAAAGGAAGAAAGCTACAAGCAACCAAGATAGGCGAGCCCGTCTGATGTTAGCTATCCGAACGTCAAAAATGACCAAGCCTATTATCTGGCTATTCGGCATAAGCGTTGCTGCCGCGGCATTCGGCTACGCTTTCATTCTTCCGGGCTTGGGACAAACAGCGAAGAACGTTGATCTGGGCGCCTACTCCGCCGATGCAGAGCGCGGGGAATACGTGTTGCGAATGGGTGGCTGCGTCGTCTGCCATACCGATATCGACAACGGTGGTGTTTTTCTGGCCGGCGGTGCCGGGCTGGAAACACCGTTCGGCACATTCTACGCCCCCAATATCACACCGGATACGGAACACGGCATCGGTGCGATGTCGCTCGAGGATTTCTACGTTGCCATGACCGCAGGTGTGACTCCGGATGGCGAACATTATTTTCCCAGCTTCCCCTATACCAGCTACGGGCGCGTCAAGACCGAAGATATCGTCGATCTCAAGGCCTACCTGGATACGGTCGAGCCGGTGGCCAGGCCGAACCGGCCGCACGAATTGATTTGGCCCTTCTCGAACCGACAACTCGTGGGGGTCTGGAAAAGCCTTTATCACACTCCCGAACCGTTCGTTTCCAATGAAGTGGAGTCAGCAATCTGGAACCGTGGCGCATATCTCGTGAACGGCCCTGGCCACTGCGGCGAGTGCCATACTGCAAGGAATCTCATCGGCGGGATTAGCGCCAATGCACTAGAGGGCGCGGGCAAGAGCTCGTTCTCATCTGGCGCCCCGCCCATTGCAGGCAGCCGATCCACGATACGCGATTGGAGCCTCAACGACCTGGTGTTCTACCTCCAGCTCGGGCTGACACCGGATGGCGACGTATCCGGCGGCAAGATGATCGATGTAATCGAGCATGGCACAAGTCATCTGACGGGAGAAGATCTCGAGGCCATCGCTACTTATTTGAAAAGCCTCTAGCAGCATGAGGCCTTTCCGAGCGTGGAAAGAGCTCCGCAGTTGACCAGTGCGGCTGCGGCGCTCCCCGGCACCCTCAGAGCAAGGCAAGATCGAGCGTAGGCACAGGATAATGAACCGCAGACTGTTCTCGAACAGCCATCTCTGTGCAGGCGGCGAACAGTCGACGATTTGAGTCTTTCAGGACCTCCACCCGTCAATGCTGTTTCATCCCGTCTCGCGGGGCGTGTCGGACATGCTCTTTCCACCGTTTCGCCAGGGCCTTCATCTCGGCATCCACATGCTTCGGCAATCGGATCGACAGCCGGACATACTGGTCGCCTGCCGGCCGCTTCGCTCGGCGGATGCCCTTGCCCTTGAGACGGACCCGCTGACCCGACGAGGCTCCTTCCGGCAGCTTCATCGAGACCGGCCCCCAGATCGTCGGCACCTCGACCCGGTCCCCAAGTACCGCCTCGTCGAAGCTGATGGGCAGTTCGATCTCGATGTCGTCGCCATTGCGGGTAAACAGCGGATGCGGGCGGATTCGCGCTTCCACATAGGCATCGCCCGAGGGGCCACCATGCAGGCCGGGAGCGCCCTTCCCCTTCAAGCGGAGCACCTGCCCGTCGCGCAGTCCGGCCGGTATCCGCAGTTCGATCGCGCGGCCGTCCGGCATGGTAACGTCTCGCGTCGCACCACGGGCAGCATCGAGGAAATCGACCTCTATGTTGTAGCGAAGATCCGCACCCGGTACGCCGAAGGGCGCCGAACGGCGGCCACGCGTGACCCGCCCACCGAACAGATCGGCGAAGATGTCGGAGACGTCTTCGAAGGCGCCGAAGGAGGCGTCGTCCGGGCCGGTTCCCCCCGCCGTGGCGCCGGCATAGCTCCAGCGAGGGTCCGGGCGCGCCCGCTCCTGCCCGTTCGCGTCGATCTCGCCCGCGTCGAAGCGGCGCCGCTTCTCCGGATCACCTAGGATGTCGTAGGCCGCGCCGACGCGCTGGAACTCCGCCTGCGTGGTCGCGTCACCCTGCGACAGGTCCGGGTGCAGCTTCTTCGCGAGCCTGCGGTAGGCCTTCTTGATCTCGGCCTGCGAGGCGTCACGTTTGACGCCAAGGATCTCATAGGGATCGTGTGTCATCCTTCATCACTCCGAACGGCACGTACCGGCCGAACACCTCACAAAAACCGTAGCGGTCTTCCCCCTCCCGGGCGGGCGGCGACCTGCCGGTCGGGCGCGCGCAGCGCCGCGATCCGGGCCTCAAGCGGCGGATGGCTGGCGAATAGCGCCTGCACCCGCCCTGCGTCGAAGGCCATGGCCCGCATTTCGTCGGGCATTGGCGGGGCATGCCGCAGGCCCCGAAGCCGCTCCAGCGCGGCGATCATGTTGTGGCGCCCGGCCAGCGCGGCCCCACCGGCATCTGCCCGGAACTCGCGCCAGCGCGAGAACCACATGACGATCGCCGTCGCCAGCACGCCCAGTACCATCTCGGTCACCAGCGAGACGATCCAGTAGCCCGGCCCATGGCCGCGCTCGACCCGAAGCAGCAGCCGGTCGACCAGGAACCCCGCCAGCCGCGACAGGAACACCACGAAAGTGTTCACCACGCCCTGGATCAGCGCCAGCGTCACCATGTCGCCATTCGCGGCATGGGCAATCTCGTGGCCGAGCACCGCCTCGACCTCCTCCCGCCGCATGTTCGCGAGCAGGCCGGTGCTCACCGCGATCAGCGCTTCGTCGCGTCGCCAGCCGGTGGCAAAGGCATTGGGCGACGGATGATCGAAGATACCGACCTCGGGCATGCCGATCCCGGCCCGCCGCGCCTGATCCCGCACGGTCTGGAGCAGCCAGCGCTCCGCCCCGTTGCGCGGGGTCTCGATCACCCGCACGCGCATCGCGGCCTTGGCCATCGGCTTCGACAGGACCAGCGAAACGAGCGAGCCGCCGAAGCCGATCACCGCGGCGAATATCAGCAGCGCCGTCAGGTCGAGATCGACGCCGTTCGCCGCGAGCAGCCCCTCGATTCCCAGCACCCGAAACGCCAGGGACAGCACGACAAGCACCGCGAGGTTCGTGCCGAAGAACAGCGCCAGCCGCAGCATGGCTCAGCCCTCCCGCGGCTCCGGGGCGGCGCTGACCGTCACCCGGGCGGGGCGTATCAGCCGCCGGCCGATGGCATAGCCCGGGCGGTGCAGCACGAGCACCCTACCCGCTTCCACGCCCTCCCTGACCTGCGTGTCGATCGCCTCGTGATGGGCCGGGTCGAAGGCGGCGTCATCGGGCGCGATGATCCGCACGTCGAGCGCCTTCATCGCGGTGTCGAAGCAACTCCGGATCCGCTCCAGCCCCTCCAAGTGCTGGGCGACGCGTTTGTCTTTCGCATCCGGTCCCGACCGGGCCGCCTCGATACCGAGCGCCAGCGCGTCGAAGCCGGGCGCCAATGCCTCGATGGTCAGAGCGATGCCATGGTCCCGGCCCTCGATGCGGGCGGCCTCGGCACGCTTGCGGGCGTTCTCGGCTTCGGCCATCGCGCGCTTCCAGCGATCGGTCAGCTCCGCGATCCTCGCGTCGTGCGTCGCGTGGCCCTCACCGCCATCGCTGGTCTCCGGCTGTGACGCGGTCGTGGTCTCGGGTTCGAGCGTGTCGCTTTCTAATTCGTTCTTCCTGTCCTCGAAATCTTCCATCTCTTACCTCCTTTCCTTCGCTGCGCTTCAGCGCATCACCAGAAAGATCCGGGCCGTGCCGCGCTGTACGGTCAGTGCGAGTGCCCCTTTGACCGCCGCCAGTTGCCGGCGCAGCTCGACCAGCGATCCGATCGGGGCACGGTTCACCGCGAGGATCACGTCGCCAGCCATCAACCCCGACCTCGCCGCGCGGCTGCCGGGATCGACCCGCGCCACCAGCACGCCCGGTTCGCCCCCGAACATCGGATCACCCGGCTCCAGGTCACGCAGCTCCGCGCCCGCCAGCCGATTCATCGCCCGATCATCCGTGAGCGAGGCGACCAGCCCGCCCTCGCGCAATTCGGCCTCGATCGTCACCGCGTCTCCGTCGCGGATCACCTCCAGCTCGACCGGGCTGCCGATCCGCTTCAGGCCGATCTGGCTGCGCAGGTCGGCCGAGCCCGCGACCGGGCGGCCATCGACCGAGACGATCAGGTCGCCGGACTCCAGCCCTGCCTCCTCGGCTGCGCTGCCGGGCTCTACCTGCGTCACCACCGCACCGAGCCCGGACTCGATCCCCAGCGCTTCGGCGAGGTCCGGTGTGAAATCCTGGATCATCACGCCGAGCTGGCCGCGCCGCACCTCGCCGAACTCGGCCAGCTGATCCATCACCGCTTGGGCCATGTTGGCCGGAACGGCGAATCCGATGCCGACATTGCCGCCCGACGGCGCGATGATCGCGGTGTTGATGCCGACGAGCCGCCCGTCGAGCGTCACCAGCGCCCCGCCCGAGTTGCCCGGGTTGATCGAGGCATCGGTCTGGATGAAGTCCTCGTAGCCGTCGACGTTGAGACCGCTGCGGCCCAGCGCGCTGACGATGCCGGAGGTGACGGTCTGGCCCAGCCCGAACGGGTTGCCGATGGCGAGCACGTAGTCACCTACTTCCAGCCGGTCGCTGTCGCCGAGTTCCAGCTCGGCAATGTCCTCGGCCTCGATTTGCAGCAGCGCGATGTCGGTGCCGGGATCGCTACCGACCAGCTCCGCCTCGAAGCGGCGGCGGTCCTTCAGCGTCACCACGATCCTGTCGCCCTCCGCGACCACATGATGGTTGGTGAGCACGTAGCCCTCCTCGGCGTCGACGATGACGCCCGAACCCGCGCTCATCTGCTGGCGTGGCGAGGGCTGGGGCATCGGCGGCAGGTCGAAGTAGCGCCGGAAGAAGGGGTCGGCGAAGAGCGGGTTGCTCTCCACGTCCTGTCGCGTCTCGACCGAGATGTTGACGACGGCGGGCGTCACCTCGGCCAAGAGCGGCGCAAGGGTCGGCAGGCCGTCATCGTTCAGGAACAGCGGGCGGTCGGGCGTCTGGGCCGCCACGGGGTTGGCGGCCAGCAAAGCCACGCAGAGTGCCGCCAGCCAGCGACGCAGAACGATCCAGGGGCCGGGCACGGGACCGGGCATCGTCTCCTCCTTGACTGATGAAGCGAGCTGGGCGCCCGGTCGCCACCGGCCGCCCGAACGGGCTCAGGCGGCCTTTACGGGGATGCGCTTGACGCGCGCCTGCGCCTCGGCGGTCTTCGGGAGGCTGACCTTGAGCACGCCTTTTTCGAAGCGCGCCTCGGCCTTGTCGGCATCGACCCCCGGAGGCAGCGGAATGGTGCGCGCGAAGGCACCAAAGGAGCGCTCGGACAGGTAAACGCCCTTGCGCTTTTCCTCGTGCTCGACCTTCTTCTCGCCACGGATCGTCATCACGTCGCCGGAGAGCGAGATGTCGACATCCTCGACGCTCATGCCGGGTAGTTCGACCGCCACCTCGATGCCGTTATCGGTCTCGGTGACGTCGGCGCTGGGACCGAACAGGCCGATCGGGCCGCGCTGGCCGTTCCGACCGTTTTCGACCTTGTGCCAGAATTCCTCGAAGACGTGGTTGATGTCGCGTTGAAGCATGGCGAGCGGGCTGGTCGTGCCGCCATCCCCATTGGCCGGGGTCTTGGGTTTCTCACGACCCCACGGAATGAGATCGCTGATATGCATGTCGTTTTTCCTCCTTGGTTCGGGTCGGGACGTCAGTTCGCCCTGACCTTGATCTTCTTCGGCTTGGCCTCGGGCGCGCGTGGCAATTCGAGCCGCAGCACGCCGTGCTTGAATTCGGCCTTGATCTTCGACTGGTCGACCTCGTCAGACAGAGTGAAGACCCGGACGTAGTCGCCCTCGCGATACTCGGTCGAGAGCCGCCGGTAGCCCTCGGGGGCGTGCGGCCGCACCTTGCCCTGAAGCGTCAGCACCTGCCGCTCCAGCGTCACGTCGACATCCTCGGGCGCGACGCCCGGCATGTCGGCCATGATCACGGTGGTGCCGTTCGTCTCGAATATGTCGACCGCCGGGGTGAAGCTCATCGCCATGCGGTCCTTGCCGGTCTCGGTCATCTCGCGTTTCTCCTGACGCGCGACTTCCTGTGCCATGTTCTCCTCCTTTCTCCTGCGATGTCAGGACGACTTGATCTCGATGCGCTTGGGCTTGTCCTCTTCCGGGCGCTGCATCTCCACCGTCAGCACCCCGTTCGTGAACCGGGCCTCGACCCGGTCGGGGGCGATGCGGAACGGAAGTTCGATGCTGCGGGAGAAACGCCCCTGCAGGCGCTCGCGGCGATGCCATGTCGCCTCCTCGCCGGTCTGCGGCTCGGGATAGTGGCCCGACAGGGTGACGATGCCGTCCTTCACGGTGAGTTCGATATCGTCCTGCGACAGGCCCGGAAGCTCGGCGGTCAGCACGATGCTGTCCTGCCCGGCCCAGAAGTTGATCGCGGGCTGGCCGTCGCGCGGCGCCGTGCCGAAACCCGCGAACATGCGGTTCATGTCGCGCTGCATCCGCCGCATGTCGGCAAAGGGATCCGGCATGCCGTAGGGCGCGAAGGATGTCTGTAGCATTGGTTTCCTCCTTTCCTCGTAACGTCCATCCGTCGGATCGCGGGGCCGCGGCGGCAGGCGCCGCGGCGGCGCACGATCGATCGATGCGAGGATGTCCCGGAAAGGCAGGTTGCAGGGCGGCGCACTGCTGTCGGCCGGCGCGCTTGATGGCACCGCCGCCGGATCGGCAGCCGACGGGAAGGCCGCGAAGCGCCGAACCTCCGTCTGTCCACTACCCGGGGACCCGCCTCCGGCATCCCCGAGGCGCATGTGGGAATCGCGAATTCCACTGTCAAGCCCGGATCTGGAAAATCGGCGGGGCATCGCCCACATGCCGACCGAACACGGGATCTGGTCGGGGAAGGAGGACAAGATGGACCAGAAGAACAAGATCAATCTATGGTATCTCGTGCTGGCCCTCTTCGGGGTCGTGCTGCTGCATGATCTGTGGGTCGGTGCGCAGCGGATCGAGTCGATCCCCTATAGCCGCTTCGAGCAGCTGGTCGATGACGGGCTCGTCGATCAGGTGGTGATCGGCTCCGACAGGATCACCGGCAGCTTCGCCGTCCCGCAGAACGGCAGGACCGAATTCGTGACGACGCGGGTCGAGCCCGGGCTTGCGGAGCGGCTGCGCGACAGCGGTGTGACCTTCACTGGCGCGGTCGAGAACACATGGCTCGGCACGGTCCTGTCATGGGTGGTGCCGGCGGCGGTCTTCGTCGGGCTCTGGGTCCTGGTGATCCGGAAGTTCGCCGAGAAACAGGGCTTCGGCGGCATGATGTCGATCGGCAAGAGCCGGGCCAAGGTCTATGTCGAGACCGATACAAAGACCCGGTTCGAGGACGTCGCCGGGGTCGACGAGGCGAAGGCCGAGTTGCAGGAGATCGTCGAGTTCCTGAAGGACCCCGAGTGCTACGGTGCGCTTGGGGCGCGGATGCCCAAGGGCGTGCTGCTGGTGGGTCCGCCGGGCACCGGCAAGACGATGCTGGCGCGGGCCGTGGCGGGCGAGGCCGGGGTGCCGTTTTTCTCGATCTCGGGCTCGGAGTTCGTGGAGATGTTCGTGGGCGTCGGCGCCGCCCGGGTGCGCGACCTGTTCGAGCAGGCTCGTGCCAAGGCCCCGGCGATCATCTTCGTCGACGAGCTCGACGCCCTGGGCCGCGCCCGCGGCAGCATGCCGGGGGTCGGCGGCCATGACGAACGCGAGCAGACGCTGAACCAGATCCTCACCGAACTCGACGGCTTCGACCCCTCGAGCGGGCTGGTACTGCTTGCGGCGACCAACCGCCCCGAGATCCTCGACCCGGCCCTGCTTCGCGCGGGCCGCTTCGACCGTCAAGTGCTGGTCGATCGCCCCGACCGCCCGGGCCGCGAGGCGATCCTGAAGGTCCACATGGGGAAGATCCGCGTCGGGCCTGATGTCGAGATCAGCCAGCTGGCAGGCCTCACTACCGGCTTTTCGGGCGCGGACCTCGCCAACCTCGTGAACGAAGCGGCGCTGCTGGCCACCCGCAGACGTGCCGAGCGCGTAGCGATGGAGGACTTTACCAACGCGATCGAACGGATCGTGGCGGGGCTGGAAAAGCGCAACCGCCTCTTGAACCCGCGCGAGCGCGAGATCGTCGCCTATCACGAGATGGGCCACGCGCTGACGGCGATGGCACTTCCGGGGGTGGACGAGGTGCACAAGGTCTCGATCGTCCCGCGCGGCATCGGCGCGCTCGGCTACACGATCCAGCGGCCCACCGAGGATCGCTTCCTGATGACCCGCGAGGAGTTGGAGAACAAGATCGCGGTACTGCTCGGCGGTCGGGCCGCGGAGCTTCTGGCCTTCGATCATCTCTCCACCGGCGCGGCGGACGATCTGGCCCGCGCGACCGACATCGCCCGTGCCATGGCGACCCGCTACGGCATGGTCGACGATCTCGGATTCGTCAGCTACGAGGCCCCGCAGCGCGATTTTCTCGGCCAGCGCCCCGGCGCCACGGAGGCCCGCTATGGCCCCGAAACCGCCGAGCGGATCGACGCCGCGGTGCGCGACATCATCGCCCGCGTCCACGACCGGGTGCTGGCTCTGCTCGAGGCCAATCGCGGGTTGCTCGAGCGATCCGCCGCCGAACTTCTGGAGCACGAGACCCTGACGGAGCAGGGACTGGCCCGCTATCGCGATGAACTGCGGCGCGAGCCGGAGCCAATGCCCGTGACCGCCTGATCAGGCGGCCGCGTCATCGCTGCGCGAAGGCGGGCCGATACGGCCCGCCCAAAGCGGCGGCGGATCGCTGGCCGCGAAGTTGCCGACAAGCGCCCCGTCAAGCGACACGATCCTGCCCCGACTATCGTCAGCTCGGGCCTCGTGGCCGGGCCCGGATCTCGACTTCCGCTTGCTGACGAAATGCTCGGCGTAGCTCCTCAAGACCGGCTCACGCTCCTGCGCCGGCAACACGATCGGCTGCCAGCCGCGCTGCCTGCAATAACGAAGCCCGGCTTCGCGGCTTGGAAACCGCAACTGGATCTGTCGGTCCGGATCGGTATCGCTGTTCAGCCCATCAACGGCTCCCGCAAATGCCGGTGTCGCGGATCGATGCGGAGAACCCAGTGAAGGGGTGCCGGCCCGGATTGGGTGGGCATGCGGGATGGCCGATAGAGAATGACGGCAGGCGCTTCGAATGACGCGGGGCCAGCAGTCTCGCCGCGACCCGCTGCATTGGTGGCCGCAGAGCCTCTTAGCGACATCTGGGCGAGCGGTAAAAGACGGAATGACCCTTCCATGTTTCCCTCCACGTTCAAAGGGATGGTTCGTCAGATATATAGGGCTCGGTCCGGGCAGCGCGAAGACCTCGGGAGCCCGTAATCTCAGGTCGAACACTCCAGCACTGCAGGCGCAGCGACTTCGGCAGGCATCACCGGCCCTCACGTGGCTGCGCAGTCGATGATCCACCCAGCTTGCAGGGCTCGTTCAGCCACGAATGCGCCAACTGCCGCTTCCCGTCCCGGGCGCAGGGAACGAGCGGACGCGTCCGCTCGTTTCTCGGCATCGCGGGCATGGTGCCCGCAACTGACGAGGTTCACCATGAAAACGCTGAACGACGCATTCGAACATACGCTGCAAGACATCTACTATGCCGAAAACGCACTGACCAAGGCGCTGCCGAAAATGGCCAAGGCCGCGGGTGCCGCCCATCTACAGGAGGCCCTGAAGGCGCACCTGACCGAGACCAAGGAGCAGATCAAGCTGCTCGACCGGGTCTTCGAGGCGATCGGCAAGAAGGCCGAGGGCGAGAAGTGCGATGCCATAGAAGGGCTGATCAAGGAGACCGAGAGCATCATCGAGGAAGCCGAAGGCGCGGCCCTCGACGCGATGCTGATCGGCGCGGCCCAGGCGGTCGAGCACTATGAGATCGCCCGTTACGGCACGCTCCGGGAATGGGCGCGGCAGCTCGGTCAGGACGAAGCCCATGACCTGCTGACGCAGATCCTAGATCAGGAGAAGGCGACGAATGCCAAGCTGACCGCGCTCGCCGTGGGCGAGGTCAACGCCTCGAAACCACGAAAGGCGACTGCCAAGGCCTGATAGCGATCAGTGGCCAGAGGGCCGTGTACGCGCTCTCGCAGGGAACTGCGAGAGCGCTTCGCATGAGATGTGCATCTCGCTGTAGCCATCGGCAACGGCTCGGAAATTCGGTCGCTCAGCAGACCGCAAGCCGGAACCGATAGCAGGTGCTATGAACCGATCGGCGCCATATCGCGGTCGCGGTCTGGGGCTCCCGACCGGGCATGTCATGGCCGATCCACCATCAAGATCGACCACACCCGCCTTGATGAAGGCAATCGGACCTCAACCGCCGATCAAACTTGATCGAGCAGGAAACTTGCCTTGGCGGCCCCAGGCCCGCTGTCGCACCGCTGACGGGGTGCCCCCGGGTCGGCATGACCGACCGCGAGGCGAGGCTGCATCAATGCGCCGGCGCCTTCGATGTGAAGGCGCTCATCACCGCGACGATCACGCCGCCGACCGCGAGGCCCACGATCCCCATCATCGTCGCACCGGTCAGCCAGCCCAGGGCCGCGGGCAGGATCGGCGCGTGCGCGGCGACGAAATGGGTTGCGACCTCGATGAGATGTTCGGGCTGCGAGATATGGTAGGTCTCGAGCCCGTGGATCAGGATGCCGCCGCTGACCCAGAGCATCGCGGCGGTACCAACGAAGGAGAGCAGCTTCAGCACGTAGGGCATGCCCTTGACCAGCATCCTGCCGAAGGCCGGCAGCAGGCCGCCCGGCCCTCGCGCCGCCAAGGCAACCCCGAGGTCATCGGCCTTCACGATGATCGCGACGGCGCCGTAGACGATGAAGGTGATGAAAACACCGACCAGCCCCAGCACCACGGCCTGCGTCACGAAAGGCTGGTCGGCCACGGTCGAAAGCGTCAGCGCCATGATCTCGGCGGAGAGGATGAAATCGGTGCGGATCGCGCCCTTGACCGTGGTCGCCTCGTCGAGCGGCACCTTTTCGGCCGTCCCGTGGCCGTGGCCCAGAAGCACCTCGGCGATCTTCTCGGCGCCCTCATAGGCAAGGTAGAGACCGCCCAGCATCAATAGCGGCGTGATCGCCCACGGCGCGAGAAAGCTCAGCGCCAGCGCGGCAGGCAGCAGCACCAGCAGCTTGTTGCGCAGCGAGCCGATGCCGATCTTGCGGATGATCGGTAGTTCGCGATCGGCCGCGAAGCCCAGCACGTATTTCGGAGTGACGGCCGCGTCGTCGATCACCACACCCGCGGATTTGGAGCCGGCCTTGAGCGTGGCGGCAGCGACATCGTCGAGCGACGCCGCCGCGGCTCTGGCGATCAGGGCGACGTCATCGAGAAGGGCGAACAATCCGGAACTCATGGGCCTGCCATTGATGTGAAACTGCGATTCTGGTCGAGACTAACCCGGTTCAACGGCCGATGCCGCGTTTGGGTCGGCGCGTACCGGGAATTTTTCGCTCATGCAGCGGGATCGTGTGGGCCGCGTGCCGCGTCGCCCCCCTGCCCGGGCCGATGCCCGGAACGCATTGCCGTCTTGGCAGCGGCGCCGATCCACACCACTCTGCGCGCCAAGGTGGGGCCGGTACGCAAGGCGTGTCTGCCCCGTGACATCCATCGAGGACGCAGATGACACTGACCGCCGAAACCACCGCTGCCCTGCGCGGGGTGACCACCGCGACGCTGACCACGATCCTTCTCAAGAAGGGCCTGCGCAATGTCTGGATCCGCGGCGCCATGCCGATGCGCGAGGGCGAGAACCGCGTCGTCGGTCCCGCCTTCACTTTCCGCTTCGTGCCGGCGCGCGAGGATCTGGCCACCCCGGCCTCGTGGGGCAGCCCGGTCTCGACCCGCGCCGCGATCGAGGAAATGCCCGAGGGCGCGATCGCGGTGATCGACGCCATGGGCATCACAGATGCCGGGGTGTTCGGTGACATCCTCTGTGCGCGGATGGTCAAGCGCGGCGCTGCCGGGCTGATCACCGACGGGGTAATCCGCGACCGCGCGGGCGTGATGCAGACCGGCCTGCCCATCTGGGCGCGCGGGGCCGCAGCGCCGCCCTCCGTCGCCGGGCTGACCTTTACCGGCTGGCAGGAGACGGTGGGCTGCGGCGGCGTCTGCGTGGTGCCGGGCGACGTGATCGTCGCCGATGCCGACGGCGCAGTGGTGATCCCCGCAGCCATGGTCGAGGAAGTGACGGCCGAGGCGATCGAACAGGAGCGCATGGAGGGCTGGATCGTCGAGGAGGTCGAGCGCGGCGAGAAGCTGCCCGGCCTCTACCCGATGAACGACGCAACCCGCGCCCGTTACGCCGCCTGGAAGGAGGGTCAGCGATGATCTCCGCCGAGACGCGCGGCGTTTTCGCCATCGCTCCCACCCCATTCTTGCCCGGCGGCGCGCTCGATGTCGCCTCGCTCGGCCGGATGACCGAACGCTACGCAGGCTGCGGCGTCGACGGGCTGACGATCCTCGGGATCATGGGCGAGGCGCAGAAACTGGAGCCGGAAGAGAGCCTTGCCGTCGTGCGCGAGGTCATCGCGCATGCGGGCGGCCTGCCCGTCGTGGTCGGCGTCTCGGCGCCGGGTTTCGCCGCGATGAAGCGGCTGTCGAACGCAGCCATGGAGATGGGGGCTGCGGGCGTCATGATGACCCCGCCCGCGGCGATGCGGACCGACGACCAGATCGTAGGATGGTTCGCTCAGGCCGTGGCGCAGATCGGGATGGACGTTCCTTTCGTGCTGCAGGATCATCCCACCGCGACGGGCGTGGTGATGTCGACGAAGGTGATCCGCCGCGTGGTCGAGGAGAACCCCTCCTGCGTGATGCTCAAGCACGAGGACTGGCCCGGGCTCGAAAAGATCTCGGCGATCCGGAACTGGCAGGATCGAGGCGAGATGCGCGACCTGTCGATCCTGTGCGGCAACGGTGCGCTGTTCCTGGATTTGGAGATGGGACGCGGCGCGGATGGCGCGATGACCGGTTACGCCTTTCCCGAGATGCTGCGCCGGGTAGTGGACCTCGCCCTCCGGGACCGCGACGCCGCGCAGGACATCTTCGACGCGCACCTGCCGCTTCTGCGGTACGAGCATCAGCCGGGCGTCGGCCTCGCGGTGCGCAAGCGCATTCTGGCGCGGCGCGGCTTCATCGCGCATGCCGATCTGCGTGCGCCGGGCGCATCTTGCAGCGAGGCCGCCTGCGCCGAGATCGACTACATGCTGGAGCGCCTGGCGGCCCGCGACCCGGACTGCGGGCTCTAGGTCTCGCTATCGTCGTCGCGGCCCTTGTAGCCGGTCGCGACGACGAATTTTTCCGAGCTGTCGGATCGCGAGGCCGGCGGCTTCACGTTCTGCACCTTCTCGAACTTCTGCTTGAGCAGTTGCTGCAGGCTACCTTCGGCGCCGCCCGCCAGCACCTTGGCGACGAAGGTCCCGCCCGGGCTCAGCACGTCGAAGGCGAAATGGGCCGCCGCCTCGCAAAGCGCGATGATCCGGAGGTGGTCGGTCTGCTTGTGGCCGGAGGCCGCGGCGGCCATGTCGGACATCACCACGTCGGCACCACCGCCCAGCCATTCCTTGACCTTGAGGTCGGCGTCATCCTCCATGAAGTCGAGCTGGTGGATCTCGGCCCCGGCGATCGGCTCGACCTCCTGCAGGTCGACGCCCAGCACCGAACCCACCGATTTCCCCGATTTCGCGCCGAGGGAGTTCACCCGCGCCACCGCGACCTGACACCAGCCGCCGGGGGCACAGCCCAGATCGACCACCCGCGCACCGGGCACGAGAAAGCGGAACTTGTCGTCGAGTTCGATGATCTTGTAGGCGGCGCGACCGCGATAGCCTTCGGCCTTGGCGCGCTTGACATAGGGGTCGTTGAGCTGGCGTTCCAGCCAGAGCTTGGAGCTCATCTTGCGGCCGCGCGCAGTCTTGACCTTGACGGTCAGGTCGCGCTGTCCGCGCCCGGAGGTATTGCCGGTGCCCGCGCCGGGCTTCTTGGGTGTCTTGGCCATGCGGGGCACTCCTGATCAGAGGCCCCGACTATGCCAAGCATGGGTGACGGGGCAAGCCCCGCCCCGTCAACAATGCGCAAAACGCGGCAAGGGCATGGAATACCAGACCCCTGCCCTCGAAGCTCAGGCCCGGCGGCGGCGACGCCCGCCATCGCGACCGCCACGCCCCTCGCCCGGCACGCCCGGCGGCCGGTTGAAGCGGATCCATTCTGCGCCCGACGGATCGTTGTTGGTCAGGAAGTTCGCGGCGCGGATCGCGCTCATCTCGCCACCCGGCTGCGCCTCGCGGCTGCCGATGCCCATGAGGCGGCAGAAGGTCTCGTCGTCCATCTCCTCGGGGACCACGATGCCCGCGGCCTCCAGTTCGGCCTTCTTCTCGGCGATCTTCGAAAGCGGAGTCGGCAGCGCGCAGGGATTCATGATCGCGCTGGTCATGCCCGAGGCCATCGCCATTGGCAGGAAGGCGTTGTTGATGCCATGCCGGTTCGGCAGGCCGAAGGAGATGTTCGAGGCGCCGCAGGTGGTGTTGACGCCCAACTCGTCGCGCAGGCGGCGCACCAGCGCGAACACCTGCAGACCGGCGGTCGCCATCGCACCGATCGGCATCACCAGCGGATCGACCACGATGTCATGCGCGGGAATGCCGAAATCGGCGGCGCGCTCGACGATCTTCTTGGCCACCGCGAAGCGCACGTCGGGGTCCTCGGAAATGCCCGTGTCGTCGTTCGAGATCGCCACAACCGGCACGTTGTATTTCTTGACCAGCGGCAGCACGAGTTCGAGCCGATCCTCTTCGCCGGTGACCGAGTTCAGCAAAGGCCGCCCCTGCGCCGCCGCGAGACCGGCCTCGAGCGCCGCCGGAACCGAGCTGTCGATGCACAGCGGCACGTCGACGAGGCCTTGCACCAGCTCGATCATCTTCGTCATGAGCGGCGGCTCGGTCTCGTTGGGGTTGGGATTGGAGTTGTAGACCACCCCAGCATTGACATCGAGCATGGTGGCGCCGCAGGCGACCTGCGCGACGGCGTCCTTTTCGACGGTCGAGAAATCGCCCGCCTCGAGCTCGGCGGCGAGCTTCTTGCGCCCGGTGGGGTTGATCCTTTCGCCGATCACGCAGAACGGCTGGTCGAAGCCGATGATCGCGGTTTTCGTTTTCGATTCAACGATCGTACGGGTCATTCTTCATCCTTGTCATCGGGCATGGGCCCCTGAATTCTCAACGTGCGACGCTGGCCTGCGCCGGCTGCCGGGCCGCCAGCCACTCCGCGCTTGCGGCGATGCCGCCCAGCGGGAAGAGATGCGCCTGCTCCAGCCCGAGAGCGGGCTCGACCAGGCGGGCGCGCTCCAGCTCGGCCGCGATCTCGTCGGGCGCATAGGGCACGAGCAGCTTGCTGACGTCCATCGCGCGTTTCTGCAAGACCTTGAGCGAGGGACCGACCCCGCATGCCATGGCGTATTTGATCAGTGTCTGCAACTTCGCCGGTCCGGCGAGCCCGACATGCACCGGCAGATCGATCCCCGCCTCGCGGATGGTTCGGGCCCACCCGATCACCGGTTCGGCGTCGAAGACGAACTGGGTGACCAGCGCCATCCGCGCATTGCTGCGGTTCGCGAAGTCCTGCTTCCAGCGCAGCGCGTCGCGCACCACCGCGTCACCGCCGTCGGGATCGATGTCACGGTTGCCCTCCGGGTGGCCGGCCACGTGCAGGCGGGTAAAGCCGGCGCGGTCGAATTCGCCCGTCTCCAGAAGCTGCATCGAGGAATGAAAGTCTCCGCGTGGGCTCGCGATGCCGCCCGCGAGCACCAACGCTTCGGTGACGCCGGCCTCGCCTTGATAGCGGGCGATCCAGTCGGAAAGCTGCGCCCGGCTTTCGATGCTGCGCGCCGGGAAATGCGGCATGACGGCGAAGCCTTCGCCCGCGATGCGCGCCGCCGTCGCCACCATCTCATCGATCGGCGTGCCGTCGATATGGGCGATGTAGACGCGGGTGCCTGCGGGCAGGAGCGCCTTGAAGCTGTCGACCTTGGCCGCGGTCCGCGGCATCACCTCGATCGAGGCGCGGGCGATGAAATCGCCGCCCGTCTGGGGCGCGGGTTTCGCGCGGCGGAAGGTCAACAGGGACATCAGCACCTCCTTGAGGGCACGCGTCATTCGCGCCCGTTATTGTCGATAAGCGCCTTGAGGCGCGCCTTGTCGTACTCGGCCTCGATCCGCTCCACCGCCGTGCGGGCGGCATCCTCGGCCTCGCCCTCGATCTCGCCCCAGGGCGCCTTGCGCCATTCGGCGAGGTAGTCGTCGGTCCCCGCCGCGCCCGATTTCATCGCAGCGCGGTCGATCGCCTGTTCGAACCGCTCGGACAGCTGGATCTTGGTGCCGCGGCGGCCACGGCCGACGATCACCTGGGCCGGCATGTCGCGCCATAATACGAGCGTGATCTCTGGCATTCGGGGTCCTTTCCTCGCCTTCGCTGATAGCGTGCCGCACCGCCCGGCCGGGGTCGGATTTCGACACCTTGGCCGCGTGCTGCGACGCCGCCTCTTGTCGCAAGCTCGGCGCGGCACGGCCAGAGGGTCGAATCGTCAAAAACCCCAAGATCGTGATGAGTCACGTTGCGACCCGCCCTCTCGCGGTGCTTGCGCCGTCCCCGTCCAAGCCCTACCCTTGAGACAACTCGATATTGGAGGGCGTATTCATGGCGCCCATGCGTCCCGACGGTGCGGGCGCGTTCCCGAAAGCGGTGAGATCCCCCGCGCCAGGCCCGGATCAGGCGACACTCTATGCCGCGCTTGATCTCGGTACCAACAGCTGTCGGATGCTGATTGCCCAGCCCAAGGGCAGCCAGTTCCACGTGGTCGACAGCTTCTCGAAGACGGTCCAGCTGGGCCACGGGCTCGAACAGACGGGCCGGCTTTCGCGTGCCTCGATGAATCGTACCATCGGCGCGATTCGAATTTGTCGCCAGAAGCTGCAGAAGCACGGCGTGACGCGGATGCGGCTCGTCGCCACCGAGGCGTGTCGCCGGGCCAAGAACGGCCGTGCCTTTCTGGCGCAGGTACAACGCGACACCGGGCTCCGGCTCGACGTGATCCGCCCCGAGGAGGAGGCGCGGCTCGCGGTGATCTCCTGCGCGCCGCTGGTCTCGACCAAGACCGAGCAGCTGCTCGTCGTCGATATCGGCGGCGGCTCGACCGAGCTGGTATGGATCGACCTGACGAACGTGCCCAGGCGGGAACGGCCGCGCGCGATCATGCGGCTGCATTCCGGCTTCCAGCAGGATCCCGGCCCCTTCGCCGCCGCCAAGGTGGTGGACTGGATCTCAGTGCCTTTGGGCGTGGCAACGTTGCGCGACCAGTTCCACGATGTCGAGGACGATGCAGCGCGCTTCGCGCTGATGAGCTGGTTCTTCGAGGAGAACCTCGCGGGCTTCGCGCCCTCGGCCTCGGAGCAGGCGCGCGAGGGGTTCCAGATCATCGGCACCTCGGGCACCGTCACCACCGTCGCGGCGAGCCATCTCGGTCTGAGGCGCTACGACCGCAACAAGGTCGACGGGCTGCGCATGACCTCGGACCAGATCGACGCGGTGATCCGCGACTACCTTGCGCTCGGGCCCGAGGGGCGGCGCGACGACCCGCGCATCGGCCGCGACCGGCAGGCGCTGATCATGTCGGGCTCAGCAATCCTGCAGGCGCTGATGCGGCTATGGCCGACCGATCGGCTTTCGGTCGCGGATCGGGGGCTGCGCGAGGGGCTGCTCTATGCGCAGATGAGCGCCGATGGCGTGCTGGAGGACGGGCCCTACTGAGCCCGCCCCTGATCTCTCAGCGGTAATAGAGTGACCGGCCGTCACGGAAGACCTGCACCTTTTCGGGCGCGACGGTCATGTGCACGTGGCGGCCGCGCAGATCGCCATGGATACCGGGCAGCTTGGCGATCACCGGGTCGGCGCCGTTCACCTTCTCGAAGTAGAGGATCGTCACCTCACCCAGCGACTCGGTGAAGTCGACCTTGCCCTCGAAGAGGTAGTCGCCCCCGGCCTCGACCTCGGTCATGTCCTCGGGCCGCACGCCGACATTGACCGTGGCGCCCATGTCGGCCTCGGTCGAGGGCGCGTTCGACACCGCCACCCCGCCGCCGTCGAGCTTCACGGTGGTCTGCGCGCCAGTGCCGGTGATCTTGCCCGGCAGCAGGTTCATTGCCGGCGAGCCGATGAACTGCGCCACGAACTCGTTCTCGGGCCGCTCGTAGAGTTCGAGCGGCGTGCCGACCTGCGCGATACCCTTGTTGGCGAGAACGACGATCCGGGTCGCGAGCGTCATCGCCTCGACCTGATCGTGGGTCACGTAGATCATCGTCGAGTCGGGCATCGACTCCTTGAGCTGGGCGATCTCGATCCGGGTCGCCACGCGCAGCGCCGCGTCGAGGTTCGAGAGCGGCTCGTCGAAGAGATAGACCTTGGGATCGCGCACGATCGAGCGGCCAATCGCGACCCGCTGCCGCTGCCCGCCGGAGAGCGCCTTGGGCAAGCGATCGAGATAGGGTTCCAGCTGCAGGATGCGGGCGGCGTTGGAGATCGCGGCGTCGATCTCCTCCTTCGATTTCTTGGCCAGCTTCAGCGCGAAGGCCATGTTGTCGCGCACCGTCATGTGCGGGTAGAGCGCGTAGGATTGGAACACCATGGCGATGCCGCGCTGCGCGGGCGGCACGTCGTTGACGACCTGACCATCGATCTCAAGCGTGCCGCTGGAGATTTCCTCGAGCCCGGCGATCATCCGCAGAAGCGTGGACTTGCCGCAGCCCGAGGGCCCGACGAAGACCACGAGCTCGCCCTTGCCGATCTCGAGATCGATGTTCTTCAGGACCTCGACCGACCCGCCATAGGTCTTGGCCACGTCCTTCAGCTTCAGTTCCGCCATGGGTTCCTCCCTGCTCCGTCCTCAGTCCGCCGGTCGCCGGAGCGCCAGACAGCATTGCCATGGGCCGAGATGGATCAGCCCGTTCTCGGCCTTTGTCACGGTGCCCAGATCGGTGCCGATCGGGGCCCATGCGCCTTCGGGGAGCGGCACTTCTGCGGGCTCCTCCCCGAGATTGAAGGCGCAGAAAATCGTCTCGTTCGCGTCGAAACGCACGAAATGCACGACGTCGCCGCGCGAATGCACGCCGTCATGCTCCCCGGTGGCCAGCACCGGGTGGTCGTGGCGCAGCGCGATAGCGCGGCGATAATGATGCAGTATCGCCTCCGGATCGGCCTCCTGCTCCGCCACGGCGCGCGGCAGATGCTTGGGCGACACCGGCAGCCAGGGCTTGCCCTCGGAAAAGCCCCCATTGGGCGCGCTGCCATCCCAGGCGATCGGGGTGCGGCAGCCGTCGCGGCCCTTGTATTCGGGCCAGAACTCGATCCCGTAGGGGTCCTGCAGGTCCTCGAAGGCGACCTCGGCCTCCGGCAGACCGAGTTCCTCGCCTTGATACAGACAGACCGAGCCGCGGAAGCACATCAGCATGGTGGTATAGACGCGGGTCGCCTCCGCCGAAAGCTTCCAGCGCGTGGGATGCCGCTCCACGTCGTGGTTGGAATAGGACCAGCACGGCCAGGCGTCGGGGGCGGCGTGGCTAAGCCGGTAGAAGGTGTCGGCCGCAGCGGCGGCGGTGAGACGCGGCGGCTGCAACATCTCGAACGGGTAGCACATCTGCACCTTGTCGCCGCCCGAGGTGTACTCGGCCATGATCTCGAGACCGCGCTGCGCGTCGCCCACCTCGCCCACGGCGGCGGCGCCGTAAGGCTCCAGCTCGGCGCGGAACCGCTTCAGAAAGTCGAGATTCTCGGGCTGGTTCTTGGAGTAGAGGTGCTCCTGCCAGTTATAGGGGTTCACACCCGGCGCGATGGAATCGTTGCGCCGCTCGGGCGGCAGCGCCGGGTTGTCGCGTAGCTGCGCGTCGGCGAAGTAGAAGTTGATCGTGTCGAGGCGGAAGCCATCGACCCCGCGCTTGAGCCAGAACCGCTCCACGTCAAGGAGCGCTTCCTGGACCTCCGCGTTGTGGAAATTCAGGTCCGGCTGGCTGGTGAGGAAGTTGTGCAGGTAATACTGCATCCGCCGGCCGTCCCACTGCCAGGCCGAGCCGCCAAAGATCGACAGCCAGTTGTTGGGCGGCGTGCCGTCGGGCTTGGCATCGGCCCAGACATACCAGTCGGATTTCGGATTGTCGCGGCTCGACCGGCTCTCGACGAACCAGGGATGCGCCTCGGCGGTATGCGACAGAACCAGGTCGATCATCACCCGGATGCCCAGGGAATGCGCCGTCTCGACCACCGCGTCAAAATCGGCCAGCGTGCCGAACATCGGATCGACGTCGCAGTAGTCTGAGACGTCGTAGCCGAAATCCTTCATCGGCGAGGTGAAGAAGGGCGAGATCCAGATCGCGTCCACCCCCAGCGAGGCGATATGCGGCAGGCGCTTCACGATGCCGCGCAGATCGCCGATCCCGTCCCCGTCCGTATCCTGGTAGCTGCGCGGATAGATCTGGTAGATCACCGCGCCGCGCCACCAGTTGGGATCCTTCGGCATGCGGGAGACGGCGGCCGGGGCCGAAGCGGAGACGGGGGTGTTCATCGGAAGGCAGTCCTCATTTCACGGAGCCCGCAAGCAGGCCGCGCACGAGGTATTTCTGCATCGCGAAAAACACAACAAGCGGAACCGCGATCGAGACGAAAGCCGCCGTTGCGAGGATCTCCCAATTGCCGCCGCGCGTGCCCAGAAGCTCGATGATCTGCTTGGTCATCACCGTGGTCTCACCGCTCGCATCGATCAGGAACACGATCGCGACCAGCAGGTCGTTCCAGGTCCACAGGAACTGGAAGATCGCGAAGGAAGCCAGCGCCGGAAAGCTTAGCGGCAGGATGATCTTGGTGAAGATCTGGAAATCCGTGGCGCCATCGACCTTTGCGTTCTCGATGATGTCGCGCGGCAGCCCGACCATATAGTTGCGCAGAATGTAGATCGCGAGCGGCAGGCCAAAGCCGGTATGGGCAAGCCACACACCCAAGTAGCCCTTGCCGATGCCGATCTCGTTGTGGAATTTCAGAAGCGGGATCAGCGCCAGTTGCAGCGGCACCACCAGCAGGCCCACGATCGCCGCGATCAAAAGCGCTCGTCCCGGGAAATCCATCCAGGCCAGCGCGTAGGCCGCGAAGGCCGCCACGAGAATCGGGATGATCGTCGCGGGGATAGAGACGGTGAGCGTGTTGAAGAAGGCCTTAGACATACCTTCGATGTTGTTCGGGTTGAACAGCATGTTGTCGTAGTTCTCGAGCGTGAATTCCGGCGCAACCTTCGCGGTGACGAAGACACGCTGACCACGGCCCGACATCTCCTCGACCGAGGTATAGACGTAATCGCCGGTCTCCCCGACCATGATGATCTCGCCATCGCCCATATCGACCGTCTCGCCCGGGGTGTAGGCGCCGACATCGCGCGACGAGGTGCCGAAGGCCGAGATGTTCAAGGGCTCGCGCCCCTCATGGGCGAAGAGGTTGCCGGAAACGGTGTAGAGCCCGTCGACCAGCTCGGCCTCGTCGCCGCCGGCGGTCCTGAGCGTCAGGTTCTGCTCCGTGGGCAGCATCGAGCGCCACCAGCCGGACGAGGCGATCTGGTCGCCGGTGCGGAAGGACGAGACCAGCAGGCCCACCGTCGGGAAGACCCAGAGCGCCACCAGTGCCACCACCGCGATGTTCACGGCCCAGGTCAGCGCGGATTTCTTGCCAGCGATGTTGTCCATCAGCGCATCTCCCTGCGGGCGTTGTAGACGTTCCAGATCAGGATCGGCGTGACCATCAGCATGATGACCATGGCGCCAGCGGAGCCGACGCCCCAGTCATTGGCGCGGAACAGCTTGTCGTACATGTAGTTGGCCAGCACCTGCGTTTCCCACTGGCCGTTGGTCATCGCGAAGACGATGTCGAACACCTTGAGCACGATGATGGTGATGGTGGTCCAGACGACGACGATGGTGCCGACGATCTGCGGCATCTTGATCTTGAAGAAGATCTGCCACGGGTTGGCGCCGTCGACGATCGCCGCCTCGACCGTCTCCTCCGGGATGCCCCTGAGCGCCGCCGAGAGCAGCACCATGGCAAAGCCGGTCTGGATCCAGATCAGCACGATCATCAGGAAGAAGTTGTTCCAGAACGGTATGGTGAGCCAGGTCTGCGGTTGGCCATAGGGCAGATCGGCCACGAAGACCGCGATGGTCTGGCGCAGCATCAGATAGACGAGGAGGGCCATCAGCACCGCGCTGAGGATGCGCAGCGCGCCGAAAATCAGCCCGGGGCTGCGGCCTTCGCGACCCAGCACCGGCTTCATCAGCGACCATCCCAGCGCGCCGGCCCCGGCGGCGAGCGCCAGAAGCAGCAGCGCCGGCACCAACCGCAGCCAGATGAACGAGCCGATCCCGCCGTCGAAGCCGAGCCAGACGGCGTTGAGCACGCCGATCTGCTCCTGCCCCGCGGGGCGCGTGTCGTAGATCAGCTTGAAGATCACCGCGGCGCCCACGAAGGAGATCGCCATCGGCATGAAGATCAGCGATTTCGCGATGCTGCCCCACTTGATCCGGTCGGTAAGCTGGGCGGCGAGCAGACCGAAGGCGGTCGAGGCGGCGGGCACCACGATCAGCCACAGCAGGTTGTTGTTGAAGCCTTCCCAGAATTTCGGCTCGCGCAGCATCTGCTGGTAGTTGGCGAGGCCCACGAACTCGTAGCCGCCACCGCGCACCCTCTGGGTCAACGACAGGCGCAGCGTCTCGAACACCGGATAGGCAAGATAGAGGCCCAGCGCGATGAGCGCGGGCGCGAGGAACAGCCAGGGACGGATGACGTTGGCGCGGTTGATGTTGCGCCCGGCATTGGGACCACGGGGCGGGAACAGCACCTTGTCGAGCAGAATGTTCGAAAAATAGAAATAGGCGACGCAGCCGCCGACGCCGATCACGATGGTCAGCAAGCCCTGTAGTGCCGGATTCATCGCGCCCTCCCCGAGCCTTGATGCAAAGAGGCGGCCACGACGCGAGTCGCGGCCGCCAAGTCTTATGGTTACACGCTTATTTCAGCGCGTCCCAAGAATCCTGGATCTCGGAGGCCACGCTCTCGGCGCTTTCGCCGCCGACATAATCGACCATGCCGGTCCAGAACGAACCCGCGCCGACGCCGCCGGGCATCAGGTCCGAGCCGTCGAAGCGGAAGGTGGTCGCATCGAGCAGGATGTCGTTCATCTTCTTCAGCGTCGGGTCGCCGAACACCTCGGTGTTGACCGTGGTCAGCGGCGTCAGGAAACCGGTCTGCGCCATCCAGATCTCGTGTGCGATCGGGGTCTGCAGCCACTGCATGAACACGTTCGCCGCGTCGGAGGCCTCGGTGATGCCGAACATCGTGCCCGCGCCGAGCACCGGCTGGCCGAGATCCTTTTCCTCATAGGCCGGGAAGTAGAAGAAGTCGGCATCGACACCGATCTCCGTGCCCTCGGGGAAGAAGGTCGGGATGAAGGAGGCTTGGCGGTGCAGGTAGCACTGCGGCGGGCTGTCGAAGAGGCCCTTGGGGCTGTCGCGGAAGTCGGTCGAGGCGACCGCGGCCTTGCCGCCGGCGACGTAGTCGTCCGAGACGAACCAGCCGAATTCCTCGATCGCGCCGACCACCGCCGGGTCGTCGAACGGGATCTCGTTGGCGACCCACTGGTCGTAGACCTCCGGCGCCTGGGTGCGCAGCATCATGTCCTCGACCCAGTCGGTCGCCGGCCAACCGGTGGCACCGCCCGAGCCGATGCCGATGCACCAGGGCGTCTCTCCATCCTCGACCATCTGCTCGGTGAGCGCCTTGAGCTCCTCCATGCTCTCCGGCACCTCGTAGCCCGCATCCTCGAAGTTCTCGGGCACGTACCACACGAGGCTCTTCACGTCGGCCTTGTAGAAGAAACCGTAGAGGTTCTCGTTGCCCTCGGGGCCTTCGAAGGTGGCCAGATCGACCCAGGATTGGCCAGCGGCATAGTTCTCGGCGACCCAGTCACCAGTGCCCTCGGGCATCGGCTCGAGATAGCCCAGGGACGCGAGATCGCGCGCAAGGCCCGGCTGCGGGAAGACGGCGATGTTGGGCGCGGAGCCCGCCTCGGTATCGATGCGGATCTGGGTCTCGAAGCCATCTGACCCGGTGTATTGCACGTCGGCGCCGGTGGCCTCCTCGAAATAGGCGAGCATCGACTCGAACAGCGTCTGGTCGCCGCTCAGCCAGGGGCCGAAGACGGTCAGGGTCTCGCCCGACAGGTCATGGCTCTCGGCGAACTCGTTGTAGCTGTCCCAGTTGAAATCGCCCTCGCCGATCGGGAATTTCAGATCCTGCGCCGATGCGGCCGAAGCCAGCGCGATGCCGGCCACGCCCGCGAAAAGAATGGTCTTCATATGTTACCCTCCCGTAACCACGGCCCCTTCCCGGAGGCCGCGTGATGGACTGCCTTGCGCGCGGACAGGCGCGAGCCGTGCCAAAGCGCTTTGGACATCGCCAACCTGTCGGAGCTGTTCAAGCCTGTCAATGGTGGATGCCGCGAGAGGGCCGAGGAAAAATCCGGCAATGGCATTTCGATGTGACCGAAAACTGCGCTTTGACCTGCGCCGGGTCGCGACGTAGGGTAGCGGCTGTTACAAAAGCGCTTTGGACAGGACCCGGGAATGAATCTCAAGCAGCTCTCCGAACTGCTCGGGCTGAGCCAGACAACGGTGAGCCGTGCGCTCAATGGCTATACCGATGTCAGCGAGGCGACCCGGGCGCGCGTGCGGGCCGCGGCCGAGGCGCATGACTACCGTCCCAACACCCGCGCCCGCGCCCTCGCCACCGGGCGCAGCCGCGTGATCGGCCACGTGATCCCCAAGATCAGCTCCCATGCCATGGTCAACCCGATCTTTGCCGATTTCATCGCCGGTGCTGGCGAAACCTATTCCAGCGCGGGTTACGAGATGCTGATCTCGGTGGTCGATCTGGCGCAGGAGGAAAAGGCCTATCTGTCGATGAAACGGCGCGGCCTGGTCGACGGGCTGATCGTCTCGGCCCCACGCATGAACGATCCGCGCATCGCGCTGCTCGACGGGATCGGCCTGCCCTACGCGGTGCATGGCCGCGCCACCGGTACCGACCGGCAATATAGCTGGCTCGACGTCAACAACCGCCGCGCCTTCACGCGTGCCACCGACTTCCTGATGGATCTCGGCCATCGCCGGATCGGACTGGTCAACGGTCTGGAAACCATGGATTTCGCGCATCGCAGGCGGCAGGGATACGAAGAGGCCCTGCGCGCGCGGGGTATCGCCATCGACCCGAACCTGATGCGTCAGGACGAGATGACCGAAGGCTATGGATGGCGCGCCGCGCGCGACATGCTGGCCCAGCCAGACCCGCCGACCGCCTTTCTCGTCTCCTCGGTGATCTGCATGCTCGGCGTCCGCCGCGCCATCGAAGAGGCCGGGTTGGTGCTGGGGCGCGACGTCTCGGCCGTCACCCATGACGATCAGCTGTCCTACCTGCGCGACGACGGGGCGGTTCCCGCCTTTACCGCGACCCGGTCCTCGGTGCGCGAGGCTGGACAGCGGCTGGCACGGATGGTCATAGACCGGATAGACAACCCGGAGGGCCCGCATGTGCAGGAACTCCTCGAGGCCGAGCTGATCATCGGCCGCTCCACGGGCCCGGCGCCGCGCTGAGGCCCCAGACAAGGCGAAGAGCATGGATTTTTCTCGCAAGGACTTTCCCGAGGGCTTTCTCTTCGGCGCGGCCACCGCGGCCTACCAGATCGAGGGCCATGGATTCGGCGGCGCCGGTCCGACCCATTGGGACAGCTTCGCCAAGGGTCCCGGAAACGTGGTGCGCGCCGAGGACGGTGCCGTGGCCTGCGACCACTACCATCGCTACGCGGAGGATCTCGACCTGCTGCGCGATGGCGGCTTCGACGCCTACCGTTTCTCGACCTCCTGGGCGCGGGTCATGCCGGACGGCCGCACCGTGAACCCCGAGGGACTCGACTTCTACGACCGGCTGGTCGATGCGACGCTCGAACGCGGGCTGAAGCCGTTCCAGACCCTCTACCACTGGGACCTGCCCTCGGCGCTGGCCGACCGCGGCGGCTGGGCCAACCGCGACACGGCGATGGCCTTTGCCGATTACGCCGAGACGATCAGCGCCCGGATCGGCGACCGCGTCGCCTCGACCGCGACGATCAACGAACCTTGGTGCGTGGCCTGGTTGTCGCATTTCCTTGGCCATCATGCACCCGGCCTGCGCGACATCCGCGCCGCCGCCCGGGCCATGCATCACATCCTGCTCGCACACGGGTTCGCGGTGGAGCGGCTTCGCGGCATGGGGCGCGCCGAACTGGGGATCGTGCTGAACTTCGAGCGCGCCCTGCCCGCCAGCGACAGCGCCGCCGACCACGCCGCGGCCGACCTGCAGGATCAGATCTACAATCGCTGGTTCATCGAAGCGATCGCCAATGGCCGCTATCCCGAGGGGGCGCTCGCCGGGCTGGCGCCACATATGCCTGACGGCTGGCAGGACGACATGGCGCTGATCTCGCAGCCCTTGGACTGGCTCGGCGTCAACTATTACACACGCGCTATGATCGCGGCGGCGCCGGACGCCCCCTGGCCCGGCCTCACCGCAGTCGAAGGACCGCTTCCCAAGACCCAGATGGGCTGGGAAATCTATCCCGAGGGACTGCATCATTTCCTGTGCCGCGCCCGCGATATTCTGGGCCTGCCGATCCATGTCACCGAGAACGGCATGGCTTGGGCCGACCGGGTCGAGAACGGCGCGGTCGAGGATGCCGAGCGGCAGCGCTTCATCGCCGCGCATGTCGAGGCCATGCGCCGCGCCATCGCCGATGGTGTCGATCTGCGCAGCTTTTTCTACTGGTCGCTGCTCGACAACTACGAATGGGCCTTCGGCTATGAAAAGCGCTTCGGCCTCGTCCATGTCGACTTCGACACTCTGGAGCGCACACCCAAGGCGTCGTATCACGCCCTGAAATCCGCCCTCTCCCGCTGAGCCCCGAGGAGCCGCCATGTCGCATCCCACCAACGCCTATTCACTGGTCGCCGATATCGGTGGCACCAATACCCGCGTGGCGCTGGCGCGCGGCCTCGAGATTCGCGAGGATACGATCCGGCGCTATTCCAACGCCGATTACGCGGGCCTCGAATCCGTGCTCAAGCGTTATATCGCCGAGGAAGGCAACGTTGACTGCATCGGCGCTTGCGTCGCCGTGGCGGGGCCGGTGCGCGACGCCCGCGCCACGATGACCAATCTCGACTGGACCATCGACAAGACCACGCTGAGCCGCGCCACTGGCGCCGAAACCGTGGCGATCCTCAACGACCTTCAGGCGCAGGGCCATGCGCTGGGCCATGTCGCGCCGGGCAACATCCGCGAAATCATCGCCTTCCCCGAGGCCTCGCCCCATGCCGCCAAGCTGGTGATCGGCGTCGGCACCGGTTTCAACGCCACGCCGGTCTTCGACACCGAGGATGGGCGCTACGTGACTCCGTCCGAATCCGGACATGTGAACCTGCCGGTCAACAGCGAGGCGGATCTGCGGCTGGCGCAATACGTCTCCACGGCGCATGGTTTTCCAGCGGTCGAGGACGTGCTCTCGGGACGCGGGCTCGAGCGCGTCTATGCATGGCTCGGCGCCGAGGCCCGCGCGCCGCTCGAGAAGACCGCCGCCGAAATCATGCAGGGCTGCGCCGACCGCAGCGATGCGCGCGCGGTCGAAGCGGCAAGGGTCTTCGCGCGCTTTCTGGGCGTCGTCGCGGGCAATCTGGCGCTGATCCAGCTGCCCTTTGGCGGCGTCTATCTGGTGGGGGGCGTCTCGCGCGCCATTGCACCCTATCTGCGGGAGTTCGGTTTCGCCGATGCGTTCCGCGACAAGGGTCGCTTCGCGGGCTTCATGGGCAATTTCGGTGTCGCGGTGATCGAGGACGACTACGCCGCTCTGATCGGTTGCGCGGCCCATCTCAATGGCCTGATGCTCCCCGGCACGGCCAGTTGAGCGGCCCTCGGCGGAGGGTCCCGGTCACGGGCTTCTCCGCCAAAAGGCGACTGCCCAGCGCTTGCTGACCGAACGCTCGCGCACCACGAACCTATTTAGCAAGCGATACGCGTCTGCACCGCCGTGGCAAGCTCGGTAAGCGAGAATGGCTTCGGCAAGAAGACCGAGTTCGGAATCCGGGTCTGCTGCTCGGCGAATGTGTCCTCGGCATAGCCGGAGACGAAGACCACCTGCGTGTCGGGGCGATCCTTCAGCGCCTCGCGCACCCAAGTCGGGCCATCCTTGCCCGGCATGATCACGTCGGTGACGAAGATGTCCACCTGCAACCCGGCATCGGCCAGGATCTCGAGGGCCGCCTCGGCATCCTCGGCCTCGATCACGGTCAGTCCGCGCAGCCGCAGCGCCCGTGCAGCGAAAGCCCTGACCGGGGCCTCGTCCTCCACCAGAAGCACCACCCCCTCGGCGTGCCGGGCCATGCTTGCCGGCGCAACGTTCGGCGCAGGGCACGGTGCTGGGACGGAAGCAGAGCGACTGGGCAACAGCAGGGTGAAGCAGCTGCCCTCGCCGGGCGTACTTTCGACGAAGATGTAACCCCCGCTCTGCTTCACGATACCATAGGCGGTGGAAAGACCGAGACCGGTGCCTTCGCCGACCCGCTTGGTGGTGTAGAACGGCTCGAAGATTTTGGGCAGTTTCTCCGCCGGAATGCCGCTGCCCTGATCCTGCACCCGGATTCGCACCCATGGGCCCGCGGGCACCAGCGCCCGATCCCGTTCCATCGGAGCGTCGAGCACGTAATTGTCTGTCTCGACCTGGATCTCACCGCCGTCGGGCATCGCGTCGCGGGCATTGACCACGAGGTTCATCAGCACCTGTTCGAGCTGTCGCCGGTCGGCCCTGACCTGCCGCAGATCGGGGTCGTGGTTGAGCGTCAGCGTCACCTTTTCCCCGACCAGCCGGTTCAGCAGATGCGTCAGATCCGACAACGTATCGCGCAGATCGAGCTGTTCGAGCATCAGGTTCTGCTTGCGCGAATAGGCCAGGAGCTGACCCACGAGGCTGGCGGCGCGGTTGGCGTTCTGGTGGATCTGGATCAGGTCGCTGTAATCCTGGTCCTCCTTCTCGTGCCGCAGGAGCAACAGGTCGCAATGCCCTGAAATCGCGGTGAGCAGGTTGTTGAAGTCATGCGCGACGCCCCCGGCGAGCTGGCCGATCGCCTGCATCTTCTGCGCCTGCACGAACTGCGCCTCGAGCGATTTGTGCTCGGTCGCGTCGTACAGGACGGCCACAAGCGCCCCTTCTTCGTCGACGTCGCCAAGCGCGACCTGCAGCACGGTGTCGTTGCGGGCGCCGCGTCCCTTCAGGAATTGCGGCCCCGGTACCGCCCTGCCCTCCACCGCCTCGGCAAGCCAATCCGCAACCGGTCGGCCCAGCCCTTCGAGGATGTCCGAGACGCGTGTCCCGGGCTCGGTGCCATTTGGCAGCAGGGCCCGAGCGGCCCGGTTGGCGCCGAGTATCGCGCCACGGCGATCGAGCCGCAGCAGTGACACGGGCAGGCTCTCGGCCTCGTGCCAATCGCCGGCGCTGGCAATCCGCCGGGGTCCGACCGGCGGCAGCAGGTAGATCTCGCTGCGCCCGCCCGCCGCCGCGATCTCGGCCACCAGCGCGTCGACCGGACCGGCCTCTCCCTGCACCCGCTGGATCTGACCGGGTCGAAGGGGTAGCTCCTCGAAAATCGCATCGAGCCGTCTGGCCCGTTCTCCAACAAGAGCCCGGCAGGCTTCGTTCATGTAGAGGATCGTGCCGGACGGGCCCGCCGTCAGCATCGGCAGGCCCAGCGCATCCGCAGCACGGCCGGTCCCCTGCCGCTCGGACAGATCCTCGATCCGCCACAGAAAGGTGCCCGCCCCGAGCCCTGTCACGACGATTCGAAGATGCCCGCGGCGGGTTGCGACCATGTCCTGCGCCGATCCGTCGCGAAGCGCGCGTTGACGCAGCCGCGTCAGAGCCGTCGCGGGCGTCGCGAAATGCTGCGCCAGCGCCGCCGACAGGCTGCCACTACGGCCCCCGAACCGTTGCGAGGCCGCCGCGTTGCAATCGAGGATCGTGCCCTGCGCATCGCTCAGGAAGCCGGGAACCGGGTCAGCTCCGAGCATTCGTCCGCACAGGCGGAGCATGGCCCGGCGATGGCGGGTGTGGCGCAGTCGCTTGAGGCCGAACAGCGCCGCGACGAAGCCCAGCGTCGAGCCCACAAGCAACAGCGCCAGCGCCGCATGACCGTCAGGCACGAGCGCCGCCCCGGCCAGCGCCAGCGAAGCGGCCCCGAGTATGGCCGAAAGCTGCGCCGCGCCGGGAAGCGCCGCGTCGTCATCGGCCACCATGGCCGGCACATCGATTTCGACCACCTCCGCCTCCCAGGATATCCACGCATCCAGTGAAGGCTAAAATGGCTAATGGTCGGTAAACGATTACGCGCCGCCGCGCTGAAAACGCGCCAGAAAGAAGCCGTCGCCATCCGGTCCGGGCAGCCTCTGCATCCTGTCGCGCTGCACCCAGCCGGGACAACGCGCGAGGAAGGCCGCGACCTGCGCGTCGTTTTCCTCCGACAGCACCGAACAGGTGGCATAGGCAAGGCTGCCGCCGGGTGCGACATGCCGCGCCGCCTGATCCAACAACTCCGCCTGAAGCCGCGCCAGATCGGCGAGCCGTTCGGGCGTCAGGCGCCATTTGCCGTCCGGGTCACGCCGCCAGGTGCCGCTGCCCGAACAGGGGGCATCGACCAGCACGAGATCGGCCTTCAGCCCCTCCAGGCGCTCCGCCAGCTCGATCCTGACGCCGGCGCGCGCGGCGCGGGCCGGTATGTCGCGCATCCGTGCCGCGCTGATGTCATGCGCGGTCACGCCGATCTTGGCCCGCGCGGCCAAGGCCAGCGCCTTGCCGCCACCACCGGCACAGTAGTCGAGCACGCTTTGACCGTCCTGCAGCGGCAGGCGCAGCATCGCCGCCTGCGACGCGGCATCCTGCAGTTCAACCAGCCCCTCGGAATAGGCCTCGCCCCGCGACACCGCGCGCTCGCCCGACACGACCCGCAACGCTCCGGCGACCTCGTCATGCGCGACCGCCTCGACGCCGTCCCGGGCCAATGCGTCCATGGCCGCGTCGATATCGCCGCGTCGCGGGTTGACCCTCAGGAACACCGGCGCCCGGTCGCGCAGCGCCTGAGCGGATGTCTCGGCATCGGCACCCAGATCACGCGAGAACCGCTCCCACAACCAGTCCGGTAGGTCGTGGCGTATCGCCGCCGCTGCCTCTCCCGGAAGTTGCGTCTCCTCCGACGTAAGCAGTGCCGGAGCGTGATTCAGACCGGTGAAGATCGCGGCGGGATCGGTGTCATGCTGGCGCAGCCAGCCGATCATGATGCCACGCCCGGTTTCGGCCCCGCCCGCATGCGCGGCCGACCGCCTTCGGCGCCAGCCGCCGAAGACGAGGTCGCGCACCGCCGCGCGGTCCTTGGAGCCCGCAAAGCGGCTGGCGCGCGACCAGCGCAGCAACGCCTTCTCGACAGGCATGCCGCCCAGGCAGTCATCGAGCACGCCGATCGCGGCCGCCACACGCGCGGCCGGGGTCATCGGGTCGCTCCCGTGAAGCGCTGTGTATGTCCGGGAGAGGCACACAAATGGATCATCCGTGCCCGCCGGGTCTGCATTCGCGGCTCTGTCTGGTTCATCGATCCTGCCCCGCAGTCCTGCCCGGCCACTTCCGGACAATGCCCATCTACAGGTCGTAGCCATGGGTTTGAAGGCGCGGGGTCGGTACTGGCGTGACGATATACGGCGCGATTGCGAGCACGTCCTAGTTCTCGCGGAATGCCCTCGTCATGCTGTCCTTGATAGGCTTGGCGATGTACTGCACGAAGGTGCGCGAGGCTGTCTGGATCATGATCTCGGTCGGCATGCCCGGGGTCGGCGAGAAATTCGGCACGCGTCCGAGTTGCTGCGCATCGAGCGAGATCCGTGCCAGATAGACCTCTCGCATCTCGTCGCCCGACCCGTCGGTGATCGCGTCTGCGGAGACGTAATAGACCTCGCCGTCGAGCACCGGCGTCGTACGCTGGTTGAGCGCGGTGAGCCGGACGGTGGCGGGCTGACCGCGCCTTACGCTGTCGATCTCGACCCGCGGGATCTGCACCTCGATGATCAATGGCTCGTCCACCGGCAGGATTTCGAGGATCGGACGTCCGCTTTCGATCACGCCTCCCGGCGTGTGGAAGTACAGCCGTACCACGGTGCCCGCGACCGGCGCCACCAGATCGACCCGCTCATGGATCGAGCGCGCCGTCCGTGACTTCTCGCGGATGCTCTCGAGCTCTGCCTGCACGCCCTGCAACTCATCGAGCGCCTTTTCGCGATAGCGATCGATCTCCTGTGCGATCTGCGCCCGGTGTTTCAGCACCACCTCCTCGATCTCGGCGATCTCCGCCTCGAGCCGTCCGATCTGACCCTCGGCCTCGAGTTGGGCTCGCTCGATGGCCAGCAGTTCGGGACGCCGCAACAAGCCGCGCTCGAACAGAGTGACCTTGTCCGCGTGTTCCGCCAGCAAAAGCGCGAGCTGGCCCCGATGCGTCTCGAGCTGGGTCTGGTAGCCACGTGCCCGGATCTCCAGGGCCTGCAAGCTGCGTTCAAGGAGGGCGAGGTCATTCTCGAGCGCATCGCGCGACACACGGAAGCTCAGCTCCTGTCCCTCCAGGATGTCGGCCACGGCGAGGTCCTCTCGCGCGGCTTCGAGCGCGGGGGAAAAGCGCAGTTCCCCCCGGCGTTCTTCCTCGGCCATGAGCCGCGCCTGCGTCGCCTCGAGCCTTATCTGACGCAAATACAATTCGCGCTCGGTCGCGGCCGCCTGGGTGCCGTCGAGCTTCAGCAGCAATTGACCGGCCTCGACTCGGTCGCCTTCGCTCACGAGGATTTCCTTGATAATCCCGCCCTCGAAATGCTGCACGATCTTGTTCTGTCCAGTGGCCACGAAGCTGCCCTGCGCGATCACGGCGGCCGCGAGCGGCGCCCGAAACGCCCAGGCGCCAAAGCCGCCGAAGCTCAGCACCAAGATCACGAGGCCGACAATCGTATGCCGGCGTACCGACCGAGGCACCTCGGCGAACCATTCCCCCGCATCGGCCGGATGCTGAGTCATGCTCATGTCCCGCCCTCCGAGCCGGCTCGGGGCACACGTGCCACCTTGTCGCCGGCGAGTTTCTTCAGCACCTCCATGCGTTCGCCGAACATCTGGATCGTGCCGTCGCCCAGCAGCATGATCTTGTCCACAGCGGTGAGAAGCGATGGCTTCTGGGTCACGACCACGACGGTGATCCGGTTCTTCTTGGCATGCTGGATCGCACGGGCCAGCGCCTTGTCGCCAGCGCTGTCGAGGTTGGAGTTGGGCTCGTCGAGCACCACGAAACGCGGCTCACCGAAGAAGGCCCGCGCAAGCGCGATGCGCTGCTTTTGCCCGCCCGAAAGAGGCGCGCCATCCGCGGCCACCACCGTCTCGTAGCCTTGCGGCAAGTTGGCGATCATCTCGTGCACGTCGGCAAGCGCCGCCGCCTCGTAGATCTGCGCATCGGTCGCATCGTCGCGCATTCGGCCGATATTGTCCTTGATGGTGCCGGGAAACAGCTGCACGTCCTGTGGCAGGTAGCCAATGTTCTCGCCAAGTTGGCGCGGGTCCCAATTGCGCAGATCCATAAGGTCGAGCCGAACATTGCCCGACGTCGGCAGGATCGACCCGACCAGCATCTTGCCGAGCGTCGTCTTGCCTGCCCCGGAATTGCCGATGATCGCCAGCGTGTCGCCGGGGCTGAGCGAAAAGCTGATGCCGTTCAACACGACCTGCTTGGTCCCGCCCGGCACGTAGAGCAGCCGCTCCACATCCAGACGGCCTTCGGGACGCGGCAGGTTCAGCCGTTCGAACTGGAGCCGCGAATTGGTGAGCAGGGCCGAAATCCGGCCATAGGCGGCGCGCGACAGCGCATAGGCGCTCCAGCCTTCGATGGCGCCTTCGATTGGGGCCAGCGCTCTGCCGGCAATGATCGAGGCGGCGATCACCATGCCGCCGGTGATTTCGCCGCCAATGGCGAGATAGGCACCCCAGCCCAGCATGGCGATCTGCGTCAGCAAGCGCACCGCCCGGCTGATGGCCGAGGCGGCGATGTTGCGGTCCTGTGCATGTACCTGCGCCGTGAGCGAAGTCGCGGTGTCGCGCCCCCAGATCCGGACGGCTTCCGGGATCATCGCCAAGGCGTTGATGATCTGGCTGTTGCGCGCCATCGACTCGAGATGCAGGTTGGCGCGGCTCTGGGCCGCGTTGGCCTCGGCGAAGGGACGCGCGGTGAGCTTCTGGTTGATCAAAGTGATTACCAAGAGGGCGAGCGCCGTGCTGACCACGATCATCCCCAGATGCGGATGGATCAGGAAGATCGCGAGTATGAACAGCGGCGCGAAGGGCACGTCGAGGAATGACAGCAACGTGCCCGAGACGATGAAGCCGCGCAGTTGCTGCAGATCGCCCAGCGTCTGGTATTCGCGGCCAGAGCCATGCAGCGCCGCAGCCGAGGCCGCGCTCAGGATGGGCGCGCCGAGCCGGGCCGCGACCTCCACCGCCGTGCGCATCAGCATGAAGCGGCGGATCGCATCGAAGACCGCCTGCAGGATCACCGCCCCCACGATGACGATGGTGAGCATCACCAAGGTGTCCACCGAGCGGCTGGTCAGCACCCGGTCCGATATCTGGAACAGGTAGATCGGGATCGCGAGGATCAGCAGATTGGTGGCGCAGGTCAAAACCATCACCATGACGAAGTTGCGCCGCACCGCGCGTAGACCGAGCTTCAGCGCCAGCCCATAATTTTCCGGACCTACCCGCTTGTGAAATTTGGGCGGCACCCCCCCGCCACCGCCGCCTCCCTTGCCCGGCCCTCTTCCGGCACCTTTCCCCTCGCCACCGTCGGGGCGCGGGGCGTCCGGCCGCCGGCGGATCGGCCCGCGATCGGCCTCGATGACCGGTCCGGGCAGCGGTCCCTCCTCGGGCCCGCGCGCTTGCGGAACGGTTTCGATCCTGCAAGCCGGATCAGCCGGTTCGCGATCTGGTCGAGCGCTTGGCGCGGATACGGGGTTCTTCTGGGGATCACGCGCTTCCAGCGAAGCCGACCTCGACACCGGAGCAGGAATGCGATCGGGAACCTCTCCCGCGGACCGCTGCGAACCCTTTCCGGGCACGGGGGCGGCGGCCCGCGCCTCTGGGACCGGCTTGGCCCGCTTGGGCTCGACGGTGGCATCGGCTCGCGAATGCTCGTCGGATGTCACCGATCGCGCGCCGCGTTCCGCCTTGCAGGCGGCATCATCGGCGGGACCACCGTGGTTACGGGCGGGGGCTGCGTCGGGCGCGCCACCGTCCGCCTCGCCCCGCAAGGCCCGGTTCAGGAAGCGCGGCAGTCGCGCCGGGCGTGATCCAGGGGATGCAGGGATATCGGGACGGATCGGCTGGGCGTAGTCCTTGACGCGCATATCGCTCCCCATCAGCTCAGCATGGTCTGCATGAGATCGGCTTGGCTCGTCGACATGGCCGCGAGTTCCGCTTTCGCCTCCGCCTTCGCGGCCTCCAGATCGGCCATTCCCGCTTCGATCATGCCATCGGCGAGAAATGCGACCGCTTCCGATGCCAGCGCTGCCGGCCCATCGGCACCGATCGGCGCGCTGTCCTCGACAAGGCCCGCCTGATGGAGCAACGCGTCGCTGTAGACCTCGCCCTTCGCCATGAGCTGCGTATCCATGCCCCGATCGACTATTGTCGCGATGTTGGCCAGGAGGTTCGAGCCGGTCACCATCTGCGCGCCCGGCAGCGCTGCAATCGCCTCCTGAAGCAGCTCCACCCTGTCCGAGTCGCCGAGGACGTTGATCTGGTCGATCCAGTTGATGGTGGTGAAATCACCCTCGATCAGCAGCACCTTGAGCAGCTCGACACCCTCGAACAGATCGAGACCCAGGATCTCCTGCTCGAGCGTTTCGGCGCCCTTCACCAGCGCGGCACTGGCCTCGGCAAGCGCCGCCGGAAGCTTGGTGGCGAGATCCTGTCCCTCGGTCTGGATGCGCGCCTCGTTGTAAGCGAGGTTTTCCGGAGCGGGGACGGCGGCCGGCTTCGCCAAGGGTTTCACCGCCGCGGCTTGGTCATCGGCCCCTCCATCGATCTTTGCCGGCTCGGCCTTGATCGGGAGAGGTCTGGCAGCGCTCGGAGCATGCGCGGCCGGCTCAGCGGCTGCCACGGGCTTCGATCCCGCATCATCGCTGCCGGCTTTTGCCGGGTCAGGATCGGTTTTTCCGGAGCTGGGCGAGGTGGTAGGCCCCGCATTCGACGATGGACCGGCCACGGGCTCGGACGAAGTGGTCGGGGATACGGATTTTGCCGGGACCGAAACATGTTCAGAAATGCTGGTGGCTTTGGCCGTCGGTGCCGTTTGCTGGATGTTCTCGGAGACAGGCTCCTTCGCTTGCGCCTTGCCCGGTTGAGCATCGCCGTTCATGGCAAGATGCTGATCCGTGCCGGCCTCATCCTTGAGTTCCGTGGCAGCCACCGTTGAGACATTCGAAGGAGCGGTGGGGACCGACTTCGCGTCGGGCTCGCTGGATATCGGCTTCCTTCCTACCTCACCGTTTTTTCCGGTCGCATGCTGCATCGGCGCGGGGCTATTCAGCGTCGGAAGCGGCTGCGGCTCGGGCTTCGTCGTCGTCGAGATCGGCGGTTCGATCGTGTCGTCATCGACCAACAGGTTCACCTGGCGGATCAGGTTCATGTCGATCATCTGACCGCCGACAACGATCAGGTCGAAAACCCAGCCGAACTGGTTCAGCACTGCAAGATTGTCGAGCTGGTTTTCGCCCAGCCCGAGATGCAGACCGCCCGAACCGATTTCGATGCGTGCGACGTCTGCATCATTCGCGAAATTATACTGCTGGAGGCCGTTGATCTGGACCAGATCGCCGGTGATCCTGGCAATCGCCCAGCCGGATGGCTGCTGTCCCGCCATGGTCTCGGCGGGGTCCGGATCGGAAGTGGTGGTGATCGAAGCGGCGTTCTGAGCCAGCGACGGCGTGCCCGCTGCTGATGCGCCCTGGTCGCGGTCGAACACCATGTTCAGCTGCGAAACGGCATCGAAACGATGCACGTCGCCCTCCACGGTGATGACCGGCGCATCGAGCCAGTCGGACGTGATCGTGACTTCGTTGACGAGCTTGTTCGCGCCGGTGACGACGAGCGGCCCCGCCGGTTCGGCGGCATCGGAGGTGGGCTTCATCCCCTCCGCGAGCCCCTCCAGCGCCCGGTCCCAGCCGGTTGCGAAGTCCGGAACGATCTCGCCGCTCTCCTTCCCATCATCGCCGCTTGGCTCGTCCTTCCGCTTAGCCGGGCCGCCCTCGGTCTCCTCCCCACCCTGCGCCGCGGCCTCGCGGGTCAGGAAATCCGGCCAGAGCGCTTGCCAGTCCGGCAGCGTATCGACCGCGACGCCGTCGACATATGGCCCCTCGGCCTCCGGTCCGAGCAGAACGACGGCGTCGAGCATGCCACCGGCAAGTTGTTCGGCGGCCTCGATGATGGCGGGTGTCGTCGTGGCCCAGTCCAGAGCGCCAGCGGTCCCCTCCGCCAAGAGAGGCAGTGGCGCCGAAAGGGGCGACAGCGCGAGAACCTGCTCTGTCAGCGTATGCATTAGCTGCGGCAGACCCGACATCTGGGCCATCAGCGCGGGATCGACGTCGCCGAACCAATCCGTGTCATCGAGCCTGTTGGCCATGTGGAACAGTGCCACGACGCTCGAAGGCGGCGGCAACTCATAGGGCAGCACGAGGCGGGGCCCCGCGTTATCCGTGCCGGTGCCGGACGCGTCCGGCAGCGCCGGCTCGGGCATGACGATCACGATCTCGGGCTGCGGCGCACCCGCCGGTCGGGGCGGCATAGCGAGGATCCAGAATGGTGTGGGCGGCAGCGGCTGATAGGCGATCTGGGGTTCCAGATCCTCCAGCGGATGCTCGGGTTCGAGATGCAGCCCCTTGAACGCGATATCCCCCAGATCCTCATCCGGGGGGCGCTGCGCCGCGATCTTGTCGTATTGCGCCCTGAGGCGACCACTCTCTTCCGCCAGTTCGAACGCGCCAATGAAATGCGCAATGGATTCGGTGAAACGGTCCATCGACATGCTGCGCTCCTTGCCCCGGGGCCATGATGCCCGCCTCTGCCGTGGCGGGCTTCCGGCTCGTTTGCGCCGCCATCGCGGCACGGATCCGGGGCCGGATCGCTCCGGCCCCGGGATTGCGAGGGATTACATCCCGTCGCCGTCCTCACCGACGTAGTGGGAGCTGAAGGATCCCCCGACCACGTTCATGTCCACCGTGTTGCCGAGCACGTTCGCGCCCATCACGATGTCCTGGTTGAAGGCGGAGGTGTCGACCTGGGCGGCGGCGGAAGCGTAGGATTCTCCCGTCACATATCCGTCGTCGCCATTCGACGACCCCCAGGTACCGGCATCGCCGGCAGCGCCGCCATCGCCCGCATAGGCAGCCCCGGCATGTCCGCCTGTTCCGGCCCCGCCCATCGAGCTTCCGCCCATGGCCTCGCCGCCCGCGGCCAGGCCGCTGGCCGCGCCGGTGGTCGTCATCGCACCGGTGGCGCCACCCGCACCGCTCATCGCCGAGACCTCGCCCATCGAGGTATTGGCCGCCTCGACCATGTTGCCAGCATCGGCCATGCCGCCGTCACCGGTGTCGATGTCCGAGTCGTTGTCGGCCATCGACTCCGCCAGCGCTTCGGCGGCGAGATCCGACATCCCGCCATAGCCGCTGGTGCCGTCGGCATAGCCGTCGGCCATGCTGTCGGAAGTGGCGTCGGTATCCGAGTTGGTCGCGCCTCCGGCGCCGCCGGTCCCGTCCGCTTCGGCACGGCCATCGGCCATGCCGGAAGCGTCGCTGGTCGCCGCAGCGTCCGCATTGCCGCCCGTTGCGGTGCTGCCGCCGGTACCGCTGCCGGTCGCGTCGGCATCGTTGCTGGCAGCGGCGTCGCCGCCGTAGCCACTCTCGGAGTCCGTCGAGCCGGTACCGTTCACCTCCGCGTCGTCATCGGTCTCGGCGTGACCGGCCCCGCCCATGCCGCCAGCGCCGTCCGCTGCCGCATCACCGGAAACGACTCCCGACACCATGCCGGTCGTGAGCGTGCCCGCACCACCGGCACCGCTGGCATTGCCGTCGGAGCTGGAGCGGTTGTCGGCCATGGCGTCGTTGTCGGTGGAACCACCGCCGCCATCGCCGCTGTCGGAGTCGATGCTGCCCATGGCATCGGCCATGGCATCGTTATCGGCCGAGGCCGGGCCGCCCGCGACATCTCCGGACACGGCGTCGTTCCGCGCATCGCCGGAGCCGTCACTGGCCGAGGTTCCGCCGTCACCCATGGATGCGCCGCCAGCGCCACCGTCGTTGTCGGTGGCCGCGTCGCCTCGGGCCTCGGCCATATGCGCAGCATCCGCCGCGCCGCCATCGCCCGACTCTGAGTCGGTCGAGTTGCCGGTGCTGGCCATGGCGCTGTCGGTATTGGTAGCGTCGCCGCCAGGTCCATCTCCGCCATCGCCATCGCTGCGGGCATCGCCGGAGACATCGCTACCGGCCATGCCTGCCGTAGCATCGGAGGCGCCGCCTGTGCTGGTGCCGCCAGTGCCCGGGCCATCGCCGGTGCCGTTCGCATTGGCCGGGCCGGCATCGCCGGTATTGGTTCCGCCGGCGCTTCCACGTGCGTTGTCGGCACTAGCATCGGCCGGATCTCCGGTGGCCCGCGCCATCGGGGCGGTATCCCCGGAGCCGTCGGCGCTTTGGTCTACCGTGTTGTAGGCCTCACCGCCCTCGCCTTTGCCGTAGCCGGTACCGTCGGCATTGCCTGCGGCGCCCGCCGTCGAAGCGGCATCGGATGTGGCTGCGCCATCTGCATCGCTGTCGGCATCGTTGTCGGTGTCCCCGCCCTCGCCGTCGCCGGCTTCGGCCGTACCCTGGGTCCGGGCGTCGCTGTCGCCCTCGACGTCGCCGTCGATGTATCCGGCATCGCCGGCATCGGCATCGCCATAGGCAGCGGCATCAACGGTGCCATCGGCGTCGCCATATCCGTCACCACCGTCACCCGTATCATGCGTGGCATCGGCATAGGCCTCCGACTGGCCGGTACCGGCGGCATCCTGGTCGTTATCGCCGCTATTGCCGGCACGGCTATCGGCATCGCCATCAGTGGTGCCATCCGCGGCGGCGTCGACCTGACCGTCGATATAGCCACCGTCACCGCCATCGCCATCGCCATCGGCGTGGGCATCCGCCGTGCCGTCTACATGGGTATCGACATAGCCGCTTTCGGCACCTTCGGCGTTTGCATCGGCCGTCGTTTCGCCGTCGGCATGTCCGGTGGCGTCGGTCGTGGCTTCGCCACCATCGCCACCATCCCCGGAGGCGTCGCTGTCGGTCGCGCTGTCACCATGCACATCGACATCGCCATCGATGTCACCGCCGCGCCCACCATCGGCCTCGGCGGTTGAGGTGCTATCGGCCGTACCGGTGCCGTTGCCCTCGCTATCGGCTGTTCCGCCGGTCCCGCCATCGGCTGCGTTGTCGCTCCAGACCGAACCGTCGGAATACTGGTGAGCCCAGGCATCGCCATCGCCGCCATCGCCGCCATCGTCATCGGAGGTCGCCTGGGCGTCGCTTTGGGAATCGACATGGCTCTCGGTATCGACGCTACCGCTGTCGCCGCCCTCGCCATCGGCCTTCTGATCAATGGTGTTGTCGGCGGTCGAGTCGTTGGTCGAGTCGTTATCGCCGCCGCGACCGCCCAGGGCGTCGGACTGCGTGTCGATCTTGCCGCTTATGGTGTCGTGGCCTTGCGCATAGGCATAACCGCTGTCGCCACCATTGCCGCCAGTGGCCGTGGTATCGCCGGTATCGCCGCTTCTGCCACCTTCGGCATCCGCGTTGGCATCACCGGCTTGACCTCCTTCGCCATTGCCCCCCGTGGAGTAGGCGTCGTCGCCGCCCTTGCCGCCTTCGCTCCCGGCCTCGATGCCCTCTTCGGCATGCGCGGTTCCGCCATGGGCGCTGCCGTTCTGCTCGAACGTGCCGTCATTCGACAGATGCACGTCCGACAGCATGTCGTTGTCATCGAGATCGTTGCTGAGCACGTTGAGGAAGCCGGCGTCGTTGCCCTCCCCGTTGAGCGAGTGGTTCAGGATGTTCTCGAGATCGAAATCATCGCCGGGGTTGTAGTCGATATCACCCTTCGCGGTGAGGATGTTCCCGATCTCCGAATGGTCGATGTCGATATCGGCGAGGTCATTGTCCTCGTGGCCGGCGCCTTCGAGGTCGAGGCCCACGCCCACGTCGACCCTCACGTCGACATCCACGTCGGAGTCGTTCGTGTTTTCGTTGACGTTGCTGTTGTCGCTATCCGCATTCGCCTCGGCCTTGCTACGCGCCGATGCCTCGTTCTCGTTGTGGTTTCGATTCACGTTGCTGTCGTGGTTCTCGTTCTCGTTCTGGTTCTTGTTGACGTTGTAGGACTTGCCGGCATGGTGCCCGTCATGGTCCTTGTCGCCCCTGTCGTGATCCCCCTTTCCTTTCCCGTAGTGCACTTCCTTGCTTGTGGTTTCCGCGGCCGATGCGGCTTCGGCCGTCTCGACGGCCTCCCCCTGCGGGGCGGTACCGTCGCCCCAGCCGATGATCATGTTGTTGTTGCGTGTAGCCATGGTCCTGTCTCCGGACAAAAAGCTATCGCCGCACCGCCAGTCATTTCAAAAGCGGTGATCTGCGATGGCATGTCAGTGATTTGGAATCGATGAGCATTCCGAATCTACATTCCGAATGCGAGAAAACTCCGCCTGATCGGCGGCACGAATTAACCTCCCTTGCGAAACGAGCAGCTTCGCCAGCCGCAGGAGATACCGGAAGACGCGGTATACAGTTTCCGCCTCATCGCGAAGCGCATACGCCTGCTACGACCGGTTGCAGCCGACGCCCAAATGTTGCGCAGGATGCAGAATTCTATCAGCCCGGAAAATGGTACTAATACCAATCTGGCCGAATGGGGGATAGCGTAGGGACACATTCACGAAAAGTTCCGGATCTTTACAATTTTCAACAAAACGTGATCAAGAATTTGCGTGAGATGCCGATTTGGGCAAGACTGTAGAAACAGTCATCGCTCCGGTCGTAATGCTCTGTTAAGGCATTCGCTTTCGGCTCCTTCGCCCTTGCGTTCACACGCGCCGGAGGAACCATCTACTCGGCAGTTCTTGCACCTAACCGATCGGTATATGGGTTAGCCCTGCCATTGGCCGTATTGTTCAGGCACACCGATATCGAAGTCGTGTCAGTCCAATTTTATCGGGTGATTTATGTTAAATCGTGAAAGAATATTTCAGGTTCAGGATCTGACAGAAGCCAATCCCCGAGGCCGCACGTCCATTCCTATTCTTGGGAGCGAGTTCTGCTTTCCCGAAGATTTGTTAAAGACACTCGCGGCGGAATTCGACAGCATCGACTTCATGCGCACCGACAACCTCGCCACCATTTCCAAGCTTCGTGACGAGCGCGGCAACCCGCGGCTCATGCTGATCGACGCTCAGAGGGTGACGACCCGCGACGAGGTACTCGCCGCCGCCGAGGCTGCAGGAACCGATATGCTGGTTCTGGCCTATGGGGGGCGTGTCCCGGATCGAGACCTTCTGCTGAAGGGGTTGAACCAGGCCGAGCCGCCACGGCTCGGGCTCCTACCGCTCAACGTTCGGATCGACGTGCTTCTGGCGATGATGCGCCTGCTGCTCTGCGGCGAGATCCTCGTCCCCGAGGCCGTGCTGAAAGTGCTGTTGGAAAATGGACAACACGTGCCACTTGACGCTCCCGAGGAAAGCGCGGAACTGGTCGGATCGGACCTGACGCGCCGGGAATGGGAGGTGCTGTCGCTCTTGGCCGAGGGCAAGCAAAACAAGGTCGTAGCCGCGGAGTTGGGGCTGTCCGAGCATACGGTGAAGCTCCATATCCACCACCTCATTCACAAGCTGGGCGTCTCGAACCGCACCGGCGCCGCGATCTGGTACCTCGCCCGGGGGGAGGCAGCCGATATTCCACCTGACAAGTCATGACGACCCGCGAAGCCAGCACCTCCACATCTGCCGAGGCTGGCCTCAGCCCGTTCGATCAACTGCTTCTGCTGGTGGGCCGGATGAATTACAGCTGGACCAACACCGAAAGCCTTCTGATCCATCTGATCGCCGGGCTGGCCGGCACGACCAAGCAGTCCGCCGTCATCATCTACCTGACACTGAACACCACGCGGGCACGGCTCGACCTCGTCGAGCGCCTCGCCAAATCGGGCGGCATCACCGACGCGACCCGAAGCCGGATCCTCGCGGCCACGGCGCAGATCCGCAAGCACCAGTCCCTGCGAAACCGCTACAGCCATTCGATCTATTCCTTCGACACCGAAACCGGTGCAGCCCGCACGATCACCATGCGGATCGCGGATCGAAAGAATGCCCTCAAGATGGGCCAGAGCGACGCGATCGACGCCAGCGCGCTCGATAGAATCCGCGACACGATCGAGGCGCTGAAACAACTCAACCGCGAGATCTGGACCCTCGTCGTCGAGGAGGGCTACCCGGTCTGAGAAGGCCGTTCCCTTGGGAGGAAGCGCCCTGCGGCCTTGCCCGTGGCGTCTCGATTGTTACCGGATTGCAAAGAGCCGGGCCCAACAGCGGGTCCGGCTCGATTGCCCGATGAGATGAAATGCTCAGGGAGGCCGGCGTCCTCAGCCGATCCGGTAGTTCGGGCTTTCCCGCGTGATCTGCACGTCGTGCACGTGGTAATCCATTACCTCTTTTCCATTGATATTGCACATATTTCTCACTATGATGCATCAGTTAGCTTCAGTCTTTCGCCTTCAGATCTCAAGTCTACGCTCGTGAATGGCTGGATTTCAGGCCACCATTCCTCATCGAGAACGACCGCAACTTCAAGCACAGGTCTCAGCTTTCGATAATCCCAACGCTTGGTACAAGAGGCCGCGCGCTGAGCCCTCGGCGTAGCGCGTGGCCAGGCGTGACGCTGGTGGTCACCGTCGATCTTCGGAGTAGGTTCGGGTTGGCAAACTTGCGTGCGACAGCTTCGCGGACCTTTCCGACGTTCGCCGCACGTGCATGGTCCTCGGCTTCGCCGACGCAGCAGTCAGCGGGCCGAGCGAATTCTGGACGTTCGCTGCCGCCGCGAAATAGCTAAACGATCACTCCAGAAGCAAACGCTCAATCAAAGCATGGGTACTGTTTGTCTTGTCGTTGCGACCTTGCTTAGCCGGATTTTCAGGCGACCGCCTTGAAGATGGCGAAAAGCTCGATGTGTTCACGACAATGGCAAAGGTCCGGGCAGTAGGCTTCTGCCGCCCGGGTCATTCGGCAGCCTGACCTCAGGCAGCTTGGGAAACGCCCAAGTCGGCCATTGCCAACTGCCGCGCGACCCGTGCAACATGCGCGCCTTGAAAGCGAGCGCCGGCGAAATCGATCTCGCCTGGCACTCGTTCGCCTTCGCCACCCGCGACGGTTCCTGCGCCATATGGCGCGCCGCCGATGATGGCACCGCCCGAGGACTGGCCTTCGAAGCTGTAGGGCAGCCCGATGACGACCATCCCGAGGTGCATCAGCGGTATCTGTGTCGACAACAGCGCCGCCTCATGTCCACCGTGCTGGGTGCCGGACGCGGTGAAGACCGCGCCCACCTTGCCGACCAGCGCATTCCGCGACCAGAGGCCGCCGAGCCGGTCGAAGAAAGCCTTCATCTGGCCCGCCATCAGCCCGAACCGGGCTGGCGTGCCAAAGATGATGGCGTCGTAGCCCTCCAGATCAGCAGGATTGGCCACCGGCGTCGGATCGTCGTCGTAGCCTTCGGCCCGGCGTACCGCGTCAGGCACCAGTTCCGGCACCCGGCGGATGTCGACGACGGTGCCGGGCAGGCTGCGCGCGCCTTCTGCTTCGGCCTGGGCCAAGGCCCGGACGTGACCCCAGCTGGAGTAATAGAGGATCAATACACGTGTCATGTCATGCTCCTTGACGGGTTCCGGCGATGAAATGTGCCGGGTAGTTGGCTTGAGCGAGCGCCGCCTCGATCTCGGCCCGGGGTGACGAGGTTGTCACCTCGATCGTTCGGCTGGCGATATCGGCGGAAACGACCGCGCGGGCATCGAGCGTCTTGATGATGCCGGTGACGGTCCGAGCGCAGCCGGAACAGGTCATGTTGGCGATGTGGAATTTCATATCGGCCTACGTTGGCTGAAGGATAATTCCCTTGCTGAGGCTTCCTATGATGGGAGGGTCAAGCTGGAATTTGTCAGCCGAACTCGCACTCGGCCACAGGCGCACACGGGTGTTGACCCTCACAGCGTGAGAGGCCTCATCCCGATGGAAATACCCGCTTTCGACGCTTTCGAGGCGCATGTTCAGGGGACCTTCCGATGACCACTTCAAACGCTTTCCACCCATCCGTGCTTGCTGGGCGCAAGCCGGTCGTGATCGCCGCCGTGGTGCATGCTACCAATGACGCTTACGCAGCCTTCTTGCCTGCAATGCTGCCGCTCTACGCCTTGCGGCTCGGTCTGGATGGGGTGGCGCTGGCTGGATTGGTGGCGACGTACGCCATTTCGGCCTCCTTGCCGGGGCCAGTCCTCGGTCTTCTGGCCGACAGGATCGGCGCGCGCAGGGTGACGGCAGTGAGCGTCCTGATCAGCGCTGTGCTAATGAGCCTGCTGACCGTGGAACCGGACCCGGTCTGGCTGTACGCCTTGACCGCACTGGCCGGGCTTGGGTCGGCGGCGATCCATCCTTCGGGCAGCACACTGGCGCGGCAGGGTCGGATGACGCCGGAACTGGCGGTGGCACTGTTCAGTGCAGCCGGAATGCTGGGCTATGCGGCAGGTCCGATGTTGCTGGGTGCAGTACGGATGTGGGCGGGCAGCTGGATGCTGCCGGTCTTGGCGGCTCCGGGACTGCTGGCGGCGGCCGTGACGCTTGTGACGCTGCCCCATGACGCGCCATCCCGCGTAGCCAGAATTGCGCCGCGCTTCGCCTGGTCGTTGATCGCTGGACCGGTGGGCCTGTTAACGCTGGCGGCAGCCTTTGCCTTCCTGCCGTCGAGCGCCATGCTGAATGGATTGCCGCTGCTGCTGGCCGAGCGGCACGGGCTCAGTCCGGCGGACCCGATACTGGGCCGCATGATCAGTGTCTATTCGCTGGCCTCTGCCGCAGGCGGTATCGGCGTGGGGCTGCTGGTGTCGCGTTTGCGGCGACGGGTCCTGCTGGCACTGGTCTTGGCGGGAAGCGTACCGGCCTCGATGAGCGTGCTGCTCTTTGCCCCGCCGCAGCCTGCGTTTCTGGCTGCGTTGGTGCTGGCGGGGATGCTGGCCTACGCTTCGACGCCGCTCTTTGTAGTAGCCGCACAGAACCTGGCGCCAGGGACCAGCGCTGCGGCCTCCGGCATGATCTTCGGCCTCGCCGCCGCGCTGACCGGAGCGCTCTATTTTGGCATCGGATTGGTGCAGGCACGTTATGGGGCTGAAACGGCGCTCATGCTGGCGTTCTCCACGCCGCTGGTGGCCGTGCTGATTGCGCTGCCGGTCCTTGGGAAAACAAACAAATCGGTCGCGGCGCTCGAGGAGTTTCGCCACTGCCCCAGCGCCTGAGACCAGCCGTCAAACCGCCGCCGCAAACCCGGCCCTCACGGCACTTTTTTTGGGCGCGGGCAGCGCTACAGGGTCATCCGCGCCCAGCGTCCCCAGAATGGGGCAGTCCGGGCGCGCGTCGCCGTGGCAATTGTGGGCGAGGTGGCGCAGCGTTTCGATCATGTCGTCCAGATGCCGGCGGCGCTCTTCCAGGTCCGCCACATGCGCCAGCGCCACCGCCTTGACCTCGGCGCTGGAGCGCGCCTGATCCTGCCAGAGCCCGAGCAGCGTCGCGATCTCCTTGACCTGAAACCCCAGATCGCGGGCGCGGCGCACGAAGCGGAACGTGGCGATATCCTTGTCTTGATAGACCCGGTAGCCGGAGTAGGTGCGCAGCGCAGGGCGGACAAGGCCGATTTCCTCGTAATACCGCAGCATCTTGACCGATATCCCGGTCTGCCTTGCAGCTTCCCCGATGTTCATGACCGCCTCCGCAAAAGCGTCGTACACATGGATAGTACGCGCCTCGGCGGTTCGGCCGTCAAGCGGGGTTTCTCCATCCACGAGAGATTGATTGCCGTGCAGCGCGAAGATCGTTCTCCTGCTTGAGCCTCCCATCCGTCGTCAGATGATTTGGGACACGGTAGTCCGATGTCGAGCGAAGGGTCTGGCCGGTCGGGCTTCGGTTCATGCCGCCGACTGGCGATGCAGCCAGCGGCGCTTCTCGATGGTCTTGGCTTTGATCTCAGTAGTGTAACGCTCGCTCTATGGATACTGACTACAAAGTCGGTCTGTTTCATCCACTCGGACTGCCCTGCGGGGCAATTCTAAAAAACCACATCGCCAAGTCGGCGATGTCGGACTCGCTCGGCGGCGAGCGTGGCGATCCGATCCTCCCATAACGAGCCGTCAAAGATTACGAAGTAGAGGACATCGGATGACCCGGCGGAAGGGCCCCGATCGATAACAGCGTAGTGAGAGAGCTATATCAAAACCTTGCGGATGCTTACGGATGCTGCCCATATGCGCCCCATGGGTCGTATCCTTGCACTCTGCCTGTTTCTGATCGGGCTGATGGCTCAGTCCACCCCCATCGCCGCCGAGGCGATGTCAGCCATGCATGAGGACTCGGCAATGGTCGCGATGGCCGATTGCGCAGACTGTCCCGAAGAGGCGATGTCCGGTGGCGATGCCTGCCGGAGCGTAGGCGCCTGTGCGTCGGGAGCGGTTGCACTCGACCTGACTTCCCCCGACTGGCCCTTCAACTCTGCCACCCGGGAGGTCCGGTGCGTTCTTGTTGACGCTGCACCGACCGGAGGTTGCCCGGTGCCACTGCTGGAGCCGCCCCGTCGCCAGATCTGACGCCGCCCGTCCGTTCGACGGCGGGCCAACGCCGCGCGCATCGCGCGGCATCTTCCGATCAGGACTTCCCAAATGACCCATCGCACGAGCCTCTCTCGGAGAGGCTTCCTCGCAGGTGCCGCGGCGCTGAGCGGCGCTGCGTTCCTGCCGAAAGTCGTCGCAGCCGGACCGCAGTTCGAGTTGACCGCCATGCGCGCGCAGGCGCAGCTGCTTGCCCCGCCACGCCTGGCGACGCCGGTCTGGAGCTATGGAGGCGGCCTTCCAGGTCCAGTGCTCCGCTTCAAACAAGGTGACCGCCTCAGCCTGCGCGCACGGAACGACCTCGACAGGCCGACCAGTATACACTGGCACGGCCTGCGCGTGCCCAACGCCATGGACGGCGTCGCGCATCTCACCCAACCACCGATCGGGCCGGGCGAAGATTTCCTCTACGAATTCGACCTCCCCGATGCCGGAACCTATTGGTATCACCCGCATATGGGCGGTGCCGAACAGGTGGGCCGTGGCCTCACCGGCGCGCTCATCGTCGAGGAGGAAACTCCGATCCGCGTCGACCGCGATCTCGTCTGGATGCTTCAGGACTGGCGGCTCGAACCGAGCGGCGAGATCGTGCCCGGCTTCGACAGCCCACACGATGCGATGCATGGCGGTCGGATTGGCAACCACGTGACGTTGAATGGTCAGCCCATGCCGCGCATAGAGATCGCACCCAACGAGCGCCTGCGGATCAGGATCATCAACGCCGCCACGGCGCGCATTTTCGCGCTCGATTTTGGTCCGCTCGCGCCGACCGTCGTGGCCCTCGATGGGCAGCCGGTCGCGCCGCATGCCCCCGAGGGCGGCGTGGTGCTGATCGGGCCCGGCATGCGTGCCGATATCGTGCTCGATGCCAGCGGAGGTGCGGGTGCGGCGGTGCCGGTGCGCGATCTGTTCCGGCCCGACGGCGCCTATGACCTCGCCACGCTGGCGCATGGCGATACGCCGCTGCGCGCCAACGCCCCGGACTGGGACATGGCGCTCGCACCGAACCCACTGCCGGAGCCCAATCTTACCGCCGCGACGCGCCACGAGGTCGTCTTCAATGGCGGAATGATGGGGCAGATGATGATGGGCGACGAAGCACCCGCCATGACCGAGCAGATGCGGCAGGGGCGGATGTGGTTCGTCAATGGCCGCGCCTCTGACGGCCACGACGGCCCGCCCCTGATCGAGGCCAAACGCGGCAGCACGCAGCTGATCGCCATGGAGAACCGCACCGGCTGGTGGCACCCGATCCACCTGCATGGCCACGTCTTCCGCGTGATTTCACGCGATGGCAAGCCGACCATGCACCGAGAATGGCGCGACACCGTTCTCATGGCCCCGGAGGAGCGCGTCGAGATCGCGTTCCGGGCCAACAACCCTGGGGACTGGATGCTGCACTGCCATGTCCTTGCCCACCAATCCGCCGGCATGGCGGCGCTGATCCGCGTCGCCGACGCGGCCTGACACTTTCAAAGGAAACGGAAATGAAACCTTTCAAGACCTTCGCCACCGCCGCCCTGTTCAGCCTCACCGCCCTGCCGGTGCTGGCTGGCACCATGACGCTCTACAAGGACCCGAACTGCGGATGCTGCGCCGCCCATGCCGAATACCTGCGCGAGAACGGCTACGAGGTCGAGATCGTCGAGACCTACGATCTCGCCTCCGTCAACGCCGAGGCTGGCATTCCTCTCGGTCAGCAGGGCTGCCACACGGCGCTGATCGACGGCTACGCTATCAGCGGCCATGTGCCCGCCGACATCCTGTCGCGCTTCCTCGCCGAGAAGCCCGAGGCGATCGGGCTGAGCCTGCCCGGCATGCCTATGGGCGCGCCCGGCATGGGCGATGACCCGGACGTCCAACTCGACGTGGTGATGATCGACGCCGAAGGAACGGTGCTGCCCTACCCAGCCGAGTGATACCCATCGGTTGGCGCGGTGTCGCGCCGGCCATTCCTGCATGAATGGGGGCTCCGATGATGGGACCGGAGATGATGACCGCCACTGGCAGATGGATGATGGCCGACATGGACGCGGTCTGCCTGCTCACCGTGCTGGTGCTGGTGCTGCTGCTCGCCGCGGCGGCGCTGATCGAGTATCTTCGCAGCCCGGGAGGGTAGGCATGGCAAGACGTAGAACAGTGACACTTCTGGCCGCCGCGGGAGGAGCAATGCTGGGCGCCGGAGCGCTTGCGCTCTGGCCCCTCGCCAGCGCCGCAGCGGAGGACGGGCGGCAGCTCTATCTCGACAACTGCGCGTCCTGTCATGGCGCCGATCTCGAAGGCCAGCCCGACTGGCGCTGGCCGTTGCCCTCTGGCCGCCTGCCCGCCCCGCCGCACGACGCAACCGGTCACACTTGGCACCACCCGGACAGGGTGCTGCGCGAAATCATCCTGCGCGGCACCGCCGCGGTGGTCGGAAATGGCTACGAGAGCGACATGCCGGGCTTCGAAGGACTTCTCACCGAGGCCGAAGTTGACGCGATCCTTGACTATCTGAAGTCGGAATGGCCCGAACGCGAACGCATGCATCAGAAGCGCGTGACAACGGCGGATGAGGCCGCCGGCGGCTGACCATGGCCGCCTGGCGATGCCTCTGCGGGCCTCGGCCCCTCACCCTCCCGCTCAGCCGTGATGGTCCATCCCATGTTGGTCCGGATCGTAGGGATTTCCCGCCTTCGGATAGAGGTAGACCATCGTGCCCATAGGCACCTTCTCGTAGAGTTCGATGATGTGGTCGTTCACGAGCCGCGCGCAGCCGTTCGAGACCGCTCGACCAATGGTCGAAGGCTGGTTGGTGCCATGAATCCGCAGATAGGTGTCGCGGCCGTCGACGAAGAGATAGAGCGCCCGCGCGCCGAGCGGATTGTCGAGCCCACCGGGCATCCCGTCTTCCGCATACTTCTCATATTTTTCGGGCTCCCGCTTCACCATGGCCGGCGTAGGCTTCCAGCTCGGCCACTCCTTCTTCATCTGCACGACATAGCGTCCGGCGTGATAAAGGTCGTTACGCCCGACTCCGACGCTGTAGCGGATGGCCCTGCCTTCCGGCAGCGTCCAGTAGAGCGCGAACTCGTCCGGCATCACGTGGATCTCTCCGGGGGGAATACCTGGTGCGATCTCGACTTCGCGCGGCAGGAACTTCTCAGGCAGTTCCTGGCTGGAATGCGCCCATACCGATCCGGGAAGCCAAGCGCCCGCCGCTCCAAAACCTGCGGCCCGTGTCAGAAACTGCCGTCTTTGCATGCCATTCGCCTCAATGCTCGGCCGGTTACCATGACTGAAAGTCCGCCCGGCTCTGTGGGTTCATCACTCAAATCGATATGCCGGTAGAACATGCTCCGGCGCCACACACGAACCAGTCAGCCACTCTCGGTCAGGGGCGCCTTGCCGCCCATCACCTGAAGCATGAACGACCCCGACGCAGTGATCATCAGGAAGCCATGGAAAGCCTCGATTCCGGTAATGAACCGCAGATGGCCGTCCGGGTTCAGGTCGCCCCGCCCCAGAGTGGTGAAATTGACCAACGAGAAGTAGAAATAATCCATGATGCCTACGTCCTTGGTCTCAGGGCCCGGCACGTTCAGTTCGCCAATCCCCAGACCCCGCGCCGCCCACAGGAAGATCGCCGTGTAGACCAGCGCTTCGATCACATGCGCGGCGGTAACTGCGCCGACGGTCAGCGCGAGGTGGCGACCACGCTTCGTGGTGCCACCGCGTGCGATCGCATCGGACACCGTCTTGAGGGTCCCGTAATGGATCGCGGTGCAGATCGCGACGACGAGGATCGAGAGCAAGATAGCCTGGATCATGCGGGCTCAATGAGGATCGGGACAGATCCGTTCCCGATCAATCCCGCGCCTTCTCGAGCAGGGCGACCATCTCGCGGAATTTGGTGCGCTGCTCATCGGCATCGCCCGAGAGGATCGCCGCCTCCATACAGTGGTTGGCGTGATCCTCGATCAGGAGCCGTTCCACCGCCTTGAGCGCCGAGCGCACGGCGGTTGTCTGCATCAGCACATCGACACAGTAGCGGTCTTCCTCGACCATCCGCGAGACGCCCCTGATCTGGCCTTCGAGCCGCGCCAGCCGCTTCTGAATCGCTACCTTGTTCTGCTTTTCTTGCATGTCATTCGCCTCCGGCTTCGGAACAATACGCCCGAACGATGGTTCCCGCCATACCCTATGAGGGTATCTTGGCCGACATACCCCTCTGGGGTATAATGCGGCATCGAGGGGCCGAGTCGGCGCCTCCGCAGCAAGGAGACTTGCCATGGACCACAGCAGTCATGCGCATGCGCATCATTACCCCCTTCCCGGCGATCGCACCGCAACCGATCCGGTCTGCGGCATGAGCGTCGATGTCGAAACCGCCAAGCCTGTCTCGGAGCACGAGGGGGAAACCTTCTACTTCTGTTCGGCCAAGTGCCGCGAGAAGTTTGACGCCCGACCCGAGGTCTTTCTCGATCCCGCGCTGAAGGCCGCGCCGCCCGAGCGGGAGGACGAGATCTACACCTGCCCGATGCACCCCGAGATCGAACAGATCGGCCCCGGCTCCTGCCCGATCTGCGGCATGGCGCTGGAGCCCAAGGGCATTCCGATGACCGAGGGCCCGAGCGAGGAATACATCGACTTCCGTCGCCGCTTCGTTCTCGGCGCGGCGCTGACGATCCCGCTCGCGGTCATAGCCATGGGACGGCATTTCGCGCCAGACGCCTTCGCCATCATCTCCGCCCCGATGCTCGACTGGATCGAACTGATCCTCGCGACGCCGGTGGTGCTGTGGTGTGCCCTGCCCTTCTTCGAGCGCGGCTGGGCCTCGGTTCGCAATCGAAGCCTCAACATGTTCACGCTGATCGCGCTCGGGGTCGGCGTGGCCTATGTCTACTCGGTCGTCGCCACTGTCGCGCCGGGCCTGTTCCCGCCGCAGTTCCGCGGCCATGAGGGTGAGGTCGGCGTCTATTTCGAGGCGGCGGCGGTGATCGTGACGCTGGTGCTGTTGGGCCAGCTTCTGGAACTGCGCGCGCGCGAACGCACCGGGGGCGCAATTCGCGCGCTGCTCGATCTCGCCCCCAAGACGGCGCGGCTGGTGGACGAGCGTGGAGAACGCGACGTGCCGCTCGACATGCTGCGCTCGAACGACCGGCTGCGCGTGCGCCCGGGCGAGAGCGTGCCGGTGGACGGCGTGGTGCTCGAGGGACGCTCGACCATCGACGAGAGCATGATCACCGGCGAGCCGATCCCGGTCGAGAAGGCCGAGGGCGATCCGGTCACCGGCGGATCGATCAACCAGACCGGCAGTTTCATCATGGAGGCGCAGCGCGTCGGCGCCGACACCATGCTCAACCGCATCGTCGCCATGGTGGCCGAGGCGCAGCGCAGCCAGGCGCCGATCCAGAAGCTCGCCGACAAGGTCTCGGGCTATTTCGTGCCCGCCGTGGTCGGCGTGGCGATCCTCGCCTTCGTGGTCTGGAGCATCTTCGGCCCCGACCCGGCGATGGCGTTCGCGCTGGTCTCGGCGGTCTCGGTGCTGATCATCGCCTGCCCCTGTGCCTTGGGTCTCGCCACACCGATGTCGATCATGGTGGGCGTCGGCAAGGGCGCGGGGCACGGCGTGCTGATCAAGAACGCCGCCGCGCTCGAACGCTTCGCCGCCGTCGACACGCTGGTCGTGGACAAGACCGGCACCTTGACCGAGGGGCGCCCGGCACTGGTCGAGGTATTGGCCGAAGGCATGACCGAGGACGAGCTTCTGGGCCTCGTGGCGGCGCTCGAGGCGCAGTCCGAGCATCCGCTGGCGCGTGCCATCGTCGAGGGTGCATCGGCGCGCGGCATCACCCTGCCCGAAGTCGAGGACTTCGACAGCACCACCGGCAAGGGCATCTCGGGTCGCGTCGCGGGCCGCAGCATCGCCATCGGCAACGTCGCGATGATGCAGGATGCGGGCGCCGACACCGCCGCCCTGTCCGAGCGCGCCGATGCCGCGCGGCGCAAGGGGCAGACGGCCATTCTCGTGGCGGTGGACGGACGCGCCGCCGGGCTGGTGGCCGTGGCCGACCGGATCAAGGAGACGACGCCCAAGGCCATCGCGGCGCTGCATGACGAAGGCCTGCGCATCGTCATGCTCACCGGCGACAACGAGGTAACCGCCCGCGCCGTGGCTTCCGACCTCGGCATCGACGAGGTGATCGCCGAGGTGCTGCCCGCCGACAAGCAGGCAGCGATCCGAAGGCTGCAATCCGAGGGCCGCACCGTGGCGATGGCGGGTGACGGGGTGAACGACGCGCCGGCGCTGGCGGCGGCCGATGTCGGCATCGCCATGGGCACCGGCGCCGATGTCGCGGTCGAAAGCGCGGGCGTCACGCTGGTGCGCGGCGACCTGACGGCGCTGGTCACCGCGCGCCGGCTCAGCCGCGCCACGGTGCGCAACATCAAGCAGAACCTGGCCTTCGCCTTCTTTTACAACGGCCTCGGCGTGCCCATCGCCGCGGGCCTGCTCTACCCCTTTACCGGGCTGCTGCTGTCACCGGTGATCGCCGCCGCCGCGATGAGCCTGTCCTCGGTCTCGGTGATCGGCAATGCGCTGCGCCTGCGTGCCGCGCGGGTCGGCTTCGAGGCGAACTGATCCGACCGGAGCACCCCCGGCCATCGGCCCGGGGGTGCTCCTTCGTATGTGAACGGACCGCGTTCCGGTCCGGCAGTGAAAGGAGAATTTCCATGTCCTACTGGCGCTTCGCCGCGATGATCGCGACCTCGACGGTGGTGATGTTCGGGCTGATGTACATCAACACCTACGCCTTCGAGCACGTCTTCTTCAGCGAAACCCGGACCTACATGGCGCTGCTGATGGGCGCGGTGATGGCGGTGATCATGCTCAGTTTCATGCTGTCGATGTATGCCAGCCGTGCGATCAACATCGCGATCTATGCGGGTGCCGTCGTTGTCTTCGGCCTGACGCTCTGGCTGATCCGCAGCCAGGAGACGGTTGACGACACCAGCTACATGGCCGCGATGATCCCGCACCACTCGATCGCCATTATGACCTCGGAGCGGGCGCAGATCGAGGACCCGCGCGTGCGCAAGCTGGCCGATGAGATCATCGCGGCGCAGCGCAAGGAGATCGGCGAGATGCGCTCCCTGATCGCCGACATCGAGGAGAACGGCATCGCGACCGACCCCGCGCTTGGCGAATCCGAGGCCCCCGCCGAGGAAGGCACGGTCGAGGAGGCCCTGAGCTCGGTGCAGCTGGCGGGTCTCGACCCGGCAGGGATGACGCCCGAGAACATCCAGACCGTCCTCGAAAGCGACGCCACCTGCGCGTTCCGCCGCACCAACGAGGGTGAGCCGGTGCTCGCCATGGCGGGCGAAAATGGCGCGATCAAGCTCTCGGGCGTGTTGATCCCGCTGACCGCCGGCGCGCCCATCGCGGTCGAAACGTTGGAGGACGGTGCCCGGCTGAGCGCCGAAGGCGTCGATATCTCCGTTATGCCGGACCCCGGGGCCGACTGGACCGACACCGACGGCAGCCTGCGCCGCGCCGAGGCTGAGATGACCTTTCATCTCGAACAGGGCCTGACGGTGGGCTATCGCGGTTTCCTCGATTGCGCCGCCTGATCGGCGCGACAACCGCCATCGGCTCTTGCGGGCCGGTGGCGAGCCGGTCGATCGGGGTGTCGGTCGACCATGCCGACATGGGTGAGCGCGATCCGTCTGATTGCGCCACTGTGCCGGTCATCCTGTCATGGGGACGACCGGTATCGTTTCTGCCATCAGCAGGTTGAACAGGGTCTGGCGATTGCTGCACATCGGTCGATCCGACGCTCTCGGGAGGTTGGACCGACAAGCCCGACGGGGTTCAGTGGTCGAAAACCGTTCCCTGATCCATAGGTGCCGAGAGCTCTTCATGGACCTCGCCGTGATCGTCGGCATGGTCATCTGCATGCCCCGCCGGCGAGGCCGCTCCATGATGGCCGGGGCTCATCGGCAAGGTCTCCGCGTAGGACCGCAGGGCCAGATGAAAGACCCCTGCAAAGACCAATCCCCCGACGATCATCAGCATCCAGCTCCGGCCATGCAGCACGTAGCCCTGACGGATCGCGAAGGCGAGCGAGGAGACGAAGACCCCGATCGGCGCGCTCCAGCTCGCGAAGACCGGCGTGTCATAGAAATGCTGCGCGGCCCCGGACACCATGCCGATGCCGATCGCCAGAAGCAGAGACACCAAGACGTATTTCAGGACGCTGTCGCCCAGGATGCCCGTCTTGAACAGGACCTCGTTGAGATAGGAGCCGAACGCGAACAGCACAGCGCCCACGGCCATGAGAGCCAAGGCATAGGAGCGCATGTCCGGCTGGGCCGCGTGCACGAGCGAGCCCGAGATCAGGCCCATGCCGAGAAACATGGTGAGATAGGAGAAGTAGGGTTTGAAGACCTCCCACGGCGCGGTGAAGGTCACTTCGTTGGGTCGGGCATTTGTCGACATCTGGTCGAGACTTTCGCTGAGTTTCAGAGTTTCATTTCGGCCCCGGCTTCGATGGTGAAGCCGGGTGTCACTCACACCCGTGCCGCTGCTGCGGCGCGGGCGTGGACAAGCATTTCGAGAAGTGATGCGTCAGGGAGCTGTCGGCTTTCCCGTAGCGCACCCCGGGCCACGGCTGCCCTGTGACGGGCAGCCGCCATCGGCTTATCCCGCCCGAACAGCGAACTCGGTCATCATGCCGCTCGCGAGATGCGGCATCTGGTGACAATGCAGCATCCAGCGTGCCGCCTCGCCCGCGTCGAGCGCCACGGTGACGGCCGCCATCGGCGGCACGTAGACCGTGTCGCGCAGCGCGCCCGAAAAGCGAAGCCCGTTGATCTCGACGACCTGGAACACATGGCCGTGCAGATGCATCGGGTGCCCCATCGACGACATGTTGTGGAACATCAGCTCCACCCGCTCGCCGCTGATCGCGGGGACCGGCTGGCGCTCTTCCCAGACCTTGCCGTCGATGGTCCAGACATAGGGCTGCATCTGCCCGCCGAGCATGACCATCTGTTTGCGGTCCACCGCACGCTCGGCCAGCGGCGACACGGCGCGCAAAAGCCCCTCCTGTTCGAGCTCGAGGTCGAAGGCGGGGGCGGCTTTCTGCGCGGTGCCGGTGATCTTCTCGACCTGCGCGCCCTTGCTCGCCAGCACGATCCCGGTGCGCTCGACCGCGCCCTCGCGCAGCGCGAGGATCGGAAAGGCGCCGCCGCCCGGCAGGTCGATCTCGATGTCGAGCCGCTGCGCCATCGCCGCCCCGAAGCGGCGGCCCGGAAGCGGCTGCACCGGATGGCCGTCAACGGCGACCAGCCGCGCCGGAGCGGTGCCGCTGTCGATCCAGAAGGTCGTCGCCGCCGCGGCATTGATCACCCGCAGCAGCACCCGCCCGCCCGGCTCCACGCTCACCACCTCGGGGTCCGACAGCGTGCGGTCATTGGCGAGATAGGCGTCGAAGTCATAATCGTTGAGATCGGCGGTCATCGGCTCGGCATGGCTCATGGACCCATGATCCATCCCGGCCATCGCGCCTTCCATGCGCTTCCCGCCCATCGCCGACATGACGCCGTGATCCATGCCCTGCATGGCCATGCCGGAGGTGATCTCCTCCATCACCTCCTCGGGCACCTTGAAGGAAAAGTCATGCAGGAACATCACCACCTCCTGCCGGTCGGTAGCGAGATCCTCGTTCCGCCGCACGATCAGCGGCGCGGCGAGCATGCCAAGCTCCTGCGTCGGGATATGGCTGTGCATCCAGTGGGTGCCCGGCATCGGCGCGAAGTCGTAGTCGCGGCTCTCGCCCGGGGCCAGCGGCGGCATCGGCAGGTTCGGCACGCCGTCCTGCGCATGGGGCGGGATCTGCCCATGCCAGTGAATGAGCGTCTCAACGTCGAGCTGGTTCTCCAGCCGGACCGCGAAGCGCTGGCTGGGATCGAGGGTCAGGCCGGGGCGGCCATCGGGGCCGAGCACACCCATGACGGTGGCGGCGCGTCCTTCGATATCGAGCGTGCGGCTGGTGGCGCGCAGCGCAAGCGGCGCGGTCTGGCCCCGGGCGAAGCCGGGCATGGAAAGGGTCGCGGCCGTGGCCGCGCTGGCGGCGAGAAAGCCGCGACGGGAAATCTGGGTCATCTGTCTGTCATCCTTGCGGCGTAGGTTGCCGCGCGTGAAGGGTCCCGGCGCGCCGGGGGAGAACACGAAGTGTCAGACGATCTTGGGCGGATGCCACGGCGGTGCGGGTATACGCCCCTCGGCCGAAAGCCGCACCGGGCTCCAAGGCGCTTCCGCCCCGCGCGCGAGGATGCGGTAGCCTTCGGGACTGGTAGCGACGGGACGCTGCGCGAGACACATCAGCGCACAGGCGGCGTCATGCGCGGTGTCGTGATGCCCCTTCGGGACGTGGTGTTCGGCCTGATGGATCGACGCCGCCGGCACCTCGGCCGCGCCGCTGTCGAAGCCCCACCCCGCCAGCAGCAAAAGCACCACCCCCAGAAGGGCGGGCAAGGCGGCAGGAAGGCGAATGCGGTGGCTCATGTCACGGCCACACATGGCAGGTCCCGCGCGCGGCGCAAGAGGCCGCGCGAGGGGGCGAGGTCACATCGGCGCCATGCCGCGCGCCCCTTCGCCACGCCGCCTCAGTCGATGCCGTTCTCGCGCTGGAGCGCGCGCACATACGCCACGACATTGGCGACATCGGCATCCGTCAGCCCCTCGATCGGGGGCATGTCACCAAAGCTCCAGTGATGCGACCTCACCCCGTTGCGCACGGCGGCGAGAAAGGCGTAGTCGCCATGATGGCTCGGCTCGTAGGTCTTGTGCACCAAGGGCGGCGCAACGCCGTTCTGGCCTGCCGCGTTCGCGCCGTGGCAATCGGCGCAGACCGCGTCGAAGGCCCGCTTGCCCATCTGCGCCTGCTCGTCGAGCGCCGCGGGCAGCCCGACCTGCACGATGGGCGCGCCCTGCGGGATCTCGGAGGTGTCGGGCGGGGTCATGGAATGGCCCGCCATGCCGCCCTCGTCGGGCGTTGCAGCAATCCACAGCAAGCCGCCTGCGAGAATGACGCCCGCAGCGCCGAGAATGATCGTCTTGTTCATCTGTCTGTCTTTCGAATGCGTTCAACGGCGCGCCTCCTGTGGCACGCCCATGATTTCGGCCCGGACGCTCAGCGCGCCTGCGCGAGCGCGTCGATTTCGGAAGGAACCTCAGGGTCCAGCAGGTAGGCCGCGATGGCCCGCCTGTCGGCCTCGTCGAGGAAGCTGGTCCCCTGCTCCACCACCTCGGCCATGGAGCCGCCGAAGACATCGCCCGAGGGTGTGATCCCGGTCTCGAGCGCATAGGCAAGCGCGCTCGCGGTCCAGCCCTCCTCCTTCAGGTCTGCGGCGCGGATTGAAGGTGCTACGGAGCCGCCGGGCAGGTCATCATTGCCGCCGAAGGGACGGCCGTCCAACCCGCCCAGAAGGCCGCGCCCGGTATGGCAGGCCCCGCAATGCGCGGCCCCCTCGACCAGTGCGCGGCCCCTGTTCCAGTCGTCGGATCGGCCCAGCACCGGTGCGGTCTCGGCTTCGCGGAGCGCCGTCGCGCGCCAGACCTTCAGGCCGGAGCGAATGCTGAAAGGAAAAGCGACATCGCTTTCGGCCCGCGTCTCGGCCACCGGCGGCACGCTGGCCAGCGCCGCCCAGAGATCCGCGATGTCCTGATCCGAAAAACCCGCGTAGAACTCGAAGGGAAAGGCGGGGTAATAGGGTGCGCCCTCGGGTGAGATCCCCTCGCGCAGCGCGCGCGCCAGATCGTCCTTGCTCCAGCCGCCGATGCCATGCACGAAATCGGGCGTGATGTTGGGCGGTGCAAAGCTGCCGAAGGGCGTGTCGAGCGGCGTACCGCCCGCCAGCGCCGGGCCATCCGCCGCCGTGTCGGTGTGGCACGCGACGCAGCCCGAGGCCCGCGCCAGATAGGCGCCGCGCCGCGCGTCGCCGTCGAGCGTGATGCGCGATGCCTCGCCGCCGATGGGCCAGACGCGCAGCCCGGCATAGGTCCCGCCCGCAAGCAGGCCCAGCAGGATGACACCCCTGAGAAGTCCCTTCATGCTCAGCTCCCCGATCGGAAACGGCCGTGGCAGGCCGAGCAGGTCTCGCCGATCATGCGGAACACATCGCTCGCCGCCATGGAGCCGTAGTCTGGCGCATTGCTCTTCATGGAGACCGGATCAAGCCCCGCCACCGGCTGGGCCTTGCTTGGCGAGGTCGTGCTTGTCCGTGGCTCGAACCCCATGAGTTGGGCTACTGAATATAAGGCGCCGGGTCCGGTCGGCGGCTCCGTTGCCCCGCTCATGTCCATTCCGGCATGCTCTCCCATGTCCATGCCGGTCTGGCCGCCCATATCCATGCCCGCGTGAGCATCAGTCATGGGCGCGGTGGGGTTGGATGCCGCGCCCACCAGCCCCTCGGCATGGCGGCGCAGTTCATCGGCCAGCGCCGAGAAGTCGTCCGGCGCGGCCCAGACCGCCTCCTTAGCAAAGGACGCACCGCCGCCGCTGCCCTCTGGAAACAGCGCGATCATCGCCTCGCCCGCATGTTTCGCGATCGTCCGCCCGGCAGCCGCGACTGCCGCCTCGTCCTGCGGTGCCTCGCCGCGCATCATCGGGGTCAGGTCGCGCATCGCGTCGCGCATGGCGACCATGCCTTCCATCCGCTCGCGCACCACGCCGGTGGCGCCGTTATGCGCGCCCGCCACGGCCGCGGCCATGATCGCCGTCAGGGCGATGGCCGTCGTTCTGTATGGGGTCATCTCTCACTCGCTTGTCCGGTTTGAAGGTGGGTTCAAACCGAGTATCGAGGAGGCGGTGTCGCGATCCGGAGGATATGGCCCGATCCGAGATCGTAGTGCGGGATGGGACCGATCCGCCGCGCTCTTGCTTCACGCACCGGCAGAACGAGGCTGTCCCCCGTCGACAAGGCATTGCACCGCAGCGACGCATGACAGTTGGGCTTCGAGTGGGAGGATGAATCGCGATGCTGCTCTTCCGTGCCGATCCCGACAGGGCTTGCATGCGCGTGCTTTGCCTCGAAGGCCATGGTGCCGATGAGCAGCGACAGCGCGACCATGATCCGCAAGAAACAAAGGGGCATCCGCGTTTTCATCAAGCGTCCGGCATTCTCGCGCAACCACTGGTCCGACATCAGTAGTCGACGGGAGGCCAATATGAAAGTGTGGGCTGGCCCGAGGCAGGTATCGGGCAAAGAACCGCCCGTAGGCTTGACCTGATAGTCACTGCGCTCCCGACCAGCATCTCGTCCGGCAGCAGGCCCGCATACTTTTTCTTCCACCTGAAATAGGTCGCCGGACTAATCCTAACTTTGCGGTAGATCTCCTCGACGCTGAACCCGTTATCCGCCTGCTTCAGGATGAAGGCGATCTGCTGTTCGCTGAATCGAGATGTCCGCATTGGTCTTCCTCGCGTTGCCTGCCCGGCAGTTTATGAGACTTTTCCCAGATCCGGCGGTCCAGTTTCCCGGAAGCAGGCCAGGGTAGAAAACAGGTTCCATCATCGCCACCCACAGGGATAGCACTTGATCTCGCTCAATGTGTCATTGGGAGGAATGCTCCAGAAGTATCTAAGCAACCCTACAACAAAGAGGAGATACAGATGCGTCACAATAAAACAGTCTTACTCGCCGCCGCCGCCGCCGCTGCTGCTGCTTTACTGACGGCTCCGGCAGCCGCACAGCAGCAAATGCAGGGCGGGATGCAGCAGGGCATGCAAAGCATCCCGGGCATGATGCAGGGTCAAGGCATGCTGGGCCAGATGAAGGGCGGCCGCATGATGGGCAACATGGGCGGCCATATGATGGGCGACGTAAGCGGTCAGATGATGGGCGGCGGTCCGGCTATACATCTCGAGGGCCGTCTCGCATTCCTGAAGACCGAACTCGGCGTCACTGGTGCTCAGATGGATGTCTGGCAAGACTATGCCGCTGCGGTTCGCAACTCCGTCGGCTCCATGCAAGAGATGCACGAGATGATGATGTCGGGCGATTGGCCGACGTCGTTCCCCGAGCGCATGGAACGCCACGAGCAGATGATGTCGGCACGCATCGAGACCCTGACAAAGCTGCGCGAAGCGGCTGTGCCCCTATACGAGGCGCTGGATGACGAGCAAAAGCAGATGGCAGACAGAATTATGGGCATGGGCATGGGCATGATGTGAGGACGCTTGTCTTCGGCCCGGAACCGAAAAATCTGCGGCGATGAAGTGTCGTTGCATCGGAAGTTGCAGATGGCGCTGGGGGTGTCGCGGCACTTGGCCTGAAAAACGAGCGGCCCCATGCCTCCCCAAGCTTCGAGCCAAACTGACCGCATGGGTCGTAGAAGGCTTCGCATTTGTAGCACGGGCGTGCCTGTCGGGACCGGCCCAAAGCCGCCCTTCATGTCCTGCGCCGCGCAGGTTGACTTGGCGGCTCAACCCGGAACCGAGACAGATCTATCCCAGTAGGCGGGCACTTCATTGGTGCAGGCCAGATACTCCAACCCGCAGCTCTTGAGCCAGCGCATTTGGTAAGGTAGTGCCGAAAGCCAAATAGACCTCGCATGAGAGGCCTCGAGCAGTGGCAACTACCAAATTTCCGCGACGCGCCTTGTTGTTGGGCGGGCTGGCCGCCTTTTTGTCTGGCTGTGCCCGAAAGTTTCGATCTTATAACGGACCCGCTGTAACCCGGTTGCGAATTTATAAGGCGCAGCGGTTGCTGATGCTTGACGGTGCGGATGGTGTCTTGAAGACCTACCCTATCGGGCTGGGCTTCGCACCCGAAGGCCACAAGCAGTTCGAGGGGGATGGACGGACCCCGGAGGGTTCGTATCTGATTGATCGGCGGAATCCGAAAAGTCTTTTCCACCTCTCCATCGGCATTTCCTATCCCAATGAGGCTGACATCGCATTTGCGGAAGCGCTTGGCCGACCTCCCGGAAAAGACATTTTCATCCATGGCGGCCCGAGACCCGGGGTCGACCCCATGGATGTCCTCGACTGGACGGCAGGCTGCATCTCGGTGTCGGACCGTCAGATCGAAGAGATCTACGCCATGGTGCGGAAAGGAACGCCCATCGATATCTACGCCTGACGATCAGGTAAAGCGACGGCGCAGTGCGATGTTGAGGGCCTCGATGGCGATGACTGCAAGCGTCACACTGGCCGCCGTATCGTATTGAAAAGAACGCACGTAGGTTTGGATGTGGAAGCCGATCCCGCTTGCACCAACGATGTCGAGGATCAGCGCCTCGCGGAGGTTGAGCTCAAGCCGGAAAATCGTGTCATGGGCAACAACTGGTGCCCGATTGAGCCTGTCGGCATTGTCTCTTCAGCGGAGGCGGACACTACGCTGCTCTCGAGGCATCGAGCATGGCCGCGTAGTTAAAACAAACCAGCCCCCGGGAAGTCCGGCGCGGTTCATGTCGCGATAATGTTGCGGCCACGGGGACTGCTTTGCCAAGTAGGTCGGCGGCAAGGCCGCTTGAAAGGCGCGTCTCTGGAAGCCGAAGCATCGGGTCGACCAGCAGCTGGGCGACCCG
>NZ_JAPWGO010000039.1 GCF_027213785.1 Limimaricola sp. G21655-S1 | reverse complement strand
CGCCGATCCTCCCATCCCCTATGGGAATTGAATCAGCCACGGGCACCCCGATCAAGATCGAGTTTTTCAACGGAATAGGCCCATTGCCGCCATTCGGCTGGCTCGCAGCGAATGGCGGCTTCGTGAATATGACAGAACTGTTGCTCGCCGGTGCTACCGCTTCGTGAGCGCCACGCTATGTAGGGCGTTGCTGCCGGGTTCGAGGCAGCTCTGCGCCTTGAAGGATCACCATGCTCGACGCTCCCATCCTGTCCGGCAGGGCCATCCTGCACGCGATCCCGGTGCCCGCGATCATCATGTCGACCGATCTTCTGATCATCGACGTCAACGCGCCCTTCGAGGCCGCCGTGGCGCGCCGAAGGGCCACGCTGCTCGACCGCCCGCTGTTCGACGAGTTCCCGCCGCGTCCCGACACGCCGAACCTCGAGGCGACGATCCGCGCCTCGGTTGCGCGCGCGGCGGCCTCGCGGCAGACCGATGCGCTGGAGCCGGGTCGGCATGACATCGTCATGCCCGATGGCAGCTTCGAGACCCGCTACTGGCGGCTGTCGCATTCCCCGGTGATCGAGAGCGGCGAGGTCACCTGCATTCTTCAGCTGGTCGAGGACGTGACGGCAGAGGTCACGAAGCAGCTTCTGCTCGAAGCCCGGGAGCGCACCGCCGCCGAAGGGGCCGCTCTCTCCTTCTGGGACCTGAACCTCGTCACAGGCAAGCTGATCCGCTCCGCCGGGGTCGACACGATGCACGGGTTCGCGCCGGGCGAGGCTGGCGAGGACATCGAGCCGTTCCTCGAGCGCGTCCATCCCGAGGATCGCGAGCGCGTGCGCATGGAGGTCTTCTCGGCCGCCGAGCGGGGACCCGGGCCGACGGTGCTCGAGCACAGGCTGCTGCTGCCCAACGGCAGCATCCGCTGGATCTCGGCGCGCGGCGAGATCCTGCCCGGACCGGTCAACGGCGAGCCGCACCTCGTGGGCATGGTGATCGACATCACCGAGTTCCGGCAGAACGAGGAGCGGTTGGAGGCGGCGCTCGCCAACCAGAAGATGCTGCTCGACGAGGTCAATCACCGGGTCAAGAATTCGCTCCAGATGGTCGCGAGCCTGCTCAGCCTCGAAAGCGGCCGGGCCTCGCCCGAGACCCGTGAGAAGCTGCTCTCAGCCAGCACCCGGGTCAACGCGATCGCCACCATCCATGCCAGCCTCTACCAGGACGGCGATGTGACCAGCGTGGCCGTCGACCAGCAACTGCGCGATCTCTGTGACCACGTCGCCGCCTCGTCCGGCTGCGATGTCCGGGGCATTGCGTTCGACCTCGACGTGGTTCCGATCCGGCTGTGCCCGAACAAGGCCATCAGCCTGTCGATCATCGTCAACGAGCTGATCACCAATGCCCTGAAGCACGCCTTCCATGGACGGGAGAAAGGGCGTGTAAGCGTGCGCCTCGCGAAGGATGCCGAGACGGGCGAGCTCGTGCTGACGGTTGCCGACGACGGCACCGGCCCGTGCGAGGCGGTCGAGGGCCAGGCGTCGCGCGGCTCGGGCCTGGGCCAGCGGCTGATCCAGATGTCCGCGCGCCAGATCGGCGGCCATGTCGAGCAGTCGAACTCCCCGCAAGGCTGGCAAACCGTCGTCCGGTTTCCCGCCGCGGTCTGACCTCGCCATGCGTATCCTGATCGTCGAAGACGAGGTCTTCATCGCGCTCGACCTCGAGATGCAGCTCATGGATCTGGGCCATGAAGTGGTGGGCATTGCCGCGTGCAGGGCCACGGCGATCGAGCTGGCCCGCGCGCAGGCGCCCGATCTGGCGCTTGTCGACCTGCACCTTGCAAGACAGACGAGCGGTGCCGAAGCCGCGGCCGTTATGCGCGCCGATCTCGGCATCCCGTCGATCATCGTCAGCGGCAGCCTGCACGAGCTGACGGAGGTCGACATCGCAGCCATCGCTCCGGTGGCCATGCTCGGCAAGCCGTTCAGCCCGGTGAAGCTGCATGCCGCAGTCCAAAGGGTCGCGCAGAATGCCACTCTGCGCGCTGAGGGGACCGAATAGGCGGCGACGGAGAACCTTCGATCCGCCTACGCCAGCACCGTCTGAAGCGCGCGCGAAACGGCTAAGCGAAACGTGGTGTAGTTCGCCGCGGCCGCGGACGCCATTGCGGCCCGCCGGTTGAACAAGGAGCTCCGGTTCATCGCGTCAACCGCCCCTCCTGGCTTCCTGGCCTCAAAATCAGCGCAGGAAGGCGACCCAGAAGGAGGGCGTCCACAAGACACGGGGACCATTCAGATCCCCGGCTCGGCAGGCATCAGGCGATGCCTGCCGAGTGGCAAGTCAAGCTGCCTTCGCTGGTCCTGTGTTGTCAATTGGAGCCTGAAGCGGGCTCGTATGCGGACGAAGTTCGCCATGGTTGAATGCCAGGCGACGTGCCAGCCAAATGCTGCCACCGCCCCCCAAAGCTACAGCAGCGGCGCCGATGAGGCCCAGCTCCACGACCTCTGGACCGATGTTTAGAAGCGCGGTCGCAAAGAACCCGATACCGATCGTGAAAAACGTCGCAAACACAAGAGTGATCGAAATCATCGCGCTGTCTTTACGGGTCCATCTTGCAGGAACTGGCTTGCGCGCTTTTCCATAGGCCCACGCGAAGAGAAGAGCCGCCGCCGCCAACATGCCGACGCCGAGGAGAAGATTCATTTCAAGCTCCAAAGGATGGCGCAGCGAAGTTGTTGGGCTTGCCGCCCACGCGACTCATGCGCCGATGCCCGCATCTTACCGCGGAGCGCTCGCAATGAAACAACTTCTCAATGGTCTTTGGGGCCGACGTTTCTGCCCTGGCCGTTCGACAGCCTAACCCCCTCATGCAGATCTGCGAGAGGGACGTTTCGCCGATCCGAAAATACCATCATATGCAATCTCATGAGGGCCAAACGCAGCTGGTTCGATGGCCAGCCTTTCGCAATTGGCTCAAGGTCCTGCTTTGGCTCGGAATGCTCGCTCAAGCTTATCTCGGCGACGATATGCACGGCATTGTCGACGATCTCGATCCAAAGTCGTTACGATTCAATGACCGGTAGCATGCCGGGCGCTCGAGCGGTGGCGCAGTTCAAATACGTACCGATCTGAGCATGCCGTCGAGCTTCGCCTGCGGCATCTTGCTCACGCTGATGGAGCTCGAGGTCGTCGCCGTCGATCCCCCGGGCGACGATCGGAGAGCCATCCAACTCTATGAGGCTGCGCACCGCGAACGCAGCGCGTTGGACGCACGCGTTCGGCGAGAATTGCGGGCAATCAATTCGCTGCAATGGTCGCCCACCTTTCTACGCCACTACCGATGGTATCGCGAGCGAAGCGGCAAAGCGGAAGGCGATGCAGATCGCCGCGGCCGCGGAAGCCAGCGCGGCCCGACGGTTGAGCAAGGCGCTCCGGTTCATCGCGACAACCAGCCGGTTGAGGTCTGCATGGTCGAGATCTTCGAAGCGCGAGATGCGACGCACCGTGCGGGCTCCGGCCTGATACCACAGCGCCGCAGCCACGAGCGAGCTGACGATCGCGGCCAGATCGAGGATGATGAACAGGGTGGGCATGTCAGGCGGTCTCGCTTGGGGGCGGGTCGGACTCGGGCGGGCTGTGCTCGGCCGGGACATGGAGTATCGTCAGCAGATGCCAAGTGATCTCGCTCTCCAGCTGCTCCGCGACCGACAGTGGGCAGAAGAGCGTGATCTCGGCGCGCAGCTTTCCCAGATCCGTTGTGCGAAACCGTATGGTCGGCGCCGGGTCCGGCAGGTCGGCATGGGTCCGGCGTTCGATCACGGCATTGGCCCTGGCGGCCCGCTCGCGGAACGGCTCGTAGCGCTCCTGCACGATGCCTGCGACTTTTTCCCGTAGCCCTTCGAGCTTCGGCATCGGCTCCAGCGTCACCGCGAAGTGGTGATAGGCATGCTCACGCAGCGCTGTCTGGTTTCGAACGGCGGTGACCAGCAGCATACTGTTGGGCATCACGATGGTCCGGCCGGTGGGCATGTGGGCATGGGCTCCGGCGCCGAACTCCTGCACCGTCGTGGCGAGCAGGGTATGGTCCGTGACCTCACCCCGGATCTCGCCTACCTCGATCCAATCCCCGACCGAGAAGGCGCGCGTGGTCGCGCGCAGCACGGCGCCGGAGAGGCACAGGATCAGCTCCTTGGTGGCCACGACGATCGCGACGGCGACCGCGGTCAGGGACAACGCGAAGGTGCGTAGCTGCGGTGCCCAGATCAGCACCAGTCCCACGAGGGTCAGGAAGAGAAAGAGGTTGCGGCTCGACGCGATCAGCCTGCGTTGCTCGTGGACCGGCAGCTCCGACCGGGCGCGGATCGCGCGCAGGACCGCCTTCCGGGCGATCCAAAGTGTGCCGAGTAGCAGCAGCGAAGCGAAAAGGTCGAACTGCGGCAAGAGCGCGGGGTCGAAGGGAAGGTTCAGCCTATCAAACATGGGCGGAAACTGAGTGCGGCAAAGACTGGAGGCAAGCATTTCGGACAGCGCCCGCCTCCGATGCCCACATCTTATCGGCCTTGGCGTCCACGCGAGCGCATCGGTCGATGGCAGGCCATCCTACCGCAGCCATCACAGTCCGGCCAGGTGATCCCGGCGGCAGCATCAGCTGGTCACAAGCGTCATCTGACATATCATCGTGGGCCCGGACACGATGGACAGACGATGATGACGGAGTTTGGACGATGATGGACATGTGGCTGCCGCTGATCGGAGGGCTTGTCCTGCTGATCGCTGGCGGGGATCTCTTGGTCCGCGGCGCAGTGAAGGTCGCCGAGCGGCTGGGGGTCTCCCCCCTCGTGATCGGTCTCACGCTCGTGGGGTTCGGGACCTCCACGCCCGAACTCGTGACCTCTGTTCAGGCGGCGCTGTCGGGATCACCGGGGATCGCATTCGGCAACATCGTCGGCTCGAACATCGCCAACATCCTTCTGATCCTTGGCATCTCCGCGATGATCCTGCCCATCGCGGTCCCCTCCTCGGCGCTGCGCCGGGATGCCGTCGTCATGCTCGGGGTCGCCGCGGTCTTCGCCGTCCTCTCGTTCGCCATGCCGCTCGGGCGACTCGTCGGCGTCGCTCTCATCGCAGCCCTCATCGCCTACATCTACCTCGCCTTCCGGCAGGAAAGTTCTGCCGCGGAGCATGGAGCCATCTACGACAAGGCCGCGGCGCTGGAAGCAGTGGACCCGGGCCTGCATCCGAAGCCGTCATCTGCGGGCGGCATGATCACGCCCCTTCTGCTGGCGGTCGGCGGTCTCGTGCTGGTGGTGGTCGGGGGCGCCTTCCTCGTGAAAGGCGCGGTGGCGATCGCTCAGTCCTTCGGCATACCGGAGACCGTGATCGGTCTGACCATCGTGGCCGTCGGCACCTCGATGCCGGAACTGGTCACCTCGGTGGTGGCCGCCTTCAAGCGCCAGAGCGACGTGGCCTTCGGCAACATCGTCGGCTCGAACATTTACAACATCCTGGGAATCGGTGGCGGCACTGCGCTCATCTCCCCCGCACGGGTGCCGGAGCAGATCGTCACCTTCGACAACCTCCTGATGGTCGGGGTGTCCCTCCTGCTCGTGATTTTCGCAGCCACCGGCCTGAGGATCGCCCGCTGGGAGGGCGCCGTGCTGCTGGCCGGCTATCTGGCCTACCTCTACGTTCTTTGGCCGTAGGCCGGCTGCCAGAATTCGGTCAGAGGTTAGATTGTCATTTGTTGCTGTCACCGCTCTGCGCTGCAAAGCACTCGGCCGTCAGACTGAATTTCCGAGTCGCGTTTAACCCGGCTGGGTGAGGCCGTTCCTGACTTGGCCGAAGAAACGCACTACCGGTAATCGCTTGGTAGTGAAGCGCTTTGCTACTGATAGGCTGAGCCGCAATAAGGGCGCGACCAAGTCCGAGGCGAGCAGTCGCGCGAGTTGAATACCAGAGAATGGCAGGCAGCCGATTGGCCCTGCGCCAAACTTCGGCTCTCACTTGCTTACCTACCATACTGTCTGGCCTGACAGGTGAAGCGTAAGGGCCCGGCACCACCATGCCGGGCCCTCCCTGCCGTGCGGTCCGTGGACGGCGGCCGGTCAGCTCTCGCGCGCCACCGGGATCGCGACCGTCTGCGCCGTCGGTTGCTCCGCATGGACCGGCACTTGCCCCCGCCCGGTCTTCCACAGCGAGAAGGCCACGCCAGCCCCGAGGATCGCGAAGGTGATGCCGAGCGACCATGCCGGTGGGAACTTCTCCCAGCCCAAGGCCTCGGCCACGAAGACCTTGGAGCCGATGAACACCAGCAGCAGCGACAGCGCGTATTTCAGGTAGGCGAAGCGGTGCAGCACCGCCGCCAGCGCGAAGTAGAGCGCCCGCAGCCCGAGGATCGCAAAGATGTTCGAGGTATAGACGATGTAGGGGTCGGTGGTGATGGTGAACACCGCCGGCACCGAGTCCACCGCGAACACGAGATCGGCCACCTCGATCAGCATCAGGGCCAGCAGCAGCGGCGTGACGTAGCGCTTCATCCGGCCCGTTGCCGGGTCGGCGCGCTTCAAGGTGAAGGCATGGCCGTGCAGTTCGTCCGTCACCGGCAGGCGGCGCTTGAGGAACTTGAGCAGCCTGTTGTCCGAAATGTCGTGATCGCCCTCCGTGACGAACAGCATCTTGATGCCGGTGACGATCAGGAAGGCGGCGAAGATGTAGAGCACCCAGTGGTATTCGGCGACGATGGTGGCGCCGAGGCCGATCATCAGCCCGCGCAATGCGATCACGCCGAGGATACCCCAGAACAGCACCCGGTGCTGATACTGCCGCGGGATCGCGAAGAAGCCGAAGATCAGCGCGATGACGAAGATGTTGTCCATCGCCAGCGTCTTCTCGACGACGAATGCGGTGAGATACTGCGCCGTCGCCTCGCCACCCATCTGCCACCAGATGAAGCCCGCGAAGGAGAGGCCAAGCGTGATGTACATGGCTGAGAGCTTCAGGCTTTCGGCGACGCCGATCTCGTGATCGTCGCTGTGTAATACGCCCAGATCGAAGATCAGCAGAGCGGCGACCAGCGCCATGAAGACCAGCCACATCCAGAGCGGCTGGCCGAGAAACAGAAGAAACAGGATTTCCACGATGACCTCTTGTGCATGACCGCACCCGAGGTTGGGGGTGTTTGGACCCCAATACCATCGGGCACACCCGATGCGGTCCGACATCACGTGGAAGATCCAACGTCAGAGGGGCCCGGCCCGCACGATGATAGATCCCCCTCTCCTGGGGCGATTACAAGAGGCGGCAAGAAATATTCTCACCCTCCTTGGTTGCACTGGCGTTACGCCGCTTCCCGCTACCGTAACGCTGCGTCGTTTGGCGGGGTCTGCAACCGGGCATCCCGATTGTGTCTCTTGTAGGCGGCGGAATTCGGTCAGAATGTAACTCGCGTCTTCAATGCCGATACCGGCTGCTTCTCCGGTTCGCATCGGGCAAAGGCATTCGGGACAGGATGGAGCCCGGCATACCGGGTCTGTGCGGAGCATAGATTGAGATCATCGGTTTCGCGAACGGTTGCATCGACCTTCGCAGGGTTTTCCCACCGCCTCCCTGTGGCCCCAGCAACCCAATCCAAAGGCCGGCAGGGACAAGCGCTTCGGGGCTCCAACGAGCCGAAGCAGCCCGGCAGAGTTGCAGCCTTCAATTGTGCTAAGCGTGGACCCCGATCCGAGCGCGAGGTACGGCGGGCTCAACCAGTCCCAGAGCAGAACTGCCGCCGGGTGGTCTGCCATGGGTGACGTATTCTGGCAGATCGTGGTTGTGGGTTTCGTAGCCCAGATGATCGACGGCGCTCTTGGTATGGCCTACGGGCTGACCTCGACGTCACTGTTGCTGACGCTTGGTTTTACGCCGGCGGCGGCAAGCGCCGCAGTCCATCTGGCCGAAACTGCCACCACCGGCGTCAGCGCGACCTCGCACCATCTGGCGCGAAACGTCGACTGGAAGCTGGTTCGGCCCCTGGCGATCTCGGGCGCCCTTGGCGGCATGGCCGGGGCGAGCCTACTGGCCACCGGCCTCGGCGACATGCTCGCCCCGTTGGTATCGGCCTATCTCGTGCTCATGGGCGGCGTCGTTCTGTGGAAGGCGTTCAGCGCAGTGCCGGGCATCCATCCACCGAAGGGCGTTCGGAGGCTCGGCCTCGCCGGGGGGTTCGTGGACGCCGTCGGGGGCGGCGGCTGGGGCCCGGTGGTGTCGAGCACACTGCTCGCCTCGGGAGGTTCCGCACGGCACATGATCGGGTCTTCGAATGCGGCGGAATTCTTCGTCACGTCGGCGATCACTGTCACCTTCGCTGGGCATCTCGGGCTGTCGGAATTCGGCATGGCAGCGCTGGCGCTGGTGGTCGGCGGGCTCCCGGCTGCTCCGTTCGCGGCCTTGGCGGTCCGGTACGCGCCCAGACGCCCGCTGATGATCGTCGTCGGCCTTCTGATCATCATACTCGGCATTCGCGGCGTTCTGTCCGCGCTGGGTTGAGGCGAGGGACTGATATTGTCAGACACCTGCACCATCCGAGCTTCGTCGGATCGGCCAGCCTCGCTGACGTCCATCCAGACATTCCCCAGATGCCAAGTTCACACTGTCGCAACGGGAATGGTCGCATGCTCGGTCAAACCGGCCGAACTGCTTGCTTCGAGACGAGCAGCTTGTCGATCCGGCGACCATCCAGATCGACCACCTCGATGCGCCAGTCATCAATATTGATGTGCTGCCCGACCTCGAGCAGTTCCCCTGCGCGGTCGAGCACGAGTCCGCTGACGGTCTCGTAGGACGGTCGGTCCTCGATCTCGAGCCCGATACGGGCCGCGAACTCGTCGACCGGCATCCAGCCGGCAACGAGTAGAGATCCATCCTGACGCTCCACAACCTTGGGCTCATCCTGCTCGGTTTCGTCGAAACTGCCAGTAATGGCGCCGAGGATGTCCATCGGGGTGATGATCCCCTCGAAGTGTCCATACTCGTCATAGACCAGGAGCATGTGAGCGGGTGCCGCCTTCAACCGTTCGATGACTTGGGTCGCTGGCAGGGACTCGTGGACAACCGGCACAGCTCGGGCCATCGCAACCGGATCGAAAGTGCCGGCGGCCGTCAAAAGCAGGTCGCGACTGTGCAGGATGCCGATGATGTCGTCGGGGCTACCATGGCGCAGCGGCAGGCGGGAGCGCCTCGAGGCTCGGAACCGTGCGAGGATCTCGTCCCGGCTTTCCTCCGCCCGGGCAATCTCGACATCATGGCGCGGTGTCATCAGGCCGCGCGCCGTGCGGTCGGCCACGCGCATGACCCCCGCGATCATATCGGTTTCGGCCTTCTCGATGACACCGGCGCTCTCCGCTTCGGAGATCAGCATGCGGATCTCCTCATCGCTCACTTTCGCGCTGCGACGCCCCGACTGACCAAGCAGAGCAAGCACGAGGGCTCCGGACCGGTCGAGCAGCCAGACCAGTGGCGAAGCGGCCTGCGCCAGACGGCGCATGGCCGGGGCGACACGGGAGGCGACGGCTTCGGGGTCCGACAACGCGATCTGTTTCGGGACGAGCTCACCCACGATCAGCGAGAGATAGGTGATGACCACCACCACGGCACCCACGCCGACTTCTTCGGCGAACCGCACGGGCACGCCGACCTCCGGTAGAACGCTGGCAAGACGCAAGCCCAGCGTGGCTCCGGACAGAGCGCCGGACAGGATGCCGACGAGAGTAATGCCGATCTGGACCGAGGAGAGAAACCTGCCAGGTGCCTCGGCCAGCCGCAGCGCGACCTGCGCCCCGCGGTCGCCCCGGCTGACCCGTGCCTGAAGTCGGGCGGGCCGAGACGAGACGACCACCAGTTCCGACATCGCCAGAACCCCGTTCAGGACGATCAGCGCAAGGACGAGAGAGATTTCGAAAAGCATGGAGAACCTTGACAGGCATGGGTGTCGCCCGGCCCTTAGGCAAAGGCGCCGAGCAGGATGAGCAGAGCCGCCCTGAGCATGGCATAGACCACGGCAGCGGAGAGCAGAAGCGCGGCGACGCCCATGATCGCGCCGATGCCGGCCCACAGCCCGTCACGCTCAAGCACCCCGAGCGCGAGAAGGCAGATCGCAAAGGCTGGAAGCATGTTGCCGAGCGGTATCGGCAGCATGACGACTACCGCGAGGATCAGCGCGAGACCTCCGAGCATCCGTTCCGATCGCGGCGCCACGAGCCATGCCGCCCGCGGCCGAAGCATCCGCTCGGCGCGCGTCAGGATCGGAACGGTCCGTTGCACCACCGCGACGAAGGCCGGGAACATCATGCCCCGCTCCCCGATGAACGCCGGCAGCCAGGGCATGCGCCCAAGCATCATCTGCGCACATAGATACAGCAGCGGCAGCCCCAGCACGGCCGACAGCCCGGGTGGCGCGGGCAGCACGTTCGGCAGCGCGAACAGAAGGATCAGCGCCGCCCGTCCCCGCCCCTTGAGAAGCGTCATCAACTCGTTCAGCGTCATCTCGGAGCGGGATTTGTCCGCGGTGATCTGGAGCAGGACCTCCGACAGCCGTTTGCGCGCCGGATTGGGGATATCGCCGCCCCACGCCTTGCCAGCCTCCGGAGCAGCGCTTTCTCTACCGACATCCGCCACCGTGGCGACCATCCAAGATAATTCTGGAGACAGAATGGCTCCAGGGCATGTTTCGCCCCTGCAACGCCAGAGAGCGGCCGCTTGGATACATGCGTAATGGAAGACCTTATCAACGAACTTCTCGAAGGGAAGAGGCCTGTGCTATCCGCCACGCCATTTGCGGCAAGATCCGGCTCATCGATGGCTACTCTTGGGCGAAGCAATCTATGTTCCGGGTCGTTATGCGGGGCTGTCCCGTCCGATACCGTCGCTGTCCGCAGGATCTCCATCAGGTGATGCATGAAGCCGCGTGAATTTCGCTACGAGTCCTTCCCTGTCAAAAAAATCTGGGCCGAATAGCAGCCGTTCATATCGATCGCAGAGAATGACCGCTTTCCGCCCGTTAAACTTTGCCCTCGAAGAGCAAGACGTCGAACACATGCAGCGCCCTTTGAGCCGGTTGCCATGCTATGGGGCAGCGTCGGCATGGTGCCGGCGTCGCGGCGGAGGGGGGGATTGGAGAAACCACCATGTCCACGCCTAATCTTCCCGCCATTCGTGCCTGCCGTCCCGCTTGGAACAAAGGGCGCATCGTCGGCCAGAAGCGTCCGCTCATGCCGAGGCATGTCTGGGCGATTCGGGTTCGACTTGAGATTGCTGATCGGGTCAGGGACCTCGCGCTTTTCAACACGGCGATCGACAGCAAGTTGCGCGGCTGCGATCTGGTGAAGCTGAAGGTCGCAGACGTCTACGCCGCCAGCCGGGTCAGGGAGCGCGCCTCGATCATCCAAAGCAAGACGCAGAAGCCGGTCCGTTTCGAGATCACGGAGGGCACGCGGAAGTCTCTCGCGGCATGGCTCGCCAATCCGAAGATGGTCGGCTCGCAGTATTTGTGGCCGGGCCGCTTTCACGAACGTCTCCACATTTCGACACGCCAGTATGCGCGCCTCGTCCGAGACTGGGTGACCTCGATCGGGCTCGAACCGAGCGCCTACGGAACCCATTCGATGCGCCGGACCAAGGTTGCGCAGATCTATCGAAAGACGGGGAATTTGCGAGCAGTTCAGCTCCTGCTTGGGCACACCAAGATGGACAGCACGGTGCGCTATCTCGGGGTCGAGCTCGAAGATGCCCTGGCCATCGCCGAGGCGGTCGAGATTTGAACAGCAGGGCCGCCCCTGGGAGGACGGCCCAAACCGGTCATTCAGCACCTCGGTGCTACCGCATCGCGGCTATCCAAAACCTGTCATTCTGCAAAAACGCAGCGCACGGTTGCTTCGAGTGAGCTGCCCCGTCTGAGTGCTCCAGGTTAATTGTTAGTGCATGGTCGGCCTCCGGTCGACGGGCACGATGCTTTCTGGTGCAGGTGGCCGATAGCCCAAGGC
>NZ_JAPWGO010000395.1 GCF_027213785.1 Limimaricola sp. G21655-S1 | reverse complement strand
ATTTCGAGGAATCACCATGAGTCTGAAATGCGGTATTGTCGGCCTGCCCAACGTAGGCAAATCCACCCTGTTTAACGCGCTGACCAAAGCCGGTATCGAAGCGGCCAACTACCCGTTCTGCACTATCGAGCCGAACGTGGGCATCGTGGAAGTGCCGGACCCGCGCCTGCAGCAGTTGGCCGCCATCATCAACCCGCAGAAAATCCAGCCTGCCATCGTCGAGTTTGTCGACATCGCCGGCCTGGTAGCG
>NZ_JAPWGO010000394.1 GCF_027213785.1 Limimaricola sp. G21655-S1 | reverse complement strand
CCTTCTTCGCCTTCAACATCGAACACCCAGCCGATATCAGCACCACTGCGGCGCTCAATCTCATGATCTGAGTCGAAAAACTCCATATGCAGTTGTTCTGCCAGATGTCTACCTATGGTGCTCTTGCCCGCACCCATGGGACCTATCAGGAAAATATTGCGTTTCTCAGCCATGTCTTTTCGTTAGTAATTACAAACTGTACGACCCCGATGAATACTGGATCGGGGTACCTATGAACCTTATCTTGCGA
>NZ_JAPWGO010000393.1 GCF_027213785.1 Limimaricola sp. G21655-S1 | reverse complement strand
GCTTGGTTCCGTGCGCTTCTGGGACAGAAACAGGACGGGTTCAACAGGAAATTATAAAATTTCCTCCTAAAGAACTTTCAAACCGCGTCGCAGTGAAGCATAAGGCAGCCGGAAAATGGACAGGACATGAAGACGTGCAGCAACATACGTTGAAAAAAGGTCTCGATGTTCCGGTGCTGGGGGCACCTGACACCAAGATCGAAGACGCAGCAACAGTCCGGACAGTCGCCATCCTCGGCCAAGACTACAT
>NZ_JAPWGO010000392.1 GCF_027213785.1 Limimaricola sp. G21655-S1 | reverse complement strand
CAGCAGGGTTAGCGGCAGCCACTGCCACGCCTTTTCCGGCATGCCATAGAGGCCGCCGAGCCAGGATCCCACCAGCCAGAGCGCCTGCGCGCCCCACAGATAACCCAGTCGCGGCCAGCGCCACGATAGCAAAGCGGCTCCCAGAGGAGCTGCCAGGGTTTGCAGCAGAAGTTCCGCGCCCATTACTTGCGTACGCCTTCGACAAACAGGTTGATGTTCATCTCGTCCGGGATGCCGGGCAGCATGTAGC
>NZ_JAPWGO010000391.1 GCF_027213785.1 Limimaricola sp. G21655-S1 | reverse complement strand
GGCTGACGCAGCGTGCGGAACAGGCGCTGGAACGCAAGCTGCCGCTGTTGCCCGAGGCGCGCGATGCGCTGCATCAGATGGCCGATGGCGACGGGCGGGCGCTCTTAAATCTGATCGAGCAGGTCGCCGCCTGGAAGGTGGAGCAGCCTCTGGGCCGGGAGGCGCTGGCGACGCGGCTGATGCGGCGGGCGGCGAAATACGACAAATCCGGCGATGAGCATTATAACCTCATATCGGCGCTGCATAAATC
>NZ_JAPWGO010000390.1 GCF_027213785.1 Limimaricola sp. G21655-S1 | reverse complement strand
CATATCTTCTGCCAAAACTTTAAAGTATTGAAGCCTAATCGTTTTTTAACAAAATAAACAGCAAGCAAGTTTTGTAAGCTAATAAAAAATGCAGTAGCAGATGCGGCACCAATCGCGCCAAAAAGCTTAGTGAAGATTGGCACACTAATCAGCACCCCAACACCACAAAGTACTGTTACAAAACGCATATCACGTTCGTGACCACTCATCATCAATAAATAACTCACGGACCCCGTAATAACATTAATCC
>NZ_JAPWGO010000389.1 GCF_027213785.1 Limimaricola sp. G21655-S1 | reverse complement strand
CAATCAGCGAGAGGCTGCTGCCGACCAGCTGGCCGAGCGTGATCTTTTGGCCCGCTTTGGCGGGCAAGGCGGGGAGTGTCATTGGCATGATTCGATTCTTTTATCGTTGACGTTATCTATCGCGACGTTCGCTCTGGTTAGCGCTGACGTTCTTGGGCGCGCAGCTTGAGCTGCTTCGATTGCACGTGGAGGCTGGCACGAACCAGCAGTTCACGGTCATCTTCGCGGATCCGAACATAGTCGAGCTGCAC
>NZ_JAPWGO010000388.1 GCF_027213785.1 Limimaricola sp. G21655-S1 | reverse complement strand
TGGAAGAGGCGCTGCGTACCCGTGAAGGGTTCCGTGGTGCCGTGTTCCACGAAGGGATGTCGATCCTCGAGCGGGACAAGGCCTCCGCCTATTTTGCCCAGCAAGAGGGTGGCGCCCAGGTGCTGCTCTGCTCCGAGATCGGCTCAGAAGGGCGCAACTTCCAGTTTGCCAGCCATCTGGTGCTGTTCGATCTGCCTCTCAACCCGGATCTGCTGGAACAGCGTATCGGCCGCCTGGATCGTATCGGTCAG
>NZ_JAPWGO010000387.1 GCF_027213785.1 Limimaricola sp. G21655-S1 | reverse complement strand
CCGGAAACCTGCTCCGCGTTGAGGGCCAGATCATCCCCCAACACCCCAGCAGTCTTCTTGGCCGCCATCTTGGTCATCAGCGCCACGTCATCAAGCACGCTGGCGATATCGTCGAGCAGAGCCAACAAACTGGTTCCGGCCATATCAAAGATCCCTTATATCAGTGAGAACAACCCTGGGAGGCACAGTGTAACGAGAAGCCGCCGTTTCGGCAGCACCCCTGAGCCATTTGTTCCTGGTTCCCTCTGAAT
>NZ_JAPWGO010000038.1 GCF_027213785.1 Limimaricola sp. G21655-S1 | reverse complement strand
GGGCTCTCGACCCTGGGGGGGGACGGGCTCCCTTCCGCACCGCCATTCTACTCCATTCGCAACAGACAGGGGGGGGGGTCATTTTTGGACGCCGATCACCCCGCTACGGGGTCACTTTTCCATGCCGGTTCACAGATAGCCCATTTGGGCGCTTCGGCTCTCGAGCCGACTGACGCCGGATAGATGTTTGCAACGGATCTACGCAGCCAGGGCCATCATCGACTTGCAACGGGAGAGCCGTCCATAGAGATAGTAGGTCTGCTGGGAGATGCCGGCCTTCCGGCAGACCTCCTCGACGCTGAGCCCGTCATCCGCCTGCTTCAAGATGAAGGCGATCTGCTGTTCGCTGAACCGAGATGTCCGCATCAGTCTTCCTCGCGTTGCCTGCCCGGCAGTTTACGAGACTTTTCCCAGATCCGGCGGTCCAGTTTCCCGGAAGCAGGTCACACGTGTCTTAGATCAGAGAGCCCCAGTCAGGCAGGCGGTCTCAATCGGCGGTTACAGTTTTTCTATGTTGCGACGCTGATAGTCAGGTGCAAGGGTGCGGGCGACAGGCATGATCGCCAAACGGCAGAAGAAGGACGGTAGATGAGAATTCGATCCGTATCGGTCCTAATGGCCGGTTTCGTACTCGGTGCATGTTCGGCAGTAGTGAATGACAGTTCTGATAGTCGACAGGACCAAGAGCTATCTGAAGCCGTAGCGGCCTTGGCGGCACCCGACCAAAACCTCGCATCGGCGCGGCTGCGGTCGAGTGACGGCTGCTACTGGTATCGCCATTCCGGCCCCGTCGAAACGACAGAATTGCCGCTTCGGACAGTCGATGGCCAGCACATTTGTGTGCAAACTACCACTTAGATGCTGACAAGGAAGCTGACGGCCATCTTCTGAAGACTACTGCAGGGTCGGGGCCGGAAATACCAATGCCATATTCCGCACGTCCCTCAACTTTGGGCAGTAACGCTTTCTTTGGCGGAATAGAGGAAGGCCGTCGAATTGATCTCGACTTCTGGATAAAGCTGGTTGATGTGCGCCATCACCATGCGCACACAGCCCGAACTAGCCCGTGAACCAATGGACCGCGGTGAGGGTGTACCGTGGATCCGTAGGTAAGTGTCCCGATCCCCCACATAAAGGTAGAGGGCGCGTGACCCCAAAGCATTGTTCGGTCCTGGTTCCATCCCTTCCGAGTACTGCGCATAGGTTTCGGGATCACGCTCAATCATGGACTGTGTCGGCGTCCAGTGAGGCCACTTGACCTTGCGCTTGATTGTATAAGTACCAGGCTCGTATAGGCCACCCCGTCCAATGGCTACGCCGTACCTCATGGCTGTTCCACCCTGTTCGATATGATAAAGATACCGCGCCACGGCATCGACATGAATGTCACCTGGCGTAAGGTCGGCATTGGCAACGACCCGCTGCGGCAGAAAACGCGAATGCAAGCCCCACGGATTGGAAGTCGCCGGATCGAAGTTTGGTGGTGTCACCTGTGCATCCCAAGCGGCCTTCTCGGCCTCTGTTGGCCATGTGTTTGCGAGAAGGGGGCTCGCTATAGGAGCAGAGAACAACATGGCCGTCGTCGAAATGAAGTGGCGTCTCGTAAGCATACTTTCTCCTGATCCAGGAAGGAGCCTAATGCCGAAGAAAAGCCGGCAGGTTACTACCCTCACATAGGACCTCTACCAACTTTAGCTTCAAGGTATTGCTGGGAAAATTCTTGATGAATTCGACGAGCATGTGGCTGCTCACGGTATGGAGGGGCGAGCCGTCCCGGGTTTGTCGGAGGCTCCAGCTGACCTGATGCTGTGGGCGGCCTCTGCACCACCGCAGCGTGCGATAATTTTGCCGATGAGCCAACTATAAGGAGCGCTTTCCTTACCCTTAACCGGAGCTACAACTCAGAGAGTGTTCTGAGCTGCCCGGATATAAATCATTGGATCTACAGCCTCGCCTTTCACCCGGATCTCATAGTGGAGATGGGGGCCGGTTGAGCGTCCAGAGCTTCCCATATCGCCAATTTGCTCTCCACGTGAGACTTTTTGTCCGACCTTGACGCGGATCTTATTCAGATGGGGATAACGTGTTTCGATTCCGAACTCGTGCTGAACCTTAATGATGCGGCCATAGCCACTCTGCCAACCGGCATATGTAACCACGCCGTCTGCAGTTGAGTAGATCGGTGTGCCGACAGGCCCAGCCATATCAAGGCCCTTGTGCATTCGACCCCAGCGCGGGCCAAAACCTGAAGTGTAGCGGAATGAAGCTTGCACAGGCATAGCGAAGGGAATGCGCTCGACAGCGAGCCGGTAGTGGTTGATGCGGTCGAGCTGGTCTAGAATTCGGTTCGCTCGCAGTGTTTCGTCTGCAAGATCTGCCGCTCCCATTGTTGACATCTGGATCTGCGTCAAGGACGCGCTTTTCTGGGAATGGTCCTGATGCACGTCGCGCATCAGCTGTTCGGGTTCGAGGTCTGCCGCGCGAAACATGTCATCGAGCGGCTCGACAGGCACCGTCAACGCATCCTCAAGCTGTCCGAGGATTTCGTTGTTCCGCTCTTTCATGAGACGCAGTTCTAGATCGAACTTTTCGGTAACCACGCTAGCGTCTATGGCCTCCGTTGCTATCTGGTCGCGTTCGGCAGCCGTTTCGGCGAGTGCATTCGCCAAGAGGTCAATGGCACCGATCGACGCATCGGAAGCCTGCACCACATCGCCGGCTTCGCTAGCCTGCAAAGTGGCCAGCCGCTCCTCAGCTTCCTTTCGGTCGGACATGGTTTTCCGCAAGGTTGCTTGCAGAGCTCTAAGCCCTGTGTCGAGTTCGCGGTGGCGTTCCGTAGAAGTCAGAAGTTCGCTCTGTAGTGCCGAGATCTGCTCAAGGGCGGCGACGAAGCGTTCTTGGGCCGCTACGGCTTCTTTTCGACGTAGGTCACGCTCATCGGACAATGCATTGAGACGGCCCTCATAGATATTCAAGTCACGTGCAGCTTGGTCTCGGTAGCTCCCGGCTCCGATCGAGTCGATGAGTAAGATCGCCGTCACGAGAATTGCCCAAGAAACGAACATCCCTCCTGCAGTCCAAGCCAGCAGTTGAGCCCTGACCCCCAGACGAACAAAGCGGGTATGGTTCTCTGACTTGATAAAGAGCCGCCGCTCCGGCACGCGACGTTCAAAAGCCGCATATACACGCTTCATCGGTTGCGACGTCAATGGCTCGCCCCAGCTTGCTGCGACCATGGATGGCCGTATCTCCGCGAGACTGAGTATCGGCGCCGCCAAGAAATCGCAACGAATTTGACAGCTGCCTTTGGCAGACCACTGCTGGTTTAGCCCCCATCGGCGTTATCTTGCCAGAAACCGTCCGTATGATCTCTTTGCGGAAAAGGGCTCATCCGATCTCGCGCCCTACAATATGCCATGCGAGTCAGACTGATCGGACTCGGCGGGACCCGGGTCGAGACTACAGACGAGGATCTCGGGCGCTTGGCGGCCTGATCCGGCCGCCCCGCTTTGATCTGAACACCACTGCGTTTGCCCAAAATGGGGATCGAGCACCATCTCTTTCTGGAGTGTTGTTGCCGCCAGCCCATCATTCCCACGGCGGAAGTCCACGAGCCGCATGGGGATCACGATCGGCAGGCGCTGATCCGGCAGGATTTCGACCGAGCCTCGCGCAGCGCCGCGGCAATCTCGGCGATTCGCGCCGTCGGCGTGGAAGGCATACCCGGATCACCACGCCCCATGGGTCTCGATCTCGATCCACTTAAAGGGCGCCGCCTCTGGTTCGGGGTGGGCCAAAGGGGGAGGCTTCACCCTCAAGCTCGCCCAGCATGATGCCCGCGAAAAGTTGGAGAATTGGCGCAGAGACTACAACGAGGTTCGGCCCCACAGCGCGATCGGATATAACGTCCCGATCTACATCCATAATCCCGGTGGCGCCACCAGCCTGTCACCGGAATGAAGGCCGAAAACTTCAGAACCCGGCGGTTCAAGGTTGGGTCCCAGAGCACAAACCCGCAAACTCTCGTAATGACCGAGGGACCGGCGGGGAGCAGCTCATCTTGCATATGGTCTCTCCCCCATTCTTGAGGCTCGGCACCAGCCAATCTGGCGCAACCCTCGAACGGAGAATGCCGTGGGAGAGGCCACTGACCCAGTCAGCTCACTGCCCGATCATGGGGTCTAAAGCCTTTTAGCGGCGTCGCTTTGCCCGATTCTTAGGCGTATATGTCGATGGGCGTCCCGATCCGCACCATGGCGTAGATTTCTTCGATTTGACGGTCCGACACCGCGATGCAGCCTGCCGTCCAGTCGCGCTTGTTCATGGGATCGATCCCGCGCCTTGGGCCGCCGTGAACAAAGATATCCCCTCCGGGAGATCGACCCTGCGCCTCCGCGAAAGCAATGTCTGCCTCATTCGGATAGGAAATGCCGATGGAGAGATGAAAGAGGCTGTTGGGGTTGCGCCGGTCAATTGTGTAGGAACCTTCAGGAGTGCGACCGTCTCCCTCGAATTGCTTGTGGCCTTCGGGCGCGAAGCCGAGACCGATGGGGTAACTTCGCACTATACCATCAGCACCGTCCAGGATCAGAAAGCGTTGCGCCTTGTACATCCGCAGCCGGATGACTTCGGCTCCATTGTCAGATCTGAATTTGCTGGCACAGCCCGACAGAACGGCGGTCAATCCGCCCGATAGAAAGGCTCGCCGCAGAATTCTGGTATTCATCACTACTCGACGCCTCATTTGCGAGGTCTGGTTCGGTTGGAACGCTACTCTACCAAAAACGCCGGATCAATGACCATGCGCCAGTGCACCTTTCGCCATCTGGTCGCCCACTCGTTCACCGCCCGATGGGCTTTCCTTGATCCGGTGGCCATTCAGAAGCCGCAGCGCATTGGCCACCACTAGCAGGGATACGCCCACATCGGCGGCGATCGCACCCCACATCGAGGCCATGCCAAATGCTGTCAATCCGACAAACAGGGCCTTGGCTGCCAGTGAGATGCCAATGTTCTGATGAATGATCGTCATGGTCCGACGCGAATGACCTATAAGCCATGGCACGCGATCGATATCGTCGGTCATCAGCGCGATGTCAGCCGTCTCGATGGCCGCATCCGATCCGACGGCACCCATCGCGATGGCATAATGTGCCCTTGCCATGGCCGGCGCATCGTTCACGCCATCGCCGATCATCGCCACCATGTCATGGTCTGCGACCAGTTCCTCGATAATCCTCACCTTGTCCTCTGGCAGCAGTTCGGCACGCACCTTGTCGATGCCGACCTCGGCAGCTACCGCGCGGGCGGTGCGTTCATTGTCCCCGGTCAGCATGACGATTGTCTTCACGCCCCTCGCGTGCAGTTCCGCCACGATGCGCTTGGCATCAGGTCTGATGCGGTCGCGCAATTCCAGAATGCCGGTCACGCCTGTTTCGTCCCCTATAGCAACGAGCGTGCTACCAGCCCCTTCGATCCGATCACGGAGATCTGCCGGAATGCAATTGCTGAATCCTTTCTCGCCGGCGAACCGGTCCGAGCCAAGCCAGATGGAGTGCCCGTCGGCGCGCCCTTCCAATCCTCGCCCCGGCACCGTTCGTGTCTGGTCCGCTGCCGACACGTCGATACCCTCGGATTCGGCGCGCGCAAGGATGGCACGGGCCAACGGGTGCGACGAACGCGCCTCCAGTGCCGCCGCTCGCTTCATCAGGTCATGCGCCGAGGCATCGCCCAAGGGGTAGACTGCTGCCACTTCGGGCTCGCCCATGGTGATCGTTCCGGTCTTGTCCATCGCGAGCGCCGTGGTGCGGCCCGGCGCTTCGACATAGGCGCCGCCCTTGATGAGCACCCCCGCTCGTGCCGCAGCGGTAAGCGCCGCCACGATGGAAACCGGCGTAGAAATGACCAGCGCGCAGGGACAGGCGATGACCAGAAGCACCAGCGCATTGTAGAACCAGTAGTCCCAGCCCCCCCCCAGGAGGATCGGTGGCAACAGCGCAATGGCGATCGCCAGCATCATGATAATGGGGGTGTAGATGCGTGCAAACTTTGCAACCCACTGTTCGACCGGCGCGCGGCGCGCGTGGGCATCGCCGACCATGCGGATGATTTTCGCCAGCACAGTGTCCGAGGCGGCCTTCGTCGCGCGAATGGTTAGCGTACCCTCACCGTTGATCGTGCCGGCATAAACCTCGTCGCCGCGCTCCTTGGGCACCAATGCGCTTTCCCCGGTGATCGGCGCCTGATCGACGGCCCCTGCCCCGTCCACGACTTCACCATCGAGGGGAATACGGTCGCCGCCGCGCACGATGAAGCGGTCGTTCACGGCGACCTCTGCCGCTGGAACATCCGTCTCGATGCCGTCCGGTCGGATCACCCGCGCCGAGGGCGGTGCTAGATCCAGCAGGGCCGACACCGCGTTGCGCGCGCGTCCGACGCTCCAGCTTTCGAGATAAAGAGAGAGAGAGAAGAAAAACGCGACCGTAGCAGCCTCAAAGAACTCACCGAGCCCGATGGCGCCGACCACGGCAACTACCATCAGCAAGTTCATGTCAGGAGAAAACCGTCGCGCAGAAGACCAAGCCTTGGGCGCAACCAGCCAGACCCCAAAGAGGATCGCAACAGCAAACAGCCCCGCTTCCACCAATGGCATCGTCATTTCACCATGCCCTGCGAACAGCCCAAGCGCGCCACCCATTCCGGTCTCAACGATGTGATAGAGAAAACCCGCCGCCCAACAGCTGCCACTCAGTGCGGTGAAGCGCTTCTGACGTACCAGATGCGCCGCCTGGTCCTTCGCTGCGTTGTCTGCATCCCACGGCTTGGCGCTCATCCCCGTGCTTGTGACGAGCTGCGCAACTTCGTCGTCCGAAATTCTGTCAGCGGTGTCGAGGATCGTCATTCGTCCGTTTATGACATCGAACGCCAGATGCTCAGTCCCGCCGACCTTCGGACCAACAACCCTGTTCAGGATCGCCACCTCTTCTGCACAGTCCAGACCAGAGACCTGGAAACTTCGTCCGTTCGAGGGAATGGGATGTGCCGATCCCGTGTTGGTGCGAACACCGCAACACGCACTACCCTCTCGATGAGAATGTTCATGTTCGCTTGAGTCGTCGTGGGCGCGATCATGGCGGTGGTCATCAGAAGACATGGATTGACCTCGGGATTCGTTCATTCCACATCAGAATAGCCCCTACAGCAACTAGAGCTTCAAGGGGTAAAACAGTATTTTCGCTCAGCAGGGAAACCGACCGGCGGCAACTTCAAACGCGCCGCTATCGTCAGATAATGGGGTTCACCTGCCAAAAGGGTGAAATGGATATGCTTCAACGGCCCGCGGTGATCATGGTAACAACACTGGCCCTTGCAGGTTGTGCTGCGCCTACGATGGAAGACAATGCTTAGTCCAAGATCGGCAGTGTTCCAGAAGCTGTCGCTGTCCTCGCCGCGCCTGACCAGAACCGCATCACGGCGCGCCTTCTTCCTGAAGATACTTGCTATTGGTATGAGCATAGTGGGCCGGAGAGAACGACCTTGGAGCCGTTGCGATCGACAAGCGGCAACCCCATCTGTGTCGCGCGCCAATCCTGATTGGCCCATCGGCATTTCCTATCCCAATGAGGCCGACATCGCGTTTGCGGAAGCGCTTGGCCGACCTCCCGGAAAGGACATTTTCATCCATGGCGGCCCGAGACCCGGGGTCGACCCCATGGATGTCCGCGATTGGACGGCAGGCTGCATCTCGGTGTCGGACCGTCAGATCGAAGAGATCTACGCCATGGTGCGGAATGGGACGCCCATCGATATCTACGCCTGACGATCAGGCAAAGCGACGGCGCAGCGCGACGTTGATGGCCTCGATGGCAACGACCATGACGATGACTGCGAGCGTCACACTGGCAGCCTTGTCGTATTGAAAAGACCGCACGTAGGTCTGGATGTAGAAGCCGATCCCGCCTGCACCGACGATGCCGAGGATCAGCGACTCGCGCAGGTTGAGCTCGAACCGGAAAATCGTGTCACGAGCAATAACCGGCGCCATTTGGGGCCAGATCGCGTGCCGAAGACGCGCCAGCGGTCCAGCGCCCGCGCTTTCGAGCGCCGCGATGGGCGCACGGGAAACACCGTCAATCGCTTCGGCATAGAACTTGGCGAGCATTCCGGTCGCATGAAAGGCAACGGCGATGATGCCGGGCAGCGGGCCGAGGCCGACGGCACCAACCATGAGCATCGCCACAAGAATCAGAGGTATCGCCCTGATGAAGGCGAGAAGTGTTCGAACCGTTCGATAGAGCGGCGGAGACACCATCGTTTCGGACGCAAGAATACCGAGCGGGGCCGACAGGACCACCGCTCCCAGAGAGCCAAGGATCGCGATCCTGAGCGTTTCGGCGCCGCCCTTCATGATCTCCCTCATCACGGTCGGATCAGGGGGAAACATCCGGCCGAGAAATTCTGCGATCCGGGGCCCGGCCGACAGGAGACGCGAGAACTCGACGTCGGTCGTCATGAAAGACCACAGAATTGCACCGGCGACCAATGTGCTGGCCGCGAAACCGCCGAACCCGCGAAACCGCATCAGGACACCGCTCGCAGACCGACACCGGGCATCCGCTCTGTGTCCCGGTATAGGTTCGCAGTCGCCTCCTCGCTCAGGTCGGAGGTCGGGACATCGAAGACGATCCGCCCACCGCTTATACCTACGATGCGTTGCGCGAAACGCCGCGCCAGATCGGGCTGATGCGACGAGAACATCGCCGTTGCGCCGCGCGCTCGTGCCGCGCCTGTCAGCAGCGTCAGAATCTCGGCTGCCCGGGCGGGGTCGAGACTGCTTACCGGCTCGTCTGCAAGGATCAGTCGCGGCTCCTGCGCCAGACAGCGTGCGATGGCAACGCGCTGCCGCTGTCCGCCGCTGAGACTGTCGACTCTGCGCTCGGCGAGATCGGCGATGCCGCAGTCGGCGAGCGCGGCAAGCGCAGTTTCCAGATCATGCGAAGTCGGCGATCCCATCAAGGCGCGCAAAGGCGACATGCGCCCCAAGCGGCCATTGAGAACGTTGCGTAGGACCGTGGACCGTTCGACCAGGGCGAATTCCTGGAACACGAAGCCTGTGTCAGGGCGTCGCGCGCGCAGAGGCGGTCGATCGGGATCGAGCGACGCTCCCAAGACCGAAGTTCGCCCTTGCCAGCCCCGGAGCCTACCGTCGAGCAGTGCCAGGAGCGTCGTCTTGCCCGCACCAGAGGGACCGAGCAGAGCGATGCTTTCCCCCGGGGGAACGAGCAGAGAAATCCTTTCCAGAGCCGGAAGATCCGAACCCGGATGGGCAAAGCTCAGGTCGTCGATCTGCACGGCCGGGCTCATTTCAATAGTCCGTATCGCCTTGCCAAGTCGCGCACACCTTCGTAGGCGGCGGGATCGGCTCTGACGTATCCATCTGGCCCATAAAGAAAGCGCAGTTTGTCGCGGTGCTTTGGCTTGTTCAGCATCATCATGGCATCGACGAACCGCGTGCGCAGGCCAACGTCCAGCCCTGGCCGAGCGATCACCACGTGGCTGGGAATGGCATCGCTCTCCGCGATCCAGGTCACCTGCGACTGCTGCTCCGGCGTGAGCAGGAGATCGGCATACTGACTGGCGCCTGCCGCCGCGACCAGCCCTTCGGCCATCGCCTGCATTGCCTGTTGATAGCCACCCGCGAAGAAGACCCGTCCGAAGAACGCGTCGGCGGCCTCCGGGCGGTCGATCAGCCCCGCGCGCTCGAACTCGGCAAGCGGGTAAAGATAGCCCGACTCCGATATCGGATCGGCGAAGGCGATGTCCCTACCACGCAGGTCGGCGAGCGACTGGATGCCGGCGTCGCGGCGAACGAAAACGCGGCCGGTGTAACTCGGATCACCGCGGTAGACCTCGGACAGGAGCGGGATCGCGTCGATCTCGGCCTCGGCCAGAACAAAGGGCAGCGCCCCCATGAAGGAGATATCCGCGTCACCGTTCCTCAACGCCTCGACCGCGGCGGCATGGTCGATGGTGACGAAGCCCTCGACAGGCACGCCGATCTGCTCGGACAGCCAGCCTGTGATGGCCTCGATATCCCCCAGCAGCTTGTCGGGATTTTCCTGCGGAATGAAGGCAAGGCGTAACGTATCATCTTGCGCGGCAAGGGGCGCCGCCAGAAGCACTGTGCTTGCTCCAGCCATGGCCAGAACGGCTCTGCGGTTCAGTTTCGTCGCCATCAGAAGGCCCTTTCGTCAATCGCGTTGGCGTCGGACTTGAACGCGCTCCAGCTTGCTTCCGCGGCCGCCCAGTCCTCGTCGCGCACCGCAGCGCCGACTTCCTCCAGCCCTTCGGCCAGCGCGTAGACATCGGGGCGGGCGGCAAGGTTGGACATGGTGCCGGCGTCGGTCGCGAGATCCGCCGCGACAGTGTCGACCAGCAGCAGGATATGCTCCGCATCCCGTTGTGGGATCAGCGTGTCGAGTGTCGAGGCAAACGTCGTGAGCTCGGAAAATGCCAGCCGGAAGGCTGTGTTTTCGCTGCCGAAGGCCTCATAAGGCTCATCCGCCGCGCCCACAGCTTCCAGATAGGCCGTGAGGTCGTCACGATCCGCCTCGGTCAGCCCAAGCGATTTCGTCTCGTCGAACCAGTTCACGACAGCCGCCAGTGTCGGCAGCGATCCGTCGTGGAAATAGGGTGCTGTATAGACGGTGCCGAGCAGCGTTGGGGTATCCAGTGCACCGGCACGAGCGCCTTCATAGACCTGCGCGACTGAGCCGATGTCGTGTGCCTGACGATCCAGGAAGTTCGCGTCCGGGACATGACAACTGGCGCAGGAACGGTCGCCGAGGCCTGCGAAGGGACGGCTGAAGATCGCCTCGCCGCGTCGAGCGGCCTCTGGCGCGGCACTGGTAAGCCTACCATCGGCTGTCAGCATGGCGTTGGGCAGAAAGTCGAATTCGAGCATGTAGGCGACCAGCGCGTCCAGCATGAAGGGCGTCGGCTCCTCGCCGCCGAACTCGTTGACGATCACGTTGCGGCTGAAATCGCGCAGGGAAGCGAAGCGGCCATCGCGGCCATAGGGTCCGGTGAAGCGCAGTCCGCGCAGGCTCGGAATATCAATCGGGTCGTCGCGCCGGTCGTTGAAGATGGGATTGAAGAATGCGCCATCCACGTCGATCGCACCGGGCTGGTGGCTGGCGCCGGGGATGAAGAGGCGCTGGTTCACGTCCGAGCGGTTGTGACAGGTCGAACAGGCGATTCCGATATCACGCGCGGGACTGCCGAAGATCTGCGCGCTGTCGAACAGCATGTCGCCATAGGCGACGAGTGGGAGGTCCGTTTCATCTATGCCCTGCTCCTCGAAGTTGAGCACAAGCAGCGGCAGCGGGTCCTGATCGAAAATATCCGAGCCGGGCGGCAGGCTTGGCGGCACTTCGACGGAGCGGCCACTCAGCACCGCTGTTTCCGGTAGAGCGCTCAGCGTCCGCCGCGTCGTGAAAGTGTCGAGGAGATAGTTGTCGGCGAGATAGTCCGAGATGACTGCGCGCGCGGTTGCCATTGCTTCGGTGGAGGTAGGTGTCGTGCCTGCGCCAAGGAGACCGGGAGAACCCGCGCTGCTGGCGAGTTCCAGCCATGCGCGGCCGATACGCCTCGAAGCTTCGGGATCGGCGGCGGCGATGCCGTCCGCGAAGGCGCGGTAAAGTTCACGGGCTTCGCGCACGGCCCGCTGCGCGGTCGCCGGGCTTTCGGCCGCAATGGCCCGATCCAGCTCTTCTTCGAGCCTAAGCGCGATCAATCGCGTCGCCTCGGCGAAGACCGCATGCCGGTCCTCGCTCGAGATAGCATCCATGAGCGTGTCAGGCTTCACGTCGCTATCTTCATCCAGACGCGCCAGCGCGCCGAACGAGAAATCCGAGTTGCGGTGGGGTTCAGACCAAGCGGCCTCTACGTCGTCCCAGGGCAACGGCTCGAGATTTCCGAGGAAGAGTGTCAGCCGATAGGCGGCCGCTTCGGGAAGCCAGGGCGCCTCTTTGGCAGGAGTCGCCAAAGCAGAGCCAGAGAGGGCAAGCGCCCCTGCAAAAGCGGCAAGCAACAATGCAGGAAATCTCGAGGTCACAGCGTTCTCCGGTCTCAAAAGTTAGCCGACGCTAACATATATAGATAGTGCTAACAAGTTGTCATTCCCGCCAGATCGCGGCAATGTCCGGGCATGACGAAATTGCAGATACATGGACGTGAGGCGTCCGACGCGAGCGACAGGGATGCCAAGGCGCAGGCGGAAGGCTTCGCGACCGTGCGCCAGGCGCATGAGAGCGAAATGGCCGAAGACTATGTCGAATTGATCGCCGAGCTGATCGAGATTCAGGGCGAAGCGAGACCGGTGGACATCGCCGAGCGCCTGGGTGTGAAACCCCCCACGGTCACCAAGAACATCTCAAGACTAAAGGAGGCAGGCCTCGTTTCCCGCGAGAGGTATAGAGCCATTTTTCTCACCCCTGAGGGACAGAAACTGGCAGGGGCCTGCCGTAGGCGTCACCGTATCGTGGTGGCGTTTCTCCTGAGCCTTGGGATCGATGAGGAAACGGCGGAACGGGACGCCGAAGGGATCGAACACCACGTCAGCGAAACCACTCTGGAAGCCTTCGAGGCGGTGGTGACGCGCGCTCATGAAAAGCCTTGACCTCGCGGTTCCGACTTTTGCCGGCGACCAATGGACGTCTGCGGAGAACTGAGAAATCCATGCGCTCTCCAAGTCCAAAGTCGTCGCTTACGAAGGATCGTGGCGGAGCTCCGGAGAGATGACATGCGCGATCCTTGAATGGGTCGACCGGCTCATCAACCGCCGCCCGGTCGAGCCTGTCGGCATTGTCCCTTCAGCGGAGGCGAGCACTACGCTGCTGTCGAAACATCGAGCATGGCCACGTGGCTGAAGCAAACCAGCCCCCCGGAAGTCTGACGTGGTTCATGCCGCGATAATGTTGCGGCCACGAGGACTGCTTTGCCAAGCAGGTCGGCGGCAAGGCCGCTTGAAAGGCGCGTCTCTGGAAGCCGAAGCATCGGGTCGACCAGCAGCTGGGCGACCCG
>NZ_JAPWGO010000386.1 GCF_027213785.1 Limimaricola sp. G21655-S1 | reverse complement strand
GTCTGGCGGTTGTTTGCTGGGAGAAAGTCTAGCGGAACACCTGTCCGTGGCTGGCAATGTTGCTGTCACATTTGAGAGTGGAGGTCACTACTTTATTGTTTCGTATGGTAAGGATGGTGTTGTTTCTGAGTTCATGAATGTGGCTTGGGATGATTATCTTCTCCTTCTCGCTGGCGCGTGTGCAGACAAAGAAAAGCTCTTTGTCTGTTATGAAGAAGATGAGCTTCTACCTATATGTGGGGGGCTTTCAG
>NZ_JAPWGO010000385.1 GCF_027213785.1 Limimaricola sp. G21655-S1 | reverse complement strand
GCATAATACTCAAGGTCTTCCGTAGGAAACTCAAAAGACTCTGAGAGGCAAAACTCTCCAGCCTGTACCCATGAAATCAAGGGCACCATTTTGATCTCGCTACTTGAGAGGGGGGCGAGCTCAATCAGTTGTTTTGAATGGAGTGATGGAGAACCAAACAAAATGACCTCAGGACCAACGCCCAACGCTTGGCCGAGAATGATTGCATCATCGGCACTGATTTTGCGAGTTCCCACCTCATAGTTCCCAAT
>NZ_JAPWGO010000384.1 GCF_027213785.1 Limimaricola sp. G21655-S1 | reverse complement strand
CTCCAACTGCGTGAAGTGGTTCCCCGAGCGCAAGGGGCTGATCTCTGCCTGCTCTATCGGGGCCTATGGCCTCGGCAGTCTCGGTTTCAAATACATCACCCTGCTGCTGCTCTCCAGCTCCGGCCTTGAGACCACCTTCCAGCTGTGGGGGCTGATCGCCATGTCCATGGTGCTGGTGGGCGGCATGCTGATGAAGGATGCGCCCAAGCAGGCAGCCTCTTTGCAACAGAGCGAGAGCCGTGACTTCACCC
>NZ_JAPWGO010000383.1 GCF_027213785.1 Limimaricola sp. G21655-S1 | reverse complement strand
CAGCGAAGGTGTAGCACTATTGGGATCAGTTATTTAGGCGGGGCTGAAAGTGATGAAAAACACAAAACAGACAATTACACACAACAAAGGCTCACACGCACAGTCAACCTTTCCCAAATCCGATACGCCATCGCCCTTGGGAAAGGCGGGTCTTGCGACCCACCTCATGTTAACGGTTGACTGCTATCAGTTCAGTTCGGTGACGCGGCTGGTGCGCTTGCCATCGAAGCTGGTGGTACGCAGGTAGACCT
>NZ_JAPWGO010000382.1 GCF_027213785.1 Limimaricola sp. G21655-S1 | reverse complement strand
CCGTGGTGCGCGGCTTCTCAAAGTAGACCCGCATGACAATGTAGAGAGAGTCCTGATAGGCATCATGCAGCGCTTTGAGTCTGGTTGCGTACTCTTTGGCGGCGTCCATGTCGTGGATGGAGCAGGGACCACTGATCACCAGCAGCCGGTGTTCGCGACGGTGAATGATGTCGGCGATGGTATTGCGGGCCCCTTGCACGAATGCCAGCGCCTTGTCGGAGATGGGTAACTTCTCCTTGATCTGGGCAGGGG
>NZ_JAPWGO010000381.1 GCF_027213785.1 Limimaricola sp. G21655-S1 | reverse complement strand
CCGAGGAGGTCAGCACATCGGCGCAATAATCCCAGGTCGAGATGCGATAGTGCTGCAGATCTTCATCCAGATGCAGGCCGTCCGACTCCTGATGGAACCAGCTGGCAAAACGGGATGGGGTGATGAGCTGGATCTGCTCTTCGATGGCGTGGCTATCCTTCCCCTCGGCCAGATCGCAATCTTCGATAACCCGCAGGGCGTAGATATGGCGAAAATAGACCCGGCAGAGAATTTGCGGGGGCAGATCGATGC
>NZ_JAPWGO010000380.1 GCF_027213785.1 Limimaricola sp. G21655-S1 | reverse complement strand
CCGCCATGCGGGCGATGGTTGATGCCCGTTTACGGACTTCTGGCGGAGAGAAAAGATGAAGCTCCGTTCCTTGTTGATGGTGGGTGCCATGCTGCTGGGCGGTTGTGCGGTCATTCCCTACGGTGGCACTCAGGCCCCGGTCAGTGAACCGGACCAGCCATTAAGCCAGCCGGACAAGCCGGTGACCTAGCCGGATGCCGGGGCGCCGCTGCGCAAGCCGGTGGCGCCGACCGGGCTGGCGCTGGCCATGGC
>NZ_JAPWGO010000379.1 GCF_027213785.1 Limimaricola sp. G21655-S1 | reverse complement strand
ACTCACTGCCTTCACGCGAACTGATCGCAGACTCAGTAGAATACATGGTCAACGCGCACTGTGCCGATGCCATGGTATGTATCTCTAACTGTGACAAAATCACTCCAGGAATGTTGATGGCATCTATGCGTCTTAACATCCCTGTTATCTTTGTTTCTGGTGGTCCAATGGAAGCGGGTAAAACCAAGCTTTCTGATCAGATCATCAAACTAGACCTTGTAGATGCGATGATCCAAGGCGCGGATCCAAAAG
>NZ_JAPWGO010000378.1 GCF_027213785.1 Limimaricola sp. G21655-S1 | reverse complement strand
GGCTTAGCAACGCAGCGATGGCATCCAGTGCACTCAGATCGGCCGGGTCCGACATGGCCACCGTCACCCGATCGTCGGTGAGGTTGACCGCCAGCGCCCGGTAACGGCGCGCCTGCACTTCGGGCAGCAGCGGCACCGCGGCGGCGTCGATGGTCAGGTTGTTGAGATCGAAGAAAGGCACATCCAGCTGGCGGGCGAGGAACTGCAACAGCTGCACCTCGCTGATAAAGCCGAGGTCGATGAGAGTGGTGC
>NZ_JAPWGO010000377.1 GCF_027213785.1 Limimaricola sp. G21655-S1 | reverse complement strand
GTGTTTGGCCCCGTCGACCCCAGCTTATTGCAGCAAATCCTGCCGCAATCTCAGACGATTACCAATGAACATGGAAAGCTGATGCTAGAGCGGCAACAGCGCCGGGAAGAGCGCTAAGCTAACCCTTAGCGGATACGGCGAAGATAGACGTAATAGGCCCCTTCGCCGCCGTGGCTGATATGGGCAGGCGTCACCTGCAATACCGCCTGTGCCAGTGGCTGCAGAGCGAGCCATTGGGGAACCTGATGGCGC
>NZ_JAPWGO010000037.1 GCF_027213785.1 Limimaricola sp. G21655-S1 | reverse complement strand
AAGTCCATGACGAAGAAATGCGCCTTCTGTTCGATCCCGCCGATGACGACCACCGCCTCGCCGAAGTCGGCCTGGGCGTGACCGGGCGGATGCGCCAGCGGCACGAACATCTCGCGGCCGCGCCGTTCGCGCGCCCGCATGTAATCCTTCACGATCGTGTAGCCGCCGCGGAAACCATGCTCGTCACGAAGCCGCTCGAATACCCGCTTGGCCGTGTGCCGCTGCTTGCGATGAACCGCGCGATCCCCCTCCAGCCAGCCGTCGATGATCCCCGTATAGGCATCCAGCTTCGGCCGCTTCACGGGCGCCGTGCGGCGGTAGCCGGGCGGAGCAGAGAACGCCATCATCTTGGCTACGCTGTCGCGCGAGATGTTGAAATGACGCGCCGCCTTCCGCTGGCTCATCCCCTCGGCACAGGCCAGTCGAACCTTGCGATACAAGTCCACGGTGAAAATCCTCCCGCCCTCCCTGCCTCCAGAAAGGGTAAAGGTGGACGACTTTTACGCCGCCCGCAGCAGGCTCACCCCGCCGCTACCGCGGCCGACTTTCTCACCGCCGTTCTCACTGGGTCAGTTCTCGGTGACAGCCAACAGGTCCGGGGAAAATCCGGATGGATCAGGCAGCTTGGTGATGGTAGTCTCTTCTGTGGTTGCCGCCCGTAGTGCAAGAAGCTTTTGACAGTATTGGCTTGTGATCGATTGCGAACTTCTTGTCGCTGACCCTTTGCTTGGGGTCAGCCAACCGCGCCTGTCGCGCACCCCGCGTGGCGGGCAGGCGCAAGGGTATCTGCTAGGGCTTCGCTTTCGCGAGGCTGGAATACCACGCCGAGACCGCCTCGATCTGCTCCTCCGTCAGATTCCGGGCAATCTCGTCCATAACATGGGCGAAGCGCGTTCCGCCGCGGCGGCTTTCCTTCCAAAGCCGCAGATGCTTGCTGAGATACCATTCAGGCTGACCAGCCAGATACGGATAAAGCGGATTCCTTTCCCGGCCCGCCGGACTATGACAACTCTGGCAGGCGGGAACCTTGCGCTGTCCAAACCCTTCAACGGCGATGCGCTGCCCCAGTTCGAGGACGTCCTCGCGGGTCGAGGGCGGTCCTGCACTCGCCGTCAGCGGGATCTCGGCATAGGCAAGATCGCCTGCGCCCTCCAGGACCCCGGCCTCATCCTGAGGCGTATCCAGTGGCATGAGAAAGGTTTCCATCGCATCGCTGGCGAGCCCTGCATCCACGACTGGAGCGTCGTCGACCGGATCTACGGCCAGATTCGGAACCTCCGCTTCCGGGCCGAGAACCGCAGCATCGCCCGCTCTCTCCAGAGGCACAGGCTGATCTGCGAAATAGCGCGCGAGTTCCTCTAGGACCTCCGATGGATAGCGGCTCGCGGGCGGCTCCATGAATCCGCTGTCCCGCCGCCCGAGCGCAAAGGCACGCAACGTCGCGTAGAGATATGGTGCGGGCTGACCGGCAATGATCGGAAAGGCGTCCTCGGCGTCGCCTTCCCCGCGGCCCAAGCCGTCGCGTCCGTGGCAACGCACACAATCCGCGAGGGCGTTTTCGAAGATCCCGTCGAGAGCCGCGGTGGTCTCGCCACCTGGTTCGAGGTCGTTATCCGCGAGCCCTCCGCCCAAGGCGAGTTCGGCGTATTCGGTGCGTGTCATTTCGGGGAGGGCACGCAGGAACGCCACCTGGGCCCATACCTCGTCATCCCGCTCTTGCGCCGGCCAGGCCGGCATGCCGGAATACTTGATCCCGTTCTTGACCATCCAGAACAGTTCCTCGTCGCTCCACTCGTTCACCTTTTCCTCTAGGCGCGGAGGAGCGGGGGTCATCTCTTTCACGACCGGGGATTGCGGCACGCCCGGCGCGCCATGACACGCGGCGCAGCCCGTCGCATAGTGGCCGGCAGAGCGACGCACGAGCGCCGGATCGTCGAGATTGAGATCCTTGGGCTTCACAATCAGCATCGACTGCGTCTCGACGGCGTTCTCCATGGTCCAGCCAAGGTACCATCTCGTCACAGCAAAGTGCCCCGACGAAGCAGCAATCGAGACCAGCCCCGACCAACCGACAAGAAGCGCGCCAGCGATACCGATAACCGCCAGCCCCGCCACCCTCTTCCAAGTCAGGACGACCTTCAGTCGCATTGTAAACGCTCCCCGCTTCATGACGGTGCCAGTGAGAATCCAACACTCAGACTCGCTGGCAATTGGGAGAGATTCCGCGAGCTTCGCCGGACAAGCTTCATCGGCAGTCCCAGATCAACAGGACCGGCATCGTTTCGAAGATCACGGCCACGAACGAAAGAGCGGCCAAGAGCAGGGTCGAGAACTCGAGGAACCTCTCCCGCGCCCTCACCGTATACTGGTCATTCCGGAAGCCGCCGCCGTCGGCGCGCCACTCGCGGAACGCTCGGCGTAGAATGAGCGCGATCAGCCCGAGTGAGACCACCGTAACGACGATGACCGCCACCCGCGTGCTGACGATCTCCTTGAAGGGATCGGCGTTAGGGGCGCAACGATAGGCGGCGAGAAAGTAGCTGAACAGAAAGTGGAATCCCCAGACAATCGGTGCGGCGATCAAGGTCCAGAGATTGTCCTGCGTCTTTCCGAAAACCTGCATTTCCGCCTCACGCCAGCATCGGGAAGAAAGCGATCGTTGCAACGGTCAACACCACAGTAGCGGCCATGAAGTGCCAGTATAGCACGACATTCCACAGATCCATGTCGTGCTCGGGCGTCAGCCGCCCGGTCAGGGACCGGGCCAGGCAATATGCGAGCATCAGGCTTCCCACGACGCCGTGAACAGCCGTCCAGATCGCCAGAACCCAGACCGTCGCCGGATAGACATGGACTGTCGGATTCAAACCGGTCACGAAGGGACCCCAGAGCAACGCCGCGCTGGCTCCGAAAGACAGAATGGCGCCGCTCGCCATCAGCGCGCGGGCCACACCGACTCGTCCGGCACGATTGAGCCTGCGCGCGAGCAGGCTCGCGCCCCATGTCGTCGCAAACAGAAACAGCGAGACGCTCGGCCACAAGATGCCCGGGCCGACCTCTGCCGACGGAGGAAAATCGATGTGGATCGTGAAAAAATAATAGTATCCGAAGATCAGGCCGATGAAAGCGGTCGCATCGCCGGTCATCGTGATGAACATCGCCCACCAGCCGATCGATTGCGGCCCCGACTTGTAGAGCGGAAGCGTGAGGCCGAGCCCGACGTCTTTCTCCGTCTTCTCTGGAATCTGCGCGGTGCCGCGCCAGAGCCAGACGATGATCGAGACGGCCGCGAGCCCCATTGAGATAATCGTGGCGGCCCACCAGTGGAATGTTGCGAAGATGAACACGGCGCCGGTGAAGACCGCGGCAATCATCGGCATAAAGCTGGGACCCGGCACCCGCAGGCATTGCAGCGGCTCGCCGTCGAGCACCGAGGTAATCAGAGTTTCGCGCTTCATCTCCTGGGCGTCAGGCAGGTAGAACCGTCCCTTGTCGACATCGTCTATGAAGTTCGGCTGCTCCCAGAGAGGATAGCGCGAGGTGATAATGGGGACCGACCGCACACCCCAGTCCTCGCCAGGCATCTCGGTCAGCCATTCGAGGGTTCCAGCGTTCCAAGGATTCCGCTTCGCGTAAGGCGCGTTGCCGCGCGGACGCAGCACGTCCCAGACGATCACGAGGAAACCGCTGGCGAAGACGAAGGCGCCGATGCTGGAGACGAGGTTGGCGGTCCCGACGCCCAGCTCCTCGGAGTAGGTCCAGACGCGGCGCGCCATGCCGGCCAATCCGGAGTAATGCATCGGCAGGAATGCGACGTTGAAGCCCACGAACATGAGCCAGAACGCCACTCTTCCGAGCTTGTCGGAGAGACGCCGACTGCCGACTATCGGCCAATAGTAATAGATCCCCGCCGCCAACGGAAACAGCATCCCGCCGATCAGCACATAGTGAAGGTGGGCGACGATGAAGTAGGTATCGTGCGCCTGCCAGTCGAAGGGGACCAGCGCGACCATGACACCGGTGAGCCCGCCGATCACGAACGTAGCAAGGGCCCCCGAGACGAAGAGCATCGGTACCGAGTAGATCACGCGGCCGGTGAGAAGGGTGGCCAGAAACACGAAGATCTGCACGCCTGTCGGTATCGCCACCGCCTCCGAAGCAGCCGAGAAGAAACCGAGCGAGATCGAAGGCAGGCCCGTGGTGTACATGTGGTGCACCCAGAGCCCGAAGGAGATGAACCCGGTCCCCACCGCCGCGAGCACGATCCACGAATAGCCGAGGATCGGACGCTGTGCGAAAGTGGGCACGATCATCGCGACCAGCGCGATGGCCGGCAGGAACACGATGTAGACCTCCGGATGGCCGAAAATCCAGAACAGGTGCTGCCAGAGGACCGGATCGCCGCCGCGGCTCGGGTCGAAGAACGGCCAATCGAACATCCGCTCGAGTTCGAACAGGATGTCGCCGGCAATCAGAGGCGGGAACGCGAACAGGATCATTCCCGCGACTACCAGAACGTACCAGGCATACAGCGGCATGAGGTTCAGCCGCATTCCCGGAGGACGGCATTTCAGCGTTCCGACGATCAGCTCGACCGCCGCGGCGATCGAGGCGACCTCGATGAAGGACAGGCCCAGCAGCCAGATGTCCGGCCCATAGCCCGGGGTGTACTGCTCGTTCGTGGTCAGCGGCGGATACATGAACCAGCCGGCGTTCGGCGCCGCGCCGAAGAAGATCGAGCCGCAGACGAAGACGCCGCCGATTAGGAAGCACCAGAACCCAAAGGCGGACAGACGCGGGAACGGAAGGTCTCGCGCTCCCAACATCTGCGGCAGGAGAATGATCGCGACAGCTTCGAAGATCGGCACGGCGAAGAGGAACATCATCGCCGTGCCGTGCAGGGTGAAGACCTGGTTGTAGAGAGTGGCCGACAGGAAATCGTTTTCTGGAACGGCAAGCTGCACCCGCACCATCAGCGCGAGAACACCGGCGAACAGCATGAAGCCGAAAGCCGCTGCCGTGTACCAGACACCGATTTCGGTGTTGTTGACCGCCGACCAATAGCGCCACCCCTTCGGCGCCGCCCAGACTTTCCGAAGCCGCTCTTCCTGGCCCCGGCGGACCTCCTCGTCCTCCTGGTCCGGCTCGGCCGGAGTTTCGATGGTGCCGTCAGTCATTCGAGGGACCCCAACCATTTCGCGATGCGGGCAATTTCCCCGTCCGGCAATACGCCGAATGCCGGCATCTCGACCCCCGGCTTGAGGTGGTCAGGGGAAGCGATGAATGCGGCAATGTTCTCCTCCGTGGCCGGGAGAAGGCCTGCCGCGATGGTGCGCCGGCTGGCCAGGTGCGTTAAGTCGGGGCCCACGTCCCCGTCGGCCGGCGTTCCCCGAACCGAATGGCACGCCGCACAGCCGTTCTGCATGAAGAGATCGAGACCCGGGCTGTCAGCGACCGCTGCAGGCTCGGCCTGCGCCCTGACATACGCTTCGAAGTCGGCGTTGGTCACGACGACCACGCGAAATTCCATCTGCGCGTGAGCCGTGCCGCAGAACTCTGCGCAGGCGCCATTGAAGACGCCGAGCTCGGTCGGTTCGAGTATCAGCCGGTTTACCCGGCCGGGTATCGCATCCATCTTTCCGGCAAGCGGCGGTACCCAAAAGGAGTGGATCACATCCGGGCTGCTGAGGAGAATCTCGGTGCGCTGATCCACCGGTATCCAGATCTCGTTGGCGCTGGGGATCCCGCCCTGCGGAAGGTTGCGCACCACACCGGGATCGCCCTCGACACCGTAGGCAATGCGCCACCAGAACCGCTCGCCCGAGACCGCGATGGTCGGGCCGTCGGCGGGGCGGCGCAATTCGGGCATCATCTTGAGGCCCCAGAACAGCAACCCCGCCAGAACGACGGTAGGAAAGATGCACCCACCCCAGATGATGAGGCGCAGGCCGCTCTTTTCGCTATGCTGCCCGGGCGTGGCCTTGGTCGCATAGTAGCTGATCCCGATCACGACGATCCAGATTGCGACAGCGCCGGCCAGCATGATCCAGAAGAGTGACAGCACCCGCTCCGCCTCGACGCCGGCTGTGTCGAAGGTTGATTGCGGGCCTTCGCAGGCGGAAAGAAGGAGAACGATGAGCAACATACTCGCGACGCTATGCCTGTTCATTCGCTAACGCCCTTCTGTGCCCCGCACGGTCGCTCGCCCGTTCGCCGGATGCGTCTTCTCCATTTTGCCGAACCATACAGCGACGAGGGCGACCATGGCCATGAGATACATCATCGCTCCGGCCGTCATCATAAGAAGCCCAGCAAGCTGCTGGTCTTCGAGCAGCGAAAAGCCCCATGCGGCAGGACGGGCACCGTAGCTTGCGTAAAATGCCGTCGGAGCGAAGGCCAGCAGGGCGCCGACGATCAGTGAAAATTTGAAGGTGATCACGAGCGCAATCATACCAGCTCCGAATTCTTGGCCGCGCATCTGGCAGATCGCGGTCCAGAAGAGTAAGGCGGAAACGAAGAGCGATGCATGCATGGTTGAATGTACGACGCCGTCATTCAGCGAGAGCGCAATCGCCGACGGGATATGCCAGATCAGGAACACGACCAGCTGCAGAACGGTTGCAACGCTGATTGCAGTCGCCCAACTCCAGCTCCTTCGCCACGAATTGGATGCAGCGAGGAGCGCGAGTTTCCTCTGCCAGCTCCTCGGCAGCGCGCGCATTGTGGTGGGAATGGGTAGACCGAGGACAAGAAATGGAGCCGCCAGACCCATCAGCACGATATGTTGGCCCATATGAGCAGCGAAGAGGTTCTCGCCCAAAGCATCCAAAGGCCACACTAGGGCCGCGATTAGGCCCATGATGCCCAGGAAGAACGAGCACACGCGCCAGACAGGGACTCCACGATTCCGCCCGGCCTTTTTCCAAGCCAGATGAACGCCTCTCGTATACACGGCCACGGCGATCGCGACCGGCAGAATGACGGAAGGTTGCAGAGACCAAGCCGTCCAGAGAGCATGCGGCGCCAGAGGCGTCCCATCGGTATGGGCTTGAAGTGGAGGCGCGGCGGCGATGAAGAATAGAGGCAGGCACGTCTTCCATCCGCTATCAAGTGTAAGGAGCTCCGAGCGTCCGCTCGACGCTGTTGTATGTAGCACGATTCTTTTGACCCCTACTTCCTGCACCTGTGCTAGTTCCTGACCCGCTCATGACCGCAACACGCCGAGGCGTGCTAGGCTTTCCGAGACCGCCCCCACCGTTGCCGCCAATGGCTTCTAACTGTCGAACCGTCTCGTCTCAGGGCGGGTGAGGTTATCCAATGTCCGGCTCCCACGTTGCAATTGTCTTAGAGTGCCGGTCAGTGCGAAGCGGGGAGAAGTCGTTGCGGTGAGCCGGGTTCATCTTCATGTCTTCCTGAAGCGCAGCCGCTCCGAGCTTCTCTTCGCAGGCGCTTGCGATGGCATATCATCGTCATTCAGAGCTTTCGTGAACATGATCTTTTCCATTTCTGTCCGCCTCTTGGTGACCGAACAGCTCTGCATTTGTGTGCGCATTACGGACATGTTCGAACTCGAGGGTGGAATGGTTGATGGCAAACTCCTGCTTCAGCTCCTTCTTGACCGCCGCCTTCACCGCCTCGAGGCGGTTCCAACCGTCGTCAGCTTGAGCTGCCCCAACTGAGTGCTCCAGGTTAATTGTTAATGCATGGTGGGCCTCCGGTCGATGGACACGATGCTTTCCGGCGCCGGCGGGCGATAGCCAAGGGCGCTGTGGGGCCGGACGGTGTTGTAGTGCCTCCGCCATCGCTCGATCAGGATCTGGGCCTCGCGCAGCGTGTAGAAGATCTCCCCGTCGAGCAGCTCGTTGCGAAAGCGGGCATTGAAGCTCTCGCAGTAACCGTTCTCCCAAGGTGATCCGGGTTCGATGAAGGCGGTCTTGGCACCCACGGCTTCGATCCAGTCTCGCACCTTCGTGGCTACGAATTCAGGTCCATTGTCGGAGCGAATGAACTCAGGCGGCCCGCGCAGGATGAACAGGTCCGTCAACGCATCCACCACGTCGGTGGAGTTGAGCTTTCGATCGACACGGATCATCAGCGCCTCCTTCGTAAACTCATCGATGATATTGAGGATGCGGTAAGCCTGGCCGTCATGCGTCCGGTCCTGGACGAAGTCGTAGGACCACACATGGTGGGGCCGCTCCGGTCGCAGACGAACGCACGAGCCATCGTTCAGCCACAGCCGGCTTCGTTTCTTCTGCTTCTGGGGGACCTTCAGCCCCTCGCGTTTCCAGATGCGCTCGACCCGCTTGAGGTTCACCTGCCAGCCAGACTGCTTCAGCAGCGCCGTGATGGGACGGTATCCGTAGCGGCCATACTGGCGCGCCAACTCGATGATGTCCGCCGTCAGGCGCGCTTCGTCCGGTCGGCCGCGTGGCACCTTTCTCTGCGTGGAGCGGTGCTGGCCCAGCGTGCGGCAGGCGCGGCGCTCGGACACCCCCAGCTCCTGCCGCACATGGTCGATGCATTGGCGTCGGCGCGAGGGGCTTAGAAGTTTCCCTGCGCCGCCTCGGCCAGGATGAGCTTGTCGAGCGTCAAATCGGAGACCGCCCGCCTGAGCCGTTGGTTCTCTTTCTCGAGCTCCTTCAACCGCTTCAGCTGGCTCCGGCTCATGCCGCCATATTGCCGGCGCCATCTGTAGTAGCTCTGCTGCGTGATCCCGACCTGGCGCACCGCATCGGCGACCGGCATGCCTTGCCCGTGCAGCACCTCGATCTGCCGCAGCTTCAGCACGATGTCCTCGGGCTTTTCGCGCTTTCCAACCATCCTGTAGTCCTCCTCCTGACGAGATAAATCTATCTCAGTGGGCGGAGCACTCCATTGGGGGCAGAACATAGGAGCTCTCCCCGACGCCCTCCTCAGCGGCCAGGCTCGGCCCCGAGGCCTCTCTCGAACCGCTCCGCCGCACCCATGGCCGCTTTCATCAACGCGTCGAAATCTTCTGGCGGGTTGCCGTCGTTCAACATCCCGGTGAAGGTCGCATAGGCATCGGTTTTGCTGCCATAGGCGCGCAAGGTCTTCTCGTCGTTTACCCACGCAAGCACGATGATCTTTGCCTCACTGCTGAACCGGTAGAACAACCGATACTGCTGGAAGAACTTTGCTCGGAACCAGTGCCGGCGGTGATCGCCAAGTGTGTTGCCCTGCCGGAAGTCTCGGGCGCCCGGATCAGCTGGTATCGCCTCGGTCACCAGCTTGAGAATTGCAGCCAATCGCTTCGTGCAGTTCTTCCTGTGCCAGTTCTGAGGGTCGCGCGCCTTACGGCCTTCGACCTCAGCGATCAGCGCTTCCAGCTGTTCAAGGAAGACTGGGTGCGCATAGATCGACCATCCGTTGATGACGAGCGGCGCTTCGGCGGGCGCAGCACCGCCAGTCATTCGTCCTCAGGCGACAGTGGCTCACCGAGATCGATTTCGACCTCTCTGACCAGTGCCTTCAAGCGGTCATGCAAGGCACCCTCGAACGCCTGAAGACGTTCCGGATGCGCTGTGATGTCAGCTGCGATGAAGTCGAGGAATGCACCAAGCGCGGGATCTTCTTCTTCGGCATGCACAGGCTCGATATAGACACGGCCGTTCGGCTCGGTGCAGTAGCGAATTGTATCACCCTTGTCCAAGTGCAGCTGCTTGCGCACGCCGCTTGGCACGGTCGTCTGATAGCGATCGGTGAGCTTCGAGACATCATGAGCGAGCGCGGTCACAGCAGACTCCTGAGCAGGTTGGCCGTTTCGACACCAGGTAGATAATGCATTTGCATTGTCATGTCAAGTTGGGCACAGATTCCCGCTATGAGAGAATGAGGAGTCGAGTTCTCACCCCAAGAGACGTTCCCTATGGTCATGGTCGGTCGCAGCTGGTTTGGCGATCGCGGTCCATGCCGCTGGTGCATGGTGCCGCTCCCATAAGCTGAGATTGAGTGAACTTTGCCTGTCAGAACCGCTTTGCTCGCAGTCTCCCTCGCCTCCGCCTACGCATCAGGCACCCACGCACAGGGCGCTCCCGGCGGGTCGTTGGTCGAACTTTGCAACAGTGAATCTCAGACGGATAACTTGGTGTGCACGGCGCTGATTATCGGGACGACCTCAGGCATGCGGTATGGGGTCGACGCTGGTGCCATGGCGATGGGCGCTGACGTCGAAAACCTTCACATAATCGGCCACGAAATTCTAAAGGCATGCACTCCACGAGACGCAACGGGTGGTCAGTTGCAGGCTATCGCTCTCAAATTTCTAAGAGCCCACCCCGAATTTTGGCATGAGCATTCCCCTGCCATCGTCCATCGAGCGCTGACGAAAACGTTTCCCTGCTGACCCACAAACGGTCCGCATCCAATCAGACAGTCAGTCAGGAACCCGATCAGGATCCCATCCAGCCCGGATAGGCTTCACGCAGAGCGTCCAGGTCAGCGCGGTAGTCGAGATACGCCTGCGCGCGCTTGTCTGGGAAATGACTGCCATGCTTCTGCACCTTGTCGAGCGCCTCGACAAAGCCCCGCACATAGGAGGCTCCGGCACCATAGAAGCTCTCGTAGCGGCCTGGCTTGAGCTTTGCCTCGGGCAGCTGGCGTTCGACATTCACTCCAATGTCTTTGGCGATGAGGAGCATATACTTCCTGACCGCGTTCGGGCCTCTCTTGGGTGCGTTCGGTTTGATCTCGGGTGCGGCAGGCTTGGAGGGCGCTGGCTTAGCGCCGAACTCGGGCGCGTCGGCGCGGTTCGCATAGTAGGCCAGGCCATCGCGGTCATAGTTGGCGAGGTGATGATCGCCGTTGTCGTCAATCCAATCGTTCTCTGCCTCGGCATCCCAGCTCCTGAGCACGGCAGAGGGAGCAGATCCGTTGCTGACGCCAAAGGAGCCAGTCGGTGCGTTCTTGTCTTCGATGATCGCAGCGTCGAGCTTCTTCCTCAGGTTCTTGTGGAGAACCCAGGCCCTGCGTTCCGGATTCCACTTCGCTGTTTTGAACTTGCGGCGAAACCAGCCCTTCTTGGCATAGGGGAGCCTGACGATGAGCGTGTCGCCCTCTCGCTCGTATCCGATCGCGTTTCCCAACATCGAAATCTCCTCGCAGCCTGTGTCTGTTCGCACTTAGAAGATTGTGCCCGATCGCCTAGATCGAAGCCTGATCGACAAGAAAGCTGCGGCACACCGCTCGCCCGCCTAAACATGCCAAGGAAGATTTGTCGGGAGGCATCCAGTAGTCCCGTAATGGGGGATCGGGATACTCGTGCCTAAGGTAAGAGAAGCGCTCTTAGGGTGTGCAGGAAGTCGGTCCAGAAGGTCTCGGCTTCCGAGGGACCAATGCTGAGACCGATGATTTCACGGCGCCCATCCGTGTTCACGGCCACGGCGATTATGGCCGCAGCCGAGACGATCCGTCCGCCCTGACGCACCTTCAGGTAGGTGGCGTCGAGCCAGAGGTAGGGCCAGTCACCAGCCAGGGGAGTAGGTGTCTGCGAAGAAGATGCGTTCAATCGCAGCAACCCGGAAACGAGCGATCCGCGCTGGCGCGGCAGTCCGTCCGCAGTCAGCCAGGCAGCCGGTCAGTATTTATCGGTATGCGCCCATCTATACCGGTATACCTCCAAAAATACCGGAGTATACCGCTGTTAAATCAACGCACTACGCTGCGCCTCACCACACTGATAGGGAAGAGACGCCACGGATGGGTCACTTAACGAACCAAACCGTTTTGTCGTTCCTGTCATAGAACCAAGCTTCCTCTCGAGGCGGCGACAGCGGAAGCCTGGGTCGATGGCCACGTTCATGCCTTTGCATTCTTCGGCAAGGTGCCCGCCTCGGTCCTCTACGACAACGACCGCTGCCTGGTGGCGAAGATCCTGCCGGACGGAACGCGCAAGCGCGCCACGCTCTTCAGCGGGTTTCTGTCGCACTACCTGTTCCGCGACCGCTACGGCCGGCCCGGCAAGGGCAACGAGTGAGCCATTGAAGGCGCCATTGGTTCGAGCCCAATGGCGAACGGCAACGCGGAGGGTCTGGTCGGCTACTCGCGCCGCAACTTCATGGTGCCGATCCCGCGGTTCGCAAGCTGGGACGCGTTCAACGCCTATCTGGAGGGACAGTGCCGCAAGCGCCAGGCTGATGTCCTGCGCGGCCAGTCCGAGACCATCGGAGAGCGGCTCGCGCGGGATCTGGCAGCGATGGCCGACCTGCCGGCCGCGCCGTTCGATGCCTGCGATCAGGCCACCGGACGGGTCAGCTCCCAAGCCCTGGTGCGCTACAGGACCAACGATTACTCGGTGCCGGTCGCCTATGGCCACCGCGATGTCTGGATCAGGGGGTATGTCGATGCGGTCATGATCGGTTGCGGCGGTCAGGTCATCGCACGCCATCCCCGCTGCTACGGCCGCGAGGACATGGTCTTCGACCCGGTCCACTACCTTCCGCTGATCGAGCGCAAGATCAACGCCCTGGACCAGGCGGCCCCCTTGGCCGAATGGGACCTGCCGCCGGCGTTCGCGACCCTGCGACGCCTGATGGAGGCGCGAATGACCAAGGCGGGACGGCGGGAGTATGTGCAAGTCCTGCGCCTGCTGGAGACCTTCGACATCGACGATCTCCACGCCGCCGTGAAGAAAGCCCTGCACTTGGGCGCGGTCGGCTTCGATGCCGTGAAGCATCTCGTTCTCTGCCAGGTCGAGAAACGGCCGCCGAAGCTGGACCTCGATGTCTATCCCTATCTGCCGCGCGCTCATGTCGCGTCCACGAAGGTGGCCAGCTACATGGCGCTCCTGTCGGGGGATGCGGCATGATCGACACCCCGAAGATCCTGCTCGCGGATCATCTGAAGACGCTGAAGCTGCCCACCTTCCTGCGGGAACATGAGAAGCTCGGCCGCCAGTGCGCCATCGAGGGGCTGGACCATGTCCAGTTCTTGGCCCGCCTGGTCGAGCTGGAGCTGATCGACCGCGAGCGCAGGATGGTCGAGCGCCGCATCAAGGCCGCGAAGTTCCCGGCGACCAAGAGCCTCGACAGCTTCGATTTCAAGGCGATCCCCAAGCTGAACAAGATGCAGGTGTTGGACCTCGCCCGAGGCGAATGGATCGACCGGCGCGAGAATGTCATTGCCTTGGGGCCCAGTGGAACCGGCAAGACCCATGTGGCCCTCGGGCTGGGGCTGGCCGCCTGCCAGAAAGGGCTGTCGGTGAGCTTCATCACGGCGGCTGCGCTGGTCAACGAGCTGATGGAGGCCCGCGACGAGCGCCGCATGCTTCGCCTGCAAAAGCAGCTGGCCACCGTCAAGCTGCTCATCATCGACGAGCTGGGCTTCGTGCCCTTGTCGAAGACCGGCGCCGAGCTCCTGTTCGAGGTGATCTCGCAGCGCTATGAGCGCGGCTCGACGATGATCACCAGCAACCTGCCATTCGATGAGTGGACCGAAACCTTCGGCACCGAACGCCTGACCGGCGCGCTGCTCGACAGGTTGACCCACCACGTCAATATCCTCGAGATGAATGGCGACAGCTATCGGCTCGGCCAAAGCCGGGCTCGAAAGGCCGTAGCCGCCACCTGATCCTCGCCGGATGAATTGGCCCCGCGGGCCAATGCGCCATGCCACGCCCCAGCTATGGGGCAAGCGAGCGCGTCATGGCGCTTGCCGCCTCGCAACTGGCCTGGTTTTGCGCCGCCGCGTGGCCGGTTTTTGGCCCGCCGTTGACACCATGCATGGACACCACGGATTCTGCATTGCCGAGGGACGCGTCAGACGTCCCGGAAGGCCGCGGGTGGACGGCCACCGCGTTGGCGGCGCTCGGTGCACTGGCCATGACCTCCTGCTGCATCCTGCCGCTGGTGCTTGTCAGCTTCGGGGTCAGCGGGGTTTTCATCGCCCAGATGGGCGCCCTCTATGCCTACAAGTGGTATACCTTCGGCATCGCCGCCGCGTTCCTGGGTTACGGCTTCTACAAGGCTTATCGGCCTGTCCGCTGCGCCGATGGCACCTGTGCCCGCCCGATGAACCGCACCGCGATGCGCTCCGTTCTCTGGATAGCGGCGGCAGTGATCCTCATTGCCATGCTGTTTCCCTACGCCTCCCCCTACATCCTCTCGTTCTGAAAGCACACTGACATGAGAAACATCCTTTCCGGCGCCCTGGCGCTGTCCGCGCTTTTCGCCGCCCCCGCCTTTGCCGCCGAACAGGTCGTCCGCCTCGAGGTCGGGGGACTGACGTGTCCCTCGTGCTCGTTCATCGTCGGCAACTCGCTGAAATCCGTAGAGAGCGTGGTGATCGAGGACTTCGCCGAGGGCGAAGACCCGAGCGAGGGGCTTTATACGGTCCGTTTCGACGACGAAGTCACCTCCACTGACGCCCTCATCGCGGCGGTCGAAGAGAACGGCTACCCGGCGGCGCTTCTGGAAGACCCGGTGAGTGGCGAGGGTTCGTGAAGCGGGGTCTCGATCATCTCGATCAACCGAGAGAGCAGCCGGACCAGGCCGAGGCGAACCGCCTGCTGAAGGGTGGCCTCGGCGGCGCAATATTCGCGGCGATATGCTGCTTCACGCCACTCCTTGTCCTGGCGCTGGCTGGCGCAGGCCTGTCGGCGGTGACGGGGTGGCTCGACTACGCGCTGTTCCCGCTGCTGTT
>NZ_JAPWGO010000376.1 GCF_027213785.1 Limimaricola sp. G21655-S1 | reverse complement strand
GGCGTGTGCATCTCGTCGATGAACAGGATGATTTCACCCGCCGCATCGGTGACTTCGTTGAGAATTCCCTTGAGACGTTCCTCAAACTCGCCGCGATACTTCGCACCCGCAATGAGCGCGCCCATATCGAGCGCCAGCAGGCGTTTGTCCTTGAGGCTCTCCGGCACGTCGCCGTTTACGATGCGCAGGGCCATGCCTTCGGCAATCGCGGTTTTACCCACGCCCGGCTCACCAATCATGACGGGGTTGTTC
>NZ_JAPWGO010000375.1 GCF_027213785.1 Limimaricola sp. G21655-S1 | reverse complement strand
TGATCAAGCAGCGCATTGCGCAGTTTGATGTAAAGAGCGAAGCGCGTAACGAAGGTACTATCGTCTCTGTGAGCGACGGTATCATTCGTATTCACGGCCTGGCTGATGCCATGCAGGGTGAGATGATCGAGCTGCCGGGCAACCGCTACGCTCTGGCATTGAACCTGGAGCGTGACTCCGTCGGTGCGGTGATTATGGGTTCCTATGACGGTCTGTCAGAAGGAATGAAAGTAAAAGGTACTGGCCGTATTC
>NZ_JAPWGO010000374.1 GCF_027213785.1 Limimaricola sp. G21655-S1 | reverse complement strand
GCACAGGCACGCGATCATGCGCGCTCGCCCCGCGCGCCTCCTGCTCTGATCTGCTCGCCGCCCTCCGAAAGAGAGGGCCTTTCGTCAGAACACGCGCCACTATTGTCGCCAATAGCGCAGGCTGCGGTGCGTCCGCGCGCGCTCACGGAGCATCCTTATGAAAACTATCACTATTTCCGGGGCTTTTGCCCTCCTGGCTGGTGCTGCCCTTGCCCATGCAACCCTCGCCGAAAAAGAGGCACAGGCTGGCAG
>NZ_JAPWGO010000373.1 GCF_027213785.1 Limimaricola sp. G21655-S1 | reverse complement strand
GGCACGCTCCGTGGCGATATGCTCCAGCACCTCGTCATTCGGAACCTGCCCCTCCTCGCCATAAACGTAGAATCCTTTGCCGGTCTTGCGCCCGAAATGGCCCGCCTCGCACAGACGATCCGCAAACTCTGCATAGACCTCACGCGGATCGCGGGTCGGGGCGAGACGCTTGCGAGTGGCCCATCCGATGTCCAGGCCGGCCAGATCGCTCACCGCATAAGGCCCCATCGCAAGGCCGAAATTCACCAAGGC
>NZ_JAPWGO010000372.1 GCF_027213785.1 Limimaricola sp. G21655-S1 | reverse complement strand
GTTGATCTCGATATCGATATCGTCGTCGATCTCGGGGTAGACGAACACAGAACAGAAGGAGGTGTGACGGCGGCCACCGGAATCGAACGGAGACTTGCGAACCAGACGGTGTACGCCGGTTTCGGTACGCAGCCAGCCGAACGCATATTCGCCGGTGAACTTGATGGTGGCGGATTTGATGCCGGCCACGTCGCCTTCGGAGCATTCAATCAGCTCGGGCTTGTAGCCGTGGGCATCGCCCCAGCGCAGGTA
>NZ_JAPWGO010000371.1 GCF_027213785.1 Limimaricola sp. G21655-S1 | reverse complement strand
GCTGTCCGGGGCCAATGTCGCCACCGAACGGGCGTTTTTGATGGTGGCGGTGATGCTGGTGGCGGTGCTGATGGACCGGCGCGCGATATCCGTGCGGGCGGTTGCCTTTGCAGCGGTGCTGGTACTGCTGCGCCGCCCCGAAAGCCTGCTGAGCGCCGGGTTTCAGAGGAGCTTTGCTGCGACACTGGCGCTGGTGGTGGTATTTCGGGCGGTGCAGCCGATGTTTCGACCGGGACGCGGCGGTCACTTAGGA
>NZ_JAPWGO010000370.1 GCF_027213785.1 Limimaricola sp. G21655-S1 | reverse complement strand
CTCCAGGCGAAATACTCGATATGACCGAAGCGCAGATGGCTGGGGGCGGTGCGCAGCACGGTCGCCCCGGTCTCAACCTGCTCGCGATAAACGGGCTCCTGACTCCCCACCAATACCAGCGCCCGCGTGGTCGGGATGCCGAGGGCATGGAGCGCCTCGGAGGCGAGATATTCGCGGATGCTGGAGCGCAGCACGGCGCGACCGTCACCAAAACGGGAGAACGGGGTTTTACCTGCACCCTTCAGGTGCAGAT
>NZ_JAPWGO010000369.1 GCF_027213785.1 Limimaricola sp. G21655-S1 | reverse complement strand
GTATATGCTCGTGTCACTCTTTATACTGCCGTCAGCCATGCTTGTGCTCACTGGCAACCATCATTTTTCAATTCAAGGAGAAGAAGATGCAAAAATGGGTATATGCCCTACCCTTGCTGGCACTGGCGTGGGGTCATCAGGCCAAGGCTGCGGTCTGTGCCGCCTGTCACGGCGTGGAAGGCAAGGCGATGATCCCCAACTATCCCCATCTGGCGGGCCAGAATGCCGCCTATCTGGTGAAACAGTTGAAAGC
>NZ_JAPWGO010000368.1 GCF_027213785.1 Limimaricola sp. G21655-S1 | reverse complement strand
GGCTGCGAATAAGATTTCCCTCCCCCAGCGCCACGATGCGAATGGGGGCCTGCAGCTCGGCGCTCTGCCCCTCCCCCGCGCAGCCGCTGGCCAGCAGCGCCTGCCGCCGCTCGCCGGGGGACCGCCACGGCTCCAGCGACAATGGCCAGAACGCCCGAAAACCGGATTGCACCGCATCCTGGCAACGGGTCAGCGTCGGCTTCCCCCCGGCAGTGAGAGCGACCTGTCGCAGCGGCGAGGGCCAGTCTATGGG
>NZ_JAPWGO010000367.1 GCF_027213785.1 Limimaricola sp. G21655-S1 | reverse complement strand
CTCTATGGTCTGGCGAAAATCCCCTGCCAGCATCTGGTTGAAGCCGGTCAGTACCTTGGGGGCGATCCCCGGCCACTCATCACGGGCCATGAAACAGGGGGAGCTGGCCACGGTGATCAGGGAGTGCAACCGAGCGGGATGCGTCAGCGCCAACTGGCTTGCCACCAGACCGCCGAGCGACCAGCCAAGCAGATGACACTTCTGCGGCAAGATGGCAGCCACCTGCTCGGCAAGCCAAGGCAGGCTGTAATCC
>NZ_JAPWGO010000036.1 GCF_027213785.1 Limimaricola sp. G21655-S1 | reverse complement strand
ATCGAGAACCCGCTCTTCTTCAAGGACAACACACGCATGTTCTACGGCGACGCCAAGAAATCGCTCGATGAACTGCTCGGCAAGATTGCCTGATCCTTTCGAACCGACAGGAAAGGCCCCGCCCCGGCGGGGCCTTTTGTCGTTGCGGGGTATCGCCCCATGGGCGAGTGTCCGGCCATGGCGGCGCACTCTCCCTTGAACGGCATCGGCCTGCGCCTGCTGGCCGCGTTTCTCATCACCGCGATGTCGGCGATGGTGGCGGTGGCCACGCGCGAGGTCGGGCTGGGGCAGATCGTGTTCTGGCGCTCTGCCGTCGCGCTGATCCCGATCTGCGCCTACATGGCCTGGTGCCGCGAGTTTCCCTCGGCCATCGTCACGCGCCGCCCCGGCCTGCACCTGACGCGCAGCCTGTTCGGGGCGCTGTCGATGGCGCTGTCCTTCCTGTCGCTGGCCTGGCTGCCGGTCGCCAATGCGCAGGCGCTGGGATATCTCGCTCCCGTCCTGACGCTGCCGCTCGCGGCGTGGATACTGGGCGAAAGGATCGGACCGCTGGCCTGGGGGGCGGCGGCTCTGGGCTTCGGCGGCGTGCTCATGATGCTCGGCGCGGCGCTGGAGGCACCGGGGCAGGGCGCGCTGATCGGCGTGGCGGCGGGGCTGGGCTACGCGGTGACCATGGCTTTCGTCCGGGTGCATATCAAGGCGATGACGGCGGTCGAGCGCCCCGCGACCATCGCCTTCTGGTTCGCCGTGGTCTCGGTCCTGGCCGGGCTGGCGACATGGCCTTTCGGCTGGGCGATGCCGTCGCCGCAGATGATGCTCTGGCTCTTGGGCGCGGGGCTCATGGGTGGGCTCGCGCATGTGGCGGCGACCGAGGCGGCGGCACGGGCACCGGTCGCGGTGCTGGCGCCGTTCGATTTCACCGGGCTGGTCTGGGCGCTTATGTTCGATGCGGCGCTGTTCGGGGTCATGCCGGATGGGCTGGGGCTCATGGGCGTCGCGGCGATCACCGGCGCGGCGCTGATGGTGAGTTTCGCCGCCTGGGCGCCGGGAGGACGCCCGCGCGAAGATCCGGCGCGCCAGGACCGGGGCCGTGCTAGGCTGGCCGCGACGGGCAATGGGAGGCGAGGGCAATGGAGAAGGTGACCGGCATCGGCGGAGTGTTCTTACGGGCGCGCGATCCCGAGGCTCTTGCCAAGTGGTATCTCGACCATCTGGGCATCGAGGGGCCGGGGCCCTCGATCTGGCGGCAGGAGGCGGGGCCGACCGTTCTGATGCCGTTTCCGCGCGACACGGAGTATTTCGGCCGGCCCGAGCAGCAATGGATGATCAATTTCCGCGTCGCCGATCTCGACGCGATGGTGGCGCAGCTCGAGGCGGCCGGCATCGCGGTGGAGCGACGCGACGAATGGGACAGCGAAATCGGCCGTTTCGCGCGGATCCACGATCCCGAGGGCAACCCGATCGAGCTATGGCAACCGAGCGACTGATCCCCTTCATCTTTCTCCAAATACGCAAATCCTGCCGCTTCCGGGAGGCAGCTCAGACCCCGATCTCGCGCCATTCCCCCGGCGCCAGCCCGTCCAGCGTCCAGTCGCCGATGCGCCAGCGCACCAGCCTGAGCGTGGGGAAACCGGCCGCGGCGGTCATGCGGCGGACCTGCCGATTGCGCCCCTCGCGGATCGCGACCTCGATCCAGGCGTCCGGTACGGATTTGCGGAACCGTACCGGGGGATCGCGCTCCCACAACGCGGGCGCATCGATCAGCCGGGCCCGGGCGGGGCGGGTCGGACCGTCCTTGAGCGTCAGGCCGCGCCTGAGCGGCTCCAGATCGGCCTCGGTGGGGCTGCCCTCGACCTGCACGAGATAGGTCTTCTCGATCTTGTGCTTCGGATCGCTGATGCGCGCCTGCAGCCGCCCGTCATCGGTGAGCAGCATCAGCCCCTCGCTGTCGCGATCCAGCCGCCCCGCCGGGTAGACCCCCGGCCGGTCGATGAAATCCGACAGGGTGGCGCGCGGGCTGGGGCTCTTGGCGTCGGTGAACTGCGACAGCACGTTCATCGGCTTGTTGAACAGGACGAGACGCGGCATGGGCCCTCCGGAAGACGGTGAACCCCTATAGAACAAGGGGGATCGGCATGCAAAACGATGGCCGCCAAAAAATTGGGCTTTGTCCGAGATTTCCCCTTGATCCGACTCGGGCTTTGCCCCAAATGCCCCCTCAAGACGCCAACGCACGCGCCTCTGGCCACGCCTGGACGCAAGCCCCTCCTCGGGGGCCTACGCACAGACCCAGCACGCGTTTATGCAGCGACGGTAACGTCTCCCTTGGAACCGCCGGCCTCACGGGGCCCCCGTCTGTCTATCGGAGATGCACATGACTGCATATTACGCGGGCGCCAGCGCCCCCTCTTTCGCCGTCGCCAACCGCCTGGAGGCCTTTGCCGCCAGTGCCGAGTTCGATCGGCCGACGCTGGTGATCGACGTGGACCGCGTGGAGACCCAGTACGACGCGTTGAAGGCGGGCCTCGGCCGGGCCGACATCCATTATGCCGTGAAGGCCAACCCGCATCCCGCGATCATCGAGCGCCTCGTGCAGCTGGGCTCGCATTTCGACGCGGCCTCGCGCGGCGAGATCGAGCTGTGCCTGTCCCAGGGCGCGCGCCCCGAGCACGTCTCCTTCGGCAACACCATCAAGCGCGTCTCCGACATTGCCTTCGCCTACGGCGCCGGCATTCGCATGTTCGCGGTCGATGCCGAGGAAGAGCTCGAGAAGATCGCCGAGCACGCGCCGGGCGCGCAGGTCTATGTCCGCCTGATCGTCGAGACCTCCTCGGCCGATTGGCCGCTGACCCGCAAGTTCGGCTGCGACCGCGACACCGCGCTCAAGCTGCTCGACCGGGCGACCGAGCTGGGCCTCGAGCCGCTGGGCTTCTCGTTCCATGTCGGCTCCCAGACCCGTCATGCCGAGATGTGGGTGCCGGTGCTCGACGAGCTGTCGCGCATCTGGACCGCCGCGCAGGAGGCCGGCCACAAGCTGCAGCTTCTGAACATCGGCGGCGGTTTCCCGGCCTTCTACGGCGAGGAGATCCAGGCCCCCACCGATTACGCCGCCGCCGTGATGGAGCTGGTCGAGGCCCGTTTCCCGGGCGCCGAGCGGGTGATGGCCGAGCCGGGCCGCGGCATGGTCGCCGAGGCCGGTGTCATCGCCTGCGAGGTGATGCTCACCTCGCGCAAGTCGGATCGCGACATGCATCGCTGGGTCTATCTTTCGATCGGCCGTTTCTCGGGTCTGGCCGAGACCGAGGGCGAGGCGATCCGCTACCAGTTCGTGACCCCGCATGACGGCGAGGCCACCGGTCCCTGCATCCTCGCAGGCCCGTCCTGCGACAGCGCCGACGTGCTCTACGAAAAGCGGCCGATGAACCTGCCGCTGAACCTCAAATCCGGCGACCGGGTGCTGATCCGCAACACCGGCGCCTACACCTCGACCTATTCCTCGGTCTGCTTCAACGGCTTCCCGCCGCTGGACGTGGTGGTTCTGTAAGAGATACCGGGCGGCGTTGCCGCCCGGGTGACGACGACCCAAGGGGCTGCATTCCCGGTCAGGTCTGCGCCCGCCATGACCCTCAGGTCATGGCGGGCGTTTTCATGTCGGACAGCACCTCGGCGCCGATCTCGAGGCTGCGTTTGCGTGCGTCGACATCGAACATCATGCCGGTGAGCATCAACTCGTCGGGCCGGTAGCGGTCGATGATCTCGCGCAGCTGGCGGCGCACCGTGTCGGGGCCGCCGGTCGCCGAGACCGAGAGCGCCGCCTCGGCGCCCGCGATGGCGCTGGCCGAAACGTGGTCGGCGAGGTTCTCGACCGGGCGCGACAGGCGGCCCGGTGTCCCGGTCCTGAGCCGTGCAAACGAGAGGATCTGCGAGGTGCGGTGATAGCGCGCTTCCTCGTCCGTATCGGCCGCGTGCAACCCGGCGGCCATCATGAAATAGGGCTTTTCGAGCCGCTCCGAGGGGCGGAATCCCTCGCGGTAAGCCTGAATCGCGGGCTCCAGCATCTGCGGCGCGAAATGCGAGGCGAAGGCGTAGGGCAGGCCGAGATAGGCGGCCAGCTGCGCCCCGAAGGTCGAGGAGCCCAAGATCCAGACCGGCAGATGCGAGCCCATGCCCGGCACCGCCCTCACGGGTGCCTTGCCCTCGTCATCGTCGAGATAGGAGATCAGTTCGACCACGTCCTGCGGGAAGGCATCGGCCGATTGGTGGTAGCGCCGGAGCGCCTGCGTCGTCGCGCCATCGGTGCCGGGCGCCCGGCCCAGCCCGAGATCGATCCGGCCCGGGTGGAGCGCGTCGAGCGTGCCGAACTGCTCGGCCACGACCAGCGGCGCGTGATTGGGCAGCATGATGCCGCCCGCACCGACGCGGATCGTCGATGTCGCCTGCGCCACGTGGCCGATGACCACGGCGGTGGCGGCCGAGGCGATGCCGGGCATGTTGTGATGCTCGGCCAGCCAGTAGCGGTGATAGCCCAAGCGCTCGGCATGGCGCGCGAGATCGGCGGCGTTGGCCAAGGCCTGCGCCGGGGTCTCGGCTTCGGTCACCGGGGCGAGATCGAGTAGGGAAAACGTCTGCATGTCATGGCTCCTGCGGTCGGACCCGATATGGGTGCCTTCCGGCTTGGCGAAAACCACCCTCGCTGCACAACCCGGACGCGGTATGCGAACGCATGCGCCAAGCGGCTGTTCGTGCGACCTTTTCCCCTGTTTACACCGGCGGGCCGCGCGGCCATCTTCCCCCGACGTCAATCGCCGGAGCCGCCATGACCCTCGCCGATCATCCGCTACGCCAGGAACTGGCCAACGAACTGCATGCGCGGCCCTTTCCGAGCCTCAATGCGCCGGGGCAGGCATCCTTTCTGGCGATCGGCCCGGCCGATGGCGCGCCGCGCGACATCGAGGCCGAGCGGGCGCATCTGCTGGCGCTGCTCGATTGGTTCGGGGCGCCGCACCCTCAGCCTGGCGCCACGCATTGGTCCGGCCAGATCGGGCGACACCGGCTGAAATGGGAAAGCCATACCGAGTTCGTCACCTACATGATCCTGAGCGACGGCCCTTCCGAGCCACCGTTTCGTGACGGGCTGGCGGGGTTTCCCGCGGAATGGCTTGCGGCGATCCCGGGCCGGCGGCTCACCTCGGCCCTGATCCGTGTCGAACTGGCCACCGGCGAGGAAGAGATCGCGCGGCGGGCAGAATCGTGGTTCGTGGCCGAGAGCATGGCGATGAGCCGTGTGCTCGACGACCAGTTGATCGTCGCGGGGGATTTCCGCATCGATCCGGCGGGCCACATGCGCTTTGCCGTCTTCGCGCGCCCCGGCACGGGCGAGCGGCGGATCGGCCGCGTGGTGCAGCGGCTATGCGAAATCGAGACCTACAAGACCATGGCGATGCTGGGTCTGGCGCAGGCCCGCGCCATGGGACCGCGCATCGGTGCGCTGGAGACCCGCCTGTCGGATCTCGTGGCCGAGATGGCGGCGGGCCCCGGCGATCCCGCCGCCACGCTCGCCGTGCTGCTCGAGGTTTCGGCCGAGCTGGAGAAGCTGCGCGCGCAGTCGGGGTTCCGCTCGGGCGCCACGCGGGCCTACGAGACGCTGGTCAACCAGCGCATCGGCGTGCTGCGCGAGGGGCGTTTCGGCGGGCGGCAGACCTTCGCGGAGTTCATGATGCGCCGCTTCGACCCGGCGATGCGCACCGTCGAATCGACCGACCGCCGGCTCGCCGCCATGTCCGAACGGGCGGCCCGGGCGGGCGATCTGCTGCGCACCCGGGTCGATGTCGAACGCTCGGCCCAGAACCAGGAACTGCTGGCCTCGATGGATCGCCGCGCCGACGCGCAGCTCAGGCTGCAACACACGGTCGAGGGGCTCAGCGTCGTGGCGATCAGCTATTACGCCGTCAGCCTCGCCACCTATTTGTTCGGGCCGCTGGCCTATCCCATGGGCATCGACAAAACGGCGCTGACGGCGGCGCTGGTGCTGCCTGTGGTGGCGCTGGTCTGGCTGATGCTGCAGCGGATCAGGAAGCGGCTCCACTAGGGTCGCGCTCGCCCGCCTCGATCGCGGCCTCCAGCCGGTTTTCCGGCGGCGCCAGCGGGCAGACCCAGTCCGGGCTCCAGGCGCAGGAGGGCGAGTAGGCGAAGTTGAAGTCGAGGATCAGCCGGCCCGAGGCGGCGAGGCCCAGATCCGACGACTTGATCGCATCGATCGCGTAGCGCCCGCCGCCATAGCTGCCCGTACCGCAGGTCGCGTCGCGGAACGGCAGGAACAGCCCGCCGCCATAGCCCTCGATCCACCACAGGCTCAGCTCGGCTCCGAGCCTGTCGCCGAGCCCCTCGGTGCGGGCCACCGGGCGGGCCCGCATGCGGCCATCCGGGCCAAGCTCGAAATCGATGGCCGGGCCGTCCTGAGGCGACAGCCCCACCTCGAAGCGCAGGTCGGGATCATAGGGCCAGAGCGCGATGCCTTCGAACCGCGCCTTCTGATCGGGCGACAGCGGCGAGGCGGGGTGATCGCGAAACAGCCGCGAGCGGGTTTCGTGCCAAAGTCGCCAAGCCGCCTGCGGATCGGGCTCGGCGCGGATCGCGGCATAGAGATCGGCGATGCGGCGGCGCCAGTCGGCGGTCGCGTAGGGGGCGGGGATCGGGGGCAGGGCGTCCATTCGGGGCGATCTAGGCCGCGCCCCGCCGCCGCCCAGCGCCCGGCTGGCCGTTTCGCGCCCGCCGCGCTAGTTAGGCGCGAGGACGAGAAAGGGCGCACGCGATGATCAAGCAGGTGATCTGCATCAACTGGGGCACTAAGTACGGCACGCCCTTCATCAACCGCCTCTACGGCATGGTGGCGCGCAACATCACGCCGCCCTTCAGCTTCACCTGCTTCACCGACAACCGCGAGGGCATCCGCCCGGAAGTGCGGTGCGAGGACCTGCCGCCACTCGATGTCGAGATGCCGAAGAACTCCAAGGGCATCTGGCCCAAGGCCCGGCTCTGGGGGCCGCGCCTCGGCGATCTGACCGGCCCGGTACTGTTCATGGATCTCGACCTCGTCGTCACCGGCTCGCTCGACGATTTCTTCACCCATGGCGACCCCGACGACGTGATCCTGTCGCGCAACCCGAACACGCCGCTCGAAAAGCTGGGCCAGACCTCGGTGTTCCGCTTCCCGGTGGGCAAGCTGGTGCCGCTGCAGGAGCGATTCCGCGCCGACCCGCAGGGCATCGCCGACGAGTACCGCTTCGAGCAGCGCTTCGTGACCCGCAGCGCGCCGGGCGGGGCCAAGCTGTTTCCCAAGGCCTGGGTCCGGCATTTCCGCATGCATTGCCGTAGGCCGTTCCCGCTCAACTACCTGGCCGCGCCCAAGCTGCCCACCGACGCACGCATCGTGATCTTTCCCGGCGGGCTGCATCCGAGCCACGCGATCGACGGGCATTACCCGCCCTATGCCCCCGACAGCGCGGGCGAGCATCTCCGAGGCCTGTTCTCGGACGTGCGGCAGGACGGGCCGCTGCGTTACCTGCGCCATTACATCCGGCCCGCACCATGGGTGGGCGAGCACTGGCGCCCCTGAGGCATCGCTGACGGCGCGGCAGCCCCGGCACCGGCTTGCACCGGGCCGCGCTTGGGCGCAGTCTCGCGCCGCACCCGAAATTCCGTCGTTGAGGACGCATCATGCCGATCAAGAACCGCTTCGCCGAGCTTCTGCCCGAGATCACCGCCTGGCGGCGCGACCTGCACGAGAACCCCGAGATCCTCTACGAAACGCACCGCACCTCCGGGATCGTGGCCGAAAGGCTGCGCGCCTTCGGTTGCGACGACGTGGTCGAGGGGCTGGGCCGTACCGGCGTGGTCGGCGTGATCCGGGGCAAGAGCACGGGCTCGGGCAAGGTGATCGGCCTGCGCGCCGACATGGACGCGCTGCCGATCCACGAGCAGACGGGCCGCGACTATGCCTCCAAGACGCCGGGCGCGATGCATGCCTGCGGCCATGACGGGCACACGGCGATGCTGCTGGGCGCGGCGAAATACCTTGCCGAAACGCGCAATTTCGACGGTACGGTGGTGGTCATCTTCCAGCCCGCCGAAGAGGGTGGCGGCGGTGGCCGCGAGATGTGCGCCGACGGGCTGATGGAGCGCTTCGGCATCCAGGAGGTCTATGGCATGCACAACTGGCCCGGCCTGCCGCTGGGCAGCTTCGCGATCCGGCCCGGCGCCTTCTTCGCCTCGACCGACCAGTTCGAGATCACCATCGAGGGGAAGGGCGGCCACGCCGCCAAGCCGCACGAGACGGTCGATTCGACGCTTGTCGCCAGCCATGTGGTCCTTGCCCTGCAATCTATCGCCAGCCGCAACGCCGACCCGACCGAGCAGATCGTGGTCTCGGTCACCTCCTTCGAGACCTCGTCCAAGGCGTTCAACGTGATCGCCCAGCGGGTGCACATGAAGGGTACGGTCCGCACCATGTCGCCCGAGCTGCGCAAGCTGGGGCAGGACCGGCTCACCGCCATCGCCGAGACCACGGCGCGCGCCTACGGCGCCGAGGCGAAGGTCAACTACATCAAGGGCTACCCGGTGATGATCAACCACGGGGCCGAGACCGAGTTCGCGGCCGAAGTGGCGCGCGAGGTTTCCGGCGACTGCGCCGAGGCGCCGTTGATCATGGGCGGCGAGGATTTCGCCTACATGCTCGAGGAACGCCCCGGCGCCTACATCCTCGTGGGCAATGGCGACACGGCCTCGGTGCATCACCCCGAATACGATTTTTCGGATGAGGCGATCCCGGCGGGTTGCTCATGGTGGGCGGGCGTCGTCGAGCGCCGGATGCCGGCGGCCTGAGTTCAGGCCAGCGAAAAGCGCGGGTCGGCGGCGATGAGCGCCGCCACCCGGTCGCGCTCGGCGGCGAAATCATGCGGCACGTCCGCCGCGCCACGACCGCCCGAGAGCGATTTCGACGCGAAGAAATCGAAGCCGTGAAGCCGCGCCGAGGCCAGATCCGATCGCGCGAGAAGATCGATAGCGAGCATGCCCGTGGTGGGGCGCGCGCCCAACTCGTCGCGCAGCGCCGCCGCACGGATCGCGGGCAACAGCGCAAAGCCCGGCGCTTGGGCTACGCGCCATGGCAGGCGCTTGCGCTTGGGCGTCATCCACAAAAGCAATTCGGGTGCCCGCGCCGCGATCGCTTCCTGTGGCACCGGGATCGACATGGCGAGCCAGTCGGTGCGCGTCCCGTGCGAGGCAGGGTCCGGCATCGGCGCGGTGTTGAGGCGGATCACGATGTCGGCGGCGTCGATTTCCGGGCCTTGCGCCTTTTCGGCCAGCGACCGCGCGTTGCCGACCAGCGCCACGCGGCGTCCCGCGAGCCGCGACAGCAGCGCCGCTTCGGACAGCCCGATCCGCGACAGTCGCATCTCGTCACCGCGCCGCTTGGCGATCTCGAAGACGATCCTGTTCATGAGGCTCCTCCGGCCAGCGCCGCGATGTCCGCATAGAGCGTGTCGGCCCGGCGCCGGGCCATCTCGCGAAAGGCGCGGATCGCCGACAATTCGCTCTGCGTGAACGCGGCGGTTTCGGGGGGTGGCGACAGCGCGTCCGCGTGCAGCAGCCGCTCTGGCCCAAGATCCGCATCCGCGAGCAGGCGCTCGATCTTCGAGGCGTTGGAGCCGAGCGCCAGGAAAGGTGTTTCCGTCAGCATCGACAGGCAGACGGCGTGAAACCGCCCGGTGATGTGCAGTTCGGCTCGAGCGATGCGATCGAGATAGGCGGTCTCATTGGCCGGCATCTCCAAGGGCGGAAGGCCGAGCCCCCCGTACCATGCCGCCGCCAGCGCCGCGCGGGCCGGCGCAAACCGCCAGAGACCCCCGGACAGCGTCTTGGTCGGCACCAGCGTCGCATTGGAGAGGTGGGAAGCCGCGCGACCCAGCACCCGGCGGGGGCCGGGCTTCACGCTGTCGCCGACGATCACGCCGTGACGGGGTGCGGCAACGGTGCGGGCGGGGGCGGAGAGCGACAGATCGGGCAGCCATCGCACCTCCTGTCCAGAAGCCTCCGACATGCTGCGGGCGCTGGCGCTGTCGCGCGCGGCGATAAGGTCGAAGCGGGATAGCGGCGCGGACCAGCTTTCCGGATTGTCCTGCCAGAGCGCATTGACGAGCACGAGCGGCCTGTCGCCCCGCGCCGGGTGCCCGCCCAGATCGAGCAGGCGGGCACCGGCCGGACGACCGTGATGCAGCGTGCCCTCGCCATTGACGACGATCACATGCGCGGCGCGCATCGCGTCGAGGAAACCCGCATCCGAGGCCCAGTCGTGCCTTGCCGGGCTGCGGGCGGTGACGGTCAGGCCATGGCGCTCCAGCCCTTCCACGAGAAGCCGCATCACTCGCGCGCAGCCATGGTGATAGCGGGTCGAGGTGTCGTTGAGGATCACGGCGCGCAGGGTCATGGCATCGCCTTAGAGGAAGGACCGTCCGGCGCAACCCGCTCGGACATGAGCTGCCGCAGCGCCGCCAGCGTCCTTGGCCGCGCCTGACCGCGATCCGACATGATCCGACGTGCCGCAGCGCGCATGGCGTCCAGCTCGGGCGTGCCGATCAACTCCGCCACCGCCTCGCCGAGCGCCTGCGCCTCGGCCACCTCGCGGGCCGCACCACCCGCGTCGAGCGCGGCATGGGCCTGCTGTGCATTGCCGACGCGTGGCCCGTGCAGCAACGCGGCCCCCAGCGCCGCCGCCTCCCAAGGGTTGTGCCCGCCCTGCGGCCCGAAGGAGCCGCCGAGAAACACCAGCGGCGCGAGGCGATAGATCAGCCCGGTCTCTCCCAGCCGGTCCACCAGCCAGACCTCGGCCCCGCCCGGTGTCTCGCCCTTTGACACACCGAGCCCGGCCTGTTCCAGTGCCCGCGCCACGGCCTCGCCCCTTTCGGGATGACGCGGCGCGAGGATCAGCCGCAGGCCCGGATGCCGCTCGCGTGCCGCCAGATGCGCGGTGATCACCGCGGGCTCGTCCTCGGCATGGGTGGAAACGGCGGCCCAGAGCGGGGCACCGTCGAACTCCGCGCGCAGGGTGTCGAGCCGTGCCGGATCGGCGGGCAGGGGGGCGGCGGCGGATTTCAGGTCGCCGGGCGCGAGCACCGCGCCTTCGGGCAGGCCGAGCGAGACGATCTCCTCGCGCACCGCCTCGCTTTGCGCGGTGACAAGGTCGAACCGCGCCAGCATCGCGGCGCTGAGCTTCGGCGCCCGGACCCGCGACCGCGAGGGACGGGCATTCAACAGGGCCAGCGGCACCCGTCGCGCCGAAGTCTCGGCCAGCAGGCGTGGCCAGAGGTCTCCCTCCACGAAGCAGGCGAGATCGGGCCGCCAGTGATCGAGGAATCGCCGGGTCGCGCGGGCGGTATCGAGCGGTTGGTATTGGTGCAGCACAGCTTCGATGGCACGCGCCCGCACTCCGCCCGTCGTGGTCGTCGTGGTAACGAGGACGTGGTTTCCCTCGTCCACGAGATCACGGGCGAGCCCGGCCACCGAGGCGACCTCGCCGACCGAGGCGGCATTGATCCAGACGAGGCGACCTTGCGGACGGGGAAGACCGGCTCGCCCCAACCGCTCGCCCAAGCGGGCAGGGGCGGAGTTCTGGCCGCGATGCACGCGGCGCGCCAGGGCGAACTCGGCCATGCGCGGCAGCGCCAGCGTTCCCCCGAGCCAGAGCCGCAGCGGCCAAGGCTCAGCGCTCATCCGCCGGTATGGCTCATGTGACGGCTGACCCGGCCAGATACCTCCTGCCGGTCATAGTCGAAATCATGCCCCTTGGGCTTGAGCGCGATGGCGGCGCGGATCGCCTGCTCGAGCCCGGCATCCCCTTCGCTCGCGCGCAGCGGGCCACGCAGGTCGGAATGGCCCTCCTGCCCGAGACAGGTATAGATCTCGCCCGTGCAGGTGACACGCACCCGGTTGCAGCTTTCGCAGAAATTATGGCTCATCGGGGTGATGAAGCCCACCCTCTGGCGCGTCTCTCCGAGCATGACATAGCGCGCAGGACCGCCGGTGCGGTCGGGCAGGTCGTGCAGCGAGTAACGCTCGCCCAGAGACTCCCGCAGTTCGCGCAGGTTCCAGTACTGGCCGATCCGGTCCTCGTTGCCGATATCGCCCATCGGCATGACCTCGATGAAGGTCAGGTCCATGTCACGTGCGGCGCAGAACTCGGTCAGCGTGAACAGCTCGTCCTCGTTGAAGCCCTTGAGCGCGACGGTGTTGATCTTGACCTTGAGCCCGGCGGCCAGCGCCGCGTCGATGCCATCCAGCACCTGAGGCAGGCGGCCCCAGCGGGTGACGCGGGCGAATTTCGCCTCGTCGAGCGTGTCGAGCGAGACGTTCACCCGCCGCACGCCGGCCGCATAGAGCTCGGTCGCGTACTTGCCGAGCTGGCTGCCATTGGTGGTCAGCGTCAATTCCTTGAGCGCGCCCGATTCGAGGTGGCGGGTCATGGAGCGGAAGAACTCCATGATGTTGCGCCGCACCAAGGGCTCGCCGCCGGTGATGCGCAGCTTTTCGACCCCGAGCCGCACGAAGGCCGAGCAAAGCCGGTCCAGCTCTTCGAGCGTCAGCAGCTCGGCCTTGGGCAGGAACTGCATCTTCTCGGACATGCAATAGACGCAGCGAAAGTCGCAGCGATCGGTGACCGAAACCCGCAGGTAGCGGATCGCCCGGGCGAAGGGATCGATCAACGGGGCTGCCGGGGGCGGGACGGGTGCGATTGTCATGGCGCGAAGGTAGGGTCGGGGGGAGGCGATGGCAAGCAAACTGCCGGTGAACTCCGGGCCATACAGGCACTTGTCCGGGCAGGGCGCGCCGCTATCCTCCAGCGCATGACACGCCTCATGATCCCCACCGCCCTCGCCGCGCTCGGTCTCCTGTCCGCCTGCGCAGAGATGCAACAGGCCAGCGCCCCCTCTGCGGCCCCGGCATCGGAGGCCACCGCCGCCGCGCCGCAACCGGCGGTACAAAGCGCGCCACCGCCGCCGCCCGAGGCCGCAAGCGCGGCCGCGCTCGACACCACGACGCCGGAACAGCGCGCGGCGGCCACGGCGGCGCCGGAACCCGCGGGCGAGCAGAGGCTCGGCACGACCATCGCCTCGCTGGGATCGCCCGCCGATCCGGGGCTCTGGATCGAGACGCCCCTGGTGAGCAGCGTCACGCAAGGCCGGGTCGAGGCGGCGAATGGCAAATCGGTGAAGCTCGAACTGCGCCCCTCGGGCGGCGCTGCAGGGTCGGGCAGCGAGATCAGCCTGCCGGCGATGCGCCTGCTGGAGGTGTCGCTGACGTCTCTGCCGGAACTGACGGTCTATAGCGGCTGAGCGGCAACCGGCCGGGTTTCCGGGCGATGCTTTGTGACGAGATGCAAGAAGGGAGGCATATCCCAGCCCATGCTATGAGTGTTGAAGGCAAGGCGTCAGGAAACATTAAGCAAGAGAGCACGCCAATCACTGCATTATAGGGCAGGAGGCACCATGACTGATCAGGATCGCCAAGAATATGAGCTGGTTAAGGCGCAAGTCTCGCTCATGCTCAAGCATTCCAAGACCGAGTTCTGGAAGGTGGGCGTCGTGACGCTCGCCGCTGGGGCCATTGCTGGCAGCCTCTTCGTCAAGCTAATCGGCGGATGATAAAAAAGATGGCGCCTCGCGCCTCTCCCAATCTGGGCCTCACTTGCTCCAATCCCTTATCCTGTCGAAAATTTCTTCGAGAAGATAGCTGGGGATTGATGCCGGCAAGCCTTAGGAAACGTTTCACTTTCGTCAGAGAATTGTTCTGATCTCAACATTTCCGGTATGGGCTGGGGGGCATATCTTGCCCCCCCCCCCTTTTTTGTCGTTTCACTCGACGGTGACGGATTTGGCGAGGTTTCGGGGCTGGTCGACGTCGGTGCCCTTGGCCACGGCGGTGTGGTAGGCGAGGAGCTGCGCCGGCAGGGCGTAGAGGATCGGCGCCCAGAGCGGGTCGAGCTCGGGCAGGGTGATCACCTCCCAGACGCCCTCGCCGGCGATCCGCGCGCCGGTGGCGTCGGTGATCAGCAGCACCTTGCCGCCGCGCGCCATCACCTCCTGCATGTTCGACACGGTCTTGTCGAACAGCTCGTCATGCGGCGCCATCACGATCACCGGCACGTGCTCGTCCACCAGCGCGATGGGGCCGTGCTTGAGCTCGCCCGACGCGTAAGCTTCGGCGTGGATGTAGCTGATTTCCTTCAGCTTCAGCGCGCCTTCCAGCGCCAGGGGATACATCCGGCCCCGACCGAGGAACAGGATGTCGCGGGCCTCGGAAAGCCCGCGCGCGACGCGCTGGCATTCGGCCTCGATGGTCAATCCCTGATGGATCAGTCCCGGCAGTTCGCGCAGGCCGCGCAGATGCCCGGCGAGTTCGGCCGCGTCGAGCGTGCCGCGCTGCCGCGCCGCCTCGAGCGCCAGGATCCCCAGCACCAGGAGCTGGCAGGTGAAGGCCTTGGTCGAGGCGACGCCGATCTCGGCGCCGGCGAGGATCGGCAGCGCGAGGTCGCTGTCGCGCGCGATCGAGCTCTCGGTGACGTTGACCACCGACAGGATGCTGGAGGCCTTGCCCTTGGCATAGCGCAGCGCCGCCAGCGTGTCGGCGGTCTCGCCCGACTGGCTGACGAAGAGCGCGGCCGAGCGCGCCGGGACCGGGGGCTCGCGGTAGCGGTATTCCGAGGCGACGTCGATCTCGACCGGCAGCCGCGCCACCTGCTCGAACCAGTATTTCGCGACGTTGCAGGCGTAGAAGGCGGTGCCGCAGGCGACCAGCGTCAGCCGGTCGATGGCGGTGAAGTCGATGCCGGGCTCGGGCAGGGCGATCTGGCCCTCGGGCGTCAGGTAGTGCCCCAGCGCCTCGGCCAGCACCCGGGGCTGCTCGGCGATTTCCTTGGCCATGAAGTGCTTGTGCCCGGCCTTGTCGACCTGCGCCGCCGCCTGGGCGATGCGCTTCTCGGAGCGCGAGACCTCGCGGCCCTGCGCATCGAAGATCACCGCGCCCGCGCGGGTCACCTCGGCCCGGTCGCCTTCCTCGAGATAGGTGATCCGGTCGGTCAGGTT
>NZ_JAPWGO010000366.1 GCF_027213785.1 Limimaricola sp. G21655-S1 | reverse complement strand
AAGGTGGACTACAACGAAGATTTCTTCGGCAAAGAGGCTTTCCTGACCGTATCCGGCCAGCTGAACGCCGAAACCTATGCCTGCGCCCTCTCCAAGGTCTACACCTTCGGCCCGACCTTCCGCGCTGAAAACTCCAACACCAGCCGCCACCTGGCCGAGTTCTGGATGGTTGAGCCGGAAGTGGCCTTCAACGATCTGGAAGATAACGCCGCACTGGCCGAAGCTATGCTGAAGTATGTCTTCAATGCCGTAC
>NZ_JAPWGO010000365.1 GCF_027213785.1 Limimaricola sp. G21655-S1 | reverse complement strand
AGCTGGCGCTGATGGAGCTGCACAACAACGAAGTGGACGATCTGCGCGCCAACATGGGCTATGACCCCCGCGTCGCCGTACACCACCGTGACGGCTTCGAGGGGCTGATCGCCCTGCTGCCGCCGACCCCGCGCCGCGGGCTGGTGCTGATCGACCCGCCCTATGAGCTCAAAGAAGATTACTTCGCCGTGGTCGATACCCTGAAAAAGGCGCAGAAACGCTGGGCGACCGGCATCTACGCCCTCTGGTATCC
>NZ_JAPWGO010000364.1 GCF_027213785.1 Limimaricola sp. G21655-S1 | reverse complement strand
GCTTGATACCACCCAGCTCGGCGTTGTTGCCTTCCAGACGGACCACGACGGGCACCTTGACCCCCACTTCCTTGACCGCACCGATAATGCCTTCCGCGATCATGTCGCAGCGCACTATGCCGCCAAAGATGTTGACCAGCACCGCTTTGACGTTGCTGTCGGAGAGGATGATCTTGAACGCCTCGGTTACGCGCTCCTTGGTGGCGCCGCCGCCGACGTCAAGGAAGTTGGCCGGCTTGCCGCCGTGCAGGTT
>NZ_JAPWGO010000363.1 GCF_027213785.1 Limimaricola sp. G21655-S1 | reverse complement strand
GCATTTAAAGTGATCCTTCGTTATTATAGTAACGTATGAAGATACGAAATCTTGCCATGATCCAGCGAAGCCAAGTTCATCCATGAGAAATTTTTCGTATACTTGCGCGTTGAAATACATATGGATTGCCTCTATGTGATTTTACTTTATGAGGCATTATAAACCAATTATCAAAATTGCAATATTGATTTTTAATGGTGGTGGGTGTACTTTGTATAGCAAAGGGACATTATGGCGGCTTCATGATATAAGGT
>NZ_JAPWGO010000362.1 GCF_027213785.1 Limimaricola sp. G21655-S1 | reverse complement strand
GTCCCAAGCTGGTGCGGATGGGGGAGACGGTGCTGCTGATCCTGCGTGGCATCAACCACAACAAGGATCACAGGCCCGAAGAGATGGTGGCGCTGCGTATCTTCATCACCCCGGATCTCATCATCAGCAGCCGTCGGCGTCCGCTGCGCTCCGAGCAGGATGTCTTCAACCAGCTCAAGCTGGGGGGCGGCGCCGATACCCCGGCCGACTGGCTGGTGGAGATCTGCGATGCCCTGACCGATCGGGCGGGGGAG
>NZ_JAPWGO010000361.1 GCF_027213785.1 Limimaricola sp. G21655-S1 | reverse complement strand
GCTCGTAGCTGGTGGTGGCCGGCAGCACGATATCGGCGTGCTTGGCGGTGGCGGTCCAGTAGGGGTCGTGAACGATCACGGTCTGCGGCTTGCGCCACGCCTGCAACAGGTTGTTGGTGTCCTGATGGTGGTGGAAGGGGTTGCCGCCCGCCACGTAGACCAGCTTGATGTCCGGATAGGTCACCTTGCGGCCGTTGAAGTCGATGGTCTTGCCCGGGTTGGCGAGACAGTCGGCGATGCGGGCCACCGGGATC
>NZ_JAPWGO010000360.1 GCF_027213785.1 Limimaricola sp. G21655-S1 | reverse complement strand
GGTGTATTCCGAGCGGCTCAAGGCGATCTATCGCGGCATTCATGAAATCCCGCTCATCTGGGTATTTGCGCGTGCCTTTTGAAATTTGAATTTGTAGCTGCATCTCCTCGGTGCAGAGATAGAATAGCCGCATTGGCGTGAGGTGTTCGCCTATTTCGCTATTGTGTTCAGCGCTTCGATCTTGATGCTTATTTTCCAAGCAATCTGCGCAGCCTTCTGGCTGTGCAGGCTCTGATTTTGTGTCTGCCCACTTG
>NZ_JAPWGO010000359.1 GCF_027213785.1 Limimaricola sp. G21655-S1 | reverse complement strand
CGCCATAGTAGAAATCTTCCAGTCCCTTCTCGAGGGAGGTGAGTACGGTGCGATCCAGCGGATCGCCCACACGGATACCGGAGGACTCCAGACTCTGGGTCAGTTGTTCCTCTTTGATATCCTTGTTGCCGGCAAACTCGATGCTGGAGATGGTCGGACGCTCCTTGACCATCACCTGCAGCACCTGGCCGTCACGGTAAACCTTCACATCCTCGAAGTTACCCGAGGCATAGAGCTTCTTGATGGCGCTGGCC
>NZ_JAPWGO010000358.1 GCF_027213785.1 Limimaricola sp. G21655-S1 | reverse complement strand
AGTTAGTATTCTCACGCCGGTACATATTTTGAGATAACAACAGCGCCGGTCCCGCAAGCGGGATAACAATTTTATTTGTAACGAAGGAATATGGTTTATGGCTACCAAGAAGAAGACAGACCAGGATCTCCAACTGGATAAAGATCAGCTCAAGGCGAGTATCGTGCGTCACCTGCGTTCTACCTTGGGAACAAGCGAACAGAAAGCCTCTCCCGAAGCGTGGTGGAAAGCCACTGCGGCGGCCGTCAATGAAC
>NZ_JAPWGO010000357.1 GCF_027213785.1 Limimaricola sp. G21655-S1 | reverse complement strand
ACTGGCGCGAAAGCCCCTTGTTCGACGAGCGGGAGAAAGCTGTGCTCGACTACACAGAAGCGATGACTGGCCTCGATGGGGTGAGCGATGAGCAGGCAGCCCGCCTCAAGCCCTGGTTCGACGACGATGCCATGGTGGAGCTGACCGGTCTTATCGCATTCCAGAACATGTCGGCCAAGTTCAACGCCGCCCTCGATATCGCACCGCAGGGCTTCTGCCAGCTGCCGGTGCAACCGGAACGCCCTGTCCAGCCA
>NZ_JAPWGO010000035.1 GCF_027213785.1 Limimaricola sp. G21655-S1 | reverse complement strand
CTACGCGAAACATGTTCCTATCCTGTTCCTGCCCGACCTCCAAAGCAAGAGTTTGGTGCATCTGCTACCTAAGACCGCGTCCCTGAATAGTTTATCTCCCCCCTCAAATCCTCCCGCTTTCTGAGCAGATGGCAGGTTCCTGCCAACTTGGGATGGGCAGGCAACATGTCCGGGTCAGGAATCGTACATGTTCTGGGGAATGTCATTGTGAACTGCGAAAACAAAGACTTCAGTCACCAGCGGTGCTTCCAAGAATACTGGATAAGCAAATGCGAAGATGACTAGGATTGCGTTCCTATGAAGAAGCTTGCCACATTCACTTCTTCCAGCCGGCCGAAAACCGCATGATGCAAGGCGGTGGCGCGATCTGGCTCCTAGCCGCGCAGTGCTTTTCCCGTTAAAGCGCCTTCGGGCCGGTTAGGAGAACGAGACGCATGGGCGACAGGGTTTTGATGGTGGGCGCGGGGCTTTCGGGCGCCGTGATCGGACGCAGGCTGGCCGAGGCCGGGCACGATGTCACCGTGATGGACGCGCGGTCGCATGTCGCCGGCAACTGCCACACCGCCCGCGACGCCCAGACCGGTGTGATGGTGCATGTCTACGGGCCGCATATCTTCCACACCGATGACGAGGGCGTCTGGGACTACGTCAATCGCTTCGCCAATTTCCAGCCCTACAAGAACCGGGTGAAATCGACCACGCAGGGGCAGGTCTTCTCGCTACCGATCAACCTGCACACGATCAACCAGTTCTACGGCAAGACCATGCGCCCCGACGAGGCGCGCGCCTTCATCGCCGAACAGGCCGACAAGAGCATCACCGATCCGCAGAGCTTCGAGGAGCAGGCGCTCGCCTTCGTCGGACGCGATCTCTACGAGGCCTTCTTCAAGGGCTATACCGAGAAGCAGTGGGGCTGCTCGCCGACCAAGCTGCCCGCCTCGATCCTCAAGCGGCTTCCGGTGCGCTTCAACTACGACGACAACTACTTCTTCCACCGCTTTCAGGGCATGCCCGAGGAGGGCTACACCGCGATGGTCGAGCGCATTCTCGACCACCCGGGCATCACCGTACAGCTCGAGACGCGTTTCGACCCTGCACAGGCTGATCAGTGGAATCACGTGTTCTGGTCCGGCCCACTCGATGGCTTCTACGGTTACGATCTCGGCCGGCTCGGTTACCGCACGCTAGATTTCGAGCAGTTCCGTGCCATGGGTGACTGGCAGGGCTGCGCGGTGATGAATTACGGCGATGCCGACGTGCCGCAGACCCGGATCACCGAGCACAAGCATTTCAGCCCTTGGGAAGAGCATGAGGGCTCTGTGCTCTACCGCGAAACCTCGCGCGCCTGCGGACCCGACGATATTCCCTATTACCCGATCCGTCTGGTCGAAGAGAAGGCACTGCTCTCCGACTATGTCGAGCGTGCCCGCGCCGAGACCGGCGTGACCTTTGTGGGCCGTCTGGGCACCTATCGCTATCTCGACATGGACGTGACGATCCGCGAGGCGATGACCACCGCCGAGGCCTTCCTCGCGGCGCGCGCCGAAGTGCGGCCGATGCCCGCCTTCGTGGTCGATCCGAGTTGATCCCATGACACGCATCGCGGCCGTCGTCGTCACATATAACCGGCTCAACGCCCTGAAAGAGACCCTGTCGCGGCTTCTGGCCGAGCCGCTCGACCATGTGATCGTGGTCGAGAACGGTTCGACTGACGGCACGTCGGACTGGCTCGGGGGACAGGACGATCCGCGGCTCGTGGTGTTGCGTCCCGAAAGCAATCTTGGCGGCGCCGGCGGATTCGAAATGGGGCTGCGCGAGGCCAGCGCCCGGTTCGACCCAGACTGGACTGTGCTGATGGACGACGACGCGCGGCCCCTGCCCGGCGCCGTCGCGGCGTTTCGCGGCGAGACGTTGCCCGCCCTGCCCGCAGGCACCGGCGCGGTGGCGGCGGCGGTGTTCCTGCCCGATGGCGCAGTCTGCGAGATGAACCGTCCTACTCGCAACCCGTTCTGGGACTGCAAGGTGCTGTGGGCGACGCTGCGCGGCGGCACCCATGCCTTCCACCTCACCGATGCCGAGATCCGCGGCACCGTCCCGCAGCCGGTCGACGTGGCGAGCTTCGTGGGCTTCTTTTTATCGCGCGCGGCGCTGAAGCGGGTCGGCCTGCCCGATGGCGGCATGTTCATCTATGGCGACGATGTGAGCTATTCGCTGCGACTGCGCCGCGCCAGCATGGGGCTACTGCTCGACCCTAATGTGCGTTTCGAGCATGCCTGCGGCAGCTTCGGCACCGACATGGCGCTGCGCCCGTTGTGGAAGATCTACTACCTCGCCCGCAATAACATTGAGGTTTGCCGCCTCGCCACCGGCCCGGTGCTGTGGCCCTTCGCGGTGGGGTTCTACGTACTGGCTTGGACCCGCCGGTCGCGGCGTTACCCGGCGGCCGAGCGCGGCCTCTACCGACGCATGCTGCGGGCTGGGCTGCGCGACGGGCTGCGTGGACGCTCGGGGCGCAACGAGGCGGTGCATGCTGCTGTCTCACTGGAACAATCTGCGGCAAAAGGCTAGGTTGCCCCGCAGCCAGATCAGAAGGTTAAGCCGGTATGGCCCCTCCCCGGATCCGATCGACCGATGCTCCCGATGCCGCCCCGGACGTTTCCGCAGGCGAGAAGATGGGTCCGCGCGGGCGCAAGCGCCTGCGCGCCGTTCCCTCCCTGCGCGGGAACCCGGCGCTCGACGGGAACGATGGTACCGCGCCTCAACCTGGCGGCCCCAAGACCAAGCGCGAGTTGCGCCGCGAAGCGCGTCAGGCCCGTCGCGAGGCCGAGAAGGCCCGCGCCGAGGCCGATGCCGAACCGGTTGTGGTGCGCCCCTTGGCCCGCCCCGCCAAGGTGCGCAAGCGGCATTGGGGTCTGGTCCTGTCCTTCGGGCTGATGGTGCTGGCCCCGGTCGGCGCAGCGAGTTGGTATCTCTATACCCGTGCGGTCGACCAATACGCCTCGACGCTGGGCTTTACCGTGCGCAGTGAAGATGTCTCCAGCGCCTCGGACCTTTTAGGAGGTCTGGGCTCGACACTTGGCGGCGGCGCCAACAACGACGCTGAGATTCTCTACGAATACATCCGCAGCCAAGAGATCGTTCGCGAGATCGATGAAAAGCTCGACCTGCGCGCTCTCTATTCGCGCCACCACGAGGTCGATCCGCTGCTCTCCTTCGACCCCAATGGCACGATCGAGGATCTGGTCGATTACTGGGAGCGGATGCTGCGGATCTCTTATGACAGCGGCTCCGGTCTGATCGAGATGCGGGTGCTGGCCTTCGATCCCCAAGAAGCGCAGGCCATCGCGCAGGAGATCTACCTTGAGAGCAGCGAGACGGTGAACGAGCTGTCGGCGGTGGCGCGCGAGGACGCGACCCGCTACGCCCGCGCCGATCTCGAACAGGCGCAGGAACGGCTGAAAGAGGCGCGAGAGGCGCTGACCGCGTTTCGCGTCGCCAACCAGATCGTCGACCCCTCGGCCGATATCCAAGGCCAGATGGGTCTGTTGAACACGCTGCAGGCGCAGCTCGCCGCGGCGCTGATCGATCTCGATCTTCTGGGCGACAGCGTCGGCGAGGGCGACCCGCGCGCCGCGCAGGCGCAGCGTCGGATCGAGGTGATCCGGGCCCGCATCGCGCAGGAGCGCGAGAAGTTCGGCGCGAACGGGCAGGGGCCTGCCGGTGAGAACTACGCTACGACCATCTCGGAGTTCGAGCGGCTCAGCGTCGAACGCGAATTCGCCGAGACCGCCTATACCGCGGCGCTCGCCGCCTATGACGCGGCGCAGGCCGAGGCCGAGCGTCAGAGCCGCTATCTCGCCACCTATATCCGCCCGACGCTGGCAGAGCGCTCGCAATTTCCGCAGCGCGAGATGCTGATCGGCATCGTGGCGTTGTTCGGCTTCCTCGCCTGGGCGATCAGCAGCCTCGTCTACTACTCGCTGCGCGACCGGAACTGAGGCCCGTCGCGGTGATCCTGCTGGAGAACCTAAGCAAGAGCTTCCACACCCGCTGGGGGCGCAAGGTGGTGATCGACGATGCCTCGGTCACCTTTCCATCTGGCGTGTCGGTGGCGCTGCTGGCGCGCAACGGCGCGGGCAAGTCGACGCTGATGGGGATGATTGGCGGCACGATCCAGCCCAGCAGCGGCCGCATCGTCAAGACCGGCACCGTGTCTTGGCCGGTCGGCTTCCGTGGCAGCTTTCACCGTGACATGACCGGGGCGCAGAACACGCGTTTCGTAGCGCGCATCTACGGCGTCGAGACGCAGGAGCTGTTGGAGTTCGTCGAGGATTTCGCCGAACTTGGACCGCATTTCCATTCGCCGGTGCGCACCTATTCGTCAGGCATGATGTCGCGTCTCGCCTTCGGCGTCTCGATCGGCATCCCTTTCGATACCTATCTGGTGGATGAGGTGACAAGCGTCGGCGACGCCGATTTCAAGCGTAAGAGCCGGCTGGTCTTTCTCGAGCGGATGAAGCACGCGGGCGCGGTGGTCGTGACGCACTCCATGGGCCAGGTCCGCAAGCTGTGTCAGGCAGGGGTGGTGCTCGAGAACGGCAAGCTCATCTATTTCGAGGATGTCGAAGCGGCGATCGCCCGGCACCAAGAGAACATGGGCTCCGACGAGGAGGAGTAGGGCCATGCAGCGTAAGCGGTGTCCGCGCCCCACGTTGTAGATGAGCTGTGGCACTGCGAGGTGTTGCCCGTCTCATGATGGGGAGTGCGTTTCGCAATGTGCGCGACAAATTCGTTTCTCAGATCTCTGGGCGTCGAGATCTACGCGTCTGGTCACCGGCGCTGGTCGGACGATGCGAAGGGACGCGCTGTGGCGGAGACACTTGAGCCGGGGGCGACAGTGAATGCGGTTGCCAGGCGGTATGGAATCCGTCCGAACCAACTCTCGGCATGGCGACGTCTCGCAAAGCAGGGACAGCTCGTTCTCCCCGCTGCGGAGATCGCCGAGCCTGTCTTCGCGCCGCTGGTCGTTTGCGACCCGGCCGAGACGAAGGATCCGACGGAGGCGACGCCGCTTGTGATGATCCGGATCGTCAGGGGAGCAACGCAGATCGAACTGTCGCCCGACACGGCGGCAGATCGGATCGCTGCGATCGTGCATGCTCTGGAAGCACCGACATGCTGATGCCGTCTCAAGGCGTCCGCATCCTGGTGGCGACGAAGCCGGTAGACTTCCGCAAGGGACATGATGGCCTGGCCGCCCTGGTGCAGTCGACCTTGGCCGAGGATCCGTTCACCGGGACGGTCTTCGTCTTCCGGGCGAAGCGCGCGGACCGGATGAAGATTTTATTCTGGGACGGCAGCGGCCTCGTCATGGCTTACAAGCGGCTGGAGGAGAGCTCCTTCACCTGGCCCGCAATCCGGGATGGAGCGATGATCCTGAATCGCGCGCAGTTCGAGGCACTGTTCGCCGGGCTGGACTGGCGGCGGGTGCGGTCTCTGGAGGTGCGCCGTCCAGCTGTGGCAGAATGACTCAGGGGCGGGAAATCCTGCCTGCCGAGGACGAGAGCAGGGTATGATCCCGCCATGTCCAGCGCCCCATCCCTCGACCTGTCGGCCATTCCGGAAGACCAGCGTGAAGCTGTTCTGGCCGTGCTGCGCGAGCGCGATGCACTCAGGGAAGCCAACATGCGCCTCGAGCATCTCATCGCCGAGCTGAACCAGGCCGTGCATGGCAAGAAGTCCGAGAAGCTCAGCGAGGACGAGCGGCAGCTGGTCTTCGAGGACTTGGAAACAGCCATCGCCGAGGCCGAGGCGCAGCAGGACGAAGAGGTCCCGGCCTCGTCCGGTTCGCGGCGGTCCAAGACCGCCCGGCGCAACCGAGGCAATCTGCCTGAGGGCCTCCCGCGGATCGAGCAGGTGATCGAGCCGGCCAGCCTGGATTGTCGGTGCGGCTGCGGCTCCATGCACCGGATCGGCGAGGACCGCAGCGAGCGGCTGGACATCGTGCCAGCCCAGCTCCGTGTCATCGTGACGATCCGGCCCAAGTATGCCTGTCGTGCCTGCGCCGAAGGGATCACACAAGCTCCGGCCCCCGCCCACCTGATCGAGGGCGGGCTGCCGACCGAGGGTGCCATCGCGCATGTGCTCGTCGCCAAGTTCGCTGACCATCTTCCCCTGTATCGCCAGAGCCAGATCCTCGCCCGCTCCGGGATCGATCTCCAGCGCAGCACGCTCGCCGATTGGGTCGGCACCGCGGCCTTCCACCTTGCTCCGGTGGTCGACCGGCTCGCCGAGCACCTGAAGGGCTCGGGCAAGCTCTTCATGGATGAGACGACGGCGCCGGTTCTGGAGCCCGGGCGGGGCCGAACCAAGACCGGCTTCCTCTGGGCGCTGGCCCGAGACGATCGGGGCTGGGGCGGCGATGACCCGCCCGGCGTGGTCTTCACTTACCACCCGAGCCGCGCCGGCGTGAACGCGGAGCAGATCCTGCAGGGCTTCGACGGCACCCTTCAGCTGGACGGCTATGCCGGCTACGACCGGCTGACACGCGCCTCGCGCACCGGCGGCGCGCCGATCACGGTTGCGCATTGTTGGGCCCATGCGCGCCGTAAGCTGAAGGAAGTCTTCGACCGCGACGGATCGGAGATTGCCGCCGAAGGGTTGCGCCGGATCGCCGAGTTCTACCGTATCGAGACCGAAATCCGCGGCATGGGACCGGGACAGCGCCTGTCGGCGAGACAGACAGGCACCGCGCCGCTGGTGGCCGAGTTTGGCGAATGGCTGCAGCTCCAGCGCCGCCGGGTCTCCACCAAGTCCCGCCTCGGAGAGAAACTCGCCTACATCCACCGGCAGTGGAACGGGCTGCAGACCTTCCTGCAGGACGGTCGCGTCGAGATCGACTCCAATGCCGTGGAGAACCTCATCAGGCCGATCGCCCTGACGCGGAAGAACGCACTTTTCGCCGGGCACGATGAGGGTGGCCGCACCTGGGGTCGTATCGCTTCGCTCATTGCCACCGCAAAGACCAACGGAGTCGAGCCCTTCGCCTATCTCAAGGCGACGCTCGAGGCGATCGCGGCAGGCCATCCTGCGAACCGGATCGATGAGCTCCTGCCTTGGAACTTCAAGCCGTCAAGCCGAACTCCGGTGGGGCACAGGCGCCGCTTACCATGCAGCTTCGTTCCGCAGTCAAGTGTTTCGCACGCGAAACGGTCAGGCGTACTGACCTTTTTGTGGCTACGGGCAGTGCTAAGGGTCATTGCGAGATGGTCAGCATTAATGACCGTTTCGCGCGCGAAACGCCATCTTCCCTTTGTTAGAGACTGATCCCCTCGCGCAGCAGTGCAAGGATGCGGTCGCGCATGCCGTCCTGTTTGAGAAGTTCGCCTGACAGCAAAAGCCCCGCGGAGGTCTCTCGGCAACTCAGACCGGGCCGCAGTTCGACCGACGCCGCGCGCGGAACGCTGCGCCGCGCCGGGGCAGGGGCGGGCGTATCAACGGGCGCTGGCACCTCGGTTTTGGCGATAGTCTCGGCAATCGCCTCAGTCAGCAACGCGGCTTCGGCCTCGGCATCCGCGGGTGCCGCCGCGAGCCGCGCGCGCAGCCGCTCGGCCAGTTCGGGATCGTCGTCGAGCGCGCGTACTAGCGCCAGCCCGGCGCGCTCGCCGATTTGTGTCGGAAAGCGCAGCGCTGCGTCGAGCGCGCGCACGATCCGCACGAAGCTGCCGATTTTCGAGCGGCGTGAACGGGTCGCGGCGCCGAACAGGGCGCGCAGCGCCTCCGTGTCATCCGCGTAGACGCCGGCATCGGCGGCGCGGGCCACGATGCGCGCCCGCTCGTAATGGCTCAGCCCAACCCGGATCTCGTTTTCCTCGACCATGGCCCGATAAGCCTCGGCGGCGTTTCGCGGCGAACGTGGAATCGCTAGCACTCGACCCGGCGTGCCTTCCTCTGTCGCGATCCGGCGCAGCGCCGTCAGCCGCCGCCAGCCCGAGATCAGCCCCCAGCGGGGTTTTGTGCCCTCGCCCAGATCGGTCACCTCGATCGCGGTCTGCTGGCCGCGGTCGCGCAGGCTATCGATCAACGCCTGCATCTCCTCCTCGCAGGTCTCGATCCGGTCGCGCACGAGGTAGCTTTCGTCAATCTCCTCGAGCGGCAGCCACTGAATCAACCGCCCTTCCTCGCGTGCCTCGCTCAGCGTGCGGCCCATCTCATCGAGCGCGGCGCTGCCTGCAGCCTCCCGCGCCACCGAGGCGATCGGCATGTTCCGGGTCGGGGCGACGCCGAGCGGATAGCTCGGAAAGGCGGACTTCGTCTCCGGCGCGGCCTCGGGCGCGATGTCGAGACGGGGCGGGGAGAGGCGCTTACGCTTAGCCATGCTCAGGCTCCTTGCTGGGATCGCGTCAGGATGCGGGCGTCGAGTTTCGTTGGGGTAAAGAGATCGACCGGTGTTTCGCGCGCGAAACAGGCAGCACTGTTGACCGTTTCGCGCGCGAAACATGTGACGGGGCAGGGCGGCGTCACTGCGCCGCCTGCGCGCCTTGTATCTCCAGCTCCTCACGGCGCCAGACGCCCAGCAGCAGCTTCTTGAAGGCGGCGTAGGTCTCGTCGAAGGTCTCGCGGCCGCGGGCATAGGTCTCGCGATTGAAGTCTCGGTAATCGGCCTCGTAGATGCCCTGAACCTGCTCGCCCGCCTGACCGATCAGCGCCGTGAAGTCCTGCCGGTGCGGGCTCATGGTGCGGCCCAGATAGGCCTGCATCAGCGCCGCCAGCTCGCTTTGCTGGCCACCGTCGTAGCGGGTGATGACGGTGCGTACCGCGTCCCACTGGAACGCCGTCTCGTCGCGCCCCAAGGCCCTCGCGGCGACGTTCTCGCCCTCCTCGATCGAGGCGAAGGTGGTGTGCAGCATGTCGAAGAAGCGACCGGTGGAGTCGAATTCGAGGAAGGACGCGCCCATCGGCACCAACAGGATGTCGGCCGCCGCCAGCCCGTTGATGGTCAGGTAGCCAAGCGCCGGGGGTGTGTCGATGAAGACGAGGTCGTAGGCGTCGAGCAGCCCGTCGCGCTCCAGCACCTCGCTCAGCGCGTCCCACAGCTTCCAGCCGCGCGCCGCCATGCGCCAGACCGGGATCTGAAACTCGGCCCAGTAGAGGTTCAGCTGCGCACCGATCAGGTCGATGTTGGGCCAGTGGGTAGATTGCACGAGGTCGCCAGCCTTGATGCCCATGGCTTCGGTCAGCGTATCGTCGAGCGGGTGGGGCGCTTCGCCGCGCGACGTTCGATGTGCGTTCTCGGCCTCAAGATGCTCGGCGTAGTGACGCGCGATCAGCGGGTATACGCTTTGCCATTCATCGGCGACTTGGCCGCCAAAGATCGAGGTCATCGAACCTTGGCTGTCGAGGTCGAGCACCAGCACCTTGTAGCCGTCGAGCGCCGCCGACATTGCCAGATGCGCCGCAGTCGAGGTCTTGCCGACACCGCCCTTGAAGTTGGCCACCGCGACCATCTTCGCAGGCAGCCCCTCAGGCCGATAGGGTAGGTAGGGCTTCGACTTCGACCCCTCGGCCCCGAAATGCGCCCGCAGCCGGAGCACCTCGTCGAGCGTGAACCACTTCGCCCCGCCCTCGGTCTCAGATCGGCCTTGCGGTAACTCCGGGTTGGCTTTGAGCACGCGTCGGAAATGCGCAGGCGCAACGGGGATCAGGTAGCGGGTGATCTCCCAAGTCGAGAAGGGCCGCAGATGGCGCACCCCGTCTTCGCGCAGCCCGCGAGAGGCAAGGTCCGACCGCCCCCGGGCGCAGGCCTGCGCGATGGCGGCGAAACCTTGGCTGCCGGTGGGCATGCCGATCTCGCCCAAGGCGGTATCGGGATCAATGTTGAAGTAGGGCGGTAGCGGCTCCCGGCTCATGAGTATTCCTCGATGTGCGGTGTTTTTCTATGGATAGCGGGAAACATCGCACATGGAAGGGCAGAGTGGGGGTGGGACGGATTGAGGAAGACACCAAGGCCAATCTGTTACGTTTGGGCCATAGCGAATCGCGGTCTTGGCAAGCGAGACCCAGCGGCAGTTTTAAAGCTCAAAGGTCCGAAGGATCGAGAAGCGTAACTCGGGACCACTCCGACAGAACCTTAAGGTCCTTAGCATAGAGCGCATCGAGTTGAGCCTGTTCCGCTGCTGTCCAAGGATCAAATCCTGGCATCTCCGGGCTCTTGGGGTATGTCCTTACAAAGCGTTTCACTTCGGCGGTTGTGAGGCCGCCGGCTTCATAAGCCTGTATCATTTCCTCAATCGCACGCTGCGAAAACCCGGGTCGTTCAGAGTGATCAGCGCGGACCAACTCTCCTTTGGGGATGTCGAGTAGATATGACAGCAGGGATGTCTCATGCCCACGCAAAGCCTCTGCCGTATAGAGAGTGAGATGAGAGCGAGGGAAAGCTGCCAAGAGGCGGGCGATCAGTGGTTGCCATGAGATAGTCTCCAGGGACGTTCGGAGAAAGCTGCGGAACGGTTGAAAAGGTGTGGCCTTCAATGCTTCGCAGTAAAGCGAGGGCAGGAAACCGGCGAAGCTGCGTAACCCCAGCACCAAATGGGGGTCTTCGAGATCAAGCCGATCGGCCATCTCATCGGCACGCCATGCGCCCTCAGGATAGAGGCCTAGAGGTGTCGCAACGTTCTGCACCAACCCTAATATGTTTTCATCAAAGATCAGTTGTCTATGCTCTGGGTCCGATGGAGGGGCAGGATGCAAGACTTCGGTCTCATTCAACAGCGGGCGGGTATGAGTGCGTCGGAAGCCTTCAAGAGCTTCATAATGCACATCATGCCGCATCAGAGTTTCTCTCGAAGCCTCGAGGCATGCCTGAAGGAAGGTAGTGCCGGTCTTGTGGACCCCAAGCCAGTAGACAGCGGGTGTCATTCGCCCAGTTCCAGAACTTCACGACGTAAGCGCTCGAAGTCTTCGATCAAAGATCGATGCGTATCGCTTTGACCGGAGGCAACCCGCGCAAGATCGTCGCGCAGCCTGTCTACCTCGGTCTGCAATGCATTGGCCCTGTGGTCCGAATGTTGCTGCTGCCGGGCAAGTGCTAGAGCAAACAGGCGTTGTTCAGCCTGAACTAGCTTGTTTTTCCTGATAAGGTCAAGGATCTCTACTGCCCAGTCATCAAAGCGCGGTGCCACGTCTTGGCGCCAGCGGCGTTCCGGAAAGCCCTTGAGTGCATTCCGCGCTGCCATGGTCCACACCCCAAGCGCCACTGGGCTAAGCCGCTCCATGTGCCAACACATGTTCTCTACCAGCCAACATATCGCCAGCGTTTTTAGCCGGATCTCGCGCCAGCCCAGCAGTTTGGTAATTGTTTGGTAATGGGTGAAGAAGGCCAGAAGCTCCTTACCCTGCGACGTCATAGTCTGTCCGGGCCTAGCGATGCGATGACGGCAAATCACTCGATCATGAAATACGATCCGCCGTGCGGCACAACACACTTTCCAGTGGAATGGATTATCTTCAAAGAAGAAGTCCCCCTCGGGAAAACGCAGATTGTGCGCCTCAAGGAAATTGCGACGATAAAGTTTGCGCCATGGCACAGCAATCATTTGGAGCGCGCGGTCGCGCGCAGCTTGGTTAGCCAATGCTTCGGCATTCTGCCAGCGATGCGCATCCGAGGGCTGGGACTCTTGCCGGTGACCCTCATGCCACTGAGTATAGTTGGCGATGAGGATGTCGATAGGAACTGTCTCTATAAGTGAGGCCTCAAGCCGCCTGCGTGCCGTATCGAACTCGTCTGGTTCGAGACAGTCGTCGCCGTCAAGAAAAGCTACTATGTCACCCTGCGCCGCCGCGAGGCCGATATTAGCCGCAGGTCCAACGCCGCCGGGGCTGTTGCAGCCCAGCAGGATCGGCCGATACGCTACGCCCAATGCGAGACGGCCCGACACGCCGAAGTTGCGAATCTTGGCCGAGCTATCATCGCGCGAGCCATCGTCTACGACGATCAGTTCGTCGCTTGAGCGCAGTACGCGTGCCGCGCTATCAAGCGCTTCATCGATCCATGGGCCGACGTCGAACGAGGTAACAATCAGACTCAGGGTGGTCATATAGTACTCTGAGTGGGCTGCCACGCGAGATGCGTATTGATGCGTGCAGCAAGTTCCGGCTCAGCGGCTGCTATGAGCGCAAACGCCTTGCAATCGAGGCTGCGGGCCAGAAAGTCGCGGATCTGCTTGCGAAACTGAGTGTGATATTCTGGAGCGAGCTGATCAAATGCCCAGTGGAATAGTGCCATCACAAAGCGTATGAAAGGCAAGATATAGGATGGTCCTGCAGCCGCAATTTCTGCCCTTACGGGATCCAGCGCGCGGAACATTTCAAGACGCTCTATTCCCCGGCGGTTGGTAAGCCGAGTGCCGTGTTGGTGGACGACATGCACTGCCGCCACGCGATCGGATACGAGAATGCGTGAGGCGCGCAGGAAACTGAGCCAATGTAGCTCGATATCGTTATGAACCATGATTTCGGTACAACGGAGTCCAGCTTCGCGAAGAAAACCTGTGCGATAAACCTTATTCCATGGATAAGCGATGAGTTGGATCAAATCCGGCACTTTTTCAGCTGGAAGTTCAGAGAGCGCGCCGAACGCGCCTGCCTGCTCCCACAAGCGTTCATCGCCTAGTAGCGGCCCCCAGCCACCCATTTCGGCCATGCGGCTATCTGCATGGGCGAAAACGCAAAAGTCAAAGTCGTCTTGTGGCAGTTCGTTGATCAGGTGAGTGAACTCAGACGTGAAACGGTCATCGCTATCGAAGAAAATCACTCGACTCGTTGTAACTTTCTTCAAGCCACGGTTGCGAGAATATCCAGCGCCCCTTCGCTGAGCGTTTCGGGCGAAAACGAGATCTGCCCGTAGCCGAGCTGGGGTCCAGCCTATATTCACGGGATCGGCAGGGGTGTCTGAGGCATCATCGACCACCACTACCTGACTGACTTCTTTGAGCTTCGAAATTTGCGCGAGCAGGCGATCGAGGCCAGTAGCGTCGTTCCAGACTGGTATCACCACGGCGAGATCGGACGTGCTTGGCTCAGTGGGTTCGATCATGCAGCAAAAACCCTAAGATCGTGCAGATCGAGCCTGAAATCTCTTGTAGGAAGGAACAGGACGAGTTCTCGCCAAGGCGCGGCTTCTGGCAGACCAACATGCCGCCCATCGGTTTCTAGCGCGTCAAGGTGCAGCAACGGCCGCGGGAGAGCAGCCACTTGCCTACTATAAAAGCAGTCAACAAATCCCTCATTTGTACCAGAGCGGATACAGGGAGCGACAGAAAGTGCATGGGGTGCCGCTACCCTTGCTGCGAAGCCGATCACCCCAAGGTCCGATAAATCTTCGATATCAAGCCGCAGATGTAGACCGAACCAACGGGCAGGCCTTTCATGCGTTACATGAATTTCGAGAAGCCGGTTTCTTGGACTTGAAAAATGACCACGCATACCAGCGGCGGGATCGGTCACGAAGCGCAGGCCCGGCAGGATCTCTTCTTCGGGTACAATCTCACCTGAGAGGCTAGTACGGCGGAGTGTGCTAAGTGTGTCTTGGGATGTGGCTGTCATAAGAGAGAGTTCGGTCATGTGCTGGCCCTGTGTCATGACAGATGTCGCGTCCGCGTGCGAGGCGTTACGCTTTAAAGCTCTACCAGAAGCGCGGAAGATCAGCGTAGCCTTCGCCAAGATGAACGAAGTTCCTTCCTAGGCCAAAACTGTCAAGCAGTGAATGAGCCAGATAGGGGCAGAAGGCGTACCTACGCATATCCAGCATTGAAAGGCGTCCTTTATTTGTTTGTAAACATATATATTTCAATGTGTTGCCTTTCCTGAGAGGAGGCTGGGGATGTTCTGCCCCCCTGAAGTGCTCCGCCCACTGAGATAGATTTATCTCGTCAGGAGGAGGACGAAGCGATGGGTGGAAAGCGCGAGAAGCCCGAGGACATCGTGCTGAAGCTGCGGCAGATCGAGGTGCTGCACGGGCAAGGCATGCCGGTCGCCGATGCTGTGCGTCAGGTCGGGATCACGCAGCAGAGCTACTACAGGTGGCGGCGGCAATATGGCGGCATGAGCCGGTCTCAGCTGAAGCGGCTGAAGGAGCTCGAGAAAGAGAACCAACGGCTCAGGCGGGCGGTCTCTGATTTGACGCTCGACAAGCTCATCCTGGCTGAGGCGGCGCGGGGAAACTTTTGAGCCCCTCGCGCCGCCGCCAGTGCATCGACCATGTGCGGCAGGCGCTTGGCGTGTCCGAGCGCCGCGCCTGCCGCACACTCGGCCAGCACCGCTCCACCCAGAGAAAGGTGACGCGTGGCCGGCCGGACGAAGCGCGCCTGACGGCGGATATCATCGAGTTGGCGCGCCGGTATGGCCGCTACGGATACCGTCCCATCACCGCGCTGCTGAAGCAGTCTGGCTGGCAGGTGAACCTCAAGCGGGTCGAGCGCATCTAGAAGCGCGAGGGGCTGAAGGTCCCGCAGAAGCAGAAGAAGCGGAGCCGGCTCTGGCTGAACGACGGCTCGTGCATACGGCTGCGACCGCAGCGGCCGAACCACGTCTGGTCCTACGACTTCGTTCAGGACCGGACGCATGATGGCCGGGCCTACCGCATCCTCAATGTCATCGACGAGTTCACGAAGGAGGCGCTGATGATCCGCGTCGACAGGAAGCTCAACTCCACCGACGTGGTGGATGTCCTGACGGACCTGTTCATCCTGCGCGGGCCGCCCGAGTTCATTCGCTCCGACAACGTCCTATGAAGGGAGGCTGTGCGGGTTTCAGGCCGCAACTGTTGGTCACCGGCGCGTGCCGATGATGGATGAATGCTGAGCCAGGCGGCTTCCGCCGTCAAGGCAGAGGTCTCTGCCATAGCAAACACAGGGTCCAGTCGTTGGCCCTCACCGTCCTGAAGACGAGATCCCAAACCCAGGCGGAAGACCCGAACATTATCTACGAGGTCGCTGTTGCGCCTCCACGGCCCTGACAGAGAGGGGTCCTTCCGCCTGGGACCGCCCCCTCAAAGAAGGGGCGGTAGTCTGAGCCGCGTTTGACAATGGCATGCGCAGTGCGCGCCATCTTAGCGGCTATGGCTGTGAGCGCCTTGCGGCGCCGATCCGGGCTGGACCGATCGGCCTCGACATAGCGCTCGAACTTGTCCCGGAAGCTGTTGTCCCGCTTCCGCAACGAGCTGCTCCGGTCTTAGGTAGCAGATGCACCAAATTGCCGGATGGACCGAGATAACGAAGTTCGCTGCAATGGTGGCATGGCCGA
>NZ_JAPWGO010000356.1 GCF_027213785.1 Limimaricola sp. G21655-S1 | reverse complement strand
GCAAGAGGCCGACCCAGAAGGTGGGCAGGGAGGCGACCAGGTAGGCAAAACGGCAGATGAGGCGATCGGGCCAGCGGTTGAGGTAACGACCGGCGCACAGGCCCAGCAAAATGCCGAAACAGCCGGAAAGCAGCCAGCCTCCCCCCAGCAGCAGGAAGGAGGCGGCAAAGCGGCTGCCGATCACCTCACCCACAGGCGCGTTGTAGAGCATGGAGTAGCCTAGATCCCCCTGCAGCACCTGGCTAAACCAGTGC
>NZ_JAPWGO010000355.1 GCF_027213785.1 Limimaricola sp. G21655-S1 | reverse complement strand
GACCTGGGGCTGTGCCATCAGCATGGTGATGGCGAGCAGGAACAGCAGGGAGGCGCTGATGCCGACCGCCAGAAAAGCGAGTGCCTCCCGATCCGAAATCCGGATGCGGATCCAGGCCAGCGCACGGTAGTGGCGGGCGAGGTTGGCTGACTGGGCATGGGTGACCAGCTTGACCTCGTGTTCCAGCCGATCGTTGAGCCGCTCGTGCAGCAGCTGGTTCTTGCGCGAAAAGCCGGGCAGCAACAGGCCGAACA
>NZ_JAPWGO010000354.1 GCF_027213785.1 Limimaricola sp. G21655-S1 | reverse complement strand
CACCGCCTGGCTGCGGGGGCCGACCGGGGCGAGCTGGACATCGACAAGGGGGGAGCCAAGCTGATTCGCATCCGTGACAACGGCTGTGGTGTCGCCAAAGATGAGCTGGTACTGGCGCTGTCGCGTCATGCGACCTCCAAGGTGGCCACGCTGGATGATCTGGAAGGGATCAACAGCCTCGGTTTTCGTGGCGAGGCGCTCGCCTCCATCAGCTCGGTCTCCCGTCTCACCTTCACCTCCCGCACCGCCGAGCAG
>NZ_JAPWGO010000353.1 GCF_027213785.1 Limimaricola sp. G21655-S1 | reverse complement strand
GCTGTATTGTCATCTTTCTCCAATTTTATAAACAAAGCAATGGTCGTTTTGTAACCACTTATTATTTTTATCAATAGTCAGACCTTTGCTGGTGATGAAACGTGCTGAGAAACGAAGGCGAGTTCTGAAAAATCAGTCTCTGTGGTCTTTACCGATTCTTAAGCTTTGGGTCTAAGACAGCAATTGGATTCCTTCTATAACTCATCAAATTGTTATGTTATAACATGTGTTTATTCAGAGTTTGTAGGTCAAAGG
>NZ_JAPWGO010000352.1 GCF_027213785.1 Limimaricola sp. G21655-S1 | reverse complement strand
CTGCACGACTTCGTCAAACGTGGAGCCATTGGGCACGAGGTCGATCATCGAGAGGCGATAGATCAGGATGAACTCCAGCCCGACCGCTTCGCGCACGCGACGTACTACCTCGACCGGCAGTCGCATGCGGTTTTCATAACTGCCACCCCAGCGGTCTTCGCGTTTGTTGGTGTGGGTTACAAGGAACTGATTGAGGAAGTACCCCTCAGAGCCCATGATCTCGACGCCATCATACCCGGCTTCTTTCGCCAGTTG
>NZ_JAPWGO010000351.1 GCF_027213785.1 Limimaricola sp. G21655-S1 | reverse complement strand
GCGCCGAAGGGTGCCCTTTCTCATCTTATGAGGTTACAATTTGACTGACTCTCACCCCGATTTGGAATGCCGCGATCTGGTAAAGGACTTCAGCGATTTCAAAGCTGTAGATCGTGTCAGCTTTGATGTCCCGCAAGGGTCCTTCTTTTCCATTCTTGGCCCGTCCGGTTGCGGCAAAACAACCCTTTTGCGGATGATTTCCGGTTTTCAGTCGCCCACCAGTGGTGATCTGCGGATCAAGGGCAAGTCCATGAT
>NZ_JAPWGO010000350.1 GCF_027213785.1 Limimaricola sp. G21655-S1 | reverse complement strand
GGGGCGATCCGCATCGTGGCGGGTTTTGATGCCAAGGGCACCATCACCGCTGTCCGCGTGCTCGCTCACAACGAGACCCCGGGCCTCGGTGACAAGATCGAGCTGAAAAAATCGGACTGGATCAACAGCTTTGCCGGAAAATTCCTGACCCATGACAACGAGCCCCAGTGGGCGGTGAAGAAGGATGGCGGCGAGTTCGATGCCTTTACCGGCGCCACCATCACCCCGCGAGCCGTGGTCAAGGCGGTGAAGAAC
>NZ_JAPWGO010000349.1 GCF_027213785.1 Limimaricola sp. G21655-S1 | reverse complement strand
GAATGAGCCGTCTTTGCTCCAGCGACTGCATTCGACATCCGCGCATGAACGATCTGCAGCGGGTTGAGAGCCAACCGGTACACCAGATAGAGCATCAACAGCGACATAGCGATCACCGCCAGAACCGTCCAAGTGATCGTCTGGCGCACTTTATCGAGAACGATTTCACGCCCTTCTTCGGTCGACCATTGAACGACCATTGTGCCAAAGACGAAGCCCTCGAATTCGACCGGACGGCGATACATCACATAGCCC
>NZ_JAPWGO010000348.1 GCF_027213785.1 Limimaricola sp. G21655-S1 | reverse complement strand
CATTATCCGCAGACCGCCATCATCGCGAGCTGGGGCAAACGGCTGATCGACTGGCTCAACAGCTATACCTTCCCCGAGGAAATGCGCCTGTCAGACCCCGCCTATGCCCGCGACATCGCCGGGCGCTATCTGGATCTGACGCTGGCCAACGGCACGACCACTGTCTGCTCTTTCGCCACCATCGCCCCCACCAGCGTCGACGCGATATTCGACGCGGCAGCAGAGCGTGGTCAGCGGATCGTGGCGGGCAAGACC
>NZ_JAPWGO010000347.1 GCF_027213785.1 Limimaricola sp. G21655-S1 | reverse complement strand
TCGCCATTGCGCTGGAGAACGTGCTCGACAAGGAGCGCACTCTGGAGCAGGCCAACTCCCTGCGCCTTGAGCGCGACAGCTGCAAAATTCTGGTGGATGTGACCAATGCGGTGATCAAACTGGTGCGCATCGCCGAGCTGCCCAAGAGCCTGTTTGCCATCCTGCATCACCACTTCGGCATCAGCAGCTTGTGTCTGGCCGAATACAACGCCACCTCCGACAGTTTCAAGAGCTATCTGGTCAATCAGCACCAGAG
>NZ_JAPWGO010000034.1 GCF_027213785.1 Limimaricola sp. G21655-S1 | reverse complement strand
AAGTCCATGACGAAGAAATGCGCCTTCTGTTCGATCCCGCCGATGACGACCACCGCCTCGCCGAAGTCGGCCTGGGCATGACCGGGCGGATGCGCCAGCGGCACGAACATCTCGCGGCCGCGCCGTTCGCGCTCCCGCATGTAATCCTTCACGATCGTGTAGCCGCCGGTGAACCCATGCTCGTCGCGAAGCCGCTCGAACACCCGCTTGGCCGTGTGCCGCTGCTTGCGGTGAACCGCGCGATCCCCCTCCAGCCAGCCATCGATGATCCCCGTATAGGCATCCAGCTTCGGCCGCTTCACGGGCGCCGTGCGGCGGTATCCGGGCGGCACAGAGAACGCCATCATCTTGGCTACGCTGTCGCGCGAGATGTTGAAATGACGCGCCGCCTCTCGCTGGCTCATTCCCTCGGCACAGGCCAGTCGCACCTTGCGATACAAGTCCACGGTGAAAATCCTCCCGCCCTCCCTGCCTTCAGAAAGGGTAAAGGTGGACGACTTTTACGCCGTCCGCAGCAGGCTCACCCTGCCGCTACCATGGCCGACTTTCTCACCGCCGTTCTCATATAGAGCGCTGGATACAGGAAGTGCCAAAGCGGACGCAGACCCGGATTAGGTCCGCTGGCTGCTATGCGGGACGAAGGGGCCGTTCAGAGGTCTGAATTCAACGGCCTCTTCAGATACCGACCTTTCGCTGATTTCTTAAGAATCTAGACAGTAAGTATGGCTCGGGTCTGCGAAGCCGCGGCCAAGCCTCCCCCATCGTTCGGCATTGTGATCGGCGACGGCTTGCTTCATATCAGCGGTTGCTGATACCTTATTCCTTCCAAGCATTGATGGCAGGCTATGAGTTCGAAGGATAACCAAGAACAGCGGCGCCGGAGCGGACGGCCGCTCATGATTTTGCCTATTCTTCTGTTTGGGTTGCTGGGCGTAGTCTTCTACTGGGGCCTCTGGAACAACGACGACCGGTTGCCCTCGACGCTGATCGGAAGACCAATCCCGGAATTCGCGCTCCCGCCCATCGAAGGGCGGCAGGACGGCCTAGCCTCGGCGAACCTGCTAGACCAGGTTTCTCTCGTCAACGTCTGGGCGTCGTGGTGCGTCCCCTGCCGCACGGAGAACCCGCTTCTCGTCGATCTTGCCGAAGCGGGCACCGTTCCGATCTACGGTATCAACTACAAGGACAATGCCGAGGAGGCGCTGGGTTTCCTCGAAGAGCTCGGCGATCCCTTCACCCGCATCGGCGCGGACCGATCAGGCCGCGTTGCGATAGACTGGGGCGTCTATGGAGTGCCGGAAACATACATAATCGACGCCGAGGGGCGCATTGCATACAAGCATGTCGGCCCCTTTGATCAGGCCTCGCTTGAGGAGGACATTCTGCCGGTCGTGCGCCGGTTGCAGGCTGAGAGCGACCCGTGAGGCGACGTGACGTCCTTGCCGGAGTCTTGGCGCTTGCGGCAAGCCCTGCCTCCGCCCGACCACCGATCCCTAATCACGGGACTCCGCGTGATCTCCTGTCGCCGCCTTTCGTGGATGGAGATGGACGGGATCTGACGCTGGCGGACTTCGAGGGACGTGTCGTGCTTCTGAACATTTGGGCGACTTGGTGCCCGCCTTGTCGCGAGGAGATGCCGACGCTCGACGCGCTGCAAGCGCGCCTCGGCGGATCGGATTTTCATGTTCTGCCGCTGTCGATCGATCGGGCCGGTCTCGAACCTGTGCGCCGCTTCTACCGAGAGACCGGCATTCGCAACCTCGATCTCTATATCGCGGAGGATACGCGCGCGATGCTGGCCTTGGCCGTGGTGGGTCTGCCGACAACGATTCTGATCGACCGCATTGGGCGCGAGCGGGGGCGCCTCGCAGGCCCGGCCGAATGGAACAGCCCCGAAGCCGTTGCGCAGATAAGCGCTCTTATTGACGAACGTAAGCAATAGGACATGGAAAAGCACGACGACCGCGCCAGCCGTTCCGCTCCGTGCGCACACGTGGTGGCGGTCTACCGATCAGTTTGGAGATGTGGATTTGATTGAACTTTCCGTTCTTGGACTAATGGCGGCATTGCTGGCCGGTGCCGTTTCCTTTCTGTCGCCCTGCGTGCTGCCGCTCGTGCCCGGCTACGTATCCTACGTTGCCGGACGTACGGTCACCGGCAGTGCAGCGCCTTCGAAGGGGCGGGCCGTCTGGCTCAGCTTCTGTTTCGTCCTTGGCTTCTCCACGATATTCATCGCGCTTGGGGCCTCTGCCACCGCGCTCGGTCAGACGCTGCTGCAGTGGCGCTACGAACTCAACCTCGTCGGCGGCGCGATCGTGATCCTGTTCGGTCTGTTCATGATCGGGGCAGCGCGCCTGTCGGCCATGGAGCGCGACCTGCGTTTCCATCTCGACCTGCCGGGCGGGCAACCGGTCGCCTCCTACGTGCTCGGACTCGCCTTCGGTTTCGGCTGGACACCGTGCATCGGGCCGATCCTCGGTGCCATCCTAACCGCCAGCGCGACAAGCGCGACGATTGGCGAGGGCGTCGCATTGCTTGCCGTCTACTCGGCCGGCCTTGGGATCCCGTTTCTGGTCGTCGCGGGGTTCACCGACAGTATTGCCGGCAGGCTGCGCGGCATCGGTCGTTGGGGTCGCCGCCTGCATCAGGCTGCGGGCGGCGTCATGATCCTGATGGGCCTGGCGATGATGACCGGGCGGTTGAGCGCACTGGCCTACTGGCTGCTGGACACCTTCCCTGTCCTTGCGCGGATCGGGTGAACAGATGCGACTGTACGAGAAACATATCCTCCCTCGGCTGACGCATCTGGCGATGGGCCAGGATCAACTTCTTCCCTACCGGCGCCGCGCCATCTCCGGGCTGCATGGGCGTGTGCTGGAGATCGGAATCGGCTCGGGCCTGAACATTGCGCTCTACCCCGAGGCCGTGCGCCAGATCATCGGTATTGATCCGTCGCCCGAACTCCTCTCTCGGGCCGCGCAAACCTCCCATGGACTGATGCCCGCGGCCGAGATGATCGAGGGCGTGGCCGAAGCATTGCCGCTCGAAGATCGCAGCGTCGATTGCGTCGTCGCCACCTGGACACTCTGCAGCGTTTCGGAACCGGAGAAGGCTCTCGCCGAGATCCGGCGCGTTCTCAAGCCGGATGGCGTCTTCCGCTTCGTCGAGCATGGCCTGGCGCCCGGACCCCGTATCCGGCGCTGGCAACGCTGGCTGACGCCTGTCTGGAAACACTGCGCCGGGAACTGCCATCTTGACCGCCCGACGGCCGACTTGATCGAGACAAGCGGCTTCCGCATGGAGCGGCTCAACACCGGTTACGCGACAGGTCCGAAGCCCTTGGTTTTCATGTATGAGGGACAAGCTCGCCTCTACTGAGGAAGCTTGGAAACAGGACAATCTCGGCTTTCGATCCGTGGCGCAACTGATGGCAAGGTAGCCAATTCTCGCCTCGAACTTTCGCCGAAAATTTTGCGGTGATGAGGTGTTATGAGCAGTCATCAAGATAACCGGCAGGCCAATCTGACGCGCGGCATCCGGGTCGAGATCGCCAGCCTCGTCTACAACATCATCGAGGTCGTCGTATCCGTCACCGTGGGACTTCTGACCGGCAGCGCAGCGCTGGTGAGTTGGGGCCTCGACAGTACGGTCGAGGCCACCTCGGCTGCGACTCTGATCTGGCGCTTGAAGAGTGAGGTGGACGGTGCCGACAAGCGCACGGTCCTGCACCGCAAGAAGGTCGCGCTCTACGTGGTTGCCTGTGCCTTCTGGATCGTCGTCGCGGCGATCCTCTACGAGGCGGTCTCCGCCTTCATTTCGCAGAAGGCGCCGGGCTTCAACTGGTGGGGTATCGCGATTCTGGGTGCTTCGCTCGTGGCCAACCCGTTCCTCGCCTGGGGCAAGTATCGCTACGGCAAGCGGCTCGATGCGCCCGCCCTGAAGTACGATGCCAAGGACACCATGATCTGCCAGTATCAGACGATCGTGGTGTTGGCCGGGATCGGTCTGACGCAATGGATGGGCTGGTGGTGGGCCGACCCGGTGGCGGCGCTTCTGATCGTGCCCTACGTTGCATGGGAGGCGTTCGAGGCCACGAAGGATGCGCGGTCGGTCGATCCGGACGAGGGCGAAGCTACTGCCGAGGCCTGACGTTACGCATGATGAACCGAGATTTGGGCATGGGCGGCAGTTCTCCGGTTTCCAGATCCAGATCCAGATCCTGATCCGGCACTTCGTAGTCGATGGCGTTCACGAAGAAACTGCAAAACGCCTTCATCTGGCTGATCGCGATCCACTCGCCCGGACAACGGTGGTTCCTGTGGTGATCGCCACCGCCCTGCGGAATGAACTCGTAGGGAGTGACCTCCCGATCGTGAAACCGCTCGGGCCGGAACTCTTGCGGCGCGTCCCACGAACGAGCGTCGGTATTCGTGCCGTAGAGGTCGAGCAGAACCCTGTACCCTTTGGGAAAGCGATATCCGCGCCACTCGAAATCGCTCTTCACCCGTGCCGCAACCGCGGGAAAGAACGGATACAGACGGCGGACCTCTTGCACGAAAGGTTCGAGCTGTCCCTCGTCGTCCTTCAGCTTTTGCCGCCACTCGGGATGCCGATGTAAAGCATGCGCCGCCTGAACTATGAACACGGATACCGCGACGGTCGGGCGCAGGACATTCAACAGCTCTACGGCGGCCACCCTGGGGGTCAACAACTCCCCATCGAGATCGCGCCATGTCGCGATGATATGAAGGGCACTTTCCTGCGTCGGCTGAAGCTCACCATCGCGGACCTGTTGGATTAGCCGTGCTGCCCATTTTTCCAGGCGGTGGCGCGCCAGACGCGCGCGCCAGTGTTTGGGGCCAAGGGCCCCGGCGTCCTGAAAAAGCGCTGTAAGCTGCGCCCTTCGGGTCGCCACCTCAGCTTCATCAAGCGGCACCCTGGCCCAGGCGCAGACAGCTCTTGTGAGCATTTCGCGCACTTCGTCATAGAGGACGACCTCGTTCCTCGCCTCCCAGTCCGGCGCATATTTGTCCAACATGTGAAGCGACGTGCCCTGAAGCGCGGCGATCCGCTCGGTCCCCATGAGTGACATGAACATCTTCTTGCGGTGCTGGTGGGCAGCGCCGTCCAATCCCTGAACGCCGCCTTCGCCCAGCAGGGTCTTCTGTATGCGGCCCGGCATCGAGCCCGCGCGGATCAGTTTATCCTCGGAATAGAAAACTTCCGCTGCCGCCGCGCCGGTCATGCAGATCGTCTCTTGAAGGAGGATGCGGGTTTCGAACAGGTCTGTGTCGAGTGCGCGGCAGGTCTCCGAGATGAACCCATATGGGTTGCGCAGCAGGGCGAGTGTGCTGTCAAAGCCTTTCGCAGATGGTATGCCGAACATGGGTTACACCCCCGTTGTGTTTTCCTTGCGTTCACTCTGACCAGGCTTGTCCTTCGCAGAGCGGAAGCTGTCCCAGAACAGCAGGGCTGCGCCGCAGAAAATCGTTACGTCCGCGAGATTGAAGGACGGCCAGTGGTATGATCCGTAATGGAAGTCGAGAAAGTCAGGAACGGCCTGATAGCGTACGCGGTCAAGAATATTGCCGAGTGCGCCGCCGATGATCAGACCGAGAGCGGCAGCTGTCAGCCTGTCCGGCGCGCGCCATAACCAGATCAATAGCCATGCCACGATCACGCCAGCAAGCGCGATGAGACCCCACCACGGTACGAACCCGCCGAGCATACCGAAGCTGACCCCATCGTTCAGAACCCGCACGAGGTTAAGAAAGGGTAAAACCTCGACCCCGCTCTCGAGCGCCGGTGTGGTCAGGGCGAGCGCCTTGGTGCCCTGATCGAGACCGAGCGCTGCGATTGCGCAGAGCCCACCGAGAACGCGACCGTTCATGCCGTCGCCTTCAGATCGCCCCGCGCGTCGCGGATGATGGCCCAAGCGGAGTGCAGGAACAGTCCGGCGATACCGAAGGCGACGATAAGGTCGGGCCACGCGCTGCCCAGCCACGCCACGAGACCGGCGGCGATGACGACCGCCGCATTGCCGATAGCGTCGTTGCGCGAGAACAGCCAGACAGCCCGCATGTTCGCGTCGCCCTTGCGGAATCGCAGCAGCGGCAGAACGGAGACGACGTTCACGACAAGGGCGATCATACCGAGCAGGCCCATGAGACCTGCATCCGGCGTCGTCTGTTCGAAGACCCGGACGATGGTCGTGCCGAGGACGCCAAGACCGAGGAGCCCGAGGAAGATGCCCTGGATCAGAGCCGACCGTGCCCGCCAAGCGAGGCTCCAGCCGATGGCCAGCAGGCCGAGGAAGGTGATCGCGCCATCGCCGATGAAATCGAGCGCATCGGCCTTCACGGCCTGCGATCCGGAAATGAAACCGCCGATCATTTCGAGGACCCCGTATCCCACGTTCAGGATCACGACGATCCAGAGGGCACGGCGGTAGGCCGGGTCCTGATGGGCAGGATTCGGCGGAATGTCTTCATCGCCCTCGATCCGGTCGAAGCCATAGCCTGTCACCGCGACTGCCTTTTCGATGTCCGGCAGGCGCACTTCGGGTGCAGTCAGTGTCATGATGTGCGTCGCGGCCGACACTTTCACATCGCCGGGCGCGACCCCGGCTGCCTGTGCCGCCCGCTCGATCTGCGCGGCATCCTTGGCGCAATCCATACCGGAAACCCGGTAACGGACGGGCGGGACATCTGCCGTCGATCCGGCATTTTCGGTGTTGGCCATGGTCGCGCTATTCCTGCTAGGATGAATCGAAGAACAACATATCAGCGAGGAGTGATATGGCGCAATTGGTCGATGACCGCAAGAGCGCAACCATCGAGCGACGGGCGAAGCTGTTCCGCGGCTTCGCGGACCCGAGCCGCCTGGCCATCCTCGGTGCACTTTGCAACGAGCCATTGGCCGTTCACGAGCTCGTCGAGCGGACGGAACTATCGCAACCCAACGTCTCCAACCATCTGAGGTGCCTGCTGGAGTGCGGGCTTGTCGCCAGCGATCGCGATGGGCGTTTCATCCGCTACCGTATCAGCAGCCCGCGCATCACGGTTCTTCTGAGCGATGTGGACGCACTTCTCGACGTGGTCGCAGAGGGCGTTGAGGCGTGTGACAATTATCGTGAGGCGTGAGTCAGAACGGACGGCCGGTCGACTCGGCGCAGATCGGTTGGAAAGATGTTGTCCGTGTGCAGGGTCCGACCGGAATCCTGCTGAGGTTCGACAAGCTGGCTTCGGAAGAGACACCATTCATGTATCACTGCCACATCCTCGAACACGAGGATGCGGGCATGATGGGGCAGTTTACGGTCACATAACAGGACCCCACCCGCTCGACACCGGGCGTCGTCAAGAGCTTACGTCTTCTTGCGGCGTTCTATCAGGTGCCGGTGTCGCCTTGTTGAAACGCATTACGGAGTATGTCTAGACCCGAACGGAGAACACCTCGCTAAGCTGCGGGTCCGCCGAAGCGGCCGTCCAGTCGCTCGGCAGCATTCGTCAAAAAGGGCTCCCTCAAGCCGTTCGCTGCGATCTGCGCGAACGGCTGCTTCGACGCTGCGGCCGTTCACTGAACCGTCTGTGACAGGCTGCTGAACTTATTTGTGAAAAACGACACACAGCCCGGCCCCAGTTCGTTTTAGTGTCCGATAAGCCCCCTTATCGAACATGAGCGTGATAGGCTCTTCGGCATTCCAGACACGCCTGAAATCCCTGCCCCGATCTCGCTGCCTACCCACGTCGCGGGCTCCGGCCGGCTTGACCGCCTCGTCGGCACCGCCCGCGGCTACGCCGACCACGCGGTCTCCGAGAACACGCGTAGGGTCTTCGCCCTCTCGTATTGTTTAAGGTCCCTCCCCTTGCCCGAACCGGCGTGACTAAGGTTGTCCTTAGGCAGGGGCCCGCGCACTACGTGACTGTGATGCTCCATCGAAAATGCGGTGCAGTTCGATAATCCTATCCACCTCGCACGCCGATCCCAAGATAACCGGAACCCACTGATGTGGTCCTTCGGGCGCAATCTCGAGAAGTCGCGCCCGCCCAGTGCTGGCCATGCCCCTTGCCTGTTCGATCAGTAAACTCATCGGATTGGCCTCGTAAAGCAGGCGCAACTTGCCCCCACTCTCCCGAAGCGTTCGGTCGATGGGATAGAGGAACACACCGCCTAGAAGCAGGATGCGATGTACCTCGGCCACCATCGAGGCAAGCCACCGCATGTTGAAGCTGCGCTGGCGCATCCCATCGACGCCGGCGAGGCATTCCTCGACATAGGTCCGGACAGGGTCCTCCCACAGCGGTGACACTATAGCGCCCTCGGAGTCGCAAGGTTAAAGCGCGCCGCCACAATAAATCTACAATCAACCCCCTGATATTTATAAGAAATACAATTAAAGGATAGCGGTGCCAGCCAACCTTGCGCTGGGGATATCGGATTATACCGATCGGTATAATCGGTTAGCCATCTCGGTATCGCTGAATGAGATCCAACAGCTCTCGTTCGAAGTCCTCTTGCTTCACGGGTGGGATGGAGATGCCCTTAGCGGTGAGGCTGACCTTTTTACCGTTCCGCTCCAGCTTATATGTCCCCCCACCTGGGATCGTCTTCTGGGCGCGTTTCGCGGCGGTCCCCCTACCCTTCTCTCTCTTCTCGGCCAGCGCCATTTTCGCCTCAGCAAGCGTTTCCCTCTTGTCGAGGAATGGCGCGAGATCCCGGATCATGTCCATGCTCGCCTTCGGGCCGAACCAGTCGAGCGCCTTATCGGCGTTCTGGGCACACTTCACACCGACAGATACGAGCGGCTGCGCAACACCCAAGCGCTCTGCGATGTGCGCCTGGGTCGCATCCTCTTCGTGCTTCAGCCTGATCGCGATCTGCCCGATCGACAGGATGCGTTCAAACGGCGTCAGGTCTTGCCTAATGGCATTCTCGGAGTAGCGCTCCTCGAGGTCCGAGATGGTGAGGTCTTCGTGCCCGTCCAGTGCGCTTTTCATGTCAGGCGCGATGATGGCTTGCACCTCATCCACACCCAATTCCTGCAGCGCCCGGAGGCGACGCCGACCGGACAGAAGAAGGAACTGCGCAGCTCCATTGATGACGGTCGGGTTCTTGTGGTTAGGGCGCCAGTCCGGATTCATTGGGCGAACACGGATCGGCTGGGTCTGCCCGCGCGCAGCGATGTTCTCCTTTAGCAGCCTGAACTCCGAGTCCTCTACCCAGTTGCCTTTGCGGTCGCTGCCGAGGGCGTCCTCGATCTGCGAGGTCTTCATGACCACCGAGACCCTTCCGTCCATCACCTTCTTGAGGATGTCGTTGGTGGCATGGCCCATTTGGTGGCCAACCAGCCCGCCGCGCGGCTCCTCGTAGCTCTCGAAGGTTTGCGCCGTCGCTTGCGGCACTCCCCTCTCCTCGTCCGTCATCGGTGCCGAGTTCAGCTTCCTCTTCGCCATCACACCCACCTCTCAGCGATGAATTTCTCGGCGTGGCCGCGCGATGGAAGCGCCCCACCCCACACCAGTTTGGCCAGTGCATCGTTCACGGCATTCGCATTCTGAATAAATGCCTTCGCAGAAGGTCGTCTGCTTCGCGGAGGATCGTACTCGTAGATGGACTTGTATTCCTCAGCCGCGTTGGCGACGGCATCTGATCTCGAATACCAGACCTGAGACACGAGGCCCGGGTGGCGTCTATGAATGTCGACGATCTGATCGACGTCCTTCTCGTTGGCCTCTTGGATGATGGTCGGGAGCACGATGTGGTTTCCGCCACCGATCACTCGATCCTCGATCGCCATCTCGGAGAGGTAGACCTGCACGTTGTCGGCGTAGGTGCTGAGCGTTTTGAGGTCGAAACCTTTCATGGTCTGCGGCACGATCAGGTTGGTCGCGGCAACCAAGCCGTTGAGCTGCACAAGCGTGAAGGATGGCTGCTGGTCGATTACGATCACGTCGACCGTCTCGTGAAGGGCTTCCTGATACTTCTCGACATCGAAGCTTCCATCGGACTTGCGAAGCTCGGACCCCAGGGTATTCGGGCCATACGCGGCGTCCCAGCGAGCAATGGCATCCTTGAGGGCCGCATGCACGGGAGCGGTGCCGCCGGACTTCTGCGACAGCATGAGGAGCGCGAGATCAGCGTCCTGAATGTTTGCGCCGCCAGGAATGAGCCGGGTGCCCGGCCACTGGGTGGTCTGCCACATCCCATTCAGATCCTCGGCCGACTTCTCCACGATCTGGTGTGCATTGAACTGGTCGAGGTCGAGCCCCATGAACGATGCCACGGTATTGCGGTTTCGCTCGAAGAGCTTGGTCTGCTTGTCAGCGAAATAGAGCGACACAGTAGCCTGCGGATCGCAGTCGAGAATGCCTACGCGCAGACCGTAGTTCATGGCCACATACTGCGCGAAATGAGCAGCAGACAGGCTCTTCCCGGTGCCGCCTTTCTGGGCGGAGAAACTCACAACGGGGAGCGGATCACCCGGCTTGCGCCAGTGCAAGTACTCGTGCTTCCGGTGCGTGCGAGATTGAAGGTAGGCCCGCATCATCATGATCTCGGAGATCGAGTAGTGGGCTGTATGTCCACTTTGCCCGACGGTCTTCCGCCCCACAGGGAAGCTGTCATCGTCGCTTGTAGCTTGGTTGAGCACACGGATGGTGTAGGCATTCCCCAGCCCGAGAAGCTCTCCGACTTCGCGTGTGCTGAATGTCTTCTCAACACGCTTCTTCATCGTGTCGTCCTGACGAACCTGCCCGGCGATATCCCTCATGCCGTGGGCGAGGCGCTTGATAAAGTCGATCATCTGCGGCTTCGATGCGTCATTATACCGGTCGGTATAATCGGTCGTTTGCTTGTCTGCCTGCACTTTGCAGTCTCCTCGTTCTCTGCTCTCCGGCTCCTAAGCGGGATTATACCGATCGGTATAATCGGCTCCCTGGCCGTCTTGGTTTGTTTTATTCGGTAGGCTGACGGTCACCGTGTGGCAGTCTTCATCGCGGTCAGTTCGGTGTATTTCCTCAGGTGGTGTCTTAGCACCTTGAGCGTCGACGCCATAGTCGCAGGAGCTGCCGCACACGCTTCAGCAAGGTAGTTTCGGAAGAAGTGTGGCTCTGGCATCTTCCTCCAGAAGCCGACCCGCCATTTCCTCTTGATGGCCGCCGATAGGGCAGGGAGAACCGCTGCTGGCGCCGGGTTCTGGGACACTAACTCGACCTGCTCGTGCAGAGCCTCTCGGTTCTCCCTCACACCCAACGACCGCCAGATGCCCCGGAGCCTTCGTTCTATGTCCACATCGCTGATTGCTGTGTCTGCCTGAACCAGCGCGTAGTCGGCGAGGAGCTTCTCGGTCTTAGCAACCAGATCCCGCGAGGGCATGGAGTTGAAGTGCGTGCTCCATGACGCACCACGGGTCAGCTCGACCCATCTCTCCCGCAATTCTTCCACCACTGCACTGACGCAAGGATCCGGTTGCAGGGCAGGGGCCTCGTTCATCTCGACCAGCTGTGGCAGAGGCTGCGGTGCAGTAGTGTGGTTAGAATGGATATGGTTATTATATTCGCGTTCGGAGGACTGAACGCCGCATTCAGCTTCCTGAACGTCCGCAACCTGTTCATCGACCTTCTTCTGGCGCCGATCGGTTCCTGCCTTACGCAGAGCAGTGCGCCATTCTTTCCAGAAGGTCACGTTGTGACGCTGGTATCCATTGCCACCGAACAAGCCTCTCTTCGAGAACGAGGCAACCAGCCCCAGGGCGCGAAGCTCCTTGAGGTAGGCAGTGATGCTCGGCTTCGATCTCCCCATACGGGAGGCCAGCTCCTCGTGGGGAGTGTGGCAGTCACCGGTCTTGTGGTTCGCATACGAGCATAGGAGGGTGAGTAGGCGGAACGCACCACTGCTCATCTTGAGATCCATGATCTCGTTGGGCAGGGCAACGAAGCCTCTCCCCGGATTCATTGGGAAAGTCATTCTCAGGCACACTTTTCATGATCCCGCACGCCGAAGGGGCTTGCGGGAGGTGGGAAATGCCTGCTAGGAAGAGGGTGAATATAGGGTCTGTTTTCCTAGCAGACCGGGCGACTAAAGGGCTCAGAGAGGCGGCAACCTTTCTGGGCTCTCGTCTTGTCTGGGGGTTAGCTACTCATCTGCGGCCTCTTCGTGTGTGCATTTTGGGCCATCAATGCACAAGCACCTACCGAGACGCAACAACTAATCGAGAGAACTCCCGATCAAGGTGTAAATTGCACTTTGCAAAGGAGCTATTTTTCAAGGGTTTCGGCGTGATTTCGGCCCTGAACTTTTTTCGAGAGCCTTCTGAGAGCCCACGCTGAACGGGCAGTAGGCAGCACTAATATACACGCATTGCGTGAAACTGAGTGGATTTATAGAAGTACTTTCAAGGGCCTCACCCTCTGGTAGCCATTTTTGGTTCGCGTTCCACGAGAATCAGGCGGCCTCCGACTTGATCAGGGCAGCCTACCGAGGCTCAGAGCAGCCGATCAATCGACACGAAGATCTGCACGAGGATGAAGTGCGCCCTTTGGCTTGGACACGTCAGGCCGGCTGGTTTTACCAAGCTTGGGCGCCGAACTCGATCTTTGCAAACTCCAGCCATCTCTTCAGGGCTTGGACCGGGCAGGTCTGATCGCTGGAGCGGCGGGCGATCTCGATCTCGTGCCAGCCGGTCTTGCCGCGCAGCGTGACAAGAACGCCGGCCTCGAGAACCTTGATCCAGCCGCTGCCCTAGATGGTGTCGTCCTGGCCGTGATCCAGTCCGACGATTTCGGAGCGTCGCAGCACCCCGGCAAAGCTCACCAGCAGCATGGCCCGGTCGCGCAGCCCGCGCAGGTCGTGGCTGAGCGTCGCGAGCATGGCCAGAAGCTCGTCCGGCCTGATCGCCTCCATCTGTTCCAACGGTCGGGCATGGCGGCAGCAGATGCCGACGAGAACGCTCGAGATGTGCTGATCGCGCCGGTCGAGCCGAAAGTCGCGCTGCGCGTAGCCCCCAGACAGTCCGGCAAGACGGCGATCGATCCAGGCTACCGACAGCGGGCGTGCCTTACCCGAAGGCGCGGCGAGATCGGTGATGTAGAGCCCGACCAGTTCGGGCGACGGGGGCAGGGGGTTGGCGCCCTTCATTCGACACCAACGCGCGAAGGCCTCCAAGTTGCGCGTGTAGGCGGTTCGGGTGTTCTCGGCAATGGCGTGGTCGAGGTATTGGCGGGCGGTGTCGACCAAACGGTCGAGGCTGCCGGAGCCCGCGACGTAATCGGGCAGGACGAGCGGCGCGGGATGTTCGGGGTTTTCAGACGAATTCGATATGCCAAGCGACCGATCATCTTCATGTCCGATAAACCAAGATTACCGGACATGCGAGACAACCGTACAGCGCGGCGGTTAAAATGCCATGGAATGGACAAAAGCGCCGCGACCCGGTAGCGCGAGAGGCATGTCCGTTCATCCGCATCCTCATCTTCCCGTACCCTCCTGGCCTGCTGCTCCGGGCTGGGCCGTCACGGGCCGTGCCGCCGATCCCGAGGAGGCCGCGTTCCGCGCCGGCGCCGCGCTGGCGCATCTGCAAGGCGCGATGGCCCAGCCGGGCTTGCCTCTGACGCTGTGGCGCGACCGGCTGGCGCTTGAGGCCGCGGCGGCAACTGTGAGGTGTTCGGGGCGCCCGGAGGGTCTGGCAGAGCTGCGCGACGCGCTTCATCTGGCGCGCCCCGGCGATCCGCTCGGGCCGGCGGGCGAGATCGGCCAGGCCTGGCGTCGCGCGGTGACGCGGCCGCTGACCGCGCGCGGCCTGGCGCCTCTCCCCGGCGTCGCACCGGAGCCGGTCAGGCGCGAGCTGGCGCGGAGCGGGGCCCCCATCGCGCGGGGCCGCGGCCACGCTTGAGACGGTGCTCAGGGAGGCCCCCCGGGCCGAGACGGCGGCGCTGATCCTCGCCGATGCCGCACTGGCCAAGGTACTTGGCTGGGATCGGATCGTGCCGCTGCTGGTGCTTGGCCTGGCACCGCGCGATCTGCGGCGCGATGGGGATCAGCTGCGGCTGGCCTGCCACCAGGCCGTGGCCCGCGCTGCGGCCCGGGCCGCCGGTCTGGCGCACGACCTGACCCGCCGCGCCGCGCGGCTGTACGCCGTGGCACCGAAGCTGCGGGCCAAGGGCGCCGATGCGGCGATCGAGCTGTTTCTCGCGCAGGACGCACTGACGCCTACAGCTTTGACCCATCTGATGTCGGACCGCGCCGCGCGGCGGCTCTGCGACCGGCTGGTTTTGCTGGGCGCGCTGCGCGAGCTGACCGGCCGCGACAGCTTCCGGCTCTACGGGCTTTGAGCATGGAGATGATCGACCGCGAGCTCACCGAGCTGCCGCGCGAGCTGCGCTGGCGCGAATGGATGCGGCGGATCGAGGCGGTGCTGTTCGCCAGCGCCCGGCCGGTGCCGCGCGCCGATCTGGCACGGGTCGTGGGGCAGGGGGTGGCGCTGGATCTGCTGATCGATGATCTCGCCGCGGAGCTGGCCGACCGACCCTACGAGATTGTGCGGGTCGGCGACGTCTGGATGCTGCGGACCCGGGCCGCCTACGGCGCGGTGATCCGTGTCGCCGCCAATGTCGGCGATCGGGAGATCAGCCTGTCCGAGCGTGACCTCGCGGTGCTTGCTGCCATCGCCTACCATCAACCGGTCACCCGCAACGGGCTCAGGGACATCTTCGGGTCCGAGATCTCCCGCGAGCTGATCGGCCGGCTGGCGGCGCGGGATCTGATCGCACCGGGGCCACGCGCGCCGCGGCGGGGCGCCCCCTACACCTACGTCACCACGCCGGGCTTCCTCGCCGCCTTCGGGCTCCAGGATCTGCGCGACCTGCCCGATGCCGAAGCGCTGCACGATGCGGGGCTGACGGGATCGTAGACAGCTACAACGTCACGTCTTCAAAATCTGACTGATCTTTGCAAGAACTTCATCCGCCCCGCCGGCCCAGTCTGCGATCTCGATGCCAGAGCTGTTCATGGCTCGACGACGCGTCTTAGGCTTTACCTTGCTTTGCATAAAGTCTTCGAAGACCACCACTGGTACTGTCTTCACCTCGTAGTCGTCTCTGAACACTTGCTCTGTCAGCAGTGCTTCAAGAACGTTCACCTCACTTGTCGCAGCGTAAACAGCCGCTTGAATCTTGGCGTCGCGGATAATGATATCAGCGGTATATTCCTTGTGATCCTTGGACAAAGCTTCTCGCTCGCCAACATGGAACTGTGAACCAAAGCGTTCCTTGATCGCCTCAGTAAGCTCTTCGCGGAAAGCGTTGCTGATCCTATCACGTGACAGAAATGCAAGGTCCTGAATGCGATTCAAGAACGACATGAACCTGACGGCTGCACTACCCAAGTCTGCTTCATCAGTCCAATCGCTTAGAAAGAGGGAATTCTCTTCATCGAATGCGATACCGTGCTCGGTTGCGAGCTGCCTCATCGCATCCATTTTCGTATCGGTTGTTAGGTCACCGGCAACGTCTTCAAGAAGGGCCAGCGTATCACCCCCATCACGCATGCGAACAAGGCCATCTGATCTCTCGCCGAACACGACCAACGGCTCACCATGAAGCCAGCTGAAGGGAGTCTTGATCGCATAGCCCAGGGGGATCTCTCGGACGGAGAGACCCTCACAAAAGGCAGCACAGATCTTCTTCTGCGCGTTCATACAATCATCTCTCCCTGAGCCGGAGCAGCAAAGCGGTATAGTTCCGAAGCAATCGTCACGGCACTATGGAGCGTAACGTCAAACTTCTCTGTGCACTCTCCAGTATAGCTCGGCCAGAAGCGAAACGTATCCCGATCTCGGGTCACCCCTGGAAGCACTCTATCGATGTCTCCCGTCGCAACGTGGCAGTGCCAGTTTGAGTGCGATGTGTGAAGATCATGACTACACAACACTGCCAACTGATCGCCGCGGACCTCCCCAAGCATCGCGTAGAAGCTTTCAAGCAGCGGATTCAACTGCAACAGAACACGGAACTCACGCTTGTCCAGCGACATTCGGAACTGGCCCGGGGGCGACACGAAGAACTGGCCCACCCTCATATCGATACGGTTGTGGTTT
>NZ_JAPWGO010000346.1 GCF_027213785.1 Limimaricola sp. G21655-S1 | reverse complement strand
CTGAAAAAGGGCAGCGCGCTGGAGAGCCGGGTCGAGATCGCCGCGCTCTGGAGCGGCGAGGTGAGTTTTGACGAGCAGGGCAAGGCGGTGATCCCGCTCGATCTGCCCAACTTCAACGGCGAACTGGCGCTGATGGCGCTGGCCTGGAACGAACAACAGGTCGGGGAGGCCGAGCGCGCCGTCAAGGTGGTAGCACCCTTGGTGGCCGAAATTGGCTGGCCACGCTTTGGCGCCAGAGGGGATGAGACCCGGGCCT
>NZ_JAPWGO010000345.1 GCF_027213785.1 Limimaricola sp. G21655-S1 | reverse complement strand
GTAATGGGAAGCCCTGCCCAACAACGACTACGTGCGTGATCCCCACCTGGGCTCGCACCACAGCCGTGGCGTGGCCGACGCCCAGACCCTGGTGGACAGCGACGGCGCGCCGCAGGACATGGGGACGGCCTTCGACGCGATGGAAGAAAAGTCCCACCAGTTTTACCCCGACCTGCCAGCGAGCGTGCAGCGCAACCGCCTGCTGCTGCTGGGGATCATGCTCGGCGCCGGCTTCCAGGCCATCGCCACCGAGTGG
>NZ_JAPWGO010000344.1 GCF_027213785.1 Limimaricola sp. G21655-S1 | reverse complement strand
GGTGATCCACGCCCGGCGCGACTGGCAGGTGCGGGCAAGCGAGGCCGACGCAATCCGCGCGGTCGTCCCGGCGGCGGCGTCAACGCTGCTGGATGGCTGCAACCACCATACGATCCTTGATGATCCACGCTTGTTTGACGCCGTGGCGGGGTTTGTCTTGCCGCGCGCCGCCCGTCCCACCGTCCGCCCTGCTCCCCGGAGGTCACAAAGACCGCTGGAGCCGATTGCGGGAGGGCAGATATGCTGAACCTTATTG
>NZ_JAPWGO010000343.1 GCF_027213785.1 Limimaricola sp. G21655-S1 | reverse complement strand
TTCTTCGCCTGACGCGCGATCAGGCGGATCTCTTTGCGGGCTTTCACGTTGGTGATATTAAAATCGGCTATTCGAGCGCTTATCTTGACACGCAGGGACATTCGGTTGCGACGTCTGTTGGTCTCGAAGGCGTTGGCGGTCTGGTCAAGCTGGGATCGGGAAAGCTGACACTCGCCGGACACAATCATTATCAATCAGGAACGACCGTTTATGAAGGTGTGCTTGCAGTTGATGGCGGGAGTGTTAACCATACGGC
>NZ_JAPWGO010000342.1 GCF_027213785.1 Limimaricola sp. G21655-S1 | reverse complement strand
GCGACGTCGGGCCTACTTTTATTGATCCTGAGTTACGGGAAGACATGGCGCCGCCAGAAGCGATTGCCAGAACGGTGTCAGACGCGTCTAGGAACCGCTTGCCATCACGCGCAGTTGGAGCTCTGTTCTACAGAGACAAATGTGGACGTAACCTCCGAGGTACAGCCTTTGCCTGCGTCAAGAAAAACCTCGTGATGACAGCGGCACATAAGGTCAATTCGGGCGGCGCGAGGGGCACGCCCGGAGAAGAATACAC
>NZ_JAPWGO010000341.1 GCF_027213785.1 Limimaricola sp. G21655-S1 | reverse complement strand
TTTCAGCCCATTGAGGCCGCGTTTGCGGATTTGCGACAGCATCAGCCGGGCGGTGCGCCAGCGCCAAAGCTCACCCCCAAGGAGCGAGAACAGAAACTCCGCATCCGCCTCGATCGCACCCACGTCGCGGCCGTGCTGGGCGCCATCGCCTGCGGCCAGCGCATTGAACTGCGCGATATTGGCGGCGCGGTCCATGCTGAGGGTGGTGGCGCGCCCGTTGGGGCGCAATACGGCGGTGGGATGCGTGGTATGACAG
>NZ_JAPWGO010000340.1 GCF_027213785.1 Limimaricola sp. G21655-S1 | reverse complement strand
CCCGTAGTGCATGTCCCAAGTCAGTTCAGGCGAGGTGTTGTAGGGTTCCAGAAAGCGCCAGTCTCGATCTGCGAGATCGGAAATATTGATATAGTGCATCTCTCATCCCATTGGCGTCGGACCCGCAATCAACGACGCTCTGTGATCGAGACTGCCTGACCCCGCAGCTGAAGACAATGGGTGCGCAAGAGGTTGAAATCCGATTCGTTCGTGCAGGATCGACTGAACAAAAGGTCAGAACACATCAACCCTGAGG
>NZ_JAPWGO010000339.1 GCF_027213785.1 Limimaricola sp. G21655-S1 | reverse complement strand
GTACCCAGCTGGTCAAGGCAGTCATTGAGGATTGACTCGTTGGCGGCACCACCGATATCCAGCAGGGAGCGCAGGATCACCAGCCGCTGCTGGGCGTCCAATATTTGTTGAATGCTCATGGCTTCTCCTTCTGTACGGCGGCGAGCTCATTTTCCAACAGCAGATCGGCAAGGCGGCGGGCTTGGCGCAACTCCGGCTTCACCTCCCGCAACTCCCCCCGCAGCTCGCTTATCTCCAACTGCAGCTTGTGCAGCTC
>NZ_JAPWGO010000338.1 GCF_027213785.1 Limimaricola sp. G21655-S1 | reverse complement strand
CCCAAAGCCTGGCAGCGCTGGCGCAAAAAGCAGGATCGCCTTAACGCGCCACCGCCGGAGGGCGGCCCGGACAGCTAGCTTAACGCCCGCCATGGCAGGCCAGAGGGGAGACACATGAACAACATACGGCGTTGCCTGTTGATTGTGGGACTGCTTGCCTGCCACACCAGCTGGGCGGGCACCCCGGCGCGCTGCACCGCGGATAGCACCGAAGCGGCTTGCCAGCACCAGCAAGCCGGCCTGGCCAGCTGCCAGG
>NZ_JAPWGO010000337.1 GCF_027213785.1 Limimaricola sp. G21655-S1 | reverse complement strand
AATCAACACGCTCCCCAATCATGCTGATCAGCGCTTTCCTCACGGCCTCCAAATCTTTTGAGTCAATGCTTTCTGTTTTGGTCGGTAGGTTGGTACAGCCATCTTGCGTTATAGTCATATACGGACTCAGCTCTTATTTTTTCTCATGAGAAAGGTCGTTTGTGAGAGATAACGAATTGCGCCAGTTGTTTTTTGCGAAGGCCGCCAACCAAAAAGTTGACGGCGTTTCAGCTGGTGCAAACTATGTATTAAGTAG
>NZ_JAPWGO010000033.1 GCF_027213785.1 Limimaricola sp. G21655-S1 | reverse complement strand
CGCAGCAGATGTCGCGATCCGTCACGATGCCCATCGGCTCGCCCGCGTCGTTGAGCACCGGAAGCGCCCCGATGGAGCGTTCGGCCATCAGCTTCGCGGCTTCCTGGATGGTGGTGTTCCCGCCGCAACAGACGGGATTGCTGGTCATGATGTCCTGAACTTGCATGTTTCGCTCCTCTGTTGAGTGCGGGATGAAAACGAGCAGCCCCATTGCCGCGTTCCCGCTTCGCGCGCGCCTCGGCAGCGATCCGCAAGGTGACGGTTTCGTGAGCGAATTTCCCCTTCGCCCGGTAGACAGGCGGCGCGTCCGTTCTTAGATCGGTGCCATGCGCCTCTGGGTTCGCCTTGCCACGTTCTGCCTGTCGCTGACCCTTCTGGTCGGCGTGCTGGTGCATGACGTTGCCGGCGCCCGAATGTCGATCGACATGGCGGCGTCCAGCACCGTGGAACAGCAGGACGATCTCTGCCCAGCCTGTGCGCCGGATGCGGGCGAACAGGTGGTTTGCGACCTCGACTGCACCGCGCCGCTGCTGTCCCCGGAGACGTCCATGGCAGCGCTGCCGCAGGCTCTCGCCGCGACCGCTCGTGATTGGCCCGCGGACGCGGCGGTTCGAACACGCCAGCCGGGCTTCGACCCCGCGCCACCACGAGTCACCATCCTGAGCTGACCGGCCGCACCGCGCAGGTGACGGCCCGGTTTCGTCATGCCCGCCCGATCTCGGCAGGCGGACGCTGAACCGACCTTCTCCTTCTCGGGATATTCTCCATGACCACTCATTTCGCACGTGCGCTGTCGCGCCGTCGCGTCCTGTCCTCCGGCCTCGCCGCGATGGGCATGACGATGCTCGCCCCGGGCCTCGCCCGCTCAGCCCCCCGGAGCGCCCCTCCGGACGCCGTCACCGCCCTGGCTTTCGACAGAACTGCCCTCCTTGCCGCCACGCCGGACGGCCTACTGCGCCACGAGGGCGATGCGTGGACCCGGCTCGACGCTCCGGCGGGCCTCTCCGCCATCGCCACGCATCCCGACCGCCCGGGCACGATCCTCGCCGGATGGCGCGACGGCGCCCTGCGTCGCAGCGATGACGGCGGCCAAAGCTGGGCACAGGCCGATGCCGGGCTGCCCGGCGCGGCAATCCTTTCGGTCGCTGTGGCCGCGCAGGCGCCCGACACCATCTATGCCGCTCTCGAAGGCGACGGGCTCTGGCGCAGCGAGGATGGCGGCGAGACGTGGGCCTTCGTGATGGACCGCCCCTATCTCGGCGGCGAGGAGCATGACGTGCTCAGCCTCGTCTCCGTGGCGCACGAGACCGGCATGGGTGGCATCTGGCTCTATGCCGGGACGCGGGCCGGCCTGACGCGGGTGCCGGACTGCTTCTGCCGCTGGCAGGACGTGGTCGCAGGCGACGCGCTGGACGCGCTCGTGGCAGGCGACACGCCCGTCACCGCCGCTTCGCTGCCCGAAGGCGAGGCCGTCGAGATCCTCGCCCTTGCCCCCGACGCACCACAGCGCCTTCTCGCAGCGCTGCCCTCCGGGCTGTGGCTGTCGATGGATGCGGGGGTGAACTGGGAGCAGAGCGCCTCCGACCCCATCAGCGCCGTCGCCGTCGACCCCGCCGATCCGCTCCATGTGATCTCCGCCGATGCCGCCGGCCTGCGCGTCTCGTGCGACGGCGGCACCACCTGGTCCCCTTTCGATCTTTCCAAGGATAGCTGACATGAACCGCAAGCTTCTCACCGGCACCGCTCTCGCGCTGGCCGCCGTCTCTGCCATCGGCATCGCAACCTTTACCACCGCCGAAACCGACAGCGCGGCGGTCACGCCCGCCGAGACCACCGTCCCCGCCGACCGGCAGATGACGATCTGGCGCGACCCGGGCTGCGGCTGTTGCGACGCCTATGCCGACTACATGGAGGAGAACGGCTACCATGTGACGCGGATCGACGACCGCGACTTCGACAAGCGCTCGATCGAGGCCGGGGTGCCCGAGCAGGGTCTTGGCTGCCATCTCGCGCAGGTCGATGGCTACTATGTCAGCGGGTTGGTCCCGGCCGAAATCGTGGCGCGGCTGACCACCGAGCGCCCCGAGATCACCGGCATCACCCTGCCCGGCATGCCGATGAACGCCCCTGGCATGGGCGGCAAGAGTGGCACGCTCAAGACCTACGCCTTCGCCGGCGACGAAGTGACGGTGTTCTCCGATGAATGAGTGCATGGAGGCCATGATGTCGATGATGAACGGACCGATGATGGGCGCCATGATGGCCGGGGGCGGGCTCGTCATGCTGCTGGTGCTGACGCTGCTCGTTCTGAGCCTGATGGCGCTGGTCAAGTTCCTCAGGAGCGCGCGATGAGACGCGGGCTGGCCATCGGCCTCGCCTCGGGCCTGATTGGCGCCGCCGCGATCGCGGCGGTGGCCCAAGGGCTGATGAAGGAGGACCCGCAGGGCGCGGCACCGGCGGAGATCGCGGGGCTCGCCATCCTCGGAGAGCCTGTCACGCGGGACATGGTCGAACAGGGCGGCGCGATCTATGCCGAGAGCTGCGCCGTCTGCCATGGCGCGAAGCTCGAGGGCCAGCCCGACTGGCGCCGTCGGACCGAGGACGGGCGCATGCCCGCCCCGCCGCATGACGACAGTGGTCATACCTGGCACCACGCCGACCGCGATCTCTTTACCATCACCAAGCATGGTGTCGGTGCGGTGGTGCCCGGCTACGAGAGCGACATGCCGGCCTTCGCGGGCCTGCTGAGCGACGACGAGATCAAGGCGGTTCTGGCCTACATCAAGACCAGCTGGTCCGAGCGCGAGCGCGGCTTTCAGGCAGAGGTCTCGGCCGGGGCCGAGGGCAAGCCATGAGCACGGCGGAACAGGCCCCGCGCAGGCGATCCCGAGGCCGGGCCTTGGTGCTGCTCCCAGCGGCGCTGTTCGCAGCGCTCGCGGCGGCTTTCTACTGGGGCCTGATGAACTCCGACGACCGACTGCCCTCGGCCCTGATCGGTCGCGCGGTGCCCGAATTCGACCTGCCGCCGATCGACGGGCGCGATGACGGCCTGTCCTCGTCCGATTTGCAAGGCGAGGTGTCGATCGTCAACGTCTGGGCCTCGTGGTGCGTGCCCTGCCGGGTCGAGATGCCGCTTCTGGTCGAGCTGGCCGCCCAGGGCACGGTTCCGATCCACGGCATCAACTACAAGGATGCGCCGGACGCGGCGCTCGCCTTCCTCGACGAGACGGGCGACCCCTATAGCCGCATCGGTGCCGACCGCTCGGGACGCACCTCGATCGACTGGGGTGTCTACGGGCTGCCGGAAACCTTCGTCATCGATGAGCAGGGGCGGATCGCCTACAAGCATGTCGGTCCCTTCGACCGCCGCTCGCTCGAGCAGGACATCCTGCCGGTCGTGCGACGGCTCCAGTCGGAGGGCGAGGCATGAGCGAGCTGTCGAGATCCGCCACCGTGACCGCCCCTGCCCGCCGTTTCCCGGCGTTCGGACGGCGTGGCTGGATGGTGCTGGCCTTCGCCCTCATCGGCACCGGCATGATCCTGAACTGGGGCTGGCTCACCGCCATCGGCGCCGCGCCCCTGATCCTGAGTTTGGCCCCCTGCGCCGTCATGTGCGCGTTGGGGCTTTGCATGCGTGGGGGCTCGTCCGCCTGCGCCAACAAGAGCGATCCGACACCCAAGCCGGACGTTTCGACCGACTGAAACCCATTCCGAAAGGACTCAACATGAAGACCACCACCAAGCTCGGCGGCGCCGTCGCCCTCTTCCTGCTCGCGCTCGCCCCCTTGGCCCACGCCCAGGAGACCGCCCCGGCGGAAACCCAGGAGACGACGAAGGAAGGCGGCCACATGATGGGCGGCGACATGGCCGGCATGCACGGCATGGAAGGCATGGAAGGCATGGAAGGCATGGAAGGCATGGAAAACATGATGCCCATGATGATGAAGCACATGCAGGCCTGCATGGAGATGATGGAAACGATGAACACCCACATGCAGGAACATCACGACGAGGCCGATCAGGGCTGAACGAAGGCCCGCCCGGGCCCATGCCCGGGCGGGCCAACCGGAAAGACAGACAGATGCCCAATTCCCACAGCTTTTACCGACGGCTGCGCTTTCTCCTCTGGAGCGGAGCCGCCGTCTTCGCCCTGACCATCGCGGGACTTTTCGTCCTGCGCGGTCCCTCCGCCCCCGTGGAGGTTGCCTACAGCGGCGAGGCCGACATCCGCTCCGACTTCGAGCTGGTCGACCACACCGGGCGCCCGGTGACGGAGGCCGATTACGCCGGTCGCTGGCAGCTCGTGTTCTTCGGCTTCACCAACTGCCCCGATGTCTGCCCAACCACGCTGGCCTACATGGCCACCGCGCTCGATCTTCTGGGCGAGGACGCAGGCCGGGTCGCACCGCTTTTCATCACGGTGGACCCCGAGCGCGACACGCCCGAGGTCATGGCCGACTACGTTGCGAACTTTCACCCCGACCTTGTCGGGCTGACCGGCAGCAATGATCAGGTCACGGCGGCCGCCCATGCCTTCAAGGTCTATCACGAGCAGCTGCCGGATGCGGAGGCCGCCGACGGATACCGCATGGCGCATGCCGGGCACATCTACCTGATGCGGCCCGACGGCCGCTTCGAGGCCGTCTTCCTGGAAGGCGACCAGCCCCCCGAGGACCTGGCCCGGGAGATCGAGATGCGCATCGAGACGGAGGGGCGAAGCTGATGCGGCGGCTCGCTCTCACCGCCATGACCATGGCCCTGCTCGGTATCCCGGCACTGGCCGATCACCCGGGCGAACGGCTCGACGAAGTTACTGCCCTGAAGGAGCCCGCATTCGAGGCGATCTCCGGCCCCGCGCCTGATCTGGACCTCATCGGCGCGGATGGTCAGCCGCTCGATCTCGCGGACCTCGTGGGACAGGTCGTGGCCGTGCACGTTCGCTCGAGCCCCTGCCTCGAGCCCTGCCGGGCGCAGCATGATCGGCTTGCGCAGACGGTGGCGTCGCTCAATGCGAGCCCGATGCGCGAGATGGTCCGCTTCATCACGATCGCCGAGGAACCGGACGGTATCGACACCGTCGACGCCGGGAACTGGTCGGTCGCGGCACCAAATGGTGCGCTCGAAGACCTCGAGGCAGAGCTCGCCTCCCGATCCGCACGAAATGGAGACAACCCAATGATTCACCTCTTCGACCGGGAGGGGCGGCATGTCGCCATCTTCCATGGCGCCGGCTTCGCACCGCTCAACCTTCTCATGCATATCAATGGCCTCACCAACGCGCATCCGCATCCCGAGCCCGAGGGCCTGCTCGACCGGGCAAGGGGGTGGTTCCGATGACCGCGGCCGCGCCTGCGCCTTCGCTCACCGCCACCCGTCCGGACTGGCTGAAGGTCCTGCGGCGCTACTTCCTGTTCTCCCTCATTGGCCATCTGCTGTGGGAGATCGCACATATCCCGCTCTACACGATCTGGATCGAAGGCACGGTAGGCGAGATCGCCTTCGCGATCCTGCATTGCACGGGTGGCGATCTCTTCATCGCCTTCAGCACGCTGCTCCTGGCGCTCTTCGCCCTGGGATCGGGGGATTGGCCCCGTCGAAGCTGGGCTCCGGTGCTGCTCGCCGCGGTGGTGATGGGCGTCGGCTACACCATCTTCAGCGAATGGCTGAACATCACCGTGCGCGAGGCCTGGGCCTACCGGGACATCATGCCGGTGATCCCGGTCATCGATGCGGGCCTGACCCCGTTCCTGCAATGGCTCGTCGTGCCCGTGGCCGCCTATCTCGGCGCCACGTCCCGGCTGTCCTGGCGGGGGATCACCCGTGGCTGACATCCAATCGCTCGGCCTTCTCGCCGCGCTGCTGGCCGGCACCGTCTCCTTCCTGTCGTCCTGCGTCCTGCTGCTGGTGCCCGGCTATGTCTCCTACATCGCGGGACGAACGGCACCGGGCAGCACGCAGGGCCGAGCCGCGACGATCGGGCTGAGCCTCTGCTTCGTGCTCAGCTTTTCGACGATCTTCATCGCCCTTGGAGCGTCGGCCACGGCGCTCGGACACCGCGACAGCCGAAATTCAGATCCGCATTGCCATCATGAACTGCGTCTCGGCCCTTAGTGCGGCCGAGATCGAAGCCGTCCGCTGAAGAACAGCGGGAAAGGGGGCAGTCATACTCAAAGCTGCTTTGCGCAACATCGCCCTCTTAAACCCTGCGATTCAAAGTATTTTTCACTCTTCTGCGTCAGTTCGCTTCAGACTTTCGCCTTCAGATCTCAAGTCTACGCTCGTGAATGGTTGGATTGCAGGCCACCATTCCTCATTGAGAACGGCCGCGACCTCAAGCACAGGTCCCAGTTTTCGGCGCTTGTAGAGATCGGTCGTGGGGCTCCCGAACTCGAAGAGCTGCCTCCTGGTCCTGGATGAGATTTCGAAATGCCCCATTACGGCCGAGATTGCCGCATCACTCACCCGCTCGTCGAGCCAGTCAGCGTAGGTTCGGCGGATTGAATACCAGTTCACGTTCCCTTGGTCAGTGGGCTCAAGGAGCTTCCGCTTCACTTGGTCGGGCGTCCTACTTTTCTTCGCCCTGGCTACCAGTCGCTGGATGATCTGCGTCCAGTTTCGCGCTCCCTTTGACAGCGGAGTGCGGGTGTTTTGGATGAGGTAGCCGTCACCATGTGTAGCAATCAGTCGCGAGAGAATGCGCTCCATCGGGCCCGTCACTGGGACGATAGGCGTCTGCTTCCGCCGATTGGTCTCCACGAAGCCCTCTCCGAGGAGGTCGATCACGCCGAGGTCGAGACGAACCTTCTTGCCCGTTATGTCGGCCACGGCACCGATCCGTCCTCCGCAGCCAATGTCGAGCAGGAGGAGCTCGAGGATGTGCGGGCGCCGACACGCCTCGATGAGCAAGCCCGTCTCTTCGAAGGTGATGTAGCGCCCTTTCGGATCGCGGTCATCAGGAGCGGTAATTCCTTTAACGAACGGGGTCATGGGAGGGTTGTGCGTCGTCAAGCCATCGCTCTTTGCCAGCGCACACGCTTCTGCCGCGCTACCGATGATGTCTGCAATTGTGTTCGGATGGAGGCGCGGCTTGCCGTTCGAGGCGAGAGTTTTGAGCTTCGACTTCGTATTGTCAGGACGGATTTTGCTCTCCTCCATACCCTTAACCAAGGCGCGAAGTGCCGGGCCCATCTTCGACATCCTGATATTCCACAGGTGAGGAATGAAGTAGAGGTCGCGTCGGTTCTCGAGGAGCCTGAATCTTTGAGGAGAAAGCCTCTTTCTTTTGTCCTGCTCGAAGCCGAGCCAGATTTCTCCAAACGTCGGGTCGTCGCCGCTATCCGGCCGGATCGCCTCGGAGCGATCAACAATTGTCTTCATTCGCTCACGGGTAAGCTTCCTCGCCTGCTCCAGTGTCGTCGCTTGTAGGCGCTCAGACACGGTCTTCTTGCCGTGAGAATCCCACCATCTGAGATATAGCGCGCCCCGGTTCTCGGCGATCGTAAATCTTCCAATTTTTTCAATCTTCTTCATGCTTCACTTATCTCATGAATTTTGGGTGGGAAAGCAGGTGCGCAGCCGTAAAGAAATTCGACGATGTCCTGCTGTTGTGCTCTGGATGCTCTGTACTTCGGCGCAGGAAGTGGCGGCGGAGCTTTCGTTGCTGCGGTACGTCTCGCTGCGAGGTAGTCTTTGAGGTCGGAGAGCTGGTAGCGGATACCACCGTCGCGGATGAACGAAATTTGCTCGTCACGCCGGCGGCGCTGAAGCGTTTTCACGCTACACCGCAGATACTCCGCGGCCTCGGCTTCGGTCATGACTTCGTTCATGACGAGGACATCCGACCGCTTCCTGAGACACAGGAGAAGATTCGGGTCACGATAGCGTGATACAACTATTGATTGTCGAAGTATCGTGTGTGCGTTTGAGGTGGCGCTGCGGATCGCTCCCCCCCTCAGGTAGCTCGATACCACCCAAGGGAGAGACGCTCTGATGTATCGGCTTCAACCACGGTCGAATTTACCACCGCAAAATGGGCCCTCTCGGCGTGGTTAGACATGCCTATTCCACGGGTGTGCAAGTGCGATGACCATGTCTGAAGAGGTCGGTTACCTCTCCTTCGGAGCCCAGTTCCTCATCAGGCGCCAGCGCAATTACACCTCCATAGTGGGCCTCAAGGCGTCGATATTCGATGTTCTGCGCGATCCGGATGTCCTGTGGTGGATTCATGTTCGAAGTGCAACTTCTGTATAGAAACAGATGGTTACATGGAGAGCAATCGATGGGCACCTGCTACGCACATTTGGATCTCGAAGAGCGTTAGAAACTCACGCGGCGGCGCGAGTTAAAATTGCCGATGAAAGAGATCGCACTGCGGCTCGGCCGCGCGCCCTCCTCGCTTTACCCGAAGATGCGGCGCAATCGCTTCGTGGATGATGAGATACCCCATCTGAGCGGTTACTACGGTATGACCGCGCAACGGGCTTACGAGAAGCGCCGTGCCATCCATCGCAAGTTGGTCCGATACCCCGTCGTGAAGGCTGCGGTGATCGACCGTCTCAAGGCCGGATGGTCGCCTGAGCAAATTGCGGGTCGAATGAAGCTCGAGGGCCATGCCACGTCCGTCAGCCACGAGCCCATATACCGTTACGCCTATTCCGGAGATGGCCGATCCGAGGCGCTCTATCGACATTTGCCGAAGCACCTCCGCCGTCGCAGACCGCGTGGTACGCGACGCCACCATGGCCGCAGATTCAGCAGCGAACACAGCTTTTCGCTGCGGCCCGTGGAGGTCTCCGAGCGCGAGCAGTTCGGCCTTTGGGAATGTGACCTGGTGATGTTTCGTAAAGAGTTCGGCAAGGCGAACGTGACCTCTCTGGTCGAACACGTCAGCCGCTTCACCGTCTTGGCGAAGAACGCCGACCGGACCTCCAAGCCGGTCATGGAGACCCTGATCTCTGGCCTGAAGGCCCTGCCCCGACCCGCCCGCCGCTCCATCACCTTCGACCGCGGCACCGAGTTCACCGCCTGGGCGCATCTCAAGCCGGTCTCGGGGTGGCTCCATGGTTTTGCGACATGCAATCGCCGTGGCAGAAGGGCACAGTCGAAAACACCAACAACCGCATCCGAAAATACCTTCTTCGCAAGACCGACCCCACGGCGATCACAGATCGATATCTGGCTTCGATCTGCGATCGCCTCAACGCCACGCCCCGGAAGTACCTGGGCTACCGAACCCCGGCCGAAGTCTTCCGGGAAAAGCTAATGGAGGCGATGCAGTCAGGTGAGTAAGCTGAAACTGCGGAAATTGCGCTTCAGCGTGAGCCCACATGTAGATTGAGCTGCATGCAATCGTTCAGAGGTGAACTCAATTGGGGTCTTTCCCAAGGTTCTCGGCTGCGAAATGGCGGATCGATGCCGCGGTCCCGCAGGGTACTACATCTCCCGGTGAACGCTGGAAGCGTCCTTTTCCGGGCTCACGGCGTCTTCTCCTGCGGTGGCTCGTCGTGCGCCGCCGGCAAAACCAGCCGGCGGCGCCTATTTTCAGGGGGAGACCTAAGTGTCGAACAGCTCATTAGTGATCGCATAAGCCCGAGCGGCGTCGAGAGCGCCGCCGATCCCGGATGCGAGGTCTACGAGTTCGTGGAGTACGACGTAGAATGCGTCAGCGCGCTGCGAGGGCACGGGAAGACGATATCCGCAATCTGGATCGTGCTCATGGCCGCACCATTCGTAGGTAGTTTCGTCGCGTGCCAATCGGTCCAGAAAGACGGTGAAGGACTCGAGGTCGCGCAGGAAAGCTTCACTGATGATCGTCCCTGCTGCAATGCACTTCGAAATCTCTATAGCAAAGCTGCGTTGAGACGGGTCGAGAAGCGCGATGATCTTCTCGTCGAGGCATTTGCGAACCAGTCGCGCTTGGCCGAGAGCCTCGGCTACGAGTTCCGCTATCGTGTCCATCATACGCCCCCCTTGATTGCCGTCTCGGCGTAAACGCGCATGGCCGTGAGACCTCGCTCGAGAGCTTCCGCGCAGAGCTGTAAGTCAGTGGCGAGAGGGTCGTCCGGATGCAGCACGAGAAAATGGCCCATCCGGACGCAATCTGTACCTTCCGCACGCTCGAATGTCAGAAGCCGTTGCAGATCCGTCAACTCGGCAGCGAGTTCTTCGGGTTCTGCCCCAAATGCGATTGCGTCGACCACCTCAGCGGCTTGGTTCCCCCAGAAATCGCCGCCCGAGTGCTGAGCTGCTGAAATCAGACGGTCAGCGTCGCCTCGGAGCCAGCGAATGAACCCCTGGCGGAGTTGCTCTGCCTGAAGCGCGGCAGAAAAGTGTTTGTCGTAGTCCATTGTGGGTCTCCTTCGAGATCCGGGCAGGTGCGCCCGGTCAAGCTCGGACCGCGCTTCCGGCCCGGTATCAATTCCGCATCAACCTCCTTTTTTCCCGTTGCGCTCGTGGCCGTCTTGATCGCGCCCTCCAACAAGGGGCGCCGATCAAGGCAGCCACGGCAGCCAACCTCGTCCACGATTTCTGGGTGGTGCACTTGCCGTCGTGTTGAGACGGCGGTGTGGGTCCTCGGCTGTGGACGTCCTACCCCGGGCGAGATGCGATGCTGCCCTGATCGACAATCACGGGACGCCCAAGCTCAGCCCCGCCTGACTACAAAAGTCGCTTAGTCTCAGGATGTTTCCGCCGTATCCCCCACCTCGGTAGGGCGCGATTTACCGCTGCATCTGGTGACTCGTCGTTGCGGCAATTTCTTTCGCGAAACTGTCGGCGTGGTGTCTGCATGCAGCGCAGCTGCTGTCCTTTCAGTCGCAGCACCAAGTCGCCGCGAGGCGACAATCTGCCCGGCTCTTTGGGTGTAGACAGGCGTAATAGCATCCCCTCGGTGGTTCAGGATGATGCTCGCTAAAGCCGCTTCATCTGGCACCGAGGCGACGATGAAATTGCCGACGGAATGCCGGATCGCGTGCGGCGTGACCCGAACCTTGAACACCGGTTCGGTGAAGTCCCCGAGGCATTTCGAAAGTTGAGCCCCCTTGATCGGACCGCCGCGATCGCCAATGAAGAGTCTGGTTTCTCCCGGGGCCATGACGACTGCGCGATGCAGGCGCAAGTAGCGACCGATCGCGTCGATCACAGTTGCGCTGAAAGCGCGTCGATCGGCATGGCTTTCCTTGGTGCTCGCCGCATCAAGGAAAAGACCGGCAAGATCCTCCAAGAGGTTGCTCCGGAGTTCGATCTCGGCACAGCTATTGATCCTAATTGGCGCTTCGGCGAGCAGAATCATTGTCAGCGCGGTTCGCGCTTTCGTATGCGCGGCGACCAGCTCTCTTCGATTGCGCGCAGCAGCGTGGAGAACGTCGGCCCTGTCGAACAATTGCTGTCCAGCAGCTCTCAGTTCAGCAGCGTCGATGGCACGCGAGGCGTTTCGCGAGCCGTGGTATTTGGCGAGCTTCTTCAGGCGATCTCGCGTCGTCTTCAGCCATGCCCAGGACCTGTCCGGCCAGACAGCCCGTGCCAAGCCTGAGAGCGCTTCCATGTCGACGGCAACGCCGCCTATGCGTCGCTTGCCACTCTCGACGCGGGACTGGTCCTCCCGGAGCTTGGAGCGCACACTCGTCGGTGTGAGGTCGACCGCGAAATTCCGTGCCCGGCAGTAGTCGAAATGCAGTGCGGCAGCTTCGATACGCCGTTTGATCGTGTTCGGCGACCAAGCTTGGACCAGGATGCCATCACCGAGCCCGGCCTCGTCGACATGAAGAAGCGGTTCAGCCGCAGCGCGCCAATCTTCCGGAAACCTTGCCAAGTTGCGCGCGATGGCCTCACGCAGTTGGCCGCGGATATCCGGCCGTTTTTTCCGTCGGTTGTCTTCTGCGTAAAGTGACGCGGCCGTGGCCGGGAAAACGATGGCCAACGCCTGGCGCACATCATTGCGGACCTGCCGCGATAGCCCTTGTGTGCGCTCCGACCATGCCTCGCGAGAAACGTCCCGCGGATCGGCGCCGAGATCGTCTGAGATCCGCAGCCAGCGCCCCAAGCCGCGTCCGAGTCGCGATCGCTGGGCCACCGATAGCGGGTGGCGTTCGAAGCCGGTCCGCAGATCGTCCGGCCAAGATACTGGCGGCAGAGTAAGCTTATGCCTTGGCATCTCAAATTTCCTTCCCGGTCTGCGGATCGACGAACTTGAATGACATGGTCGCGAGTACCTGACGCGCTTGCCGCTCGAGCAGGTGGATGTAGCGACGCTGAGCGACGATCTTGCAGACCTCGGCGTAGTAAGACTGGGTCGTTCTGAGGCGCTTGTGGCCGAGGATCTCCTTGACCAGCGACATCGCGGAGGGGTCTTGGTCGAGGATGATTTTCCCAGCGAGGTGGCGCATCACGTGAAGGCAGAGATCCAGTCCGCAGTGCTTCATCATGTGCTTCTTGAAGCTGGTATTGAGCTTGGACTTAGTGATGTAGCCGCGGCCAAGCGCGTAGCCTCCATCCTCAATTTTCTGCCCATCGGCACCGGGGAAAAGGTGAGGATTGTCGGGGGAGGCCTTCGCCTGCCTCTGTGCAACCGGAAGAAAATGCTTGATGTAGTATTTCAGCATTCGGACGGTTTCCCGATCGATCCGAACATGGATTTCCTTTCCGGTTTTTCCCTCGTGCGCCGGGATGATCAGCGTGCCTTCTCCGTCGCCTTCGGGCAGAATTATGTGGCGATCGTCGCCCTCGTAACGGTAGCGCGCGTGGTTCGTACGTCGGACTGGCGCCACGTATTGCCCTATCCGTGCCATGAGCGCGGAGCGAGCGAGGGCCACGTGGGAGGCCTGCGGCTTGCGGCCTCGAGTGATTGGAGCGCATGCGAGCGTCCATAGGACGGAAGGCCCCTCGAACCACCGCTTCAGCCGGGTGGTGTCGGCGAATTGGGCCAGCATGTTGGCGTGACGCGTGCCGATGCGCCGCTCGGCGTAGACGCGCTTGAAGCTACCATCGGCAGACCGCTTCATCCCGATCACGCCCGGGTCGAGCTGTCGCTTCAGTTCTTCAACTTCCTCCAACCGAGCAGGGGCAACGGCCAGAGCACGCCCGACCGAACAGAGCGCCTCGACCAATGTGTGCTCATAACGACCTTTTACCTTGGGGTCGAAAACGAGCCCTTTCGCCTCGTCGCGCTGTCGACGAGCCCGCCGGGTCGACGCTACCAAAGCCGCTACGACTGGCTTGCAGAACAGTTCCCCAAGGACCTCCGGCTTCGGCTGAACTCGCGGGTCCGCTTTGGCAGCATGCCAGGCACGCTTGACTGCGTCCCGCCAATTCTTGTGGGTGCCGGGTTCCAAGATTGGTGCAGCGCTTGTCTCACTGTTCGATACCGGGTCCCCGAACACAATGCCGAGTTCGGCATACTCCGGGTCGGCATCGGGCACGAGATCACCCCAATCGCCGGGGTTGCGCACAGAAACGGCTGTCTCGAGATAGGCGTCGACTGGCGCGCGGATGCTCGAGGGAACACTTTGCCAGGTGACACTCTCCTGCCGATGCACGGGGGCCGCCGGTAGCGGCAGATACGGACACACAAGCCCGACGTCGACCGCGTCGTTCCAGCGGCGGAGAGCCGCGCGCAACTTCTCGACGTAGGTCGGCGCATGCGTTGCAAGTTCCATGGCGACGAACGCCTCGACGAGCGGCTCATCTATCTCCGTAGGCCGCATACCTTGTCGCGCACAGAACCCGGCAAGGCGCCGCAGGATCGCGGCGGCGCTTTTTTCATGGTCCTTCAACTGGCGCTCGAGGATCGCCAAAATCTCCCTCCACTGCGCCGGCAGGGTATCAATGGAGGTCTCTCGCATCCCTGTGCTGAGAGGATCGACGAACCGCACGACTTTTCGGATGAGAGTCCGCTTGTTGTCGAGGCTCTTCAGGCTCGCAACGCCGAATGTCTCAGGTGTCGCCCCCCGCAGGAGCGGCTCGATCACACCGGCCGTTGCCGGGACGTCGTCGAGGGTCCCGCCTTCTGATGCTGCCAGAGCATTGAGCGCTGCACTGGCACGCTTTGCTTCGTCAGCGCCGAGGCGGAAACTGGCGGCAGTTGCCGCATCTGTTAGGGTAGGAATACGGGCTCGGAGACGCAACGCCAGCCAGCGGGTTGGCAGATCATTCCAGTAGCGCAGGGCGCGCCGCACATCGCTCACCACCTGGGTCCAACGCGAGCCCACTTCCGCCTTCAGCTGGACCTCAGGCGCCGCGATCAACTGCCGAACACGAACTACCGACAACTCACCATCATCATTCGAGGCGGAACAGAACGTGGCAAGGCTCATCAGGGTCGCGTTCCGGGTGGACCCCTTCATGTTTGAAAGCCAAAGGCACCGGCGCAGGTCCGCGGTATCGCCCTGCTCGATAGCAATGTCGCCGAACCCGAAAGTTTCATGTTTCATGGATTGATCCGTTTTTCCTGTATGTGCCGTCGTCAGGTTTGAAGTTCCCGACGCGTTCCAAAAGACGTCGCTGGGAACTCCGAACCTGACGACGGGGGCAGTCATCGGAAGCCGTCTTCGGCCATCGTGCGACACGGGCCGACATCCACCGCCACGGGGGGAAATGGGGTGGTCTGCACGCCGACGCCGTGCAGACCACCCTCACTCCCCAGAAGTCGTAACCATCTGATTTTCAATGTTTATATTTTCGGCCTCGGAAAGGCGGCAATAATTTCGCCAATTTTCCAACATCGCATCGGCAATTCCCTGGAATTCCCAGATATGGAGAGCAGTCACCATCCATCGTCCAGAAGCTTTCGATCCACGGAGGCGCTCCTCGTTGAGGTAGCGGAGCACTTGTCGTTCAGAGCGGCCCAAGACGACGCCAGCCCCGGCAACGTTGAAGGTTTCGTCAGGCGCGGTAATCATGTTCGCGCCCCACATTGAGCACTGCGCTTGATCTCGACCGGTGACCAGCGCAGCGAGCCGCCGACGCGGACGGATGCCAGTTCACCTGTCGCAGTTCGTGTTCGAACGTCAGCCGGTGAGCAGCCAAGCTCCAAGGCAACCTCGTGCACGGTGAGAAGGGCTTGGGGATTGTTGACGTCGAAGCAACGTTGCAGGTCGGCCGACATCCCGTCGAACGGGATCGCCAGCGTCGATCCGATGCGGATCGCATTGAGGCCCCCCTTGTCGATTAACCGGCTAATTGTTCTCGGTGAGACCGCCAGAAGACGCGCGACCTCGCTCAGCGCGAGAGGTCGTATGGCTCTGTTTTTCATTGTATTTTCCTAAGACTTGTTGGCTTCAACTTGGACTTAGGGAAAAGCCGACCAGCCCCAAAAATATCATGGAAAAAATACTTTGTTTCGCCCGGGCGGACATACGGACATCCCCTGAAGGGGGAATGTCCGTATGTCCGCCCGGGCGATTCCTGATCAACTGAACTTTTTTCTTGGCTCGGTTTTCCGACGCCAGCGGGGCGGACCTATTTCCGGGCTGTCCGCAAGACGGACAGTTTCACGAGCAGCCTAAAAGGACGCCTATCTTGCAAGATTCCTCCCCTACCCCCGCAGCCCCTATCGATTTCGATGACCTCTACCAGGACGCCCGAGTTCACATCCCCAACCTCGCCTGGAATTACGCCGCGAAAGGATGGTTTCGGCGCGGCGAGACGTCCGTCCTCTTCGGCCCATCCAACTGCGGCAAATCCGCCTTGGTGTGCCATCTCGGAAACTGCATTGTCACCGGGGCGCCCTTCTTCGGGGCGCGGGTGCGCCAAGGCGTAGTCGTGCATGTCGGAGCCGAAGCTCCGGAGTCAGTGCTCGACCGAATGCAGGCATTCAGCCTGAACGATGGTCCTGAAGCGCTTCCCTATATCGTGCGCATGCGGCCTGTAACTCTCTCTGCGCCAGACGAAGTCGGCAAGTTCGTCACTGAGCTCGAGCGGCTGCGCCACAACCTCGGACAGCCGATCATACTAATCGTTTTCGATACGTTGGCACGTTCCATTGGCACGGCAGACGAGAATTGCGCCGGCGCCATGACAGGCATCGCCGACACCGCTGGACACATTGCGCGTCAACTCGATGCTCATGTCATGTTGGTTCACCATACCGGTAAGGACGCCAAACAGGGTGGTCGTGGCAGCTCTGCGCTGCGGGGTGCAGTTGATACTGAGATTTCGCTTTGGCCGACAACGGGGACGGTCGTGCGTGTTGCCCATGAAAAGCAACGCACTATGCGGAAAGGAGAGGCGCGCTTCTTTGAGACCCAGAGTTTTGTGCTGGGTCAGGATGAGGATGGCGATGATCGTACCACCGTCATGGCCGTCGACGGCTCCAAGCCTCCGGAAAACGAGAATGCGGACAACCGTGGCGCTGCGTCGAAGTATGACACGGCGGTCCTGACCGCGCTCCACATCCGCCGCCTTAGGGGCGCCCGCGGCAGTGACCCCTTTAAGCCTCGCGATATACTCGAGAGCGTTCCGCCGGAGCTCTTTGGACCGATGTCGGACGAAAACCGCATGACCACAATCCGTCGCGTACTTACCCGCCTCTCCGAGCAGAAGTGCCCCGTGGTCGAAAGGTTCGGCCAAGATTGGCGCCTGTCAACAGAGGCAGCCCCAGCATGACCTTAGAGCCGAAATTTTTTCGGGTCGACGACGATCGACCAATCTTCTCCGCAGTCGCAACCATCAGGCCGGGTTTGTCAAACTCGGTTAGACAAACCGAAAGCCAAACCCTTCATGACAAAGTCTAAGCAAAACAAGAGCAATACTGGTGGTCGCCCACTCAGCTACGACCCGAGCCTCGTACATGAGATCATCTCCGCAGGCCTCGCCAGCGTGATGACCGACAACCAAGTTGTCCGGCATCGACAACCAAGATGGCCGCTGTCTCCAGCCGGAGGGCGGGCGTAGCCC
>NZ_JAPWGO010000336.1 GCF_027213785.1 Limimaricola sp. G21655-S1 | reverse complement strand
CACCAAGGATTTGTTGTTCTTCAAATGACGCTCAGCGAGATGTTGCACTTTACGCCCATCGGGGAAAGGACGCGCGGAAACAGGCGTGTAAGAACACTGCTGCAACTCTGGAAACAGCATATAAATCTCGGCAAGCGCTTCTGCTCCGACGGATCTAAGCGCCTCCGGGCCGGGAAACAGGGATTCTGTTTCTGCCCCATTTGCCACCACAAGCTCATGCCGATCACAAAGAAAGTGGTAGTAATGCGCGCCAGAG
>NZ_JAPWGO010000335.1 GCF_027213785.1 Limimaricola sp. G21655-S1 | reverse complement strand
GTGTCGGTCTGCACCTCCCAGGCGTGGCCCGCACGGCGCAGCGTGCTGGCATCGCCAATTCGGATGGCCCCTCCCTGTCTCTGGAACAGCTCCGCGTACCGCGTGCCCAATTCACCGGGGGCCGCACAGCTCCAGACTTCGCGCCAATGGAGCGCGCCTGCGGGCGGGGTTTGATACAAAGGCTCCGCTTTACAGAGGGCCGCACCGCTCAGGGTGGCGGTGTCGATGCCGTAGCTGTGTCGCAGCCGGTCAAGATC
>NZ_JAPWGO010000334.1 GCF_027213785.1 Limimaricola sp. G21655-S1 | reverse complement strand
GGTCGGCGTGACGGAGTTGAAGGATGTGTTGGCAAATGCTGGCGCTCCCATCCGTACGTCCCGCTCTATTCTTCGATTTGCGGGCATGCCCTGACGCTTTTCTGTAGAGCCGAACTACATGCAGGGTCTGGCGGTGTACATCAAGCCATGAGTCCGAGAGGCTCTCTACATTTGGCAGCGAAACCTTCTAACCACTCTCTTTCTTGTATACCCTACATTTCCATTTCTCCGGGTCTTATATTGGATTCTCTTTTATC
>NZ_JAPWGO010000333.1 GCF_027213785.1 Limimaricola sp. G21655-S1 | reverse complement strand
GCGCACGGCCCGTGCGCGCGCGCCGCCGTTGGTCTGACCTGTTCCCAAACTTTACGTCAGGCCGGTTGCACGCATGTGCCCGAAGCCAACAGTCAAATTCTCAAGGAGACAACAGATGTCCTTTAAATCTCTCAGCCGCTCGGCAGCATTTTCCGCGATTGCAACCCTCGCTCTTGCGGGCACCGCTGCGGCGGAAATGATCGTGCAGGACGCCTATGCGCGGTCCAGCAATAAAATGTCGGGCGGGGCCTTCATGG
>NZ_JAPWGO010000332.1 GCF_027213785.1 Limimaricola sp. G21655-S1 | reverse complement strand
GGGGAGCTGGGTGGTCGCCTCACCACCGGAGACGGTAATTCCGCTCAGCAGCGGGCCGTAGCGGCGCAGCAGGGCCAACACATCGTCCACCGTCATGGTGGCGGTCTTGGGATTGGCACTGCGCGGGCAGACATCCAGACAAGCGTCGCAATCGGTACAGAGCGCCGCCTGCCATTGTACCTTGCCTTCGCTCAAGGTGAGGGCGCCGCTCGGACAGACCGCAAGGCAGTCACTGCAATCGTCGCACAGCCCTATGG
>NZ_JAPWGO010000331.1 GCF_027213785.1 Limimaricola sp. G21655-S1 | reverse complement strand
GCACTATACCCTCTTTCGCCAGCGGACGGCTAATATTCAGTTCCTGTCTGGCCAGATCCACACTGCGATTCACTGTGCGGATCTTGGCATTCAGTTCAATCAGCTCCTGCTCTTTCTGTTCGATTTGCTGACCAAGAATATAGAGCTGGTTCTTCAGGTTATTGAGGCGATCCCGCTGTACAGAGCGCTCACGGTGCGCATATTCGGCAAAGACAGTTTCATAACCATCGGGGAACTGGATTGGCGCTTCGCCTACC
>NZ_JAPWGO010000330.1 GCF_027213785.1 Limimaricola sp. G21655-S1 | reverse complement strand
GTTGAAGTCTGCGCGCACATCTTCGTAATCAGCGGGGAAGGTGTTGTCGAATTTAACCGTCAGATCTCCGTCGGACAGGCGCGAGAAGCCATTGCGCAGTTCGCTCACAACAAAGTCCTGCTCTTTTTTGCGCTTGCCTTGTTCGACCTCCAGCGCCTTGGCGTCGCGGATCATTTGCAACGCCTCTTGCTTGAAGGTGTAGATCACACGGGCCATGCGGCTGAGTTCGTCTTTGCCATCGATGCCATCGACGTGGAT
>NZ_JAPWGO010000329.1 GCF_027213785.1 Limimaricola sp. G21655-S1 | reverse complement strand
GATGGGCCGTCTTCAGGATCAGGTGATCGCCGGGACGGATGTGTTTTTCAAGCGCCTGCGCCTGGTTGCCCCAGAGGACATAGGCCGTCGGGCGGCGAGAGCTATGATCCAATACCTGATGCGCAAGTTCCTGCCAGCCGAGTTTTTTGTGGCCATTGGCGTCGCCCGCAGGCACCGAGAGCACCGTGTTGAGCAAAAGCACGCCCTGCGCGGCCCAGGGGCGCAGATCACCGGTATCGGGGCAGCAGCCGATGTCGT
>NZ_JAPWGO010000328.1 GCF_027213785.1 Limimaricola sp. G21655-S1 | reverse complement strand
CGTGATCACTGCCCAGACGCCCTTCCAGGGTGTTGGTGATCGCTTTGGGCTGCTCGTGGATCTCCTTGAGCATGTAGTGGCGATATTCGCCCTTGTCACCGGCATCGTGGGAGAGTTCGGACTCCTGCTCTTCACGCACCACGGCGTTGCCGTTGGTATCGAAGATATGCACGTCGCGGCGGGTCACTTCGGCCACATCACCCTCTTCCAGGAAGATGAAACGGCGGGTCACCGGCAGCAGCGCCATCTGGTCGGAGG
>NZ_JAPWGO010000327.1 GCF_027213785.1 Limimaricola sp. G21655-S1 | reverse complement strand
GGTGTGGGCGGGCCACGAGGTGACCATTGCTTCCCGTATCGGGCTGGACGAGACCGGCGACTGGCTGCTGGAGCAGGCGGCCGGTTACGGGCTGGATTGCAGCCATGTGGAGCGCTTTGGCGGCGAGACCGGCGAGCTGCTGATTCTGGTGGACTCTACCGGCGAGCGCACCATACTGCGCCGCCCGCGGCGTCCCGATCTGCCCGGTGATCTGCCGCTGGAGGGGGTGGATTGCCTCTATGTGAACTATCCCGGCAC
>NZ_JAPWGO010000032.1 GCF_027213785.1 Limimaricola sp. G21655-S1 | reverse complement strand
CACCCATCGCTTCGTCCTCCTCCTGACGAGATAAATCTATCTCAGTGGGCGGAGCACTTCAGTGGGGGCAGACCACAGAATGTTAGAATTCTTCTTTGAGAAGGCAGGCGCCCACTGTTGCCTGCCGAATTGCGGCTCAAGCGGCCGTGGCGGATCCGTAGCAGCGATCGAGAGCCATGCTCCTGAGCGTCGTGATGGCCGGCGGAAGTGGACTGCCGGGATCGCTGTTGAGGTCTGGCAGTTTGGCCATTGGCCGTAATGGCCTAGTCTCTCGACTGGAGGTCGAAGCGACGGAGCCGCAGGCTGCCCATGGAGTTGCCATCCTGGATAACGAGCCTGCGCGCGGAATGGCGCAAGCGCCGGCGCGACGCGCTGCGCCTCGGCCTGCAGGGAGCCGTCTCAGCGAGCGCCTTCTACCTCTTGATGACTTGGCTGGGGCTGCCTGAGGTCTTCGTCGGCACGATTTCGGCCGTCTACATCCTGCAAGAAAGCAGCGACGGCACGATCGGCTCGGCCATGGGCCGCCTGTCGGCGACGCTGGTCGGCTCGCTGATCGCCATCGCCTGCCTCTTCGTTCTGCCGCACGGATACGGCACCGCCGTCGCGCTTTTCGTCACCATGTTCGCGATGAATACCATCGCGGCGCTGAAGTCGAACTGGCAGTACGGGATCGTTGCCGCGATCGCCTTGGCCCTCGGGTCGCAGCAGAACGTGATCGAGGTCTCGATCGACCGCGGTATCTCAATCGGGCTGGGCGCCGCCGTGGGTCTCGCCGTGGCGTTGTTCATCTGGCCGGACCGGGCCGCGAAGCGCTTCGAGCGGCATGTCAGGCATGCGCTGGCGGCACTGGCCGACCGGCTGGAGCATGCTGGCACCGCGACGGAGAAAGGGGCCGATCCGCTGCATCCCGGGCACGAGGCGCGCTATCAGGAAGCCGTTCGCTTGGCGGCGGAGGCCAAGGACGTCATGCGGATCGCTCCGGCTCGGGACGCAGAAGAACGTCTCAAGCACCTTCGGCGCCTCCATAACTCCATCGTGATCCTCGATCGAACCTTGGAAGGAGCGACGGCGTCGCCGCTTCAGGGCGACGAGGACTTCTTGCGGCAAGAGGTAGGTAAGGTGGTTGAGGCTATCCGCGCGTTGGCCGCCGAAGAGCTCGATGAGCTCCCGCAGCTGGCCGATCCGGCGGGGATGCGCGAGGGCGATCGAGAGGCTACCCTGCGCTTTGGCATGAGAGAGTTGAACCTCGAGCTGCGAAAGTTGGCGGGTGAGAGGCGCGCATGATGGATCTGCGCGGCGGGTGACTCCAATATCGCTGCTCTGGCACGTGTCCTGCAGAGGCTGCGCGACAAGGTGCGGCAGTTCTGCGGTGAGAATGGCTCTGACTTGGCAAGCGCCCGATCCGTGAAACCCTGATAGTCCAAAGGATCAAACCCTGCATCCCGGACCAAAAATCTCGTGCCACGCCGGTCAGGCACGACAAACGTCGTCACAAGCGCCGTAACAGGATCGAGATCATGTTCGGACGTCTGAAGGACCGGAGGCGAGGGCCACGCGCTACAACAGATGCCCGAAAGTCTGTCTCTTTGCCGTCGCCCTAGTCGTGACCGTCCGAACTGGCTTCGAGAGTTAACGAGGCCCGACCCAAAATGTCGGATCACCTACCGCCGCCGAAAGGTAGTGCCGAGGTTTCTGTACGAAAACAGGTGGTTGAATTGGGGTATATCCCCCAGTTTTTGCCTCTTCCGGACGATGACGACCGTCGAGAATCATTCCAATCTTTGTTGCGGAGCCGATGAGTGGACAATGGTCCACCTGTCTTTTTGCCGATCGGCCTAGGCACTCGTATGTTTTGAGAGGCTGTCCCATGGATCAAAACGTTGCTCTTCAGAAGGTGCATCACCACCTGCGCGGGGGCGTGCCGATCGGACCAAGCTCCGATGCGCGCCCTGTAGCCGAGCCCACTTCATCGCAGGGCATCTTACCGCAAAAGAGCCAGTTTCTGGGATTGGTGACGCCGTCCTACCTGCTCTGCGCGGCGCTGCTTGCAGCGATGGTGGCCGCGGCGGGGATTTGGGAGTTGCTCGCCAACACACGCCTGCTGGCAGCCTTGCTCGCCGGCGGCATCGTCGCCTTGGGCGAGGATGATGCCGGACTCGGCACCGGGGTGCCCGGTGTGCATTACTTCATCCGGTCGCAGGAACTCGTGACCTGGTCGCTGGTCCTGCTCGCCGCTTCGATCTTCATCGCCGTCGCGCTCCTGAAGGGGCTGCAGTTCCACCGGATCGCCCGGCTTCTGGGCATCGAGGGGACGCTCGGTCAACATCTCAAGATATTCATCTACGGCCACGGTCTCGGTCGCATGACCCCTTACCGGTTGGGCGAGGTGGCTTGGGCGGCGGGACTGGAGGGGCAGGGCGCGACGCTGCAGCAGGCGGTGCGACTGGTCTTCATCTTCAAGGGGTTCCTTCTGTTCGAACTCGCCTTCTTCGCGCTGATCGGTCTGGTGATGAACGGGCTCTTGAACTGGGCGCTCGCCTTGGTGCCACCGCTCGCGATCCTGCTGGTGTCATGGTTGCTGATGCGGCCCGGCGCCGAAGAGCGCGCAGGGGAGGCGTCATGGTGGTCGCGGGCTGCGGAGGCGTTCGGCGATTTGTGCCGTGATCCGCAGATGCTGTTCGGGCTGGCGCTGCTCTCGCTGCTCTCCTTCGCGCTGGTCGAGTTCGCGACCTACATCGTGCCGCAGGCCTTCACGAGCCGGGTGGTCCCGCTGGTGCAGGACGTGTTGCGCTATGTCGTCGTCACGCCAAGCGTGATCGTGATGGCCGTGGTCGGCGGCTACATCGCCCGGCTGGTGCAGGTCACCCCGGGCGGTGTCGGCCAGTTCGAGCTCGCGTTCGCGCTGATCCTCATGGTCAATCGCCTGCCGGTAACGGAGGCGATCACCCTGGCTTTCCTCGTCAGCGCGGTCCGCTACGCGGCGGGTCTGCTGCTGTTCGGTGGCACCATGCTCGTCTTCGGAACGACGACCAATTTCCAACAAGTGCGGATGCTGTTCGGGCAGCCGGTACGGCTGAAGGAGGAGTGAAGCGATGAGCATGCAAACCGATATCCCGGCCCGGTCGCAATTCGCCAAGCTGCCGAAGGTGCCCACTGCCGCATGGATGTGGACGCGGGTCCTGATCGTCGCGAGCGTGGCGCTGGCGCTGTTCCTGCTCGACCGGTTCAGCGGCTCGCTGCTGAACTACTGGCTGCTCGACAGTCTCGGCTATGCCGAGGTTTTCTGGACCAACTTCTACATGCAGACGGCGCTCTTCGCCGGGGGTTTGATCGCCATGATACTGGCGGTGGCGACCCCGGCCTGGCTGCATGGGCTGCCGCAGGCCGACCGGCTGAAGACCCTTTGGGTTGCCGCGATTGGGGGATCGCTGCTCGGCTACGTCCTGAACCTGCAGTTCTACGAGTTCCTCGGCCCGATCAGCGCGGTGCCGTTCGGCGAGGTCGATCCGATCTTCGGAAACGACATCAGCTTCTATGTCTTCGACCTGCCACCGATCGTGACGGCGCTGATCGCGGTGCTGTTCGTGGCCATTGCGGGCCTGTTCGCCTCGGTCTGGACCGCGCTTTCCGGCAGCCGTGATGCCGACTGGCCCGAGGGTATGAACGGCTTCGTGCGCTGGCTCGGCCGGGTCGGCACGCCTTATAGCTGCCTGATGCTGCTGCTCACCGGTCTGACCGCCGCAACGCTGATCTGGCTGCGGCGCTATGGCCTTCTGACCATGCCGAACTTCGAGGATTCCACCGAAGGCACCGGCGCGGGCGCGGAATACGTGGACATCGTGGGCTTTTTCTCGACCAAGAACGCGATCTATGTCGAGGCGCTGGCGATCCTCGCCCTGACCGTGGGCCTGACGCTGACGATCTGGAAGGCGCGAAAGGCCCTGCGGCAACCGGGCAGCATCGATCTGCCGCGCGCCTTCGGCCCGCTCGCCTTCGCGTTGGTGCTTCTCCCGGGGATCACCACGGATCTGGCCTTCCGGTCGGTCGTGGCCTTGCGCGACCAGATCTTCGTGAAGCCCAACGAGCCGGTGATCCAGTTGCCGTATCTGCAGCGCCATATCGATGCGACCAACAACGCCTTCGGTACCGACAGGATCATCGAGAAGACCCTCGTGCCGCCGATGGGCGACGCAGCGCTGCCGCCGCTCGAGGCGTTCCTTAACAGCCCCACCATAAAGAACGCCCCGCTCTGGTCCGGCTCGGTGAGCCGCTACAGCCGCCGGGTCGCGCCGCAATACGTGCAGCGCATCCTCCAGGCGGAAGGCGACATGACGGTGTATTCGCCCACGTTGCAGATCCTCGAAGCCCAAGAGACCTTGCGCCCCTATTACGGCTTCATGGATGTCGACACGATCGTCTCGGAGGTCGATGGCGAGATGACCATGATGGCCAGCGCGGTGCGCGAACTGCCGCAGGACGTCATGCGGCCCTGGATCGTGGCCTGGAACCAGCGATCGTTCCTGTTCACCCATGGTCATGGGCTGATCACCATGCTCGCCTCCCAGCGGACGCCGACCGGCGATCCGGTTTATGGCAGCTCCGGCGTGCCGGTTTCGGCGCGGTTCGATGCACTGGCCGTGGACAACCCGGCCATCTATTACGGCGAAGGAGCGGTCAACGCCGCTTTCTCGAACGCGGTCGGGCTTGCGGAGCACGACGTGGCGACCGAGCAGGGCCGGAGCGAGGTACAATTCCCGCAGGACGTCGCGGCGGGCATCCGGGTCGACAGCCCGCTCAAGCGACTGGTGATCGGCTATCAGACCGGGCATTTCTTCCAGACCCTGTTCTCGGAACTGATCGGGTCCGAGACCCGGGTACACGTCTTCCGCAGGCCGATCGAGCGGCTCGAGCAGATCGCGCCATTCATCGATGTCGACACCGATCCCTATGCGGTTCCGGCCGGTGACGGGGTGAAGTGGATGGTCAACGCGGTCACCTACAGCGATGCCTACCCCTACAGCGCCCTGACCAATTTCGGCGATCCCGCGGATCTGCGCACCGAATGGCGGCCGCTGGAACGGATGAACTACATCGCGGATTCGGTGAAGGTCGTGGTCGACGCCATGACCGGGCAGGTCGATCTCTACCAGTTCGCCGACGAGCCGGTGGTTCAGACCTGGGCCGCGATCTATCCCGGTCTGTTCAAGCCGAAGGACGCCATGCCGCCCGAGATCCGCGCGCATGTGCAATATCCCCAGGAACTGATGTCGATCCAGTTCAACAAGATCTATCCGTTCTACCATCAGCGCGATGCGCTGACCTTCTACAGCGGCGAAGATCTGATCGACGATGCCGACGAGGTGGTCGGGCCGATCCTGGGCGAGAGCGGTGCCACGATCACCTTCAGCCAAGGTCTGTTCTGGTGGGTCGCGGAAGCGGGCGGGGCGATGGTCGATGCCAAGAACCCCGTGCAGTTCGCCCTGTCCAAGAGCTACACGCCGCAGGATCCGCTCAACCTGCGGGCATTGGCGACGGTCTACCAGACGGGCGAGGATTACGGGACGCTGTCCGTGCTGAAGCTGCCCAAGGGCATGTTCTTCATGGGGCCCGAACAGGCCGATGCCGCCATCGACCAGGATTCCTTCATCGCGCAGGAAATCGGCCTGTGGAACCGTCTCGGCGTCGAGGTCATTCGCGGCCGGACCTCGACCCTGATCGTCGAGGGTGAGGTGCTCTATGTCGAGCCGATCTTCATCCGCTCACGGCAGAACCCGGTGCCGCAGCTTCAGCGGGTGGTCGTGGTGCTGCGCGGCCAGCCACATATGGGCCGCACCATCGAGGAAGCGCTGAAATTCGCGATAGAGGGGGGGCGCCTCGACATGGAGGAGCGCCAGATCCGCGCCTCGCTGGAGGAGTAGGGCCGATGGGAGAAGCATCCGCACTTTCGGCGCTAGGCGTGACGATCATCCTCGCGCTGTCGCGCCCGGCCCTCGGCGTTCTCGTCGTCGGCCCGGCGCTGGCCGCAATCGCCGGCATCACGCTGATGACCGCGGCCGGACATGTCGCGATCCTCGACATCATCGAGGCGATCGGCGTGCTCTGGCGACCGATGATCGCGATCGCCTCGATCATGGTGATCGCGGCGGCGGCCGGGCATCTGGGCGTGGTCAACCGTCTCGCCGGGGCGGTGATCCGTCTCGGCGATGGCTCGGCGCGGACCCTGTTCCTGCTGGTGTTCTGCCTGAGCGCCTGCACGGCGGCGATCCTCAACAATGACAGCGCGATCCTCGTGCTGACGCCGCTGGTCATCACCATCGTCCGCGCGCTCTATCCGGAGAACCAGACGCTGCTGATACCGTTCGTCTTCGCGGTGTTCATGGCGGCCGGGATCGCGCCCATCGTGACTTCGAACCCGATCAACCTGATCGTCTCCGACGTGGCCGAGCTGGACTTCAACGCCTATGCGGTGCGGATGGTGCCGGTGGCCCTGGCCAGCGCGGTGATCAGCTTCCTGACCCTGCGCTGGATCTTTTCGCCCGAACTCGACCGGCGGGGGCCGGGCGTGGCCGACCCGAAAGCCGTGGCCGCCCGCTTTTCCGGGAGCGGCTGGGCGCCTGCGGAGAAGCACGGGCTGATATTGGCGCTGAGCGTGCTCGGCGCCTATCCGGTGATCGAGTATCTCGGCGGGTCGGTCTGGATCGTCGCGCTATGCGGGGCGATCGCCGCCTGCATGCTCTGTGCCTTTCACGATGCGGCCAGGCCGGGCCATCTCCTTCGGACCGGTGTCGCCTGGCAGATCCTGATATTCCTGTTCGGGGTGTACCTGATCGCGCTGGGCCTGAGGAACGCCGGGGCGGTCGACTGGCTGGTCGATCTCTACAACCCGCCGGGCATCGCGACGATCGGGGTCGTCTCGGCGGTGGGGTCGGCGCTGATCAACAACCACTCCATGGCCCTGACCAACATCGTGGCGATCGGAGCGCTTCCGGGCGAACAGCATACCACCGAGTATCTCGCCGCGTTGGTCGGGGGCGATCTCGGGCCACGGCTCCTGCCGATCGGCTCGCTTGCCGGGCTGCTCTGGTACGCCGCCTTGGAGCGCTCGGGCGTGCATGTTCCGGTACGCCAATTCATCCGGATCGGGGTGATCGTGACGGTGCCGTCCCTGGCGGCCGGACTGCTGATGCTAGGAGCGATTTCGTGACCTCCCGCGTTTGTGGTACGGAAGGTCATGAGCAGAGGCCGCGAACTCTGCCAGGGAAAATCCCGGCTCCAATTGTGGGCCTTCGTGGTCTTGGTAGAGCAGCCGGGATTGGACGGAAGGTCGAAGGGGCCGGTAGAGCCCCTTTGTTCCGGGCCCGAAAGACCCAGCAGGGCAGCGTTGGCCTCAATGGGCCTCCAGATCGAACTTCCGCATGCGATAGCGCAGCGTATCGCGGCTGATACCGAGCATGTTGGCGGCCTGCGAGACGTTGCCTTTGCTACAATGAAGCGCTTGACGGATCGCGCTCAGTTCGAGCTCCTTCAGGGTCGGCACGCTGAGCCTGTCGTCTGCGGACTGGTCGATGAGGCGGATATGAGAGCCTTCGATCACCCCGTCGGTCTGTTCCAGCATCGCCCGCTCGATGCAGTTCACCAGCTCGGCCACGTTGCCTGTCCACTCGTGTTCCAAGAGCTTCACGCGTGCAGCAGGGGTGAATTTCGGGCGGGGCTGGCCCGCCGCCCGGGCCACCCGGTTCGCGACATGCTCGGCGATGAGCAGGACGTCGGCCGCGCGATCGGACAGCGAGGGTACGTCGATCCAACCCACCTGGATGCTGTAGAGTAGCTGCGGCAGGATCCCTCCGGCCCCCGTGCTCGGCGTGAGGTAGGTCTCCGTCGTGGCGATCAGCGAAGGTTGCGGATCCAGGCGATTGAGCAGGCGCAGCAGCATCGACTGCGCATCCATTCCCAAATGGGAGACGCCGCGCAGCACCAGGGTGCATGGCCCTGTGATATCGGCGAGGCATCGGTGTATCTCGTCGCTCTCCAACGCGCAGTCGAGCACCGTCATGTCTTCGCTGCTGCCGGTGGCGGTCTCGTGCAGGGCCTGCGCGATCAGGAACTTGCCCGATCCGGGCGGGCCGACCACCAGCACTCCGGGGCGTGGTCCGGGGCCGGATCCGCGGCCGAGCCGCGTCACGGCGCGGCGCAGGGCGTTGGCGGCGGAGGAGCGACCGATGATCCGGTCGGCGCCGAAACAGTCGAGGCCCCCCATCCTCTCGTCCAGCATGAGCCCCCGCGCGATCGAAGCCACGGCAGACAGCGGGGCCGGCTTGACGAGGAAGTCCCTCGCTCCGGCCTTCATCGCCCGAACCGCGATATCCACGTCGCCATGGCCCGTCATCATGATCACCTGCGCCTCGGGGCAGTTCGCCTTGAACCAGTCGAGCAGGACCAACCCGTCATCTTCGTTCAGCTTGTAGTCCAGGATCACGAGCCGTGGCGCCTCGCGCTCGCACTGCACCTTTGCCGATGCGGCGTCGACGGCGTAATCGGCCGAAAATCCACGCCGCTCGAGATAGCTGACGATCGAGCGGGCCAAGACCATTTCGTCTTCGATGACCAGGACCTCGCCCATCGCTATGCCCTCGCCGGAAATGTCAGCGTGACCACGACGCCCTTCTGGATGCCGTTTCGCAGATCGAGAGTTCCGCCGAAACGCTCGGCGATACGCCGCCCGAGTGCCAGCCCGACGCCCAGGCCCGACGGCTTCGATGTCTTGAACGGCACAAACAGGCTTTGCAGCTGATCCTCATCCAGGCCTGGCCCGGTATCCGATATTTCGATCGCGACGCGGCGGCCCGGCGCGTTCGACCAGTTGATGTGCAGGCGGCCGCCATTCTTCATGGCTTCGATCGCATTGGCGAGGATGGTGTTGACGACCTGCTCCATTTCGCCTGATCCCGCCGCCGCGATCGGGTGGCCATCGCAACGGCCAAGCACGACTTCGATATTGTGCCGCTGCAGTTGCGGCCGAAAGCTCTCGATGCAGCGCTTGATGATCACGTCGACATGGGCCGTGTCGGCGGCGTCCTGCGGTTCGGCGCGCGTACCGTTCAGGAAGGAACGGATCCAGACCTCGAGCCGGTCCACCTGATCCACGATGTCCAGAACGGTCTGGCGTGTGCTTTCTTCGATCTTCTCTTCTGCGACCAGTTCGGCGCAGGAGCGGATCGCCGCCAGCGGGTTGCGCAGACCATGGGCGACGGCCGAGGCCATCTCGCCAATCACCGCCAGACGTTCCGCTTCGACCAGACGCTTTTCCTGCCAGTGCAGGATGCGCATCGTGTAGATCACGACCGAGATCAGGGCCGCGAACAGCACCGCTCCGGCCAAGAGCGCGCCGACCTGGGCCAGGCGCACGATGTCCTGCAGCACAGCGAGCAGGGTCGTCGGGGTTTTGTAGACCTCGATCGCTCCGATGACGGCATTGCCGTCGCTCGACCAGATCGGAACGTAGATCTCCACGAATTCCTCGACATCGTCGGGCAGGCCGGCATGTTCGATCTTGTGCTCGAAATCCAATGACGCGATCGCGGGGTGGAGTTCTCCACGCAGCGCCCCGCTCAATTCCTCGTTGTCGTCGAAGGTCCGCCCGATGAGGGCGGGATCGCTGGACCAGATGACTTCGCCGGATAGCGAATAGATGTTCGCACGGGCCATCTCGGGAAGTTGCAGGATATGTTCGAAGACCTCCCCCATCTCTCCCGCGGCAGGGCGGAGTTCGCGTTCGAAGAAGAAGCGCTCGGCCCCCTCGACATGGACAATGGAGTTCAGGAATTCCATCGAGACTACCGCGTCGCGCTGCATCATCTGGCGCTTCATGTAGCTGGCCATGTAGGTGCTGAGCACGATGGTCGTCGCGAAGATCGCCGCGAAACTGGCGAGAATGAAGATCGACAACACTCGGACATATTGAGGAGATTCATGCAGCGAGTGGTGTTTTTGCATCGCGGCGTACTCCCTTCCCTGCCGCTCCTTGGGCGCAGCAGGCAGTACAAGCATATTTGCAAGTCCGGGCATCCAACAATTAAGACGTCCGGCTATCGAGACTGCTTTTTTGGGCTATTTGACCCAGATTTGCCGCGTCTTTTGCCCCAATTTGGCGGTTCCGGGGGTATCTACGGCTCAGGCGCCCGCTGCTATCATGAACGGGTGACGGTATCGGAGGACGGGATGACTACTGTACTGCTTCGAGAAGGTGAGCCGGTTATGGCGGACAGAACGCGGCGCACTCTCTAGGGAGTAAGGCTCGAGGTCAGGTTTGCAGCGGGAGCCCCCACGGGCCGCGATCCCAGGGCCGCCAATCGTCACGACCTGCTGGTGGCCTAAATTGCACTTGGCCATGGTATCGACGAGTTTGCGCGAGGCGGCTCGTCGATACCCCGGGCCGAAGATGATCGGACAAGGCAGTATTCTTCGCCATTCTCGCAGCCCTCGCGGCAAGCGGCGGCAGGCTTCACACAATCACCGATCACGTCGCGAAGGCAGAGCCGCAGTAGTTGAAAACATGAACTCGACCGCGCCCATATCGGCAGGCGTACCCCTGACGAGCATGACCTTATGGTCAAATGCGTTCTCGTAAGGCGGTTAAGATTTCGGTAAGATCTGTGGCAGCATCCTGCCCTTCGCCAACCCGCCCAGAGTCGCGCCATGCCGAGCGCCCAAGCCCCCGCTGATCCAGCCGAGACCGAACCCGGTCTGTTGCCGGAGGCGCAGGCGCTGGTCGAGGCATTCTGCCGACATGGCGCCAGCATCATCATCGGCGTCATCGGCCTGTCGGGGCGCCCGCTTGCGGGTGTGGCGCTGGGCTGTACCGAGTTCGGGCCGAACAAGGTCAGGGTCCTTCTGTCGCGGCCGCTCAATTCCGAGCTGCTGCTCGGGCTGATGCGCAACAGCCGGATCGCCCTGACCGTTTCCGAGGTGCCGACGCACCGCTCGATCCAGATCAAGGGCGAAGGCGCGGTGCTGCTGGCGGCGCAGGCGGAGGATCTGCGAATTGCCAAGCGGCAACTTCGCGCCTTTCGCGATCAGCTCATCGATGCCGAGTATGGCGAGGCCTTCGCCACGGCCTATTGCCGCTTCGATCCCGCCGAAGCAGTGGCTGTGGAGTTCATCCCGCGCGCCGCCTTCACGCAGACCCCTGGACCCAGGGCGGGAGAGAGGCTGCAGGAGAGCGTGCGATGACCACGCTCGACCAGATAAGGAACTGTCTCGAAGGCGTGGTGCCCGCCTTTCTCGCGACTTCGGACGGCGAGGGCGTGCCGAACGTCTCCGAAATCTCGCAGGTCCATTACGTCGATCCCGGTCATGTCGCGCTGTCCTACCAGTTCTTCAACAAGACCCGCCGCAACGTGCTTGCGACCCGCGTCGCCTCGGTGATCGTGGTGGACCCCGACAGCAACGCGCAGTACCGGCTGGAGCTCGACTTCGAAGAGACCCAGACCGGCGGCCCGCTGTTCGAGGCGATGCGCGCCAAGCTCGCCGGCATCGCCTCGCACACCCATATGGAATCGGTGTTCCGGCTGCTCGGTTCGGACGTCTACGAGGTCCGCGCGATCGAGCCCCTGCCGTCGCGGCGGCTCGAGGTGCTGCGTCCCTGCAATCCCCTCAGCGCGGCGCGGCGCGTGGCGGCGGAGTTGACGACGCCCGAAGAGGTCGGGCCGCTGCTCGACCGGTTTCTCGCGGCGCTGGAGCGGCAGATGGGGATCGGCCACTCGATGGTGCTGATGCTCGACCCCGAGACCGGACGGCTCTTCACCGTCGCCTCGCATGGCTATCCAAGCACCGGGATCGGCTTCGATGTCGGTCTCGGGCAGGGGGTGATCGGGGTCGCGGCGGCCGAGGGCGTGCCGATCCGCATCGGTCATCTCGCCGCCGACTACAGCTATGGCGAGGCGGTGCGTTCGGCCGCCGGCATCGACAGTCCCTCCGGCCCGGTCACGGGCGTTCCCTATCCGGGCCTCGAAGCGCCGTTGAGCCAGATTGCGCTGCCGCTGCGCCCCATGGGCGAGACGGTGGGCGTGCTGTTTGCCGAGTCGCCGCAGCGCAACAGGTTCGGCTATGACGACGAGGATGCGTTGCAGCTGGTGGCGCAGAGCCTCGGGATGCGGCTCTTGCTCGGGCGTCAGGACGGGCGCGAGCCTGCCGCGCCGCAATTGATCGAGACGGCGTGCGGCGCGGCGCCCCTGCGACTGCGCCATTACCGTTTCGACGACACGGTCTTCATCGACGATGCCTATCTCATCAAGGGCGTGGCCGGGGCGATCTTCTGGAAGCTGGCGACCGAACATGCCGCGACCGGACGGACCGAGTTCTGCAATCGCGAGTTGCGGCTCGACGCGACGCTGCGGTTGCCGGCGCATTTTGACAATCTGGAATCGCGCCTGCTGCTGCTGCAACGTCGCCTCGCGGAGCGCGGCGCCGGCATCCAGATCCATCGCGCGGGGCGCGGCAGATTCCGCTTCGACGTCGCGGGCGACCTGACCTTGGAAGAGCTCTGAGCGAGCCTCACCGCCGTTAAGAAAATTTTCAGAATTCGCGAGCAATGACTTCCGATGAGCGGGCGCGGGTTTCGGCGTATCCCCGAGCCAAGGCCGCCCGCATCCGGTGCGGGGGCCTGATGGAGGCTCGCACCGATGTCCGTCCCGATCATTGCACGATCCCGCCGTACCGGCGCGACGCTGGGCGTGGCGCTGGCCCTTTCGGCCCTGCTCGCCGCCCTCGCGGAACCGGTTCAGCCGTCGCTGGGGGAAACCGCCCCGGCCGATCTCTTTGCCACGGGTCTCTACACCGACCCCGCAGCCCGGACCGTCGATCCGCGGCATCACGTCTTCTCGCCGCAATATCCACTCTGGACCGATGGCGCGGCAAAGCGGCGCTGGATGTCGCTGCCGCCGGGCACGCGGATCGACGCGTCCGATCCCGACCGCTGGGCCTTTCCGGCGGGTACGCGGTTCTGGAAGGAGTTCGCCTTCGACGGCCACCCGGTCGAGACCCGCTACATGGAGCATCTCGGCGAAGGGCGCTGGATCTTCGCGACCTATGAATGGAGCGCCGACGGGCAGCAGGCGCCACTGGCGCCGGAACGCGGCCGCGCCGATGCCTGGCCGTTGCCGGACGGGCGCACCCATGCCATTCCGGGCCGCACGGATTGTAGGGTCTGCCACGGCAGCGGTCCGGCCCCGGTTCTGGGTTTCTCCGCCCTGCAACTCTCGCCGGACCGCGATCCCGGCGCGCCGCATGCCGAGCCGCTGCCGCTCGACGCCGTGGATCTCGCCGTGCTGGTAGAGCGCGGGTTGATCGCGAACGCCCCGGCGGGGCCCGCGCCGCGCATTCCCGCGGCCGATCCGATGGAGCGCGCGGCGCTGGGCTACCTGCATGCGAATTGCGGGCATTGCCACAACGACCGCGGCGCGCTCGCCGATCTCGGCTTCGATCTGGCCCACGGCCTGAATGACGGGACCGCCGCGGCGCGCGCCACCAGTTTCGGCGTGGCCCTGAAGGATCCGCCGGCCGGGCTGCCCGATGGCGTCGACCTGCGCATCGCCCCGGGCGACCCGGCGGCCAGCGCTTTGCTGCACCGGGCCGGTTCGCGCGATCGGCTGCTGCAGATGCCGCCGCTCGGCACCGCTCTCGTCGACGAGGAGGCGATCGCGCTCCTCGCGCGATGGATCGCCAACCAACCCCGCGCGGGGGACCCCGCGCCGCAAACCGAAGGAGACAACAGATGATGTTTCTCAGAGCCGTCGCAACGCTGTTTCTCGGCCTCAGCTTCATTCTCGTCGTGGCGCTCTCCAGCACCGGCCTGCTGGCCCAGGAAACCGACCCGGTGGCCCGAGGCGAGTATCTCGTGAACACCTCGGGCTGTCACGACTGCCACACCCCCTGGGGGATGGGGCCGAACGGTCCCGAACCCGACATGAGCCGGGCCCTGTCCGGGCATCCCGCCGATCTTCAGATCGGCCCGCCGCCCGACCTGTCCGAGGAATGGGTCTGGGCCGGGAACCCGACGAACACCGCCTATGTCGGACCATGGGGGGTCAGCTTCACGGCAAACCTGACCCCCGATCCGGAAACCGGGGTGCTGCGCGACATGAGCGAAGGCCAGTTCATCGATACCATTCGCAACGGGCGGCATATGGGGCAGGGGCGGCCGATCCTGCCGCCGATGCCCTGGCCGGCCTACCGCAACATGACCGACGAGGATCTGAGCGCGATCTACGGCTATCTGCAGCAGATCGACCCGATTCCGAATGCCGTGCCCGAGCCCTTGCCTCCGGGCCAGTAAGAGACGGGACCGCCTGGCATGCAGATGCCGGGCGGCTTCTTCAGCCAGCCGTTTCCAAATGGACACGTCTGGTCGGAATACGGACCAAGCCCTGTCAGGCGCGTCGGCGCCGCAGCGTACGGCCCGCGCCGGACCCGAGCTTCAGCCTGCGCCTACAGGTCGTGAAAAGCCTCGCAGCGGGTTTGAAACAATCAAGGCGGAGAGAGGGCGCGGACACCGTTCGCGCCGTGCAACGTGCCCATCGAAGGTTTCAAATGTTGGCGGCCGTCCTCACATCGGTCGGCATGTGAAGGACGTCGGGCGTCGGCGGCCAAGGCGGGGCAAGCGCTTCGCCTGCTTCGAGGAAGTCCTTCAACTCCGCTGTCCGCCCTGCACTGACCAAGGCTGCGGGCGTCTGGCCACCGAAGCGTTCCAGGCGTTTCCCATGATACCACGTCCAAGTGTCGGCAGCCGATTTCGTCCAAGGACGAACGATGCTGATGACGCTGTAGGTCTCCTGTAGTCGTGCCTGATCCGGCGCGGCACGCAGCAATTCCGCCACGTCGATTCCCAGTGCGCGTGCCATGATCTTGGCGTTGATCGTGCCGTCGGGTTCGACGCAGTGATCGAGCAGCAGTCCGTGTCGCATGGCGGGCTCCGCTATGTCCGGCCCGATGTGCCGGAGGTTTCATCGGAAAAGGTTGCACTGGCAACGACCCCTGGTGACGAATGAACCCGGGCATTCAGGTCAGCGCGCGGTATCGTGGCTCGGTGATCCGGCCGCGCCCGCGGGACTCGCCACCCGTCGCGAGTTGGAGCATCTTTCCGCTTGGTCAATGGAGGCTCGGCGTTTTGCCGTTCAGGGTTGCGGATAGCCGTGTCGCCTCGCGCGGTATCCGTCACATATCCCGGTAACAGTGCCAGAGGGGCAATGCTCGGAACTGCCATTTCCTGCGTCATGCGGAGCAGGGGTAGCGGCCTTTGTCTGATCGGCGAAAGGGGAGCGGGAAGGCACTTGCAGCGACATCTCCAAGGGACGGTTGCCAAGGGGTGCAGATCAGCCCTCCGCATGCCATGTCCCGCGATGGACAGGCCTGCCGTAAGGGCATATAAATACGAACCCGGACGCGCATGCAGGGATGACGTGCAGCACCGGAGCCGGCGACAGCGCGATGCCGGATCGCCGCCTCTTCGCAGCCAGAGCGACGCCCCGTTTCGGCCGGGTGGTCCCGACATTCGGTCGGGACGACAGCTCGGAGGTCGTCATGACGACACAACATTCGCTTATCGAGAGACTGGATGAGGTCGGTCACAAGATCGAGGATGCCGAACACAGGCTGAAGGCTCGCGCGGATTGGACCCATGGCAACGCACTCACCCAGAAGGAACTTCTGGCCCGCTATGCCGTGATCAAGCGCAAGCTGAACCGGGACATCGCCGATCTGGAAGCCCACGGACATCACGTCACGGCGCTGGAGGCGTCGTTGCGGGAATGGTGGCTCTCGGTCAATCTGACGGTGAGGTGAAAGGTACTTCCGCAGGGCTCGTCATCGGCGTGCATACGTTCCGAACGGCGCAGGACAGGGAACTGCGTATGAAGCCGGACGTCGCCTGATAGGTGCCTGCGGACACTCGGTTCAAAGATCATGCTCGGTTCCTCGTTGCGCCAGATCGTCGGCTTCGGAAGCCGCGGGAGTGGAAGACCGTATCGACGCGAGCAATGCCCGTTGCACGAATAGGAAGCGGGATGCTTCTTTGCGGCCTTTAGGTTGGCTCGCGCTCGTCTCTAGCTGTCAGGAGCGGGTGTGGTCGGAAGCTGCGCCACTCATGTCGCGCAGCATTGATGCGCCGCGGTAGCGCTGATCTCTTCGTCAATGGTATCGTGAGCGATGCCAACCGTGCCCTCGCGTTGGTACTAAACCGATCCGGCCCCGGCTGATCGGCTCGGGAGGGGTGCCATGCTCCTGGCGATGGAGAAAAGCATACACTCAAGCTGATATCCAGCAACTCGGCCGAACTCAGACATCAGCGAGGGCCCGCCATTGCTGCCTTGGATTCCGAAGCTCCACTTGTCTGAGAAGAACACGCCCTCTGAACGGGCGAGCAGCCACATTGGCGTTTAACCGCAAGCATCGCGGCGCCCGCTGAAGTTTCCCGCGACAGAATGGACGGCAGATCCGCCGCGAGGGTCTTTGACGGGATCGGGATGACCGATGCGCTCGGCCTGCGTACCCTTTCCCACTTCCCAAGATCCGAGCAAGTAAAGCGAGATTCGAAATCCTTGTGCCGCTTCGCCTACTTCCCCCTCGTATCTAGCCGTATTTCTTCAACCGGAACCGCGTCCAATTCGTAACAAGATGCTTTGGCATCAGTCATTAAATCTTTCGCCTCCAAGTCAGGTGCGGAAACGAATCAGGCTGTCGATGGCCCCGTCGGGTGAATTCCTAATAGTCACGGAACAATGGCTGCGTACACGAATAATTGTATCATCTACTCCCATTCGAGGTGAGAAAGTGTTTGTCGTGTGGCGGATCGTGGCCGACGATCGGACGAAGGCCACAAGGGAGTAGTTGATCCGGAGATGCCTGCCGGGTCAGATTTGGGGAAGGACTCGGGAGGGCCGCCACGCATTCGGCGGCCGCTGCTGATTTTGGGTCAGAAGCACCTCCGATGAGGCGAAATTGCCGTGGGAACGCAAATGCTGCGGCCCCGATGGTTTTAACGAGTGTTTCGAAGGGTAATGGTCGTGGCTGTTTCCAACAATTTTTCTGCCAGCTCGCTTGATTTCAACGG
>NZ_JAPWGO010000326.1 GCF_027213785.1 Limimaricola sp. G21655-S1 | reverse complement strand
GACCAGGCTCGACCTGATAGGTGAGCTTGGCGGCATAGCGGGAGATCTCCTGAGATTGCAGCTTCGAGGTTTTCATCTCATAGCCAACCAGAGCGATCACCGCCCCCAGGCACAATAAAAAGAGAAAACAGAACAGCCAACGCCACCAGGGACGACGCTTGCGCTTTGGGTTCCCGTCCGAGGTCTGGACAGATGAATCTTGAGATGCCACTGGTGTCAAATCCGTCTGTTCTGATGCGCCCATATCAGCCCCACCAT
>NZ_JAPWGO010000325.1 GCF_027213785.1 Limimaricola sp. G21655-S1 | reverse complement strand
ACGCAGCGATGAGCAAAAGGCGACGCTGGCCTTGTCGGACAGTTTGATTGATGAACTCAAAGAGGCGGACACCGTGGTGATCGGTGTCCCGCTCTACAATTTCACCATCCCCACGACCCTGAAGGCCGGGATCGATCTGGTCGCCCGCGTTGGCGTGACCTTTCAATACACCGAGACTGGGCCCGAAGGTCTGCTGAAGGGCAAACGGGCCATTCTGGCGGTTGCATCGGGCGGCACCGAAGCCGGATCAGACATCGAC
>NZ_JAPWGO010000324.1 GCF_027213785.1 Limimaricola sp. G21655-S1 | reverse complement strand
CCTCCGCAGACGCAGAAAAGCCTGTTGTGAGTGCCGCCAAAGAAGCCGCAAGTGCGATTTGCTTAAACTTAAACATTGAACATCCCTTTTACTTGTGTTGATGACCGTTTAAGTATAGCAATCGTTAACAATTTGATAACGTTTAAGTTCTCATCCTTGGAGGTTGATTTATAGATATATACTTTTTTATCAACTTAACCTACTGATAAATAGCATTTAGACTTGAATCCCATAAAAAAAGCGTTGTATAAACAACGCT
>NZ_JAPWGO010000323.1 GCF_027213785.1 Limimaricola sp. G21655-S1 | reverse complement strand
CAACTTGCCATCAGTGGTGACATCGCCGTTGAATAAATGTATTCGCGATTAAACTGCAGCATGTAATCAATCATTTGCTTTGATGCAAGCAGGCAAGCACCACTACTTGCCAGTGCCTTGCCAAAAGTGATGATCAGTAAATCCGGTTTGAAGGTTTCACAACTTCCTAAGCCTTGCTCGCCTAATACGCCAAAGCCATGGGCGTCGTCAATCATCAACCACGCATTGTATTGTTTAGCAAGTTTACAGAGTGCTTCAA
>NZ_JAPWGO010000322.1 GCF_027213785.1 Limimaricola sp. G21655-S1 | reverse complement strand
AAAAGCAGTTAATCCAGCGACTGAAGTTGAGATTAATGAGCAACAAAAGCAAAACATCACTATGGCTCAAGTGAATAAAAACTACATGGTATTTATTGCAGCACTAAAAGCACAAGCTGAAGTGCAAGTACCACAAGCGACTCAAGCTGCTGAATAATTAGCAAAATGAGTTAAATAAAAGGCGCCTACTGGCGCCTTTTTTGTTACCGTTAAAGCTAATGCAAGTTACAAGGAGCTTTTATGGAGTACAGTCTAATAG
>NZ_JAPWGO010000321.1 GCF_027213785.1 Limimaricola sp. G21655-S1 | reverse complement strand
CGCCTGCACCATCTGATCGAGGTTGAAGGGCTTGAGGATAAAGTCGCTGGCGCCGAGGCGCAGCGCCTTGAGGGCGGTCTCCATATCGCCAAAACCGGTCATGAAGATGATGTCGCTGCGGCGGGGGGCGGGGTCGATGGCCTCGTGCCACTCGATGCCGGAGCGCCCCGGCAGCCGGATGTCGGCGATGATAAGGTCGAAGTGAAGGCGGCAGCGCAGGGCTTCCGCCTCCTCCACACTGGCGGCAGTCTCAATCTGGG
>NZ_JAPWGO010000320.1 GCF_027213785.1 Limimaricola sp. G21655-S1 | reverse complement strand
GTGCAGGGCTTTGTTGCCGGTGGCCACTGGCTGCTTCCCGCTATCGACGGCCAACCCTATCTGGAAAACTCGCCGCTGTACTACTGGGCCGCGGCCGGTCTGGCGCGTTTGCTGTCCCCGTGGTTGCTGCCGCTGCATGATGCGGCGCGGCTGGCCACGCCACTATTCATGGCGGTAGCGCTGGCGTTTGCCGGGGGCATCGGGCGCGAGCTGATAGGCCGCCGCCATGGCCGCAGTGTGGTGATGATCCTGATCGGTTG
>NZ_JAPWGO010000319.1 GCF_027213785.1 Limimaricola sp. G21655-S1 | reverse complement strand
GCCTCCGCGCGCACCCAAGCCTGGTGGCGGTTTTGCCAAGCCTGAAAACAAGCCGCCGGCACCACCGGCACCAGAGGCCAGCGCCACCCCGGCGCAAGAGCTGTAAGCCTCTTGTCAATTGCCCGAGCCGCAGCTTAAGCTGCGGCTCTTTTGTTTCTGGATTGCATCATGTCCCGCTTTATCTGTGGCCGTTACACGCTGGACCTGTCCCGCCCCCTGGTGATGGGGATCCTGAACGTCACGCCGGACTCATTCTCGGA
>NZ_JAPWGO010000318.1 GCF_027213785.1 Limimaricola sp. G21655-S1 | reverse complement strand
GTATATCAGTAGCCAGCGCGAAAGCCAGGGCCGCGCGCTGCTGGAAAACGCCCGCCAGCTGCTGCAGCAAGCCGACAAGCAGCCCACGCAACGCAAATAAGGGTTGCAAAAAACGCGCAAGCAGCCACCCGGAAGACATTTTTCGTCAAACGGTCATGTCTTTGCGGCTTCAACACGATATGATTAACGTTTAAAGAATTCCGCAACGTGCAGGCCGCCGCACCACTCACTGCGACAGGCCAGACTTGATACGCCAGCCC
>NZ_JAPWGO010000317.1 GCF_027213785.1 Limimaricola sp. G21655-S1 | reverse complement strand
CACCCGCTATGCCCACAACTCCAAGTTGCTGGTCGAGGTGGGCACCCTGGTTGATCAGGGTCAGAAGATTGCCTTGATGGGACGCACCGGTCGCGCGACCGGGGTCCATCTGCATTACGAAGTGTTGAAAGATGGTCGTCAGGTCAACCCCGCACGCTTTCTCAGTGCCAGACGGGGTTAGGTTTTTTCTTCAGGTTCCAGTGACGGAACGCTTTTATAACCAGAAATAGTTGGTACCCATGATTAGCACACTGCTTACC
>NZ_JAPWGO010000031.1 GCF_027213785.1 Limimaricola sp. G21655-S1 | reverse complement strand
GATCAAACTCTCAAGTTGAAAACCGATTGCTCGGTTATCCTTGACGTTCGAACCTCTGCACATCGTCCCATCCGGCTAGGATGGGACAGTCATCCGTCTGACCGTGCTTCCAGGTTTCATCAGAAACCGAAAGTCCGTCAAACGGTGAAGCTGACACCGGTCATCGGGGCAAGCCCCTACCGGCGCGATACACAGACGTTGATCCATCGAACTGAACCAAGCCGCCCGCATATCTCTTCAGATATCTGCGATGTCAAAGAGCAGGAAGAAAACCAAACAACCGCGCCCTAACGTCCGGCGCGCCGCCCAGCCCCCTTCGGAATTTCGTGACCGTCAGTGCATCGCTGCGCCGCCGGTGAGGGGCCTTCTACGGATAGGGGCGGAGGGCCGCAAGCGGTTTTTTCGAAAAACTTTGCACGACCCAGGGTAAGCCGTACGGGGCTCTCTTTCACTGCTCAAAAAGCGAGCATGACCTGCGCTCTTGCCCCCGTCCCGGCAACGCGCAACTGCTGACGCATCGAGGAGAGGATGCGTCATGCAAGCGAACGAGGACAGCCCGCGCGGCTTCGTGCTGGCCACTACGGCCTATCTGATGTGGGGCGTGCTGCCGCTCTACATGAAGGCGCTGGCGCATATCCCGCCGGCCGAGGTGGTGGCGCACCGGGTGCTGTGGTCGATCCCCATCGCCGGGCTGGTGCTCTGGGCCACGCGCAGGACCTCCGATCTGAAGCTCGCGCTGCGCAACCCGCGCATGCTTGGCATGGCGATGATCACCGCAGCGCTGATCTCGGTGAACTGGGGCATCTATGTCTGGTCGATCGCAGCGGGTCACGCGCTCGACGCCGCGTTGGGGTATTACATCAACCCGATCTTCTCCGTGTTCCTCGGCGCGGTGCTCTTAGGGGAACGGCTGAACCGGCTGCAGCTGGTAGCGATCGCCCTGGCAGCCGCGGCAGTGCTGATCCTGACGCTGGCCTCGGGAGAGGTCCCGGTGGTGGCACTCGGCCTCACCGCAAGCTGGGGCGCCTATGCCTTCTTCAAGAAGGCGCTGCCGATCGGCCCGAACCAGGGCTTCCTGCTCGAGGTGCTGATCCTGCTGGCGCCAGCCCTGGCCTATCTCGGATGGCTTGCGATGCAGGGCGAAGGGCATTTCATCGGCGGCACGAGGCGCGACGTCTGGCTGCTCCTGGGCTGCGGCGCGGTCACGGCTGTGCCGCTGCTGATCTATGCCAACGGCGCCAAGCTGCTGCGCCTCTCCACCATCGGCATCCTGCAATACATCGCGCCCACGATGATCTTTCTCACCGCGGTTCTGGTCTTCGGAGAAGAGTTCGACATGGCACGGCGCGTTGCCTTCCCGATGATCTGGCTGGCGCTGGTGCTCTACACCGGATCGATGCTGCGCCGCCCGAAGCGTCGGAAGGCCGCCTGACCCCAGAACGCGGACCTCGGGAACCCCGACCGCGGAGATCGGGAACCAGCGCTTTGCGGACATTAGGAACCACTTTTCGCGGACATCGGGAACCGGAACGCGGACATCGGGAACCGATACCAGCTTCGCGGAGATTAGGAACCACCCTAAGCACATGTGGATAAGTCTGTGTATATCCTGTGCAAAACCAAGTCTCTGATTGCGGACATTAGGAACCAAAACACGGACATCAGGAACCAGAATGCGGACATTAGGAACCGAGGCATTGGAATTAACTAGTAAAACCAAAGTTTTATAAGGCGTTTTCAGGCCCGTAACACTATATAACACTATATAACACTTTAGATGGGTCCCCACCCGCGACTGCGAAACGCTGCACCAAGCCCTTCCTTTGGGAAGGCTGAGAAGCGGTAAAGCGGATAATCGTTCTCGATACCCCGAATCCATTGACTTGACTGAAGAGCCGTGAATCGACGTTCCGGATACCCCGAATCGATTCGAAATGGGGCTCGGAAGCGCCTTTTTGCCAAAGGAAACCATGTTCCTGTTTCCCCGAAGGGAAGCATCAAATCATGGGTTGAATTTCCTGCACGTCCCCGATACCCCGAATGTGAACGGGTCTCTTTGCGCCCGGGGTTCCCGATTCCACGAATCCGGGAGGAAAAGCAGGCGCGTCCTCCTCGGTCCGCCTCGTCGAGGGAGACCGGCATGCAAGAGACCACGCAGGAATTCGGCGCCTCCATCGATCATCTGCTGCCCGAGCGCCATCCGCAGATCGACTACAGCATCTGCGACGTAGCGGAAGCCGTTCTGAAGGATCTCGTGCCTTCGATGGAGCACCCCTTCTACGCGCTGTCGAAGAAGCCCGACATGTCGATCCGACGCTACGAGCACGGGCCGAACTGGGTCGAGATCATCCCCTCGGCCAAGGGCCAGGCGACGATCTACGACAAGGACATCCTGATCTACGCGGTCAGCCAGATCATGAACAAGCTGAACCGCGGCGAAAAGGTCGACCGGGTGCTGCGTTTCAACCCGCGCGACCTGCTGATCTTCGTGAACCGCGGCACCGGCGGCAAGGATTACGACGCTTTCTGCGAGGCCCTCGATCGACTGATGGGCACGGTGATCAAGACCAACATCACCACCCGTTCGGGCGGCGGCGACCTGCCACTGAGCGAGGAGGAAGCGCGCGGCTGGTTCCACCTCGTCGAGCGCGCCACCGTGGTGCGCAAGGGCGACGAGGAAACGGGCCGGATCATGCATGCCGAGATCCAGCTCTCCGAATGGGTCTACAACTCGATCCGCCGCAAATCGGTGCTGACGCTGCACCGCGACTATTTCCGCCTGCGCAAGCCGATCGAACGCCGTGTCTACGAGATCGCCCGCAAGCTCTGCGGCTCACAGCCCCGTTGGCAGATCGGGCTGGAGAAGCTCCTGATGCGCACCGGCGCCCGCTCCGAGCTCAAGCGCTTTCGTCATACGATGAAGGAGATGGCGCAAAGCGATCACCTGCCGGACTACCACGTTGCCTATGACGACGAGAGCGACATGGTGGTGTTCCGCAATCGCGGCACGGTGACGCCCGAGATCGAGAACCCGGCCCTGCCGCCGCTCTCCGAGGCGGTTCGCGACGAGGCCCGTGCCCTCCTACCTGGCATCGATATCGCTGCGGTCGAGCGCGAATGGCGTGACTGGGTGACCGAGTCCCCGCGCGACGCGGCTGCCGCCTTCCTGGGCTTCTGCCGCAACCGGCGCGACCGACTGATCTGACCCCTCTCCTACGCCTGCCGTTTCGAGGATCCTTCATGCACCTGCCCTTTCGCTCCCTTGCCGGCCTCGGCCTCGCGCTCGGCCTGCTTGCGCCCCTGCCCGTTTCGGCAGGGCAGGACGCTTTCGAGGTCATGCTCGGCGGCAGCCGGCTCGGCCGGATCATCCATGCGGTCTCGGGCGGCACTCGCGATCTAACGCTGCTCCTCGACAGCACGCCGCTCGGCGTGTTCGACGGCAGCTATGCCGGCCGCACCGTCACCTCCGGCGCACTGGCCCGCCATTCGGGCCGCACCCGCTCCACCCGCAAGTCGCGCGACCTGACGATGACGACCGAGGGGGGGCGGCTGCGCGAGGTCTCGCTCGCGCCGCAGGAGGAGCGCACTTCCTTCACCGCAGTGAGCGCCGTTAGCGGCCCGGTGAACGACCCGGTGAGCGCCTTCGGTCAGCTCATGGAGGTGAATGGCTGCCCCACTGACTTGCGCATCTATGACGGCCGCCGGATCGGCCTGCTCGACACTCAGGAGGAGCGCCACGACGCTGGCCGTATCACTTGCCGGGCCAGTTACCGCGTGATTGACGGACCCGGCTACTTAGAGCCACTGGGCATCTCAAAACTCTCGGTCGAGCTACACTACGATGCTACCGCCGCGACATGGCAACTGCGGCAGATCGATGCGCGCAGTGGTCCGTTTGTGCTCTCCCTTGCTGAGAAAGAGGGGTGAGAGCGCAGGAGGGTAGGATAGCTCCACAAACGAGCCGTGAAACTGCCCTATCCTGCTGGTAGGCTTCGCGCAAAACCCCTTTGACCCGAGGCACTTTTGCAGATCGAACCTACTGCACTTCCCGGCGTGCTGATACTTACCCCGCGCCGCTACGGGGATCACCGCGGTTTTTTTGCCGAGAGCTACAACCGCCTGCGAATGGCCGAGGCGGGGATCGGGATCGATTTCGTGCAGGACAACCATTCGCTCTCGGAAGCGGCTGGAACGATCCGGGGATTGCATTTCCAGGCACCGCCGCACGCGCAGGACAAGCTGGTCCGGTGTGGCCACGGCGCGTTTCTCGACGTTGCCGTCGACATCCGGCGCGGCAGCCCGGGCTATGGTCGCTGGGTCGCGGCCGAGTTGAGCTTCGAGAATGCCCGACAGATGCTGATCCCGGCGGGCTTCGCGCATGGCTTCGTCACGCTGACGCCCCAAGCGGAAATCGTCTACAAATGCTCGGACTACTACGCGCCGGAAACCGAGGGCGCGATCCGCTGGAACGACCCTAGGATCGGCATCGACTGGGGGCTGCTGGAGGGCACCACGCCGGTGGTGTCGGACAGGGACGCAGGCGCGCCATGGCTTTCGGAGATCGACAGCCCCTTCACCTATGAGGGGCCGCTGCCTTGGGAGGTGGCGCGATGAAGATTCTTGTCACCGGCGGCGCGGGGTTCATCGGTTCGGCCGTGGTGCGGCTCGCCGTCGCGCGAGGCTACCAAGTCGTCAATCTCGACGCGCTGACCTATGCTGCCTGCCTCGACAACGTGGCACCCGTGGCCGATAGCCCGCTCTACGCCTTCGAACAGGCCGACATCCGCGACCGGGCCGCGCTCGACTGGATCTTCGCCAAACATGCCCCCGACGCGGTAATGCATCTCGCGGCCGAGAGCCATGTCGACCGCTCGATCGACGGGCCCGGCGATTTCATTGAGACCAATATCACCGGCACCTATAACATGCTCGAGGCGGCGCGCGCCTGGCGGGTGCATGCGGGTCGGCCCGAAGCCTTCCGCTTCCACCACATCTCGACCGACGAGGTCTTCGGCTCGCTGCCCGCTGACCCTGAGATCAAGTTCACCGAAGACACACCCTACGACCCGCACTCGCCCTACTCGGCCTCCAAGGCCGCCTCGGACCACTTGGTGCGCGTCTGGCATGAGACCTACGGCCTGCCGGTGGTGCTCACCAACTGCTCGAACAACTATGGCCCCTACCACTTCCCTGAGAAGCTGGTGCCAGTGGTGATCCTCAACGCGCTCGCAGGCAAGCCGCTGCCGATCTACGGCAAGGGCGAAAACATCCGAGACTGGCTCTATGTCGAAGATCACGCCGACGCGCTGCTCACCGTGCTAGAGAAGGGCGCGCTCGGCCGCAGCTACAACATCGGCGGCGAGAACGAGCGCACCAATCTGGAACTGGTCCGTACGCTCTGCGCGATCCTCGATGAGCTGCGCCCCGCTGCCGCGCCCTATGCCGACCAGATCACCTTCGTCGCCGACCGGCCCGGCCACGACACGCGCTATGCGATAGACCCCACCCGCATCCGCGAGGAGCTGGGCTGGCGGCCCTCGGTGACGGTCGAGGAAGGGCTGCGGCGTACCGTGCAGTGGTATCTCGACAACGAGGCCTGGTGGCGGCCGCTGCAGGCGCGCGACGGCATGGGCCAGCGCCTCGGCACTGGCCGGGGGGCGGCGTGATGCGGCTGCTGGTTCTCGGCCGCTTGGGACAGGTCGCGACCGAGCTGGCTCGCCTGTCGGGCGAGGGCCACGAGATCCGCTGCCTGGGCCGCGACGAGGCCGACCTGTCGCAGCCCGAGGCCGCCATGGGGGCGGTGCGCCGCGTGCTGGAGGCATTCCGCCCCGAGGCGGTGATCAACGCCGCCGCCTGGACCGGCGTGGACGCGGCCGAGGCACAGGAGGACGTGGCGCAGGCGCTCAACGCCGACGCACCCGCCGGCATCGCCCGGCTGGCGGCCGAGGCGGGCCTGCCCTTCGTACAGATCTCGACCGACTACGTCTTCGACGGCGCGGGCGAGAGCCCCTTTGCGCCCGACGCAGCCACGGCGCCGCTCGGCGCCTATGGCCGTAGCAAGCTTGTGGGCGAGGAAGGCGTGGCAGGGGCCGCGAACCCCGCCGGTTGGGCGATACTGCGTACCTCGTGGGTATTCTCAGCGCATGGTGCGAACTTCGTAAAGACTATGTTGCGGCTGGGGGCCGAGCGCGACGCCCTGCGCATAGTAGCGGATCAGGTTGGCGGGCCGACCCCGGCCGCGGCCCTTGCGCGGGCCTGCGTGACCATCGCCGAGACGCTCGCCGCCGATCCAGGCAGGAGCGGCATCTACCATTTCTCGGGTGTACCAGACATCAGCTGGGCGGGCTTCGCGAGCGAGATCATGGCGCAGGCCGGGCTCGATTGCCGGATCGAGGAAATTCCCAGCAGCGACTACCCCACCCCAGCGACGCGACCGCTGAATTCGCGGCTCGACTGTCGCAGCACGGAGGCCGTGTTCGGTCTCACCCGCCCCGACTGGCGCCCCGCGCTCGACCGCGTCCTCACCGAACTGGAAGCCAGACCATGACAGCGATCCGCCGCAAGGGCATCATCCTCGCTGGGGGCACGGGCTCCCGACTCTACCCGATCACCATGGGCGTTTCGAAGCAGCTGCTGCCGATCTATGACAAGCCAATGATCTACTATCCGCTCTCGGTGCTGATGCTGGCTGGCATCCGCGAGATCGCAGTGATCACCACGCCGCAAGATCAGGATCAGTTTTGGCGCCTCCTGGGCGATGGCTGCCAATGGGGCGTTTCGCTCACTTATATCGAACAGCCGAGCCCGGACGGGCTGGCGCAGGCCTATATCCTGGCCGAGGAATTCCTCGCGGGCTCACCGTCGGCGATGGTGCTGGGTGATAACATCTTCTTTGGCCATGGGTTGCCCGAGATTTTGGCGCAGGCCGATGCGAGGAGCCGGGGCGGCACGGTGTTCGGCTACCACGTTGCCGATCCCGAGCGGTATGGCGTAGTGGATTTCACCCCTGAGGGACGAGCCCGCGCGATCGTCGAGAAACCAAAGCTGCCGCCCTCGAATTACGCGGTTACCGGGCTCTATTTCCTCGACGCCTCCGCGTCTGAGCGCGCGCGACGCGTCAGGCCTTCGGCGCGCGGCGAGCTAGAGATTGCGACCCTGCTCGAGGACTATCTCGCCCAGGACTTGCTTAGAGTCGAGAAGATGGGACGCGGCTATGCTTGGCTCGACACCGGCACCCATGGCTCTCTGCTTGATGCAGGGAACTTCGTGCGCACGTTGCAGGACCGACAGGGACTGCAGACTGGTAGCCCCGACGAGATCGCCTACAATCAAGGCTGGATCGATCGGGAAGGGCTGCGGGAACGCGTAAGCTTGTTCGGCAAGAGCAGCTATGGCCGGTTTCTCAACGGTCTTTCAAACCACTAGAGCCAGAAAATCAGATAAGTGAATCGACGCAACTGCGCCTTGTAGTTGCTTGAAAATGGCCTCCTTAGAAGCCAATTGCTCCGCGCATATTGTCCCCTCACTCGCTCAGCTTGAGCGGGAACACGCGTATCTGTTCAGTTTCGTCACGTTTTCGCCGCCTGATTGTGAAGGAAGGTCGCCCGCTGCTGGCGGCCCCTGAGGCTGCGGCCGAAATTTCCCAAGCCTCATCTGAATTTCCTTACTGGATACCCCGTCCTTTAGGGCGGGGAGGAATGTGAGAGCGGCCTTTGGCCGCTTCTCTTTGTGATTTTACATAGTCGGCGATGACCGACAGCGGGGCACCTCCGCACGAAGCGGCGAAGTATGACGGGGACCAGAGGGCGCCCTGATGATACCGTCCCGTGACCTCTGGGCGCTCCTCCCGAAGGCGGCGGCTGGACACGCCCTTGAGGCTGTTGACCAGCTTCGAGAGCGAAACCTTCGGCGGGTAGGTGATGAGGAGGTGGACGTGATCGTCCTCGCCGTCGCATTCGACCAGCGCGGCCTCAAAGTCCCGGCAGACCTTGAAGAAGATAGGCCGCAGGGCGTCGATGGCTGGTTCTGACAGCACGTCCCTCCGGTATTTCGTAACAAAGACCAAGTGGACATAAAGGTTGTAAACTACATGTCTTCCAGTGCGATAATCCATGCTTGACTCCCATAGACCAAATGTTTCTATGGAACCATGATCCACCGCGCCTTCCGATACAAGCTCGCGCCGACCCCGGTGCAGGAAGAACAGCTCCGGCAGTTCTCGGGCGTGGTGCGGCTGGTCTACAACCTTGCCTTGGAGCAGCGCCGGGACTGGTGGCGGCATTACCGCCGAACAACCGGGGAGCGTTTGAACTACATCGCTCAAGCGCGGGAATTAACCGCGCTGCGGAAGGCTTTCGACTGGATCGCTGCCGTCCATGTGACGCCCCAGCAGCAGGCGCTCCGCGATCTGGAAACGGCCTACGCCAGCTTCTTCGCCGGGCGTGCGGGCTACCCCTCCCCGCGCAAGCGTGGCGTCCATGATGGCTTCCGCTTCCAAGGGCGCGAGATCGCTGTGACGCGGTTGAACCGGAAGTGGTCCGCCGTTCGCGTCCCGAAGATCGGATGGGTGAAGTTCCGCGATACACGACCCATGCGAGGCCGAACGATGAACGCCACGCTGTCGCTCGACCCGACCGGCTGGCACATCTCCTTCGCCAACGAGATCGAGCACGAGCCTCCTGTCAACAGCCTGCCCTCGGTGGGGATCGACCGTGGCGTGACCTGCTCCTTGATGCTGTCGAGCGGCGAGGCCCTGAACATCCCCGGCAAGCTGCGCCTGCTCGACCGCAAAAAGCGGAAAGCCCAGCGGGTCGTAGCCCGCCGGAAGCGCGGGTCTGTCCGCCGGTTGAAAGCTCTGCGCCGCGTGGCGCGCATCTCCGCACGCGCAGGACGCATCCGGCGGGACTGGCAGCACCGGGTAACGCTTGATCTGGCCCGCCGCTTTGGCACGGTCGTCCTTGAGGACCTCAAAACGAAGAACATGACGCGAAGCGCTGCGGGAACCGCCGATGCGCCGGGCAAGAACGTCCGGGCCAAGGCGGGTTTGAACCGCGCCATCCTCGAACAGGGGTGGCATAGCTTCGAGACCCTCGTGGCCTACAAGCTCGAAGAACGCGGGGGATACCTATGCAAGGTGGACCCCCGGCATACCTCGCAGACGTGTTCGTCCTGCGGAGCCGTGGACAGGGAGAGCCGCAAGAGCCAAGCCGCTTTCGCCTGCACCACATGCGGCCACCGCGCACATGCCGACCACAACGCTGCGATCAACATTCTGCGCCGGAACACGGCGTCTATGCTCGTGGAGGAAGGGCATTGGCTCTCCGGGGAAGCGAGAACTGGAAGAGGCCTCGCGGCCTCCGAAAATCCTCCGGCTTTAGCCGGGGGAAGATGTTAAGGAGAGCCTCTTGCCTCGCGAAGCGACCCCTCATGACATCGCCGACTATCTTGCTGGCGGTTACAACGACAGTGCAAACATCCCCTACACCTACTTCGACCCCAATGCCCGCGGTCCTATCAAGGCCGATATCGGCGGTCTCAATGCTGAAGGAAAACAACTCGCCAGAGGGGCGATGGATGCTTGGGAGTCTGTTGCGGATGTTGAATTCAAGGTGGTCCGGAACGCCGCTGATCTGACCTTTGTGGATCACCGAAGCGGCGCCCATGCCAAGACCAAGGCTAATGCCGATGGCACCCTCACAGAGGCCAAAATCAACGTCTCTTCCAACTGGATCGACAAGTACGGCGCCGGTGTCGACAGCTTTACCTTCCGCACATACCTACACGAGGTCGGACACGTGCTCAGTCTCGGCCATGCCGGCCCCTACAATGGCCATGCACGACGCCATCTTCGAGAATGATAGCTGGTAACTCTCGGTAATGTCCTATCTCGGCCAGGACGAAAATCCGAACATCGATGCTAGCCGTGGCGCCAACGTGATGCCAATGCAGGCCGACCTGATCGCGATCCGCGAGATCTGGGGCGTGCCGGAAGAGCATTATGCCGATGGCGACACCGTGTGGGGTATTGGTTCGAAGCTCGACAACTATCTCGGCGACATGTTCCGCGGCATGGCCACTCACAAGAAATCGGATGCTTACGACCTGCAGCCGATTACCTTCTACATTGAGGATCACGGTGGCCGCGACCGGATCGATTTCAGCCATGCGGGGCTGCACCAGACCGTCGATTTGCGTCCCGGCTCTGTCTCCAGCGTGCTGGGCGAACAACGCAACAACTTTTTGTTTTCCGAAGATACGCTGATCGAGGATTTCGTCTCTGGCAATGGCATCGACAAAATTTCGGGGAATGCCGTGGCCAACGGGATCTGGGGCGGCGGACGCGACGACATGCTCAAGGGGCGCGGTGGCAATGACAAACTCTGGGGCGAGGCGGGCAAGGACAAGCTCCTTGGCGGTTCCGGGGCCGATAGGCTTCGCGGTGGCGACCACGACGATCTACTGAAGGGCCCAGCCGGTCATGACAGGCTTTGGGGCGATGCCGGTGCGGACAGGCTTCTCGGGAATGCCGGCAACGACCGGATACGAGGCGGCGATCAGGCCGACCTTCTCAAGGGGCAGGTCGGCCGTGACAAGCTCTGGGGCGAGGACGGCACTGACAAACTATTCGGAGGCGGCGGCAATGACAGGCTGTCCGGGGGCGGTGGTGCCGATAGCCTTTCCGGCGGCGCCATCGGTGACGTGCTTCATGGGCAGCGCGGCAATGACAGCCTTTGGGGCGGCGACGGCATGGACCGGCTCTTCGGCGATGCCGGGCAAGACCGCCTCGACGGCGGGCTGGCGCCCGATGCGCTGACTGGCGGAGCCCGGGCGGACATCTTCGTCTTCGCCGCGGGCTATGGCACCGACCCGATCACCGATTTCGAGATCGGCCAGGACCGGGTGGAACTGCATGCCGACCTGATGGCCGGCCTTACCGCGCAGGGCGCGGCGCAGATGGCCCGCACCAATGCCGAGGACAAGCTGGTTCGGAACTTCGGAGAAAACGGGCGCTTGATGTTTGAAGGACTTGGCGGCGAAACCCTCTCGGCCGAGAGCTTCATTATCGCCTGAGGACGAACCTCCGGGGCGAGCACGCCTCGGAGGGCTAGCGGCCTAACCGCCACAGTTAGGCCGCGATACGCGCTTGTCGAGCAAGGCTGCCGTTTTTTCGCCACCTAATTGTGCGATGACCCCGCGGGGCCGCGCTCAAGGGAGATGTGGGCCCGAGCCACATGTCCTTTCAGGAGCGTCCCTTGCCTCGCAATGCCAAAGCCCAAGACATCGCCGACTACCTTCTCGGCGGTTACAATGAGAGCACGAAGATCCCCTATACCTTCTTCGACCCCGATGTCCGCGGCCCGATCAAGGCCGACATCGGCGGTCTGAATACCGAGGGGAAGCAACTCGCAAAATGGGCGATGAACGCTTGGGAGTCCGTCGCCGACGTCGAGTTCAAGCTGGTCAATCGCGGCGCCAGTCTGACCTTTGTGGATCATCGCAGCGGCGCCCATGCCGAGACGGAAGCCAATGGCGACGGCACGATCACCAAGGCCACGATCAACGTCTCTTCCGGCTGGGTCGAGAAATACGGCAGCGGCGTCGATAGCTACACCTTCCGCACATACATGCACGAAATCGGCCACGTGCTTGGCCTTGGCCATACCGGCCCGTATAATGCCAGCGCGGATTACAAGGACGCCATCTTCAAGAATGACAGCTGGCAGCTCTCGGTGATGTCGTATCTCGGCCAGGACGAGAACCCGAACATCAACGCCAGCCGAGCCTCCAACGTGATGCCGATGGAGGCCGATCTGCTGGCGATCCGCGAACTCTGGGGCGCGCCCAAGGATCACTATGCCGATGGCGACACCATCTGGGGCATCGGCTCCGAACTCGACAACTATCTCGGTGATATGTTCCGCGGCATGGCCAACTACAAGAAATCGGACGCCTACGACCTGCAACCGATCACGCTTTATATCGAGGACGCCAGCGGCCACGACCGGATCGATTTCAGCCATACCGGCCTGCACCAGACCGTCGATCTGCGGCCTGGCCGCATCTCGAGCGTGCTGAGCTTCAAGAAAAACATGCTGATCGCCGAGGACACGCTTATCGAGGATTTCGTGTCGGGCGACGGCATCGACAAGATCATCGGCAACGACTCCGGAAACGCGATCTGGGGCGGCGGCCGCGACGACCTTATCAAGGGCCTAGGCGGCAATGACAGGCTTTTGGGCGAAGCCGGCAAGGACCGGATTTTCGGCGGCGGCGGCAGAGATGCGCTGTATGGCGGCGACCACGACGATCTGCTGAAAGGTCAGAGCGGTCGGGACAAGCTCTGGGGTGATGCCGGCGCTGACAAGCTTTTGGGCAATGGCGGCGGCGACCAGATCTGGGGAGGTGACCATTCCGATATCCTCAATGGTCAGGGCGGCCGGGACAAGCTCTGGGGAGAGGCCGGCGCTGACACGCTGATCGGCGGTGGTGGTAATGACGAGCTGTATGGCGGCGACCAAAGCGACGTGCTCAAGGGTGATGCCGGGAACGATCTGCTTAATGGCGGTGAAGCTGGCGACACGCTCGAGGGGGGCTCTGGCAACGACGAACTTTTCGGTGGTGCCGGTTTGGACCTTCTCAAGGGTGGCGATGGCGATGATCGTCTCGATGGCGGTGAATCCCCTGACGAACTGTTTGGCGGCGCAGGCGCGGATGTCTTTGTTCTAGGCCTCGGCTACGGCACCGAGATAGTGGGAGATTTCGTTCTGGGAGAGGACCGGATCGAACTTGATGCCGCGCTGATGGTGGATCTGACCGCCGAGGCGGCGGCCGGACTTGCCCGCGACACCGCGGATGGTGACCTGATACTGAATTTCGACGGCAACCGGCTGCTGCTCGCAGATCTCGCCGGCACCGAGCTCACGGCCGAGAGCTTCGTCATCGTGTAAGACGAGCCCCGGCGTTCCGCTCACGGGCGCGACGCCGGGGCCGCGCCGCTGGACCCCGAGGCCCTGTCATGCAAGGAGGGGGCCAAAGGGTTTCAGCGGCAGTCGGCATCCATGAGAACACTCTACATCCATATCGGGGCGCATCGCACGGCTACGACCTCGGTCCAGAAGTTCCTGCAGACGAATTTCGTGAAGCTGCAGCGCTTGGGCTATTTCCACCCCTACAATGCCGGCCGCCACGTTGCCCTGATGAACCGGCTCTTCTCGGGAGAGGCGCAGGTCGCCGAGGTTGCAGCCGACATCACCGCGCGCGCCGACGGCAAGGCACACGAGCTGCATTCCGTGGTGCTCAGCGACGAGGACATCTGCATGCGCCGCGACCTTTCGGTGCTGGCGCGGTTCCGCGAGTATTTCGAGGTGAAGATCGTCTTTGCACTTCGTCGTCAGGATCTTTGGCTCGAAAGCTGGTACCTGCAGAACGTGAAGTGGCAGTGGAACCCGACCCTCGCGCATCTGACCTTCCCTGAGTTTCTGGCGCGGCGCGAAGAGTTCTTCTGGATTCACTACGACGCCTATCTGCGGCATGTCGAGGAGCTGTTCGGCCGCGACAACGTGCTGGTCTACGCCTTCGACAAGGCCCAGATGCCCGACGGCCCCGTAGCCGCCTTCTGTGACAGGATCGGCCTTACCGAGCGCGCGACCCTGGCGCCGGCACCGCACACCAATACCTCGATGTCGCCCGCGATGTCGGAGTTCATGCGGGTGCTGCCGCTAGACGAAATTCAGCCGCAGCAGCGCAAGTTCTTCGAACGGGCCTGCGCTCAGGTCGACAAGACACGTGCAAAGCAGCACGGTCGCCAGAGCAGCCTGCTGATGGATCCCGACACCCGGCTACGCATCCTCGACCTCTACGCTGCAGGTAACATGGCGGTGGCCGCGCGATACTTCGAACGCAAGACCCTGTTCCTCGACCCTCTGCCAGCGCGCGATGCGCCGCTGGCAGAGATGCGGCTGCCTTCCGAGGGCTACGCGGTGATGCAGGACTACGTGGCGGATTTCGTGCGAGCCATGGCCCTGATCCGGACCGAGGAAGCGGCTGCCATGGGGGACAGGAACTGAAACCAGGCTTGCCCGAGAACCGGTCGGAGGACAGGTCATGAGCTCACTTCCCGCTTTCGAGCCACCGCGCTTTCAGGCGATCCGAGCCATCATTGCGCTGGTGCTGCGCGAAATGGGCACGACCTATGGCCGCTCCCCGGGAGGCTATGCTTGGGCGATCCTGCAGCCGATCGGGGCGCTTGCGATCATGTCGATTGCCTTCTCCGCCGTGCTGCGCGCGCCCTCTCTCGGCACCAGTTTCATCCTGTTCTATGCGACTGGCTTCCTGCCCTTCAGCGGCTATGGCGAGATCCAAAGCAAAGTCTCGAACGCGCTGCGCTTCTCAAAATCGCTCTTGGCCTACCCTCGTGTCACTTGGATCGACACGATCCTCGCGCGGTTGGTCCTCGCGGTGCTGACCAAGGTCACCGTAGGCTGCATTGTCTTCACAGGCATCCTGTCCGTCGTCGACACGCGCGCCGTGCTTGATATCGGGCACATCCTCAACGCGGTCTTGATGAGCTCTTGTATCGGGCTCGGGGTCGGTTTGATGAACTGCCTTCTCAACGGTTTGGTGCCAATCTGGAGCAATCTTTGGAGCATTGTTACAGCGCCGCTGTTTCTCGCCTCTGGCGTCTTCTTCCTTTACGAGGACATGCCCGAATTTGCTCAGGAGATCCTGTGGTGGAATCCGATCCTCCATGCCGTAGGTGAGATGCGGCGCGGCTTCTACCCGACCTATGAGGCCTCCTACGTTTCCTTCAGTTATGGCTACGGCCTCAGCGCCATGCTGATCCTGCTAGGCCTCGTCTTCCTGCGCCGTTACCACAAGCAGGTCTTAGAGAACTGAGACCGCTTGCCTCGACGCGCCCCGCTCCGCATACACCTCCCCAGCCTTTCCCCGACAGCCGGACACCCAGCATGCCCTCCTCCGTCGAACAGGACCGCCCTGCCCCCATCCTGCTGCAGAGCCTAATCCTGCCCGATCCCGCGATCTGCGGCGAAAGCGAGCTTTACCTGCATCGCGACAGCGGGGTGTCGCTCGATCTCGAAGCAGGGAGGGTGCACCTTCTCGAAGGCGGTACCGCCGAGTTCGATGGCTACATGACGCTGTTCAACCTCGGGATCTGGACCCGTGCCTGTCGCCTCGAGGGGCTGGCGCTACGGCTTGAGGGCGAAGGGCAGGTGGCGCTGCAGGTCACGCGAGAGCGCGTGGCGGGTGATGCCGAGATACTGGTCGAGACGCTGGTGACGCTCGCGCCCGAAGGCATCCTGGTCGACCTGACCCAAGCGCTCGGTGGTACGCCCGGGACAGGCTTGCCGGAGTTGGACGGCCTGCTGAAGCTGCGGCTGGTGGCGCAGGAGAAGGCCGTGCTGACTGGCGGCGCCTATCTTGTTACCAACACTCAAGAAGCACGCGACATTTCTCTTGCCGTCGCAATCACTACATTCCGGCGCGAGGCTGAGGTGGCGGCAACTGCCGCCCGCATGGTTGCCTTTCTCGACCGCGAGAGCGAAAGCCTTGGCGCACGGGTGCATCTGCACGTGATCGACAATGGCGGCACCGCTTCGATCCCCGACCACCCGCATGTGAGCCGGATCGCGAATCCCAATTTAGGCGGTGCCGGCGGTTTTGCGCGCGGGCTGGCGCTGGCGCAGGATGGCGGCTTCTCGCACTGCCTGTTCATGGATGACGACGCCTCGTTCCAGATGGAGAACCTGACCCGCACCATCGCCTTCCTGCGTCTCGCCCGCTCCGACCGCGCCGCCGTCTCAGGCGCCATGGTGTCCGAGGCCTGCAAGTGGCGCATGTGGGAGAACGGCTCGGTCTTCCACCAAGTCTGCCGCCCGCAATTCGTCGGCACCGACCTGCGTGAGCCCGAGGAGGTGGCCGAGATGGAGCTTGCTGCCGCGCGGCCCAAGCCGCCCGGCTTCTACGCCGGCTGGTGGTTCTTCGCCTTCCCCGTCGCCGAGACGCGCGCGTTTCCCTTCCCCTTCTTCGTGCGCGGCGACGATATCTCGTTCAGCCTCGCGCACGGGTTCGACACGGTGACGCTGAGTGGCGTGGTGTCGTTCCAGGAGGACTTCTCCGCCAAGGAAAGCCCGCTCACCCTCTATCTCGACCTGCGCAACCATTTGCACCAGCACCTCGTGCATCCCGGTCTCGAGATCGGCCCGATGGGCACGATCAAGGTAGCGATGCGTTTCATCCTGCGCTCGGTGGTGCGAATGCATTACGATAGCGCCGAAGCGCAGCTCGAGGCTTGGGAGGACGTGATGCGCGGCCCCAGCTTCTTCGCCGAGAACGCCGACATGTCGGTGCGTCGACCCCAGATCTCGGCATTGGCACGAAACGAAGCCTGGCGCGAGGTGGCACCCCAAGGTCCGGGCGAGCCCGCGCGCCCCGGCGTGATCAAAACCCAGCTAATGAAGTTCACGCTGAACGGTCACCTGATCCCGCTCTGGTCCCGCTTCGGCGGCGAAACGGCGATCCCGGCGCGCGAGCGCGGGCTGATCTGGCCGATCTGGGGCCAGCGGGCGGCGCGGTTCTATGATGGCACGGGCCGGCGAGGCTACGAGGTGTGCCACGACAAGATTCGTTTCGCGCGCATCATGCGCCGCGCGACTGCCCTGGCGCTGCGCTGGCGGCGTGCCTATCCGGAACTGCGTGAGGCGCATCGCGCGGGTTATACCGAAATGGCCGCCCGGCCCTTTTGGGAGGCGCGTTTCGCGCCCGCTAAGAACATGACGCGAGCTGCGGCTGAATAGCGCCTGAGGCCCGGATCTGACTTTCTCAAAAATGAGCGGCCACGTAAGAGGGGCGCCAAGCGACAAACGAGGCAGGAATCCATGGTAAGCGAGATCGTATTTCATCTGGGCGACAGCAAGACCGGGTCCACCTCGATTCAGCAGACCTTGGTGGCGCAAGCTTGGTCGGGAACTTCGAAGAGCCTGTTCTATAATACGCGCAGCAATCACATCCCCTTGGCGCATACGCTCAACCGATCCAAGGACAGGAAATTCGCCAAGAAGCGATGGAGCACCCTGAGGAGCGAACTCGAGCGTTCGGATGCCGATATCGCTGTAATCTCAGCCGAAGTTTTCGAGTTTAGCGATCCCGATCTCTTTGCCGAAACGGTGCGGCAGTATTTCGGGAAATGGCAGGGGCGCATCCGTTTCATCACCTATCTGCGGCCCCACGCCGAACGGTTGGTGTCGACTTATGCAGAACGCTCCAAACAAGGCCTGTTCTCGGGCAGCCTCGAGGAGATGCATGACCGCCTGCTTGAGACCAAGCTGCTGACCTACGCACCGCGCATTGCCAAATGGAAAGCGCAATGGGGCGATACCTATACAGTGCGTCCAATGATTCGCTCCGAGCTTCAGGGCGGCGATGTGGTTGAGGATTTTCTGAGTTTCGTTTTCCATGGAGATCCGGTGAAACCACGAGCGATTGCGGGGGCCAATGAAAGCCTGACCGCCGCTGATCTCGCGGCGTTGCGTCACATCCATGCGTGTTTTCCGAACCAGGCGCGGCTGCGTGATGCGCAGAAGTCTCTTGGCTGGAATCTTGCCCAGTTGATCTCGGCTTTGCCGCGTCCGGAGAGCGCGGAGAAACCCCGGCTGCACCGGAGCATCGCCAAAACCCTGGTCGATGCCTATCAGCATGACGCTGCCGAGGTGGACCGGCTTTATTTCCAAGGTGCTCCACTGACGAAGTCGCTCGAAGCCGCGCCCTCGAAAGCGCTCGCGGCGGCACAGTCGATCGAGGCCACAAGCTATTTCGGACCGGACGCGATGCGCCTGATCGATGGGTTGGGGCAGCTTCTGTCACGGATGATCACAGCTGCGCCCAACACGATGTCGACTGCGATGCGCCCCAAGCATCTGCGGGCTAAGCAGTGGGATCCGGACGGTAAGCGCAAGGCCAAGGGCGGCGCGGGAAAGCGCAAATCCGGCATAGCGGTGCAAGAGGCGAACGCGCCTTTCGCGAACAGGCTGGCTCGTCGCCTGCCGCAAGGGCTTCGTCGAAAGCTTTCGCCTCTTAGGCGCCGCCTTTCCTGATTGTACGACGCCATGCGGGCAGAGCTCTTATGTTGAAGGCCCGGCCAAGATTTCGAATACCTAATCGTTCCCGAACAGATCCCGCGTGAAGATCTTCTCTGCCACGTCGTCGAGTTCGGGCGCGCGGCGGTTGGCGAGGATCAGGTCGCAGTCGCGCTTGAACCGCTCGAGGTCGCGCTCGACTGGTGAATTGAAGAAGCTGTCGGCGGCGAGTTCGGGCTCGTAGAGCGTCACCGGGACGCCCTTCGCCTTGATCCGCTTCATGATGCCTTGGATTGAGCTGTCACGGAAATTGTCGGAGCCCGACTTCATCACCAGCCGGTAGACTCCGACCCGCGTCGGGCGGCGTGCGAGGATTTGGTCGGCGAGGAAGTCCTTGCGGGTAGCGTTGGCGTCGACGATGGCGCGGATCAGGCTCTGCGGTACCTCACTGTAATTGGCCAGCAGCTGCTTGGTGTCCTTTGGCAGGCAGTAGCCGCCATAGCCGAAGGAGGGGTTGTTATAATGCGCACCGATGCGCGGGTCATGTCCCACCCCTTCGATGATCTGACGGCTGTCCATGCCACGGCTCATCGCGTAGCTGTCGAGTTCGTTGAAATAGGCTACGCGCATGGCGAGGTAGGTGTTGGCGAAGAGCTTGATCGCCTCGGCCTCGTCCGGGTCGGTGAGCAACACCGGCACTTCCGGCTTCAGTGCCGCTTCCGCCAGCAGGTCGGCAAAAGCGCGGCCGCGGTCGGAACGTTCGCCGACGACGATGCGCGAGGGGTGCAGGTTGTCGTGCAGCGCCTTTCCCTCGCGCAGGAACTCGGGCGAAAAGATGATCCGGTCGGTGGCGAAGCGCACGCGCATCTCGCGCACGAAGCCGACCGGTATCGTTGATTTCACGACAATCACCGCGCTGCTCGAGGCGGCTAGAACCTGCGCGATCACCGCTTCGACCGAGGAAGTGTCGAAGGCGTTGGTTACAGGATCATAATTGGTCGGCGTCGCGACGATCACCCAGTCGGCTTGGGCATAGGCCTCGCTGGCATCCACAGTGGCGCTGAGGTCTAGCCTGTCCTCGGCAAAACAGCGCTCCAGTTCAGCATCGACGATCGGCGCCTCGCGCTCGTTGACCATCCGAACGCGCCATTCCGAGATGTCCACGGCGATCACCGGATGATGGCGTGCCAGCAGCGCCGCGTTCGACAGGCCGACATAACCAAGCCCTGCAACTGCGATCTTCATGCGACATCCCTTTCTCTGGCGGCCCGCTGTCTCGGCATTAGCGGATGCGTGTCCGATAGGGCCTGCTCTTCTCAGGTTTCGTGGCGGGAGGGAAGCGACCGTCCGAGGGCCGAAACAGTTGCGGAGCATTCGAGCCTAAAGCGGCGCAAGAGCCCCTGCCCTGCCTTGTTCCGACCTGCTCGCTGGCGGGAGAAGAAGACACAGTTGTCTTCGACCTTCTGGGGGTGGAGGCGAAATGGCCAATCTGGAGTTCACGGCGCGCGGCCGCAGCGCTGGGGATGCAGCGGTGCCGCGCATCACCGCGCTCATGGCGGATCCGAAAAGCGAATTGCTCCATTCCATCACCGCTGACGGCGGTCGGATTCAAAGCTGGGATGTTGCGGGGCGCGGTATCGATGCCCATCACAGGCTCGAAATGGAAAGCGCGAGCCAGGCCGGAGCCGCTTCCGATCTGGCGCTGCTCGATCTCGCTTCGGGTCCGGCGCTGCTCGCCACCGGTCCCGGCGCAGCACGGCTGCATGTGATATCGGACAGCGGGGAAATCGGTACAGGTCGGGCGCTGGCTGCTTCGACATGGGGTCTCTCGGCACCAGTGGATGTGGAGATGATGTCGCTGCTGGGGGGCGGAGAGATGCTCTAAGGCGGATTGTCCGGTCGCTCCGGCATCGCCCAGCTCCGCCTCTCCGATAGCGGTGTAGCCTTGTCCTTCGGCATCACTTCGGACAGTTCGGCGACCCATCTGGAAACCAACAGTGCGCTGGCCTCGGCCAAGATCGGCGGTCAGAGCCTGCTCTTTGCTGCCACCGACGGCCCCGCGCCTGTGCTCACCAGCTTTTCGATCGGGCGTGACGGGACGCTCACATCCCGTTCCGAGATCGGCACCGAGGCGGGGCTATGGATCTCGGCTCCCACTGCGATGGAGAGCCTGATCCTGGGCCAGGAACGCTATCTCGTTCTTGGTGCCGCCGGCAGTGGCTCGCTCAGCGTGATGCGGATCGGCACAGATGGTAGCCTCGCCGTTACCGATCACCTGATCGACGATCGCGACAGTCGTTTCGACGGCGTCACGGCACTCGCTACCCTCACCCATCGCGGGCGCGGCTTCGTGGTGTCGGGCGGCGCGGATGACGGCGTTTCGGTACATGAGCTGTTTCCGGGTGGGCGCTTGGTAGCGCTGGCACATCTGGCCGATGGCATCGCGTCGGGCCTCGCAGATATTTCGGCGCTCGCGCTCGCGGTCCGGAGCGCAGGCGACGGCATCGACATCTTCGCCGCCTCTGCCAGCGAGCCCGGCGTGACACGTCTTCGACTGGACCTGCACGGCGGGATCCTGCAGCTGGGGAGCGCTGCCGATGAAACGCTTTCCGGCGGCGCGGGAGACGACATCCTGCGCGACGGCGGCGGCAGCGACAGGCTCTTGGGCGGGGCAGGCGCTGATCTCTTCGTGCTCGATGCCGATGGCCGGACCGACAGGATCATCGATTTCGATCAAGGGGTTGACCGGCTCGACCTCTCGGCTTGGCCAATGCTGCGGGACGTTTTGCAATTGGAAATGCGGGTCGAGGGCGCGGTGCTGCGGCTCGACTACGGGAGCGAAACGCTGCTGTTGCAGAGTGCAGACGGCCATGCCCCGGATCCGGCATTACTGACCACGGCGGAGCTGATTGGTGGCACACATCTGCCGCTAGTGGCGGTAGCGGGCGAGGCCGGGCCCGCCCCGGAGATACCGCTGAAGCCGCCGCGCAGCGTGACCGAGGCCGAAAGGGCCCGTGCCGAGGCCGAAGCGGAAGCGAAGCGGCAAGAAACTGACCTATTTGAGCCGTATGACGGGGCCGGGCCGGATCGCCTTCGCGGCGGCGCAGGGGATGACCGGCTCGACGGGAAAGACGGCGACGATCGACTTTGGGGTGGTGGCGGAGTCGACAGGCTCCTGGGCCGTGGCGGTGATGATCGTCTGCTGGGGGGCAAAGGTTCTGACAGGCTTCTAGGCGGCTCCGGCGCGGACCTGCTCAAGGGACAGGGCGGTGCCGACCGGCTCAATGGCGGCTCAGGGGCCGACATGCTGTTCGGTGGAACCGGTGCAGATCAGCTTAAGGGGAAAGGCGGCGCGGACCGTCTGTCAGGCGGCGCCGGGGACGACACGTTTGGGGGCGGTGCAGATGCGGACCGGCTCGTGGGAGAGGCCGGTAGCGACCACCTCGCCGGTGGTGCTGGCGATGACGCATTGATCGGTGGGTGCGGTGCGGATCAGCTGTTCGGCGGCAAGGGGGTAGATGAGCTGCGCGGGAGTGCCGGGGCCGACCGGCTTACCGGTGGTAGCAGGCCGGATCGCTTCGTGTTCGAGACGGGCCGAGATCGGATCATCGATTTGCAGGATCGCGACCGGATCGTGCTCGATATGGATCTATGGCGCGGCGATCTCTCGCCGCGCCAGGTGGTCGGGCATTTCGCTGAGAAACGAGGGGCCGATACGCTGTTCGATTTCGGCGGGGGCGACACCCTCAGGGTCGAGGATGTGGCGCGCCCCGCCAGCTTGATCGACCAGATTGAGTTCCTCTGAAGACGCCTTAGGCGATCTCGATTGCTTCGATCAGGGCCGTCCGGTCAGCCAGCGTGTCCATCGACACGTCTTCGAGCAGGACCGAGCCCTTGCGCCCGAAGTCGAAAAGCGTGCCGGCCTTGGTGGCCTCGGCAAACCGTTCGACCACCGTCTCGGCGTCGAGCGTGGCGCGCCAGAGCTTGTCGTCGAGCACGAGCCGGTCCTCCGCCGTGTCGAAATCGAAGATCGTGTCATCCCCATGCTTCTTGCCGAAGACGAAGTCGTCGGATCCGCCGCCCCCATTGAGATGGTCGTTGCCACGGCCGCCGATCAGCCGGTCGTTGCCGTCTTCGGCCCAGATCTCGTCATTGCCGTTCTGGCCCTTGATGCGGTCGCGGCCATTGCCGCCGAAGATCAGGTCGTCACCCCCCTGCCCCGACAGGACATCGCGTCCGGCCCAGCCCGACAGCACGTCGTTACCCTTGCCGCCCAAGAGACGGTCATTGCCATCGCCGGCCAGCATCGTGTCGGCACCGCCCTTGCCCTTGAGCAGGTCGTTGCCGTCTTGGCCGACCAGCAGATCTTCGCGACGATTGCCAAGGAGCTTGTCGGCCCCGTCATCGCCCTGCCGCACCCGGCCGCGCGTCGCGTCGACGAAGAGATCGGCGGCATCGATCTTCCGCCCCTCGGCCAGTGGACCCTTCCGGATCGAGCCATCGAAGTTGTAGTCCGTGACCCACAGCAACTCGTCGAGCAGGTCGATGCCGCCACGGCCGAGATCGGGCATCACGTCGCCGCTGATCGGGACCATGATGTCCACACCTTCGCCCGCGGTCTCGTAGCCCAACTCCAGTAGCAGAATCCGCGTCTCGCGCCCGGCTCCCCAGCTGATATCGCCAAGATAGGCCCATATGCCCATATCGGCGTAATGCGCCAGCGATTCACCCTCGAAGGAGATCGCGGTGGGCGTCACGTCCGCGGGAACTTGAACTTCGGGAAAGGGCCCAAGTGAGGACCCGCTCAACTCGTAGGCAAAGCTACTCGTCGGCAAGCTGAGTTTTAATTCGCCCGTCCCGATGAGGTGCTCGTTGAAGGACAGAAGGAAGGCGGGTGAGCGATATGTTGGCATCTGTAACCTTGAGGCGAAATGGAATTCCGTCCCTGCGGTCTTAGGTAGCAGATGCACCAAATTGCCGGATGGACCGAGATAACGAAGTTCGCTGCAATGGTGGCATGGCCGA
>NZ_JAPWGO010000316.1 GCF_027213785.1 Limimaricola sp. G21655-S1 | reverse complement strand
GTCTCTGTCTATGCAGGTGTACCTGCCTGCATGAACGCGATCACGGCGGCCAAGAAGGCCTTTGAAGCCGCCGGTAAAGCCTGGGCATCGCTGTCATTCGTGGACCATGTAGCGAACGCAAGAAGCCCCACACATTGCCACTCCGCAGCCAGCTCGATTTTGTATACTCTGCGAGTGGCCTTAATGACGGGCCCACTGCAGGGACCGACACATCGGGTAATTGTGGCTAACTGGCTGAGGAAAACAAAGTGGCCTAGACC
>NZ_JAPWGO010000315.1 GCF_027213785.1 Limimaricola sp. G21655-S1 | reverse complement strand
ATATGAGCATCAGGAAGTTGAGCAGCACCGCATTGGCGGCCACCGCCACATCTCCCAGTCGTGCCCCTTGCAAGGTCATAAAAGCGAAGCAGAGCTGCAAACAGAGGGAGCGCAGGAAGATATCGCGGTTGAGGCCGAGCAGCCGCACCATGGGGGCAAGTTGCCGCCAGCGCTGCCAGCCATCCTCCCACACCGTCGGTGCCAGTTGCCGCAGCTGACGGCGTACCAGCCAGATGCCGACTGCCAGCGCACAGTAGTCC
>NZ_JAPWGO010000314.1 GCF_027213785.1 Limimaricola sp. G21655-S1 | reverse complement strand
ATGCAACGGCAGAGAGGCGCATCTGGGCATCGGATTGCAGCCGCTCCAGCTCAGCCACCATCCGTACCGAGAAGGTATTGAGCACCGAGGTGAGATTGCTGGTATCTGCCGGGGCCGAATAGAGCAGCGCCAGATGGCCCAGAAGTTGGCCTCTGGCATCAAACAGCGGCTGACCATAATAAGTCTGCCCGGCCGCCAGCCAGGGTTGATACTCCTGCGACTCGTCGATCACCTCGAAACAGATGGCACCTTGCTTGTAG
>NZ_JAPWGO010000313.1 GCF_027213785.1 Limimaricola sp. G21655-S1 | reverse complement strand
GATCAGGCGCTGGCAGGCCCCGCCAGCGTGCCGTTCAACATGTATCTGAACCTCGACAAACCGCTGCTGCTCTTTGGCTTGCTGCTGGCCTGCCCGATGCTGCTGGGCAAGGGGGGCGCAATCCGCTGGCGCCCGCTGGCCCTGTTACTGCTGCCGCTGGGTGCCCTGCTGGTCATCGCCTGGCAGTTGGGGGCACTGAAACCGGATGTGGGTCTGCCCCACTGGTGGTGGCTGTTTGCACTCAACAATCTGCTGTTCACC
>NZ_JAPWGO010000312.1 GCF_027213785.1 Limimaricola sp. G21655-S1 | reverse complement strand
ATTGATGACTCATGCGCGGATGTGGAAGGCGGTATCGAAGCAGAAACACTTCATACCTTTAACAATCTCATTCAAACCCTGCTGTGTGCAGTGGAGTCTTTCGAGTCGGTTGTGCAGGTCCTGATTTATGTGACTGACAGAGAATACTTAAAGACCGTTAACCTAGTGTACGCGGAATTTTTTGAAGCGCCGTACCCTAATCGCGCCGCCATGGTGGTTGCAGGGTTAGCGAGAGAAGAGATGTTGGTGGAGTTTGTTGTC
>NZ_JAPWGO010000311.1 GCF_027213785.1 Limimaricola sp. G21655-S1 | reverse complement strand
CCTCATGCTGCCCGACGCTCCATACCAGCGAGGAGAGCCCCTCCTGCCTCGGCAGCAGGGACAGCGGGCCCCCTTCGGTAAAACGCTAGAAGGCGCGTCCCTCAGGGTCTTGCTCCGTTTTGACGGTGGCGATGATGGCGTGCTGCTCAAAGTCATGGCGGGTCACCGGCAACTTGAAGTGCTGACGCACAAAGGAGTTGCCCCCGTCTGCCGCCACCAGCAGGCGGGTCTCAATCTGTTCACCGCTCTCGAGGGTGAGGG
>NZ_JAPWGO010000310.1 GCF_027213785.1 Limimaricola sp. G21655-S1 | reverse complement strand
AGCCTGGCCGATCTGCAGCGCCACTGCGCCGAGCAGGGGCTGCCGCTGGTGCGCCACGAGACCAACCACCAGCGTCTGCCCCCCATCGGCACCCTCAAGCGCACCTGGCTCTCCCCCGCTACCTGTGCCTGTGTCACCGATGCGCCGATCCCGGATGTACTGCTGCTGGCCACCCTCGAGGGCTTTCGTGACTTTCATCCGGCGCTGGCGGCCGCCAATCTGGCGACTCATCCCCGCTTCGCCCACTGCCGCATTCTGACC
>NZ_JAPWGO010000309.1 GCF_027213785.1 Limimaricola sp. G21655-S1 | reverse complement strand
TGGTAGAGCAGCTCATCGGCCAGATGTACTGCCTCGGTGACGGTGAGGTAGTCACGAATGCGGATCACCCCGGCGGAGAAGGTGATGGGGGTGGGCAGCTCGGGGATCCCCAATGGTCGATCCAGCAGGCGGCCAGCGGAGTGGATCATCATCTCGTCATCCTCCATCCCCTTGAACAGCACGATAAACTCCTCGCCCCCCCAACGGATGGCGCTGTCCACCTTGCGGATATTGCTTCTGAGGTGGCGGGCAAAGGCGACC
>NZ_JAPWGO010000308.1 GCF_027213785.1 Limimaricola sp. G21655-S1 | reverse complement strand
CCCTTGCTCCATCGCGGCAGGCTGGTGGGCAGGATGGATGCCAAGGCCCATCGCCAGCAGGGGATCTTCGAGATCAAGAGCCTCTATCTGGAAGCCGGTGTGAGAGTGACCCGCACGCTTGCACAGGATCTGGCGAAAGCCCTGCAAAAGCTGGCTGACTGGCACCAGACCCCGCAGCTTCGTTATGGTGCCATTCCGGCCAATTTGCTGGCGTTATGGCATGAAAGCACCCCTGCAAAGTGAGCAAAATCCCTTCTGGGC
>NZ_JAPWGO010000307.1 GCF_027213785.1 Limimaricola sp. G21655-S1 | reverse complement strand
ACACTGCCGTCATCTCCCACCGCTCCGGTGAGACCGAAGATGCGACCATCGCCGACCTGGCTGTTGGTACCGCTGCTGGCCAGATCAAGACCGGTTCCATGAGCCGTTCTGACCGTGTTGCCAAGTACAACCAGCTGATCCGTATCGAAGAAGCTCTGGGTGCCAAAGCTCCTTTCCGCGGTCTGAAAGAAGTTAAAAACCAGGCTTAATTTGCTGGTTTGCCAGCCTCGGCTGGAATAAAAAAAACCGGAACCCAAGGGT
>NZ_JAPWGO010000030.1 GCF_027213785.1 Limimaricola sp. G21655-S1 | reverse complement strand
AAGCATCGTGCCCGTCGACCGGAGGCCGACCATGCACTAACAATTAACCTGGAGCACTCAGACGGGGCAGCTCAACGAACGCGTATCTCACTTTGTATCCCAAGTGAAATACGCGGTGACCTTTCCCGAATATCGCGCTCCGAAACCCGTGCCATCTCCGCCTTCACATGCCGGATTTCCATGTCCTTCTCCGTCTCGCCCGAAGAGCCCATTGCGAACTTCTTTCAGGCGCAGAGCGAATGCGGGCTGACCCCGAGCTGCTCCGACACTTCCCTAACCGAGCAGCCCCGCTCGGTGATTTGCGCAACCGCGAATCGCTTGAGCTCGTCGCTAAAGTTGCTGCCGCTCATCTTGCCTCGCACCAAAATTGAGGAAGAAGGCGTCTACAAGCTATGGGGCTATTCACTTCTCGCCTTTTCAAGAGCCTGCCCGCGCCAGCAGCTCCTCCATCACCGGCACGGCCTTGCCGCGCAGCTTACCGATCTTAGGCGCCGATCCAGGCTCGCCGACCTTGATCAGCCCGACCATGCCCATCGCTTCGTGCGGCTTGCACTTATAGGGATAATAGCCCGGCGCGTCGAAGGTCACGGTGATTTCCTCATCGCGCTTGCCCTTCCAGCTCTCGAAGCCCTCGGGTAGCATGTCGTCTACGGTCTCGGTGTTGTGCGACTTTTCGGTGGCGAGGAAAGTGACGCTGTCACCAGGCGCGATCTCCAGATAGGCTGGCTCGAACACCATCATGGCGCCGTCGGCGCCGCGGCTCAACATCCTGATCTCGTGGGTCTCGGCGAAGGCGGGGGCGGCCAGGGTTATGGCCGCGGCGAGGGTCGCGGTGAAGCGCATTGGATCGGTCCTTTCGGGGAAGGGGTTAGAGACAGACCTCGGAGCGGGTCAGGAAGCGCCGCCCCGTGCCGTTGTCGAGCGAGAACATCCCGCCGACGCCGTGGATCGCATCGATGGTCAGGGTGGTGTGCTTCCAGCGCTCGTACTGGTCGCGGTTCATGTAGAACGGCACGCCGCCGATCTCGCCCATCAACACGTCCTGCGGGCCGGTGATGTAGTCCGAGGCGGCGAAGCACATCGGCGCGCTGCCGTCGCAGCAGCCGCCCGACTGGTGGAACAGCAGGTCGGCGCCGTGGCGCGCCTTGATCTCCTCGATCAGGTCCAGCGCGGCCGGGGTGGCGGTGACCATCGGGCGGGGCGTGTCGGCCATGGGCTTGTCTCCGGAAGGGGGATGGGGCCCGGACCGGCGCGGGAGTTCGCCGGTCCGGGCGGGGAGGCGCGGCCTCTTAGAAGAAGCCCAGCGCGTTCGGGTCGTAGGACACCAGCAGGTTCTTGGTCTGGCGGTAGTGATCCAGCATCATCTTGTGGTTCTCGCGCCCGATGCCGGACTGCTTGTAGCCGCCGAAGGCCGCGTGGGCGGGATACTGGTGGTAGCAGTTGGTCCAGACCCGGCCAGCCTGGATCGCGCGGCCCATGCGGAAGGCGCGGGAGCCGTCGCGGGTCCACACCCCGGCGCCGAGGCCGTAGAGCGTGTCGTTGGCGATCTCCAGCGCCTCGGCCTCGTCCTTGAAGGTCGTGACCGACAGCACCGGGCCGAAGATCTCCTCCTGGAAGATCCGCATCTTGTTGTTGCCGCGGAAGACGGTGGGCTGGATGTAGTTGCCGTTCTCGAGGCCCGAGCCGAGGCTCGCGCGGTCGCCGCCGATCAGCGCCTCGGCGCCCTCGTCGCGGCCGAGCTTGAGATAGGAGGTGATCTTCTCCATCTGCTCGGTCGAGGCCTGCGCGCCGATCATGGTGTTCATGTCAAGCGGGTTGCCCTGGCTCACCTTGCCGACCCGCTCGATCGCGCGGGCGATGAAGTCGTCGTAGATCGATTCCTGGATCAGCGCCCGGCTCGGGCAGGTGCAGACCTCGCCCTGGTTGAGCGCGAACATGGTTAAGCCTTCGAGGCACTTGTCGAAATAGGCGTCATCGGCCTGCATCACGTCCTCGAAGAAGACGTTGGGCGACTTGCCGCCGAGTTCCAGCGTCACCGGGATCAGGTTCTGCGAGGCGTATTGCATGATCAGCCGGCCGGTCGTGGTCTCCCCGGTGAAAGCGATCTTGGCGATCCGGTTCGACTGCGCCAGCGGCTTGCCGGCCTCGAGGCCGAAGCCTTGCACGATGTTGAGAACGCCTGCCGGCAGCAAATCGCCGATCAGCTCCATCAGCACCATGATCGAGGCCGGGGTCTGCTCGGCCGGTTTCAGCACGATGCAGTTGCCGGCGGCCAGCGCCGGGGCGATCTTCCAGGTTGCCATCAAGAGCGGGAAGTTCCACGGGATGATCTGGCCGACCACGCCCAGAGGCTCGTTGAAGTGGTAGGCGAAGGTCTGGTGGTCGATCTCGGCGATCGAGCCCTCCTCGGCGCGGATCACGCCCGCGAAGTAGCGGAAATGATCGACCGCCAGCGCGATGTCAGCGTTGATCGATTCGCGGATCGGCTTGCCGTTGTCGATGGTCTCGGCGGCGGCGAGCAGGTTGGTGTTGCGCTCGATCACGTCGGCGATTCGGTTGAGGATGTTCGAGCGATGCGCCAGCGAGGTCTTGCCCCAGGCGGGGAAAGCTGCGTGGGCGGCATCGAGCGCGGCCTCGACGTCGGAGGCGTCGGAGCGGGCGATCTCGCAGACGATCTCGCCGGTGATCGGGGTCGGGTTCTCGAAATAGCGGCCCGCGCGCGGCTCGACAAACTCGCCGCCGATGTAGTTGCCGTAGCGCGCCTTGAACGGGAACGGCACGCCGAGATGGCTGGTGTCGAGCGCGGCGCTCATCGAACGGCTCTGGCCGTCCTGGGTCTGGATGTTCATGTCGTCCTCCCTGAGTTGACGCGGGCCGTCGCGATGTCGCGGTCTGCGCGTCTGGGAAGAGGATGCCTAAACCGGGCGGGGGCGGAAATGCGGCCATGGTCGTAAGACCATGGTCGCGGGTCAGGAGTCGAGGCCCAGCACCGCCCGCAGCGCCTCGGCGCCGACCGGCTTGGGCAGGATCGTCACCCCCGCCCGCCGTGCGGCCTCGCGCAGCTCGGGCGAGCGGTCGGCGGTGACCAGACGGGTCGGGCGCCCCGGCAGCAGGCCGCGGAGCGCGGCGATGGTGTCGAGGCCGGTCATGCCGTCCCCGAGCTGCTGGTCGACCAGCAGCAGGTCCGGCTCGGCCCCGGTCTCGCCGATCAGCTCGATCGCCGCCTCGCCGCTCTCGACATCGAGCACGGTCACGCCCCAGCGCTCGAGCAGATGGCACATGGCGCGGCGCAGCTCGGCGTCGTTCTCGACCAGCAGCACGACCCGGTCGCAGCCATCCTCGTGCGCGACGGCGGCAGGCCCGTCCGAGGCGGCCTCGGCCACCGCCTGGGTCACCGGCACCGTGACGCTGAACCGGGTGAAGCGGCCCGGCTCCGAGATCACGTCGAGCGGGTGGCCGAGGATCGCGCAGGCGCGCTCGACGATGGCGAGTCCCAGCCCCATCCCTTCCGAGGCCGAGGCGCGGGCGTTGAGCCGCGCGAATTCGCGGAAGATGGTCTGGAAATCCTCCTCCGGGATGCCGGGGCCGGTGTCCCAGACCTCGATCGCCGCCGCGCCGCCGCGCCGCCGCGCGCCGACCAGAACCCGTCCGGTCTCGGTATAGCGGACCGCGTTGCCGATCAGGTTCTGCAGCACCCGCTTGAGATAGGTCCGGTCGCTGGTGACGCTGAGGGCGCAGGGCAGAATGCGCAGCTCGATCCCCTTGGCCGCGGCCTGTAGCGCGAACTGGTCGCGCAGCTGCGCCAGCACCGGGCCGAGCGCCACCGGACCCACATCCATTGAGGCGTGGCCCAGCTCGAGCTTGGAGATGTCGAGCAGCGCGTGCAGGATCGCCTCGACGCTGTGCAGCGCGTCATGCGCCTTACCCAACACTTCGCGGTTGGCGGGGTCGTCCTGGCGCAGCGCCGACAAGAACAGGTTGGCCGCCGAAAGCGGCTGCAGCAGGTCGTGGCTGGTTGCGGCGACGAAGCGCGAGCGGCTGGCATTGGCCCTCTCGGCCCGCTCCAGCGCGTCCTCGAGCTCGAGCGTCCGGCCCCGCACACGTTCCTCCAGCGCCTCGTTGGTGCGGGCGAGGTCGTGGATCGCGCGCCGCTCGGCGGTGATGTCGGTGAAGGAGAACACGAAGCCGCCATCCGGCATCTGCTGGGCCGAGGCGTCGATAAAGCGCCGGTCCTCGCTGCGCATGGTGAAGCGCAGCGGCTGGCGCGCCAGCGGGGTCTCGACCCAAGCGGCGAGGCGGTCGCGGGACATCTCGCCGTCAAAGCCGAAATCCTGCGCGATCATTCGCCACAGCGCCGGGAACTGCAGCCCGCGCCTGAGCCGCGGCGTCGGAACGCCCATCAGCTGGGTCAGGCCGTCGTTCCACCCTGCGAGCCGGATCCGGCCGTCGAAGATGCAGATTCCCTGCTTGATGTGGTCGAGCGTGGCGCGCGCCATCCGCGACTGGTCGTCGAGCATCCGCTCGCGCGCCTGGCGCTCGGCGCGGATCATGTCGGTGACGTCGGTCTGCAGGATCACAGTGCCGCCGCCCGGGGTGCGGTGCTGGCTGATCTGCACCCAATGATCCCCGGCGAGCGAGACGTTGAAGATCGCGTGGCGGTCGTCATGCCGCGCCAGCCGCCGCGTGCGCCAGATCTCGGGCGTCTCGCCCGGTGGCAGCGACAGCGCCCGCGAACCGGCGACGCTGTCGATGTAATCCACGAAGCGCAGCCCCGGCACCAGCTGATCGCGCAGATCGTCCATGTGCATCCCGAAGCGCGAGTTGCACATCACCATGACCCCGTCGGGGTCGAACATGGCGAAGCCCTCCTGCACCGTCTCGATCGCGGTGGACAAGTCGCGCCGCGCGGCCTCGGTGTCGCGCATCGCCTGCGCCAGCCGGGCGTTGGAACGGTTGAGCATCCCCAGCGCGTCCTCGAGCTCGGCGGTGCGGGCCTGGACCTGCTCCTCCAGAAGCGCCGCGCGGCGGAACTGGGCATAGGCCTCGCCCGAGCCGGTGCCGCCGCGCTCGACCTGCCGCACCAGCGCGTCGACGATCTCGATCAGCTTCTGGTTCTGCCGTTCGAGACCGTCCTCGGGGTCGAGATAGGCGTGCGGGATGCTCACGGCCGGCGCAGCGCCACGCCGGTCATGGTCTGGTTGACGTGCAGCCCGTTGAGCTGTTCGCCATAGGTCGAGAAGCCGACGATCCCATGCTTGCGCAGCACCGCGCTCATCCGCCCGCCCATCTGCTTCTCGGTAGCCTCGAGCCGGCGCAGGATGCAGTCGAAGGCTAGGATCGCGTCGGGCGGGCCGTCCTCGCGGGCCATCGCCTCGAAGGACGCGTCGAGATGCTGCGCGATGTCGCGCGGCTCGGCCAGCGACAGCACCATCCCCTCGTCGATCGCGGCGTAGAACACCAGCTCGCCCGCCTCGGTGACCCTCTGGATCGCCCGGACGTGGTGGCGCCCGCCGATCCGCACCACCAGGGGGTGCGCCGCGAAGGTGAAAGCCGACAGCTGGCTGCGGTCGAGCCCCAGCACGCGGGCGTATTCGCGCGCCGCCGGCTCGCCGTTGAGCCGCCGCACCAGCCGCGCCTCGGGGTCGGCCTGGGTAACGATCATCCGCTCCTCAGTGGGGTCGAAATGGTCGAGGTTGAACACCGCCGCCCGGCAGGCGGTGCGCACGAAGGCGAGCACCGCCGCGCCCCGGTGCCAGGCGCCGTCGATCAGCACCCGGGTCTCGCCGAAATCCTCGCCGTCGCCGGCCGAGCCGCCGAACAGCGGCACCCGGCCGATCCCGGCCGAGAGCGCGGCGGCGAGCGCGTCCTCGCGCCGCGACAGCCCGTCGACCAGCAGCATCGCGAATTCCGAGGTCCAGTTCGGGCGGCGGCCCTCGACCCGGGCGCGGGTCTCGGCCAGCTGGCGCAGCATCTCGGGCGCGCCGACCCGGTCGAGATCCGGGATCGCCATCACTTCGGCCTCGAACAGCTCGGCCGGCAGGCCGATGCCGACGATCTCGTCCTCGGCATAGCCCGCGCCGGTGATCTCGCCCGCGGTGGTGCAGCCGATCACCGCCCGCGCGCCGGGCCAGGCGGCGGCGGCGGCGGCCAGCGCCGCCATCGGCGCGCGCGGCGCGGCGAAAATCAGCACCAGCGCGAAGGGACCGGGCCCCAGCACGCGCATCAGCGCGGCCGCCGGATCGGCCTCGAAGGCCGAGACGCTGGCGCTGCGCAGCACCCGACCCGCCCCGAGCCGCGCCCCCTCCGACGCGTCTGCGACAGCCTGCATCGCGATCTCCTCCCCGCGCGCAGGCTACCGCCCGGCGGGCGGCTCGGGCAACATGTTTCCGAAGCTGGCCTCCTTGGCCAGCAGCACCGCCTGGGTGCGGGTCTGCACCCCGAGCTTGCGCATGATCGAGGTGACATGCGCCTTGACCGTGGTCTCGGCGATCGACAGGTCGTAGGCGATCTGCTTGTTCATCGCCCCGCAGCAGATCTTGTGCAGGATCGTCGCCTGCTGCGGGGTGAGCTGCGCCAGCCGGTCGATCGCCTCCTCGGTGCCGCGTCCCGGCGCGTCGGGAAGGTCCATGCCGTCGGGCAGGTAGAGCCCGCCCGCCGCGATCACCCGGAAGGCGGTCAGGAACACCTCGCGCTCGCTGTGCTTGGGCACAAATCCGCGCGCGCCAGCGCGCACCGCCGCCGCGACCACCTGTCGGTCGGCCATCGACGAGACCACCACGATCGGCGCCGCGCCCGCGACCCGGCGCAGCCGCACCAGCCCGTCGAGGCCGGACACGTCGGGCAGGTGCAGATCGAGCAGGATCACGTCCCAGGCCTCGCCCGCCCCTAGCCGGTCGAGCGCCGACTGCAGCCGGTCGGCGGTGTCGATCTGCGCGATGCCCACGAAATTCCTCAGTGTCAGCCCCAGCGCGTCGCAGAACAGTGGGTGGTCGTCGATCACCAGCGCCCGCCCGAAGGCCCCGTTCTCCTGTTGCGTCCCGGCCATGATCGCACCCCGTGCATTGCGTCCCCGTCCAGACTACCAGCCCCTGCCCGGCCGCCCCATTGGCCAAAAGTCCCATGCCGCGCGCTCCGCGACCAAGGTCGAATTCCCGCGCCCCCATGCGCGCGCCTAGCCTTTCGCCATGTCTTGCCACCGCGCCCTGCTTCTCGCTGCACTCGTCGCCTGCCTGCCGTTCGCCCCGGCGCGGGCCGAAGCGCCCGCGCGGGAGGAGATCGAGGCGTTGATAGTGCCGCCCTATGCGCTGGGCGGAGAACTGGGCGAGGGGGTCTGGCGGCTTTCGAACTCGGGCGGCGCGGCGGCGGGCTACGCCTTCCGCACCGCACCTCTGGCGCCGCTGCCGGGGTTTTCCGGCGCGCCAATCGACATGCTGGTGACGCTCGACCCCTCCGGCGGCTTCATCGACGCGAAGCTCCTGACACACAACGAGCCGATCTTCGTCTCCGGGCTGGGCGAGGCGCCGTTCCGGGCGTTTCTCGAACAGTATCGCGGGCTGTCGATCGACGACAACATGGTGGTCGGCACCCCCTACGGGGCGGGCGAGACCGGCTCGGCGCTGGTGCATCTCGACGGGGTGAGCAAGGCCACGGCCAGCGTGCGGATCGCGCATGAGACCATCCTCGCCGCCGCGCTCAAGGTGGCGCGCGAGCGGATGCGCGGCATCGACACCGCCCCGCCCGCCCGGCCCGACCTCAACCACGACGAGCCGCTGGACTGGGCGGCGCTGGCGGCGCAGGGGCTGGCGGCCCGCCTTGCCGTCACCAACGCCGAAGTGGATGCCCGCTTCGAAGGCACGATCTGGAGCCATGACGATCCGCAGGCCCGCGCCGAACCCGAGGCGATGTTCCTCGATCTGTGGCTGGTCGATCTCGGCCCGCCCGCCATCGCCCGCGCGGCGCTGGCGCCCGCCACGCTCGAGGAGCTTGACCGCCTGCGCGAAATCGCCCCGCATGACGAGCCCCTGCTGCTGATCGAGGCCGGGCGGCACGGTCTGGTCGGGCCGGACTTCGTGCGCAACACCGCTCCCGAACTGGTCTCGGCCCGGCAGGGCGGTCTGCCGGTCGCGCTGCGCGACGCCGACATCTTCGTCGAGACCGCGCCCGGCGCGCCGGAGGGCACGGCGATGATCCTGCGCGCCGACCGGCGGCTGGGCTTCGACCCGGCGGCGGAGTGGGTGCTGGACGTGCGCGCCACCCGCGAACACGGCATGCTGATGCCCGAGATCGGCGCCACCGTGTTCGAGCTGCCGCATGTCACGCCCGAGCGGTTCTTCGAGCGACCCGAAGTTGTCACCCCGCAGACGCCGGCCATGGCGGCGCTGGCGGCGCGGGCCGGGGATCTCGGACTGCTGGCGGTGTTCCTCGCGGCGCTCCTCGCGGCCCTCGGGCCGGGTCTGCGCCGCGCCGCCGCGCCGGGGACGCTGACGCCGCTGCGGCTCGGGGCGCTGACGGTGACCACAGGTTTCGTGGGCTGGTGGGGACAGGGGCAGCTGTCGGTGGTCACGGTGCTGGGCGGGATCCGCACCGCGATCGAGGGGCGCAGCTTCGCCTTCCTGCTCTATGACCCGTTCGGCCTCGCGGTCTGGGGCGCCGCGATCCTCGGCTTCGTGCTGTGGGGCCGGGCGCTGTTCTGCGGCTGGCTGTGCCCCTTCGGCGCACTGCAGGAATTCGCCCATCACGCGGGCCGGCTGCTGCGCCTGCCGCAGATCCGGCCCTCGGCGGCTTGGGACGCGCGGCTCAAGCTTCTGAAATACTTGGCGCTGGCCGGGCTGGTGCTGATCGCCATTCTCGCGCCCGAGCATGTCGACACCGCCGCCGAGATCGAGCCGTTCAAGACCGCGATCACCACCTTTTTCGTCCGCGAATGGTACTATGTCGCCTATGCCGCCTTCTGGCTGCTGCTCGGGCTGGTGCTGTTCAAGGGGTTCTGCCGCTATCTCTGCCCGCTGGGCGCGGTGATGGCGATCGGCGGGCTCCTGCGCGGGCGCGACTGGATCGCCCGGCGCGAGGCCTGCGGCTCGCCCTGCCAGCTCTGCCGGGTCAAATGCGCCTATGGCGCCATCGAGAAGACCGGCGGAATCGACTATTCCGAATGCTTCGGCTGCCTCGACTGCGTGTCGATCCATGACGACCCGGCGCGCTGCGTGCCGCTGGTGCTCGACGCCCGCCGCCCCGGCCGCCCGCCGCCCCGTCCCGTCGCCGCCGAATGAGAACCGCCATGCAGACCCGTCGCCGTTTCCTCGCCATCGCCGCCGCCACCCTCGCCGCGCCGGGCGCGGTCCATGCCGAGGGCTGGCGCGGCACCGCGCTCGGCGCCGAGGCGGCGATCACGCTTTCGGGGCCGCGCCGGGAGGTCGAGGCCGCGCTGGCCGAGGCCCGGGCCACGCTGGAGCGGATGGAGGCGCTGTTCAGCCTGCATCGCCCGGACAGCGCGCTTTCCCGGCTCAACGCCACCGGCCGGCTCGACGCGCCGGCGCCCGAATTCATGGCGGTGATCGATCTGTGCGCGGCCGCCCATGCCGCCACCGGCGGGCGCTTCGATCCGACCGTGCAGCCGCTCTGGCGGGCGCTGGCCGAGCAGGGCGACCTTCCCGCCGCCGCCGCGCGCATAGGCTGGGGGCGCGTCGCGCGCGGCGCGGGCCTCCGGCTCGGGCCGGGGCAGGCGCTGACCTTCAACGGCATCGCCCAGGGCTATGCCAGCGACCGCGTGGCCGAGGGGCTGGCGACGCGCGGCTTCGAACGGGCGCTGGTCAATATCGGCGAGATGCGGGCGCTGGGCGGGCCATGGCGGATCGGCATCGAGGACCACGCGCGGGGTCTGCTGGGGCAGGCGACCCTCACCGGCGGCGCGATCGCGACCTCGAGTCCCGGCGCGCTGTTCCTGCCCGGCGGCGCGAGCCACATCCTCGATCCCAGAAGCGGCGGCGCGGTGCCGCCCGCCTGGTCGAGCGTCAGCGTCGAGGCCGACAGCGCTGCGCTGGCCGATGCACTGTCGACCGCCTTCTGTCTGATGGAGCGCGACGAGATCGCGGCGCTGCGCGTCGCGGGGCTGAGGCGCGTGCGGCTGGTCGATGCCACGGGCGATCTGACGACGCTCTAGCGCCTCACCATTCCGGCGCGGTCCAGCTCAGGCCGTGATCCTCGAAGATCGCCGCGATCCGGCCGTCGGCTACCGCCTCGGCGACGATGCCCTCGATCATGTAGCCGAGGTCGCGGTGGCTGTGATGCACCGCGAGGCCCAGCGCCCAGTCGGGCTTCATCAGCCCCGGGAAAGGTGGAACATGGACCAGCGCCCGGCCGAGTTCGGCCTCGAGCTGCGCGCGCGGCCCCATCACCGCCGTCACCTCGCCCATGGCCAGCGCCGCCATCGCGGCTTCGGTGGTCGGATAGCGCGAGATGTTCGGCCCCAGCTGCCCGCCCGCCATCGCCGAAAGGTAGAAATCCGAGATCGAGTCGTTCTCGACCCCGATCCGGTGCATCCGGAACATCGCCGGACCGGGGCCCTCGGTGCCGAACACGCCCGCATCATAGGCCACTGCCAGGGTCTCGACCCCGTAGAGGCCGGTGAACATCACCTGCTCGACCCGGCAGGTGAAGGCGCTGTCATAGGGGATGTGCAGCATGACGTTGGCGACCGATCCGCCGACCACCGGCCCCTTCCAGACCCAGTTGCGCAGATCGGCGGCCAGGTCCTCGCCCGCGGCAACCAGCCGGAAGCGCGCCTCGACTCCCATGCCTTCGGCGATCAGCTGGCCGATCTCCACGTCGATGCCGGTGGCCGCGCCGCCGGCCCGATCGGACCAGGGCGGGAAATCCTCGTAGACCGCGAATTCGATGAAGCCGCGATCGAGGATCTCGTCCAGGGTCTGCCCGACATAGTCGCGATCGGCGTTCTGGGGCCTGGGCTGCGGCACCCAGTCCTCGCAACGCGCGAAGGCCCCGCCCCCCGCGAAGGAGAGGGCGAGGCCGAGCGCCAGCGCAAGGCCCGCGCGGCGCGTCACTGCGCGGCCGACAGGCCCACGGTCAGCGTCTCCGCGGCCTTGTGGAAGCTTTCGGGCGTGCCGTCGATCTGGGCGCTCGCGCGGTAGGCGATCGAATCGGCGACCGGGGCCCCCGACAGCGTCTCGATCTCCTCGGCGATGCCGGACAGCTCGGCCTTGACCGCCTCGGCGTCGATCTCGCCACCCGTCGCGAGCGTGTCGCGCAGCGCCTTGAGTTCGGCGGATTTGGCGCTCACCGCGTCCTCGTCGGGGCGGGTCTCGAGATAGGTGCGGATCGCCCAGGCCGCCTTCTGGCCCAGAAGATCGCCGAAGGCGGGCATCCGGGTGACGCCGTTCTGGGTGAAGCCGTGGCGGAACCGCTCCATGTACCACTCGTCGCCGTATTCCTCGGCCTCGAGAAAGCGCAGGTCGGGGGCGAGGCCGCCGGACACCGCGCCGAGGCCGTGGCAGCGGGCGCAGTTCTGGTTGTAGCCCGAGGCGCCGATCTCGATCGCCTTGGCCCAGACCTCCTCGCCCTGGTCGCGATAGGGGTTCTCGGTCAGCCACTCCTCGCCGATATCGGGCAGGGCGTCGGTGTTCACCGCCTGGATGTCGAGCGGCAGGCCGGCGGCCTGGGCGATGGTCGCGGCGGCGGCGATCGCGCCGAGCGACGCCAGGATGCGTGTGGTGCGGGGCATGGTCGGTCCTCCCTTGGTCCTGGGCCACAGAGATAGCCGGACCGGGCCGGGCCGCCTATGCGACCTTCGGCGGGGCGCGACCATGGTCGTATGGGGGCGGGCCGGGCGGCGCTGCTAGCCTGCTTGGCGGGAGGAAGGCAATGCTGCGACAGGCGACATCCATCGTGATGCTGGGACTTTGGGCCGGCGCTGCGCAGGCCGCTATCGAGGTGCCGGTGACCTGGCTTAGGCAGGAGGTGGCGCACCCGCCGGTGCTGTCGAACCTCGACGAGATCCCCCAGGACGAGGGCCGCGCGGGCGCCGAGCTCGGCCGCGACGACAACGCCACCACCGGGCGCTTCCTCGGTCATGACTACGCGCTCGAGACCGTCTCGGTGCCCGAGGGCGGCGACCTCGAGGCGGCGGCCCGCGCGGCGCTGGCGCGCGGTGGCCTGCTGATCCTAGACGCGCCCGAAGACGCCGTTCTGGCGGTGGCCGACATGGCTGAGGCGCAGGGCGCGCTGCTGTTCAACGCTGCCGCCCCCGGGGCGCGGCTGCGCGGCGCCGATTGCCGCGCCAACCTGATGCACACCATCCCCTCGACCGCGATGCGCACCGACGCGCTGGCGCAGTTCCTCGTTCAGCGCCGCTGGGACGATCTGGCGCTGATCGCCGGGCAGCGGCCCGAGGACATCGATTATGCCGAGGCGCTGCGAGGCTCGCTGGCGAAGTTCGGTCTGCAGCTGCGCGCCGAGCGCGACTGGCTCGATGATGCCGACATCCGCCGCAACGCCGGGCAGGAGGTGCCGGTCTTCACCCAAGCCCTGCCCGATCACGACGTGCTTCTGGTCGCCGACGAGGCCGGGGATTTCGCCCGCTACATCGCCTATAACGCCTGGACGCCGCGCCCGCTCGCGGGTTCGGAGGGGCTGCAGGCGGTGGCCTGGGCGCCGGTGGTCGAAGCCTGGGGCGCGGCGCAACTGCAATCGCGATTCGAGGAGTTGGCCGGCAGAACGATGCGGCCGCGCGACTACGCCGCCTGGGCGGCGATGCGCGCCATCGGTGAGGCGGTGACCCGCACCGGATCAGTCGACCCCGAAGTGCTGCGCGACTTTCTCCTCGGCCCCGATTTCGAGCTGGGCGGCTTTCTCGGCAGCCCGTTGTCGTTCCGGCCCTGGGACGGGCAGATGCGCCAGCCGATTCCGCTGGTGACCGAGCGCGCCGTGGTCGCCACCGCGCCGCTTGAAGGTTTCCTGCACCCGGTGAGCGAGATGGACACGCTTGGCACCGACGCCCCCGAATCCCTCTGCGCTGCCTCCGAGGAGAGATCATGAGATACGCTGCGATCCTCGCGCTTCTCGCCACGCCCGCGTTCGCACAGGGCCAAGGCGAGATCTGGGTCACTAACGAGAAGGACGACACGCTGAGCGTGATCGACGTCGCCACGCTGGAGGTGGTACGCACCATCCCCACCGGCGAGAGGCCGCGGGGGCTGACCTTCAGCCATGACTTCTCACGGCTCTACATCTGCGCCTCCGACAGCGATGCGGTGCAGGTTATGGACCCCGAGACCGGCGAGATCCTGCACGACCTGCCCTCCGGCGAGGACCCCGAGCAGTTCGTGCTGCACCCCGACGACCGGCGACTCTACATCGCCAACGAGGACGACGCGATCACCACCGTGGTCGACACCGAGACACGGTCGGTGATCGCCCAGATCGACGTCGGCATCGAGCCCGAGGGCATGGCGGTGAGCCCCGACGGCCGAATCGCCATCACCACTTCTGAGACGACCAACATGGCCCATTGGATCGACACCGAGACCGAGGCGCTGTTCGCCAACACGCTGGTCGACGCCCGCCCGCGCCATGCCGAGTTCGTCAAGGACGGCACCGAGCTGTGGGTTTCTGCCGAGATCGGCGGCACCATCTCGGTGTTCGACGTGGCCAGTCAGGGCGAGATCGCCAAGATCGGCTTCGAGATCGCGGGCATCCACCCCGACCGCATCCAGCCCGTGGGCTTCGAGCTGACGGCGGACGAATCCATCGCCTTCGTGGCGCTGGGGCCGTCGAACCACGTGGCGGTGGTGAACGCGGAGACCTATCGGGTCGAGGACTACATCCTGGTCGGCCGCCGCGTCTGGCACATGGCCTTCAACGCCGACCGCTCGCTCCTCTTCACCACCAACGGTGTCTCCGGCGACGTGACCGTGATCGACGTCGCGAAACGCGAAGCCCTCAAGACCATCAAGGTCGGCCGCTTTCCCTGGGGCGCGGCCTTCCGTCCCGCCCAAGGAGACCCGGCATGATCAGACCTTTCGCCATCGCGGTCGCGCTCGTCGCCCCGCCCGCCCTGGCCGACGACCATGACGAGGCCGGCTTCGGCCCGGCGGGCGTGCTGTCCTCGGGCAACAAGCACGACCTGCCGCCGATCCTGCTCTCGGCGGGGATGCCGCTGGCCGAGGCGCCGCTGACGCTCAGATCCGGCAGCTACTACGAGATCGAGATCGAGGCCGACGGCAGCCAGGAGCTGGCGCTGACAGCGCCCGAGTTCTTCCGCGCGATCTGGATCGACGAAATCGTCATCGAGGGGCTGGAGATCCGCCCGCTCGGCCTAGACAGCGTCGAGTTCGACGAGGCGGGGGTGATGGAGATCGGCTTTCTGGCGATCAAGCCCGGCCGCTACGAAATCCAGGTACCCGGCGGCGGCGAGAGCCAGCGCCTCGCCGTGACCATCGAATGAGCGGGCTGGCGATTGAGGGGGTGAGCCACGATCACGGCGCGCGCCGCGCACTCGACGCCGTGTCGCTGCGGGTGGCGCCGGGGCAGTTCTGCGCGCTGCTGGGTCCCAATGGCGCTGGCAAGTCGACGCTGTTCTCGCTGCTGACCGGGCTTGCGGCGCTGCAGGCGGGGCGGATCGAGATCGCGGGGCACGACATCGCCCGCCGCCCACGCGCGGCGCTGACCCGGCTCGGGGTGGTGTTCCAGCAGGCTGCGCTCGATCCCGAGCTGCCGGTCATGGCCAATCTGCGCTACGCCGCCGCCCTGCACGGCATCGGCGGGCGCGAGGCGGGCCGCCGGATCGACGCAGCGCTGGCGCGGGTGTCAATGGCCGAGCGGGCGCGCGAGCGGGTGCGCGACCTCAACGGCGGCCACAGGCGCAGGGCCGAGATCGCCCGCGCGCTGTTACACAGGCCGTCGGTGCTGCTGCTCGACGAGCCTACGGTGGGCCTCGACGCGGCCAGCCGCGCGGCGATCACCGCCCATGTCCACGACCTGGCCGGACAGGGCGGGTTGACGGTGCTCTGGGCCACGCATCTGGCCGACGAGGTGGCGCCCGGCGATCAGGTGGCAGTGATGCATCGCGGCCATATCCTGGCCTGTGCGGTGGCGCGCGACATCGCCCCCGAGGGCGATCTTGCGGCGCGGTTCCTAGCGATGACGGCGGAGCCGGCATGACCGACACGGCGCTCTCCACGGCCTCCGCCGCCCATGCGCCGTGCCCCCGGCGCCCCGCCCCCCGGGCCTGGGCGCTGGCGATGGGCTGGATCGTGCGCCGCGAGGCGCTGAGATTTCTGGGTCAGCGCGCACGGCTAGTCTCGGCGCTGGTGCGGCCGCTGGTCTGGCTTCTGGTCTTCGCTGCCGGCTTCCGCGCCGCGCTGGGGCTGTCGATCACCCCGCCCTACCAGACCTATATCACCTACGAGACCTACATCCTGCCGGGCCTGTGCGCGATGATCCTGCTTTTCAATGGCATGCAGTCCTCGCTGGGCTTGGTGCTCGACCGCGAGACTGGCACCATGCGGCTACTGCTGACAGCGCCGCTGCCGCGCTGGTGGCTCCTGACCTCCAAGCTGGTGGCCTCGACGCTAATCTCGGTACTGCAGGTCTATGCCTTTCTCGGCATCGCCACCGCGCTGGGCCATGCCGATCCCGGATGGGGCTGGCTGCTGGCACTGCCGACGCTATTCCTGTCGGGGCTGATGCTCGGCGCGCTGGGGCTGGCGCTTTCGAGCACGGTGCGGCAGCTTGAGAACTTCGCCGGCGTGATGAACTTCGTGATCTTCCCGATGTTCTTCCTGTCCTCGGCGCTCTACCCGCTGTGGAAGATGGCCGAGGCCAGCGCGCTCCTGCACGATATCTGCGCCGCCAACCCCTTTACCCACGCGGTCGAGGCGATCCGCTTCGCGCTGCACGGCCAGGCCAACTGGCCGGCAATGGGTTGGGTGGCGCTGGCGGGGGCCGTGTTCCTCGGGCTGGCGCTGGCGGGGTTCGAAGCCGGGCGCGGTCGCAGGCGGGCACGCTAAGGCCCTCGACCAAAGTCGGGGCTGCGTGCCACTTCAGGACGGGACAGGCTGACATCATCCCGAAAGCTTTCTTTCCACCTGCTGCCGACCCCGCCGCCCGCGTCTCTCCTGCGGGCGGCGTTGGGCGTTGGCGTGGACCCTTCGACCGCTTGGCGCGGGCTACGACCTTGGCAGGGGGGCGGGGCTACGACCATCGTCCGATTTCCGCGCCCCCTGCCCCGCGGCGATCATGCAGGCGGCGCGAGGGGTTCTGACGGGGCCGCTGCCGCCGCCACATGGGAGGAGGACCCACATGAACCGCTTCATCGCCGCCGCCTGCGCCACCCTGATCGCAGGCACCGCCGCCCAAGCCGCACGGGCTCAGGTCACCGACGAGGACATCGCCAACGACGCCGCCACCGTAGAGGACGTGGTCACCAACGGCATGGGCCGCGGGCTGCAGCGCTACAGCCCGCTCGACACGCTCAACCGCGAGACGGTCGAATATCTCATCCCCGCCTGGGCCTTCAGCCTCGGCGGCGAGAAGCAGCGCGGCCAGGAGACCCAGCCGCTGGTGAAGGACGGGGTGATGTACATCACCGGCTCCTATTCGCGGCTCTATGCCATCGACGCCCGCACCGGGCAGGAGCTGTGGCAGTACGACGCCCGCCTGCCCGAAGGCATCCTGCCCTGCTGCGACGTGGTTAATCGTGGCGCGGCGCTCTGGGGCGACAAGGTCTATTTCGGCACGCTCGACGCGCGGCTGGTGGCGCTCGACGCCAAGACCGGCGACGTGGTCTGGAACAAGAAGATCGCCGACTACAAGGAAGGCTACAGCTACACCGCCGCGCCGCTGATCCATAACGGGCTGATCATCACCGGCAATTCGGGCGGCGAATTCGGCATCGTCGGCGAGGTGCAGGCCCGCGACGCCGAGACCGGCGAGCTGGTCTGGACCCGGCCGATGATCGAGGGCCACATGGGCACGCTCAACGGCGAGGAATCGACCATGACCGGGACGCTGAACGCGACTTGGCCGGGCGACATGTGGAAGCAGGGCGGCGGCGCCACCTGGCTCGGCGGCTCGTATGACGCCGAGACCGACACGCTGGTCTTCGGCGCCGGCAACCCCGCGCCCTGGAACAGCTGGCTGCGCAATGCGGGCGAGCCCGTCGAAGGCAACACCGGCGACAACCTCTACGCCGCCTCCCGCGTCGGCCTCGACCCGGCGACCGGCGAGATCAAGTGGCACTTCCAGACCACCCCGCGCGAGGGCTGGGATTTCGACGGCGTCAACGAGGTGGTGGGCTTCACCGACAAGGACGGCAACAAGCGCTACGGCACCGCCGACCGCAACGGCTTCTTCTACGTGCTCGACCGCGCCGATGGCGGCTATGTCGACGCCTTCCCCTTCGTGAAGGATATCACCTGGGCCGAGGGCATCGACGACACCGGCCGGCCGATCTTCGTCGAGGCCAACCGCCCTGGTCGCCCGGCCGAGCTGACCGGCGAGGCCAAGGGCGAGACGATCTTCGCCGCGCCGTCCTTCCTCGGCGGCAAGAACTGGATGCCGATGAGCTATTCGGAGAATACCGGCCTGTTCTACGTCCCCTCCAACGAATGGGGCATGGACATGTGGAACGAGCCGGTGACCTACAAGAAGGGCGCGGCCTACATGGGCGCGGGCTTCACCATCAAGCCGCTCTACGAGGACCATATCGGCAGCCTCAAGGCGATCGATCCCGCCACCGGCGAATGGGTGTGGGAGTTCAAAAACGAGGCCCCGCTCTGGGGGGGCGTGATGTCGACCAAGGGCGGTCTGGTGTTCACTGGCACCCCCGAGGGGCGGTTCATCGCCTTCGACGATGCCACCGGCGAGGAGCTGTGGAGCTTCCAGACCGGCTCGGGCGTGGTCGGCCAGCCAATCACCTGGGAGCAGGATGGCGAGCAGTACGTCTCGGTGATCTCGGGCTGGGGCGGCGCGGTGCCGCTGTGGGGCGGGGAGGTGGCCAAGAAGGTCAACTTCCTCAATCAAGGTGCGACGCTGTGGACCTTCAAGCTGCCCAAAGCATTGGCCGAGCTGGCCTCGACCCAGTAACCTGGCACTGCCTTGCCATTGCGACCGGCCGGCCCCCCGGCCGGTCGCATCCTTTCGAGATCTCGACCTCAGCTAGCTAACATCACGACATGATCACCGGCGCGCGCTTGAAGTCCGAGGCGGGCCGCGTATTCGACGTCCGGCCGCAACTTTTATTTCCAATCAATGTCAGGCGATCCGGCGTTTTGCGGCATGTAACCAACCTGAGCGCCCGCGACACTGCAGTGTTCCTATAGTTGCATCCGCACATCCCGATCGGCACAAGGACATGGCTCCCTGCTCCTTCCGCATGCCTTGGCAGACCAGCATCCTTGAGTCCCCGAGTGGGCAGGTCTGGCACAACCGGCCGCGCCATGGGGCATGTGATGGTCACGCTTGGCGCAAGGCCCGACGCCACATTGAGGCGTTGCCCCCGACCCTCGGTCATCTCGGGCACCGGCCAGGGCCGGCGCCGCAGCTGCAAGGCTCGACCGGCGCGCCGCGCTCTGTCGGCTGAGCGGCCCGGCGCTCTACGACCATTTGACGATACCGCCCCGCCCCGCCGCGCTGCTAGCCTGACCCGAGGGACCGGCCCCCGGCCCCGCGCCGCCGCCGGGCGCACCGGCGGAGCCTTTGAAGGGAGTGCTGCATGGCCTGGAAAGCCCCGAAGATCGTCGAAGTCGAAGCCGGCATGGAAATCAACATGTACGCCTGCGCCAAGCGCAAGTGACCGGCGGCCGCGCCCGCCGCGACGCCTTGGGGAGGAGGCTCGCATGCTGAGATTCATCACCCTGGGCTGCGCGGCGGGTGGCGGCTACCCGCAATGGAACTGCAACTGCGACGGCTGCCGCGCCGCCCGCGCCGCGCCCGACACCCATGAGGGCCAGGCCGGGATCGCCGCCTCGGTCGATGGCGAGCACTGGTTCCTGATCAACGCCTCGCCCGACATCCGCGCCCAGATCAACGCCACGCCCGCCCTGCACCCGCGCGCGGGCCGGCTGCGCGACACGCCGATCGCCGGCGTCATCCTCACCAATGGCGAAATCGACGCCGTCACCGGCCTCCTGTCGCTGCGCGAGGGCTCGCCCTTCGCGATCCACGCCCATCCCCGCGTGCTGTCGGTGCTGGCCGAGAACCCGATCTTCGACGTGCTCGACCGCGCCCGCGTGCCGCGCCACGCCATCGCCCTCGACACCCCCTTCGAGCCCGCCCTGCCCGACGGCACCCCCTCGGGGCTGATCGTCGAGGCCTTCGAGGTGCCGGGCAAGCCCGCCTGGCATCTCGAGGGCCGGGCCGAGCCGACCGAGGAGCGCCCCGGCGACACGCTCGGCCTGCGGCTGCGCGCCGCCACGGGCGGGCCGGAGGCCTTCGTCATCGCCGCCTGCGGCCGGGCCACCGAAGCCCTGCGCGACCGGCTGCGCGGCGCGGCGCTGGTGATGTTCGACGGCACGCTGTGGCATGATGACGAGCTGATCGACCAGGGGCTGGCCGCCAAGACCGGCCGCCGGATGGGCCATGTCTCGGTTTCCGGCCCCGAGGGCGCGATGGCCCGTCTGGAGGGTCTCGGCATCGCGCAGAAGCTGTTCGTCCACGTCAACAACTCCAACCCGATCCTGCGCCCCGGCACGCCCGAGCGCGCCGAGATCGAGGCCGCGGGCTGGCGCCTGCCCCGCGCCGGAGAGGAGATCGCGCCATGAACGCCCATCAGCCCCCTGCCCCCGATTTCGACACGACCTTCCATTTCACGGGCGAGCCGCTCGACGACGCCGAGGCGCTGGAGCGCCGGCTGCGCGCCATCGGCGCGGCCCGCTACCACGATCGCCACCCGTTCCATCACCTGCTGCATGACGGAAAGCTCACCCTCGGCCAGGTGCAGGCCTGGGCGCTGAACCGCTGGTATTACCAGTCCTCGATCCCGATCAAGGACGCGCTGGTGATCTCGCGCTTCCGCGACCGGGCGCTGCGCCGCGAATGGCGCCACCGGATCGAGGACCATGACGGCCGCGACAACGACGCCGGCGGCATCGACCGCTGGCTGCTCCTGACCACCGGCCTCGGCCTCGACCCTGATTACGTCACATCGGCGCGCGGCGTGCTGCCCGCCACCCGCTTCGCGGTCGACGCCTATGTCAGTTTCGTCGCCACCCGCTCGCCGCTCGAGGCGATCGCCTCCTCGCTGACCGAGCTGTTCGCGCCGAACATCCACGAGCGGCGCATTTCCGGGATGCTGGAGAATTACGACTTCATAACCCCAGAGATCATGACCTATTTCAAGACCCGGCTCGGCCAGGCGCCGCGCGACGCGGGCTTCGCGCTCGACTACGTCAGGACCCACGCCCGCACGCCCGAGGCGCGCGCGCTGGTCTGCGAGGCGCTGGTGTTCAAGACCGAGGTGCTCTGGGTTCAGCTCGACGCACTCTACCACGCCTATGTCACCGGCCACCCGCCGCCCGGCGCCTTTGTCCCGGAGGACGCCCCGTGACCCCCGACAGCCGCCCCGCCCTGCCCCGCTTCGTCAAGCTGCGCTTCGACCGCGCCCGCGACACCTGGCTGCTGCTCGCGCCCGAGCGGATCCTGATCCCCGACGAGATCGCGGTCGAGGTGCTGAAGCTCTGCGACGGCAAGGCGACGCTCGCGGCCATCGCCGCCACCCTCGCCGCCCGCTACGATGCCCCCGAACCCGAGATCCTCTCCGACGTCACCGCCATGCTGGCCGATCTCGAGGCCAAGGGCTTCCTGCGCGACCGCGAGGCGGCATGACCGAGCTCTCCGCCCGCCTGCGCCCCGACCCGGCCCGCAGCCACGGCATCCCGATCGCCGTGCTGGCCGAGATCACCCATCGCTGCCCGCTGCAATGCCCCTACTGCTCCAACCCGGTCGAGCTCGAACGTGCCAGTGCCGAGCTGTCGACCGAGGAATGGCTGCGGGTGCTGGGCGAGATCGCCGATCTCGGCGTGCTGCAGCTGCATTTCTCGGGCGGTGAGCCGCTGGCCCGCCGCGACCTCGAAACCCTCGTCGCCCGCGCCGCCGCGCTCGACCTCTACACCAACCTGATCACCTCGGCCGTCACTCTGACCGAAGCCCGGCTCGACGCGCTGGCCCATGCCGGTCTCGACCACGTGCAGATCTCGGTCCAGTCGGTCGAGGACGCGCTCGCCACCCGGATCGGCGGCCTGCGCGGCGCGCTCGAGCGCAAGCGCGCCGCCGCCGCATGGGTCCGCGCCCGCGACCTGCCGCTGACGCTCAACGCCGTGATGCACCGCCAGAACCTGCACGAACTGCCGGAGATGATCGAAATGGCGCTCGATCTCGGCGCCGCCCGGCTCGAGGTCGCCAACGTCCAGTATTACGGCTGGGCGCTTAGGAACCGCGCCGCGCTGATGCCGACACCCGACCAGATCGACACCGCCTCGAAGGTGGTCGACGCGGCCCGCGCCCGGCTGCATGGCCGCCTCGTCATCGACTATGTCGAGCCGGACTACTACGCCGCCCGACCCAAGCCCTGCATGGGCGGCTGGGGGCGGCAGGTTTTCAACATCTCGCCCTCGGGCAAGGTGCTGCCCTGCCACGCCGCCGAGAGCATCGCTGGGCTGAGCTTCGACTCGGTGCGCGACCACTCGCTGGCCTGGATCTGGGACCATTCCAAGGTGATGAACCGCTATCGCGGCACCGACTGGATGCCCGAGCCCTGCCGCTCCTGCGCGCACAAGCATGACGATTGGGGCGGCTGCCGCTGCCAGGCGGCGGCGCTTCTGGGTGATGGGGGCGCGACCGACCCGGCTTGCGCCTTCTCGCCCCGCCATGCGGAGGTGTTCGAGGCGGCGCTGGCCTTCTCCGAAGGCTCCGACCGCTACACCTATCGCGACTTTTCCGGCGGCACGCCCGAGCCGGGCGGGTGAGCGGCTTCGCAGGCCTCGTCGATGTCGGCGACGGCCACGAAATCTATGCCGAGCTGACCGGCCCACCCGATGCGCCCGCCGCGCTGTTCCTGCATGGCGGGCCGGGCAGCGGCTGCCAGCCCGCCCACCGGGCGCTGTTCCCCGAGGCCACCCGGCTGCTGATGTTCGACCAGCGCGGCGCCGGGCGCTCGCGCCCGCATGGCGCGCGCCACGCCAACACCAGCGCGCATCTGATCCGCGACATCGAGGCGCTGCGCGCCCGCTTCGCCATCGACCGCTGGCTGGTGGTCGGCGGGTCCTGGGGCGCGACGCTGGCGCTGGCCTATGCGCTGGCCCATCCCGAACGGGTCTCGGGGATCGTGCTGCGGGCGGTGTTCCTCGGCACCCGCGCCGAGCTGGAGACCGCCTTTCTCGACACGCTGCCGCGCTTTCACCCGGCGCTCTTCGACGACTTCCTGTCGCTGCTTGATACGCCCGCGCGCGCCGATCCGCTCGGCGCCTACTGGACCCGCATCCTCGACCCCGACCCGGCGATCCACCGCCCGGCGGCCCGCGCCTGGGCCGGGACCGAGCGCATCCTGTCGCGGATCACCCCCGCCGCGGCCCGGCTCGACCGCGATGCGCTCGCCGCCCCCGGCCCGCTGCCCGCCACCCCGTTCATGGAGGCGCATTACTTCCGCGCCGGCTGCTTCCTCGGCGCGCCGCTCCTCGACCGGGCGCAGGCGCTGCGCCCGATCCCCGGCCACATCGTCCAAGGCCGCCACGACCTCCTTTGCCCGCCCGCGACCAGCCACGCGCTCGCCGCGCGATGGGGCGCGCCGATCGAGGTGATCGAGGATGCCGGGCACGACATGGCCGATGGCGGCACCATCGCCGCCCTACGCGCGGCGATCGCCGCGATGGCGGCGCGGTGAGCGGTTTCGCCACCGCCGCCGAGGCGCATCTGCCCGAGATCGGCGCGCTGGCCCGGCTGCACCACCACCCGGGCGGCGGCGCGGCGCTGACCCTGCAAGGCGGCGATCTGCACGCGCTGTCGCTCGGCATCCGCACGCCATTGCCCGACGACAGCGGCATCGCCCATGTGCTGGAGCATTGCGTGCTGCAGGGCTCGCGCCGCTTTCCGCTGCGCCGGGGCTTCGCGGCGCTGCTCGACGGCGCGCTGCACGGCCATCTCAACGCCGCCACCCTGCCCGGCCTGACCGTCTACGAGATCGCCTGCGCCCATGACCGCGAGTTCGACCGGCTGGCCGAGATCTGGCTCGACGCGGCGTTCCGCCCGCTTCTGCGCGCTGACGCCTTCGCCCGCGAGGGCTGGCGCCTCGCGCTCGACCCGCCGCGCCTGACCGGCGTGGTGCTGAACGAGATGCTCGGCCACCGCGCCACGCCGCGCGCCTTCGGCGACGCGATCCGCGCGGCGCTGTTTCCCGGCGCGGCGCAGGGCTTCGATCCCGGCGGTGACCCGGCCTGGCTGCCCGATCTCACCCTCGCCGCGATGCGCCGCTACCACGCCCGTCACTACCGCGCCGGCGGCACGCTGGCGGTGATCGCCGGGCCGGAGCCCGAGGCGCGACTGCCGCTGCTGGCCCGCGCCTTCGACACCGCCCCCGGACCCACGCCGCCCGCGCCCGCCGCGCCCCGCCGCTGGCCCGCCCCGCCCCGCCCGGACTCTCAAATATACACAACTGACCCTGGGGCCGAAGA
>NZ_JAPWGO010000306.1 GCF_027213785.1 Limimaricola sp. G21655-S1 | reverse complement strand
CACGGTGACTCGGCCATGTCCGGCCAGGGCGTGGTGGCCGAGACCTTCAACATGTCCCAGACCCGTGCCTATGGCGTCGGCGGGACGGTGCGGATCGTCATCAACAACCAGGTCGGTTTCACCACCTCTTACCATCGAGATCTGCGCTCTACCGAATATTGCACCGACATCGCCAAGGCGGTGCAGGCGCCGGTGTTGCACGTCAACGGGGATGATCCGGAAGCCGTAGTGCTGGTGACCCAGATTGCACTGGATTACCGC
>NZ_JAPWGO010000305.1 GCF_027213785.1 Limimaricola sp. G21655-S1 | reverse complement strand
CGCCAGTACCGCTGGCTTCACCGCTGGCAAATCCAATACAAAGGTAAAATCAAATCCATGATAAGGGGTGTCTTCCAAACTCAGGGTTTCATGCTCATTATCGAAAACCCAAGCATAATCTCCTTTTTCTACCCAACGGTTCAATTTCTCTCTTAATGAGGCCCGTTCATCCGAGTTGTGTACAGGAATATTCTCCATCAAAGTTCGCAAGCTGCGGTGCTGTTTTTGAAGATCATCAAAAAGAATGCGCAGGGCATTATC
>NZ_JAPWGO010000304.1 GCF_027213785.1 Limimaricola sp. G21655-S1 | reverse complement strand
ACATCATCCACTCCTAAAAGGGCATAGCGGAGAGTTGCATAGGTATCTGAACTGGTGGCGGAACAGCCACTCAAGAGTAATAACCCCAAAGACATAAACAAACGAAGAGAAAACATAGATGGGTTACTCAGTGGAATGGGAAAATAATTGCAAAGCGACAAAAATAAGGCTGCCAATGTGGCAGCCTTATTACAATATCAAACAACTTATTTAGTAGCAGTTGTTGTGTTAGTGCTGGTACTGGTGGAGTCGTCATTGGCA
>NZ_JAPWGO010000303.1 GCF_027213785.1 Limimaricola sp. G21655-S1 | reverse complement strand
GCACTGAACCGCATCAAGCTGCTGAATGAGGAATTTGACGAGTATTACAGCAACTTCCACATTACAAACGACCTGGTGGAGCTGCGCAACCTGGTACAAACCGCCGAGCTGATTGTGAGCTCCGCTCTGGCACGCAAGGAAAGCCGTGGCTTGCATTTCAGCCGCTACTACCCAGAAACGCTGCCGCAAAGCAGCGACACCATCCTGACGCCGCAAAAGTAAGCCAAGCACAGGTTGGCCGCAGCCTGCGGCCAACCTTTTC
>NZ_JAPWGO010000302.1 GCF_027213785.1 Limimaricola sp. G21655-S1 | reverse complement strand
GGGTTTGGCTGCCGCTTGCGCCGGGATCTGCAGCAACAGCGCTTTGGCACGGTTTTGATGAGCTTCTGACCGCGACGTCAGGGTCGCCCGTTGCCGGTTCGCTTTGCGCTTTGATATCCGGCGGCAGGCCCAGGCAATATCCAGATGGGCAAGCGCCACCAGCGTGGACATGACCGGCGTGCGCTCACATTCCAGCCGCATCCGTTCCAGCGACATAATTCCATCCAGTGTGACACGTTCGGAGGGCGACAGGCCTTCGCTC
>NZ_JAPWGO010000301.1 GCF_027213785.1 Limimaricola sp. G21655-S1 | reverse complement strand
GTACAGGTCCAACTGCAGACCGGCATGATGGAGCGGGTCAAATCAGAGCACTTGGTTCTCTAAGGAGACAAATGTTGAAGCATGGCGTAATTCGTTTTTCCCTCGTTGCCTGTAGCCTGGCGCTTGCCGGGCTTGCACAGGCCATCGAGCCGGTGCTCAAGGAGAGTGATTTGCCTGTGTTGGCTCAAGAGAGCCAACATGCTACTGCCAGCAAGCGAATTACCAATCTGTTTACCCGCTCGCACTACAAACAGTTCAAGCT
>NZ_JAPWGO010000300.1 GCF_027213785.1 Limimaricola sp. G21655-S1 | reverse complement strand
GCTCTGGATGCCTCCATTGCGCTCTACGAACGTGGTGCTGCGCTAAAAAAACGGTGCGAGGACGAACTAAAGCGCGCCGAAGAGAAGGTCGCCGCGATCACGCTTGACGCAAATGGTCAGCCATCCGGCACTCAACCGCTCGACGCGGGATAAGGTCAGATGACGGCAGGGTTTACCGCTGCACTCTCGCAGGCGCAGGCGAGAATATCCATCCATATGGAACACCGCTTGCCGCAGACAGATCTGCTGCATCAAGCGATGC
>NZ_JAPWGO010000299.1 GCF_027213785.1 Limimaricola sp. G21655-S1 | reverse complement strand
TCGCTGCACTGGAGGCCCAACTGGCCGCCAGAGAGGCCGAGTTGGCGAAACTGAGCGTTGCCGAACGGACACTCTACCGCGAACAGATCAAGGAGTTTGCAGCGGCTCGTTCGCTCGACCTGAGCGAGAGCGAGAGTCGCTATCTGATCGATGCCCAGTTGCGCAAGGCAGGCTGGGAAGCCGATACCAAAAACCTCAAATTTGCCAATGGCACCCGCCCGCAAGCGGGCAGCAATATGGCGATTGCCGAGTGGCCTACGGC
>NZ_JAPWGO010000298.1 GCF_027213785.1 Limimaricola sp. G21655-S1 | reverse complement strand
GCCTCTTTCCATCAGAGTCTGGCAAGGTGATCTCTTTTGTATTCAAAGACATTAATACCAGCGAAATTCGTGAAGTCACAATGACTGCACAAACTATTACAGGCCAAGCAGTTAGCAACATAAAGACCTTCGCTAATGGTGAAGTAGGCTACTTTCAGTTTAATCGCCATAATGCTGTAGCAGAAAAACCCTTATACGATGCCTTTAATGATTTAGCTGCAAGTAACGTTAAAGATTTAATTATTGATATGCGCTATAACCC
>NZ_JAPWGO010000002.1:285902-391110 GCF_027213785.1 Limimaricola sp. G21655-S1 | reverse complement strand
ATGGTCGATGCACTGGCGTCGGCGCGAGGGGCTCAGAAGTTTCCCCGCGCCGCCTCGGCCAGGATGAGCTTGTCGAGCGTCAGATCGGAGACCGCCCGCCTGAGCCGTTGGTTCTCCTTCTCGAGCTCCTTCAGCCGCTTCAGCTGGCTCCGGCTCATGCCGCCGTATTGCCGCCGCCACCTGTAGTAGCTCTGCTGCGTGATCCCGACCTGGCGCACAGCATCGGCAACCGGCATGCCTTGGCCATGCAGCACCTCGATCTGCCGCAGCTTCAGCACGACGTCCTCGGGCTTCTCGCGCTTTCCACCCATCGCTTCGTCCTCCTCCTGACGAGATAAATCTATCTCAGTGGGCGGAGCACTTCAGTGGGGGCAGACCACAAGCACCTGTTGCAGGGGGACGCGGCCGTTGCCGTGATCCTCGTCGGCGTTCCCAAGCTCCGGGAGGCGGTCATGAGCGATGAGGATAAGGATCGCTGGTTCGAGAAGCTGTTCCTGAAGCCGATCAACGCAGGGTCGCGGGACGCCGAGCACTTCGCCAAGTGATGCGACTGGATGGCGAGTTCGCTGGGGCTCACGATGGCGGCTCGGGACAGGCTGCCCGAGCGCATCCTGTTCGCCGAGCAGGGGCAGCTGGGTCGCGCGGTGGACCTGTTCAAGGAAACCATGACCCGTGCACTGTGGGCCTGCCGCGAGGCCCCGAGCCTCGAGGATGCGGAGCAGCGCTTCGAAGCGCTTTACGGCCCGCGCGAGATGAGCCCTTTCGCGCCCGGGAACTGGGATGCCGTGAGGTCGGAACTGGAAAAGTCGGGATGGGGGCGGTGACGATGTTGTGGCCCTTCATGCCGCTCGGCGTAGGCGAGACACTGCTGTCCTACGTTGCCCGGCTCGGCCTGTTCCACGCGGGCACGGGGCCGCGCCGGCTGCTCGACGATCTCGGGGTGTCGGCAGAACGGTTCGCGGCCGGGCATGCCGATGAGGTCGCGCGGCTGGCCGAGGCCACCGGAAACGACCTCGGCCTGCTCGATCGCGCAGCGGTACGGATCGCGCCGCGGCATGTTGAGTTCCAGGGCGAGCGGCTGTCGAAGGATTTCCTCGTCACCCGGGTCGCACGCTACTGCCCGAACTGCCTCGTGACCAGGGATCGCGCCGACTGGGAGCACAGGCTCCTCTGGGGATTCCGCCACGTCCATCGCTGTCCGGACCACGGGGTACGACTGGCCGCGACCAGCAATCATCTGGCCGTAGGCCTTCGGCAGGTGGTCGATGCGAATGACGTCCGTCCCGAAGAACCCGTGGCTGACGAGCAGCCCGAGTATCTCGACTGGTTGGCAGAGCGGCTGCAGGGCGGAGGCTCGGGGGACGACTGGCTGGGCGGCCAGACCATCGAGCAGGTGCTTTCGGCGTCCGAGATGATCGGCGCGGTCCTGCAGCACGGGCACAAGGTCAGCCTCAAGAAGCTGTCCGGAGCAGAAAGGGAGACCGGCACCGACATCGGCTTCACCATGCATCGCGAGGGGTCCGAAGCCGTCACGGAAGCGCTGACGACGATCCACGACACGAGTTCCGCTTCCGCCCCCCAAGCCGGACCGCTCGCCAAGTATGGCAATCTCTACGACTGGCTCGACCGCCGCTGCAACGCCATCCACCCGGGTCCGATCCGCGATCTTCTCCGGGAGCACATAATCGAGCATGACGCCGTCGGGGCGGGGTAGACCGTGCTCGGGGTCGAGATCACCCACCGCCGTTACCATTCGGTCGAAAGCCTCGCCGAGGCCACCGGGATCTCGCGCAGCAGGCTCGGGCGGCTGCTGCAGAAGATGGGCAGGGTTCCGACAGGCGCCACCGACGCGGAATGCGGGCGCATGCGGTTCGACGCCGAAGAGATCACGGGGTTCATCGCGGATTCGGAGACGGCCATCCCGCTCCTTGACGTCCCGGAATACATCGGCGCCAGCAAGCGGCAGGTCGAGATGCTCTATGCCGCCGAGATCGTGTTGCCGCTCGTGCCGAGAACGGGGAGGGGAGCGGTGCGCAATGCCGTCTTCGCGCGCCGGCATCTCCACAAGCTGCTATCCACCATCAGCGAATTGCCGGAGGCAGGACCGGCCGATGGCTCACTCGCTTCGATCAGTTACGCCTGCCAGAGGGGGATCGGGACGACGCCGGATGTCGTGAGACGGGTCCTGAGCGGGGAGCTTCCCGCCTTTCGCAAGTCCGGGCCACCACGCCTCGATCGCGTCTTGGTGTCGCCGATCAGGGCATCCGCCTGATCCTCGAGTTCGACGAACGACGAAGCAGGGTCCGCGAAAGCGGGCCCATTTTTCGTATCACTGGCAGGTTTTGCCAGATCTTCACTTCGATTTCCGCCGGATCTCGACTACAAGATCGCCGGATCTCGATCGCGAGCAAAACGAGGGCGCAAATATCCCATTGATCGCAAAGGGAAATTCTGACGCTTTCGCGCTAAATTGAGTCGGATTTACAGACTTTGTAAATCCGACCCGAGTTGAGGCGGTTTCGCGGTCGAGATCCCGCGAAGAGGCCGGACGCCACAATATCAAGTGTCCGGCAGGGTCGGACGCCATAGACTTCTACCGAGGGCGGCCTGACGGCCGCCCGTTTCGTTTCAGGGACCAGACATGACCATCACTCACCTCGTCACCCATTCGGGCGGCTTCCACGCCGATGAACTCCTGTCCTCGGTCATCCTGACCCGGCTGTACCCCGAGGCCGAGATCGTTCGCAGCCGTGACAAGGACTGGATCACACCCGGCGAGGGGCGGATCATCTATGATGTGGGCGGTCAGTACGACGCCGAGGCGCGGATCTTCGACCACCACCAGAAGCCGAACCCGCTGCGCGAGGACGGGCAGCCCTTCAGTTCCTTCGGGCTGGTCTGGGCTGAATACGGCCGTGACTACCTGCGCGCGCTGGAGGTTCCCGAGCATGATATCGACGCGATACACGCCTCGTTCGACCGTGGCTTCGTGCTGCCCGTCGATCTGCTCGACAATGGCGCGGTGGACGCCTCGGCGGCGGGTCCGCTATTCTCGGGGCTGACGCTGCCGGCGTTGCTCGAAAGCCTGAAGCCCGCCTTCGACGACCGCGAGGAAGGCGCAGACGATCGTGCCTTTGCCGCCGCCGTGCCGATCGCGCGTGCCTTCGTCGAAGCCCGCATCCGCCGCTCGGCCGCGAAACGGCGCGCCGAGGGAATGGTCGCCGAGGCGATCGCGGCGGCAGGCGATGGGCGGGTGCTGGAGCTGCCCATGGGCATGCCGTTCCGGGCCGGTGTCGAGGCGGCGGGAGCCGATCACCTGCTTTTCGTCGTCCACCCGCGCGGCTCCGACTGGGCGCTGACTACGATCCGCACCGGCGACGACACCTTCGAGACCCGTGCAGACCTGCCCGCCGCATGGGCGGGGCTGACCGACGAGGCGCTGGAAAAGGCGTCCGGGGTGAAGGGCGCGAAATTCTGCCACAACGGCCGCTTCATCGCCGTGGCCGACAGCCGCGAGGCGATCATGGCGATGGCGGAGCTGGCAGTGTCGGAGGTCGCGGGATAGGCCATACGACCCTGCATCGTCCCCGGCCGTTGCGTCCGCTGCGCGCAGGAAGGGCGGTGCGGGGATGAAGCCCGGCCAGACGCAGGGCAGGTCCGTTGCGGTGACCAAGCTCGGAGCAAACTTTGCGAACCGGCTTGGCTTGGTCTGACTTCTCGTGGGGAGCGCCATCCGCTGAGAGGCGGCAATGCGCCGTTCAATTCGGAGCAAAGCAACGTAGAGGCTGCCAAGTTCGCCACCGGAACTTCCGCATCTCTCGTGATGGTCCCCCTTAGCTTTCCGGTCGGCCAAAGTATTGAACGCCAAGACGGCGACAAAGGATGGCGGCACCGCGCGGACCAAAGGCCGGTCCTTTCGCGTTCCATATCATGGGCCGCCCGCATGGCGGCGCTGAAGAAGGCGGAAGGCATGCAGGACCGACGCGGCGAAGGGCCCGGGCCCGGCGTAGGGGCGAACCCGCATTCAGAGGGCGAAGGGCCGACTGAACCAGCGGCGCCCGAGGAGGCCGGGCGGGAGCGCGGCCGCGGGCGCGAGGCGTGGCGGCCGGATCAGATCCACCCGGCGGGCTGGCGCGACATCTGGCTGCGCGTCACCGGGCGGATCGGACGGGAGCTCGTCCCGCTGGTCGCGGCGGGGGTCGCCTTCTTCGGCATGCTGGCGCTGTTTCCGGCGATCGCGATGCTGGTGTCGCTGGCCGGGCTGTTCTTCGACCCCGAACTCGTCATCGATCAGCTCGACGCGCTGGACGGGCTGGCCCCGGCCGAGCCGCTCGGGGTGGTGCGGGATCAGGCGGTCGAACTCGTGAGCCAGGCCCCCGGTCAGGCGACGGCCACGGCGATCATCAGCCTGGTGCTGTCGTTGTTCTGGGCGTCGCGCGGGATCGACAACCTCGTCAGCGGCATCAACATGGCGCATGCGGAAGACGAGTCGCGCAACATCATCATGCGCAACCTCGTATCGCTGGGATTGACGGCGGTGCTGACGGCAATGGCCCTTGCGGCCTTGGCGCTCGCGGTGGCGGCGCCGCCGGCCGCGGAGGCGCTGGGCCTCTCGGGCTGGACCGACACCATCGTCAGCGTGGGCCGCTGGCTGGTGCTGGGGCTGCTGTCGATGGCGGCGCTGGGGCTGCTCTATCGTTACGCGCCGGCGCGAAGGCCCCCGCGATGGAGCTGGGTCACGCCGGGGGCGGTCATCGCCACGGCGCTTTGGCTGGGAAGCTCGGTGCTCTTCGCGCTTTTCGTGCGCAATTTCGGTAGCTACCAGCCGACCTACGGCGCGCTCGCCGGGGTGGTGATCCTGCTTCTCTACATATGGATGACAGCGTTCGTGGTGCTGCTCGGAGCCCTGCTGAATGCCGAGATGGAGCATCAGTCGCGGCGCGACACCACGCGGGGGGCCGTCAGGCCGATGGGAGAGCGTAACGCGGAGATGGCCGATACGCTCGGGCCAAAGCCATGAGCGACGGTCAAAGCCGGACTGTTCCCATGGAGAGACGTGGTTGGATGCCGAGTTCGGGTCGGCGGCCACAGGCCGAAGCCATTACGCGGGGATTCTCGCAATGGCGAGCGATACACGGCCACGGCGATGAGGCGAACCGGGCGACGACCGGTCCCTTCATGACATTGGCCAGCGGCAAGGCGGCTCAGGCGCTGGCCAGCACCTCGACCGTCACGTGACCGACACCGCTGCTGAGCAGGCCGATATCGTCCGCCGCGCCCTTGGACAGGTCGATGATGCGGTTCTTGGCGTAGGGGCCGCGATCGTTGATCCGCACCACCACGGATTCGTTGGTGGCCTCGTTGGTGACGCGCACGCGGGTGCCGAAGGGCAGGCTGGGATGAGCGGCGGTAAGGCTGTTCATGTCGTAGGTCTCGCCATTGGCCGTCTGGCGCCCGTGAAAGCCCGGCCCGTACCAGGAAGCGGCCCCCTCGAAGGTCTGGGTGGCGCTACCGGAATGCGCGGTGGCGAATGGTGCCGCCGCGAGCAGGCAGCTTGCGGTCAAGAGGGTCCGAAGCGTGGCGTTCAGCTTGTTCAAGAGGCCCGTCCTTCAGTGGTGGTCCTAGGGTGTGCGCCCCACTTGAACACCCCCGCGCCATCGCGCAACGCCGAATGCCCGATGGTTCCCCTGCGGGCCAAAGGCTGGCAAAGCCTCGCCATTTTCCGCAGCCCTCGCCGGCACGCATCCGCCGAAATCACCGGGCTGGCCATCGTTTCGCGGCACGGGTCTTGAAACGGAGGTAATGGGCACGATGTCGAGCCGTCCGCTCGGCCGAGTTCCGCCACCGCAGCATGGACGCTGCCGCTCGGCACCTGCTTCGCCGGCGATTGGCGAAGGTGACGCCGGGATCGTCGAGCCATGGGCTCCACATGGGCTCCATGGGTTCGGCCCCAGCGCGGATCCCGGTGCCAGTTCCCGGCGCTCCGTCCGTCCCGCTGAAGGGTTCTATGCCAGCCGGCGGCAGGGCAGGGGCGCACCGGCCGCTCAGTAATCCCCCGGGACAGCGAAGCCATCCGTTCTGAGCTCGTCGAGATGGGCGATCACATCGCGCAGGCGGATGGGACGGAACTGCCAGACATCGACGCCCACATCGACCCGGCCCCCGAATTCGGTGGCCATCGGCGGCACCGAGCCATGGGTGTGACCGTGCAGGTGGATGCTGTTGCGCGCGCCAGCCCATGAGGCCATCGGGTAATGCGACATCACCAGCTTTCGCTTCCGGCCGCCCGGCATGAGAACCGCCGCTTCGAGGTAGTCGCAGACCCGGGCCCACTTGCGGGACTTCACCAGGACCTGCCTGTCGTGGTTACCGCGGATCAGCAGCCGGTGCTTCCCCGGCAGCCGTTTCACGTCGATGTCGCTGGCGTTGTTCCAGGTCAGGTCGCCCAGCACGACCAGAGTGTCCTCCGCCCCCACGCGTTCGAGGTTCTGTCGGATCGTCGCGTCCATCTCCTCGACCGAGAGAAACGGCCGCTCGCAATGCCGGCGGATCGCATCATGGCCGAAATGCGGATCGGCGATGAACCATGTCCGCTCCTCGTGCAGCGAGATTCTCTGCGTGGTCGTGTCGATCATCGTGGCGGGTACCTTTTTCTCTGGACGCCCATGGATAGCTCAACAATCTATACGTGTAACGTGCTGATCTTGCGGGCAGTCCCGGCCGGGGCGGGATCGGAGGCCAATGACCCTGCGACAACCGCTGGTACATGGGCGGTCCAGACGCTAGAAGGCGCCGGATATTTCAGGCCGACCAGAAAAGAACGGGTGTCATGGGAGAGACTTCAACCGAGCTGCGCCGCGCCATCGCGGGAATGGACGACGAACAGCTTCCGGTGCCGCAACATCGTCTGCATGGGCCGGGGCATTTCCTCGGGCTCTATGCGGCCGAACACGTGGCGGCGACCGAATTCGTGATCGGCGCGGCCTTCGTGGCGCTGGGCGCCACGATCCACGACATCCTGATCGGCCTGCTGATCGGTAACCTGCTGGCGGTGCTGAGCTTCTGGCTGATCACCGCGCCGATCGCCGTGAAGACCCGGCTCAGCCTCTACACCTATCTCGAACAGAACATGGGCGAGCTGTTCTCGCGGCTCTACAATGGCGCGAACGTCCTGATCTTCATCGTCATTTCGGCGGCGATGATCACCGTCTCGGCCACAGCTCTGAGGGTGCTCTTCGGGGTGCCGCCGCAGCACATGCCCTATCCGACAAGCGCCTCCTTCGTGCTGATCGCCGCCTCGGCCAGCGTGATCGCCGTGCTGGTGGCCTATTACGGCTTCAACGTGCTCAGCGAATTCGCATCGATCTGCGCGCCATGGTTGATGGTGATGTTCACGGCGGGCGGCATGGTGCTGATCCCGGCGTTGAACGAGTCGCTGACCGGGCAGACCGTGCTGGCGAGCTTCGGGGACTTCGTGGATCTGGCGGGGGCCACGGTGTTCACCGGAACCAATGCCGATGGCGAGCCGGGAATCGGCATCTGGGAGGTCATCGGTTTCGGCTGGGCCGCCAATACCTTCGCCCATTTCGGCCTGATCGACATGGCGCTGCTGCGCTATGCCCGCAAGAAGCGCTACGGCCTCTGCACGGCGACCGGCATGATGTTCGGCCACTACGTCGCTTGGATTTCCGCCGCGCTGATGGGCGCCGCGACCGCGGCCTTCATGCAGACCTCCATCGCGTTCGTCTCGCCGGGCGACGTGGCCTATCTCGCCCTCGGCGCCAGCGGCTTCGTCATCGTCATCGTCGCGGGCTGGACCACGGCGAACTCCAACCTCTACCGCGCGGGCCTCGCCGCGCAGGCTGTGTTTCCCAACATCTCGCGCACCAAGGTGACGCTGATCGTGGGCGCCGTGGTGGTGGTGGGCAGCTGTTTCCCGATCATCTATCGCAGCTTCCTGCCGCTTCTGACCTATGCGGGCCTGCTGCTGGTGCCCGTGGGCGGCATCGTCTTCGCCGAGCAGCACCTGTTCCCGCGCATGGGCATGAAGACCTACTGGCACAGGCTGCGCGGCGCGCATCAGAACTACCCGGCGGTCATCACTTGGGCCGTGGCGCTGGTCTTCGGCTTCGGGTTGAACATGATCGACCTGTTTCCGTTCTATTACCTTTTCGTGCCGACATGGATCCTGTCGGTCCTGCTTTACACCGGGCTGGCGAAGCGCGCCGGGGCGGACCGCGCCTGGCCCGAGGCCGAAGCCCGGCTCGCGGCATTCGACGAGGCGGTGAAGGAACATCATCGGGAACTGGCGGCGCGCGAGGTCACCGAACCGGTGAAGGACACGAGCGTTCTGACCAAGATCATCCGGGCGGTCTGGATCGTGGTCGGACTGCTGATCCCGGCCGTGCTGGCGTGGCGCGTCCTGTTCGACAGCCCCGATCTCGACAGCTATTACGCGAACCGGGAGCTGTTCTACAGCCTGACCATCTGGTGCACCGCGATCTATTTCAGCTTCGCATGGTGGGACCTGAAGCGGTCGAAGGCGCCCCGGCGGACGGCCATGCCCGTGGAGTGCCCCGCGGAATAAATCGTGGGGGAGGCGGCTCAGGCGCCCGGATAAGGCGTTCCGGATTGCGGAACGCCTGGTTGAATCCGGGCGCGTCAAAAACGGGAAACCGCTTTCCGAGACGAGGCGGCGCCTGGGCCGCTTCGCCCCTCGGATCGGAGGCGACGGCAGCGGTTCCGCGGTCGCGTCAGCTCGGGCGCTTCAGCAGCCAGACCAGCACCCCGGCGAGCGTGCCCCAGAAGGCGCCGCTGACGCCGAGAAGGGTCATGCCGCTGGCGGCGAAGAGAAAGGTCAGGGCCGGCGCTTCGAGCCGGCCCGGCACGCTGAAGGCACCCGACAGCGACGAGACCAGCGCCGGGATCAGCGCCAGACCGGCCACGGCGGTGATCAGTTCGGACGGCGCGATGCTGGCCAGCGCCACGATCGGCTCGGCAAAGAGCGCCATGGCGACATAGGCCAGCCCCGAGGCGATCGCGGCCCAGTAGCGGCGCGACGGCTCGCGGCCTGCATCCTCACCCGACATCATGGCGGCGGTGATCGCGGACATGTTGACGGGGATGGCGCCGAAGGGGGCGATCAGCAGGCTGGCGAGGCCGGTGCGGCGGATCAGCGGCTGCCGCTCCACCGCGTAGCCGTTCAGTTCCAGCACCGCGAAGCCGGGGATGTTCTGGCCCGCCATCGTGACGAGGTAGAGCGGCAGCGCCACCGAGACGAAGCCCTGCAGGCTGAAAACCGGCATCAGCGGCACCAGATCCGGCAGGCCGGTGCCGCTCGCCGCCATCGCGCTGGCCGGGGCCTCGACGGCGAAGAAGGTCACGGCGAGAAAGGCGAGGATCGTCAGCGGCATCGCCGCGAGACGGTGCCAGGCCAGTCCCGCCGCCCAAGCCAGCAGGAGCGGCAGGATCAGGGCGGGGGCCGTGCCGAGCGCCTGTGCAGGCGCAAAGCAGAGCCGCAGCAGCACGCCCGCCAGAAGCGCGTTGGCGACGGGCTTCGGGATCGCCGCCACGAGGCGTCCCAGCACCGGCACGAAGCCAGTGGCGAGTATCAGCGCCGCGCAGAGGATCATCGACCCCACCGCCTCGGCGAAGCCGCCGGGCAAAGCGCTGGCCGAGGCGAGAAAGGCCGCGCCGGGGGTCGACCATGCGACGGCAGCCGGAATCCGCGAGACGGCGGGCAGCCAGATGCTGCACAGCCCCATCCCCATCGTTGCGAAGAACAACCCCGTGGCGACCTGCGCCTCGGTGGCGCCCATCGCGCTCAGCCCCGCGAGCACGATCGCGAATGAGGCCGAATAGCCCACGAAGGCGGCAAGCAAGCCCATGTAGATCGCCGAAAACGAGGCTTCACGTATCATCGCGACGATGCCCTTTCGATTGTCCGCGGGCACGTCGTCCCTGCCACCTAGGGGCTACCTACGTGAAGTCATTCGGATATGCGAGTTCCTGCCGGCTCGCCCCGGTTCAGGCCCGGTCGCGGCCCCGATGGGGGCGTTCCGCCAGACCGTTCAGCCCGAGGACCGGCGCGAACATGAGCTCAGGCCCGGCGTCTGCTCCATAGGGCCCAGACCCGAAGGTCGAACATGACCTTGGCCGTCGCGGCGAGAACCAGAAGGCAAAGCGCCGTCTTCGACACGGTTCCCATCGTCCCCTCGATCAGCAGCGCGTGGATCACGCTGCCCAGCGCGATGACCATCGCGAGGGTGGTGTGCGCGAGACGCCAGCGCCTTGGCGGGATGCGACGCTGGCGTCGCAGGATCGCCAGCAGCGCCGAGGCGAAGACGGCCCACATGGCGATGACGCCCCAGGCCGAGAAGGGTGTCGGGGAGGTGAAGAGCAGCGCGTCGATCACGTCGGGCGGGCTGGTCAGCCAGAGCCCCGCGACATGGGCGGTGACGGCCACGACCAGCGTTCCGCCGATCCAGCGATGCACCCGGCGTCCGCGCAGCGGTGGCAGGCCGGGCAGGTATCCCCCCACGAGGAGCGGCTGCAACAGGATCAATGCCATCGCGGCGACCCCGGCGAAGCCGGCGCCGATATAGACCGGCTCGCGCCAAGCCAGCAGCGGGCTTGTCGCGGCCACGGCAAGGGGTACCACGATGGCGACCGAGAGCGCGCCCCAGATCAGGACCGGACGCAGCCGCACCGGGTGCTCAGGCCGGTTGAAGCACGAATTGCGCGGTGAGGCTGGTGTCGCGCGCGCTGGCCATCACCGGGCGCAGGAACACCGTCTGGAAGGCATCGTCGTCATAGGCGAGGTGCCCGTGCGGCTGGCCGAAGGCGGGCACGATCTGCGGCATCTCCAGCCGGAACTGGCCATTGGCGTCGGTGAGCGTGGCGCCATGGCTGTGCGGATCGCGCTCGTGCCCCTCGGTGGTGTGGGCCCAGATCTGGATTCGCACCCCTGCGAGCGGCGCACCGTCACCGGCGCGGCGCACCGAGCCGGTCATCCAGAACCCGCCACCGCCGATGCGTTCGACGATGGGCGCGCCGGGGAGGTAGTTGTTGGAGCCACCGCGCATGCTGGGTGTCGGCGCGAGCCCCTGCGCCCGGGCCGGCATCAGGAGGCCCGAGGCCCCCGTGAGCAGCGCCGCGGCCATGGCGGCCGAGCCGGTGGCAAGGATGGTGCGGCGGGTCGGTCGATCATGGATCATCTCGGTCCCTCCTGTCTGAGCCCACGAGGTCCGCGATGCCTCCCGGGACGGTCATGACTGCGTGCGGAATTCCCTATGGAAGCCATAGCAAATTCCGGCGTCGAAAGGGATGCGGGATGTCACCGCGCCCACGGCTTCGTGATGGGCCCTCCACCGGTCCGGGCATGATAGCTCGACCGGGGAAGAGCGAGTCGCATCCGTTCGCCCAAGCCTCCATTGACACGAGATGGCTGTGGCGACGGTCGTCCCAGGCTTCGGGCCGACCGTTTCGCCACGGACGGGACGGGAATATCCCCAATATACCCTTGATCCCAAGGGGTGGTTCTTGCAACTTCCAGCCAGCCCGAGTCGACCGGTCCCGCCCGGTCAGAGGCAAGGTCCCATAGCTCAACTGGATAGAGCAGCTGACTTCTAATCAGCAGGTTCGGGGTTCGAGTCCTCGTGGGATCGCCAGCCGCCTCGCGGCGGCTCTCGGTCCGGTCTCAGCCTTTCTTCCCTTCCAGGCGCGCCGCGCGCAAAGCGGCGATCTTGGCGTTGCGGGCCTCGGTCTCGGCGTCGAGGATCGCCTTGGCGGCGCGGGTGGTGACGTCGCCCTTGGTCTCGGGGACGGGGGTCGGGGCAGGACGATCGGGTGCCGCGCCGGTAGCGCGGATCATGCGGGCTTCGAGTTTGGCGAAAGTGGATTCGAGGGCGTTCATCAAACTGTCCTTTGATCGGGCGTCCGCTGTGCCGACGACATGCCGGCTCGGGGCCTCGCTGCAATAGAGATATACCGGCCCCATCGCTCGGCAAGGTCCCGCGCATCCGGCGCGGAGTGGCGGTCCAGGCGGATCAAGGCGCGAATAGGGCTGTGGCCCGATCACGGGGCGGTGTAGAAAGCGATCGCGGAAACGGCATCAAGACCAACCAGCGGGACATGAGCAGATGATCACACGGGCATTCACGGCGGCAGCATTCGGCATCGTCGCGGCGGGCGCGGCGCAGGCGCAAGGCTTTGCGGGCGGCACGCTTTCGGTCGAGACCTCGGCCTTCTTCGAGGAGGCCGATATCGGCTACACCACCTATTCGGGCGGGTTGCAGTTCGACGTCGGCGCGGGCTTCGGGCTGGCGCTCGACCTCGCCTCCTACGGCTTTTCCGGCTTCGGCTCGGATGGCACCAACGCGACGCTGCACGCGATCTATGATTTCGGGCCGCTGATGGCCTTCGGCGATGCCCGCTTCGGGGCCTTCATCGGCCGCGACGGCTATGAGGATGGCGACGCCGAGATCTTCGGGATCGAGGGCGCGGGCGAGGTTTATGGCCTGCGCGCCGAGGGCTATCTGGCGCGGCATGACGGCGATCTGGGCGACATCAACCTCGCGGGCGTCTCGGCGCTTTACGACATCACGCCGCAGATCTTCGCCACGGGCGATTTCGGCGTCGCCGATGGTGAGGGCAATGCCGAACTGATGCGCGTGGCGCTCGGCGGCGGCTACCGGATCGATGGCGGGCCGCGGCTCTGGGGCGAACTGGGCCGGATCGAGGCCGAGGAGGACGCCTTCAGCGGCGACGAGACCTATCTGGCGATCGGCGCCGAGATCGGCTTCGGGCCGATGTCCGGGACCAGCTTCGACAGCCGCAGCCTGTTCGACATAGTGCCGGGTCTCTGAGCCGGCTCAGGCTCTCAGGGCGCGCCGGGCGGGACCCCGGCGTGCCCGATCGCGCGCAGGAAGCCTGTCACATGCGCGGCCCAGTCCTCGGGGCGTTCCGCAGGTGACAGGTGTCCGGCGCGTCGGATGATCTCGAACCGGGCGCCGGGGATCAGCTCCACCGTCTCGCGCATCAGGTCGGGGGGCGTCGAGCGGTCCTCGGCCCCTGCGAGACCCAGAACCGGCAGGCGCAGCCCCGACACCGGGGTCCAGAAATCGGTGCCCGAAACGGCGGCGCTCGACCCGACATAGCCTTCGACCGGGGTGCCGGTCAGCACCCGGCGCGCCCGCGCCGCCACCGATCCGTGCCGCGCGTCGCGCCCGAGCCAGCGGTCGAGCACCGCGTCCGCCTGCGCGGCGACGCCGCCGCGACGGATCGCGGCGATCCGCTCCTCCCACAGCTTCGGCGTGCCGATCTTGGCGGCGGTGTTCGACAGCACCAGCCCACGCACCAGATCGAGCCGCTTCACCGCCAGCCCCTGCGCCACCATGCCGCCCAGCGACAGCCCCGCGAAGACCGTCTCGGCGAGGCCGTGCGCCTCGATCACCGCCTCGGCGTCCGAGACCAGCTGGCCCATCGAATAGGGGGCGGGCGGCGCGTCGGAATTGCCGTGGCCGCGCAAATCGTAGCGCAGCACCCGGATGTCGCCCGGCAGGAGCGGCAGCACCGCGTCCCACAGCGTCATGTCCATGCCCAGCCCATGCGCCAGCACCAGCGCGCCGTCGGGCCCCTGCAGCCGCGTCGCGAGGCGGCAGCCATCGCGCGCCTCGACGATCACGCGAGTGTCTCCAGCGCGCGGGCATAGAGCGCGGCATCGACATTGCCGCCGGTGGCCACCGCGATCACCGCGTCGCCATCGATCCGTTCGGGCCTGAACAGCGCCGCCGCGAGCGCCACGGCGCCGCCCGGCTCGATAACCACCCGCAGGTGGCGGAACGCGAGCGCCATGGCGCGCAGCGCCTCCTCGTCGCCGACCGCGAGGCCGGGGCCGCAGAGCCGCTTCAGGATCGGAAAGGTGAGCGCGCCCGGCTGCGGCGTGACGATCGCGTCGCAGAGCGAGCCCGAAAGCCTGTCGTTACGGCGGATCTCGCCTGCCGCGAGGCTGCGTGCCACGTCGTCGAAGCCCTCGGGCTCGGCAGGGCGCACCCGCAGCCCCGGGGCCTCGGCCTCGAGCGCCAGCGCCACGCCGGAACTCAGCCCGCCGCCGCCGCAGCAGACCAGCACCTCGGCGTGCGTGACGCCGGCCTCGGCTGCCTGCTCGGCCAGTTCGAGGCCCAGCGTGCCCTGGCCCGCGATCACCAGGGGGTCGTCGAAGGGCTTGATCAGCGTCAACCCGCGCGCCTCGGCCAGCGCCGCGCCCATCGCGTCGCGATCGTCGGTGTTGCGGTCGAACGGCACGACCTCCGCGCCCAGCGCGCGGGTGTTGTCGATCTTGGCCTGCGGCGCGTCGACCGGCATCAGGATCACCGCCGGGATGCCATGCTCGCGCGCCGCATGCGCGACGCCCTGCGCATGGTTGCCCGAGGAAAAGGCGATGACGCCACGTGCCCGCACATCCTGGGGGATCGCCGAGACGGCGGACCAGCCGCCGCGCGCCTTGAACGAGCCGGTGACCTGCAGGCATTCGGCCTTCACAAGCACCCGGCGGCCCGCGATGGCGTCGAGCGCGGGCGAGGACAGCAGCGGCGTGCGCCTCAGGTTGCGACCGAGGCGGGCGCGCGCGGCCCGGATCATCTCGATATCGCTCAAGTCTCGTCCTCCATCACGGCCCGGCAGCGCCCCAGCCAGTCTTCCAATGCCGCGAGCGCCTCCGGTTCGTCAAGGAAGGGGACATGACCGCGCCCGGGGACCTCGGCGAAGATCATGTCCGGGTGGCGGCGGCGCATCTCGGCCGCCGTGTCCGCGGTCAGGAGTTCGGAATTCGCACCGCGGATCAGCGCGGTGGGCAGGCCCCCGAGCGCGTCGAAGAGCGGCCAGAGATCGGGGGCGGGCTGCACCGCCCCGCCCAGCACCGCCTCGCGCAGCGCCGGGTCGTAGCGCAGGGTCAGCCCCCCCGGCGTCTCCTCGTAATGGCCGCGCACCTCTGCGAGCCAGCGCTCATGCGGCACCCCCTCGAAGCCGGTCCAGCTGCGGGCCCGGTCGCGCGCCGCCTCCTCCCAGCTTTTCTGCGCGGGCGTGATGCCGAGATAGCCCTTGATCGTCTCGAGGCCCGCCGGCGCGATCTCGGGTCCGATATCGTTGAGCGACACGCCGATCAGCCGGTGCTTCACTGTGGCCGCCAGCGCCATGGCGATCAACCCGCCGCGCGAGGTGCCGAGGATCGCGGCGCGCGACAGGCCGAGATGGTCCATCAGCCCCAGCACGTCGCGCGATTCCTGCATCACGGTATAGGTCGCGGGATCGGCCCAGGCCGAGCGGCCACGGCCGCGATAATCGGGCCGGATCAGCCGCACGCCGCGCAGATGCGGCGCGAGATGGTCGAAATCGGCGGCGTTGCGCGACAGGCCCGGAAGGCACAGGAGCGGCAGCCCCTCGCCCTCGTCGAGATAGTGCAGCCGCGCCCCATCCTCGGCCCGGAACTTGGGCATCAGGCGAACTCCGCGATATGGGTAAGATCGGGCAGCTCATGGGTGGGTCGCGACCAGAGCCGGTCGCGCGGCTCGCCTTGGCGGTTCACCCAGGCGGTGATGAAGCCGTAACCGGTCGCGCCGGCGATATCCCAGAAGTTCGAGCTGACGAAAAGCACCTCGTTCTTCTCGCAGCCGAAACGCTGGCCCACGAGGTCGTAGACCCGGGCGTCGGGCTTGTAGACCCCGGCGGCCTCGGCCGAGAGCACCGCGTCGAGACTGCCGCCGATGCCGGCGGATTCGACCGCGCGGTCGAGCATCTCGGGCGCGCCGTTCGACAGGATCGCGACGTTGCGGCCCTTGGCCTTGAGGTCGGCGAGCACCTCGCGCGCCTCGGGAAAGGCGGGCAGGGTGTCGTAGAGCGCCAGGAGCCGCGCCCGCAGGTCCGGGTCCGACAGCCCGGCCTTTTCGAGCGTCCAGGTCAGCGCGTCGGCGGTGACATGGCCGAAATCGATGTGATGGCCGGCGATGCTGCGCAGCCATGTGTATTCGAGCTGCTTGGTGCGCCAGTCCCGCGACACCTGCTCCCAGTTCTCCGCCAGCGCCTCCCCGCCGGGCTCGGCGCTGGCGATGCGGGCCGCGCCGCCGACGTCGAAAATCGTGCCGTAGGCGTCGAAAACGATTGTGGTGATGGTCATGAAATCCCCCTCTGGTGGCGAGGCTGGCATGCCCCGCCTCCTAGGGAAAGGCTTCTCGGGGCGATCGGGTTGCGATCCGGGGTCAGGCTTCCTACCTTGGGGGGGACCGACGAGGAGCACCCGCCAGCAGCGGCCTCCAGACATTCACCCGCAAGAACCCCATTCAAGGAGAGGCTCATGACGCAAGTCAAGCAGGGCGACACCGTGCGCATTCATTACACCGGCACCCTTTCGGACGGCCAGACCTTCGATTCGAGCGAGGGCCGCGAGCCGCTCGAATTCCAGGTCGGCTCCGGCCAGATCATCCCCGGTCTCGACAGCGCCATGCCCGGCATGGAAGTTGGCGAGAAGAAGACCGTCGAGGTGGCCTGCGACAACGCCTATGGCCAGCCCGATCCGAATGCCCGCCAGGCCGTGCCGCGCGACTCGATCCCGGCCGACATCCCGGTCGATCCGGGCACCCGCCTGCAGATGCAGACCCCGCAGGGCCAGGTCGTGCCGGTGACGGTGATGGAAGCCACCGAGGAGCAGGTGGTGCTCGATGCCAACCACCCGCTGGCCGGTCAGGACCTGACCTTCAAGGTCGAGCTGGTGGGCGTCGACCCGGCCTGATCCCGGTGACACGACCAAGAAAGGCCCCGGCGACGGCTGTCGCCGGGGCCTTTTCGTGTCCGCCCCCCGCCCATGCCCGACCCGGTCCGGAACGCCCGGCAACCCATGCGCGGCAGCAGACGGACCCCGTCCGGTCCGTCGGGGGCTTGGGGAGGTAAGGGCGCGCTTGTCAAAGGCAGGATCGGTAACGAGCGGCCCCGCAAGACGACGAGCCGGTCGCCTCGCCCCGTCGATCCGCTGTCGCCGACTTCGGTTCGGGGCCGATATCCGGCAGTGCCCGGATATCGGTGCGAGGCCGCCGGTCGTGGGCCGGAGGCGCGTACCCGCGCGCTCTCGCCGCGCGCTTCGCAGTCTGTTTTAGATGTTCTCGCTCTGCGGCATGCCCAGCACGTGGTAGCCGCCATCGACATGCACGATTTCGCCGGTGGTGCAGGCCGCCGCGTCCGAGCAGAGATAGAGCGCGGTGCCCCCCACGGCCTCGAGCGTCGCGTTGGAGCGCAGCGGCGCGTTCATGTCGGTGTGCTTGAAGGTCTTGCGCGCCCCGCCGATGGCAGCGCCCGCCAGCGTCTTCATCGGGCCGGGGGAGACCGCATTGACGCGGATGCCCTCGGGGCCGAGGTCGTTGGCGAGGTAGCGCACGCTGGCTTCCAGCGCCGCCTTGGCCACGCCCATCACGTTGTAGAAGGGCGTCACCTTGTTCGAGCCCTGATAGGTCAGGGTGATGATCGAGCCGCCGGCGCTCATCAGCGGATGGGCGCGGCGAGCGATGTCGATCAGCGAATAGCAGGAGATGTCGAGCGAGTTGCGGAAGTTCTCGCGGCTGGTGTTGATGAACCGGCCGGTCAGCTCGTCCTTGTTGGAATAGGCGATCGCGTGGACCACGAAATCCAGCCTGCCCCAGCGCTCCTCGATCTTCTTGAAGGCGGCGTCGAGCGAGGCGTCGTCGGTGACGTCGACATCGAGCAGGAAATCCGAATTGAGCTGCGCCACGAGCGGCGCGACGCGCCGCCCGAAGGTTTCGCCCTGGTAGGAGAAGGCCATCTCGGCTCCGGCGCCGTGCAGCGCCTTTGCGATGCCCCATGCGATAGAGCGGTCGTTCGCGACCCCCATGACAAGCCCGCGCTTGCCCACCATCGACATCATGTCCGTCTCTCCTGCCTGTCTCGTCAGTCGTTGAAGCGCGACAGCAGCATCGAGCCGTTGGTGCCGCCGAAGCCGAAGCTGTTGGTCATCACCGTGTCGAGACCGGCATTCTCGCGCAGTTCGGTCGCGATCTCGCCATCGTTGATCCCCTCGGCGAGGTTCTCGACGTTGATCGACGGCGCGATGTAGTCGCCCTTGAGCATCAGCAGGCAGTAGATCGCCTCCTGCGCGCCGGTCGCCCCCTGGCTGTGACCGGTCATCGACTTGGTCGAGGAAATGGGGGGCGTGTTGCCCTCGCCGAAGACGCGGCGCACCGCCTCGACCTCGCCCACGTCGCCCACCGGCGTCGAGGTGCCATGCGCGTTGATGTAGCCGACCTTGCGATCCTCGGGCAGGGTGGAGAGCGCGATGCGCATCGCCCGCTCGCCGCCTTCGCCCGAGGGCGCCACCATGTCATGCCCGTCGGAGGTCGCGGCGAAGCCGGTGACCTCGGCGTAGATCTTGGCGCCGCGCGCGCGGGCGTGGTCCAGATCCTCGAGCACCACCATGCCGCCGCCACCGGCGATGACGAAGCCGTCACGGTCGCGGTCGAAGGCACGCGACGCCTTCTCGGGCGTGTCGTTGAACTTCGAGGACATCGCGCCCATCGCGTCGAACAGGCAGGACAGGGTCCAGTCGAGTTCCTCGCCGCCGCCGGCGAACATCACGTCCTGCTTGCCCATCATGATCTGCTCGGCGGCGGCGCCGATGCAGTGCAGCGAGGTCGAGCAGGCCGAGGTGATCGAGTAGTTGATGCCCTTGATCGCATAGGCGGTCGAGAGGTTCGCCGAGACGGTCGAGGACATGCCGCGTGGCACCATGAGCGGACCGATGCGCTTCGGCGAGCCGGTCTTGAGCACGGTCTGATGCGCGGCGAAGAGGTTCGAGGTCGAGGGACCGCCCGAGCCCGCGATCAGGCCGGTGCGCTCGTTCGAGATCTCGGTCTCGGTCAGTCCGGCATCGGCGATCGCCTGGCGCATCGAGAGGTAGGCGTAACCCGCCCCCGGTCCCATGAAGCGCAGGGTCCGCTTGTCGATCTCTTCCTTGAGATCGATCTTCAACGTGCCCGCGACACGGCTGCGAAAGCCGTATTCGGCCATTTCCTCGGAGGCCTCGATGCCCGAGCGGCCCGCGCGCAGCGCGGCATCCACTTCCTCGGCCGAGTTTCCGATGGGCGAGACGACCCCGAGGCCGGTGACGACGACGCGACGCATGGCGCCTCCTTCCTTGACGGGTTCAGCTCTCGGAGAGAGCGACCTTCATGTCCTTGACGAGATAGATGGTCTCACCGTCGGCCTCGACCCGGCCGTCGGCGACGCCCATGGTGAGACGGCGGGTCTGTACCGCCTTGGTGAAATCAACGTAATAGGTGAGCTTCTTGCGATCGGGGCGCACCATGCCGGTGAGCTTCACCTCACCGACGCCGAGCGCGTAGCCGCGCCCCTTCCAGCCGCGCCAGCCGAGGTTGAACCCGGTCAGCTGCCACAGCCCGTCGAGGCCGAGGCAGCCGGGCATGATCGGGTTGCCCGGAAAGTGGCACTCGAAGAACCACAGGTCAGGCGTGATGTCGAACTCGGCCACGACATGGCCCTTGCCGTGCTCGCCGCCATCGCCCGAGATGTCGGTGATGCGATCCATCATCAGCATCGGCGGCGCCGGAAGCTGGGCGTTGCCCGGCCCGAACAGTTCGCCGCGCGAACATTTCAGCAGCGCGTCCTTGTCGAACTGGGTCGGATACTGTGACATGTGGCCCCGTCGGTTCGTTTCGGTTTCGTTGGCACAAGCCTCTAGCACCGGGCCGCGCGATAGGGCAAGGGCGGGGGCCGTGCGGCGCGATTGCGCGACATTGAAATTGCCGTGGATAAAGGGCATATCTGGTTCGTCATGACGCACACGTCCCAACCTCGCGCCCGTCGCGGCGCCGATTGGCTGGCCACGGCCGGGCTGCGCCCGACGCGCCAGCGGCTCGCGCTCGCCACGCTGCTGGTGGGCGACGGGCAGGATCGCCATGTCACCGCCGAAAGCCTGTTCGAGGCGGCCTCGCAGGCCGGCTACAAGGTGTCGCTCGCGACGGTCTACAACACGCTCTCGGCCTTCTGCGCCGCCGGCCTGATGCGCGAGATCACCGTGGACGGCTCGAAGAGCTATTTCGACACAGACATGACCGACCACCCGCATTTCTACTGGGAGGACGACGCGCGGCTCTCCGACGCGCCGGCCGATCAACTCGAGATTTCGCGGCTGCCCTCGGCCCCCGATGGCGCCGAGATCGCCAAGGTCGACGTGGTGATCCGGCTGCGCCGGCGCTGAACCGATCCTCGGGCCGGGTATCACGCGCAGGAGCGGGTTGCAGAAAAGGGTCTGAAGGCAAGGGCGAAGCCAACCCGCTTTGCGCCTCATCTTTCTCCAAATACGCAATCTGCAAGGCCGGCCCCGCGCTGCCTTCGGGTCATCTGCTTGCAGCTTCCTGTCCACGCGCCTAGCCTCCCGCGCAAACTCAAAGGAGGTTGCGCCATGCAGATGGATGAAGTTGCGCGCCGGGGCCTCGTGCTCCTGGGCTGCGGCAAGATGGGTTCGGCGATGCTGGCGGGATGGCTCGAAGGCGGTCTGCCAAAGCAGTCCGTCACCGTGCTCGACCCCAAACCCTCGGAGTGGCTGCAAAAGCAGGGCGTGCGCCTGAACGAGGAGCTTCCCGAAGACCCGGCGATCGTGCTGGTCGCGGTGAAGCCGCAGATGATGGGCGACGCTCTGCCCTCGATGCAGGCCAAGGGCAACGGCTCGACGCTGTTCGTCTCGGTCGCGGCCGGTACGCCGATCGCCACCTTCGAACAGGCGCTGGGCGAGAGCACCCCGATCGTGCGCGCCATGCCGAACACGCCTTCGGCGATCGGCCGCGGCATCACCGCGATCATCGGCAACGCGCATGCCACGCCCGAACAGGTCGATCTTGCGGAGGAGCTGCTGCGGGCCGTGGGGCAGGTGGTGCGGCTGGAATCCGAGGACCAGATGGACGGCGTCACCGCCGTGTCGGGCTCCGGTCCGGCCTATGTGTTCCATCTGATCGAGACCATGGCCAAGGCGGGCGAGGAGCAGGGGCTGAGCCCCGAGCTGGCGCTCCAGCTTGCCACCGCCACCGTGGCGGGTGCAGGCGCGCTGGCCGATGGCTCGGACGAGCATCCCGGCAAGCTGCGCGAGAACGTGACCTCGCCCAACGGTACGACCCAGGCCGCGCTCGACGTGCTGATGAACGAGAAAGACGGCTTCCCGGTACTGCTGAGCCGGGCGCTCAAGGCCGCGGCCGACCGCTCCCGCGAGCTTGCGAATGGGTGAGGCGCGGTCTTCGGAGATCGTCTTCGACGATTTCGCCAAGGTGGACATCCGCGCGGGCACGGTGACCCGCGCGGAGCCCTATCCGGAAGCCCGCAGGCCCGCGATCAAGCTCTGGATCGATTTCGGCGAGGAGATCGGCGAAAAGCGGTCCTCGGCGCAGATCGCGACACATTACGACCCCGCCGATCTGGAGGGCCGGCAGGTGCTGGCGGTAGTGAACTTTCCGCCGCGCCAGATCGGTCGGTTCCTGTCTGAGGTGCTGGTGCTCGGCCTGCCCGACGCCGAGGGCGCGATCGTGCTGATCGGCCCGGACCAGCCTGTGCCGTCGGGAGGGCGGCTGTCATGACCAAGAAGACCATGCTCGTCACGCGGCCGCTGCCGCAATCCGTGCTCGACGCCTGCGCGCAGAAGTTCGAGGCGACCTTCCGCGATGCCGATCGCGGATTGACCGAGGCCGAGGCGGCCGAGGCGCTCGGCGCCTATGACATCATCCTGTGCACGCTGGGCGATCGTTTCACCGCGCAGGCCTTCGCGCAGGCCGGCGAGATCCGCTGCGGCCTGCTCGCCAATTTCGGCGTGGGCTACAACCATATCGACGCGGATGCCGCACGCGCGGCCGGCGTCGCGGTGTCGAACACGCCGGGCGCGGTCACCGATGCCACCGCCGATATCGGCCTGACGCTGCTTCTGGCCACGGCGCGCCGTGCCGGCGAGGGCGAGCGCCTGGTGCGGGCCGGGGCGTGGACCGGCTGGGCGCCGACGCAGATGCTGGGCGCGCATGTCACCGGCAAGACCGTCGGCATCGTCGGCATGGGCCGGATCGGCCAGGCGGTGGCCAAGCGCTGCGCGCTCGGCTTCGACATGCAGGTGCTCTATCACAGCCGCTCATCCAAGGCGGTGCCGCTGCCCGCGATGCAGGTGGGCGATCTCGAGGAGCTGATGTCCTCGGCCGATTTCGTGGTGGTGACGGTGCCGGCCACGCCGGAGACCAGGCACCTGATCAGCCGCGACATGCTGTCGGTGATGAAGCCGGGTGGCGTCCTCATCAATATCTCGCGCGGCGACGTAGTCGACGAGACGGCGCTGATCGAGGCACTGGAGGCGGGTCGGATCGGCGGCGCCGGGCTCGACGTCTACGAGAACGAGCCCGAGGTGCCCGAGCGGCTGCGCAGGCTCGACAATGCGGTGCTGCTGCCGCATCTGGGTACGGCGGCGCTCGAGGTGCGCGAGGCGATGGGGCGGATGGCCTTCGACAATGCCTGCGCCTTCGTCAAGGATCAGGCACCGCCGAACCTCGTCAACTGATCCTCAGGCGGGGCGGTCGCCGATCGCCTCGCGGAAATGCCGGCGGCAGAGCGAGACGTAGCGGTCGTTGCCGCCGATCTCGACTTGGTCGCCCGCCATCGCCACCCGGCCCTCGGCATCCTTGCGCACCACCATGGTCGCCTTGCGGCCGCAATGGCAGATGGTGCGCACCTCGCGCATCTCGTCGGCCAGCGCCAGCAGCGTCGCCGAGCCGGGAAACAGGTGCCCGAGAAAGTCGACGCGCAGCCCGTAGCACATCACCGGGACCTTCAGATCGTCCACCGCGCGGGCGAGCTGCCACACTTGGTCGGGGGACAGGAACTGCGCCTCGTCGACGAAGACGCAGGCGCAGGGCGTCTCGAGTCGCGCCCTGATCTTTTCGAACAGGTCGTCGCCCGCGTCGAAGGTGTCGGCCTTCGAGCCGATGCCGATCCGGCTCTTGATGAAGCCCTCGCCCGAGCGGTTGTCGAAGCGCGCGGTCAGAAGGTAGGTCTGCATGCCCCGCTCGGCGTAGTTGTGCGCCGCCTGCAACAGCACCGTCGACTTGCCGGCGTTCATCGTCGAGTAGTTGAAATAGAGCTTGGCCATGGCCGGTCACATACAAAGGGCGGCGCGTCCTGACAACGCGCCGCCGGGGCCGGGGGCAAGAGTTTTGCAAGACTCTTGCGCAAATCCTTCGAAGGATTTGGATCAGGCCTGGGAGGGAACGTCGCCCTGCAATTGCATCCGGCCGATCGGCCGCACGCTGGTCGCCTGCGGGCCCATACCGTTCGGGCCGTCATCGACGATCGACAGCTCCACGGGCGTGTTCTCCTCGAGCTTGCCGAAGCCGTCCTCGGCGACGCTCGCCTTGTGGAACCAGATGTCGCGACCGTCGAGAGTCTCGATGAAACCGTATTCGGTGAAGAGCTGACGCACCCGGCCCTGTGGCGGCCCCTCATGCGCCTTCACGTCGCCCTGTACCTTCTGGGCGGCATGCTCGAGCTGGCGCTCCATCGCGTAGAAGGCATCCCGCACGGCGAGGTAGGGATCATGCTTGTCGCCCTTGCCCGGGTCATGGCTTACCACGAGCTCCTTGCCCGGCACGCGGCATTCGACGCGCACGTGGTAGCCCTTGGCGCCGCCCTGACTGCGGTTCGGGACCTCGACCACGACGTGACAGCTCGTGATGTGATTGTGAAAGCGCTCCAGCTTGGCGGCGCGTTCGCGGATCCGGGCCTCCAGCCCGTTCGAGCTGTCCATGTTGTGGAAGGCGATCTCGAGGGGGGTATCCATGCGTTTCTCCCTTCTGGTTGGTGAGGGAGAAACGCATGGTCGCTCACGCCGTTCCGGCCAGCGTCAAGCCTGCAGCGAACGCACGCCGACCTCGCCCTCGACCCGGGCCTTCATCGCCTGGGCCGCGGCCTGCGCGGCGGCGGCGGTGGTGAAGTAGGGGATCTTGGCGTGCAGCGCCGCCGAGCGAATGTCGCGGCTGTCCTCGATCGCCTGCGCGCCCTCGGTGGTGTTCATCACCAGCGCCACGTGGCCGTCCTTGAGCCGGTCGACGATGGTGAGCCCGCCCTCGTAGAGCTTGTTCACCAGCTCCGCCTCGATGCCGTTCTCCTTGAGCCAGGCCAGCGTGCCCCGAGTGGCAAGGATGCTGAGCCCGAGATCGGTGACGGTGCGCGCGGCCTCGGCCATGGCCGGGGTCTTGTCGCCGTCGCGGATCGACAGGAACACGCGGCCCTCGCGTGGCAAGTCCGAGCCCGCGCCCATCTGTGCCTTGAGGAAGGCCAGAGCGAAGCTGCGATCCCAGCCCATCACCTCGCCGGTCGAGCGCATCTCCGGGCCGAGGATGGTGTCGACGCCAGGGAAGCGGGCGAAGGGCAGAACCGCCTCCTTGACCGAGAACCACGGCATGTTCGGATCGGCCAGGGTCATCGGGTCGGCGAAGGGTAGGGGGGTGTCGTAGTCGACGTTCTCATAGGCCGGGCGGAACGGGAAGGCCGAGAGCTTCTCGCCGGCCATCAGACGTGCCGCGATCGAGGCGATGGCGCTGTCGGTGGCCTTGGCGACGAAGGGCACGGTGCGCGAGGCGCGCGGGTTCACCTCGATCAGGTAGACCTCGTCCTCCTTGACCGCGAACTGCACGTTCATCAGCCCGACCACGCCCAGCGCCTTGGCCAGCGCCTCGGTCTGGCGCCGGATCTCGGCCTGGATCTCTTCGCTCAGCGAATGCGGCGGCAGGCAGCAGGCGCTGTCGCCCGAATGCACGCCGGCCTCCTCGATATGCTGCATTATGCCCGCGACATGCACCTGTTCGCCGTCGCACAGCGCGTCGACATCGACCTCGGTCGCGCCCGAAAGATAGCTGTCGAGCAGCACCGGGCTCTTGCCCGAGACAACCACGGCATCGCGGATGTAGCGCTTGAGGTGGTCCATGTCGCGGACGATCTCCATGGCGCGCCCGCCCAGCACGTAGGAGGGGCGGATCACCAGCGGGAAACCGATGCTCTCGGCGATGTCGAGGGCCTGGGCGTCGGTCGAGGCGATGCCGTTCTTCGGCTGCTTGAGCCCGAGCCGGTTCACCAGGTCCTGGAACCGCTCGCGGTCCTCGGCGAGGTCGATCGCGTCGGGGGTGGTACCGAGGATCGGGATGCCCTCGTCATGCAGCGCGTTGGCGAGCTTGAGCGGGGTCTGGCCGCCGAACTGCACGATCACGCCATGCAGCGTGCCGCGCTCCTGCTCGACCCGCAGGATCTCCATCACGTGCTCGAAGGTCAGCGGCTCGAAATAGAGCCGGTCGGAGGTGTCGTAATCGGTCGAGACGGTCTCGGGGTTGCAGTTGACCATGATCGTCTCGTAGCCCGCATCGGTCAGCGCGAAGCAGGCGTGGCAGCAGCAATAGTCGAACTCGATGCCCTGGCCGATCCGGTTCGGCCCGCCGCCGAGGATCACCACCTTCTTGCGGTCCGAGGGGCGCGCCTCGTCCTCGACCTCGCCCATCACCGGGTGCTCGTAGGTCGAGTACATGTAGGGCGTCTGCGCTTCGAACTCGGCGGCGCAGGTGTCGATCCGCTTGAACACCGCGGTGACCCCGAGATTGCGCCGCGCGCGACGGACATTGTCCTCGTCGCGCCCCGTCAGCGCCGCCAGGCGCGCATCGGAGAAGCCCATCATCTTGAGGTGGCGCAGCCCTTCCTCGGTGGTCGGCAGGCCGTTCCTGCGGATCTCGGCCTCGGTCTCGACGATCTCGCGGATGCGGGCCAGGAACCACGGGTCGAACTTGGTCACGGCCTGGATCTCGTCGTTCGACAGCCCCTCGCGCATCGCCTGCGCGATGACCCGAATCCGGTCGGGGGTGGTCTTCGACAGCGCCTTGGTGATCGCCGCCTTGTCCGGTGCGCCGGCGATCTCGATCTCGTCGAAGCCGGTCAGACCGGTCTCCATCGAGGCCAGCGCCTTCTGGAAGGATTCGTGGAAGGTCCGGCCGATCGCCATCGCCTCGCCCACCGATTTCATCGCGGTGGTCAGATGCGGCTCGGAGCCGGGGAACTTCTCGAAGGCAAAGCGCGGGATCTTGGTGACGACGTAATCGATGGTCGGCTCGAAGCTTGCCGGCGTCACCTTGGTGATGTCGTTGTCGAGTTCGTCGAGCGTGTAGCCCACGGCGAGCTTGGCCGCGATCTTGGCGATCGGGAAGCCCGTGGCCTTGGAGGCCAGCGCCGAGGAGCGCGAGACGCGCGGGTTCATCTCGATCACCACCATGCGGCCGTCATCGGGGTTCACCGCCCACTGCACGTTCGAGCCGCCGGTCTCGACGCCGATCTCGCGCAGCACGGCGATCGAGCCGTTGCGCATGTGCTGGTATTCGCGGTCGGTGAGGGTCAGCGCCGGGGCGACGGTGATCGAATCGCCGGTATGCACGCCCATCGGGTCGACGTTCTCGATCGAGCAGACGATGATGGCGTTGTCGGCGCGGTCGCGCACCACCTCCATCTCGTATTCCTTCCAGCCCAGCAGGCTCTCGTCGACGAGGATCTGGCCCACGGGCGAGGCATCCATCCCGGTGCGGCAGTAATGCTCGTATTCGGCGCGGTTATAGGCGACGCCGCCCCCCGTTCCGCCCAAGGTGAAGGCCGGACGGATGATCGCCGGCAGGCCGATCTCCTCGAGCGCCTCGATGGCGAGGCTGACACCTGCGTTGAGGTCGCGCTTGCCATTGGCCAGCTTCGGCGCGGTGATGATCGTGGCCTTCGGGTTCTCGAGCCCGATCCGGTCCATCGCCTCGCGGAACAGCTTGCGGTCCTCGGCCATCTCGATGGCCTCGCGCTTGGCGCCGATCATCTCGACGCCGAACTTTTCCAGCACGCCCATGTCCGCGAGCGCCAGCGAGGTGTTGAGGCCGGTCTGCCCGCCCATGGTGGGCAAAAGCGCGTCGGGGCGCTCCTTCTCGATGATCTTGGCCACGACCTCGGGGGTGATCGGCTCGATGTAGGTGGCGTCGGCCAGCCCCGGATCGGTCATGATCGTCGCGGGGTTGGAGTTCACGAGGATGACCCGGTAGCCCTCTTCGCGCAGCGCCTTGCAGGCTTGCGCGCCCGAGTAGTCGAACTCGCAGGCCTGGCCAATGACGATCGGCCCCGCGCCGATGATCATGATCGAGCGGATATCGGTTCTTTTCGGCATGGGACCCTCGTGTTTCTCGCGCAGCCTCAAGGGGAGGGGGCCGCGCAAATCGTCGCGGTTATAGACATGGGCGGGCGCAGCGCAAGGCCCCGCGGTCCCGCTAGGGAAAGCAATCGTCCCGCCCCCTGTCGCCCGGCCGTCCGGCGATGTATCGGAGAGGCGCAAAAGAATGTGGACGAAGATGCGGATAGGCTTCGACAGCGGCCCCGGCGGGCGGGGCGCAATCTTCTCGCGCCCGCAGCGGCTGATCGAGGCGTGGCAGCCCGGCGGCGTGCCGCTGGCGCTGGCCGCCATCGACGCGGCGCGGGCCGAGGGGGCTTGGGTCGCGGGCTATGCGAGCTACGAGCTGGGCTATGCGCTGGAGCGGCGCCTGACCCCCGCGATGCCCGCGCCGCGGCGTCTGCCGCTCCTTCGCTTCGGCGTGTTCGAGACAGAACCCGAGCCATGGGCCCCCCGGGCCGGCCCTGCCAGCCTCGGGGCCCTCGTTTCGCGCTGGACGGCCACCGAGCACGCGGCGGCGCTGCAGCGGGTGCGGGCCTATATCGCGGCGGGCGACATCTATCAGGCCAACCTGACCTTCCCTCTGGATGCGGCCTGCTCGGGAAGCCCCGAGGCGCTGTTCGCGGCGCTGTCGCGCGGCCAGAGGGTGTCGCACGGGGCGTTGGTCGAGCAGGAGGGGCTGCCGGCGCTGGTCTCGCGCTCACCGGAGCTGTTCTTCGCCACAGACGGGGTCGGGCGCATCGAGACCCGGCCGATGAAGGGCACGCGGCCGCGCGGCGCGACGCCCGAGGAGGACGCCGCGCATCGCGCCTTCCTCGCCGCCGACGAAAAGAACCGCGCCGAGAACCTGATGATCGTCGATCTGCTGCGCAACGATCTGAGTCGGGTGGCGCTGCCGGGCAGCGTTTCGGTGCCGAAGCTGTTCGACATCGAAACCTATGCGACGGTGCACCAGATGGTGAGCCATGTCGCGGCGCGGCTCGCGCCCGGCGTCGGCCTCGGGGCGGTCCTCGCGGCGCTGTTTCCCTGCGGCTCGATCACCGGCGCGCCCAAGCTGCGGGCGATGGAGATCATCCGCGAGCTGGAGCCGTGGCCGCGCGAGGCCTATTGCGGCGCGATCGGCTGGGCCGCCCCCGATGGTCGGTCCTCCTTCAACGTCGCGATCCGCACGCTGATGGTCGAGGCGGGGCGCGCCACCCTCAATGTCGGCGGCGGCATCGTCTGGGACAGCGATGCGGCTTCGGAATGGGACGAGGCGTTGTGGAAGACCCGCTTCGCCCGCATTCCGGGCTGAACCATGGCCACTTTGTTCCCCAAATACGCAAATCCGCCGGTGCCGCCCGATGCGCGGCCGCAGATCATCGAGACGCTTGGCGCGCATCCCGGCGAGGGCCCGCGCCGCTTGCCCGCGCATCTCGACCGCATGGCAGCCACCGCCGAGGCGCTGGGCTACCCCTTCGACCACGCCCGCGCCGAGACGCTGCTCGACCTCGCGCCCGAGGCGCCGCTGCGCTGCCGCCTGACGCTCGGTCCCGGTGGCGAGCTCGACCTGACCACGGCGCCGCTCGGGCCGAACCCGCCGGAATGGCGCGTGGCGATCCATCCCGAGCCTCTCGACCCCTCCGACCCCTGGCTCTACCGCAAGACGACGCGGCGCAGGCTCTACGACGAGGCGCGGGCCGCGCTGCCCGAAGGCGTGGACGAGTGGCTGTTCCTGAACCGGGCGGGCGAGGTTTGCGAGGGCACGATCACCAATCTCTTCGTCGGGGATCGCACGCCGGCTTTGTCCTGCGGCCTGTTGCCCGGCGTGCTGCGGGCCGAGCTCTTGGGGCAGGGCTGGCGCGAGGCGGTCGTGACACCGGACGAGCTCGCAGGTGCGGGCTTCTACATGGGCAACTCGCTTCGCGGACTGATCCCGGCGCGGCTCGTCGCGGGCTGACCCCTCGGCTTGCTTGACATCAAGGCCCCAACCCGGTGTATCGGCGCGACACCCGCCGAAAGGGACCAAGAATGCACGCCTACCGCACCCACACCTGCGCCGCCCTGACCCGTGACAATGTCGGCGATACCGTCCGGCTGTCGGGCTGGGTGCACCGGATCCGCGACCATGGCGGCATCCTGTTCATCGACCTGCGCGACCATTACGGCGTCACGCAGGTGCTCTGCGACCCCGACAGCGCCGCCTTCGCCGAGGTCGAGAAGCTGCGCTCGGAGTGGTGCATCCGCATCGACGGCGAGGTGAAGGCCCGCGCGCCCGAACTGGTGAACCCCAAGCTGCCGACCGGCGAGATCGAGGTCTTCGTGCGCGGCGTCGAGGTGCTGGGCGCGTCGAAGGAGCTGCCGCTGCAGGTCTTCGGCGATCAGGAGTACCCCGAGGAGACGCGTCTCAAATACCGCTATCTCGACCTGCGTCGCGAGGCGATGCAGGCCAACATGACGCTGCGCTCGGACGTGGTCCGCTCGATCCGCCAGCGGATGTGGGACCAGAACTTCCGCGAGTACCAGACGCCGATCATCACCGCCTCCTCGCCCGAGGGCGCGCGCGACTTCCTCGTGCCCTCGCGCCTGCATCCGGGCAAGTTCTACGCGCTGCCGCAGGCGCCGCAGCAGTTCAAGCAGCTCCTGATGGTGTCGGGCTTCGACAAGTATTTCCAGATCGCGCCCTGCTTCCGCGACGAGGACCCGCGCGCCGACCGCTCGCCCACCGATTTCTACCAGCTCGACATGGAGATGAGCTTCGTCGAGCAGCAGGACGTGTTCGACACGATCCAGCCCGTCATGCAGGGCATCTTCGAGGAGTTCGGCGGCGGCCGGAAGGTCGACACCGAATGGCCGCTGATTTCCTACAAGGACGCGGCGCTGTGGTACGGCACCGACAAGCCGGACCTGCGCAACCCGATCAAGATGCAGGACGTTTCCGAGCATTTCAAAGGGTCGGGCTTCGCGATCTTCGCCAAGCTGCTGGAACAGGAAGGCACGCAGATCCGCGCGATTCCCGCGCCGACCGGCGGCAGCCGCAAGTTCTGCGACCGGATGAACGCCTTCGCCCAGAAGGAAGGCCTGCCGGGCATGGGCTACATCTTCTGGCGCGAGGCCGAGGGCGGCATGGAAGCCGCCGGTCCGCTCGCCAAGAACATCGGGCCCGAGCGCACCGAGGCGATCCGCCAGCAGTTGGGCCTCGGCGTCGGTGACGCGGCCTTCTTCCTCGGCGGCAAGCCCGAGGCCTTCGAGCGCGTGGCGGGCCGCGCCCGCGTCGCGATCGGCGAGGAGCTCGGCCTGACCGAGACCGACCGCTTCGCCTTTGCATGGATCGTCGATTTCCCGATGTACGAGAAGGACGACGAGGGCCGGATCGACTTCAGCCACAACCCGTTCTCGATGCCGCAGGGCGGCATGGAGGCGCTGCAGGGCGATCCGCTCGAGGTGCTGGGCTACCAGTACGACCTCGCCTGCAACGGCTACGAGCTGATCTCGGGCGCGATCCGGAACCACAAGCCGGAGATCATGTTCAAGGCGTTCGAGCTCGCCGGTTACGGCGAGGACGAGGTGCGCAAGCGCTTCGGCGGCATGGTCAACGCGTTCCAGTACGGCGCGCCCCCGCATGGCGGCTGCGCGGCGGGCATCGACCGCATGGTGATGCTGCTGGCCGACGAGGCCAACATCCGCGAGGTCATCCTCTTCCCGATGAACCAGCGGGCCGAGGATCTGATGATGAACGCGCCGTCGGAGCCCTCGAACGAACAGCTGCGCGAGTTGCGGCTGCGGGTGCTGCCGCCCGAGAGCTGAAGACATGGACCCGACGCTCGCCCTGGCCCGCTCCTCCGCGCTTCACGCGCTCGACCGGGCCGGGGTGTTGCTCGGGATCGGAGCGCGGGCCGGTTGCATGGAGGCCCGGCTCGTGCCCGACCAGTTCGGGTTCGCCGAGCAGATCGGCATCTGCGTGGGCTTTGCGCTCAGATCCACATTGCCGTTGATCGGGCAGGCGCCGCCGGACACCGATCCTGCCCTTGACGCCGAAAGCCTTGCAGCATGCCTCGCCGATGCGCGCGCCGCGATCGAGGCCATGCCCGAGGCGCCATTGGTCGAAGGTATCGCGCATCGGGCAGGCTTTGCCGATCTGGAGCAGTCACCCGAGGCCTATCTCGCCGCTTTCGCCCTGCCGAACCTGTGGTTCCACCTGTCGATGGCACATGCGATCCTGCGGGCGCAGGGCGTGCCGGTGGGCAAGGCCGATTTCGACGGGCTGCATCGCTACCCCGAAGGGTTCAGCTGGATCGACTGAAACGGGGTGCGGGTCAGAGCACCAGCCCCCCCAGCACGCAGATCCAGGCGAGCCCCACCGCCGCGCCCGCCACCGCCACCGCGGCACTCCCCGAATCCTTGGCCTGCTTGGCCAGTTCGCGGCGTTCTTCGCTCACGTCGTCGACCACCCGCTCGATCGCGGTGTTGAGGCATTCGAAGGCCAGCACCATGACGCCGCCCATCAGCAGCATGCCCCGCTCGCCGGCCGAGAGTGGCAGCAGGAAGGCGAGGCCGGCCGAGACGATATTGGCCCACATCCATTGGTGAAGGCTGCCCTCGGTGTTCCAGATATGCTTGAGGCCCTGCCAGGACCAGACCGCGCGCATGCGCAGCCTCTCGTAATGTTCGCGCATCTTCGGCTCCCGGATCGGAGCGCGCAGAATGGCCGCTCTGCCGGGCGAAGCCAAGACGCGCCGAGGCCTTGCCGGCAGCAATGAAATGCCGGTGACGCTGCGACCTGTACCAATGCCCCCTGCACCGGCCGCCGCGCCGCGCTAAATGTGACCCATGACACCTCAACACGAAGACTATCCCGCCTATGCCCGTTCCGAGCGCATCGCCGATGGCGTGATCCATGCGCTCGGCGTGACCTTCGCGCTGACCGGCGCGGTGCTGCTCATCGTGTTCTCGGCGATGGCGGCGGAGGCGCAGGCGGGCCGGATCGCCGCCGTTGCAGTCTACGGCGGCGCGCTCGTCGCGACCTTCACGGCCTCGGCCTTCTACCACATGACGCCATGGACCGGGCTCAGGCCGGTGCTGCGGCGGATCGACCATGCGGCGATCTATCTGAAGATCGCGGGCACCTACACGCCGCTGGTTGTGCTGATCGGCTCGGCCTTCGCCTATGCGATCCTCGCGGTGGTCTGGGCGGTGGCGCTAGGCGGCGCGATCTCGCGACTGTTCTTCTGGAAGAGCCCGGGCCGGCTCGGGCCGACGCTCTACCTCCTTCTCGGCTGGCTCAGCACCGCGCTGGTCTGGTCGCTGGCGCTGACGCTGCCGGTGGCCTCGACCGTGCTGGTGGTCATCGGCGGGCTGCTCTACTCGGCCGGCGTGATCTTCTTCCTGTGGGAAAAGCTGCGCTTTTCCAACGCGATCTGGCACGGCTTCGTGTTGGCCGCCTCGGCCTGCTTCTTTGCCGCGATCACGATGGGGGTGCTCGTCTGAGCACCCCCGACCGGCTTTCGGCCGGTTCAGGAGATCGCGTCAGAGGCCCGCAGCGGTACGGCGGACGATCTCCATGCGCTGCGCGTTCGGCGGGTGGGTCCCGAGGAAGGTGTCGCCCGGATCCGGGATTCGCAGGAAGAACTGGGCGCCATTGACGGGATCGTAGCCCGCGCGCTTGGCGATGGTGGTGCCCAGCGCATCGGCCTCCAGTTCGAAATCCTTGGAGTAGCTGCGCGCGCCGACGCCCGCGCCGATCTGCTGCGCCGTGCGCACCACGTCGGCGTTGCCGCCACCCAGTCCGCTGGCGAGCTGGCCGAACACCGTGGCGCCGATCGCGGCGTTGCGGCTCTGCCGGTCGAGATGGCCGGCGATGTGATGCGCCGCCTCGTGGCTGAGCACGAAAGCGAGCTCGTCGGCGTTTCGTACCTCGCCCAGCAGCGCCACGGTGAAGGCGAGGATCGGCCGTCCCTGCGCATCGCGGGTCTGGTAGGCGTTGGCGGGCTGGCCGGGGCGGTCATCGACGACGATCCGGAAATCGCAATCGAACTGCGGCGCGTTGGCGCGGCAGACCTGTTCGGCGACCGGCTCGAGCCGTTCGACCACCTGCACGAAATTGCGCGCGGCGATGCGGGCGGCATCGGGGTCGGCCACCACGCCGGGCCCCTTCGAGACGGTCACCTGGGTCGGGGCCGGGGTGCCGGGGCGGGTGACGGTGGTGGTTCGCTGCGGGCCGGTGGCGACCACGACGGGGGGTGCACAGGCCGAGAGCCCGAGGCCGGCGGCCAGGGCGAGGAGAGTGAGGCGTGACAGCATCGGCAGGAATTTCCGGTTGTCTGAGGGCTTTGCAGATGATCCTAGCGGTGCGGCCCGGGCGCGGCCAGTCCCGCGGGGGCGCCGTTCACGCGATCGGCATGGGGTTGCCGTCGTGCTTGCGGCGCGGACCGGGCCTGCCTAGGCTGGGGCCATGTTTACCATCGAGCATGATTTCGACGCCACCGTGGTCACCCTCGTCGACGAGGGGACGGCGAACCTGCAGGAGGACGTCACCGTCTGCGCCTTCGAGGATTGCGTCACGGTGGAGCAATACGACCCCCGGCGTGATGCGGTGGTCCGCATCACCCTGTCGCTGCATCAGGCTCGCGAACTGGGCGCAGCGCTGCACCTGCCCGAAGGGATCTACCGGGCGAAATCGGAAAGCTGAGCGCGCCTGTCCCAAGCTTTTTTCGGAGATACCTCCGAAAAGGGCCCCGGGCTGGTCGAGGCCCGGGAGGGCGCTCTTTGCCCGCCGGGCTTCGCCATGCGTATTTGTAGAAAGATGAAAGGGAAGGGTGCGGCTGGAGCCGGGAGGCTTCACTCCTCCTCGGAGTGGGCCGGAACGGCCTGGCCATGCGCGCGCCAGATCTCGGCGCCCTTGCGTGCCAACGGCTTCAGATCCTCGGCCCGACCCGCATCCATCATCTCGAACAGCCGGTCGCGCATTCGCGGCTCCCAGAACGAGCGCAAATGCTCGGCCACGCGTTCGGCGCGGGTGCCCTCGGCCTGGCTTTCGAAGAAGGTGGCGATCTGGTTCGCCATGTAGACGAGCTTTTCGTCGGTGGTTCTAGAGGACATGGGCGCTCCCTATGCGGGCGTGATGGGTAAAGATGCGGGTGCCGTGGCGGTTGTGGGTGATGAGCGCGATACCGGCCTCCTCGGCCAGGCGCACCGCATGGGCGGTGGGCTGCGAGACCGAGAGCATCACCGGCGCGCCGATCATCGCGGTCTTCTGGACCATCTCCAACGACAGCCGCGAGGTCAGCACGATCGCGCCCGAGGCCGGATCGGTTCCGGCGGCCGCCATCGCGCCAGCCAGCTTGTCGAGTGCGTTGTGCCGGCCGACATCCTCGCGGGCGAGCACGATGCCCCGTCCAGGCACGTAGAACCCGGCCGCGTGGACCGCGCGGGTTTCGTCGTGCAGCGGCTGCCGCGCGCGCAACCCGTCGAGCGCCGCCGCGATCTCCGACGGGGCCAGCACGAGATCGGAGGCGGGCACGGCGCGCACCTCGCGCGCCGCCTGCGCAAGGCTGTCGATGCCGCACAGCCCACAGCCCACCGGGCCGACCTGCGCCCGGCGACGCGCATCGAGCGCGGCCTGCCGGTTCTCGGGCAGCCAGATCCGGGCCTCGATGCCCATCGCCCGTTCGATGATCTCGACCTCGCCGATCTCATGCGCTTCGGCGAAGCCCTCGGTGATCGTGAAGCCGCGCGCGAAATCCTCGATATCGGCGGGGGTGGTCATCATCACCGCCTGGGTCGAGCCGTTGTAGACCACCGCCACCGGGGTCTCCTCGGGCAGCGAGACGGGGGCGGCTTCGGCCGCCCCGGTGTCATGGGCCGCAACCCGCCTGTAGGGATGCAGCCCGCCGTTCATTCCGCCGCCGGCAGGATGCGGCGCGACTGCTCGGCCTGCGCGTCGTAGTCCTGCTGCCACTCGGAGGGGCCGTTCGACGGGCTGACCTGCACCGCCGTCACCTTGTATTCCGGGCAGTTGGTCGCCCAGTCCGAGAAGTCGGTGGTGATGACGTTGGCCTGCGTCGTCGGGTGGTGGAAGGTGGTGTAGACCACGCCGGGGCTGACCCGGTCGGTGACCAGCGCCCTGAGCGACGTCTCGCCCGAGCGCGAGGCGAGGCGGACGTAATCGCCGTCACGCACGCCGCGTGTCTCGGCGTCGTGCGGGTGGATCTCCAGCACGTCCTCCTCGTGCCAGCGCGAGTTCTCGGTCCGCCGGGTCTGCGCGCCCACGTTGTACTGCGACAGGATTCGCCCCGTGGTGAGCAGCAGTGGGAAGCGCGGGCCGGTCTTTTCATCCGTCGCCACGTATTCGGTGCGGATGAAACGTCCGCGACCGCGCACGAAGCCGTCGATATGCATGAGCGGCGTGCCCTCGGGCGAGGCGTCGTTGCAGGGCCACTGCACCGAGCCCTTCTCCTCCAGCAGCTCGTAGCTGACATTGGCGAAACTCGGTGTCGTCGCCGCGATCTCGGCCATGATCTGCGCGGGGTGGGTATAGGTCCAACCGCCGCCCATCGCGTTCGCCAGCAGCTGCGTCACCTCCCAGTCCGCGTAGCCGTTCTTCGGGGCCATGACCTTGCGCACGCGGTTGATGCGGCGCTCGGCGTTGGTGAAGGTCCCGTCCTTTTCGAGGAAGGTCGAGCCGGGCAGGAAGACATGGGCGTAGTTCGCGGTCTCGTTCAGGAACAGGTCCTGCACGATCACGCAGTCCATCGCCGCAAGGCCCGCCGCCACGTGCTTGGTGTCGGGATCGGATTGCAGGATGTCCTCGCCCTGGCAGTAGAGCCCCTTGAAGGTGCCGTCGACGGCCGCGTCCAGCATGTTGGGGATGCGCAAGCCGGGCTCGCTGTCGAGCTTGACGTTCCACAGGCTCTCGAACACGTCGCGGACCTCCGAGCCCGAGACGTGCCGGTAGCCCGGAAGCTCGTGCGGGAAGGAGCCCATGTCGCAGGAGCCCTGCACGTTGTTCTGGCCGCGCAGCGGGTTCACGCCGACGCCCCGGCGACCGATATTGCCGGTCAGCATGGCGAGGTTGGCGATGCCGATGACGGTGGTCGAACCCTGGGAGTGCTCGGTCACGCCGAGGCCGTAATAGATCGCGCCGTTGCCCCCCGTCGCATAGAGCCGCGCCGCCTCGCGCAGCTCCTGCGCGGGCACGCCGGTCAGCATCTCGACCGCCTCGGGCGCATGACGCTCCTCGGCCACGAACTCCACGTAGTCCTGGAACTCCTCCCAGTCGCAGCGGGTGCGGATGAATTCCTCGTCGTAGAGCCCTTCGGTCACGATCACATGCGCCATGGCGGTGACGATCGCGACGTTGGTACCAGGCCGCAACGCGAGGTGATGGGCCGCCTTGATATGGGGCGATTTGACGAGGTCGATCCGGCGAGGATCGACGACGATCAGCTTCGCCCCCTCCCGCAACCGCTTCTTGAGGCGGCTCGCGAAGACCGGGTGGCCATCGGTCGGGTTGGCCCCGATGACGACGACCACATCCGTGTCCTCGACCGAATCGAAATCCTGCGTCCCGGCCGAGGTGCCGTAGGTCTGGCCGAGGCCGTATCCCGTGGGTGAGTGGCAGACGCGGGCGCAGGTATCGGTGTTGTTGTTGCCAAAGACGGCGCGGGCCATCTTCTGGACGAGGTAGGTTTCCTCGTTGGTGCAGCGCGACGATGTGATCACGCCGATCGACTTCTTGCCGTATTGCTCCTGGATGCCACGCATTTTCGACGCGGCAAAGCCGATGGCCTCGTCCCAGGACACCTCGCGCCACGGCTGGTCGATGCTGTCGCGGATCATCGGGTTGAGGATGCGGTCCTTGTGCGCGGCGTAGCCATAGGCGAAGCGGCCCTTGACGCAGCTATGGCCGCGATTGGCCTTGCCATGCTTGTAGGGCGTCATCCGCACCAGCTCGTCGCCGCGCATCTCGGCCTTGAACGAACAGCCGACGCCGCAATAGGCGCAGGTGGTGACGACCGAGCGGTCGGGCGTGCCGATCTCGATCACCGACTTCTCCTGCAGCGTCGCGGTCGGGCAGGCCTGCACGCAGGCGCCGCAGGAGACGCAGTCCGAGGTCATGAAATCGTCGAGCTTGGTGCCCGCCGAGACCCGGCTGTCGAAGCCGCGACCCTCGATGGTCAGCGCGAAGGTGCCCTGCACCTCTTCGCAGGCCCGCACGCAGCGCGAGCAGACGATGCATTTGCTGGGGTCGTAGGTGAAGTAGGGGTTGCTATCATCCTTGGGGATGAATTGCGGATTGTTGATCCCGACAGGGTCGCGCAGCCGCGCCTCGGCCTGGCTCCGCGCGCCGGTGCCCGAGGGGTCGTAATGGTTGTCCCCGGGCGTGTAGCGCACGTCGCGCAGGCCCACCGCCCCCGCCATGTCCTGCAACTCGCAATCGCCATTGGCGCCGCAGGTCAGGCAGTCGAGCGGGTGGTCGGAGATGTAGAGCTCCATCACCCCCTTGCGGAGCTTCTTGATCTTGGAGGTCTGGGTGTGGACCACCATGCCCTCGGCCACCGGGGTGGTGCAGGAGGCGGGGGTGCCGCGACGGCCCTCGATCTCGACCACGCAGAGCCGGCAGGAGCCGAAGGCGGCCATGTTGTCGCTGGCGCAGAGCTTGGGCACCTGAATGCCCAGCTCGGCCGAGGCGCGCATCACGCTGGTGCCCTCGGGGACCGTGACCTCGAAGCCGTCGATGCTCAACGTCACCATGCTGGTGGAGGTCGAGGCGGGCGTGCCCATGTCGCGGTCGTCGTGCAGCCCGGTGCCGCCCGGACCGTCAAAGGGGATCAGAAAGTCCTTCATTCCGCCGCCTCCTTGGCATTGGCATGGAAATCGTCTGGGAAATGGGTGAGCGCCGACATGACGGGGTAGGGGGTGAAGCCGCCCAGCGCGCAGAGCGAGCCGTCCTTCATGGTATCGCACAGATCGGTCAGCAGCGGGATCGCCGAGGCGTCGCCCCGCGCGATGCGATCGACCGTTTCGACGCCGCGCACCGCGCCGATCCGGCAGGGCGTGCACTTGCCACAGCTTTCGACCGCACAGAACTCCATCGCGAAGCGCGCCATGCCGAGCATGTCGGCGGTGTCGTCGAACACCACCACGCCCGCATGGCCGATCAGCCCGCCCTGGCCGTCGAACTCCTCGTAGCCGAAGGGGGTGTCGAACAGGTCGCGCGGGAAGTAGGCCCCGAGCGGGCCGCCGACCTGCACCGCCTTGACCGGGCGGCCCGAGGCGGTGCCGCCGCCGATCTCGTCGACCAGCGCGCCGAGCGAGGTGCCGAAGGCGGTCTCGAACAGACCGCCGTACTTCACGTTGCCGGCGATCTGGATCGGTATCGTGCCGCGCGAGCGCCCGAGACCGAAGTCGCGGTAATGCGCCGCGCCCTTCTCGAAGATCACGGGCACGGTGCCGAGCGAGATGATGTTGTTGACCACGGTGGGCTTGCCGAGGAAGCCCTCGATCGCCGGGAGCGGCGGCTTGGCGCGCACCACGCCACGCTTGCCCTCGAGGCTGTTCAACAGCGAGGTTTCCTCGCCACAGACATAGGCGCCCGCGCCGACGCGGACCTCCATGTCATAGGCGAAGCCGGAGCCGAGCACCGAGGCGCCGAGAACGCCGCGCGCGCGGGCGATGCGGATCGCCTCGTTCATGGTGTGGATCGCTTCCGGGTATTCCGAGCGCAGGTAGATGTAGCCACGGGTCGCGCCGACGCAGATGCCCGCGATCGCCATGCCCTCGATCAGGCTGAAGGGATCGCCCTCCATCAGCATCCGGTCGGCGAAGGTGCCCGAATCGCCCTCGTCGGCATTGGCGACGATGTATTTCTGGTCCGCCTCGGCGAGCCGGACCGTGTCCCACTTGATGCCCGTCGGGAAACCGGCGCCGCCGCGACCGCGCAGTCCCGATTCCTTCATCTCGTCGATGATCGCCGCGCCGGTCATCTCCAGCGCCCGGCGCAGCCCCTTGAGCCCGCCATGCGCCTCGTAGGCATCGAGAGACAGCGGATCGATCACGCCGACGCGGGCAAAGGTGAGGCGGGTCTGCCGCTTCATCCAGTCGATTTCCTCGGTCGGGCCGAGGGCGAGGGCGTGATCGCCCCAATCGGCATCAAACAGCGCCTGCACGTCGTGCGGCGTCACCGGCCCGAAGGCATGGCGGGTGCCGTCCTTCTCGATCTCGACCATCGGCTCAAGCCAGAGCATCCCGCGCGAGCCGTTGCGCACCAGCTCGACCTCGATCTCGCGGATCTTCGCCTCGGCCAGTACGGCCTCGGCGACCTTCTCGGCATCGACCGCGAGGGCGGCGGCGTCACGGGGGACGTAGATCTTCAGCTTGGTCATGCGCCGACCTCCGAAAGCAGGGTTTCGAGCCGCTTCTCGTCGACGCGGGCCACGACGCGGCCGTCGATCATCGCGGCGGGGCCGGTGGCGCAGAGGCCGAGGCAATACACGGGCTCGAGCGTCACGCCGCCATCGGCGGTGGTGCCGTGCCAGTCGACGCCGAGCCGGGCCTTGGCCGCGGCCTCGACGCCGTGGCCGCCACGGGCTTGGCAAGCCTCGGCGCGGCAGATCTTGACCATGTGGCGGCCCGCCGGCTCCTCCCGGAAATCATGGTAGAAGCTGACCACGCCATGCACCTCGGCGCGGCTGATGTTCAGCCCTTCGGCAATGATCGGCAGCGCCTCCGGCGGCACGTAGCCCCATTCGGCCTGCACCGCGTGCAGGATCGGCAGCAGCGGCCCCTCAAGTTGCGCGTGATCGGAGAGAATCGCGCCGAGACGCGTCTCCAGATCGACGGGGGCTGGCGGTGTCGGCATTGGCTGGCTCCTCCTCGAGTCGTCCGCGCATACAACTGCATGCTCACGCCCCGGATCAATATCGCTGTTCCGTGCCGCGATAGAGAAATCCTATCATGATTTGTCGAAGCGTCGGGCCTCGGCGAGCAGGGCCGTCAGCAGCGGCGTGTGCGGCTCGCGCCAAGGCGCGATCAGCCCGATCTCATGCGCGGCGTCGGGTGCGGTCAGGGGGCGGGCGACCAGCGGCTGCCCTTCCAGAAAGATCGCCGCGCCGCGCTCGGGCAGGATCGTCACCCAGCCGGTGGCGAGCACGTGGCTGATCAGCACGATGGTCGAGTTGGTCTCGACCTTGGGCGCAACCTCGACGCCGGCGGCCCGCAGATGCCCAGCGATGATCCGGCGGTTCTGCATGTCGGGTGTGAGCAGGCACAGCTCGACCTGCGCCAGATCGCCCCAGCGCAGCCTGTCGCGATCGGCCAGCGGCGCGTCGGCGCGCATCACCGCGACGTAGCGCTCGGTATAGAGTGGCACTGTGACGACCCGGCCCAGTGGCTCGTTGTCGAGATAGCCGATCCCGGCATCGGCCTCATGATCCTCGATCGCCGCCAGAAGCTGGGTGGTGGTGGCCGAGCGGATGGAGAACCGCATCCTCGGATGCGCGGCCGAAAAGCGCGATGTGAGCTGCGCCACCGCGCCCAGTGCCGTCGGGATGACCGCGAGCCGCAGCACGCCGGTAAGCCCCTCGCGCGCGGCGCGCAGCTCCTCCTTCATGCCCTTCACGTCGCCCGAGATGCGCCGCGCCCAGTCGAGCACGCGCTCGCCCTCGGGGGTCAGCCCCTGAAAACGCGAGCCCCGCCGCACCAGCATCACCCCGAGCTGATCCTCGAGCTGGCGGATCGCGGCCGAAAGCGTGGGCTGCGTTACCCCCATCGCTTCGGCCGCACGGCCGAAATGCCGGGCCTTGGCAAGCGCCAGGAACGCCTCGAGCCGCTCGATCATCGCAAGCCCTCCGTGCCCTGGCGAAGCGGTCCCAGGGCGCCGGACCCGTCGGAGCCGGAAACCGCCAGCGGGGCCGGGCGGGATGTCGTCCCGAGCGGCATGTGCCGCGCTTCCATTGCCCGTGCGGAATCCGGGGCGGAGTCGGTCGGATAGGATGTCATCTGGCGTGTTCTCCCGCCCCGGAACTAGCGCTTAGGGATGGCAATGACGAGAGCTGGCAGATTTTCGCTGTCCGCGATTGATCACAATTTCCGGACGCTGGCGCGGGAAATGAAACGTGAAGTTGCCGTGCGGTCGGGTTTGCCCGACATGATCTGTGCGAAAGCGGCGGGATTTTCGCCATAAGGTTGCTCATCTTGCCTGACCTTGGGGAAATTCGACGGGTCTGCTGTCGCATGGTCATGCCGCGAATAGTCTTGCATTGCAGGGCCTATCGCAAAAGGATCGTGCCACAACCACGCCCGCAAAGGGCGGACGTCCATCCGGCGCGGCCTCACCCGCGCCTTTTACACAGGGATGATCTAATGACCTTGAAGACCCGCCTTCTCGCCGGTGCGGCGCTGATTGCCATGGCCGGCGCCGCCCATGCCGAAAGCCACGCGATGATGGAGCACCCCGAGACCGGGGAGAAGCTCGCCGCCGACCAGAGCTTTACCTACCGCGTGCTCGACGAATTCCCGTCGATCGACCCGAACCTGATCGAGGACGTCGAGGGCTCGGCGATCGGCCGCCAGCTGTTCGAAGGCCTGATGAACCAAGACGAGAAGGGCGACGTGGTGCCGGGCGTGGCCACCGGCTACGAGGTCTCCGAGGATGGCCTGACCTATACCTTCACCCTGCGCGACGACGCCAAGTGGTCGAACGGCGAGCCGGTGACCGCGAATGACTTCGTCTATTCCTGGCAGCGCGCCGCCGACCCGGCGACCGCCTCCGAGTACCAGTGGTACATGGGCCTGATGAAGATCACCAATGTCGACGAGGTGATCGCGGGCGACATGGAGCCCTCCGAACTCGGCGTGAAGGCGATCGACGACCACACCCTCGAGGTGACCCTGTCGCAGCGTCTGCCCTATTTCCCGCAGATGGTGACGCATACCACCACCTTCCCGGTGCCCAAGGCGACCATCGAAGAGCATGGCGACGCCTGGGCCCAGCCCGGCAACATGGTGTCGAACGGCGCCTACGTGCTCGAGGACCGGGTCCCGCAGGAGTACATCACGCTCAAGAAGAACCCGGAATACTGGGACGCCGAGAACGTCATCATCGAAGAGGTGAAGGCGCTCATCATCAACGACGAGAACCAGGCGCTGACCCGCTATCTCGCCGGCGAGTTCGACCAGACCGACGTGCCCGCGGGCCAGTTCCCGCGTCTCGCCGAGGAGCACCCGACCGAGGCGATCTCGGTGCCGAACCTGTGCACCTACTACTACAACCTGAACGTCTCCGAGAGCGGCCCCGAGGCGCTCAAGGATCCGAAGGTGCGCGAGGCGCTCTATCTCGCCATCGATCGTGACGTGATCGTCGAGAACGTCGTCGCCGGCGGCCAGAAGCCAGCCTACACGCTGACCCACTGGGCCACCGCGGGCTTCGAGGTTCCCTCGGTCGAGGCGGCGCAGATGAGCCAGCAGGAGCGCAACGAGCGCGCCAAGGAGCTCTTCGCCGAGGCCGGCTATGGCGAAGGCGGCGAGTCGCTTTCCTTCGACCTGCTCTACAACACCTCCGAGTCGCACAAGCAGGTCGCGACCGCGATCGGCCAGATGTGGAAGCAGACGCTGGGCGTCGACATCTCGATGGCCAACATGGAGTGGCAGACCTTCCTCGAGGAGCGCCACAACAAGAACTACGAGATCGCCCGTGCCGGCTGGTGCGCCGACTACAACGAGGCCTCGTCGTTCCTCGACATCATGGACACCAACTCGTCCTACAACGACTCCGGCTTCAACAACGCCGATTACGACGGGCTGCTGGCCGAGGCGAAGACCGCCGAGGATCCGCTGCCGCTCTACACCCAGGCCGAGGAGATCCTGACCCAGGAGTTCCCGATCCTGCCGATCTACCATTACGCCACCGTGTTCATGATGGATGACACCATCAAGGGCTACCCGCTCGAGAACGCGCAGGACAACTGGTACGCCAAGGACCTCTACCGCGTCGCGGAAGAGTAAATCCTGATGTGACGACAACCGCGCCCCCTGGCCGTCGCGCCGGGGGGCGCGATCCATTTCCGCAGGCTGCGGAAACGAGGTATCATCCCCCATGCTGAATTACGTTCTCAGGCGCGTCGCCGTCGCGATCCCGACGATCCTGCTGCTTGTCGTGATCTCCTTCGTGCTGATGTATGCCGCCCCCGGCGGCCCCTTTAATTCCGAACGCCCGCTGCCCGCGCAGGTCATGGCCAATATCGAGGCGCGCTACGGGCTCGATCAGCCCTATTGGAAGCAGATGGCGAACTACGTCTGGAACGTGGTCGTGCATTTCGACTTCGGCCCCTCGTTCCAGTACCGCGACCGCACCGTCAACGACGTGATCGCCCAAGGCTTTCCGGTGACGCTCACCTACGGGTTCTGGAGCTTCATCGTCGCCCTCGTGGTCGGCGTCGCGCTCGGCGTCGCCGCGGCGATCCGGCACAATTCCTGGCTCGACTACCTCGCCGTCGGCATCTCGATTGGCGCGCAGGTGCTGCCCAACTTCGTGATGGCGCCGATCCTCGTGCTGGTCTTCACGCTGTGGCTCGGCTGGCTGCCGGGCGGCGGCTGGCAGGGCGGCCAGATCGAGTACATCATCCTGCCGGTGATCGCGCTCTCGACCTCCTACATGGCCTCGATCGCCCGGATCACCCGCTCGTCGATGCTCGAGGTGCTCAATGCCGGCTTCATCCGCACCGCGCGCGCCAAGGGCCTGCCGACCAGGCGGATCATCTGGAAGCACGCGATGAAGCCGACCATGCTGCCGGTGCTCAGCTATCTCGGGCCCGCCTTCGTCGGCATGATCACCGGCTCGGTGATCATCGACGTGTTCTTCTCGACCGGCGGCATCGGCCAGTTCTTCGTCAACTCCGCCTTCAACCGCGACTACTCGGTCATCATGGGGATCACCATCCTCGTCGGTGTGCTGACGGTCACGTTCAACCTCGTGGTCGACCTGCTCTACGCATGGATCGATCCGAAGATCCGCTACTGAGGAGGGGTCCCATGTCGCTCAATCCCGATCCCGACACCGCAGACCGCCTGCTCGCCGCGCAGGCCGCCGCCGAGGTCAAGGGCCGCTCGCTGTGGAAGGATGCGCGCCAGCGCTTCATGCGCAACCGCGCCGCCGTGGCCGGTCTCGTGGCGCTGGTGCTGATCTGCATCTTCGCCTTCTTCGGCGGGTTTCTCGCCCAGTACGAACCCGACTACGTCGATTTCTCGCTGATCGGCTCGAATGCCACGCAGGGCGTGCCCTCCTTCGAGACCGGGCATTACTTCGGCACCGACAGCTCGGGCCGCGACCTCTACGCGCGCACCGTGCAGGGTACCCGGATCTCGCTCCTCGTCGGCATCGTCGGCGCCGGCGTCGCGGTGATCGTCGGCACGCTCTACGGCGCCATCGCGGGCTATCAGGGCGGGCGCACGGACGGCGCGATGATGCGCACGGTCGATATCCTGATGTCGGTGCCTTACATGTTCGTGCTGATCCTGATGCTGGTGATCTTCGGCCGCTCGATCCTGATGCTGTTCATCGGCATCGGCCTGATCTCTTGGCTCGACATGTCGCGCATCGCCCGCGGCCAAACCTTGACCATCAAGGGCAAGGAGTTCGTCGAGGCGGCGCATGCCACCGGCGTCCGGCCGATGACGATCATCCTGCGCCACATCGTGCCGAACCTTCTGGGCCTCGTCATCGTCTACGCCACGCTGCTCGTGCCGCAGATGATCATCACCGAGAGCTTCATCAGCTTCCTCGGCCTCGGCATCCAGGAGCCGAACACCTCGCTCGGGGCGCTGATCTCGAACGGTGCCAGCAACATGCAATACGGCGTGATCTGGCAGCTTGCCTTCCCGCTCTTCTTCTTCGTCATCACCCTCTTCGCCTTCTTCTTCGTCGGCGACGGTCTGCGTGATGCACTCGACCCCAAGGATCGCTGATGGCCCTGCTCGACATCGAAGACCTGCGCGTCACCTTCACCACCGGCGATGGCGAGGTGAACGCCGTCAACGGCGTGTCCTTCTCGGTGGAGGAGGGCGAGACCCTCGCCATCGTCGGCGAGAGCGGCTCGGGCAAGAGCCAGACCGCCTTTGCCGCGATGGGGCTCTTGGCGCGCAACGGGCGCGCCACGGGGCAGATCCGCTATGACGGGCGCAACCTGCTGGAGCTGAAGCAGAAGGAGCTGAACCGGGTCCGGTCCGAGGAGATCGGCATGATCTTCCAGGACCCGATGACCTCGCTCAATCCCTACATGCGGATTTCCGAGCAGATGGCCGAGGTGCTGACCCTGCACAAGGGTATGACCAAGCGCGACGCGATCGCCGAGGCCACGAAGATGCTCGACGCGGTGAAGATTCCCGATGCCAAGAACCGCATCACCATGTTCCCGCACGAGTTCTCGGGCGGGATGCGGCAGCGGATCATGATCGCCATGGCGCTGCTGTGCCAGCCGCGGCTCCTGATCGCCGACGAGCCGACCACCGCGCTCGACGTGACAGTGCAGGCGCAGATCATGGAGCTGATGGCCGAGATCCGGCAGGAATTCGGCACCGCGATCATCCTGATCACCCATGATCTCGGCATCGTCGCCGACACCTGCGAGCGCACGCTCGTGATGTATGGCGGCCAGATCATGGAGACCGGACCGACCGACACGCTGTTCGAACGGCCCACCCATCCCTACACGCTGGGTCTGCTGCGCGCCGTGCCGCGCATCGACCGCGATGACGAGACGCTCTCGACCATCGCGGGCGAGCCGCCGGACATGTCGCGGCTGCCCAAGGGCTGCCCCTTCACGCCGCGCTGCGCTTGGGCGCATGGGCCGTGCCCGACGGTGCGCCCCGAGCTGCTGCCCGCCGAGGGCTATCCCATGCTGCGCCGTGCCTGCCATGCCCCCGTCGAGGAGGTGAAGTGATGACCGATCCCAAGGACGACAAGTTCACCGAGGCCGAGGGCCGCGACGCGGCGGGCGATCCGATCCCCGCCGCGCCCCCGGCCTCCGGCACGCCGGTGGCGACGCCGCCATCGCCCGCGCCGGCCGAGGTGGCGCACAAGGACGCGCCGGTCGCGGAGCGGGCCGGCAATGGCGGTCGCCCCGACCGCACCGGCCGACTCGCCGCGCCGATCCTGCGGGTCGAGGACCTGCGCGTGGCCTTCGACATCCGCCCGCGTGGCGCCTGGCCCTGGACGCCCTCGAAGAAGCTGCACGCCGTCGGCGGCATCAGCTTCGACCTCGCACCGGGCGAGAGCCTCGGCGTGGTGGGCGAGAGCGGCTCGGGCAAGTCGACGCTGGCGCGTGCCATCGTCGGCACCATCGCCTCGACCGGCGGCCGCATCGAGTTCGAGGGCCAGGACCTCGCCTCGATGACAGAGCGCCAGCGCCGCGTTCATCGCAAGGACGTGCAGATGGTGTTCCAGGACCCCCTGGCCGCGCTCAACCCGCGCATGACGGTGGGCGACATCATCGCCGAGCCGCTGGTCACGCACGAGCCCAAGACGCCCCGCAAGGAGGTGCGCCGCCGGGTGGCCGAGCTGATGGAGCGGGTCGGGCTGCTACCGAACCTCGTGAACCGTTACCCGCACGAGTTCTCGGGCGGTCAGTGCCAGCGCATCGGCATCGCCCGCGCGCTGATCCTCAAGCCCAAGCTCTTGATCTGCGACGAGCCGGTCTCGGCGCTCGACGTCTCGGTGCAGGCGCAGGTGGTGAACCTCCTGAAGGAACTGCAGCGCGACATGGGGCTGGCGATGATCTTCATCGCGCATGACCTCTCGGTCGTGAAGCACATCTCCGACCGGATCGTGGTGATGTATCTGGGCCGGGTGATGGAGGTGGCCAAGTCCAAGGCGCTGACCACCAGCCCCGAGCACCCCTATACGCAGGCGCTCATCGCGAGCGTGCCGATCCCCGACCCGGTGCTGGAGCGCAAGCGTCAGCGCCCGGTGCTGGGCGGCGAGCTGCCTTCGCCGATGAACCCGCCCTCGGGTTGCGTGTTCCGCACCCGCTGCCCCAAGGCGCATCCCGATTGCGCCGAGGGCCTGCCGCCGATGCTCGATCTGGGCGACGGTCACCGCGTGGCCTGTCCCTATCACGAAGAGCCCAGCGTACTCGATTCCGCGCGGCAGATGGCGGGCTGATCGACATCCCGGCCGGCCCCTTGCAGGGCCGGCTGGGATTCCGCGTCGATGCTGGAGCCGGCGCAGGGCAGGGGAGACCCTGCCCATAGCGGTGGCAGGTGGCGGCTGGGCTCAGGGAACGGGGCGGAGAGCTGCACCGAGCCCGGTTGTCAGTCTTGAAGAATGTGAGATTTCTCAGTCGCCCTTGGGCGAGGCGAAGCTGGTTGCGCCTGCCTCTTGTGAACGGGGCATCAGGCCGGGTCCGATGCCGGTCGTCGGCGCTCAGGTCCCGATGACCGCCCGCGCGGCGGCCAGCAGTTGGCCGGGATCGTAGGGCTTTTGCACGCAAGGGTGCTTGGCGTAGCTGCCCGCGAGGCCGGCCGAGGCGTAGCCGGTAGCGAAGATGAAGGGAATCTTGCGTTCTTCGAGCAGCTCAGCCACCGGATAGCTCGTCTCGTTGCCGAGATTCACGTCGAGAATCGCCACGTCGAGATCGCTCTCCTCGGCGGCGCGCAACGCCTCGCTGAGCCGCATCGCCACCGTGACCCGGCAGCCGGCCTCGCTGAGCACGTCCTCGCCCAGCATCGCGACGATGCATTCGTCCTCGACCAGAAGCACCCGCACGCCGGTTAGCTCCCCGCTACCCATGTCCGGCCCCGGCGGATGGCTCCAACGCGACGGGGTCGGGCAGCTGCGGCAGCAGCATGTCGATCCGGCAGACAAGCCCTTCGGGGCGGAAATCGACATGCGCCTCGCCGCCGAATTCCATCGCCACCTGCCGCTCGATCAGCCGCAGGCCGAAGCCCCTCGACGCGGGCGGGGCGACCAGCGGACCGCCACGCTCGGTCCAGCGCAGCGACAGATGCGTGCGACCTTCCTCGGCGGGCTCCGCCGCCCATTCGAGCGCGACCTCGCCGTCGGGCTGGCTGAGCGACCCGTATTTCAGCGCGTTGGTCCCCAGCTCGTGCAGCGCCATCGACAGGCTCACCGCCGCCTTGGGGTGGACATCGAGATCCTCGCCGGTCACGGAGATCCGCCCCGGCGCGATCATCTCGACGGCGGCATCGGCGATGCCTTGCAGCGAGGCGCCCGCCCAGGCGGTCTCGGTCAGCACGTTATGCGCGCGCGACAGGGTGGTCAGCCGACCCGAGAACCGCTCGAAGGTCTCGGGATCGGTGCCCTTGAAGGTCTGCCAGGCGATCGACTGGACCGTGGCGAGGGTGTTCTTGACCCGGTGGTTCAACTCGTTGACCAGAAGCCGCTGCCGTTCCTGGGCGCGCTTCTTCTCGGAGATGTCGCGCACCTCGATGATCGTGCCGATGGTCTGGCTTTCCTCGTCGCGGATCGGGCTGGCGGTGAATCCGACCGGGTAGAAATGCCCGTCCCGGTGGACGAAGACCTCCTCGCCCTGGGTCTGGTTGTGCTCGGGGAAGGCGCGGTCGATGGCGCATTCATGCAGCGGGAACGGCGTGCCGTCGGGATAGGTATGGTGGATGATGTCGTGCAGCGGCTTGTCGAGCGCGACGACCTCCTCCAGCGTCCAGCCGGTCAGCAGCTCTGCGGCGCGGTTCATGTAGACGCATTGCTGCCGGTCATCCATCAGGAAGATCGAGACGCTGGCGTTGTTGAGCACGGCGTGCAGCCGCCGCTGGGCATCGTCGAGGGGGCGCATTTGAGAGGATTGCAGCAAGGTTAGAGTTCTCCGACGAAAGCGCCACCCGGCCGAGGATGCCACTTGGGGGCGATCACGGCCAGCGGCCATTTTCCGACCATCTAGTGTTCGACGCAGGGCGGCAACACCGCCCAAGCGTCACATGTCTTCAACTCCCGATCATCCTGCCCCAGAGATCATATTCGCCGGCCTCGTCGACCTTCACGGTGAGCATGTCGCCCGGCTTGAGGATCTCGTGCCCCTCGTCGATGAACAGGTTGCCGTCGATCTCGGGCGCGTCGGCCATGGTGCGGCAGGTCGCGGCCTCCTCGTCGACCTCGTCGACGATGACCTGCAGGTGCTGGCCCACCTTGGCTTCCAGCTTGGCTTCGGAAATCGCCTGCGCCTTCTGCATGAAGCGCTCCCAGCGCTCCTGCTTGACCTCTTCGGGCACGTGGTCCGGCAGGTCGTTCGACCGGGCCCCCGCGACGTTCTCGTATTTGAAGCAGCCGACCCGGTCGAGTTGCGCCTCGTCGAGCCAGTCGAGCATGTAGTCGAACTCGGCCTCGGTCTCGCCGGGGTAGCCGACGATGAAGGTCGAGCGCAGAGTGATATCGGGCGCCATCGACCGCCACGCCGCGATTTCATCGAGCGTCTTCGCGGAGGCCGCGGGGCGCGCCATGCGCTTGAGCACGTCCGGGTGCCCGTGCTGGAACGGGATGTCGAGATAGGGCAGCAGGCCGGAATTCGGATCGGCCATCAGCGGGATCAGATCGCGCACATGCGGGTAGGGATAGACGTAGTGCAGCCGCACCCATGCCCCGAGGCTTCCCAGATCGCGCGCCAGATCGGTGATATGGGCCCGGTGGCCCCGATCCTCGGCGTGGCGGATGTCGAGGCCGTAGGCCGAGGTATCCTGGCTGATCACCAGAAGCTCGCGCACACCGGCCTCGACGAGCTTCTCGCCCTCGCGCATCACCGCATGCGCCGGGCGCGACTGCAGCCGGCCCCGCATGTCGGGGATGATGCAGAACTTGCACTTGTGATTGCAGCCCTCGGAGATCTTCAGATAGCTGAAATGCCGGGGCGTGAGAGAGATGCCGCGCGCGGGCAGCAGGTCGACGAAGGGATCGGGCGCGGGCGGCACCGCACCATGCACCGCGTCGAGCACCTGCTCGTATTGATGCGGGCCAGTGACGGCCAGCACTTTCGGGTGCGCGCCGGTGATGTAGTCGGGCTCGGCGCCGAGGCAGCCGGTGACGATCACCTTGCCGTTCTCGTTGAGCGCCTCGCCGATCGCGTCGAGGCTCTCGGCCTTGGCACTGTCGAGAAAGCCGCAGGTGTTGACGATCACCGCGTCGGCGCCGGCGTAGTCGGGCGAGATCGCGTAGCCTTCGGCCCGGAGCCGGGTCAGGATACGCTCGCTGTCGACCAGTGCCTTGGGGCAGCCGAGCGAGACCATGCCGATGGTCGGCTGGCCCGGGCGGGCGACATCGTTGAAGCGCGCCTTGGGGGCGAGGTCGGGGCGGAGATTCGGCGGGTTCTGCATCCGGCGCGATCTAATCGCTCTCAGCCCGTCTGGGAAGCCCTCCCGTTCTCGGCCCGGCGGATCGTGATCGACTTCCATGCGAAGGCGGCGACGAAGATCAGCGTCAGCCCGAGGATGATCGTCGGCGCGGGCGCGCTGTCGATCCAGAAGCTGGCATAGACGCCGCCCCATGTCGCCGCGAGCGTCACCGTCACCGCCACGCCGAGCATCGCGCCGAAACGGCGGGTCACGAGGAACGCGATGGCGCCCGGCGCGATCAACAGGCCGATGGCAAGGATGATGCCGACCGCCGAGAGCGTCGAGACGATGGTCAGCGACAGCATCGCCAGCAGCCCGTAGTGGAACAGTCCCACCGGCAGGCCCAGCGCGCGCGCATGGGCCGCGTCGAAGGCGTGCAGCATCAGATCGCGCCAGCGCGCCAGCAGCGCGAGGCTGACCAGACCACCGACGATGCCCGCGGTCCACAGATCGGCCGCGTCGACGCCGAGCATGTTGCCGAAGAGGATGTGGTCGAGATGCACCTCGCTCTCGACCCAAGTGTAGAGCACCAGGCCGATGCCGAACATGCCCGAGAACACCACGCCCATCACCGTATCCTGTTTGATCCGGCTGTGATCGGCGAGAAAGCCGGTCGCCAGCGCGCAGGACATGCCCGCGACGAAGGCGCCGACCAGCAGCGGGATATTCAGGATATAGGCCAGCACCACGCCCGGCAGCACCGCGTGGCTCACCGCGTCGCCCATCAACGACCAGCCCTTGAGCACCAGAAAGCACGAGAGCAGCGCGCAGGGCACGGCGATAAGCCCGCCGATCACGAAGGCATCGCGCATGAAGTCGAGCTGGAACGGAAGCAACCAGTCGTTCATAGCGCCGCCCTCGCGCGGGCCCGTGCCGCCAGCCAGCCATGCTTGGGCGCGAAGACGAAGACCAGCAGGAAGATCAACGTCTGCAACGTGATGATCACGCCGCCCGTGGCCCCGTCGAGAAAGAAGGAGGCATAGGCGCCGACGAAGCTGGTGACGCTCCCCAGCGCGACGGCGATGACGATCAGCCGCGGAAAGCGATCGGTGAGCAGGTAGGCCGTGGCACCGGGCGTCACCACCATGGCGATGACGAGGAACGCGCCCACGGTCTGCAGCGCCGCCACGCAGGCGGCCGAGAGCAGCACGAAGAACACGAAGCGCAGCATGCCGGGGCGCAGGCCCACGGAGCGCGCATTCGTCTCGTCGAAGAAGGCGACCATCAGGTCCTTCCATTTCAGGAGCAGCACCACGAGGCAGACCGCGCCGATGATGGCGAGCTGGAGCGTGTCCTCGGGCGTGATGGCGAGGATGTTGCCGAGAATGATGGTCTGCACGTCCACCGGCGTCGGCGAGACCGAGACCATGAACAGCCCCAGCCCGAAGAAGCCGGTGAAGATCAGGCCGATCACCGTGTCTTCCTTGAGGCCGGTGCGCTGGTTCAGGAACAGCATCGCCGCCGCCGCCAGCCCGCCCGAGAGGAACGCGCCCAGCGCGAAGGGCAGGCCCAGCATGTAGGCCCCCGCGACGCCCGGCACGATCGAATGCGAGAGCGCGTCGCCAATCAGCGACCAGCCCTTGAGCATCAGATAGGCCGAGAGAAAGGCGCAGACCGCGCCGACAAGCGCCGAGACCCACATCGCGTTGAGCATGTAGCCATAGGTGAAGGGGAGGGTGAGCGTTTCGATCATCGCTCGCCCCCGTTGCTGCCGCCGGTCTGCTGGCGGTCGTCGTAGAACACCAGCGGGCGTTCATCATCCGAGAGGATGCGCAGCTTGCGGGCATCCTCGTCCTGATGCAGCTCGGCGCCGCCGAGCACGAAATGCCGCAGCACGCCGCCGAAGGCGCGCTCGAGATTGGGCCGGGTGAACACCTCGCGCGTCGGGCCATGTGCCAGAACCGTGCCCTTCACGAGCACGGTGCGGTCGCAGAATTCCGGTACGCTGCCGAGGTTGTGGGTTGAGACCAGCATCACCCGGCCCTCGTCGCGCAGTTCGCGCAGCAGGCGGATGATCGCCTCCTCGGTCTGCACGTCGACGCCGGTGAAGGGCTCGTCGAGCAGGATCACCCGCCCGTCCTGCGCCAGCGCGCGGGCGAGGAAGACCCGCTTGCGCTGGCCGCCCGACAGCTCGCCGATCTGGCGGCGCCGGAAATCGGTCATGCCGACCCGCTCCAGCGCCAAGGCGACGGCCGCGTGGTCGGCCGCGCGTGGCCTGCGCAGGAAGCCCATGCGCCCGTAGCGGCCCATCATCACCACGTCCTCGACCAGCACCGGGAAGGACCAGTCGACCTCTTCGGCCTGCGGCACATAGGCGACGAGGCCGGATTTGAGCGCCTGTTTCACCGGTTGCCCGAGGATCGAGATCGAGCCCCGCGCCAGCGGCAGGAAGCCCATGATCGCCTTGAACAGGGTGGACTTACCCGCGCCGTTGACCCCGACCAGCGCCGAGATCGTGCCGACGGGCAGCGCGAAGCTGGCCTCGCGCAGCGCCGTGACGCCGTTGCGGTAGGAGACGGTGACACCCTCGGCGGAAATGCCGGCGCCCGCGCCCTGCGCGTGCTCGGGATAGGCGCGGGCATCCATCATTCGCCTCCGTTCAGACCGTCGGCGATGGTTTCGGTGGTGACGCGCAGCAGGTCGAGATAGCTCGGCACCGGGCCGTCCGGCTCGGACAGCGAATCGACGTAGAGCTCGCCGCCATAGATCGCGCCTGTTTCACGTGCGACCTGCTTGGCCGGGTCGGTGTTGACGGTGCTTTCGCAGAACACCGCCGGGATCTCGTGTTCGCGCACCCCGTCGATGACCCGGCGCACCTGCTGCGGCGTGCCGGTGGCGTCGGCGTTGATCGGCCACAGATACAGCTCGTTCAGCCCGAGGTCGCGGGCGAGATAGCTGAACGCCCCCTCGCAGGAGACCAGCCAGCGCTTTTCCTCGGGGACCTTCTCGATCTCGGCGCGCAGCGGCTCGATCATCGCGGCGATCTCGGCCTTGTAGGCCTCGGCGTTGGCGGCATAGGTCCCGGCGTTCTCGGGATCGGCCTCGCTCATGGCGTCGCGGATGTTGTCGACATAGATCGCGGCGCTGTCGGGGCTCATCCAGGCATGCGGGTTGGGCTTGCCCTCATATTCGCCGCCCGAGATCGAGATCGGCTCGATGCCCTCGGAGATCACGGCGGCGGGCCGGTCGCCCGCATTGTCGAGAAACTGCTCGAACCACAGTTCGAGGTTCAGCCCGTTCCACAGCACGAGATCGGCATCGCGTACGCCGAGGATGTCGCGCGGCGTGGGCTGGTAGTTGTGGATCTCCGCGCCCGGCTTGGTGATCGACACCACCTCGGCCGCGTCGCCCGCGACGTTGCGGGCCATGTCGGCGATCACGGTGAAGCTGGTCGCCACCTTGAGCTTGTCCTGCGCGGTGGCGGGCAGGGCCAGCACCGAGAGGCCGAGGGCGAGAAGGGGCAGGGGGCGCATGTAGGTCTCCGGATTGACTAGAACTCTGCCACCGAGAAGATGCGAACCATTCGCAAGAAGTCAACTGGATTGCGAATAATTCTCAACTAACCCGACAGGGCCTTGCTGTGAGGTTGCGTTGCATCGGGGCGCGGCTGCCGCTAGGCACGGGCATGCGAGATCTCATCACGCCCTATGATCCGAACTGGTCCGCCGCGTTCGACGCCGAGGCTCGGGCGGTTCAGGCGGTGCTGGCTGAAATGGCCATCGCCCTGCACCATATCGGCAGCACGGCCATACCCGGAATTCCTGCGAAACCGGTGATCGACATGCTGGGCGTGGTGCCGGAACTCGGACAGCTGGATCGGCGAACGGCCGAGCTGCGCGCGCTGGGCTACGTGGCGATGGGTGCCTACGGCATCGAGGGCCGCCGCTACTTTCTCAAGAAGGATGCAGCCGGTCGGCACACCCATCATCTGCACGTCTACCCGGAAGGTTCGGTCCATATCGAGCGGCATCTCGCGTTCCGCGCTTACCTGCGGCAGCACCCGGAGCGGGCCGCCGCCTATGGCGCGCTCAAGCTACGGCTGACGAATGGCGGGGCGCGATCCCGCGAAGCCTATCAGGACGGCAAGGCCCCGTTCATCATGCAGACCGAAAGGAAGGCGCTGGACTGGTGCCGCCGCCTCTCGAAGGCCGCCGGATAGCCGGGGCCGCATGAAGAAAGGGGCCGCGCGGTGGCGGCCCCTTGGCGTCTCTCGATCGAGAAGAACTCAGCGCCGACGGTCGCGGCGCGAGGACATCGGCTGGAAGGCGACGCCGACATGCGCTTCGCAATAGGGTTTGCCCTGCTGGGTCGGCAGGCCGCAGAACCAGAAATTGTCGGTCGCGGGGTCGCCCACCGGCCATTTGCAGGTCTTCTCGGTCAGCTCCATCAGCGTCAGCTTCTTGGCGCCCTTCTCCACCTCGGAGACCTTGGCGAGCGCCTCGGGGCTGATCTCGTTGGCCGAGGGCTGCGGCGGCAGCGGTTGACCCGCGGGGATGATGGCGCGGCGCGCGGCGCTCATCGGGATCGGCGCGTCGTCCTCTTCTTCCTTCGCGGGCTCAGGCGCGGCGGCCTGCGGCGCGGGCTCGGGGCGCGACGGGGCCGCCGGCTGGGCCGGGGCCGCCGGGGCGGCCTGCGGGGCCGTCGGGGTAGGCTGCGGCGCCACGCCGGTGCGGTTCGACAGGCCCAGGCGGTGCACCTTGCCGATCACGGCGTTGCGCGTCACGCCCCCGAGTTCCTTGGCGATCTGGCTCGCCGACTGGCCCTCGTTCCACATTTTCTTGAGCGTCTCGACGCGCTCGTCGGTCCAGGACATGCAATGCCTCCGATCGGTTGGGCGGTGGCCCGCCGTTTCAGTTGCGACGTGCCGATTTACACAGCCACGCGCCGCAGTTCAACCCGGCGCGCGCAGCCCGGCGGCCGGCATCGCCCGCGTTGCGGCCTTGCCACCGCGCATGTGACGGCTACAACCCGGGCCCTAGGAGGTGCGCAAATGAGCATCGATACAGACCAGGGCATCCGCCGCTTCGGCCGGTTCAACAGGCTGGGCACCGCCACGCTCGCGATCCGCGAGATCCGCCGCTTCCTCAATGTCTGGGCGCAGACGGTGATGGCGCCGCTGATCAACGCGGCGCTGTTCCTGCTGATCTTCACCATCGCCATCGGGCCGCGACGCGGCGACGTGATGGGGGTGGAGTTCCTGCACTTCCTCGCGCCGGGCCTGTTGATGATGACGGTGATCCAGCAGGCCTTCGCCAACACCTCGTCCTCCCTCGCCTCGGCCAAGGTGCAGGGCAACATCGTCGACACGCTGATGGCGCCGCTCTCCTCGGCCGAGGTGCTGGCAGGCTATGTTGCGGGGTCGGTGGCGCGCGGCCTGATCGTCGCCACGGTGATCGCCACAGGCGTCTGGCTGTTTCTCGGGGTCGGTCTCGCGCATCCGATCTGGGCCCTCGCCTTCTGGGTGCTGGGGTCGATCTTCATGGGCGCGCTGGGCCTGATCGCCGGGATCTACGCGCAGAAATTCGATCAGCTGGCGGCGATCACCAATTTCCTCGTGACCCCGCTCGCCTTCCTGTCCGGCACCTTCTACTCGATCGACGCATTGCCGGGATTCCTGCAGACGCTGAGCCACGCCAACCCGTTCTTCTACCTGATCGACGGGGCGCGCTACGGCATGATCGGCGTCTCCGACAGCTCGCCGGTTCTCGGCCTCGGCATCGCGGTGGTCTCCTGCATGGTGGTTCTCGGCTTGGCCTGGGCCTGGCTCGAGAAAGGCTACAGGCTCAAGCCGTGAAGCTGCGCGACGCCGTCCCGGCCGATTTCGAGCGCCTCGCCGTCGGTCTGCCGCCGCAGGGGCTGAAGCTGCCGGAGGCCGGGCTGGTCACCGTGACCACCGCGATGCTGATCGCCCGGCGCTGCGAGGATCTGCGGGCGGCGCAGGGCTGGGGCACCTGCCTGATCACCGAAGGCGACCTCATGGTCGGCTTCGTGGTTTCGAAGCTGCCCGACCCGGCGGGCCATGCCGAGTTCGGCTACGCGGTGTCTCCGGCCCAGCGCGGGCGCGGCATCGCCGGCGCGGCGGTCGGCGCCTTCATCGAGCGCGCGTCGGACGAGGGGCTCGCGGCGCTTTTCGCCGAGACCGACCCGGGCAATGCCGGCTCGATCCGGGTGCTGGAGCGCAACCTGTTCACCCCCGTGCCCTCGCCGCGTCCCGAGCGGTTGCGCTGGCGGCGCTACCTGCGGCGGTAGAGCGCCAGCGTCAGCGGCGCCAGCAGCGCGGTCAGGATCGCCGGGCCGAGCAGCGCGAGGCCGATCTCCCCCAGCGTCGCCGTGCCCGCCATCAGCGCCCGCATCGCCGTGGTCATCAGCGAGACCGGGTTCACCGCCACGAAGGCCTGCAACCAGCCCGGCATGGTCACGGGATCGACCATGATGTTCGAGGCGAAGGTCACCGGAAACAGAACCGCGAAGCCCAGCGTCATCACCGTCATCGGCGTGCGCACCACGAGCCCCAGCACGATGAAGATCCAGCCCCAGCCGAAGCCGATCGCCAAGAGCAGCGCGAATGAGGCGAGGATGCCCGTCAGCCCCGCCTCGGGGCGGTAGCCCAATGCCAGGCCGATGCCGAGGATGATCGCGCCCGCGATGGAGTGGCGCAGCATGTCGCCCACCATCAGCCCGGCAAAGGGGGCCAGCGACCAGATCGGCAGGCTCCGGAACCGGTCGAACAGCCCCTTGGAAAGATCCGTGGACAGCCCCATCCCGGAATAGACGGTGTTGAACACGGTGGTCTGCACGAGGATGCCGGGAATGAACCATTGCAGATAGGCGGTGGACGACCCGGCCAGCGCGCCGCCGAAGATGAAGGTGAAAAGCAGCGTGAACATGATCGGCGTCATGACGAGGTCGAACAGCTGCTCGGGCACGTGGCGGAACTTGAGCACCGCGCGCCATGCGAAGGTCAGCGCGCTCGAGGCGGGCGAGGGGGCGGCGGGGCGCGGGCCGCGGGGCAGGGGGATGCTCATGCGGCCTCCTTTCCGGTCAGGGCGAAGAACACCTCGTCGAGGCTCGGCGCGCCGAGCGAGAATTCCGCGAGCCTGATCCCCGCCTCCGCCAGCCGCGCCAGATGCGCCGCCGCCTCGGCGTCGTCGGTGACCGGCACCGAGAGCCGCGCCCCCTCGGGGTCGGCCTGCGCCGCCTCGCCGAGAATGCCCAGCGCGATCGCGCGGTTGCCCGGGTCGAGCGGCGTGACATGCAGCACGCCCGAGCCGGTCTGCGCCTTCAACTCGCGGCTGGTGCCCTCGGCGATCTTGCGGCCATGGTCGATCACCGCGATGCGGCCCGCGAGCTGGTCGGCCTCTTCGAGGTACTGGGTGGTGAGCAGGATCGTCACCCCTTCGGCCGAGAGGCCCCGGATCAGCCGCCAGACCCCGGCGCGGGCCGAAGGGTCGAGCCCGGTGGTCGGCTCGTCGAGAAACAGCACGCCCGGGGTCACGATCAGCGAGGCGGCGATGTCGAGGCGGCGGCGCATCCCGCCCGAGTAGTCCTTGACCTGTTTCCGGGCCGCCTCCGCGAGATCGAACGCGGCCAGAAGCTCGCCGGCCCGCGCCTTGGCCGCGCGCCAGCCGAACCCCCAGAGCCGGGCCAGCATCACCAGATTCTCGCGCCCCGTCAGATCCTCGTCGAGCGAGGCGAACTGGCCTGTCATGGCGATCGCGGCGCGGACCTTCTCGGGATGCTCCGAGAGATCGTGTCCCATCACCTGCGCGGAGCCCGCATCGGGCCGGGTCAGCGTGGCGAGCATCCGCAGCAGCGTGGTCTTGCCGGCACCATTGGGACCGAGAATGGCGAAGATCATGCCGCGCGGCACATCGAGATCGATGCCGTCCACCGCTCTGAGATCGCCGAAGCTGCGCCGCAGCCCGCGCGCGCGGATCGCGAGATCCTCCTGCATGCGATACCTCCCTCGTCTTTCGGGGAAGGCTAGCATGCGCAGGCCCGCGCGGCGCCGTTTTCCTCTTTCCGTCCCGGTATTCCTCGCCTAACGTCGCGCGCATGACGCAGATCGCCGCCTTTGCCGCCGCCCGACGCCGACGCTGAAGCTCACCCGCTTCGCGACGCGGCTCATTTTGCGTCCCGCTTCCCCCACGACAATTGACTTGCCCCTGCCGCTGCGGCACCAACGGGGCCTCTTGAAGGACCATTGCCATGATCCCCTCGATCCTGCCGACCTACAACCGCGCGCCCCTGTCCTTCGTGAAGGGCGAGGGGGTCTGGCTGCAGACCGAGGACGGGCGGCGATATCTCGATCTCGGGGCCGGCATCGCCGTCAACGCGCTGGGCCATGCGAACCCCGATCTCGTGGACGCGCTGACCACCCAGGCGAACGCGCTGTGGCACGTCTCGAACCTCTACCAGATTCCGGCGCAGCAGCGGCTCGCCGACGCGCTCGTCGAGAACAGCTTTGCCGACACCTGCTTCTTCACCAATTCGGGCACCGAGGCGATGGAGCTCGCGGTGAAGATGGCGCGCAAGTACTGGCACGAGAAGGGCGAGCCGCAGCGCACGCGCATCCTCACCTTCGAAGGCGCGTTCCATGGCCGCTCCTCGGCGGCGATCGCCGCCGTCGGCACCGAGAAGATGACCAAGGGCTTCGGGCCGCTGCTGCCCGGTTTCACCCAGCTGCCATGGGGCGATCACGAGGCGCTGCGCGAGGCCGCGGCGCAGGCGGATGTCGGCGCGATCCTGATCGAGCCGGTGCAGGGCGAGGGCGGCATCCGGCCGGTGCCCGACCAGTGCCTGAAGGGGCTGCGCGACCTGTGCGACGACATCGGCGCGTTGCTGATCTTCGACGAGGTGCAGTGCGGCATGGGCCGGACCGGCCGCCTCTTCGCCCATGAATGGGCCGGCGTGACCCCGGACATCATGATGGTCGCTAAGGGCATCGGCGGCGGCTTCCCGCTGGGGGCGGTGCTGGCCACCGAAGCGGCGGCCTCGGCGATGACCGCTGGCACACACGGCTCGACCTATGGCGGCAACCCCTTGGCCTGCGCGGTCGGCGCGAAGGTGATGGAGATCGTTGCCGATCAGGGGTTTCTCGAAGGGGTGCGGGCACGGGCCGGGCGGCTGCGCCAAGGCCTCGAGGGCCTCGTGGCGGCGCACCCGGAGGTGTTCGAAAGCGTGCGCGGCACCGGGCTGATGCTCGGTCTGAAATGCAAGGCGGCCCCCGCCGATCTGGTGCAGGCGGGCTATGCCGAGGGCGTGCTCACAGTGCCCGCCGCCGACAGCGTGGTGCGGCTGCTGCCGCCGCTGAACATCACCGAGGCCGAGGTCGACGAGGCCTTGGCGCGGCTCGACCGGGCGGCGGGGCGGATCGGGTCCGATGCCGGCTGACTACCGCTTCAGGCCGCTGGTCGCCTCGGACCGGCGGCTGTTCGACCGCTGGCTGGCGGAGCCGCATATCGACGGCTGGTGGGGCGACGCCGCCACCGAATGGGCCGAGATCGAGCGCGACTGGGCCGAGGGCAACACCGGCACCGACATGCGCATCGTCGAGCACCGGGCGCATCCCTTTGCCTATGTCCAGGATTACGACGTCCATTTCTACGACATGCCGCATTACGCGCATTTGCAAAGGCGCGCGCGCGGCATGGACGCCTTCCTCGGCGATCCGGCCTATCTCGGGCGCGGCCATGGCGCGGCCTTCCTGCGCGCCCGCGCGCTGCAACTGATCGCGGCAGGCGCGCCCTTGGTCGCGGTCGATCCCGCGCCCGACAACACCCGCGCCATCGCGGCCTATCTGCGCGCCGGTTTCGCCGGCGACACGATCCTGCCCTGCGAGGACGGCACGCCGATCCGGCTGATGCTGCTCGAGCCGGCATGATTTCATCTTTCTTCAAATACGCCGGGGGGAGTCGCGCAAGCGACGGGGGGCAGCGCCCCCCCCTCCGCCATCCGACCCGGGAGACCGACATGACCCATTTCCTCGACATCCTGCCCACCCCCACGGACGATCTGCGCGCGATGATCGACCATGCCCGCGCCATGAAGGATGCGCGCAGTGGCCGCCCCAAGGGCATGTGCGACGACGAGAAGCCGCTCGACGGGCGCATGGTGGCGCTGATCTTCGAAAAGCCCTCGACCCGCACCCGGGTGAGCTTCGATGTCGGCGTGCGCCAGATGGGCGGCCAGACCATGGTGCTGTCCGGCGCCGACATGCAGCTCGGCCACGGCGAAACCATCGCCGACACGGCCCGGGTGCTGTCGCGCTATGTCGACCTGATCATGATCCGGACCTTCGAGGAACAGACCCTGCTGGAGATGGCCGAGAACGCCACCGTGCCGGTGATCAACGGCCTGACCAACCGCACACATCCGTGCCAGATCATGGCAGATATCATGACCTTCGAAGAGCATCGCGGCCCGATCAAGGGGCGCCGGGTGGTCTGGTCGGGCGACGGCAACAACGTCTTCGCGAGCTTCGCCCATGCGAGCGCCCGGTTCGGCTTCGATCTCGTCTTCACCGGCCCGAAGCCGCTCGACCCCGATCCCGAGATCCTCGCGGCGTGCCGGGAGGCGGGCGCCAATATCGAGATCGTTCGCGACCCGATGGCGGCGGTCGAGGGCGCGGATCTCGTGGTCACCGACACCTGGGTGTCGATGCACGATCCGCAATCGGCGAAAGAGCGGCGGCACAACCAGCTGCGCGGCTACCAGGTCAATGCCGAGCTGATGAGCCGGGCCAAGCCCGACGCATTGTTCATGCATTGCCTTCCCGCGCATCGCGACGACGAAGCGACGAGCGAGGTGATGGACGGGCCGCATTCGGTGATCTTCGACGAGGCCGAGAACCGGCTGCACGCGCAGAAGGCGGTGATGCGCTGGTGCCTGGGCGCGTGACGCCCGAATTTCGCCTGGAGCCGCTCAAGGTCGAGGACGCCGAGGCGCTGGCGGCATTCGAGATGGCCAGCAGCGACTGGTTCGAGCGCGAAGTGCCGCCGCGCCCGGCAGGCTATTTCGATCCCGAGACGCTGCGCGGGTTCCTGCGCGAGCTGCTGGAGGGACCGGAGGCCGGGCGGGACCGGTTCTATCTGGTGCGCAGTCTCGGGGGCGAGATCATGGGGCGGGTCAATCTCACCGGACTCACCGAGACGCCCGAGGGGCCATGCGCCGAGGTCGGCTACCGGATCGGCCCCGATCATGCGCGGCGGGGTCTCGCCAAGGCGGCACTGGCGGCGGCGATCGCGCTGGCGCGGGATGCGGGGATCGCGCGCCTAGAAGCGAAGGTGGCCACCCGCAACGCCGCCTCGATCCGGGTGCTCGAGGCCAACGGCTTCACGCTCACCGGACGCGACCTGCCGCCGGCCGAGCTGCGCGGCGTGCCGCTGCAGCTGCTGCACTACGCCCGCGCCATCTGAGTGCCCCGGGAACGCGGCTCGGCGGCTCGCGTTGGCCCCCGACGCCCTGACCGGAGACCGCCCCATGCCCCGCCCCGACGCCATCGCCTTCGACGCGGTGGAAACCCTGTTTTCCCTCGAAAGCCTGCGGCCGCGTATCGAGGCGGCGGGGCTTCCCGGCCATGCCTTGGAGACGTGGTTCGCGCAGATGCTGCGCGATGCCTTCGCACTCTGCGCGCTCGACATCTACAAGCCGTTTCGCGAGCTCGCGGAAGCCACGCTCGACGCGATGATGAAAGCGCAAGGCATCGAGGAGCGCGGCCCCAGGATCGAGGCGATCCTTTCGGGCTTTACCGAACTCGACGCGGAACCCGACGTGCTGCCCGCGATGCAGCGGTTGAAGCGCGACGGGTTGCCGGTCGCCATCCTCACCAATGGCAGCGAAAAGGTCACCCGCGCGCTGGTCGAGCGCAACGGGTTGTCGGATTTCGTGGACCGGGTGATCTCGGTCGACGAGCCTGGCCGCTGGAAGCCCGCCACGCGGGTCTATCACCACGCCGCCGCCCGGATCGGCGTTGCGCCCGAGCGGCTCGCCCTTGTCGCGGCGCATGGCTGGGACGTGCAGGGCGCGCGGAGCGCCGGGCTGATCACCGGCTACGTCACCCGGAACGGCCGGCCGCGCAGCGCCGTGATGGCGCCCGCCGATGCCGAGGGCGAGACGCTGATGCAGGTGGTCGACCGGCTGATCGGCGCGCGCTGAGGCATCACATTTCCCGCAGAATCTCGCGCAGCCCGTCCTCGGTGACCAGCCGCGCCGCCACCTTGGCCGGGACCCAGCGCCGGTCGCGCCGCTTCACCTCGGGATAGTCGTCGAGCACGGTCTTGGCCTTCACCTCGAAGACGCGGGTGACGCAGATCTCCTCGTCGCCATGCTTCGACAGCTTGACCGCGACGAAGGTGCCGACCGGCTTGCGCTTGACCTTGCCCTCGCGCACCCCGGCTTCCTCCCACGCCTCGACGAGGGCGGCGTCGCTGTCGCGCATGCCCTCGATCGGCCAGCCCTTGGGCAGGATCCAGCGCCCCTCGGAGGAGGTGACGAGAAGCACCTCGCGGCCCTTTTTGCCCTTGCGGTGGCACAGGGCAGCGAGCTGCCGGTGGATCGGGGTGGTGTAACTGCCGGACATCTCGCCCGGAAGGTCCTTGGGGGTCATAAGGCTGCCTCGGATAACGCGTACCGTTCTTGTTCTTGTGCCGGGTAACATAACATCATGAACAGGTAATGCAATCTGACCCATTCAGCTTCCTTGGCGACCTGAAGCACATCGGCCGATTGCCGCTACGTCCCGCGTGGCTTGGCGCGCAGGGTCGGCGCCGCCTCGGTCGGGTCCTCGGGCCATGGGTGACGCGGGTAGCGGCCGCGCATGTCCTTGCGCACATCCGCATAGGAGCTGGCCCAGAAACCGGGCAGGTCGTCGGTCACCTGCACCGGCCGACCGGCAGGCGACAGCAGCGTCATCTTCAGCGGCGTGCCACCGATCATGGGGTGCCGTGCGACGCCGAAGACCTCCTGTAGCTTGAGCGAGACCTCGGGCTGCGCGTCACCGTAATCGATCGGCACCTGCCGCCCCAGCGGCGTGGTGTAGGCGGGCGGTGCTTCGCGGTCGAGAAGCTGGGTCTGGTTCCAGTCGAGCATCGCCTGCCATGGGCCCAACAGGTCGAAACCCTTCCAGTCGCCGGCGGTCTTCACGCCGCCCAGATAGGGCAGAAGCCACTCTTCCAGCCGCTCCATCAGCGCCGCGTCCGACAGGTCCGGCAGGTCGGCACCGCCCGCGCTCACCAGCCGCACCCTCGCGCGGAACCGCTCCGCGGCGGGGGAGGGGCGCAGGCCGAGCTGGCGCACCCCGTCGAGCATGGCGCGCGCGACCGCATCCTCGGGCGCATCGCGCCAGATCCGGTCCGAGAGCGCGATCGCGCCGAGCCGTTCCTGCAGCCGGGTCGTGACGCGGTTCTCGCGCCTCGACCACTCGCATATGGCGACCTCCTCGATCCGGTCTGCGAAGACCTCGCGCAGTTCCGCTTCCTCGATCCGGGCGGCGAGGCGGATGCGGGCCTCGGGCACATCGTCCGAGAGATCCGTCGCCACGATCAGCCGCGCCCCCGCGAGGGCGTCCGAGCCCGGCATCACCGCGCCGCGCCCGCCGGACAACAGCCATCGCGGATCGTCGCCGGGCCGCCTCAGCCCGATCCGGTCGGGATAGGCGAGCGCCGCCATCGCGCCCGGCGACATCTCCGGCCCCTGGGCGCGGCCGCGCGACAGCCGCCTTGCCTCGTCACGGATTCGCGACAGCGCGCCCATGTCGGGCGGGGCGGGCAAATCGCGCCGTCCGGCGATAGCGGCGAGGCGCAGGGACAGGTCGGCGCCGGCACCGCGCAGCGGGTCGCGCTCACCCATCAGAGCGGCCAGCGGCGCGGCCTGCGCTCCGGCGGTCTCCAGCATGTGACCGAGCCGCGGATGCAGCGGCAGCGCGGCGAGGCGGCGACCATGCGCGGTGATCGTGCCCATGCCGTCGAGCGCGCCCAGATCGCGCAGCAGCGCCTGCGCCTCGGCGAGGGCCGGGGCAGGCGGCGGCGTCAGGAAGGGCAGGGACCGGGCGCCCCACAGCGCCAGCTCGAGCGCCAGCGGCGCAAGATCGGCGCTGGCGATCTCCGGGTCGGGAAAGGCCGCGAGCGCGCCCTCCTCGCCGCGGGTCCAGAGCCGGTATGCCACGCCGGGCGCGACCCGGCCCGCGCGTCCCGCCCGCTGCGCTGCCTCGGCCCGGGTGACCCTCTCGGTGACCAGCCGCGACATGCCGGAGCCCGGGTCGAACCGGGCCCGGCGGGCGCGGCCCGCATCGACGACGACGCGAATGTCGGGGATCGTCAGCGAGGTCTCGGCGATGGCGGTGGCTAGCACCACCCGGCGGCCCGAACCGGGTTCGAGTGCCGCCGCCTGCTGCGCCGGCGGCAGCGCGCCGTAGAGCGGCAGCACCTCGCAGTCGCGAAGCCGTCCCTCCAGCAGGCCCTGCACACGCCGGATCTCGCCCTCGCCGGGCAGGAAGACGAGGATCGAACCCGTCGCCTCGGCCGCCGCACGCTCCACCAGCGCCGCCAGTTCCGGCTCCAACCGGGCGCGGGGCCCAAGTGGCCGCTCGAGCCAGCGGGTTTCGACCGGAAAGCTGCGCCCTTCGGAGATCACCACCGGCGCGCCCATCAGATCCGCCACGGGCTGAGCGTCGAGGGTCGCCGACATCGCGACGAGCACCAGGTCCTCGTGAAGGGCGCCGCGGATCTCGAGGCATAGGGCGAGACCGAGATCGGCGTTGAGCGAGCGTTCGTGGAACTCGTCGAAGATCACCGCCCCGACGCCCGACAATTCGGGGTCGGACTGGATCATCCGCGTCAGGATGCCTTCGGTTACGACCTCGATCCGCGTCGCCTTGGAGACCTTGGCCTCGCCCCGGATGCGGAAGCCTATCGTTTCACCGACCCGTTCCCCCAGCGTCGCGGCCATTCGCATGGCCGCCGCGCGCGCGGCGAGGCGACGCGGCTCCAGCATGACGATGCGGCCGGGGATGCGACCCAGCATCGCCAAGGGCACCCGCGTCGTCTTGCCGGCTCCGGGCGGGGCCATCAGCACCGCCTGTCCTCTGCTCTCCAGCGCGGCGAGCAGCTCGGGCAGGGCATCGTCGATCGGCAGTCGGGTCATGTCGCGCCTCGGTCTGGCCGGGTAGGGGGCGCTGCCCCCGCCGCCCGCTGGGCGGCTCCCCCGGCGTATTTCAGGAACAAAGTCGAAGGCATGCGAAAAGGCCCGGCACCTCGCGGGAGGGCCGGGCCTTGGTCTTCGCGATCCGAAGGGATCAGGCGGTGGCCGAAGCGGCCTTCGCGAGCTCTTTCTTGACCTTCAGCGCGGCCGCCGACAGGTCCTCTTCCTTCGCCTTGGCGAGGAAGGCGTCGAGGCCGCCGCGGTGATCGACCGAACGCAGCGCGTGCGACGAGACGCGGAACTTGAAGCCGCGGCCCAGCGTATCGGACAGCAGCGTCACATCCTGCAGGTTGGGCAGGAAGCGGCGACGGGTCTTGTTGTTGGCGTGGCTGACATTGTTGCCAGTCATCGGGCCTTTTCCGGTCAGTTCGCAGCGGCGCGACATGGTCTCATCCTTCGTGTCTCGGGGCCTGGCAGAAATCCGAGCCCGAAGGCACGGATACGGCGTCGGCAACGGGGCCGGGCCATGAATTCGGTCAGGGGGCCTTACGGGGATTCCATGGCCGCGTCAAGCGTCCCGCAGCGCCCGAACCAGCGGATCGAGCGCCGCGCGCGCCGCGGCGCCGGGCGCGGTGCGACCGGCCTCGACCTCGGCGCGCAGGCGCTCCAGTCGTGCGGCGAGTTCGCTGTCCGAGGCGAGCAGGGCCTCGAGGCCGGCGCGCAGCTCGTCCTCGAACCACTGGCCCGCCTGCGCGGCGCGCACCCGCGCCGTCACGCCGCTGTCGCGCCGCCAAGCGGCAAGCCGTTCCACCTCGGCCCAGGCCTCGGCGAGCCCCTCGCCGGTGAGTGCCGAAACGGTGCGCGCGGCCGGGATGCCCTCGGGGTCGGTGTCGCGCCGGCGCATCAGCCGCAGCGCGCCCGCGTAATCGGCGCGGGTGCGCTGCGCCTGCGCCGCGAGATCGCCATCGGCCTTGTTGACGAGCACGAGGTCGGCGATCTCCATGATGCCGCGTTTCACCCCCTGCAATTCGTCGCCGCCGGCGGGGGCCAGCAGCAGCAGGAACACGTCGGTCATCCGCGACACCAGCGTCTCGGACTGGCCCACGCCCACCGTCTCGACGATCACCACGTCGAAGCCCGCCGCCTCGCACAGCAGCATCGCCTCGCGGGTCCGCCGCGCCACGCCGCCCAGCTGGGCGGCGGCGGGGGAGGGGCGGATGAAGGCGCGGGCCTCGCGGCTCAACCGCTCCATCCGGGTCTTGTCGCCCAGGATCGAGCCGCCCGAGCGGGCCGAGGAGGGATCGACCGCGAGCACCGCCACGCGGTGGCCATCTTCCACGAGCCGTAGTCCCAACGCCTCGATGAAGCTCGACTTGCCGACGCCGGGCGTGCCCGAGAGCCCGACGCGCAGCGCCGTGCGGTCGGGATCGGCGAGGCGGTCCAGCAATGCCTCGGCCGCGGCGCGGTGATCGGCGCGGGTGCTTTCCACCAGCGTGATCGCCCGCGCCAGCGCCCGCCGCTCACCCGCGACGAGACGCGCTGCCAGATCCTCGATCTCGATGCTCATGGCCCCTTGTCGCGACGAGGGCGCCGCCTGTCCAGTCTCAGCGGCAGATCGCCTCAGCCTGATCGGCAAAAGCCTTGTAACGGCGCCAGAACGCCTCCTGGCCATCCTGCTGCCGGGTGTCCTGCGCCTTTTGCGGGTCCTTGAAGAACTTGGCCGCCCGGCGCTGCTCGCTTCCCGTAAGCGTCGCGTTCGCGGCACCCTGCACGCAGGAGCACAGCGCCGGGTTGGCGCCGGGCCGGTCGCTCGCCTCGCAGGCGCGGCTGATCGCGCCGGTGGGGCGCCCGCCGCCGCAGGCCGTCAGCGCCGTAAGCGCGATGATGGATATGATGATGCGCATGCCCGTATTCCCCGTCTGACCGGCCCGGGTTGACCCGGATCGCGGTGCTGCTCTGCCGGGCGCCAAGATGCCGCACTCCGCAGCCTTGCGCAATTCGACCGCGCAGCGCCGCCGCCGCGGCTCCCTCACGATGGCGTGAGCGCATGCGCGCGCAGCCGCCGCGCCGCCCCATTGACCGAAAGCTCGAACCCCTTCATATGCGGGCCATGACCGAGCTTTCGCACATCCGCAACTTCTCCATCGTGGCTCATATCGACCACGGTAAATCGACGCTTGCCGACCGGCTGATCCAGTCGACCGGGACGGTGCAAGACCGCGAGATGAAGGCCCAGCTGCTCGACAGCATGGACATCGAGCGCGAGCGCGGCATCACCATCAAGGCGCAGACCGTCCGCATCGACTACAAGGCGCTGAACGGCGAGACCTACGTGCTGAACCTGATCGACACGCCCGGCCATGTCGATTTCGCCTACGAGGTCTCCCGCTCGATGCGCGCGGTCGAGGGCTCCCTCTTGGTCGTCGATTCGACCCAAGGGGTCGAGGCGCAGACGCTGGCCAACGTCTACCACGCGCTCGACGCGGATCACGAGATCGTCCCGGTCCTGAACAAGATCGACCTGCCGGCCTCCGAGCCGGACCGGATCAAGGAGCAGATCGAGGACGTGATCGGCATCGACGCCTCCGAGGCGATGCTGGTCTCGGCCAAGACCGGCGAGGGCATCCGCGAGACGCTCGAGGCGATCGTCCACCGCCTGCCCGCGCCGAAGGGCGACCGCGACGCGCCGCTGAAGGCGATGCTGGTCGATTCGTGGTACGACCTCTATCTCGGCGTCGTGGTCCTCGTGCGGATCATGGACGGCGTGCTCAGGAAGAACGACCGCATCAAGTTCATGCAGAACGGCACGGTGCACCAGGTCGACCGGATCGGCGTGTTCAAGCCCGGCATGCTTCCCGTCGACGAGCTGGGGCCGGGCGAGATCGGCTTTCTCACCGCCTCGATCAAGCAGGTGCGCGACACCAAGGTCGGCGACACCATCACCCACGAGAAGAAGGGCGCGGACAAGCCGCTGCCGGGCTTCGCGCCCTCGGTGCCGGTGGTGTTCTGCGGGCTGTTCCCCGTGGATTCGGCCGAGTTCGAGGATTTGCGCAACGCGATCGAGAAGCTGGCGCTGAACGACGCCTCCTTCTCCTACGAGATGGAGACCTCGGCGGCGCTCGGCTTCGGCTTCCGCTGCGGCTTTCTCGGGCTCTTGCACCTCGAGGTGATCCGCGACCGGATCGACCGCGAATACGACATCGACCTGATCACCACCGCGCCCTCGGTGGTCTACCACGTGCACATGCGCGACGGCACGATGCACGAGCTGCACAACCCCGCCGACATGCCCGACCTCACCCATGTCGACCATATCGAGGAGCCGCGGATCAAGGCGACGATCATGGTCCCCGACGACTATCTGGGCGACGTGCTCAAGCTGTGCCAGGACCGGCGCGGCATCCAGATCGAGCTGACCTATGCCGGCTCGCGCCCGCTGGTGGTCTACGACCTGCCGCTTAACGAGGTGGTGTTCGATTTCTACGACCGGCTGAAATCGGTGACCAAGGGCTATGCCAGCTTCGACTACCAGATCACCGGCTATCGGCAGGACAATCTCGTGAAGATGTCGATCCTCGTCAACGACGAGCCGGTCGACGCGCTGTCGATGATGGTGCACCGCGACCGGGCCGAGATGCGCGGCCGGGCGATGGTGGAAAAGCTCAAGGAGCTGATCCCCCGCCACATGTTCAAGATCCCGATTCAGGCCGCGATCGGCGGCAAGGTCATCGCCCGCGAGACCCTGTCGGCGATGCGCAAGGACGTGACTGCCAAATGCTATGGCGGCGACGCGACCCGCAAGCGCAAGCTTCTGGACAAGCAGAAGGCGGGCAAGAAGAAGATGCGCCAGTTCGGCAAGGTGGACATCCCGCAGGAGGCGTTCATCTCTGCGTTGAAGATGGATAGCTAATTGGAGATTGTTGCGTGATCTGTACGAAGAAGACAGATCGCAGAAAGTGACGTGTGCGCTGTATCAATCGACGCGTTGTCCAAGTGGCAGCCCTATTCTTGGCGACAGTCCGACCGCTGCGACCATAGCAAGCTCTGCCAAGAATTAATGGGATAGATAGGCTGACGAATGGCAGGTTGCGTCTTTCGGGCCTTCATTTCTGTTCTTGCGGTTGCCTACCAACCAAACAAGAGACGTCGCTGCTTTTTTTGTCGAAGTGCTGATCCATTTTCAAACCAGAAAACGGATCTCGATTGCCTTTCGAGGGCGAATCAGGTACCGTTTAGGTTGTGTAGCTGTTATCTTTTTTGGAGCGTAGTTATGCCAAAGATCATCCTTAAATCAGGTAATTCAAATTTCGAGCTCGAGATAGGCACTGAAAAAATGGAGCCGGGGGCGCACTTCAGCTTTCATGCGGGTAAGAACGATTACAAAGAAGTTAAGGCGTCATTTGAGGGAAATCCTGGTTGGCAAATAGTGAGTGCAACGCCTATGCAGGAGAGTCAGTGGGGATCTACTGGCTACAGTACCCAGCTCAGCGGTGTTAACGCTCATGTTGAGGAAATCGAAAAAATTACCAAGGAACTTTCGTCATCTGCTGAGAATGTTGATAAAAATAAATCAGAAAAGATCAACTTTCTGATTAAGCAGGTTCTCGATTACTATATGAAATATCAATCTGCTAACTCACGCTTCGAGGTGAAGGCGTGGGGTCAATCACACGAAATAAAGGTGCTCGGTGTCGTTGTCGACACGAAGACGGCGTCTCTTAGGATGCACTTTAATTTCAAGTTGGTGAAGCTCATCGCACCCCACGAATTTAGTGCAATGAAAACATTCATCGAGAATGCTGCAAATTCTCAAGAGCCCCTTGATCTGCAATTTGCTTAGTCGCTGGCTCCGGCTGGGGCGAGTATGACTGGTACTTGCCCCAGAGTTCTTTGTGAATTCGTTGGCTGAAGCAGCCGACGGACTCCCCTACCTCCCGCGTATCACCTCCGACCCACACCGGAGGCTCCCATGCGCTACGTTCCCCATCTCGTCCTGATTGCCCTTGGCGGGCTGTCGCTGTCGACACTGTTGACCTCGCCGGTGCTCTGGTAGCCTCAGCCGTCAAGGAAGCCGCGCACCGCCGCCTCGACCTCGCGCGGCTTCTCGGCGTGCAGCCAGTGGCCGGCGCCGTCGATCACCTCGAAGCGGGCATCGCCGAACAGCGTGTGGATCGCGCCGTGATGCGTCTCCTCGACATAGGCGCTGTTCTCGCCCGACAGGAACAGCGCCGGGCCGTCGAAGCGGCCCTCGACCTGCGGGAAGCCGAGGATCGTCTCCATGTCGCGCTCCAACACGTCGAGGTTCAGCTTCCAGCGCTTTTCCTGAAGATCGAGCGATTGCAGGAAGAACGCCGCCGTCGCGGCCTCCAGATCGCCCATCATCTCGGTCGCGTCGGATCGGCTGGCGATGGCCTCCAGATCGACCTGCTTCATCTTGCGGATGTTGTCGATCTGGTCGTGGCCATAGGCGACCGGCGCGATGTCGGCGACGACGAGGCGGCGCACGAGGTCGGGGCGGGTCAGCGCCAGCACCATCGACGCCTTGCCGCCCATGGAGTGGCCCAGCACGTCGGCGGGGCCGTGTTTCTCCAGCACCTCGGCCAGATCCTCGGCCATGCCGAAATAGTCGTGGCGCTCGGTCCAGTGGCTGTCGCCGTGGTTGCGCATGTCCACGGCGATGACCTGTCGGTCCTCGCCCAGGCGACGCGCGATCACGCCCCAGTTGCGGGCCGAGCCGAACAGGCCGTGGACGATCAGAAGGGGCGGGCGGTCGGAGGGCTCTCCGGTGAGGATGGTGTTCAGCATGGGGCATGTTGTAGCGCCGCAAGCGCCGGACGCCAGTCCCGGCGATGCCGATACGGACCATTGAGTGCCGGGCGCGGGGGCGCTAACACAAGACATGGACCGCACCATGATAACCGTCTGGACGCGCGAGATTTCCCGGCTTCTGTCCGACAGGGCGGGGGTCGAGGGCCGCAACCTTGGCGACCGGCTCGACCGCGCCGCGCCGGCCTTGCCTCCCGAGATCCTGTCGCGCGCCCGCTTCCTCGCCGCCGCCGAGGCGGTGGCCAAGCTGCCCGGCCGCGCCGAGGCGATCGACATGGAGCGGGTGGAGACGGCCTATGTCACCGTGCAGAGCTGGCTGATGGCCGAGGAGCCGGACGAACTGCGACAGGCGCTGCGCCGGGCGGTCTGGATCAAGCGGGCGCGCACCGTCGCCACGATCCTCATCGCCGCGCTGATCGCGGGCGTGTTGTGGCGCGAGGTCCTCTGACCCCGCGCCGACCGTCTCAGAGCTCGGGGTAGAGCGGGAACCGCTTGCACAGCTCCTCGACCTCGCCGCGCACCTTCGCCTCGACCTCGGCATTGCCTTCGGGTCCGTTCGCCGCGAGCCCCTCGGTCACCTCGACGATCCAGTCGGCGATCTGCCGGAACTCGGCCTCGCCGAAGCCGCGCGTCGTGCCGGCGGGCGAGCCGAGGCGGATGCCGGAGGTCACGGCGGGCTTCTCGGGGTCGAAGGGGATGCCGTTCTTGTTGCAGGTGATGTGGGCGCGGCCCAGCGCGTCCTCGGTGGCGTTGCCCTTCACGCCCTTGGGGCGCAGGTCGACGAGCATCAGATGGCTGTCGGTGCCGCCCGTGACGATGTCGAGCCCGCCCTTCATCAGCTGATCCGCGAGCGCCTGGGCGTTCTTCACCACCTGCTGCTGGTAGGTCTTGAACTCTGGGCGCAGCGCCTCGCCGAAGGCCACGGCCTTGCCGGCGATGACATGCATCAGCGGCCCGCCCTGGATGCCCGGGAAGATCGCCGAATTGACCTTCTTGGCGATGGCCTCGTCATTGGTGAGGATCATGCCGCCACGCGGGCCGCGCAGGGTCTTGTGCGTCGTGGTGGTGGCCACATGCGCATGCGGGAAGGGCGAGGGGTAGATGCCCGCAGCCACCAGCCCCGCGAAATGCGCCATGTCGACGAGAAGATAGGCGCCGACGCTGTCGGCGATCTCGCGCATCCGCGGGAAGTCGATGATCCGCGGGATCGCCGAGCCGCCGGCGATGATCATCTTCGGCTGGTGCTCGGTGGCGAGCGCTTGGATCTGGTCGTAGTCGATCTGCTGGTCCTGCTGGCGCACACCGTACTGGACCGCGTTGAACCACTTGCCCGACTGGTTCGGCTTGGCGCCATGGGTCAGGTGGCCGCCCGCGTCGAGGCTCATGCCGAGAATGGTGTCGCCGGGCTGCAGAAGCGCCTGGAACACGCCCTGGTTCGCCTGGGAGCCGGAGTTGGGCTGCACGTTGGCGAATTCGCAGGAGAAGAGCTGGCGAGCACGGTCGATGGCGAGGTTCTCGGCCACGTCGGCGAACTGGCAGCCACCGTAATAGCGGCGCCCCGGGTAGCCTTCGGCGTATTTGTTGGTGAGCACCGAGCCCTGCGCTTCGAGCACGGCGGCCGAGACGATGTTCTCGCTCGCGATCAGCTCGATCTCGTGGCGCTGGCGGCCGAGTTCGTCGGTGATCGCCTTGGCGATCTCGGGGTCGCGGGTGGCGAGCTTCTCGGTGAAGAAGCCGTCGTCGCGGGTGGATGCGTTCATCTCGGACACCTCGTGCGGGGTTGCGTCGCGGCTCTCTTAACCCAGCGACAAGAGGGCCAAAAGCCCCGAAACCGTCGCAGCATGGGCGCTTCGCGGCGAAATCGCCCGCCGCTTGCCTTTCGGGAAGCGCTGGCCGACAAACTAGGCGCAGCATCCGGGGGGAAAGAGATTTGGGCACCGACCGCATCGCCTTTCTGGCCAGCGAGGCCAGCATCGCGCAGGAAACGCGGGCACGGCTCGCGGAACGATACGGCGACAGCCCGCTGGACGAGGCGGATGTCGTGGTGGCGCTGGGCGGCGACGGCTTCATGCTGCAGACGCTGCACGCGACCGAGGGGCTCGACCTGCCGGTTTACGGGATGAATCGCGGTACCGTGGGCTTCCTGATGAACGCCTTCTCCGAGGACGACCTGCCGGACCGGCTCGCCGCCGCCGAGGAGGCGATCATCAACCCGCTGGCCATGACCGCCGAGACATCCTCGGGCGAGATGCATCGGGGCCTTGGGATCAACGAGGTGAGTTTGCTGCGGGCAGGGCCGCAGGCGGCCAAGCTGAAGGTGATCGTCGACGGGCGGGTGCGGCTTGAGGAGCTGGTCTGCGACGGGGCGCTGGTCGCCACGCCCGCGGGCTCGACCGCCTATAACTACTCCGCCTATGGCCCGATCCTGCCGATCGGGGCCGACGTGCTGGCGCTCACCGCTATCGCGCCGTTCCGGCCCCGGCGCTGGCGCGGCGCGCTGCTGCCCACCGCCGCCACCGTGCGCTTCGAGGTGCTGGAGGCCGACAAGCGGCCGGTGATGGCCGATGCCGACAGCCGGTTGGTGCGCGACGTGATCGCGGTCGAGATCCGCTCGGAGCCGCGGGTGCGGCACCGCATCCTGTTCGACCCCGGCCACGGGCTGGAGGAACGGCTGATCCGCGAGCAGTTCGCCTGAGCGGCGCTCAGCTCACTGCCTCTCTCGGCACGCCGTAGCCCAGCGGCGCGATCGCCGCGCGCAACTCGTCGAGGATCGCGGGGTCGTCGATGGTGGCGGGCATCGCGAAATCCTCGCCATCTGCGAGCTTCGCCATGGTCGAGCGCAGGATCTTGCCCGAACGGGTCTTGGGCAGCCGCTCCACCACCACGGCAAGCCGGAACGCCGCGACCGGGCCGATGCGTTCGCGCACCAGATCGACCGCCTCGCGCAGGATCTCCTCGGGTGGCCGGGCGCAGGTGCGGTTGAGGCAGAGGAACCCCATCGGCAGCTGCCCCTTGAGAGGATCGGCGACGCCGATCACCGCGCATTCGGCGACGTCGGGATGATCGGCCAGAACCTCCTCCATGCCGCCCGTCGAGAGGCGGTGCCCGGCCACGTTGATCACGTCGTCGGTCCGGGCGAGGATCGACACATAGCCGTCCTCGTCGATCATCCCGGCATCGCCGGTGGCATAGAAGCCGGGATAGGCGGAGAGGTAGCTGCGCCGGAACCGCTCCTCGTCGCCCCAGATGCCGATCAGCGTACCCGGCGGCAGCGGCAGCCGGATCGCCACCGCGCCCAAGGCGCCGCGCGGCTTCTCCTGTCCCGTCTCGTCGAGGATGCGGATGTCGTAGCCCGGCATCGGCACGGTCGAGGAGCCGTCCTTGACCGGCAGCGGCTCGATCCCCACCGGGTTCCCGGTGATGGTGTAGCCGGTCTCGGTCTGCCACCAGTGATCGTAGACCGGGACATTCGTGATCTCGCGCGCCCAGGCCACCGTGTCCGGATCGGCCCGCTCGCCCGCGAGGTAGATCGCCCGAAGCCCCGAGAGGTCGTGATCCCGTGCCATCCGCCCCTCGGGATCCTCGCGCTTGATCGCGCGCAGCGCCGTGGGGGCGGTAAAGAAGGTGCGGACATTGTTGCGGGCGATCACGCGCCAGAAGGCGCCCGCATCGGGCGTGCCCACCGGCTTGCCCTCGTAGATCAGGGTGGTGTTGCCGTGGATCAGCGGGCCGTAGCAGATATAGCTGTGGCCCACGACCCAGCCGACGTCGGAGGCGGCCCAGAACACCTCGCCGGGGTTGGTGGCGTAGACGTTCTTCATGGTCCAGTGCAGCGCCACCAGATGCCCGCCGGTGGGGCGCACCACGCCCTTGGGCTTTCCCGTCGTGCCGGAGGTGTAGAGGATATAGGCGGGGTGGTTGGCCTCGACCGGCACGCAGTCGGCGGGCTCGGCCTCCTCCTGGAAATCATGCCATTCGATGTCGCGGCCGTGCTCGATCCCGGCCATCGCCTGCGGGCGTTGCAGGATCACGCAGAATTCCGGCTTGTGCTCGGCCTCGATCAGCGCCGCGTCCAGAAGCGGCTTGTAGGCAACGACGCGGTGCGGCTCGATCCCGCAGGAGCCGGCGAGGATCGCCTTCGGCTTGCAGTCGTCGATGCGCACGGCGAGTTCGCGGGCGGCAAAGCCGCCGAAGACGACGCAGTGGATCGCGCCGATCCGGGCGCAGGCCAGCATCGCCTCCAGCGCCTCGGGGATCATCGGCATGTAGATGACGACGCGGTCGCCCTTGGTCACGCCGCGCGCCTTTAGTGCGCCCGCCAGCCGCGCGACCCGGCCCAGAAGCTCGCCATAGGTGATCTCGGTGCGGCTTTCGGTGACCGGGCTGTCATGGATGATCGCCACGTCATGCGTCCGTCCCTCGGCCACGTGCCGGTCGAGCGCGTTGTGGCAGCCATTGACCATGCCATCGGGATACCAGAGCGGGACCGGATCGGCCTCCTCCGACAGGGCCCGGCTCGGGAAACGGTGCCAGTCGATGGCGCGCGCCGCACCCATCCAGAACCCCTCGGGGTCCGAGCGCCAGCTCTCATAGACGTCCGCATATGTCATATCCGTCCTCCCTCCGGACGGAATCCTACGCCCGGGCAAGGCTTTGGGGCAAGCGTCACGCGCGCCCCGACACCGCCCCTTTCGGCAGGGGCGGCGGTGTTCGCCTTTTTGGAGAATGAAGCACGGGGGAGGTCGCGCCTCCCCCGAGGATCTCAGCCGTAATGCGCGACCGGCGTGCCGGCGATGGCCGACATGTTGAGCAGCCCGCGCGCGGTGATCGAGGGCGTCACAATATGGGCCCGGTTGCCCATGCCCATCAGCAGCGGGCCGACCTCGAGGCCCGCGCCCTTCATCTTGAGGATGTTGCGCACGCCCGAGGCCGCGTCGGTGTTGGCGAAGACGAGGCAGTTCGCGGCTCCGGAAAGGCGCGCACCGGGGAAGGTCCTCTCGCGCAGCTCGGGATCGAGCGCGGCATCGACATGCATCTCGCCCTCATAGGCGAAATCGCGCGGCTCGGCGTCGAGGATCTCCAGCGCGGCGCGCATCCGGCGGCCCGAAGAGATGTCGAGATTGCCGAATTGCGAATGCGAGCACAGCGCGATCTTCGGCGCGATGCCGAAGCGGCGGATGTGCCGCGCGCAGCCCTCCACCGTCTCGGCGATCTGCGCGGGGCTGGGCTCGGCGTGGACCTGGGTGTCGGCCACGAAGAGCGGCCCGTCCTCGAGGATCATCAGGGACAGGGCGCCGACCGGGCGCAACTCCTTGGTGCCAAGCACCTGCTCGATGTAGTTGAGGTGCCACAGATACTGCCCGAAGGTGCCGCAGATCAGGCTGTCGGCCTCCTCGCGATGCACCATCACCGCGCCGATCGCGGTGGTGTTGGTGCGCATGATCGCCTTGGCGAGATCGGGGGTCACGCCCTTGCGCGCCATGATCTCGTGATAGGTGCCCCAGTAGTCGCGGTAGCGCGGGTCGTTCTCGGGGTTCACGATCTCGAAGTCGATGCCGGGGCGGATCGTCAGCCCGGCGCGCTCGCAGCGGGTTTCGATCACGTCGGGACGACCGATCAGGATCGGCGTGTCCGTGGTCTCCTCGATGATCGCATGCGCGGCGCGCAGCACCCGCTCGTCCTCGCCCTCGGCGAAGACGATCTTGCGGGTGGCCGAGCGTGCGGCGTCGAAGACCGGCCGCATCAGCAGCGCCGACTTGAACACCGAGCTGTCGAGCCGCTGCTTGTAGGCGTCCATGTCGTCGATCGGCCGCGCCGCGACGCCGGTTTCCATCGCGGCCTTGGCGACGGCGGAGGCGACCACGCCCATCAGCCGCGGATCGAAGGGCTTGGGGATCAGGTAGTCGGGCCCGAAGCTGAGCTGTTCGCCGCTATAGGCGGCGGCGGCCTCGGCCGAGGTGGTGGCGCGGGCCAGCGCCGCGATGCCTTCGATGCAGGCGATCTTCATCTCGTCGTTGATCGTCGTCGCGCCCACGTCGAGCGCGCCGCGGAAGATGAAGGGGAAGCACAGAACGTTGTTGACCTGGTTCGGCCGGTCCGAGCGCCCGGTGGCGATGATCGCGTCCGGTTTCACCTCGCGCGCCAGCTCCGGCATGATCTCGGGCGTCGGATTGGCGAGCGCGAAGATGATCGGCCGGTCGGACATGCGCGCCACCATCTCGGGCGCCAGCAGGTTCGGACCCGAAAGGCCGAGGAACAGGTCGGCGCCATCGATCACGTCACCGAGCCCGCGCGGCCCGCCGGGCTGCGCGAAGGTCGCCTTCTGCGGCGTCATCGCCTCGTCCTCGCGTCCCTCATGGACGAGGCCGTTGATGTCGCAAAGCCAGATGTTCTCGCGCTTCACCCCGAGCTTGACCAGCATGTCGAGGCAGGCGATGCCCGCCGCGCCGCCGCCGGTCGAGACGACCTTGATCTCGCCGAAGCTCTTCTTCGCCACGCGCAACGCGTTGGTGGCCGCGGCCCCCACCACGATGGCCGTGCCATGCTGGTCGTCGTGGAAGACCGGGATGTTCATCCGTTCGCGGCAGATCTTCTCGACGATGAAGCAATCCGGCGCCTTGATGTCCTCCAGATTGATTGCGCCAAAGGTCGGCTCCAGCGCGCAGACGATCTCGGCCAGCTTCTCGGGATCGCTCTGCTCCAGCTCGATGTCGAAGCAGTCGATATTGGCGAATTTCTTGAAGAGCACCGCCTTGCCCTCCATCACCGGCTTCGAGGCCAGCGCGCCGATATTGCCAAGCCCCAGCACCGCGGTGCCGTTGGTGACGACGGCGACGAGATTGCCGCGCGAGGTGTAGTCGCGCGCCGTGTCGGGGTCGGACTTGATCTCGAGGCAGGCCTCTGCGACGCCGGGGGAATAGGCGCGGGACAGGTCCCGGCCGTTGGCCAGCGGTTTCGTGGCGCGGATCTCCAGCTTGCCGGGCTTGGGCAGCCGATGGTAGTCGAGCGCCGCCTGCCGCAGGCTGTCGGAGCCCGCGCGGGCGTTGTCGTCTGTGCTATCGGCCATCGCGTCGTTTCTCCCCCTGATCGGAATGGTTCAGCATTAAACCTTTCCCAAGGGGGCGCGAAAGTCCTATCGCTCCGCGATCTGCTCCTGAAGCACGCTTATCCGCTCATCGGCCTGCCGCTCGGTCAGGGAGGCGTCGTATTCCTCGCCGGTCCTGTCGCACAATTCGCGCAGCAGCACCGCCTGCCTGTCGTTCATCGGCGCGTCGGGGTCCTCCGCCGTGCGGGCTTCGGTCTCGGGCAGAACGGCCTTGGTCGGTTCGATCATCTCGGTCCCTCCTGTCATCGGAGGAAACCCGGAGCCGGGGAGAGGGGTTCCGCGAGGACGGACTTGCATCACGGCAGGGGGAGGGACAGTGTTTTCGGCAAACCCGTGAGGAGGCCCACCCATGACGCTGGTCGATGACGCGCGCCGCGTGCGCGAGAACGCCTATGCCCCCTATTCCAACTTCAAGGTCGGCGCCGCGATCCGCGCCACCTCGGGCGCCGTCCATCTCGGCGTCAATGTCGAGAATGTCGCCTATCCGGAGGGCACCTGCGCCGAGGCCGGGGCGATCGCCGCGATGATCGCCGCCGGCGACAGCGAGATCGCCGAGGTGGCGGTGATCGCCGATAGCCCGGTGCCGGTCTCGCCCTGCGGCGGCTGCCGCCAGAAGCTCGCCGAGTTCGGTCGCGGCGACGTGAAGGTCACGCTGGCCACGACCGACGGCACCACCAGCGAGACGACGCTCGGGGCGCTGCTGCCCGGCGCTTTCGACCAGCAACAGATGGAACGCGCCTGATGGAGGCCAGCCGCCTGATCGCCACGCTGCGCCGGGGCGAGACGCTGCCGCCCGAAGCCATTGCCGGTTTCACCCGCGGCCTCGCCGACGGCACCGTCTCCGACGCGCAGGCCGGGGCCTTCGCCATGGCCGTCTGCCTGCGGGGTCTGGGCGAGGCTGGCCGCGTCGCGCTGACCACCGGGATGCGCGACAGCGGCGACCGGCTGCGCTGGGACCTGCCGGGCCCGGTGCTCGACAAGCATTCCACCGGCGGTGTCGGCGACCCGGTCTCGCTGCTGCTGGCCCCCGCGCTCGCGGCCTGCGGCGTCTACGTGCCGATGATCTCGGGGCGCGGTCTGGGCCACACCGGCGGCACGCTCGACAAGCTTGAGGCGGTGCCGGGGCTGTCGACCCAGGTCGACGAGGCACGGCTGCGCACGATCACCCGCGACGTCGGCTGTGCCATCGTCGGCGCCACGGGCCGCATCGCCCCCGCCGACAAGCGGCTCTACGCGATCCGTGACGTGACCGGCACGGTGGACAGCATCGATCTGATCACCGCCTCGATCCTGTCGAAGAAGCTCGCGGCCGGGCTCGAAGGCCTCGTGCTCGACGTCAAGGTCGGCTCCGGCGCCTTCATGAAGTCCGAGGCCGAGGCCCGTGCGCTGGCCGAGGCGCTGGTGACGACGGCGAACGGCGCGGGCTGCCCGACGGCGGCCTTCCTGACCGACATGGACGAGCCGCTCGCCCCCGCCTTGGGCAACGCCACCGAGATGGCTGTGATCATGGAGGTGCTGTCGGGCGACCGGCTCGCGGCGCCGCGGCTGCACGATCTCACCGTGGCGCTGGGCGGACGGCTCATGGCGCTTGCCGGCGGCGCCGAGGGCGAGGGCGAGGAGAAGATCGCCCATGCCATTGCCTCGGGCCGGGCGCTGGAACGGTTCGCCGCGATGATCCACGCGCTGGGCGGGCCGCCCGACATGGCCGAAGACTGGCGCACGCATCTGCCGAAAGCCCCCGTGATCCGCGACGTGACCGCCCCCGAGGCCGGGCATCTCGCCGCCATCGACGGCGAGGCGCTGGGCCACGCCGTCGTGGGCTTGGGCGGCGGGCGGAAGGTCGAATCCGACCGGATCGACCCGGCGGTGGGGTTGTCCGACATGGCCCGGCTGGGCACGAAGCTCGGCCCCGGCGATCTTCTGGCACGGGTTCATGCGGCGAGCGACGAGGCCGCCGACCGCGCCGAGGCGGCGCTGCGCGCGGCCATCGCGATCGGCGATGCGCCGCAGATCAACGACCTCGTCCGAGGGAGGGTGGACCCATGACGCGCGTATTTCTTCTGGTGATGGACAGCGCCGGGATCGGCGGCGCGCCGGATGCCGACGCCTTCTTCAACGGCGACACCCCCGACACCGGCTCCAACACCATCGGCCACATCGCCGAGGCCTGCGCCGCCGGTCGCGCCGAGGAGGGCCGGTCCGGCCCGCTAAAGCTGCCGACGCTCGACGCGATGGGGCTGGGCCGCGCCATCGCGCTGGCCTCGGGCCTCGATGCGCCCGGCCTCGGGGCGCAGCTCTCGGGAGCCTGGGGCGCGGCGACCGAGGTCTCGAACGGCAAGGACACGCCCTCGGGGCACTGGGAACTGGCGGGCGTGCCGGTGCCGTGGGACTGGCACTACTTCCCCAAGGAGGTCCCGGCCTTTCCGACCGAGGTGACGCGGGCGCTGATGCAGGCGGCGGGCACCGACGGAATCCTCGGCAACCGCCATGCCTCAGGCACCGCGGTGATCGAGGAGGAGGGACCCGAGCACATGCGAACCGGCTGGCCGATCTGCTACACCTCGGTCGACAGCGTGCTGCAGATCGCCGCCCATGAGGAGCGCTTCGGCCTCGAACGGCTGTTGAACATGTGCCGCGACGTGGCGCCGCTGCTGCATGACATGAAGGTCGGCCGGGTGATCGCGCGGCCCTTCTTGGGCGACGAGGCGACGGGCTTCACCCGTACCCCGAACCGCCGGGATTTCGCCATCGCCGCGCCGGGGCGGACGCTGCTCGACAGCGCCCATGCGGCGGGCCGCGACGTGCATGCGGTGGGCAAGATCGGCGACATCTTCTCGATGCGCGGCGTCACCGACCTGCGCAAGGGCCCGGACGAGAAGCTGATGCACCATCTGTCCGATCTCGTGGACGAGGCGGCCGAAGGCGCGCTAGTCTTCGCCAATTTCGTGGAGTTCGACACCAATTTCGGCCATCGCCGAGACGTGGCGGGCTATGCGCGCCATCTCGAATGGTTCGACGCCGAGCTAGGAAAGATCCTGCCGCGGCTGCGCGACGGCGATCTCGTGATCGTCACCGCCGATCACGGCAACGATCCCACCTTCACCGGCACCGACCACACGCGTGAGCGGGTACCGGTGCTGTGCCACGGTCTCGGCGCGCGCGAACTCGGCCTGATGGGTTTCACCGATGTCGGCGCGCTCGCCGCCCGGCATCTCGATATTCCCGCACCCGACCCGGAGGCCGCGCCATGAGCTACCGCTCCTTGCCGAAGGCCGAGTTGCACCTGCATCTCGAGGGCGCGGCCCCGCCCGCTTTCATCAAGGGGCTGGCGCGCGAAAAGCATATCGACATCGACCGCATCTTCGACGGGAACGGCGGTTACGTCCGTGGCGATTTCGACTGGTTCCTCAAGGCCTATGACGCCGCCTGCACGGTGCTGCAGCGCCCCGAGGACTTCCGCCGGCTGATGCTGGCGGTGCTGGAGCAGAGCGCCGAGCAGGGGGTGGTCTATACCGAGTTCTTCCTCTCGCCCGATTTCTGTGGCGGCGGCGATCTCGCGGCGTGGCGCGACTATCTCGACGCGATGGTGGATGCCGCCGACGAGGCCGAGCGCCGCATGGGCATCACCTCGCGCGGGATCGTCACCTGCCTGCGCCATCTGGGCCCCGAGGCGGCGAAGCCGATCGCGCGCTGCGCCGCCGAGACCAAGGGGCGCTTCGTCACCGGCTTCGGCATGGCCGGGGCCGAGATGATGCACCGGCCCGGCGATTTCGCATGGGCCTTCGACGCCGCACGCGAGGCCGGGCTCGGTCTCACCGCCCATGCCGGCGAATGGGGCGGGCCGGACATGGTGCGCGAGACCGTCGACCTGCTGGGCTGCGAACGCATCGGCCATGGCATCAACGCCGTGACCGACCATGCGCTCTGCGACCACCTAATCGAGCGGGGCGTCACGCTCGAGGTCTGCCCGGTCTCGAACCTTGTTCTCGGCGCGGTGCCGGACTGGAAGTCCCACCCGATCGAGGATCTGCGCGACCGCGGGCTTCGGGTCACCGTCTCGACCGATGATCCGCCCTGGTTCGGGACCACCATGACCCATGAATACGAGATGCTGGAGCGGCATTTCGGCTGGGAGGAGGAGCGGCTGCGCGTCGCCAACAGGGTAGCCGCCGAGGCGGCCTTCTGCGATGAGACGACGCGAGCGGAGATCCTGAAGAAACTGGAGGCGGCATGAGCCACACCGACCAACATTTGACCGTCGTCACGCATCCGCTGGTGCAGCACAAGCTGACCTTGATGCGCAAATCCGACACCTCGACCGCGAGCTTCCGGCAGCTTTTGCGCGAGATCAGCCTGCTTTTGGCCTATGAGGTCACGCGCGACCTGCCGATGACCTCGACCCGGATCGACACGCCGATGCAGCCGATGGACGCGCCGGTGATCGAGGGCAAGAAGCTGGCGCTGATCTCGATCCTGCGGGCCGGCAACGGGCTGCTCGACGGCATCCTCGAACTGATCCCCTCGGCCCGCGTCGGCTTCGTCGGTCTCTACCGCGATCCCGAGACGCTGCAGCCGGTCGAGTATTATTTCAAGGTGCCGAGCCATCTTGGCGAGCGGCTGACCATCGCGGTGGACCCGATGCTCGCCACCGGCAACTCCTCGGTTGCGGCGATCGACATGCTCAAGAAGGCCGGGGCGAAGGACATCATCTTCCTGTGCCTGCTGGCGGCGCCCGAGGGCGTGGCGCGGATGAAGGAGGCCCATCCCGACGTGCCGATCGTGACCGCGTCGCTCGACGAGAAGCTGAACGATCACGGCTACATCGTGCCCGGACTGGGGGATGCGGGTGACAGGATGTTCGGAACGAAGTAGCGCAATCTTTACAGGTTGACGGGGCTGCGCCATGGTTTCGGAAAACACTCCGGGGGCAGGGGCAACATGATCAGGACATTTCTCGCCGCATCGGTGGCGGCCTTGGCCGTGGCCGGACCAGCCATGGCGCAAGAGGGAATTCCGGCCGAGTTCCCGCCCGAAAGCTACGCCGCCAACCAGTATGTCGACAGCGAGGGCTGTGCCTTCATCCGTGCCGGGATCGGCGGCATGACCAACTGGATCCCGCGCATGAGCCGCAGCCGCGAGCCGCTTTGCGGGTTCGAGCCGAGCCTTGCCGCGGCCGCGCCAGCCGTGGCCGAATCCCGGCCCGCCGCCACAGCCGCACCGGCGCGGTCGGCCGAGGCCAGCCCGTCATCGCGCCGCGCCAGCGCCGCGCCCGTTTCGCCCCGCGTGGTGACGCCGCAGCCGACGGTGGCGCGCGACACGCCGCCGGTGCTGACCCGGGCCGCCTTCTGCGCCGGGCGTAGCGGGCCGCAGCCGGGATATGTCAGCAGCCGCACCGGCGAGACCATCATCTGTGGCGAGGACCGCGATGCCCGTCCGGGCGCGCCGCTGCGCGGCACCGTGACGCTCGCCGCCGTCTGCGCCGACATGGCCGCGACGGGCCGCCGCTATGTGCTAAAGCACAGCGGCGAGCCGGTGAGCTGCAGCCCGCATGACGCGACCGCTCCGGCGCCGGGCAGCCGGCTGGCTGCGGCGATGCCGGCGCTTCCGGCTGGTCCAACCGGGACGCAGGCCTGCGATTCCCGCTCCGAATCGGGGCGCGCCGTCACCGGTGCCTCGACGCTGCCGCGCCGCTGCGGTCCGCAGGCGCAGTCGCCCTCGGGCCTCGGCAATGCTGCCCGCCTGGCCCCGCGCGGCACCGGCGTCATGGCGTTCCTCGATCCGGCAGGCGACCTGCGCCGCGCCGCCGCGGCGGTGCCGATGCCCGACCCGGTGTCGCCGCCGCGCGGCTATCGCAGTGCCTGGGATGATGGCCGGCTGAACCCGAACCGCGGCGTGCGCATCGTCGAGCAGGCCGGGGCGGGACAGGTCCGGGCCCCCGTGACCGCCGCGCCCGTGGCGTTGCCGACCGCTCCGGTGAGCCGTGTCTCGACCCGCTCGGCCCCGGTGGCCCCGGCTGTCGCCGCGCAGGGTCGTTTCGTGCAGATCGGGGCCTTTGCCCAGAGCGCCAATGCCGATCGCGCCGCGGCGCGCCTTCGGGCGATGGGGCTGCCGGTGGCGCATGGGCGGGTCACCAAGGGCGGCACCGAGATGCGCATCGTCGCGACGGGTCCCTTCGCCGACGCGGCCACGCTGGGCCGCGTGCTGGGCACGGTGCGAAAGGCGGGCTACGCCGACGCCTTCGCACGCAGATAGGCAGAGGGGCGGGCCGGGGCTCAGTTCCGGCAGATGCCCTGCAGGCTGACCCAGTCGCCATCCGACAGGACCGGACCGGCCGTGGCAGCGGGTTCGGCGGCAACCAGCACGGCCGAGACGGCGCCGTCGGGGTCGCTGGCCCGGGCCCAGGGGCCGATCGGCACGCCGGCGGCCGCGAACTGGTCGAGCAGCACCGCGTCATCCGCGCGCGGCGCCGGGGAGTTCACGAGGTGGCGTGCCTGCTGCTGCAGCTTCTCGGTCGGGATGTCGCCGGTGGTCAGCAGCCGCAGCACCGTGCCGAAACCCGCTTCGCGCAGCAGGTCGTCGAGCGGGTCGGATTCCTTGCGACTCGCGGCCGTGGCCAGCACGTGACCGGCCACCACCGCCGGGTCCTCGGTCGCCTCGAGGATCTCCTGCGGCAGCACGATGATGCCACCGGGCAGGTAGAGCGGCCCGGCAAGCCCCTCTGGCACCACCACGATCTGGCCGCCACCGCGCCCGAGCAGCCGGTCGCGCATCCGGCCCAGCGCCTCGCTGCCCAAGGGGTCCCGACAGGTCGGGCCGGTGATCTCCTGCACCATCCCCAGAAGCGTCGCGCCGAACTCGGAGCGCTTGCCCGGCGGCACGACGCTCAAAGTCTGCTGCATCAGCGCGCCGGGTAGCCAGAACACGGCAAGACCGAGCGCCAGCGCCGTGCCGCCCCAGATCGCGCCCTGCCGGAGCCGCCCCGGCCGCGGCTGCCGCGCGGCCACGGCGCGGCGCACCTTCTCCAGCGCGCCGATCATCGTGTCGTCGTCGATCTCCAGCGTTTCGCTGGCCTCCTCGTCGGGGGCATAGATCGCGGGGCGCTGGTTGGGATTGAGCCGGTGCAGCGCCGGCAGCGACCAATGCGTCACCGGCAGGCCGCTGTCGTCGCACAGCACGAGGGTCGCCTCGCCGAAGGATATGGTCACGGAACGCGGTTCGGCGCCCGGCTCGGGATGCCAGGTGCCGATCGTCTCGAGCCGAGCGAATTCCTTCAGTGCGGTCATCGTTCCTTTCGCGGCCCAAACGTCCCGGCCTGCCGTTTCGGCCAACATAGCCCTGCGATGTAGGGAGGAACAGGGGCGACGCATCGAAGCCTGCGCCGGATCGGCGGCATCCGCATCGCATTCGCCGTCCGATGCGGGACGGGGATCCGCGGCGCCCGGGGGCGGGCGCCGCGGATCGTCGTCGTCAGGCGGCGTCGGCGGCCTGACCGTCGCCGTAGCGGTCGTAGAACGCGGCACCCGAGCCTGCCATTTCCCGCAGGAGCTTGGGGCAGGCGAAGCGCTGACCATGCTTTTCGGTCAGCGCGTCGCAGCGCTCGGTGGCGAAGCCCGCGCCGATCATGTCGAGCCAGGAGAACGGCCCGCCCGACCACGGCGCGAAGCCCCAGCCGAGGATCGCCGCCACGTCGCCTTCGCGGATGTCGGTCAGCACACCGTCCTCGAAGGCGCGCACCGCCTCGAGCACCTGCGCGAAGAGCAGCCGCTGCTGCACCTCCACGAGGTCGGGCTGCTCGTCCGAAACCGCATAGCGCTCCGACAGACCGTCCCAGAGGCCGGTGCGCTGGCCCTTCTCGTCATAGGCGTAGAAGCCCGACTTCGACTTGCGTCCCATCCGGCCCTGATCGGCCATCCAGAACAGCACTTCGTCCACCGCCTCGTCCGGATAGGCGTCGCCCATCGCGGCCTTGGTGGCCTTGGCGATCTTCACGCCGAGATCGATCGAGGTCTCGTCGACGAGCTGCAGCGGCCCCAGCGGCATGCCGACGAGACGCGCCGCGTTCTCGATCAGCGCCGGCTCCACCCCCTCGGCAACCATGCGGATGCCTTCGTTGATGTAGGGGATGATGCAGCGGTTGGCGTAGAAGAAGCGCGCGTCGTTGACGACGATCGGCGTCTTGCGGATCTGCCGCGCGAAGTCGAGCGCCTTGGCCACGGCGACGTCGCCGGTCTCGCGGCCCTTGATGATCTCCACGAGCATCATCTTGTCGACGGGCGAGAAGAAATGGATGCCGATGAACTGATCGGGACGCCCGGACGCCTTGGCCAGTTCGGTGATCGGCAGCGTCGAGGTGTTGGTGGCGAAGATGCAGTCCTCGCCGATCACGGCCTCGACCTTCTTGGTCATCTCGGCCTTCACGCCGACATCCTCGAACACCGCCTCGACGATCAGGTCGCAGTCCGACAGCGCCTCGATCTCGGTGGTGGCGTTGATCCGGCCCAGCACCTCCTCCTTCTTCTCGGGCGTGACCTTCTTGCGGCTGATGCCCTTGTCGAGCAGCCCTTCGGAATAGGACTTGCCTTTGTCGGCGGCGGCTTGCTCGCGGTCGATCAGCACCACCTCGATCCCGGCATTGGCCGAGACATAGGCGATGCCCGCGCCCATCATGCCGGCGCCGAGAATGCCGACCTTCTTCACGCTCTGATCGGGGGCCTCGGGCCGGTTCGCGCCCTTTTCCAGCGCTTCCTTGTTGAGGAAGAGCGAGCGGATCATCGCGGTGGAGGAGGGATCCATCAGCACCTTGGTGAACCAGCGCGCCTCGATCTTGAGCGCGGTGTCGAAGGGCACCAGCGCACCCTCATAGACCGCCGAGAGAAGCGCCTTGGCGGCCGGGTACACGCCCTGGGTCTTGCCATGCACCATCGCGGAGGCGCCGACGAAGGTCATGAAGCCCGCCGGGTGGTAGGGCGCGCCGCCGGGCATCTTGTAGCCCTTGGCGTCCCACGGCTTCACCAGGTCCGCGTCCTTGGCCTGCAGCACCCAGGCCTTGGCCGCGGCGAGCGGGTCCTCGACCACCTCGTCGATCACGCCCAGCGCCTTGGCCTTCCTGGGGTCGTTCATCTTGCCTTCGAGCAGCAGCGGGCTCGCCCCCATAGCGCCGAGCTTGCGCACGAGGCGGGTGGTGCCGCCGGCACCGGGGAAGATGCCGACCATGATCTCGGGCAGGCCGATCTTGGCCTTGGGGTTGTCGGCCACGAAGATCCGGTGACAGGCCAGCGGAATCTCCAGCCCGATACCCAGCGCGGTGCCGGGCAGGGCGGCGGCGATCGGTTTGCCACCCTTGTTGGTCTTGGGGTCGAGGCCCGCGCGCTCGATCTTGCGCAGCACGCCATGCATGCGCATCACGCCATCGAACACGGCCCGGGCGGGGTCGTCTCCGCCGGCCTTCTTCATCCCGGCGATGACGCCGAGATCCATGCCGCCGGCGAAGTCCTTCTTGGCGGAGGTGATGACGATGCCCTTCACGGCCTCATCGGCCAGCGCCTCGTCGACCAGCGCATCGAGTTCCTCGAAGCCCTGCATCGACATGACGTTCATGGAGCGGCCGGGCACGTCCCAAGTAATGACGGCAACGCCATCGGCGTCGCGCATGAGTGTGAAATCGGTCATGACGACCTCCTGTTCGCAAACTGTATGGGGAAGGGACGGCGCGGATGCGGCGTCAGGGGGCGTCGCTCGGCGGCGCACCGAATTCGATCATCTCGATCACCGGACGCGGCGTGTCCAACCGACAATAGTAGATCACGTCGAGATCGACCCGCTCGCCGCTTTCGTTCCGGAAGCTGCGCTCGATCCAGACCCGGAACTTTCTGGCCCGCGGCAGCTCCAGCGTATGGATGCGGACATATTCCTCCTGCATGGCGCGGGTGCCGAGGTCGCGTTGCCAGCCCTGCAGCCATTCCCGGTAGATATCGCGGTTGGCCAGCACCGTGAGACCTTCCGGCCCCTGTACACCCAGCGGGTAGTCGCAGTCGTCGAGCATCTCCTCGATCCGCCCTTCGCGGAACAGCCGGATATGGTTCTCGATGAATTGCGACATGACGCGGGACATGCCAATCGACCTCGCAGATTGCAGGATGGATTTCCCACTGGAAACTAAGGCGCGAGGAGCCCTTGTCCACGTGTGGAAGGCGTCCCGGCGGGGCGCCTGAGGAGCGGGCGAGCATGGCTCAGACCCGCTCGATGATGGTGGCGGCGCCCATGCCGGAGGCGACGCAGAGCGTGGCGAGGCCGGTGCCCTTGCCGGTCCGCTCCAGCTCGTCGAGCAGGATGCCAAGGATGATCGCCCCGGTGGCACCCAGCGGGTGACCCATGGCAATGGCGCCGCCATTGGGGTTGAGCGTCGCGGGGTCGATGTCGAAGGCCTGCATGAAGCGCAGCGGGATCGCCGAGAAGGCCTCGTTCACCTCGAACAGGTCGATGTCCGAGATCGCCATGCCGTTATCGGCGAGGATCTTCTCGGTCACCGGCACCGGGCCGGTGAGCATGATCGTCGGATCGGTGCCGATCTTCGCGGTGGCGCGGATCCGGGCGCGCGGCTTGAGACCATGCGCGCGGCCGAACTCGGCATCGCCGATCAGCAGGCCGGCGGCGCCGTCGACGATGCCCGACGAGTTGCCCGCGTGGTGCACGTGGTTGATCCGCTCCAGATGCGGGTACTTCATCAGCGCGACCTTGTCGAAGCCGGGCATCACCTCGCCCATCGCCTTGAACGACGGCTCCAGCGCGCCGAGCGCCTGCATGTCGGTCTGCGGCCGCATGTATTCGTCGCGGTCGAGGATGGTCAGGCCGTTGATGTCCTTGACCGGCACGATGGAGCGGTCGAAGCGGCGGTCGTCCCAGGCCGCCTTGGCGCGGCGTTGGCTCTCGACGGCGAAGGCGTCGACCTCGTCGCGCGAGAAGCCGTATTCGGTGGCGATGATGTCGGCCGAGATGCCCTGCGGCACGAAATAGGTCTTCATCGCGACCGAGGGATCGACCGCGATGGCGGCGCCGTCCGAGCCCATCGGCACGCGGCTCATCGCCTCGACGCCGCCGGCGATATAGGCGCGGCCGGCACCGGCGCGGACCTGGTTGGCGGCGAGGTTCACGGCCTCCATGCCGCTGGCGCAGAAGCGGTTGATCGACAGGCCCGGGATGCGCTCGTCGAGCGAGGAGGCGAGCACGGCGGAGCGGGCGAGGCAGCCGCCCTGTTCGCCGACCTGCGTGGCATTGCCCCAGATCACGTCCTCGACGGCGTGGCCCTCGAGGCCGTTGCGCTGGGCCAGCGCGTCGAGCACGCCGGCCGAGAGCCTGAGGCTCGAAACCTCGTGCAGCGAGCCGTCCTTTCGGCCCTTGCCGCGCGGGGTGCGGATCGCGTCGTAGATGAAGGCTTCGGTCATGTCGTCGCTCCTTCCCGGTCGGCGGGCGATCCGGGCATCAGTTCGTAGGGGTGTTTCCAGCCCGGCAGCGCCGCGATGCGGTCGAGCCAGCGGTCGATATGGGGATGCGCGGCGCGGTCGAAGCCGAAAGGCTCGGTGTAGAAAAGATAGCCGCAGCAGGAGAAGTCGGCATTGGTCGGGCCGTCGCCCACCAGCCAGTCGCGGGCCTCGAGCGCCCGGTCGAGAGTCGCATAGGTCGGGGCGAGGCGGCCCTGCAGCCACTTGATCACCTGCTCTGGCCGCTTTTCGGGCGGCAGGAAGTTCATCAGGAACCGCAGGCTGCCCGCCTGACCCGAAAGCTTGTGGTTGTCCCACAGCACCCAGCGCAGCACTTCGCGGCGTTCCTCGGGCGTGTGGCCGCCGAACTTGCCGGTGCGTTCGCTGACCCAGTCCTGGATCGCGCCGGACTGGCTCAGCCGCAGTCCGTCATCGGTTTCGAGCACCGGCACCTCGCCCATCTCGTTGAGCGCGCGGAACGCGTCGGAGCGGGCGGCGCCGGCGAAGAAGTCGACCTTCACCGGTTCCCAGTCGAGCCCGGCAAGCGTCATCGGCAACGCCGCCTTGTAGGCGTTGCCGCTCTCGCCGAAGCAATGAAGTCGGATCATTTCTCCTCCTCGGGTCGTGTCACCCGGCCGCGGCCGGGCCTTTGCGTACTTGAAGAAAGATGAAGCAGGCGCGGCATTTAACGCATCATCAACGCTTTGCCGTCAGCTTCGCATCTGCGGTACAGGCTGGCGAGCCGATGACCGTGGAAGATGAAGCCCGCGGGGTCGAGCGTCCGAACGCGACGCGCCGCGCCGCGGGTGGATCGCCGGCCCCTTCATCTTTCTAAAAATACGCAGCTCCTCCATCTGCGATCCTGCGCAGGCGCTACCTCTTGCGCGCCTCCAGCTCCGCGTTGAACAGCCTGAGCCGGTGCCCGAAGGTATCGGCGTCGATCACGCTGTCGAAATTCTCGAACAGGAAGGACAGCGCCTCGCCTTCGTCGAGCCCGGCCTCCCGGGCGAAGCGCCTGAGGCGGCGATAGCCGTCCTCGCTCATCGCCACGGGAAATCGACGGGTCAGTTTCAGGCGCTTGGGCATCTCGTCCTCCGGGTCGCTGTCCGGGACGAGCCTCGCCCCGGACGGCGCCCTCGTCCATCAGAAAGCGTCCGCCTCCAGCGCCATCACCGGCGCGGCGCCGCTCTCGATCCGGGCGAGATGCATCTTCGTCGCCGGCAGCTGGCGCGCCATGTAGTAGCGCCCCGTCGCGAGCTTGGTCTCGTAAAAGCCCCGGTCGCCGGTGCCGGCATCGAGGCCGGCCCGCGCTGCCTTGGCCATTCTGGCCCAGGTCCAGCCCAGGCAGACATGGCCCATCAGGTGCATGAAGTCGCTGCTGCCGGCCAGCGCCGCGTTGGGGTCCTTCATGCCGTTCTGCATGAAGAACATCGCCGCCTGCTGCATGTCCTTGGAGGCGGATTTCAGCGGCTCGATGAAGTCGCGCGCGAATTCGGCATCCTCGGCGTTCTCCTTGCAGAAGACCTTGATCTCCTCGATCAGCGTCATCATCGGCTTGCCGCCCTGCGCGGCGAGCTTGCGGCCCACGAGATCGAGCGCCTGCACGCCGTTGGCGCCCTCGTAGATCATCGCGATCCGGGCATCGCGCACGAATTGCGACATGCCCCATTCCTCGATGTAGCCATGCCCGCCAAAGACCTGCTGGGCCTGCACGCACATCTCGAAGCCCTTGTCGGTGAGGAAGCCCTTGATGATCGGCGTGAGCAGCGAGATCATCGCTTCGGCCTCCGCGTCGCCCGCCTTGTGGCCGCGGTCGATCAGCATCGCGCCCCAATAGGTGAAGGCCCGCGCCGCCTCGTTGAAGCTCTTCTGATCCATCAGCGAGCGGCGGATGTCGGGATGCACGATCAGCGGATCGGCCGGGCCGTCCGGGTTCTTGGCGCCGGTCACGGCGCGGCCCTGCAGCCGGTCCTTGGCGTAGGCGAGCGCGTTCTGGTAGGCGACCTCGGATTGCGCCCAGCCCTGCAGGCCGACGCCGAGACGGGCCTCGTTCATCATGGTGAACATGGCGCGCATGCCCTTATGCGCCTCGCCCAGCAGATAACCCTCGGCGTCGTCGTAGTTCATGACGCAGGTGGCGTTGCCGTGGATGCCCATCTTCTCTTCGAGATTGCCGCAAGCGACGCCGTTGCGCGCGCCCAGCGAACCGTCCTCGTTCACGAGGTATTTCGGCACGATGAACAGCGACACGCCCTTGATGCCTTCGGGGCCGCCGGGGATCTTGGCCAGCACGAGGTGGACGATGTTCTCGGCCATGTCGTGCTCGCCGGCCGAGATGAAGATCTTCTGGCCCGAGATCCTGTAGGTCCCATCCTCCTGCGGCACCGCCTTGGTGCGCATCAGCCCGAGATCCGTGCCGCAATGCGGCTCGGTCAGGTTCATCGTGCCGGTCCATTCGCACGAGCCGAGCTTTGGCAGCCAGCGTGCCTTCTGCTCGTCGGTGCCGTGGATGTGGATCGCGCTGTAGGCGCCATGCGTCAGGCCCTGATACATGTTCAGCGCCATGTTGGCCGAAACCATCGGCTCGTTCGCGGCGGTGTGCATCAGATAGGGCAGGCCCTGGCCGCCATATTGCTCGGCGACGTCGATCGCGGTCCAGCCGCCGTCGCGGATCTGGTCGAAGGCCGCCTTGAAACCTTCCGGCGTGCGCACCACCCCGTTTTCGAGACGGCAGCCCTGATGATCGCCGGTCAGGTTCAGCGGGGCCAGAACCCCCGAGGAGAGCTTGCCAGCCTCCTCGAGGATCGCTGCCGTGAAATCGGCGTCAAGATCCGCATAGCCCGGAATTTCCTGGCGCGAGACGTCGAGCATCTCGTGCAGGACGAACTGCATGTCGCGGATCGGCGCGGTGTAGCTTGGCATTCCCTGTATCTCCTCCGGCGGGCCCGAAGGCCCGGTCTGGTCCTCGTCACGCGGCCCGGGCTCCCCCGCCCGGACCGCGCAATGTCATATCGACCAGAAGAGGAGAGGGCGGTCAGGCCGCCGTCGCTCGTGCGCGCAGCTGGTTCAGCCGCTCCGCGCCCCATTGCATCTGTGCCTCGAGCTCCCGGATCGCCTCGTCGAGCGCGGCACGTTGCTCCTGCATCTCCCGCAGATGCCGTTCGGCCACCTCGTAGGTGCGCGCGAGCTGCACCTCCTGCTGGTCGTCGGTCTCGTAGAGATCGAGCAGCTGGCGGATCTCCTCAAGGCTGAAGCCGAAGCGCTTGCCGCGCAGGATCAGCTTGAGCCGGGCCCGGTCGCGCCGGGTGAAGAGCCGCTTCGTGCCTTCACGAATGGGAAACAGGAGCTCCTTTGCCTCGTAGAAGCGCAATGTGCGGGGCGTCACATCGAAGCTGTCGCACATCTGGCGGATGGTCATGGTCTGGTCGGTCATTCTTTTTAACCCTCGGTGTCCGGTCAGACGATCCACCTGCGGGTTCCGAAGAGACCATACAAGCAAAGGTGACGCGAACGTAAACATGACGCCACGTCAGAGGTCGAATGACGAAAGGTCAAGAAAAATGTGACCCTTGGGAAGCAATTTTGTTCTCTTGGTCAAATTTTCCGATTCGCCCTCAGGTTGATGACTTTTGTCCCGTTCCCTTGAGGGATGCAGAAGATTCGTCCCGCAGGCGACGTAGATCGGCGATGGTCTGTTCCAGCTCGCGCCGCTGCCCCTCGAGCACCTCGAGCTGCCGATCGGCCATGCCGACCCAGACCTCCATCTGCGCCCGGGTGCCCTCGGTCTCGTAGATCATGAGGAACTGGCGGATCTCCTCGAGCGAAAAGCCGAAGCGCCGGCCCCGCAGGATCAGCGTCATCCGCGCGATCTCGCGCGGGCCGTAAAAGCGCGAGCGGCCCTCCTTCTCGGGGGAGAGCAGCTCGATGTATTCGTAGTAGCGCAAGGTCCGGGGGGTCACCTCGAAGCGATCGCACATTTCTTTGAAAGTCAGGGGGGTATCGGACATGTCGGCGCTCCTTCGGGCGAACTCTAGGCCCGGGATGCCGTGACGACAACACGGCTTCAAGCCTTCTCGCGACGAGATAACGCTTGCGGGAGCCATTCGGATCGCCAAGCTGACGCCATGACATCCGATCCCGACAAAGAACTCGCCCGAGCCCAGCAATTCATCGACGCTTTGCCGCATGCGCAGGCCCTCGGAATGCGCATCAACGCGCTGGGTGACGGCCATGCCGCGATCTCGATGCCCTATGACGCGCGGCTGGTCGGCGATCCGGAAACCGGGGTGATCCATGGCGGCGCGGTCTCGGCGCTGATGGACACCTGCGCCGGGGCGGCGGTGATGTCGCACCCCTCGGCCCCGGTGAGCACCGCAACGCTGGACCTGCGGATCGATTACATGCGCCCCGCGACGCCGGGGCAGTCGATCACCGCGCGGGCCGAGTGCTGGCACGTGACCCGCTCGGTCGCCTTCGTACGGGCGGTGGCGACGGATGAGGACGAAGGCCGCCCCGTCGCCACCGCGACCGGTGCCTTCACCCTCGAAAATAGGAAGACGCAGCCATGAGCCGACCGCGCCCCGAACCCGTCCAGGTCATCAAGACCCGCCGCGACGGCGCGCTGGAGCGGCTGGTGGGCGGCGTGCCCTACATCGCCTTCCTGGGCATCCGCTTCGAACGCCATGGCGACGAGCTGACCGCCGTGCTGCCCTATGCCGACCGGTTGATCGGCAACCCGATGCTGCCGGCGCTGCATGGCGGCGCCACGGCGGCGTTCCTCGAGACCACCGCTATCGTCGAGTTGGCCTGGACCCGGATGTGGGGGCTGATCGAGGCCGGCACGCCGGAGGCGCAGGCCGAGGCCGAGGCCCGGCCGAACTGGCCGCGCACCATCGATTTCACCGTCGACTACCTGCGCTCCGGCCTGCCGCGCGACGCCTATGCGCGGGCCCGGATCAACCGTTCTGGCCGGCGCTATGCCAGCGTCCATGTCGAGGCCTGGCAGGACAACCGCTCGCGGCTCTTCGCGCAGGCGACGGGGCATTTCCTGATGCCGGGGCTGGATGGCTGAGACCGCCGCGACCGCGCCGCGCGCGCCGCTGACCCATCGGCGCGTCCTGAAGATCGCGCTGCCGATCGTGCTGTCGAACGCCACGGTGCCGATCCTCGGCGCGGTCGACACCGGCGTGGTGGGGCAGATGGGCGCCGCCGCGCCGATCGGCGCGGTGGGGATCGGCGCGGTCATCATCTCGGGCATCTACTGGATCTTCGGCTTTCTGCGGATGGGCACCACCGGCCTTGCCGCGCAGGCGCTGGGTCGCGACGACCGGGCCGAGGTCTCGGCGCTGCTGAGCCGCGCCCTGATGATCGCCTTTGCCGCAGGTGCCGCGATCATCGCGCTGCAATGGCCGATCTTCGCCGGCGCCTTTACCGTTGCGCCGGCCAGCACCGAGGTCGAGGCCCTGGCGCGCGATTACCTCGCGATCCGGGTCTGGTCGGCCCCGGCGGCGATCGCGATCTACGGGCTGACCGGCTGGCTCATCGCCCAAGAGCGCACCGCCGCCGTGCTGGTGTTGCAGCTGTGGATGAACGGCGTCAACATCGCGCTCGACCTTTGGTTCGTGCTCGGCCTGGGCTGGGGCGTGCCCGGCGTCGCCACGGCCACCTTCCTTGCCGAATGGTCGGGTCTCGCTCTGGGGATCTGGCTGTGCCGCGACGCCTTCGCCACGCCCGCCTGGCGCGACCGGGCGCGGATCTTCGACCCGGTGCGGCTCAGGCACATGGCGGCGGTGAATACCGACATCCTGATCCGTTCGGTGCTCTTGCAGGCCATCGTGATCAGTTTCCTGTTCTGGGGCGCGGGCTTCGGCGACGTGCCGCTTGCCGCGAACCAGGTGCTCCTGCAGTTCCTCAACATCACCGCCTTCGCGCTCGACGGTTTCGCGTTTGCGGCCGAAGCGCTGGTGGGGCAGGCGATGGGCGCGCGGGCGGCGCTCAGGCTCAGGCGCGCCGCGATCCTCGCCTCGGTCCAAGGCGGCGTGGTCAGCCTCGGGCTGGCGCTGGGCTTCTGGATCTTCGGGCCCGCGATCATCGACACCATGACCACCGCGCCGGAGGTGCGGGCGGCGGCGCGCGACTACCTGCCGTGGATGGTGGCGACGCCGCTCTTCGGGCTGATCCCCTGGATGCTCGACGGCATCTTCATCGGCGCCACCCGTTCGCGCGACATGCGCAACATGATGGCGCTTTCGGCGGCGATCTACTTCGCCGCCGCGATGCTGCTCACGACGCTGTTCGGCAATCACGGCCTCTGGGCCGCGATGCTGGTGAGCTACGTGGCGCGCGGCGCGACACTGGCCGCGCGCTACCCGGCGCTGGAGCGCGCCGCGGGTTAGAGCCAGTCGGCGCGGCCCGTGCCCACGGCCTCCGATACGTTGGCGTAGCCGTCGCGCTCGAGCAGCCGGTCGAGCCCGCGCCCGATCTCGCCCGCCAGGCCGACGCCGCCATAGACCAGCGCGGTATAGAGTTGCACCGCCGAGGCCCCGGCGCGGATCTTCTGATAGGCCTGCTCGGCGGAGCCGACGCCGCCGACGCCGATCAGCGGCAGATCGGTGAGCGAGGACAGCCGCGCCAGCACCCGCGTCGATCTCTCGAACAGCGGCTGACCCGACAGGCCACCCATGTTGTCCCGCTGCGGATCGGTAAGCCCGTCGCGCGACAGCGTGGTGTTGGTCGCGACGATCGCAGCCACGCGCGCCTCCTCGGCCACGAGCGCCACGTCCTCGATCTCGGCCTCCGACAGGTCTGGGGCGATCTTGAGAAAGACGGGCAGGGGCCGCATCAGACCCGCATTGGCCGCCATCACGCCCGACAGGAGCGCCGAGAGCGCGGCCCTGCCCTGCAGGTCGCGCAGCTTCTCGGTGTTGGGCGAGGACACGTTGACCGTGGCGAAGTCGAGATGCGGGCCGCAGCGCTTCAGGACGGTCGCGAAATCGGCCGCGCGATCATGGCTGTCCTTGTTGGCGCCGAGATTGAGGCCGATGATCCCGGCGGGCCGCCGTTCCAGCCGCCCTGCGATCGCCTCCATCCCCTCGTTGTTGAAGCCGAAGCGGTTGATCGCGGCGCGGTCGGCCTTGAGCCGCCACAGGCGCGGGCGCGGGTTGCCCTCCTGCGCCCGCGGCGTCGCGGCGCCGACCTCGACGAAGCCGAAGCCGGTCTTTGCCAGCGCATCGAGCGCCACCGCGTTCTTGTCGAACCCGGCCGCCAGCCCGACCGGGTTGGGCAGGTCGAGCCCGGCCAGACGGGTCCTGAGCCGGGCGCTCGTTACCGGTCCGCCCTTGGGTCCAAGCCCTGCCTTCAGCGCCTTGAGCGCCAGCCCGTGCCCGGTTTCGGGATCGATCCGATGCAGCGCCGCGAGGCCCAGCTTTTCCAGCGCGCTCATGTCATCTCCCCGGGAAACTCGTGGTGCCCGCCTGCCAGCGGCAGTTTTCTGGACCAGACCACTTCGGACCGCTTCAGCGGCCGGTAGAGATGCGGGAACAGTTGGCCGCCGCGCGACGGCTCCCAGCGCAGATCGTCGCCCAGCGCCCCGGCGTCGATGGCCGCCAGCACCAGCCCGTCCTCGCCGGAAAAATGCTTCGCGGCGGTCTCGGGCGCCTGCGTGGCGGTGGAGAAATGGATGTAGCCATCGGCGAGATCGACGGGGGCGCCGCGGGTTTCCCCCGCGAGGTCCAGATCTGCCCATTCGGAGGCGCGGAATATCTTGTAGATCAGCATGAGCGTTCCATGGCCGCGCCCCGCCGCGACGTCAAGCGCCGCCATCATTCCCCTGTCATCCGCCTGACATGCCGCTAGGGCAGGACGCAGACGGCTTTGACAGATGCGCCGGGCATGGCGCAGGCTCGCAACCATAACGAAACCGACAGGGACGTCATCGATGAAACTCGGACTCTTCGGCGGTACCGCCGCTCTCGCGCTCGCCGCCGGTGCCGCGCAGGCGGAATACTCGCTCACGATCCTGCACACCAACGATTTCCACGACCGTTACGAACCGATCTCGGCCTTCGATTCGACCTGCGCGCCAGAGGACAACGAGGCCGGCGAATGCTTCGGCGGCGTGGCCCGGCTCGTCACCGCGCTGCAGGAAGCGCGCGACCGGGCCGGCGATGGCAACCTGCTTCTCGTCGATGGCGGCGACCAGTTCCAGGGCACGCTGTTCTACACCTACTACAAGGGCGAGATGACGGCCGAGTTCATGAACCAACTCGGCTATGACGCGATGACCGTCGGCAATCACGAGTTCGACGACGGCCCCGAGGTGCTGCGCGCCTTCATCGACGAGGTCGAGTTCCCGGTGCTGATGTCGAACGCCGATGTCTCGGGTGAGGAGCAGCTCGCCGACGCGATCCAGAAATCCACCGTGATCGAGCGCGGGGGCGAGCGGATCGGCCTGATCGGCCTGACGCCCGAGGACACGCACGAACTCGCCAGCCCGGGCGAGAACGTCACGTTCTCCGACCCGGTCGCGGCGGTGCAGGCGGAAGTCGACCGGCTGACCGAGGAAGGCGTGAACAAGATCGTCGTGCTGAGCCATTCGGGCTTCGAGACCGACAAGCGCGTGGCCGAGGAGACCACCGGTGTCGACGTGATCGTCGGCGGCCATTCCAACACGCTGCTGTCGAACACCCAGGAGGATGCGGTCGACGTCTATCCAGTGATGGTCGGCGACACCGCCATCGTGCAGGCCTATGCCTATGGCAAGTTCCTCGGCGAGTTGAACGTGACCTTCGACGACGAGGGCGTCATCACCGAGGCGGCGGGCGAACCGATCCTGATCGACGGCAAGGTGGCCGAGGATCAGGCGGCGGTCGACCGCGTCTCCGAGCTGGCCAAGCCGCTCGACGAGATCCGCAACCGCGTCGTTGCCAGCACCACCGCGCCGATCGAGGGCAACCGCGACGTCTGCCGCGCCATGGAGTGCGAGATGGGCAACCTCGTGGCCGACGCCATGCTCGACCGCGTGGCCGATCAGGGCATCCAGATCGCCATCGCGAACTCGGGCGGCCTGCGCGCTTCGATCGACGAAGGCGAGGTGACGATGGGCGAAGTGCTGACCGTGCTGCCGTTCCAGAACACGCTTTCGACCTTCCAGGTGTCGGGCGCGACCCTGCTCGAAGCGCTCGAGAACGGCGTGAGCCAGATCGAGGAGGGCGCGGGCCGCTTCCCGCAGGTTGCTGGCATGAGCTTCGCGGTCGATCCCGCCGCCGAAGCCGGTAGCCGGGTCTCGGACGCGATGGTGGATGGCGAGCCGCTCGACCCCGAGGCGACCTACGGCGTGGTGTCGAACAACTACGTGCGCAATGGCGGCGACGGCTACGCGATGTTCGTCGATGCCGAGAACGCCTATGACTACGGCCCCGACCTCGCCGACGTGACCGCCGAGTACATGGCGGCGCAAGGCGACTACAAGCCCTACACGGATGGGCGGATCACCATGAAGTAACGCATCCGCAAGGATGAAACGAGGGCGCGCGCCGGGGCACCGGCGCGCGCTTTTTCGTCGATACGGGCGATGGCGATGCTGGCTGTTTCGCGCACCCGCCATGCCGCGCGGCAGGGGCGGTCCCCGCGCCTAGGCGTCGGAGGGAACTTCGTATGCTGCGAGCCCTCGGCCCTCGCGCGCGAAATCGCTTCGCTGCCGTCGGTCAGGGATCGAGGCCAGGCGCGGACGCGCTCCAAGGGGCGGCCGAAGCAGACCAGCTACCGCTCGAAGCGGTGCGCCGGGCTGTCCGGGAACGGTCCGCTGCCCGTTTACCGGTCCGAAAGGTAGTCCTCGGATACGTAGCCCGTGATGCCCGGCGCATCGGCGAGCGAAACGCGGCACCACAGCTGCCCAACCTCGGTCACGCAGTCGCGCCTGAGAAGCCGGGTGCCGTCGGGCAGGCCGAGGATCACGTTGTAGTCGAGCCCCGGTCCCCCGCGCAGCTTCAAGAGCTCGTCGGGGCCGGCGCCTTCGACCACCGTCCGGCTTCCGGACGCGGCGCAGCCCGAAACGAGCATCAGCGTGAGTGTTGCGGCGATGGCAGGGCGCATGAGCTGACCTCGGTTGTTTTCCTCTGGCCGCCCTTTTGGCAGCCCGACCGTTGCGAGTGAAGCCCGAACTCTCGCGGTCGCGGCAGGTCGGACGCTTGGCGCCGATACGGGATTTCATGCCGATGACTACCTCATCGCGCTTCATCGATGCTATGTCGGAGCGGAGCGACAGGAGCCCCCATATGTGCGGACGCATGGCCATCACACTGCCCCATGACGCCATGGCGCAGATCTTCGGCGCCACCCCGGCCAATGACCTGCCGGATGTGCCGAACTACAATGTCTGCCCGACCGTACAGGTGCATTCCGTCACCTCCGATGGGGACAGCCGTCGCCTGCGCCCGATGCGCTGGGGCTTCATCCCGCATTGGTACAAGACGCCGACCGACGGGCCGCTGCTGATCAATGCCCGCGCAGAGACGGTGGCCGAGAAGCCCGCGTTCCGCGCGGCGGTACGCGAACGGCGCTGCCTGATCCCGGCCTCGGGCTTCTACGAATGGACCGTCGACGAAGACGGCAACAAGCTGCCCTGGTTCATCCATCGCGAGGATGGCGATCCGTTGGCCTTCGCCGGGCTCTGGCAGAGCTGGGAGCGGGAAGGGGACAGCTTCGTCACCTGCGCCGTCGTCACCACCGGCGCGACCGGGCGGATGCGCGACATCCACAGCCGCATGCCGGTGGTGCTGGAGCCCGGGGACTGGCCGCTCTGGCTAGGCGAGGCGGGGCATGGCGCCGCCGTGCTGATGAAGCCGAACCCCGAGGCGCTGGCCTTTCACCGGGTCGATCCGAAGGTCAATTCGAACCGGGCCAGCGGCCCGGAACTGATCGAACCGATTGACGTCTAGGCCGTCTTGAAGCCTCCCGCGCGAGCCGCTATCAAGGCCCCGAAGCGGGCGTGATGTAGTGGTAGCCTGTCAGCCTTCCAAGCTGAACGTGCGGGTTCGATTCCCGCCGCCCGCTCCAATCTCCCACGAGACGACGGCAGGGCCTCGCGGGGCAGGGGCGGACACGCCGCCCCTTGAAGCTGTCACGCGGGAACCGAGCTCGCCCGGTCGGAGGAACGCGGACCGCTTTCCTGCCATTCGCCCTCGAAGTCGCGCGGCACCAGCAGGTTGTGCGGGCCCAGATCGGCAATGTCGCGCTCGCCGCACAGCGCCATGGTCAGGTCGAGCTCCTTGCGGATCACCTCCAGCGCCGTGGTCACGCCCTTTTCGCCCATCGCGCCGAGACCGTAGAGCCAGGCCCGGCCGATCATCGTTGCGTCCGCGCCCAGTGCCAGCGCCTTGAGCACGTCCTGTCCCGAGCGGATGCCGCTGTCGAGCCAGATCTCGGTCTCGCCTTTCACCTCGCGCACGATCGAGGGAAGGATGCGGATCGAACTGAGCGCCCCGTCCAACTGCCGCCCGCCATGGTTCGACACGACGATGGCGTCGGCGCCGCATTCCACGGCGCGGCGCGCGTCATCGGCGTCGAGGATGCCCTTCAGGATCAGCTTGCCGTCCCATTTCTTCGCGATCTTGCGGACCTTTTCCCAGTCGAGCTTCAGGTCGAACTGCTCGGCGGTCCACTTCATCAAGGAGCGCGTGTCGCCCACGTCCTGGGCGTGGCCGACGATGTTGCCGAAGACGCGGCGCTTGGTGCGTAGCATCTCGAGGCCCCAGGTCCACTTTGTCGAGAGGTCCAGAAGCGTCGCGGGGGTCAGCTTGGGCGGGGCCGAAAGGCCGTTCTTGAGATCCTTGTGGCGCTGGCCCAGAAGCTGCAGGTCGAGCGTCAGCACCAGCGCCGAGCAACCGGCGCGCTTGGCTCGCTCGATGATCCGGTCGACGAAGTCCTCGTCGCGCATGACGTAGAGCTGGAACCAGAACGGGGCCGAGGTGTGCTCGGCCACGTCCTCGATCGAGCAGATCGACATGGTGGAGAGGGTGAAGGGCACGCCGAACTTCTCGGCCGCACGCGCCGCCTTGATCTCGCCATCGGCGTTCTGCATGCCGGTCATCCCCACGGGGGCGAGGGCGACGGGCATCGCGACCTTCTCATCCAGCATTCGACCCACGGTCGAGCGGTCGGACATGTCGACCGCCACCTTCTGGCGCAGGCGTATCTTCTCGAAATCGGTGGTGTTCTCGCGGAAGGTCTGCTCGGTCCAGCTGCCGGATTCGGCATAGTCGAAGAACATCTTCGGCGCGCGGCGTTTGTGCAGACGTTTCAAATCGTCGATGCAGGTGATGACTGGCATGGTTCCCTCCCCCGATTGGTAAGGATGATTTACCAGTGGTCAGCCGGGCTCGCAATGACGGACGGCGCCACTAGTGGCGCCGTCGGGTTTGCGTATTTGAAGAACAAAGTCGATCAGGCGGAATGCGCGCCATCGGCCAGCGCCTTCACGAAGTCGAGGATCTCGGGGACCGGCTTGCCTTCGGCGATCTGGTTGACGATGGCCGAGCCGACCACGGTGCCGTCGGCGATGCCGGCGATGTTCTTCGCGGTCTCGGGCGTCTTGACGCCGAAGCCCACGATGATCGGCAGGTCGGTCTTCGACTTGATCCGCGCCACTTCGGGGGCCACCGCCTCGGCCTGCGCCTCGGCTGCGCCGGTGATGCCGGTGATCGAGACGTAGTAGACGAAGCCGGAGGTGTTCTGCAGCACCTTGGGCAGCCGCGCGTCATCGGTGGTCGGCGTGGCGAGGCGGATGAAGTTCAGGCCGGCCTGCTGCGCGGGCAGGCACAGCTCGGCGTCTTCCTCGGGCGGCAGGTCGACCACGATCAGCCCGTCGATCCCGGCGTCCTTGGCCTGTTCGAGGAATTTCGGCACGCCGCGCGAATGGATCGGGTTGTAGTAGCCCATCATCACGATCGGCGTCTTGTCATCGGTCTTGCGCAGGTCGCGCGCGATTTCGAGCGTCCGGTCGAGCGTCATGCCTTGCGCCAGCGCCCGCTGGCCGGCGAGCTGGATCGTCGCGCCATCGGCCATGGGGTCGGTGAAGGGCAGGCCCAGCTCGATGATGTCGACGCCGGCGCCGGGCAGGCCGCGCACGATCTCCTTGGAGGTCTCGAAATCCGGGTCGCCGGCCATGACATAGGCTACGAAGGCCTTGCGCCCCTCGGATTTCAGCCGCGCGAAAGTGTCGTCGATGCGTGTCATGCCCGTCCCCTCTGGCCCGATCCACTCGCGGTTTGGGCCAAAGGGGGGCGGAAATCAATGGGGGCTCAGGCTTGGGGCTGGTCCGGCATGGGGGCCTCGACGCCGATCATCCAGCGGGTGCCGTAGCGGTCGGTCAGCGTGCCGAAGCCCTCGGACCAGAAGGTCTTGGCGAACTCCATGTGGATCTGGCCATGCTCGGCCAGCGCGTCGAACACGGCACGGGCGCGGGCGACGTCGGGCAGGTCGACGGTGATCGAGCAGCCCGCCATCTCCGGGCTGCCGCCCATGATGTCGTCGCTGGCATAGATCCAGCCATCGCCGATCTTCAGCGCCGCATGCATCACCGCCTGCGGGCTGGCCTCGGGGAGGGAGTCGCGCATCTCCTGCGGCGCCTCGGAGAAGGTCATCACGTTGGCGGGCGGCGCGTCGAAGATCCTGGCATAGGCGGCCAGCGCCTCGGCGCAGTTGCCGTGAAAGGTGACATAGGGAATCGGGATCATCGCGGGCTCCTCGGTGAATGAGCGCCGAGCATGACATGGGGGCACGCCCCTGACCAAGCCTTGGCTTGCGCGAAGCCGCCCGTGCGGATAGGACCGCCGCGATGTGCTGATAGGAGGCGTGACATGGGCTTTCGCATGGGGATCGTGGGGCTGCCGAATGTCGGCAAGTCCACCCTGTTCAACGCGCTGACGCGCACCGCCGCGGCCCAGGCCGCCAACTTTCCCTTCTGCACGATCGAGCCGAATGTCGGTGATGTCGCGGTGCCCGATCCGCGGCTCGACAAGCTGGCGGCGATCGCCAAGTCCAAGCAGGTGATCCCGACCCGGATGACCTTCGTGGACATCGCGGGGCTGGTGAAGGGCGCCTCGAAGGGCGAGGGCCTCGGCAACCAGTTCCTCGCCAACATCCGCGAGACCGATGCCATCGCCCACGTGCTGCGCTGCTTCGAGGATGGCGACGTGGTGCATGTCGACGGCCGGGTCGACCCGGTGGCCGATGCGCAGGTGATCGAGACCGAGCTGATGCTCGCCGATCTGGAATCGGTCGAGAAGCGGCTGCAGGGCCTGCAGCGCAAGGTGCGCGGCGGCGACAAGGAGGCCGCCGACCAGGAGCGCCTGCTGAAGGCCGCGCAGGCGGCGCTGTCCGAGGGCAAGCCTGCCCGCAGCGTCGAAGTCGCCGATGACGACCGCAAGGCGTGGAAGATGCTGCAGCTCCTGACCGCCAAGCCGGTGCTCTATGTCTGCAACGTCGAGGAAGGCTCGGCCGCGACCGGCAACAGCCAGTCCGCCAAGGTGGCCGAGATGGCCGCCGCCGAGGGCAACGCCCATGTCGTGATCTCCGCCCGGATCGAGGAGGAGATCAGCCAGCTCGACGCCGAGGAGCAGGCCATGTTCCTCGAGGAGATGGGCCTCGAGGAAGCCGGTCTCGACCGGCTGATCCGCGCGGGCTACGACCTCCTGCATCTCGAGACCTACTTCACCGTCGGGCCCAAGGAGGCGCGGGCCTGGACCATCCGGCAGGGCACGCTGGCGCCGCAGGCGGCGGGCGTGATCCATGGCGATTTCGAGCGTGGCTTCATCCGCGCCGAGACCATCGCCTACGAGGATTTCGTCAGCCTCGGCGGCGAGGCTGCTGCCAAGGAGGCGGGCAAGATGCGCGCCGAGGGCAAGGGCTATACCGTCAAGGATGGCGACGTCATGCACTTCCTGTTCAACACCTGAACCGGACCGGGGGGGCGCCCCCGGGAGGACCCCCCCCCCCGATCAGCCATGCCACAACAAAGCCGGGCGCGCAAAGAGCGCAAAACCGGGGCCCCCCCAGATGGGGTTA
>NZ_JAPWGO010000002.1:0-285892 GCF_027213785.1 Limimaricola sp. G21655-S1 | reverse complement strand
CGCGGCGGGCCCCCAGCCCCCGCGCCCGGGCCCACCCCACTCCCCACCCGCGCGGCCTCCCCCCCGCAGTCCCCCCCCCCCCCCCCCCCCCCCCGCCGGGCCCCCCCGCGCCCCCCCCCCCCCCCGAATCGGGCAGTCACACCCCTTTCCGTCGCCGAGAAAGGGAAAAGCGCGATGCCCGACCTGACACTCCGCCGTAACCGCGAGCGCGATCTCGCGCCACTGGCGCGCCTGCTGACTAACGAGACCGATCTGCGGCTGGTGAACCCCTCGGCCCAGCATCCCTTCGATCCGCTCGAATGGCAGGAGAAGTGGCTCGGCGACCTGCACGACGAATCCTTCTATGTGCTCGACGATCAGGGTCGGGAGATCGGCTTTTTCGCGATGCGGGTGGGCATCGGACCCGAGGTGCGCCATCTCACCTACGTGTTTCTGGAGGAGGCCGCGCGCGGCGGCACGGGCGCCGATATGGCGCGACTGATCGAGCAGGCCGGGCGCGATCTCGACGCGCTGTCGATCACGCTCAAGGTCGAGACCGACAACGCGCCCGCCCGCAATCTTTATCTCGCCGCCGGCTACGAGGAGTTGAGCCAGCGCGACGGCATGGCGACGATGCGGCTCGATCTCGACTAGGAGGCGCGCAGCTCTTCCAGATGCGCCTGCGCCGATTTCAGATCGGCGCGGAACTTCTCGGTCTCGTCGTCGCGCAGCGCCGGATCGGGCAGGCGCAGCAGGTAGGAGGGGTGGACCGTCAGGAACACCGGCACGCCCTCGGCGGTCTCCTCGACCGTGCCGCGCCGCGACAGGATTCCCTTTCGCGAACCGGTCAGGCTCTCGGCGGCGGTGCCGCCCATCGACAGGATCAGTTTCGGGCGCACCAGTTCGATCTCGGATTGCAGCCAGAAGCGGCAGGCCTTGATCTCGCCGGTGTTCGGGTTCTGGTGAATGCGCCGCTTGCCCTTGGGCGCGAACTTGAAATGCTTCACCGCATTGGTGACGAAGGCGCGGCTGCGGTCGATTCCGGCCTCGCGGGCGATCCGGTCGAACATCTGCCCGGCGGGACCGACGAAGGGCCGGCCCGCCAGATCCTCCTGATCGCCGGGCTGTTCGCCCACCACCATCAGATCGGCGTCGCGCGGGCCTTCGCCCGGCACCGCCTGCGTCGCGTTCTCGTAGAGCGGGCAGCGGGTGCAGGCGTTCTCTTCCGCCCGAAGCTGATCGAGATCATCGGCCATCGCGCGCACAACGCTAGGTGCGGCGAGCCGTTCCGTGATCTTCGCGGCACGCAGGGGCGGAAGGGTGGGGGCGGCGGCCTGCATCGCCTCGGCCCGCGCCCCGGCGCTCGCGATCATCTCGGGGATATGCCGCGCCTCGGGCAGGTTCTTCCAGTACTTCTTGGGCATCTCCGACATCATCGCCCCGACCTTGAGCCGAGCGGGGTTGAAGATGTTGCGGAAATAGGTGCCCCAAAGCTCTTCGGTCGCGTCCTCGGGGATGTCCGGCTTGGGCTGCCCCTCGGCGAAGCCCAACTCGCCGTTCTCGAAAACGGCTGTGAGGTCCGGTGTCGCGATCATCCAGTCCATGTCGGCGAAGCGGCGCGCGAAGAAGGGGGCGGTGGGCTCCAGCGTAAAGTGGGTGGGCTCGAACCAGGCAGCGAAGCGACGGCGCGGCAGATCGCGCGCGCCGATCTCGCGAAATCGCACGAAGGCGGTCATCTTGTGCCGGTCGCGATGCACCGCCTTTTCCATGGAGCGCAGCTTGGCCAAGGCGGCGTCCCCGCGATCCTCCATCAACCCCTTCTCGGATCTCAGGCGCCACAGCATCGCGTAGAGCCGGGCGAAGCGTTCGGGATCACGGTGCCAGACCACCGAGCCCGCCAGCGACACGAAATCGCGCGGCACCTTGAGGGTGGCGCGCGTCTGCGCGACCTGTTCCGGCGCCTGTGCGAAGAGATCCTCTTCGGCCGCGCCCCGGCTCCACGTCACCTCGTCCGGGGGCACGCGCCGCGCGACCAGCCCCCGCGCGGCGTCGCGCCAGGCCTTGTCGGTTCCGGTATGGGGCAGGGCGACGTGCGGCATGGGCCCGAAACGTCAGAACAGCGACAGCTGTTCCGGCTGCGGTGCGAAGCGCGCCGCGAGATCCGGCGCGTCGAGCAGCGCGCCGGGCGTCCAGTCCGCGAGCGTCACGAAAGGCCGGGCGTTCTTCATGTTGGCCCCCATCCGCACCAGATCGTCCCAGCGCAGCCGGCGATGCCGCCGCGCCGCGATGATCCGGCCCACCGTCTTGGCCCCGAAACCCGGCACCCTGAGCAGAGCCTCGCGATCGGCCCGCATCGGATCGACCGGAAAGGCGTGACGATTGCGCAGCGCCCAAGCGAGCTTGGGATCGATCGCGAGGTCGAGATTGCCATCCGTCCCGGCGGTGATCTCGCCCGCATCGAAGCCGTAGAACCGCATCAGCCAATCAGCCTGGTAGAGCCGGTGCTCGCGCATCAATGGTGGCTTGATCAGCGGCAGCTTGGCCGTGGCGTCGGGGATCGGCGAGAAGGCCGAATAATAGACTCTTTTGAGCCCGTAGGAGGAGTAGAGCCGGGTCGACTGGCCGAGGATCGTCGCGTCGTTCGACCCGTCGGCGCCGATGATCATCTGCGTCGATTGGCCGGCGGGCGCGAAGCGCGGTGGCCGTTTGCCGGTGTGGCTCTTGTCCTTCGCCGCCTCCTTGCGCATCCGCACGCCGGCCATCGCGCGACGGATCGTGTCGGGCTTCTTCTCGGGCGCGTATTGCGTCACGCTCGCGTCGGTCGGCATCTCGACATTGATCGAGACCCGGTCGGCATAGAGCCCCGCCTGTTCGATCAGTTCCTCGCTCGCCTCGGGAATGGTCTTGAGATGGATGTAGCCGCGAAAGCTCTCCTCGAGACGCAGCTTCTTGGCGATCCGGACCATGTCCTCCATCGTCTTGTCCGGGCTCTGGATGATGCCCGAGGACAGGAACAGCCCCTCGATGTAGTTGCGCCGGTAGAACTCCAGCGTCAGCTTCACCACCTCGTCGACGCTGAAGCGCGCGCGCTCGGTGTTGGACGACACCCGATTCACGCAATAGGCGCAGTCGAAGATGCAGAAATTCGTCATCAGGATCTTCAGGAGACTGATGCAACGCCCGTCCGGCGCATAGGCGTGGCAGATGCCCGACCCTTCGGTCGATCCGAGACCCTTGCCGTCCTTGGAGTTGCGCTTCGCCGTCCCCGAAGACGCGCAGGAGGCGTCGTAGCGGGCGGCGTCGGAAAGGATGGCGAGCTTGCGTTCGAGGCTGTGCGCTGTCATGTCGTTCAGCTAATGTTCCACCCTTTCCGCAACAAGGTGACCCGGCTGCGACAGGTTGTCCGCCTGCGTCTTTCCGCTAGCTCGGCTGCATGAGCGCCTTCGACGTGATCCCGGACATCCATGCCGACCCGGGTCGGCTGGAACGCAGCCTTGACGCGGCGGAGCCTGGCGCGCGTCTGGCGCTGCTCGGCGATTTCATCGACGCGCTGCCGGGGCAGGCGGCCGTGTCCGACCGTGCGGTGCTGGGACGGGTACGCGATTTGGTCGAGACGGGTCGCGCGGTGGCGGTCATGGGCAACCACGAGTTGAACGCGATCCTGTTTCATCGGCTGGGCAAGGACGGTGCGGCGCTGCGTCGCCACAGCGCGCGCAACAAGGCCCAGCATCGCAGCTTCGTGGCCGATTTCGGAATCATGACGCCGGAGGCGCTGGGCTGGACCGACTGGTTCCTGACGCTGCCGCTTTGGCTGGAGTGGGACGGCCTGCGTCTCGTTCATGCCTGCTGGAGCGCCCCGGCGGTCGAAACCATCGCGGCACGTCGCCCCGCCGGCCGCCTGCGACCCGAGGATCTGCACGAGATCGCGACCCGCTCCAGCCGCTTCGGCCGGGCGGTGCAGATGCTGGTGACCGGGCCCGAACTGACCCTGCCGGAGGGGCACGGCTTCACCGACAGCCACGGCGCGCTGCGTCACCGCGTGCGCCTTGCATGGTGGCGCCATGGCGCGGCGCGCTGGCGCGAGGCGGCACTGTCGGTGCCCCGCCCCCAAGAGCTTCCCGACGCCTCGCTACCGCACCGTCCCAACTTCGCCTTCTACGACCACGAGGCACCACCGGTGCTCTGCGGCCACTACAAGATGCAAGGTGCGCCGCGCATCGAGGCGCATAACGTCGCCTGCCTGGACTATCCGGCCAGCCCCTGCCTCTACCGCTGGCGCGGCGAAAGCCGGTTGAGTCCCGCGCATCTGGCGACGTTGGAAGGCTGATCCCAGATTTCCGCCACGGAGCGGATTTCGCCCTTGTTTTCGCTTCCGCCGCCGCATAGACACACCGGCGGAGACGTGGCCGAGTGGTCGAAGGCACACCCCTGCTAAGGGTGCAGGCGGGAAACCGTCTCGAGGGTTCGAATCCCTTCGTCTCCGCCACTTTCTTCTAATTAATCGCTGAGTTTTGCTACGTATGCATGGACTGCGACGCGCGTCAGGGCATGCGTTTGCCGCATGGCGGCATTGACTGGCATCCGCGCGGAAACGGGGCCATTTGGGGGGGGCGGGCGATAAGGCCCGCCGATGTTCCCAATGAGCCGAAGATGACCCAGATCGTTCGCTATACCCACCCGACTCAAGCCCAGATGGAGGCCGTTCTGGCCGAGGCGCGCCAGATGCGCTCCGACATGATCGCGCGGCTGTTCCATGACGTTGCCGCGAAACTGCGCGGCGTGCTCGGCGGCGGCAAGGCGCCCGCCGCGGCCTGATCGCGTATCGGCGGAGCGGCGTGAGGCCACTCCGCCGCGCCTGATCTCAGGCAGCCATCCGGGATGCGAGCGCAGCGCGCAACTCGGCGACGCGGGGCTTTACGCGCGACACCGCCTCGGCCTTGACCGGACCGAAACCGCGGATCTCCATCGGGGCGGACAGCAGCGCCCGGCAGGTGTCGAGATCGGCCCCCGAGGCAGCGGCGCAATCGCTCATTACCTCCTCGAACCAGCCGATCAGTTCGCGCTCCATGCGCCGCTCGGCGGTGTAGCCGAACGGGTCGAAGGCGCTGCCCCGGAACCACTTCAGCCGTGCCAGCGCGCGAAAGCCGGGTCTGATCCAGGTGCCGAAAGCGCGCTTGCGCGGGCGGCCGCGACTGTCGCGGCCCAATGGCAGGAGCGGCGGTGCGAGATGATGCTTCACGGTGAAATCGCCGTCGAACTCCGCCTGCAGCGCCTTGGTGAGGCGGGGCAGGCTGTGCAGCCGGGCCACCTCGTACTCGTCCTTGTAGGACATCAGCTTGAACAGCGATTTTGCGGCAAGGCGGGTCAGTTCCTCGGCTTCCTCCGCGGGACGGGCTAGGCTCTTGCAGAAGTGCGAGAGCCGGTCGCGGTAGCGCTGCGCCCAGGCCGCGTCCTGGTAGTCCTCGAGAAAGGCGGCGCGGCGGTCGATCAGCCGCTCCAGCGGCTCTTCCCCGGCGGGCGCCTGACCCAGTGCCTCCCGCAGCAGCTCGGGGCGCGCCGCGAGCAGGCGGCCATAGGCGAGCGCCATGCGGTTCTTCTCGATCGCGACGCCGTTCAATTCGACCGCCTGCTCGAGCGCGGCGAGGCTCACCGGCACCATGCCGCTCTGCCAGGCATGGCCCAGCATGATGACGTTGGAGAACACCGCGTCGCCCAAGAGCGCCTCGGCGACGGCGTTGGCGTCGAAGGCGTCGAGCTTGTCGGCCCCCACCGCCGCGGCGATCGCCGCCTCTCGCGCATCGACCTTCAGATCGGCGTCGCGGTGCAGCACCAGATCGCCGGTCGGCATCTCGGCGCGGTTCAGCACCACGCGCGTACCACGGCGGTAGCACACGCTCGCCTTGGGCGATGACGATGCGACGATGTCGCAGGCGATCACCGCGTCGGCCGTGCCCGCCTCGATCCGCACCTGGTGGATATCGTCGGGGCTGCGGGCAAGGCGGATGTAGCTCAGCACGGTGCCGAATTTCTGCGCGAAGCCGGTGAAGTCGAGCACGCTCGACCCCTTGCCCTCGAGATGCGCCGCCATGGTGATCAGCGCGCCCACGGTGACGACGCCGGTGCCGCCGACGCCCGAGATCAAGAGCTCGTAGGGCGTCGACAGGGCGGGCAGGGTGGGCATCGGCAGATCGGCGGCCAAAGCCAGAGCGTCGATCCCCGCGCCTTCGCGCTTCTTGCGGGTCGCGCCCTCGACGGTGACGAAGCTGGGGCAGAAGCCTTCGAGACAGGAGAAGTCCTTGTTGCAGCTCGACAGGTTGATCTTCCGCTTGCGGCCGAACTCGGTCTCCTTGGGTTCGACGCTCAGGCAGTTCGAGGCGACCGAGCAGTCGCCGCAACCCTCGCAGACCAGCTCGTTGATATAGGCGAAGCGCTTGGGGTCCTCCATCGTGCCGCGCTTGCGGCGGCGGCGCTTCTCGGTGGCGCAGGTCTGCTCGTAGATGAGAACCGTGACGCCGGGGATCTCGCGCAGTTCGCGCTGAATCCGGTCGAGATCGCGGCGATGGTCGATGGTGGTGCCCTTCGGGAAATCGGCGTGATCGAACTTCAGCGGGTCGTCCGAGACCAGCGCGATCCGCTCCACCCCCTCGGCGCGGCAGGACTGGGCGATGCCTTGCACGCTGACGGGGCCGTCCACCGGCTGGCCGCCGGTCATGGCGACGGCGTCGTTGTAGAGGATCTTGTAGGTGATGTTGGCCTGCGCCGCGACGGCCTGACGGATCGCAAGGCTGCCCGAGTGGTACCAGGTGCCTTCGCCGAGGTTCTGGAAGATGTGGCGGCCGCCATTGAACTTCGACGCCGCGACCCAGGGCACGCCTTCGCCGCCCATCTGCGCGTAGCCCAGCGTTTCGCGATCCATCCATGACGCCATGACGTGGCAACCGATGCCCGAATTCGCCTGGCTGCCCTCGGGCAGCTTGGTCGAAGTGTTGTGCGGGCAGCCCGAGCAGAAATAGGGCGTGCGGGTCGCGCCGGGGATCGACAGGATCGGTGGCGGTGTCTCGGTGAGCGCCCGCGCCTTGGCCGGAAAACCCTCCTCGGGAAACAGCTTGTCGAGCCGCTTCGCGAGGGCGGGCAGCAGCACCTTGGGCGACAGTTCTCCGGTCCAGGGCAGCAGCGGGTTGCCCGGCCCGTCGAACTTGCCGACCATGCGCGCGGGCTTGTGGCCGGGCCAGTCGTAGAAATATTCCTTGAGCTGGCTTTCGATGATGCCGCGCTTTTCCTCGACGACGAAGACCTCCTGCTTTTCCTGCACGAAGTCGAGCGCAGCCTTGCGCGCCAGCGGCCAGACCATGCCGACCTTGTAGACGTCGATCCCGAGGCGGCGGCACTCGGCCTCGTCGAGGCCAAGCAGCCGCAGCGCCTCCATCAGGTCGAGATGGCCCTTGCCGGTGCTGACGATGCCGAAGCGGGCGTCGGGGATGCCATAGATCGCGCGGTCGATCGGGTTGGCCTCGGCAAAGGCCTGCACGGCGGCAAGCTTGTGCTGCATCCGTGCCTCGATCTCGGGGCTCGGCAGGTCCGACAGGCGCACGTGGAGCCCGCCCTGGGGCGCGGTGTAGTTCGGCTGTGCAAAATCGCGCGGGGGGAGAAGCTCGACCGATTGGCCGCTTTCGACCGTCTCCGAGACGGCCTTGAAGCCGACCCAGGTGCCGGAAAAGCGTGACAGCGCGAAGCCCCATTCGCCGAAGGGGAGGTATTCGGCGACCGAGGCCGGGTTCAGCACCGGCATGAACCACGCCATGAAGGCGACGTCGGATTGATGCGACATCGACGACGAGACGCAGCCATGATCGTCGCCCGCCACCACCAGAACGCCGCCCTTGGGTGACGAGCCATAGGCGTTGCCGTGCTTGAGCGCGTCGCCGGAGCGATCGACGCCCGGACCCTTGCCGTACCACATCGAGAACACGCCCTCGACTTCGGCACGCGGGTCGAGCGCGAGCTGCTGCGCGCCCAGAACCGCGGTGGCGCCGAGGTCCTCGTTCACGGCGGGCAGGAACTCGATGCGATGCTCTTCGAGCTGCGTCTTGCCGCGCCACATCTCCATGTCGAGCGCGCCCAGGGGCGAGCCGCGATAGCCGGAGACGAAACCGGCGGTGTTCATGCCTTCGGCTCTGTCGCGCCGGGCCTGATCGAGCATGATGCGCACCAGCGCCTGCGTGCCGGTCAGGAACACGCGCCCCTCGGTGCGCCTGTAGCGGTCCGACAACTGGTAGCTGCGGAAGCTGTGCGATTGATCTGTCATGGCGGAGTCCTCCCCGACTCTGGCTTGCTCCACTGTGGACCCGGCACGGTGGATATTGCTTTCAGTTTCGCGCGACTGGCGCTAGTTTGCGGAACGCCGTTTCATGCGGCCGCCTGTTCTCGGAATGAAATGGTCACATCTCTCGATCCTGCCGACATCCGTATCCTTGCCGCCTTGCAGGAGGATGGCCGGCTGTCGAATGCCGATCTGGCGGAAAAGGTCGGCATGTCCGCCTCCTCCTGCTGGCGCCGGGTGCGGGCGCTGGAAGAGGCCGGGGCGATCGAACGTCCCGGGGTCAGGCTCAACCCCGAGGCCTGCGGGCTGACGTTTCAGGCGATCGTGCATGTCAGCCTCGTACGTCACGAGATGCGGCCCGTGGAGGATTTCATCCGCGCCGTTCAGTCGCGGCCCGAGATCCAGGAATGCTACGCCACGACCGGTCAGGCCGATTATCACCTGAGGGTGCTCTGCCGCGACCTTGCCGCCTACAACGCGTTTCTCGAACAGTTCCTGTTTCGCCAGCCGGCGGTGGCCAGCGCGCAGACCAACATGGTGCTGCGCGCGGTCAAGACGCGCGGCGTGCTGCCGCTCTAGCCGGTCGTCACATCTGCGGCGTGGCGAGGTATTTCGGATCGTAGGCCGGGGCCTCGATCCGCCTCCGGCCCTCCTCGGCGCGGGGCAGGGGGTCGCAGGCCACGAGCTTTTCCCCCGCCTCCGCCGCGAGCCGGGTGTAGATCGCGGTGCCTTGGCTTTTCCACGCGACCTCTTCCTCGGTCAACTCGCGGATCACCTTGGCGGGCATGCCGACCACCATCGAGCGCGGCGGGATCTGCATCCCGGCCTTCACGAAGGCCAGCGCGGCGACGATGCTCTCGGCCCCGATGACCACGTCGTCCATGATCACCGCGTTCATGCCGACCATGGCGTTCTCGCCGACCCGGCAGCCATGCAGCACCGCGCCATGCCCGACATGGCCGCGTTCCTCGATCACCACGTCCTTGTTCGGAAAGGCGTGCATGACGCAGGTTTCCTGCAGGTTGGCGTTGGCCCCGACGACGACCCGGCCGAAATCGCCGCGCAGGATCGCGCCGGGGCCGATATAGGCGCCGGGGCCGACATGGGTGTCGCCGATCAGCACCGCCTCGGGGTGGACGAAGGCCGAAGCGTCCACCACCGGCACGACGCCGTCATAGGCATAGACCTTGGCCATCAGAGGTCGCGCTGTTGCTTGGCGACCAGCGTCAGCACGTCGTATTGCGCCACCACCTCGGCATCGTCGCGCAGCACGGTGCAGTCCCAGCGGACCTCGCCGTAATCATCCGTCTCGCGCGGGTTGATCTGCTTGGCGGTGAGCTGAACGCGCAAGCTGTCGCCCGCGTTCACCGGGGTCATGAAACGCAGGTTGTCGACGCCGTAATTGGCGAGCACCGGGCCTTCGTCGGGCTGCACGAAAAGGCCTGCGGCGAAGGAGACGATCAGGTAGCCATGCGCGACGCGGCCCTCGAAGAACGGGTTCCGCTGCGCCGCTTCCTCGTCCATGTGGGCGTAGAAGGTGTCGCCGGTGAAGTTGGCGAAGTGCTCGATGTCCTCGAGCGTGACCTTGCGCGCCTCGGTGACGATGGTGTCGCCGATCTCCAGCTCGGCCAGCGACTTGCGGAACGGGTGGACGTCCGTCTCGTTGCGGGTCGCGCCGGGCATCCACTGCCCGATGACCGCCGTGAGCTGGTCCGGCGTGCCCTGCAGCGCCGTGCGCTGCATGAAGTGCTTCACCGCGCGCATGCCGCCCAGCTCCTCGCCGCCGCCCGCACGGCCCGGGCCGCCATGCACCATCTGGGGCAGGGGAGAGCCGTGGCCGGTGGAGGTCTTGGCAGAGCGGCGGTTGCCGAACAGCACCCGGCCATGCAGCTTAGCGATGCCGCGGCCCAGCGTCTTCGCGACCTCGGTGTCGTCTGTGAAGACCGAGGCGACCAGCGAGCCCGCGCCCCGATTGGCGATCTCGATAGCCTCGTCGAGGCTGTCATAGGGCATCAGCGTGCAGACCGGGCCAAAGGCCTCGATCTCGTGCGGAGCCTTGGCGGTCAGCGGTGCGTCGCAAACCAGCACGCAGGGAGACACGAAGGCGCCTTTCTCCGGCACCGGCCCCGGCGCGATGGCGATGCGGGCCTCGGCACCGATCGCCTCGACGGCACGATGCACCTCCTCGACCTGATCGGTCGAGGCAAGAGCGCCCATGCGGGTGGCGGCGTCACCGGGATGGCCGATCACCGTCTTCTCGATCCGCGCCCGCAGCGCCTCGACCGCCGGTTCGACCAACGTGCGCGGCAGGATGGCGCGGCGGATCGCGGTGCATTTCTGGCCCGCTTTGGTGGTCATCTCGCGATGCACTTCCTTGACGAATAGCTCGAATTCCGGGCTATCGGGTGTGGCATCTTGACCAAGAATGCAGGCGTTGAGGCTGTCGGCCTCGGCGGTGAAGCGCACAGCGTTCTTGATGATCGCGGGCGTGTTGCGCAGCTTGCGCGCGGTGGCCGCCGAGCCGGTGAAGGTCACCACGTCCTGGCAGGTGACGCGGTCCAGAAGGTCGCCGGTGCGGCCGCAGATCAGTTGCAGCGCGCCTTCGGGCAGCTCGCCGGTTTCCAGCATCAGCCGCACGCAGGCCTCGGTGAGATAGGAGGTCTGGCTCGCGGGCTTCACGATGGCGGGCATGCCGGCGAGCCAAGTCGGGGCGAGTTTCTCTAGCATGCCCCAGACCGGGAAGTTGAAGGCGTTGATGTGGATCGCCACGCCTTCGAGCGGCATCAGCACGTGCTGACCGATGAAGCTGCCATCCTTCGACAGGATCTCGGGGTTTCCGTCGGGGATGACATGCGCATTGGGCAGCTCGCGGCGGCCCTTCGAAGCATAGGAGAGCATCGTGCCGATGCCGCCCTCGATATCGATCCAGCCATCCGAGCGGGTGGCGCCCGTCGCAGTGGAGATCGCGTATAGCTCCTCCTTGCGCTCCATCAGCGCCAGCCCGAGGCGCTTCATCATCATCGCGCGCTGATGCGTCGTCATCTCGCGCAAGGCCGGGCCGCCGACCTCGCGGCCGTGGCGCAGCATCTCTTCCATGTTGATGCCGGTGGCGTCGACCCGGGCGACCGGATCGCCGGTCGCGGCATCGGCGACGATCTGGCCCTCGCCGGTGCCGGCCTGCCAGCGGCCGGCAACATAGGACTCGAGGCGGCGCGGCTCGGTGGGAATGGCGTCCAGCATGCTCAGTGTCCTTCGTATTCGATGGTGATCTCGTCCGAGAGCGGCAGGCACTGGCAGGTCAGCACCAGCCCGTCCGCCACCTCGTTGTCCTCGAGCGCGTAGTTCTGCATCATCTCGACCTCGCCGGACTTCACCCGGCCGATGCAGGTCGAGCAGACCCCGGCCTTGCAGGAGAAGGGTGCGTCGATGTCATGCTCGCGCGCCGCGTCGAGCACCGACTGGCCGCTACGCGGCATCTGGAAGCTGCGCGACACGCCGTCGAGGATCACGGTGGCGCGGATCATGTCGCCGCTCTCGCGCGCGGCTTGGGCAGCTTGCCGCATCTTGGCGCGGCCCGGCTGGGCGGCGCCGAACAGCTCGAACTTGATCCTGTCCTTGGGCATGCCCGCCTCTTCGAGCGCGGTGGCCACGTCCTTCATCATCGCCTCGGGGCCGCAGATGAAGGCCATCTCGGCCTTCGGGCTGACCCATGGGCCGAACAGCGCGTGGCATTTCTCGGCGTCGATCCGGCCCGAGAACAGCTCGATCTCCTGCGCCTCGCCCGAGAAGATATGCACCACGTTCAGCCGGTCGAGATAGCGATCCTTCAGGTCGCCGATCTCGCGCTTGAACATCACCGAAGACAGTTGCCGGTTGCCATAGACCAGCGTGAAGCGGGCGGCGTCGGAGCCGGCAAGGATGCTCTTGGCGATCGACAGCACGGGGGTGATGCCGGAGCCGGCGGCGAAACCGAGATAGTGCTTCTCGCCCGCCTCCTCGGGGGCGTGAAAGCGGCCCTGTGGCGGCAGCGCGTCGAGCGTGTCCCCGACCTTCAGCTCGTGCTTGGCAAAGCTCGAGAACGCCCCGCCATCGACCTTCTTGATGCCGACCCGCAACCCCTCCTCGGGGGTGGCGCAGATCGAGTAGGAGCGGCGCAGCTCCTCGCCGTCGAAATCGCGGCGGAAGGTCAGGTATTGGCCCGGGCGAAACCGGAACTTGTCGCGGTCGCCCTTCGCGGGGGCGAGCGAGACCACCACGGCGTCGCGGGTGTCGTGGTCGATGCCAGTGACGGTCAGCGGATAGAACTCTTGCATCAGATCGCCTTGAAATAATCGAAGGGCTCGCGACAGTCGCGGCAGCGGAACTGCGCCTTGCAGGGGGTGGAGCCGCGCGCCGCGATCGCCTCGGTGTTCTCCGAGCCGCATAGCGGACAGGCGGCGCTTTGGGCCGAGAGCACGCCCGCGCAGTTGGCGGCATTCAGCTGCGGCGGCGCGATCCCGTAGTCGAGCAGCTTCTGCCGGCCCTCGGGGCTGATCCAGTCGGTCGACCAGGGCGGCGACATGCGACGGCGCACCTCGACCTTCTCGAGGCCCCGCTCGCGCAGCGCCGTCTCGATGTCGAGCGCGATCACCAGCGTTGCGGGACAGCCCGCATAGGTGGGCGTGACGTCGACCACCAGCGTGTCGTCCTCCCAACCCACGTCGCGAACGATGCCGAGATCGACCACCGAGATCGCCGGGATCTCGGGGTCGGGGACCTCGCCCAGCCAATCGCGCACTGTGTCGGTGTCCGGGCGCATCGCGCTCACCAACGGGCGTCGGGATAGCTGCGAGGGACCTGCTGCATCTCGGCCAGGATATAGCCCATCGTCTCGGTATGGATGCCGGTGCGGCCACCGGTGCGGGCGTGGCCGTTCGCCGGGATATCCAGCGTCGCGCGGGCCATCGTTGCGGCGGTCTCGGCCTCGAAGGCCCTGCGCACGCGGGCCAGATCCGGCAGCACGCCCTGCGCCGCCAGCGTCTCTTCGACCGCGTCGGTCGCCATCAGGTCGGCGGCATAGGGCCACAGCGCGTCGAGCGCGGCCTGCATCTTGGCCCGGCTCTCGTCCGAGCCGTCGCCCAGCCGCACGATCAGGTCGCGCGAGCGGTTGATGTGGTAGCGCACCTCCTTCACCGATTTCCGCGCCAGATCGCGGATCGCCTCATGGCCGCTCTCGCACAGCGCCTCCTGCATCGGCAGGTGCCAGGCGTCGAACAGGTATTGCCGCATCAGCGCATGGGCGAAATCGGTGTTGGGCCGCTCCACCAGCTGCGCGTTGAGGAACTGCCGCTCGGTGCGGAAGAAGGCGAGATCGTCGGGGGTGCGGCCGCGGCCCTCGGCCTCTGCCGCGATCTCGTACCACAGCTGGGTCTGGCCGATCAGGTCGAGCCCCATATTGGCGAAGGCGATGTCTTCCTCGAGCACCGGCGCGTGGCCGCACCACGCCGCCGTCTGCTGGCCGAGGATCAGCGTAGTATCGCCCATCCGCAGGCAGAAGGTGACAAGCGAGTCCATCACATCGCCCCCACATCGTCGGGGATCTCGAAGAAGCTCGGGTGGCGGTAGACCTTGGATTTCGGCGCGGCGAAGTTCTGCTCGGCGGTATCCGGATCGAAGGCGGTGATCTTGGCGGACTCGACCACCCAGATGCTCATGCCCTCGTTGCGCCGCGTATAGACGTCACGCGCGTTCTTCAGCGCCATCTCGGCGTCGGGCGCATGCAGGCTGCCGACATGCCGGTGCGACAGCCCGTGCTGACCGCGGATGAAGATCTCCCACAGGGGCCATTCCTTGCTCATGCCGCTCACTCCGCCGCGATGGTCTGTTGTTTCTCGGCATGGGCGATCAGCCCGTCGCGATACCACGCGCCGTCGTCCCAAGCCTTGTTGCGCGCCGCCAACCGGTCGCGGTTGCACGGGCCGTTGCCCTTGAGCACCTCGTAGAACTCGGACCAGTCCGGTTCGCCGAAATCGTAGCCGCCCTTCGCCTCGTTCCAGGCGAGGTCGGGGTCGGGCACGGTGAGGCCCAGCCATTCGGCCTGCGGCACGGTCTGGTCGACGAATTTCTGCCGCAGCTCGTCATTGGTGTTCTGCTTGATGCCCCATTTCATCGACTGCTCGGAATGCACCGAGTCCTTGTCCGAGGGGCCGAACATCATCAGCGACGGCCACCACCAGCGGTTCAGAGCGTCCTGCGCCATCGCCTTCTGGTCGTCGGTGCCCTGGCAGAGCTGGCGCATGATGTCGAAGCCCTGACGCTGGTGGAAGCTCTCTTCCTTGCAGACGCGGATCATCGCACGGGAATAGGGGCCGTAGGAGCAGCGCTGCAGCGGCACCTGATTCATGATCGCGGCACCGTCCACGAGCCAGCCGACCGCGCCGATATCGGCCCAGGTCAGGGTCGGGTAGTTGAAGATCGAGGAATACTTGGCCTTGCCCGACAAAAGCTGCGCGGTCATCTCGTCGCGGCTGATCCCCAGCGTCTCGGCGGCGCAGTAGAGGTAGAGCCCGTGCCCGGCCTCGTCCTGCACCTTGGCCAGAAGGATCGCCTTCCTTTGCAGCGACGGCGCGCGGGTGATCCAGTTGCCCTCGGGCAGCTGACCCACGATCTCGGAATGCGCGTGCTGGCTGATCTGGCGGATCAGCGTCTTGCGGTAGCCCTCGGGCATCCAGTCATTGGCCTCGATCCGCACGCCGCGATCGATCTTCTCCTGGAACTCGCGGTCCTTCTCGGATGTCTCGGCGGCCCCGGTCTCGACGAGCTGAGCGTACATGTCGGATCTCCTGCGGCTTGCAACGAGTCGGTTTCCGCACGGGATTCATCGACTCTCCCGAATTATGTGACATGTGATGTGGCACATTTCAAGTCACAAGATCGGATGCGTGTGATGTATCGTGACGGCGTTCCGCAGGGTGGAACTGCCCCGTCGGATCAGTGGTAGGAGAGATCGGCGATGCGACGGGCGATGCGGGTCGGATCGGCCCTGAGAGGGCCGTCGCGGTCGACGAAATCGCGCGCCACGGCGGCATCGGCGCCGGGGGTGAGGTGCAGGTAGAGCCGGGCGAACAGCGCGCGCACCTCCGGGCCCTGCCAATTCTCGGGCAACATCCCCAGAGGCAGCGCCGGGTCCGACAGCGCGATGTCGCGGTAGACATGCACCAGCAGCAGCCGTAGCCCCAGCGCCTCTTCGGGGCTGCAGGACACGCCGTCGAGCGGTGCGAAGCCCTCCATGAAACGCGCCATCCGTTCGGCCAAGGCGTCGAGCGGCCATGCCGCGCGAGCCATCTCGGTCAGGTCGTCCTCGGTGGTGGCGTGGAAATGCGGCGCGCCCAAGGGGGGCAGGGGGTCGCCGCGATTTGGCAGGATCGCGAGATAGGGCTCGGCCATCCCGAAGCGCAGTCGCGTCAGCCGTGTCACCAGCGCTTCGCGCCCCGGCCCCTGCGGCAACGCCACGAGATGCCAGCCCCTGAGCGGCGCGGCGCGGGGGCGGCGATAGATCAGCCGCGCGGCGCGCTGGAACTCCTTTTCCGCCGAGGCGGTGAGCCGGTAGTAGCTCTTGCGCCCGTCCTTCACCCCCTCGATCCGCTCGGCGGCGACGAGCCGCGACACGGCGGTGCGCACCCGGCTTTCACTCAGGCCGACGGCGGCGCAGGCCGAAATGATGTTGCCCATCCAGATCTCGCCGCCGCGTGGCGCCACCACATCGCCATAGAGCGTGACGATGAAGGCACCGGCGCTGACCGGATTGGCGGCGAGGACGTTGTGCAGGGCATCTGGCGACATGTCGGCTCCGGGTTGTGCGCGAGAACCGGTGTAGTGCCCTCGCGCCATGGGCACAATTCAGCCCTTGGGCCGCTCGTCGACGACGCGCTTCGCCTTACCCTCCGAGCGTGCGATGCTGCCACAGGGCTTGATCTCGACCTTGCAAGACACGCCGACCACGCTCTTGACGTGGCCCATCAGCTCGCGCGCGGCCGCCTGTGCCGCGGCCTCGTCGCCATCGGTCTTGCACTCGCAATGGATGCACATCTCGTCCATCCGGCCCTTGCGGGACAGGTGGATCTGGTAATGCGGGGCCAGCGCCGCGCATTTCAGGATCTGCTCCTCGATCTGGGTTGGGAAGACATTGACGCCGCGCAGGATGATCATGTCGTCGCTGCGGCCCGTTACCTTCTCCATCCGCCGCATCGACCGCGCGGTGCCGGGCAGCAGCCGCGTCAGGTCGCGGGTGCGGTAGCGGATGATCGGAAAGGCCTCCTTGGTGAGCGAGGTGAAGACCAGCTCGCCTTCCTGCCCGTCCTCGACCGGCTCCCCGGTCTCCGGATCGATGATCTCCGGGTAGAAGTGGTCCTCCCAGATGTGCAGACCGTCCTTGGTCTCGACGCATTCCTGCGCGACGCCCGGGCCCATCACCTCGGAGAGACCGAAGATATCGACTGCATCCATGTCGAAGGCCTGCTCGATTTCCTGGCGCATGGCGTTGGTCCAGGGCTCGGCCCCGAAGATGCCGGTCTTGAGCGAGCTTTCGCGCGGGTCGAGCCCGGCGGCGCGGTAGGCGTCGAGGATCGACAGCATGTAGGAGGGGGTGACCATGATGATCGAGGGCTTGAAATCCTCGATCAGCGTGATCTGGCGCTCTGTCATGCCGCCGGAGACCGGGACCACGGTGCAGCCCAGCCGCTCGGCCCCGTAATGCGCGCCAAGCCCGCCGGTGAAGAGGCCGTAGCCATAGGCGACGTGGCAGATGTCGCCCGGCGCGCCGCCCGCGGCGCGGATCGAGCGCGCCATCACGTCGGCCCAGGTGTCGATGTCGTTCTTCGTATAGGCCACGACCGTCGGCTTGCCGGTGGTGCCAGAGGAGGCGTGCAGCCGCGCGATCCGGCTTTGCGGCACCGCGAACATGCCGAAGGGATAGTTGTCGCGCAGGTCCTGCTTCACGGTGAAGGGGAATTTCTTGAGGTCCGAAAGCGACTTCAGATCGTCCGGGTGGACGCCGCATTCGTCGAACTTCGCCCGGTAGAAGGGCGAGCCCTCATAGGCGCGCCGGAGCGTCTGTTTCATCCGCTGGAGCTGCAGCGCCGCGATCTCGTCGCGCGAGGCGGTTTCGATCGGGTCGAGGGGCGCGCGGGCCCCGGTGGGTCTGGTGAGCATGTCGTCCTCCCTCGGCGCCCTCCCGCGGCGCCGGTCTCAGTTCACTTGGCGCGTGGCGTCACGATCCGCGAATTGCCGCGAAAGCTGGCGATCAGCGTGCCGTCCTCGCGATGCACCGCCACGTCGTAGAGCCCCGAGCGCCCGGCCCGCGTCACCTCGGTGCCGGTGCCGATCAGCACGTCGCCCAAGCGCCCCGGCGCGTGGTAGACGATGTCGCATTGCACGCCGACGGCCTGGTAGTCGTAGCTGTTGGCGGCGAAGGCGAAGACGCTGTCGGCGAAGGCGAAGGTCAGGCCGCCATGCAGCGTGCCATGGCCGTTCACCATGTCCTCGCGCACCCGCATCCGCATCACGGCGGTGCCGGGTCCGACCTCGAGAAGCTCCATCCCCATCGCCTTGCTGGCGGTGTCCTCGTCCCACATCTCCTGCGTGCGCTTCTCGGCCTGCGCCTGCGGGTCGAGCTTCATCTCCACTGCGCCGCTCATTGCGCGCGCCCGGTGAAGACCGGCTCCCGCTTCTCGGTGAAGGCGCGCACGCCCTCGGCATAATCGGGCGAGAAGCCCGCCTTGCGTTGCAGGTCGCGCTCCAGATCGAGGCTGGCGTCAAGAGTTTGACCACCCGCGGCCTGGATCGCCTGCTTGGTCAGCCCGTAGCCATAGGTCGGCCCCTTGGCCAGCGCGGCCGCGAGCGCCTCCGCCTCCTCCATCAGCGCCGTATCCGGCACGGCGCGCCAGATCAGCCCCCAATCGGCGGCCTGCGCCGCGCCCAGCGGCTGACCGGTCAGCGCCAGTGCCTTGGCGCGAGCTTCGCCAAGCGCCCGGGTCAGGGTCCATGTGCCGCCCGAATCCGGCACGAGCCCGAGCTTGGCGAAGGACTGGATGAAGCGCGCGCTCTCGCCCGCCAGAACGATGTCGCAGGCGATGGCGAGGTTGGCGCCGGCGCCGGCGGCGACGCCGTTCACCGCGCAGATCACCGGCTTGGGCAGGGCTCGGATGGCGCGCACCAGCGGGTTCCACAGCGTGCCGATCGTCTCGCCCAGATCCGGCGCGCCGCCCGCGGCATCGGGATGGCGCTGGCCGAGATCCTGACCGGCGCAGAAGCCGCGACCGGCCCCGGTGAGCAGCACCGCGCGCACCGCCTCGTCCTCGGCCGCCCGGCCGATCGCCGCGCGCAGCGCCGCATGCAGCTCGGGGGTGAAGGCGTTCAGGCGGTCGGGCCGGTTCAGCGTCAGGCGCAGCACGCCATCCGTCAGGTCCTCCAGAAGAACTGGCTCGGTCATGATCCCTCCCTCGCATCGCGCGCATCGCCACCGGCCTCTCCCTTCAAAGGGGCACGGAAACGCAGCGCTTTCGGAAAAAATGTGTTGCATGACGGTCGCGGCTGGTCAATGAATAAAGCGTCACGGAATGCCGAAAATATGTGCTGCGATGTGACGAAAGGGAGGAATGACATGACGAGACAAGCAGTTGCCGCCGGCGTCTCGGCGCTGGCCCTGCTGACGGCCGCGCCCGCGCTGGCCGAGATCAAGATCGGCGCCTCGCTCGCCGTCACCGGCCCGGCCGCCTTTCTCGGCGATCCCGAGGCAAAGACGCTGGAGATGCTGGTCGAGGAACTGAACGCCAATGGCGGCATCAACGGCGAAGAGGTCGAGCTGATCGTCTATGACGACGGTGCCGATCCGAACAAGGCGCGCACCTTCGCGACCCGTCTCATCGAGGAGGACGAGGTGGTCGCGGTGATCGGCGGCTCCTCGACCGGGGCCACCATGGCGATGGCGCCGCTCTTCGCCGATTACGAGATCCCGTTCATCTCGCTCGCCGGTGCCGTGGTGATCATCGACCCGGTGCAGGAGTTCGTCTTCAAGACGCCGCATACCGACCGCATGGCCTGCGAGAAGATCTTCGCCGACATCACCTCGCGCGGCATGACCAAGGTCGGGCTGATCTCGGGCACCGACGGCTTCGGCGCCTCGATGCGCGAGCAGTGCCTCGACGTGGCCGAGGCCTCCGGCGTCGAGATCGTCGCCGATGAGAGCTATGGCGGCAGCGACAGCGACATGACCCCGCAGCTCACCAACATCGCCGCCACCGAGGGTATCGAAGCGGTGGTGAATCCCGGCTTCGGCCAGGGCCCGGCGGTGGTGACCCGCAACTACGCCCAGCTCGGAATCGAACTGCCGTTCTATCAGAGCCACGGCGTCGCCTCCGACGAGTTCATCAAGCTTGCCGGTGACGCCGCGAACGGGCTGCGCCTGCCCGCGACGCCACTCTTGATCCCCGACCAGCTGGCCGAGGACGACCCGCAGCGCCAGCCGGTGCAGGACTACATCGCGGCCTATGAGGCGGCCCATGGCGAGAAGCCCTCGACCTTCGGCGGCTATGCCTATGATGCCTTCCACCTGCTGGTGAACGCGATCGAGCGGGCCGACTCGACCGATCCGGTCGAGATCCGCGACGCGCTCGAGGCGACCGAGGGCCATGCCGGCGTCACCGGCGTCTACAGCTTCACCCCCGAGGACCACATGGGTCTCGACCTTTCGGCCTTCCGGATCCTCGAGATCAAGGATGGCGGCTGGACCCCGGTCGAAGAGTAAGGATCTGCCTTGTCGGAGCTTCTGCAATTCCTCGTCTCCGGGGTCACGGTGGGCGCGATCTACGCGGCCATCGCCCTCGGGTTCACGCTGATCTACAACGCCTCCGGCGTCGTGAACTTCGCCCAGGGCGAGTTCGTGGTGATCGGCGGCATGACGGCGGCGGCGCTGATCGGCGCGGGCGTGCCGGTCTGGATCGCGGCGCCGCTGGCGGTGATCGCGGGTATGCTGGTGGGCGTCGCGCTCTACCGGCTGGCGATCCGACCCGCGCGCGAGGCGCCGCTGGTGTCGCTGATCATCATCACGATCGGCGCCAGCATCTTCCTGCGCGGCGCCATGCAGGCGGTCTTCGACAAGCAGATCCATCGCTATGACGGCTTCTCCGGCGACGCGCCCCTGCGCGTCGGGGGCGCCACCATCCTGCCGCAGAGCCTGTGGATCATCGGCGGCAGCATCGCGGTCTTCGCCTTTCTCGCGTGGTTCCTGAACCGGACCCGGGCCGGGCGTGGCATCCGTGCCACCGCCTCGAACCGCATGGCCGCAGCACTCGTCGGCATCAACACGGGCCGCGCGATGAACCTCTCCTTTGCGCTTTCGGCCGCCATCGGCGCGCTGGCCGGGGTGCTGGCGACGCCGGTCACCTTCACCAGCTACGATGTCGGCGTTCTGATGGCGCTCAAGGGCTTCTCGGCCACCATGCTGGGCGGCGTCGGCTCGCCTCTGGGCGCGCTGGCGGGCGGGCTGCTGATCGGGCTGATCGAGGCGATGACGGCGGGCTACATCTCCTCCGACTACAAGGATGCGAGCGCCTTCGTGGTCATTCTTCTCGTGCTGTTCCTGCGGCCCCAGGGCCTGTTCGGCGCGCGTATCACGGAGCGGGTGTGATGGCCGGGCAGGAGACGACCACCAGCGCCGCGCCGGTCGATACCGGGCGCGATGCGTATTTGCAGAACAAAGTCACAAGGCGGCGCGCCATCGGGCCGGGGCTTGGCACCTTCCTGGTCTTCGCGGTCCTCGTGGGGCTGGGCGCGCTGATCTTTCCGTCGAGCTATTTCTACCGGGTCGGTACGCTGGTCTGGATCAACACGCTTGCGGTCACCGGCATCGTGGTGCTGCTGGGCTATGTCGGCCTGGTCAGCCTCGGCCATGCCGGCTTCTTCACCATCGGCGCATATACCACCGCGATCCTGCCGAATTACGGCGTGCCGTCGCCGCTGGCGATGCTGTCGGGGGTGCTGCTGGCCGGTCTGCTGGCGCTCGTCGTCGGGCGGCCGATCCTGAAGCTTTCGGGCTATTACCTCGCCATCGCGACGCTGGGTCTGGGCATGCTGATCTGGATGGTGCTGTCGAAGGAGGCCTGGCTCACCGGCGGGCCGGACGGCATGACGGTCTCCGGCATGAACGCCCGCAACCTGTTCAAGATGGTGGGCCTCAATCTGAAATCCGCCGAAGCGTGGTACTGGGTCGCGGGCTTCACCGCCGCCATCGGTGCGGCGATCGCGGTCAACCTCGCGGGCTCCCCATCGGGGCGCAGCCTGCGGGCGATCCATGACAGCGATGTCGCCGCGCGTTCGCTCGGCATCGACGTGGCCCGCGCCAAGTCGCGCGCCTTCGTGATCTCGGCGCTCTACGCCGCCGTGGCGGGCGGCCTGCTGGCGCTGGCCAATGGCTACATCACCCCCGAGACGGGCGGCTTCATGCATTCCGTCGAGATGGTGACCATGGCGGTGCTGGGCGGGCCACCTCGGTGTTCGGCGCGCTGGTCGGCGCCCTGATCCTCACCGCGCTGCCGCAGGTGCTCACGGTCTTCGCCGATTACGAGCACATGGTGCTTGGCGGCATCATGGTGGTCACCATGATCGCGATGCGGCGCGGCCTCGTGCCCTTCATCGCCGATCTCTGGACCCGGAGGAAATCATGAGCCTCGACATCGACGGCCTCGGCATCGCCTTCGGCGGCATCAAGGCCGTGGACGGCGTGAGCTTCACCGCGAAACCGGGCGAGGTGACCTCGATCATCGGTCCGAACGGCGCGGGCAAGACCACGCTGTTCAACCTCGTCTCCGGGGTCTACCGCGCCAGCTCCGGCCGGGTCCGGATCGACGGGCAGGACGTCACCGGCCTCGCGGCCCACGATCTGGCCCGGCGCGGCATGGCCCGCACCTTTCAGAACCTGCAGGTCTTCCCGCAGATGAGCGCGCTCGACAACGTCATGACCGGCTGCCACATGCAGGAGAAATCCAACCTGCTCTCCGACCTGCTGGGCCTGCCCGGTGCGCGATGCGAGACCGAGCGGAGCCGCGCCAGCGCCATGGCCGCGCTGGAACGCGCGGGCCTCGCCGATCTGGCGCATCGCCCGGCCTCCGAGATGTCCTATGGACAGCTCAAGCGGCTGGAGATCGCCCGCGCGCTGGTCACCGGCTGCACCATCCTGCTGCTCGACGAACCGGCAGCGGGCTGCAACGCGGTCGAGACGCGCGAGGTCGACGACCTGATCCATGCCATCGCGGACGAGGGCAAGACCGTGGTGCTGATCGAGCACGACATGCGCATGGTGATGCGCATCTCATCGCACATCGTCGTACTCGATCAGGGCCGCAAGATCGCCGAAGGCGGGCCGGAGGAGATCCGCACAAACCCCCACGTCATCGCCGCCTATCTCGGCGCCCATGGCGCCGCCGAAGCCGAGGCCGCCGCCCATGCCTGAACCGCTTTTGTCCATCGAGGGCCTGCGCTCCGCCTATGGCCCGATCGAGGTGCTGCACGGCGTCGATCTCACCGTGAACGAGGGTGAGATCGTCTCGCTCGTCGGGGCCAATGGCGCGGGCAAGACCACCTTGATGCGGTGCATCTCCGGCGTGCAGCCGGTGAAATCCGGCTCCGTTCGATTTTCGGGCCACGACCTGACCCGCCAGCCCGACCACGCGCGCGCGGCTCTGGGCGTCGCGCATTCGCCGGAGGGGCGGCAGATCTTCGGCGATCTGAGCGTGGCCGAGAATCTGAGCCTGGGCGGCTATCATCGCACGGACGATCTCGGCGCGGACATGGACGAGGTCTATGGCCTCTTTCCGATCCTGCGCGACAAGGCGGCGCTGCCCGCAGGCGGCCTCTCGGGCGGCCAGCAGCAGATGCTCGCCATCGGTCGCGCCATCATGGGCCGCCCGAAGCTGATGCTGCTCGACGAGCCGTCGATGGGCCTGGCCCCGGTGCTGGTCGACCAGGTGCTGGCGGTGGTGAAGAGCCTCCGAGATCGCGGCGTGACGCTGTTGATGGTCGAGCAGAACGCCTATGCGGCGCTGTCGATCGCGGATCGCGGCTATGTCATGGAACAGGGCGAGATCACGCTCTCGGGCAATGCCGCTGAGCTGATCGCCGATCCGCGCATTCGGGAGGCCTATCTCGGGGCGTGACGCTTGCCTCCCCGAACGGAGGCGGCAAAGATCGCCGCGACCGTTTCAATGGAAGGGCGCTGCGCCATGACCATGTTTCGCGGGCTCTCCGCCTTTCCGATCACCCCCGCCGATGCCGATGGCCGCGTCGATTCCGAGGCGCTGGGCCGGATGGTGACGCGGCTCTGTGCGGCAGAGGTCGACAGCATCGGCCTGCTCGGAAGCACCGGCACCTATGCCTACCTTTCACGAGAGGAGCGCGACCGCGCCGTCGCGGCAGCGGCCGAGGCGGTGGCTGGCCGTATCCCGTTGATCGTGGGCGTCGGTGCGCTGCGCACCGATGCTGTCATGGCTCTGGCGCGGGACGCCGAGCGTGCAGGCGCGGATGCGCTGCTGCTGGCTCCCGTCTCCTACACGCCGCTGATCCCGGACGAGGTGTTCGAGCATTTCCGCGCCACCGCCGCCGCGACCGGTCTGCCGATCTGCATCTACAACAATCCGGGCACCACGCATTTCAGCTTCGACCTGCCGCTGCTGCAGCGACTGGCCGATCTGCCCGGCATTGCCGCCGTGAAGATGCCATTGCCTGCCGGCATTCCGCCTGCCGAGGATCTGGCCCGGCTGCGCGCGGCCCTGCCGGAGAGCTTTTCGATCGGCTATAGCGGCGACTGGGGCTGCTCGGAGGCACTGCTCGGAGGCGCGGATGCCTGGTTCAGCGTCATTGGTGGGCTGATGCCCGAGGCGGCCATGCAATTGGCGCGCGCCGCCTCCTCGGGCGACCGCGTGGAAACCGCCCGGATCGAGGCGCGCTTTGCGCCGATATGGGACCTGTTCCGGAGCTTCGGCAGCCTGCGCGTGGTCTATGCCATCGCGGGGTCGATGGGTTTGACCCGGGCTGATCCGCCGCGACCGATATTGCCGCTCGAAGGGCAGGATCTCGATCGCGTCGACGCGGCGCTCGAACATCTTTCTTCAACGGGATCCGTGGCCTGAACGGGAAACGCCGCCCGGAAGGGCGGCGTTTGAAGGTAATAGCGCGGTCGCGCCGGCTTCAGCCTTCCGGCGCCTCGGCCGAAGGCTTGCCGTCGCCTTCGGGAAAGAAGCAGGCCGATTTCTGCGTGGCGCCATCAAGCAGCGGGCGGACCTTGCGGCACTTGTCCTGCGCCTTCCAGCAACGCGGCGCGAAGGCGCAGCCCGGCGGCACGGCGAGCGGCGAGGGCAGTTCGCCCTCGAGCTTGATCCGCTCCTTGGCAGCCTCCGGATCGGCGCGCGGCGTCGCCGAGAGAAGCGCCTTGGTGTAGGGGTGCTGCGGATTGTCGAAGATCATGTCCTTCGGACCCGTCTCCACCGCCCGGCCCAGATACATCACCTTCACCTCGTCGGCGACGTGGCGAACCACCGACAGGTCGTGGCTGATGAAGAGATAGGCCAGTTGCATCCGCTCCTGCAGGTCGATCAGCAGGTTCAGCACCGAGGACTGGATCGACACGTCGAGCGCCGAGACCGGCTCGTCGAGCACCAGCACCTCGGGCTCCAGCATCAGCGCCCGGCCGATGGCGATGCGCTGGCGCTGGCCACCCGAGAACATGTGCGGGTAGCGGTCGAAATGCTCGGGCCGTAGGCCCACCAGACGCAACATCTCGCGCGCCTTGGCCTCGCGCTCGGATGTCGGCATCTGGGGGCGGTTGATCAGCAGGGGCTCCATCAGGATCTGGCCGATTCGCTGGCGCGGGTTGAGCGAGCCGTAGGGGTCCTGGAACACGATCTGCACCTTGGAGCGCAGGCTTTTCCACGCGTCCGGCGTGGCGTCGGTGCCCGAGATCGACAACTCGCCGCGGGTCGGCTCCTCGATCAGCGTCACGACCCGGGCGAGGGTGGACTTGCCGCAACCGGATTCGCCGACCACGGCCAGCGTCCGGCCCGGCGTCAGCTCGAAATCGAGATCCGACAGCGCGCGCACCACGCGCGGCTTGGAAAAAAGACCGCCGCCAACCTCGTAATGGCGGGTGAGGCCGCGCGCGGTGACGACGGGGCCGGTCTTGGCGGGCGATGTCGTGTCATGGGCGTCTGTGGTCACGGCACTCACGAGGCGAGCCTTTCGTCGGTGTTGAGCGGGTAGTGGCAGCGCGCGAGGCCGAGATCCGGCCCGCGCGGCTTGGGCGGCACCTTGCGGCAATGGTCGTCCGCATAGGGGCAGCGCGGCGAGAACAGGCAGCCCTGCGGCCGGTCGAACTGTCCCGGCACCACGCCGGGAATGGTCGGCAGCCGCTTGTCGGTGGCGCGCTCGGGCAGGGCCGCGAGCAACGCCGAGGTATATGGGTGGTGCGGCGACCGGAACAGCGGGCGCACCGGCTGCTCCTCGACCTTCTGGCCCGCGTAATGCACCGAGACGCGCTGCGCGGTCTCGGCCACCACGCCCATGTCATGGGTGATCAGCACCAGCCCCATGCCGGTCTCGTCGCGCAGCCTGACGAGCAGGTCGAGGATCTGCGCCTGGATCGTCACGTCGAGCGCAGTGGTCGGCTCGTCGGCGATCAGCAGCTTGGGATTGCACGAGATCGCCATGGCGATCATCACCCGCTGGTTCATGCCGCCCGACATCTGGTGCGGGAACGCCTTGAGCCGCTGCTCGGAGTCGGGGATGCCGACCAGATCGAACAGCTCCAGCGCGCGGGCCTGCGCGGCCTTGCGGTCCATGCCGAGATGGATGCGCAGCGCCTCGCGGATCTGGAAGCCCACGGTGAAGCAGGGGTTGAGCGAGGACATCGGCTCCTGGAAGATCATCGCGAGGTCCTTGCCGACGATCTTGCGGCGGGCCCGGGCCGACATCTTCGACAGGTCGTGCCCGTCGAAGATCATCTCGTCCGCCGTCACCTTGGCGGTCCAGGGCAAGAGCCCCATCAGCGCCAGCATCGACACCGATTTGCCGGAGCCGCTTTCGCCGACGATGGCCAGCACGTCGCCCTTGTCCACGTCGAGATCGACCTGGTCGACGGCGCGGAACCGGCCGCCGGTGGTCGCGAACTCGACCGAGAGGTTGCGCAGTCTCAGAAGACTCATGAGATCAGCTCCGCTTCAGTTTCGGGTCGAGCGCGTCGCGCAGACCATCGCCCATCAGGTTGATGGCGAGCACGGTGATCAGGATCGCGAGGCCGGGCAGGGTGACCACCCACCACGCGCGCAGGATGAACTCGCGCGCCTCGGCCAGCATCGTGCCCCATTCCGGGGTCGGCGGCTGCGCGCCCATGCCGAGGAAGCCCAGCGCCGCCGCGTCGAGGATCGCGGTGGAGAAGCTGAGCGCCGCCTGCACGATGATCGGCGCGAGGCAGTTCGGCAGCACCGTGACGAACATCAGCCGCCACAGCCCGGCACCCGCGACGCGGGCCGAGGTGACGTAGTCCTTGCCCAGCTCGCCGATCACGCTGGCGCGAGTCAGGCGCACGTAATGCGGCTGCAGCACGATCGCGATGGCGATCATCGCGTTCAGGAGCGACGGCCCGAGGATCGCCACCAGCACCAGCGCCAGCAAGAGCGACGGAAAGGCGAGGATGATGTCCATCAGCCGCATGATGATCGCGTCGAGCCATTTCGGCGAGAAGCCCGCCAGCAGGCCCAGGAGGATGCCGCCCGACGCCGCGACCACGACCACGACGATGCCCACGAAGAACGAGTAGCGCGCGCCGTTCAGCAGCCGCGAGAGCATGTCGCGGCCCAAGGGGTCGGTGCCCAGCGGGAAGCTCCAGTTGCCGCCCTCCTGCCACGCGGGCGGGATCAGCGCGAATTCGCGGAACTGCTGCGTCGGGTCGTGCGGCGCGATCCACGGCGCGGTGGCCGCGATGAACACGAAGACGACGAAGACCCAGAAGCCGAACACGGCGCCGCGGTTCTCGCGGAAATAGAACCAGAACTCGGAGAGCCGGCCGGGACGCTTCTCGACCTGGGTTTCCACCTCTTTGGAAAGTGCGTGGTCCATCAGCGCTTCCTGATCTTGGGATTGATGAGGCCGTAGAGCAGGTCGACGGTCAGGTTCACCACCATCACCATCACGGCGATGAGCAGCAGGCCGCCCTGCACGACCGGGTAGTCGCGGCGGAAGATCGAATCGACCATCCACTTGCCGATGCCCGGCCAGGAGAAGATCGTCTCGGTCAGGATCGCGCCGGCGAGCAGCGTGCCGACCGACAGGCCGATCACGGTGATGACCGGGATCAACGCGTTGCGGAGCGCGTGCAGCCCGTTGATCCGGCCCGGCGGCAGGCCCTTGGCCCGTGCCGTGCGGATGTAGTCCTCACCGAGGACCTCGAGCATGGCCGAGCGGGTCTGGCGCGCGATCACCGCGAGCGGGATGGTCCCGAGCACGATGGTCGGCAGGATCAGGTGTCGCACGGCGGAGGTGAAGGCGCCGTCCTGGCCCGAGATCAGGCTGTCGATCAGCATGAAGCCGGTGACGTCGTCGAAATAATAGAGCAGGTCGATCCGGCCCGAGACCGGGGTCCAGCCGAGATTGCCCGAGAACACGATGATCAGGAGCAGCGCCCACCAGAAGATCGGCATCGAGTAGCCCACCAGCGCGGTGGACATCAGCGTCCGGTCGAAGAACTTGCCACGGTTCATCGCGGCGATCACGCCCGCGGGAAGGCCCAGCGCCACCGCGAAGATCATCGCGCAGATCGACAGCTCCAGCGTCGCCGGGAACAGCGCGAAGAACTCGTCCCAGACCGGGCGCTTGGTGACGTAGCTGTTGCCGAGATCGCCCTGCAGCACGCCGGTCAGGTAATCCCAGTACTGCGCGAGGATCGGCCGGTCGAAGCCGAACTGCACGACCAGCTCGTCATAGCGTTCCTGCGTCATGCCGCGCTCGCCCGCCATGACGATGATCGGATCGCCCGGCAGCACGCGGATGAAGGCGAAGGAGATGAGGGTGACGCCGATGAAGGTCGGCAGGAAGGTCGCGAAGCGCGACAGCACGTAGCGCAGCATCTCAGCGGCCCGCCATGTCGGGGCCGGACCGCGCGAACGCGGCGCTGCCGTGGGAATCGAGGGTGACCATGCCGGTACGGGTCTCCTGTTGCGGGTGATCGGGCAATCGGGGTCTCGGTCGGCGGCAGAACCGTCGGTTCCGCCCTTGAAGCGCACCACGTATCACAGAGTTCACGGACTTGTCGAGTTTTCGTGATGCCTGACGCCGGGTCGTGACCCGAGCCTGCGCCCCCGGTGACGCGACGGTCAAGCGCCATGCCCCGGATATGCGAAAGGTCCGGGGCCATGACGGCCCCGGACCCCGGTTGCGCTGTCGCGCGGCTTATTCGGCGATCGAGACGTTGTCGAACAGGTGGCCGCCCAGCGGGTGCACCACGTAGCCCTCGACCTCTTCGCGCATCGGCATCGAGACGACCGAATGGGCGATGGTGGCCCAGGGTGCCTGCTCCTTGAAGACCATCTGCGCCTCTTCGTAGAGCGCGGCGCGCTCTTCCTGGGTGGACTTGGTCTTGGCCTCCTGGATCAGCGCCTCGAATTCCTCGTTGCACCACTGCGCGCGGTTCGAGCCGCCGACGCCGTCACAGCCGAGCAGCACGGCGAGGAAGTTGTCCGGGTCGCCATTGTCGCCGGTCCAGCCCAGCAGCACCGCGCCGTCGCGATCCTCTGCCTTGGAACGCTCGAGATACTCGCCCCACTCGTAGGAGACGATCTCCACGTCGACGCCGATCTCGGACATGTCTTCCTGGATCAGCTCGGCCATGCGCCGGGCGTTCGGGTTGTAGGGGCGCTGCACCGGCATCGCCCAGATCTTCATGCTCAGATCGCTGACGCCGGCTTCTTCCAGCATCTGCTTGGCGGCCTCGGGATCGTAGGGATCGTCCTCGACCGCGTCGTTGTAGGACCACATGGTCGGCGGGATCGGGTTCTTGGCGACCTTGCCGGAGCCCTGGAACACCACGTCGAGGATCGCCTGCTTGTCGATCGCCATGTTGAGCGCCTTGCGCACCTCGGGCTGGTCGAACGGCGCCTGCGTCGTGTTGTAGGCGAGGTAGCCGACGTTGAGGCCTTCCTGCTCCATCACCTCGATGCCCTCGGCCTCCTTCATCGCGGCGATGTCGGCGGGGTTCGGGTAGGGCATGACGTGGCACTCGCCCGCCTGCAGCTTCTGGTAGCGGACGGAGGCGTCGGGGGTGATCGCGAAGATCAGGTTCTCGACCTTGGCGGGCTCGCCCCAGTAGTCGTCGAAGCGCTCGTAGCGGATCACCGCGTCCTTCTGGTAGGCCACGAAGCTGAACGGGCCGGTGCCGATCGGCTGCTGGTTCAGCATCTCCGGGTTGTCCGCGACCGCGTCGGCATACTCGGCCGAGAGGATCGAGGCGAAGTCCATCGCCATGTTGGCGACGAAGGGCGCCTCGGGGCGGGTCAGCTTGAACTTGACGGTGTAGTCGTCGACCTTCTCGATGCTCTCGATCAGGTCGGGCATCGACATGCCCTGGTAGTATTCCCAGGTGCCGCCCGAGGCCATGTGGAACGGGTGGTCGTCCTTGCCCTGGCGCTCGAAGGAGAAGATCACGTCGTCGGCGTTGAAGTCACGCGACGGGGTGAACTGGTCGTTCGAATGGAATTTCACGCCCTGGCGCAGCTTGAAGGTGATCTCGGTGCCGTCCTCGGACACTTCCCAGCTCTCGGCGAGGCCGGGGACCACCTCGGTGGTGCCGGTCTTGAACTCGACCAGCTGGTTGTAGACCGTGTGCGACGAGGCGTCGAAAGTGGTGCCGGAGGTGTAGAGCGCCGGGTCGAAGCCCTCGGGGCTGCCTTCCGAGCAATAGACGAGGTTCTGCGCCTGGGCGGCGCCCGCAAGCGCGAGGGTGGCGGCGCCGGCGGCGAGCCATGTCTTCATCTTCATGTCGTTCTCCCTGTCAGCCCGACCTTCTCCGGCACATGTTTCGCCGGTTGGCCGATGCGTTGTGACGGCAGCCTGTCCCAGCGGGACGCGTCAGGCAAGACCCCCCGTTCCTCTGACCCGGCGGAAACGGGACGATCCGACCGGTTATTCGCCCCGCTTCCGGCGGCGCGGCCTGCCTTGCGGGCGCCTGCGCGGGGGGCCATGGTCGCGCGAGCAATTCCGGACCCCGATTCATGGCCTTCCAGTTCCGCTTTCCCGTGCGGCGCGCGGCGCGCCCCGCCCGCGCCGGGCACGACGCGCCGCCTGCCGCCATGCGGCCCGAGCCTCTGCTCGGCATGGCGCTGGTGGCGCTGACCGTCTGCGTCACGCTCAAGGATTGGGCTCCCGCGACCGGGGCGGGCCTCGCCGCGGCGCTGCTGGTGCCGGTCGTCGTGGCGCTGCTGGCATGGCGGTTGCGCGGGCGGCGGCTGGGCTTCGTGGTGGTGGCGCTTCTGGTCACGGCGGCGCTCTGGGCACAGGGCGGCGACTGGACCGCGCGAGTCCTCGCCGGCTTCGGCTCCGCGGCCTTCATCGGCGCCTTCTTCGTGGCGCTTGCCACGCTGCGCTCGGCGGCCGAGACCTCGCCCGCGATCCGGGCCTGCGGCCAGTACCTGGCGGCGCAGCCGCCGGGGCGGCGCTACCTCGCGCTGACGCTGGGAGGGCAGGCCTTCTCGGTGCTGCTCAATTACGGCTCGATCGCGCTTCTGGGGAGCCTCTCGGTCGCCAGTTCCGAGCGCGAGCCGGACCCCGAGATCCGGTTTCACCGCACCCGGCGCATGCTGCTGGCGATCCAGCGCGGCTTCGTGTCGGTGCTGCCCTGGTCGCCGCTCTCCTTCTCGGTCGCGATCACCGGCGCGCTGCTGCCGGGCGCGCCTTATAAATCCACGGTGCTGCCCGCGATGGTGACCGGGCTGATCGTCGCCGGCACCGGCTGGGCGATGGACCAGATCTTCAAGCCGAAGCTCTCGCGCACCCCGGTGCGCCACGCGCCCGAGGGCGGCCCGAAGGCGGTGCTGCCGCTGGTGCTGCTTCTGGCGCTGCTCGGTCTGCCGGTCTGGCTGCTGCACGTGGCCTTCGAGGTGCGGGTGGTCGGCGCGGTGCTTCTGGTGGTACCGCTTCTGGCGCTGGGCTGGGTGCTGTTGCAGGAGGGGCCGCGCGGGGCGCTCGCGCGGGCGGGCCGCTACACGGCGCGCGAACTGCCGCGCTACCGGCCCGAACTGACGCTGCTGATGATGGCGGGATATATCGGCACCGCGGGTGCGGGACTGCTGGCGCCGCATGTGGCCGAGTTCGCGCCGCTGATCGAGGCGCTGCCCGGACCGTTGATCCTTGGCCTGCTGGTCTGGTTCATCCCCGTGACCGGTCAGGTCGGCATGAACCCGATCCTCGCCGTGACGCTGCTGTTCCCGCTGCTGCCGTCTCCCGAGGCGATGGGGGTGAGCCCTGTCGCGCTGTTCATCGCGATCACCGCCGGCTGGGCGATTTCGGGGATCACCTCGCCCTTCACCGCGACGACGCTGCTCACCGGCAATTTCGCGGGCAAGAGCGCGCTGCATGTCGGGCTGAAGTGGAACGGCGCCTACGCGCTGGTCACCGGCGTGCTGCTGACGCTCTGGGCGGTGGGCTTCGGCCTTTGGTCCTGAACGCGCGATCTGGAACTTCTCCGCCGGGCACTGTATGTGCCAACCCCATCGACTGACGCAAGGTGAGGTACATGTTCGAGACACGCATCATGCGCGAGGAACTCGCGCGGCATTACGATCTCGCACCCTCGGTGGAGGCGGCGGAGCGCCAGGCCGATCTCTATGCCCGCATGGACAAGGTGCTGAGCCCGGTCGACTGGGCGATGCACGCCCCCTATGTCGAAGCGATCAACAAGCTCAAGCGCGAGCGCGACGCGGTGATCCTCGCGCACAACTACATGACGCCCGAGATCTATCATGGCATCGCCGACGTGGTCGGCGACAGCCTGCAGCTGGCGATCGAGGCCACGAAGGTCGAGGCGCAGGTGATCGTGCAATGCGGCGTGCATTTCATGGCCGAGACCTCGAAGATCCTGAACCCGGCCAAGACCGTGCTGATGCCCGACATGGAGGCTGGTTGCTCGCTGGCCGAGAGCATCACCGCCGAGGGCATCGCCGAGATGCGCCGCCGATACCCGGGCGCGCCGGTGGTGAGCTACGTCAACACCACCGCCGAGGTGAAGGCCGCCTCGGACATCTGCTGCACCTCGGCCAATGCGCTGCAGATCGTCGAGGCGATGGAGAGCGACACGGTCATCATGACCCCCGACCAGCACCTCGCGCGCAACGTGGCCAAGGCTTCGTCGAAGCGCATCGTCAGGTGGGAGGGCAGCTGCATCGTGCACGAGCAGTACACCGCCGAGGAGATGCGCGCCTACCGCGCCGCGGACCCGGAGGTGAAGATCATCGCCCACCCCGAATGCACGACCGAGGTGACCGCCGAGGCCGATTTCACCGGCTCCACCAGCGGCATCATCGACTGGATCGACCGCGAGCGCCCGAAGAAGGCGCTTCTGGTCACCGAGTGCTCGATGGCCTCGAACATCACCGACGCGTTCCCGGACGTGGCGTTCCAGAAGCCGTGCAACATGTGCCCCTACATGAAGATGATCAGCCTCGAGAAGGTGCTGTGGTCGCTGCACACCCTGTCGCCCGAGGTGGTCGTTCCCGAGGAGGTCGCGGTGCCGGCGCGCCGCGCGGTGGAGCGGATGATCGAGCTGTCGCGCAGCCTGGCCAAGGCCTGATCTTGACGATGACCCGCCTGCGCACCGAGCGCGTCGTCATTATCGGTGCCGGTCTCGGCGCGATTTCCGCGGCCCTCGCTCTGGCGCCGCGCCCGGTATTGATGATCGCGCCGGAGCCGCCGGGGCAGGGCGCGAGCAGCGCCTGGGCACAGGGCGGCGTCGCCGCCGCCATGGACGCCGCCGACAGCCCCGAGGCCCATGCCGCCGACACGGTGGCGGCGGGCGCGGGCACCGTCGACGCCGCCATCGCCGATCTCGTCACACGGGCGGCGCGCGAGCATATCCACGAGCTGACCGGCCTCGGCACGCCCTTCGACCGCGATGCGCAAGGCGGCTACGTGCTGTCGCGCGAGGCGGCGCATGGCGCGGCGCGTGTGGTGCGGGTCAAGGGCGATCAGGCCGGTCGGCAGATCATGGACACGCTGATCGCGGCGCTGGCGCGCACGCCGTCGGTGCAGATCTTGCCCGGCGCGCTGCTCACCGGCATCGCGGCCTCCGGTGGTCGGGTCACGGGGGTAGAGATCGAGGCCGTGGCGGGTTCGGCCCCGGTGACCATCGAGGCCCCCGCCGTGCTGCTCGCCGGCGGCGGTTCGGGCGGGCTGTGGCTGCACACGACCAACCCGCCCCGCATCCGGGGCCAGGTGATCGGCGCCGCGGCGCGCGCGGGCGCCATGATCGCCGATGCCGAGTTCGTGCAGTTCCATCCCACCGCCATCGCGACGGGCGAGGACCCGCTGCCGCTCGCCACCGAGGCGCTGCGCGGCGAGGGGGCGTGGCTGGTCAACGGTGCGGGCGAGCGCTTCATGACGGCGCAGCATCCCGATGCCGAACTGGCCCCGCGCGACATCGTCGCCCGCGCCGTCTTTGCCGAGCGGCAGGCGGGCCGCAACCCGGCGCTCGACACCCGCGCCGCCCTTGGCCCGAGCGTGGTCGAGAAGTTCCCGGCGGTGGCAGAGGCCTGCGCGCGGGCCGGGATCGACCCGGTCGCGGGGACCATCCCGGTCGCGGCCGCCGCGCATTACCACATGGGCGGCGTCGAGACAGACGCGCGGGGACGCAGCAGTCTCGAAGGCCTCTGGGCCTGCGGCGAAGCGGCTTCGACCGGTCTGCACGGGGCGAACCGCCTCGCCTCGAACGGGCTCCTGGAGGCGCTCGTCTTCGCACGTCGCTGCGCCGAGGACATCATGGGCCGGACGGGCATGCCCGTCACCGCGCCCGAGATCGCCGTCGCCTTCGGCCCCGGCGGCCATGGTCCTGCACCCGAAAACGTGGCCGCTTTGCGCCGCCTGATGACCGACCATGTCGCGGTGCTGCGCGACGGGCCCGGGCTGCGCCGCGCGCTCGCGGGCATCGCGGCGCTGGAGGCTGCCGAACCCGCGCCCGCCTTCCGCACCATGACCGCGACCGCGACGCTGATCGCCGCCGCGGCCCTGCGGCGCACCGAAAGCCGGGGCGGCCATTGCCGCACCGATTTCCCCGATACCGACCCCGCGCAGGCGCATCGCAGCCGCCTGACGCTCGAAGGTGCCCTGAAGATCCGCGCCGAATGCGCCGCCACGGAGACCGCATGACCCTGATCCCCGACCTGTTGCTCGAGCCGATGGTGCGCCATGCGCTGCACGAGGACCTGGGCGCCTATGGCGACGTCACCACCCGCGCCGTGATCCCGCCCGACACGACCTATGCCGCGCGGATCAACGCGCGCGAGCCGGGCGTGGTCTCGGGGCTTCAGATCGCGGCCATCGCGTTTCGCCTCGTCGATCCGACGCTGCGGGTCACCACCCGCCTCGCCGACGGCGCGGCCTGCGCCCCCGGCGACACGCTGATGGAGATCGAGGGCTCGGCCGCCTCGATCCTCTCGGCCGAGCGCGTCGCGCTCAACTTCGCCGGGCGGCTCTCGGGCATCGCCACGCTGACCGCCGGTTTCGTGAAGGAGACGGCCGGCACCGCCACCCGCGTCACCTGCACCCGCAAGACCACGCCCGGCCTGCGCGCCGCCGAGAAGCTCGCGGTGCTGCATGGCGGCGGCTTCAATCACCGCTACGGCCTGTCGGACGCGATCCTGATCAAGGACAACCACATCGCGGCGGCGGGCGGCATCCGCGCCGCGCTGCGGGCCGCGACGGCCTCGGCCTCGCACATGCTCAAGATCGAGATCGAGGTCGATACGCTGGACCAGCTCGCCGAGGTGCTCGAGGTCGGCGGCGCCGATGTCGTGCTGCTCGACAACATGTCGACCGCCGATCTGGCCCGCGCCGTCGAGATGGTCGGCGGGCACCTCGTGACCGAAGCCTCGGGCAACATGCGGCGCGAACGGGTGGCCGAGGTCTGCGCCACCGGGGTCGACTACGTCTCCTCCGGCGCGCTGACCCATTCGGCGCGCACCCTTGATCTCGGGCTCGACTTCTAGGCGGCGAGCGCCTTTTCCGGTGCGGGCGAGGCAGCCGCGACCCGCGCCGCGGCATCGCGATCGGCGGGCCAGTACTGCCGCGCGGCGGCGAAGGCGAATTGCAGCGCCAGACCGGCGCCGAGCATCATCGTGTCGAGCGCGAAGTTCTCGCCGGTCTCGGTCTTGATGCCCTGGATCAGGTAGATGGTGATCGAGCCCAGAGCGAAGACCGGCAGCGCCTGCCGCCCTAGAAGCGCGAAGGGGGCCGCGAGCCGCGAGGCGCAGGCGCGGCGCACCGCGCCCCATGATGCCAGCACGTAGAACAACGCCAGCAGGTGCAGCAGCCGCGGCAGGTTCAGATATGGCTTGTTGAAGCTGGTCATGAAACCCGGCACGCCCTGCTGGTTCGCCATCCAGAGCAGGTGATTGCCGGTCTTGCCAAAGCCCGGAAGGTTCATCCAGGCCAGCGACAGCACCAGAAAGGCCACGGCCACCCCCATGATCCAGCGCCGCGCGGGCACGAGCCTGCGACCCTGCTTGGCCATGATGCCCGTGACGAGGCCCAGTACGAAAAGTAGCTGCCAGGCCGGCGGGCTGAACTGCCAGCCGCCCGTGGGATAGTTGGGCAGCGTCAGCCGGAAATGCGCCGCCGCCATCCACAGGAGCGCCGAAGCCGCGAGGGTCCAGAGCGGTCGCCGCACCGCCGCCCAGAGCACAAGCGGCGCCGCCATCAGCAGCACGAAATAAAGCGGCAGGATGTTGGCATAGCCGATCTGGAAGCCGAGCGTCGGGACACCGATCAGAAAGCCCAGCGGATCACGGAACAGCAGACCCATCCCGTGCTTCCACAGCATGGCGGGCATGTCGGCGAAGCGCGCCAGCGCCGCCGCGATCATCAGCGCGGACAAGGTGATCAGCAGGTGCACGAGATAGAGCGTCCAGGCCCGGCGCCAGATCTTCGCCACGCCCTGCCACGGCCAGCGGACCCGGAAGCCCGCCGAATAGGCCAGACCGGCCGAGATCCCCGCCATCAGCACGAAGCCCTCGGCGGCATCGGAAAAGCCGAAATTGCGGCTGGTCCAGTCTTCCCAGAAATTGCCCGGCACGTGGTTGATGAAGATCATCACCAGCGCCAGCCCGCGCAGCACGTCGAGCCGGGGGTCCCGGGGTTTCGGCAGCTGGCGCGCGACCGGGATCGAGACGGTTTGCTCAGGCATGTTGCGGCTCCTGCCGGGGGTGGGCGGCCTCGCTGTCGCTCAGCGGGGCCCAGGCCGCGAGAACCTCGTCCTGCTGGCCGAGGATCGGGTCGGGTCGGGTTTCGGACGGCACCGCGAACAGCGCGCGGCAGGGCAGGGAGGTGGCCCAGATCACCAGCGGCGCCGCGATCATCGGCCCCGCCACCGGGATCAGCCAGCCCACCAGCTCGGGCGACAGCCGCCAGGTGGCGGCCAGACCGGCAAGGCCCGCGACCGAGATCCAGCGGCTCGCCTGCCAGCTCTCGACGAGGCCCAGACGGCCCTCGCCGCGCGCCGAGGCCGGCCAGCCGCCATCCCGGCCCGATAGCACCTGCAGCACCGAGCGGGTCTGGAACATCAGGAAGATCGGCGCGGTGACGCTCGACAGCGCGATCTCGGCCAGGGTCGAGGCCATGAGGCGCACCGACCCGCCAAACCCCGCCGCGCGGCCCGACCGGATCGCCTGCACCGCGATCATCAGCTTGGGCAGGATCAACAGCCCGAGCACGCCGATGATCAGCCCGGCGGTGCGGGTGGTCTCGTTGGGCGGCAGCACCGGAAAGGACCAGCCGGGGAGCGGGAAGTAATCCGGCTCGACCCGCAGCGCCGGGGCGATGATCGTCGTGGCGAGGAAGCCCAGCCAGAACAGCGACGAGACATAGGCGAGAATGCCCTGCAGGAACACGAAGCGGCTCCAAGGGCGCAGCCCCGGCGCCGTCAGCAGCCGCGCGTGCTGCAGGTTGCCCTGACACCAGCGGCGATCGCGCTTGGCGTGGGCGAGGATGTTCTCGGGCCCCTCCTCGTAGGAGCCCGCGAGATCCTCGTCGAGCCGTACGATCCAGCCTGCCCGCGCCAAGAGCGCCGCCTCGACATAGTCGTGGCTCAGGATATGACCGCCGAAGGGCGGCGGCCCGGCGAGGTCGGGCAGCGCGCAGCTCTCTGCGAAGGCGCGCATCCTCACCATCGCGTTGTGGCCCCAGAACGGTCCGGTCTCGCCCTGCAGCCGCGCCACGCCGCGCGCGAAGATCGGCGAATGCAGCGCCGCCGAGAACTGCATCGCTCGCCCGAAGACGGAGCCGGCACGGATCACGCCGGGAAGGCTCTGCAAGAGCCCGAGCCGTGGCTCGCCCGCCATGCGGCGCGCCATCTCGATGATGGTCTCGGCCGACATCAGGCTGTCGGCGTCGAGGATCAGCGCATACTCGTAGGCCGCGCCCGAGCTCTTGATGAAATCCTCGATATTGCCCGCCTTGCGACCGGCATTGGAGGTCCGGCGGCGGTAGAAGATGCGCCCTTCCGCGTCACGCGCCCGCAGCAGCGTAAGATACCACGCCGCCTCGCGCGTCGCGCCCTGCGCCGAGCGGGTGTCGGACAGGACCGCGAAATCGAACAGCCCGGCCTGCGGCATCCGGGCCAGCGCCGCGTCCATCGCGGCGATGCGCGAGAAGGTCGCGCGCGGGTCCTCCTCGTGCACCGGCACGAGGATCGCGCAGCGTCCCTGCGGCTCGGCGCGGCGTGGCGCGCGCGCGCGGCCCGGCCACAGGCCGAGCACGGCCTGCGCCGCGCCCCAGCTCAGCCAGAAGGTGGCCATCAGGATCAGCAGGCTGCGCGCGAACTCGACCCAGAGCCCGCCGGTCTGGCGCTGGGCGAAGAACAGGGTGAAGGCACCGGCCGCGAGCGCGAGGCTCGCGCCCAGCGCCGCGACCCGTGCCCGCATCGGGCCTGTCGGGGACATGTCAGGCGTCCAGACGCGGTGCCAGAAGTGCCCGCAGGCGGGCCAGCAGGGCGGGCGTCGCCGTCCGCTCCAGCCGCTGGCGCGGCATGGCCAGCGGGGCGTCGGGCAGCGCGCCGCGCTCCGCGGCCTCCGCTTCGAGGCGGGCGGTGTCGAGGTCGGGCAGCGAAAGGGTCCGGTCGAGCATCAGGCGTTGATCCACTGATAAAGCCAGGTTTCCGAGAGCTTGCGGCCGAAACCGGCCACATGCGCGGTCAGTTCGACCGTAGCGTCGGGCGGGGCGGAGACATCAAGCACCGCGCGCCACTGGCCGCTGGCCTCGATCCGCTCCAGCGTCTGCGACAGGATCTCGCCGCCATGCGCCTCGGCCTTGAGTTCGACCTCGGCCTCGGCCGAAAGGCGCTCCAGCGCGCCGCCCTTGAGATCAATGACGAATTTCCGGGTGCCGGCCACGCTCTCGACGCCCGAGACACCGCCCGTTCCGGCCCGGGTCTCGGCCACATGGGCGGTCTCGGAAGCGGTGTCGGCGGACAGATCGCCCCAGCGCAGACGGTAGGCGAACTCGCGCTCATCGCCTGCGGCAATTTTGCCTTCGGGCACCCAGAAGGCGACGATGTTGTCGTTTGCCTCGAGATCGGTCGGAATCTCGACGAGCCGGACCGCGCCGCGGCCCCAGTCGCCGATCGGCTCGACCCTGAGCGAGGGGCGCCGCTCGTAACGTGCGCCGCTATCCTGATAGTTCTCGAAATCGCGGTCGCGCTGGTACAGGCCGAAGGCGCGCGGACTTTCCTCGCCGAAATAGGACGAGGCGAGGCGCGGCGGGTTGTTGAGCGGACGCCACAGCACGTCGCCGTCGCGCCGCTCGATCCTCAGCCCGTCGCTGTCATGCACGGCAGGGCGGTAATCGTCGAACTCGGTCCGGTTCTTCTCGGAGAACAGGAACATCGAGGTCAGCGGCGCGACGCCGAGCTGCTCCGGGCTGCGGCGGAAGAACAGCCGCGCGGTCACCTCGATCTCGGTGTCCTGCCCGGGCGTCACCACGAGGCGGTAGGCTCCGGTCAGTGTCTCGCCCTCGAGCGCGGCATAGATCGTCACCTGCCGATCGCCCGGCTCCAGCCAGAACCGGCTGAAGCGCGGGAATTCCTCGGCGCGCGAGGTGGCGGTGTCGACGGCGACGCCGCGCGCGCTCAGCCCGTAGCGGCTGTCGCGGCCCAGAGCGCGGAAGTAGCTGGCGCCGAGAAACGCCACCAGCTCGTCCTCGCGATCGGGCCGGTTAAGGGGCGCGTTGAGCCGGAAGCCCGCGACGCCCGGAAGCTCGGCGATCTTCTCGGCCTTCTCGGAGAGGCGGCCGTGATAGTCGAAATCCTGCGTGTCGAAGCGCATCGGCCGGGCCATGCCATCGCGCAGCTGGTAAAGCCGCACCGGCTCTTCGAACAGCCATCCCATGTGGAAGGCGTGCAGCCGGAACGGCGTCTCGGCGCCGCGCCAGCGCGCGTTCTCGGGCTTGAAGGCGATGAGGCGATAGTCGTCGTAACCCAGCGGGCCCAGGGGCAGGGCGGGGCGCTCCACCGGGGCGGGGGGCTCGGCGGCGAGGGCCCGCATCTCTGCGGTCAGCATCTCGAAGTCGAAGGGGGTCGCCACCTCCTCTTCGGCCGGGGGGATCACCCTCGGGCGATCGGTCTGGGCACGGAGCGGTGCGGCACCGCCGAGGCCGGCCAGAAGCGTGGCCGAGGCGCCGATGGCGCGCAGCAGGCTCCGGCGGTCGAAGCGCGGTGAAGTCGTCGGGAAATCGGGCATGGCTGGTCTTTTAGGCGTTTGGGGCGCAACGGGAATCGCCCTGCGCGTTTCGTCTTCCCATGAGGCAGCCGGGCGCAGGTTGCAATGCGCTTGTCGGTCTACCAGCCATGCATTGGCGGCACTTGGCCAAGTCTGATCAGCCCTGCGGCGGCAAGTGGATCTCGTGCCTCATTCCAGGCAGGCTATGGCTCTCGAGCCGGGCCCCGATCTGCGCGCAGAGCCCGGCCACGAGCCGCGACCCCATGCCCGATCCGGAGCCGGGATACGACGTCGTCTCGGGCGTGTCGGGCGCGGGCCCCTCGGGGCCGTACCCGTCATCCTCGACCACCACCAGAAGCCCACCATCCGCCTTGCGGGACAGCCCGAGGCGGATCAGTCCCGCGCCTTGCGGGAAGGCGTGCTTGATGGAGTTGGTGACCAGCTCGTTGATGACGATGCCGAGCGGCACGGCGAGGTCGAGATCGAGATCGAGGGGCTCGGCGGTGCAGTCGAGCCGGATGCCGGTGCCCTCGAGCAGGGAGCGGCGTAGCTTGCCCGCGAGATCCTCAAGATAGCCGCAGAAGCTGACGCGCCCGGCGCCCTCGGAAAAGCCGAGCTGCGCGTGCAGCGCCGCCACCGCCTCGATCCGCTCGATCGCCGTCGCAAAGGAGTCCGGGCCCTGGAACCGTCCCGCCTCCAGCCGCAGCATCGACAGGATCAGGTGCAGGTTGTTCTTCATCCGGTGGTTCAGCTCGGCCAGCAGCGTCTGGCGATGCGTGAGCGCCGCCTCGCGCTCGGCCTCGTGGCGCTTGGTTTCGGTGATGTCGGTGATGGCGCCGATGAGCCGGCGACTACCATCGGCGAGCCGGACCAATCGGCCGCGCATGCTGACCCAGCGTTGCGGACCATCGGGCGGCGCAAGGCGGTAGACCCGCGCCATTTCGGCACCCTCGACACGGGCGTTGCACATGTCCTGGCACACCGCGTCGCGATCCTCCGGGTGGACCCGGTCGAGATAGTCTTCGAACGGGCGCGGGCCCTCGTTTTCGGACAGATGGAACATCGCCTGCGCGCGGGTCGAGGCGGCGATCAGGCCGGTTTCGGGGTCGAACTCCCAAGTGCCGATCGCCGCGATCTCGATGCTCATTCCCAGCATCATGGCCGAGCGTTCGAGCGCGGCTTCGCGTTCGCGCTGCTCGGTGATGTCGAGCATCACCCCGTCCCAGATCAGCGCGCCATCCGCGCGTGGGCGCGGTTGCGACAGGGAGCGGATCCAGCGGCTTTCGCCGTCGGGCAGCACCAGACGTCCCTCGCAGTCCAGCCGGCCCATGGTGCTCACGGCCTCGGCATAGCGTGCCTGCATCGCAGGCAGATCCTCGGGGTGGACCATCTGACCCAGCGCCGCGGCGCCGAAACGGGCCGTGCCGCCGTTCTCCCGTTCGCCGGCACCGCTGAAGAGCGGGTATTCGGCCCGTCCGCCGGGATGCACGATCCGCTGGAAGATATAACCCGGGACATTCTCCGTGACGCTGCGCAGCCGCGCCTCGTTCTCGGCAAGGGTCATTTCGGCCTCGCGGCGGGCCGTGATATCGACACAGCTGCCGATGAACCCGATCAGCTCGCCATCCGGCGCGAAGCGCGGTGCGCCGGTATCCAGCATCCAGCGCCAGACGCCATCATGCCGGCGCAGCCGGTACTCCACCTGATAGGGCCGCCCCGCCGACAGCGCGATCCTGTAGGTGTCGAGCTTGTCGTGGTCCTCATGATGGATGCCCGTGAACCAGCCCCGGCCCAGTTCCTGCGACAGGGTCCGGCCGCGAAACTCGAGCCAGGCGCGGTTGAAGTGAACACCGCCGCAGACCGGATCGGCCACCCAGGTCGGCGACGGCAAAAGATCGAGCGATGCCGCGAGCGCCTCGTCCTCGATCCCCGCGCCGCAGCGGTGGAGTTCCGTCACGCAGCTCTGACTCATATGCACCGCCACTCATGTACCACTACTTTAGCATAGGTCGATTTTCAGGGCGCGACCAAGCGCTCTCTGCATGGAAACGGAACCGGCGATTTGCCGCCTATCGCCGGGGCGGATCGACTCGCTTCGATGCGTGGGAAGGTCGCTTTTCGGACAGTTTCCGCCGCCATCGGAATTGACCCGTGGTCATCGCCCGGGATCGGCTGGTCGGGTTCAGAGGAGAGATTCATGGGACCTCACGCCGCCCCGTTCGAGCGAGCCGAATACGAGCGCCGCCTTGCCGCGACCCGCCGTGCCATGGCCGAGGCAGGCATCGACGTGCTCTTCGTCACCGACCCGTCGAACCAGAACTGGCTCACCGGTTATGACGGATGGTCGTTCTATGTGCATCAGGGCGTGATCCTGCCGCTCGACGGAGAGCCCTGCTGGTGGGGCCGGATGCAGGACACCGCCGGGGCGCTGCGCACCGTCTGGATGAGCGAGGCCTGCATTCTCGGCTATGACGACCGTTACGTGCAGTCGGCCACGCGTCACCCGATGCAGGATCTCGCGGCGCGGCTGATCGGCATGGGCCATGGCGGCGCGCGGATCGGCGTCGAGATGGACAACTACTACTACTCCGCCCGGGCCCATGCGGTGCTGGAGACCGGGCTGCCCGAGGCGGAATTCATCGATGCCACGGCACTGGTGAACTGGCGGCGGCTGGTGAAGTCGGCCCCCGAGATCGCGCTGATGCGGCGCGCGGCGCGGATTTCCGAGACCATCGCCCGGCTGGCGATCGAACTGGCCGAACCGGGGCGGCGCAAGAACGAGCTTGTGGGCGAGGTGATGCGTGCCGCCGTGCGCGGGGTCGGCGAGGATTGGGGCGATTACGCCGCCATCGTCCCTTTGATGCCGTCCGGCGCCGATGCCAGCGCACCGCACCTGACATGGAACGGCGAGGAGATGCGCCGCGGCGAGGCGACCTTTTTCGAACTGTCGGGCTGCGTCCGCCGTTACCACGCGCCGCTGTGCCGCACGGTCCATCTCGGCGAGCCGCCCGCCGACATGGCCCGCGCCGCCGAGGCGCTGACCGAGGGGCTGGAAGCCGGGCTGGAGGCGGCGCGGCCCGGCAACACCACGCAGGACATCGCCGCGGCGTTGCACGCGCCGCTGCGGCGCATCGGCATCCACCGGCCGAACCGCTGCGGCTATCCGGTGGGGCTGAGCTACCCGCCCGATTGGGGCGAGCGGACCGCGAGCCTGCGCAAGGGCGACCTGACGGTGCTAGAGCCCGGCATGACCTTTCATTTCATGCCGGGCATCTGGATGGAGGGCTGGGGGCTGGAGACCACCGAGACGATCCTGATCCGCGACAGCGGTCCCGCCGAAACGCTGTGCGATCTCGACCGCAAGCTCTTCGTGAAGCCGTGAGCGTCTTCGAGCAGGCGATCGCGCTTCTGTCCGAGATGGTGGCGCATCCGACCGTTTCGGACCGGTCCAACCGCGCCTTGGCCGAAATGCTGGCGGAGCGGCTGGCCGGGCAGGGGGCGCGGGTATCGCTCTTTCCCGACGCGAGCGGCGACAAGCTCAATCTCGTGGCGTCCTTCGGGCCAAAGGCGGAGGGCGGGCTGATGCTCTCGGGCCATCTCGACGTGGTGCCGCCCGGGGAGGGGTGGTCCTCGGACCCGTTCCGGCTTCGGCGGGCGGAGGGGCGGCTTTACGGGCGCGGTACCTGCGACATGAAGGGGTTCAACGCCGCCTGCGTGGCGATGGCGCCGCGCTTCGCCGGCTGCGGTGCGCCGGTGCATCTCGTCTTCACCCATGACGAGGAGGTGGGCTGCCTCGGCGCGCGGGCGCTGGCCGAAATCCTGGTCCGCGAAGGACCGCGCCCGGCGCTGGCGATCATCGGCGAGCCGACGCGGATGCGGGTGATCGAGGGGCACAAGGGCTGCCACGAGTACACCACGCGTTTCACCGGACGCGACGGCCATGGCTCGGCCCCCGACCGCGGCATCAACGCGGCCCAGGCGGCGGCGCGCTTCGCGCTCCGGCTCGAGGCGCTGGCACAGGAACTGAAGGCGATGCGCCCCGGGGGCGTCTTCGATCCGCCATGGGCCACGATCAGCGTCGGGCGGATCATGGCGGGCACGGCGCGCAACGTGATCGCGGGGCAGGCGGAGGTCGAATGGGAGATGCGCCCGGTCGATGCGGCCGAAGCGTCGCACGTGAAACGCCAACTCGCGGCATATGAGGCGGCGGAGCGGGCTGCCCATCCGGGGCTCGGCATCGAGACCGAGATCTTCGGCGAGGTAGCGGGGCTCGAGCCGCGCGCCGCCAATGCCGCGCGCGACCTGCTCTTGGGGATCGTCGGCGGTGCCCCGGGCCTCGTGCCCTTCGGGACCGAGGCCGGGATCTGGCAGGCGCTGGGCATGGATGCGGTGCTGTGCGGACCCGGCGACATCGCGCAGGCGCATCGCCCGGACGAGTATCTCGAAGAGCGCCAGCTCGCCGCCTGCCTCGACATGCTCGACGGCCTGGCCGCGCGCCTCTAGGGACGCGGCCAGCTTGTGGACTTACCGCGCGGCGGCAGGAGCGTCGTCGCCCTCGGTCATGGCGCCGTGATCCATATCGCCATGGTCCATCTCGCCCTTATTCATCGCGCCATGACCCATGGCCTCATGATCCATGTCGCCGTGATCCATGCCCTCGCGAGGGGTGCCCGCCTCGGGGCGCGGCTCGACCACGAACTCGACCTCGACCGGCCCCGCCATCTCGAAGACCAGCGTCGCGGCAAAGCGCCCATCGACCTCGAACGGGTTCTCGAGCCCCATGAACATCACGTGGCCGCCCCGACCGGGGGCGAGGGTCACCGTTTCGCCCGGCGCGATCTCAATGCGCTCCAGCGGCTGCATCGTCATCATGCCATCGGTCTCCACCGCCTCGTGCAGCGCGACCTTCGGAAAATCGGCCTCCACCGCGATCAGCGCATCGGCGGCATCGCCATCGTTGCGGATCGCGAAATAGCCGGCACCGGTAGTGGCGCGCTCGGCCGTCTCGATGGCAAAGGGGTGCAGCACGGTCAGGTCGCCGCTGCCGTAATCATGCGCCTGCGCCGCACCGGCGAGGCCGATGGCGGCGAGAAGGGCGAGGGGGCGAAGGGTCATGGGGGATCTTCCTGAATGCAGGGGCGTTTCGCGCATTGCACATAACAGCGGCACCCTGCCCGAAAAAGCGACCCGGCGTCGCAGCCCGACCGGCCCGACGGCGCGGGTCGCATTGACCCCATGCCCTTCCTCTGCGCCTCTGGCGCCCTAATCTGAGGCGTGATTCCGACGAAAAGGGCCATGGACATGACGCAGCCATCCGTATCGCGCGACGCCAACGCGCTCGCGCCGTTCGTGGGGGCCGTGGCGCGCGGGCCGGGGCGGGGTCGTCACCTGACCCGCGAGGAGGCGGCGCAGGCGCTGCGGCTGATCCTCGACGGGACCGCCGCGCCAGAGGCGGCGGGGGCGCTGCTGATGGTGATGCGCTATCGCGGCGAGGACGCGGCCGAGATCGCGGGCTTCGCCGACGCGCTGGCGAGCGGCGAGGACTGGCGCCGGGCCGCCCCCGATCTCGACTGGCCCTCCTATGCCGCCGGGCGGACCCGCGGCCTGCCTTGGTTCCTGCTCGCCGCCAAGCTGGTGGCGGGGGCGGGGCACCGCGTCGCGCTGCATGGCTGGAACGCGCATCGCCACGAGATTCGCGATGCGCTGCCGGGCCTTGGCATTCCCGTGGCCGAGACCGGTGACGCGCTGGGCCGCGCGCTCGACAGCGCCTCGATCGCCTATGTGCCGCTGGAGGCCTGGTCGCCCGACGGCTACCGGCTGATCCGCCTGCGCGAGGTCTTCGGCCTGAGATCCTGCATCAACACCGTGCTTCGGGTCGCAAACCCGTTTGGCGCACGGGCACAGGTCCAGGGCGTGTTCCACCCGCCCTATCGCGGGCTGCAGGCCGATGCGGGCGCGCTGATGGGGCAGGAAAACCTGCTCATCCTCAAGGGCGCCGGCGGCGAGTTCGAGCGCAACCCCTCGAAGGAGATCGAGCTGTTCGGCCTGCTGGGCGGGGCGGAGGTCGATCTGACCGCGCAGGCGCTGCGCGACGAGACGAGGCGGCTCGCCGATCCGGGCGGGCGGCCTGAGGATCTGCGCCGGCTCTGGATCGGCGAGAGCGACGATGCCTTCGCCACGGCGCTGGTCACCGGGACCGCCGCGCTGGCGCTTCTGGCGCTGGGCGCCGCGCCGGGGCTGGCGCGGGCCGAGGCGCTGGCCGAGGCGCTCTGGCAGGCCCGCGACCGCGCCGCGCTGCCCGGAAAGGACGCGGCATGAAGGCCTTCCCGATGTTCCTCGCCACCACGGGGCGGCGCATCGTGATCCTTGGGGGCGGCGAGCAGGCGGCGCAGAAGGCGCGGCTGGTGATCCGCACCGATGCCGAGATCGTGGTGGCGGGGTTCGAATTCGACGAGGAGCTGCGCGCGCTGGCCCAAGAGGGGCGGGTGCGGCTCGAGGATGCCAAGGAGATCCGGGCCGGTCTGTTCGAGCGCGCGGCGCTGGTCTTCGTGGCCACCGGCTCGGCCGGGGCGGACGGGGCGCTGCACGCGCTCGCCAAGGCGCTGGGCGCGCCGGTGGTCAACGTGGTCGACCGCCCGGCCTTGTGCGACGCGCTTACCCCCTCGATCGTCGATCGCGACCCGGTCGTCGTCGCGATCGGCACCGAGGGCACGGCGCCGGTGCTGGGGCGGCAGATCAAGACCGCCGTTGAAACCATGCTCGAGCCGCGGCTCGGCGCGTTGGCGGCGCTGGCGGGTCGCATGCGCGGCGCGGTCGGGCAGCGTTTCTCGGCCCGGGCGCGGCGCGATTTCTGGGTCTGGGTCTTCTCCGGTCCGGTACGCGCGGCCCATGCGGCGGGCTCCGAACGCCGCGCCGCGCAACTGCTCAAGGCGCGGCTCGACGAGGGCCCCGGCCCGGTCGAGGGCTCGGTGGCCTATGTCGGCGCCGGGCCTGGCGAGGCGGATCTGCTGAGCCTGCGCGGCGTGCGCCGGATGCAGGAGGCGGATCTCGTGGTGCATGGCCCCGACCTGCCGCCGGCGCTGCTCGAACTGGCCCGGCGCGACGCCGAGCGCCGCGTCTCCGACGATCCGGTGGGCGCGGGGCTGGCGGCGGCGCAGGAGGGCGCGCGGGTCGTGGTGCTGGTGCCCGGCGCCGCCGCCACGCTGCCCGAGCCGCTGCAGGCCGCCCGCATCGCCGTCGAACACGTGCCGGGGGTGGGCTAGACCACGGTGACGTGGGTGCCAATCTCCACCGCGTCGTAAAGCGCGATCACGTCCTCGTTGCGCAGTCGGATGCAGCCGTTCGAGACCGAGCTGCCGATGGTCTCGGGGTCGGTGGTGCCGTGGATGCGGTAATAGGTGTCGCGCCCGTTGCGATAGAGATAGAGCGCCCGCGCCCCGAGCGGATTCTCCGGGCCGCCCGGCACGCCATCGGCGTATTGCGCGTATTTCTCCGGCTCGCGCCCGATCATGTCGTCGGTCGGTCGCCATGACGGCCATTCCGCCTTGCGCTGGATCACCGCCGCGCCCTTGAACTCGAGCCCGGCGCGGCCGACGCCGACGCCGTAGCGCATCGCGATCCCGGGCCGGCGGATGTGGTAGAGATGGAAGTCCTCGGGGATCACGTAGATGTCCCCGGGCATCAGCCCCGGATGGACCCGCACCTCGGTCGGCAGGAGCGCGGCGCGGTCATGGGCGCGCGCAGTCCGTGCGATCGGCGCCATGAGCCCGGCAAGGAGAAGGCTGCGGCGTGTGATGCTCATCTGATCGTCCTCATCAGTCCTTCGGCCCGGCCCGCGCCGCCATGTTCGTGCGGCGGCGGCCGGCCCGGATGTCTCAGCCGACGGCTTTCGCCGGATAGCCCGCCTTGGCGAGCTTGGCGCGCACCGCCTCGTCCGGTGCGGCGCTGGCGATCTCGGCGGTGCGGCTCTCCAGATCCACGGCAACGCTGGCCGAAGGGTCGAGCTCGCGCATCGCGGTTTCCACGGCGGCGCGGCAATGGCCGCAGCTCATGTCGGGGATCGAGTAGGTCGCCATCGGTGCCTCCTGCGAAAGATGTGCATTCGATATGAGGGGGCGCGAGGCGCTCGGGTCAAGTCCGCCCCGCTGTTATCCGATGCCAGGCGGGGCCACGTCTTGACCTTCCCATGACTGGAACCCTAAGTGTCGCACCGGCCCACCGAAGGATCGCCGGATGACCGTCCAACCGCTCGCATTCCAGATCGACAACATGTCCTGCGCCTCCTGCGTCGGCCGGGTGGAGCGCAGCCTGCGCGCCGTGCCGGGTGTGACCGAGGCCCGCGTGAACCTCGCCTCGGAGCGGGCCGAGGTGCTGGGCGGGCAGGCGGAGGAACTGGTGGCGGCGCTTGACCGCGCGGGCTACCCGGTGCGCCGCGAGACGGTGCGGCTGCGCGTCGAGGGCATGTCCTGCGCCTCCTGCTCGGGCCGGGTGGAACGCGCGCTCGCCGCTGTGCCGGGGGTGATCGCGGCACGGGTCAATCTCGCGGCGGAAACGGCTGAGATCGAGCGCTTCGCCGGATCGGCCGGAATGCCGGAACTGATCGGGGTGGTGAGGGCCACCGGTTACGCGGCACGGGACGCCGAGGATCGGGCTGCCATGGAGGCACCTCGCGATCGCAAGGCAGAGGAGGCGGCGGAACTGAGCCGCCGCAGCTGGATCGCGGCGGCGCTGGCCCTGCCTGTGGTGGTGCTCGCGATGGGCGCGCACATGGTCCCGGGTTTCCACATGGCGATCGAGGCTTCGATCGGCATGCGAGGCAGCTGGCTGATCCAGTTCGTCCTGACGAGTCTGGTGCTGGCGGGGCCGGGCCGGGTGTTCCTGACGCGCGGATTGCCGGCATTGTGGCGCCGTACCCCCGACATGAACAGCCTCGTCGCGCTCGGCACGCTGGCGGCATGGGGCTATTCGAGCGTCGCCACCTTCGCGCCAGCCCTGCTGCCGGAAGCGGCGCGCGCGGTCTATTTCGAGGCCGCCGGAGTGATCGTCACCCTGATCCTGCTGGGCCGGGCGCTCGAGGCGCGGGCCAAGGGCCGCAGCGGCGCCGCGATCCGCGCGCTTGTGGACCTGCAAAGCCCGGTGGCGCGGGTCGAGCGCAATGGCGAGACGATCGAGATCGACGCGGGCGATCTGCAGCCCGGCGACGTGATGCTGGTGCGCCCCGGCGACCGGATCGCCACCGATGGCGAGGTGATCTCGGGCGAGAGCCGGGTCGACGAGGCGATGCTGACCGGCGAGCCGCTCCCTGTGGCCAAGCGCGCGGGCGACGCGGTCACCGGCGGCACGGTCAACGGCACCGGCGTTCTGCGGGTGCGCGCCACCCGTGTCGGCGCCGAAACCCGCCTCGCGGGGATCATCCGCATGGTCGAGGCGGCGCAGGGGGCGAAGCTGCCGATCCAGGGGCTGGTCGACCGCATCACGCTGCGCTTCGTGCCGGCGGTGCTGGGGCTGGCGGCGCTCACCGTCCTGCTCTGGCTGGGCTTCGGGCCCGAGCCGTCACTGACCCATGCGCTGGTCGCCGGGGTGTCGGTGCTGATCATCGCCTGTCCCTGCGCCATGGGCCTCGCTGTGCCGACCTCGATCATGGTCGGCACGGGGCGCGCGGCCACGCTCGGCGTGCTGTTCCGGCGCGGCGATGCGCTGCAGGCGCTCGACGGGGTGCGCATGGTGGCTTTTGACAAGACCGGCACCCTGACCGAAGGCCGCCCGGCGCTGACCGATCTCGATCTGCTGCCGGGACATGACGAGGCGGAGATCCTTGCCCTCGTCGGGGCGCTGGAGCGGCAGTCCGAGCACCCGCTCGGCGCGGCGATCGTGGCGGCAGCGCAGGCACGCGGGCTGCCGATGGAGACCGCCGAGGCGGTCGAGGCGATGCCCGGGCGCGGCCTCAGGGGGCATGTCGGCGGGCGGGCGCTGCTGGTCGGCAATGCGCGGCTGCTCTCGGAGGCGGGGATCGACGCCGCGCGGCTCGAACCGCTGGCCCGGGCGCAGGCCGAGAGGGGGCGCACGCCCGTGCTGGTCGCGATCGACGGCGTGGCGGTGGCGGCGCTGGCCGTGGCCGATCCGGTTCGCGTCGAGGCGCGCGCCGCCGTCGCGGCGTTGCGCGACATGGGGCTGGAGGTGGCGATGATCACCGGCGACACCCGCGCCACCGCAATGGCCATCGCCGCCGATCTCGGCATCGATCATGTCGAGGCCGAGGTGCTGCCCGAGGGCAAGCTCGCCGCAATCGAGGGCCTGCGCGCCCGCGGTCCGGTGGCCTTCGTGGGCGACGGCATCAACGACGCCCCGGCGCTCGCCTCGGCCGATGTCGGGATCGCCATGGGATCGGGCACGGAGGTCGCGATCGAGAGCGCCGAGGTGGTGCTGTCCTCGGGCCGGATCGGCGCGGCGGTCGATGCGCTGGCCATCAGCCGCAAGGTCATGCGCAACATCCGGCAGAACCTCGGCTGGGCCTTCGGCTACAACGTCGCGCTGATCCCGGTGGCGGCAGGGGTGCTCTACCCGTGGAACGGCATGCTGCTGTCGCCCGTGCTGGCGGCGGCGGCGATGTCGGCCTCTTCGGTGCTGGTCTTGTCGAACGCGCTGCGGCTGCGGGCCATGAAACCCGTCATGGGAGAGACGTCATGAACATAGGAGAGGCCGCGCGCCGGGCTGGTCTGCCCGCCAAGACGATCCGCTACTACGAGGATATCGGGTTGGTCGCGCCGCATCGCGATGGCAATGGCTATCGTCGTTTCGGCGAAAGTGAGGTGCACAAGCTCGCCTTTCTGGCCCGGGCCCGATCCCTGGGCTTCTCGATCGATGACTGCCGCATGCTGCTGTCGCTCTACGAGGATCGGGGCCGGGCCAGCGCCGAGGTGCGCGGCCTTGCCCAGCGCCACGCCAAGGAGATCGACGCCCGCATCGCGCGGCTGAAGGAGATGCGCGCGACGCTGGGCGAACTGATCGAGGCCTGCGCCGGTGACGAGAGGCCGGACTGCCCGATTCTCAAGGATCTCGCCGGGGGCTGAGCGCTCAGAACTCGCGCGGGCCGCCGTCCTGCCAGGGCTTCACGAGGTTGCCGAAGCGGGTGAAGCGGCCCTCGAAGCTGAGGTCGACCGAGCCGATCGGGCCGTGACGCTGCTTGCCGATGATGACTTCGGCCTTGCCGTGCAGCCGCTCCATCTCGTCCTGCCAGACCGCCATCTTGTCCATCTCGTGGTCGCCCGGCTTCTCGCGCTCCTTGTAGTACTCCTCGCGGAACACGAACATCACCACGTCGGCGTCCTGCTCGATCGAGCCGGATTCCCGCAGGTCCGAAAGCTGCGGCCGCTTGTCCTCGCGGCTTTCCACCTGACGCGACAGCTGCGACAGCGCGACGACGGGGATGTCGAGTTCCTTGGCGATGGCCTTCAAGCCTTGGGAGATCTCGGAGATCTCGTTCACCCGGTTCTCGCCCTTGCCGGTGCCCTTCACCAGCTGGAGATAGTCCACGAACAGCGCGTCGAGCCCGTGCGTCCGCTTGAGACGGCGGGCGCGGGCGGCGAGCTGGGAGATCGGCAGGGCCGGGGTGTCGTCGATGTAGAGCGGACAGCTCTCGAGCTGCTTGGCGGCATCGACGAAGCGGCGGAACTCGGCCTCGGTCATGTCGCCGCGGCGGATCTGCTCGGACGGCACCTCGGAGGCCTCGGAGAGAATACGCGCGGCCAGCTGTTCGGCCGACATCTCGAGACTGTAGAAGCCGACGACGCCGCCATTCACGGCGCCCTCGGTGCCGTCATGGGTGATGCCACGCTTGTAGGCCTTGGCGATGTTGAAGGCGATGTTGGTCGCGAGCGATGTCTTGCCCATCGAGGGACGGCCCGCGAGGATCAGGAGGTCCGAACGGTGCAGGCCGCCGAGCTTCTTGTCGAGATCGACGAGACCGGTGGAGACGCCGGCGAGGCCGCCATCGCGCTGATAGGCGGCATTGGCGACCTTCACCGCGTCGGTCACGGCGCGCAGGAAGGACTGGAAGCCCGATTCCGAGCTGCCCTGCTCGGCCAGCTTGTAGAGCTTCTGCTCGGCCTCGACGATCTGCTCCTTGGGCTCGGAGGAAACCTCGACCTTGGCGGCGCGGTCGGCGATGTCGCGGCCGAGCATGATCAGCTCGCGCCGGATCGCGAGGTCGTAGATCATCTGCGCGTAGTCGCGCGCGGCAAAGCCCGAGATCGCGGCGCCGGCGAGGCGCGCGAGATAGGCCGGGCCGCCCAGCTCCTTGAGCCCCTCGTCATCCTCGAGAAAGGTCTTGAGCGTGACAGGCGACGCCAGCGCGTTCTTGGCGATGCGCTGGGCGGCGACGTCGAAGATGCGGGCGTGGACCGGGTCGTAGAAATGGTCCTTCGACACGATCATCGCGATCCGGTCGAACACGTCGTTGTTGGTGAGGATCGCGCCCAGAAGCTGCTGCTCGGCCTCGATCGAATGCGGCATCTGGTCCGGCTTCGCCTCTTCGAGCGCACCCGGACGGAATGTCGTGATCTCGTTCATCGCTGCTACCCCTTGGCCCGCGCGCCGTGCCCGCGGCGCGTATCGTCGCTGATAGGATGCGACGGGGCGGGGACGCAACTTGTATAAGGCTGTGGATAACCGGTGGAGAAGCCGCGCCCTGCCACATCTTGGCGCGGATCGCGGCTTCGGGTCAACATCTGGTTTCCGCCGGGGCAGGCGGGATCGGCCATTGCTGGCCGACCGTCACCTCTCAGCCACGCGCCGCCGCCCAGCCCGTCGGGTTGCGGAGGTAGCGCTCGACCTCGTCGAGGGTCCCGGCGTCGAAGGCCTCAGAAGCGCGGGCCTCGGCCAGAACGTCCCACCAGGTGCACAGGTGGATGAGGCCGATGCCCTTTTCCGCCAGCGCCTCGGTCACGCCCTCGAAGATGCCGTAATAGAAGATCACGGCGGTCCAGTCGCAGGACGCCCCGGTCTCGCGGATCGCCTCGACGAAGCTCAGCTTCGAGCCGCCATCGGTGGTCAGGTCCTCGACCAGGATCGCGCGCTGGCCCTCGGTCATCACGCCCTCGATCCGGGCATTGCGGCCATAGCCCTTCGGCTTCTTGCGCACATAGGTCATCGGCAGCGCCAGCCGCTCGGCGATCATCGCGCCGAAGGGGATGCCCGCGGTTTCGCCGCCCGCGACGTTGTCGAAGGCCTCGAAGCCCGCCTCGCGCATGATCGACACGGCCAGGAAATCCATCACCGTGGCGCGGATCCGCGGAAACGAGATCAGCATCCGGCAATCGACATAGGTCGGCGCCTGCTTGCCGGAGGCATGGGTGAAGGGCTCGGTCGCGTTGAACTTCACCGCGCCGATTTCCAGCAGCATCCGCGCGGTCAGCCGCGCGATCTCGTCCTTCGGGGGGTAGCCGGTGGGGATCATCTCGAACTCTTCGTGTAGGGAATGCGTCGGGGGAGGGTCAGTCTTCGACGCGCCAGTGCAGCGCGAAGCCGGGGTCGAACACGGTCACGGGGCCGTCGCCGGTCTCGATCCGCTCGGGATAGGTCACGGGCGTGCCCCGGACCAAGGTGATGGTGTCCTCGTTGACGGGAAGCTTGTAGAAGCGCGGTCCGTTGAGCGAGGCGAAGGCCTCGAGGTGGTTCAGCCGGCCCGCCGCCTCGAACACCTCGGCGAGGCAGGACATGGTGTTGGGCGCGGTGAAGATCCCGGCGCAGCCGCAGGGTTGCAGCTTGGCCGGATCGCTGTGCGGCGCGCTGTCGGTACCGAGGAAGAAGCGCGGATCGCCCGAGACCGCCGCCTGCACCAGCGCCACGCGATGCCGCTCGCGCTTGGCGACCGGCAAACAGTAGTAATGCGGCTTGATGCCCCCGGCGAGGATGTGGTTGCGGTTGATGATCAGGTGATGCGTGGTGATCGTCGCAGCGAGGTTGCGGGGGCTGTCGCGCACGTAATCCACCGCGTCGGCGGTGGTCACATGCTCCATGACGACGCGCAGCTCCGGCGTCTTGCGGCGGATCGGCTTCAGCACCTTGTCGATGAACACCGCCTCGCGATCGAAGATGTCGATCGCGGAATCGGTCACCTCGCCATGCACGCAGAGCGGCATGCCGATATCGGCCATCGCCTCGAGCACCGGGCGAACCTTGTCGAAGTCGCGCACGCCGGAGGCCGAGTTGGTGGTGGCACCGGCCGGGTACAGCTTCACCGCCGTCGCGATGCCCGCGCGATGCGCCGCGCGCACGTCCTCGGGATCGGTGTCCTCGGTGAGATAGAGGGTCATCAGCGGCGTGAAGCCCGATCCCTCGGGCAGGGCGGCGCGGATCCGCTCGCGATAGGCCTCGGCCTGCGCGGCGGTGACCACGGGCGGCACGAGGTTGGGCATGATGATGGCCCGGCCGAAATGGCGGGCGCTCTCCGGAGCCACGGCCCGAAGCATCGCGCCGTCGCGCAGGTGCAGGTGCCAGTCGTCCGGGCGGCGGATCGTGATCCGGTCTGGGCGTAGGTCTTTCATGGCCGACCTCCTACACCGGGCCGCGCGGCCTGACCATAGGTCACGACCCTCACGGTCCTCGGGTCAGCTGGCGCGCGAAACCGGGCCCGTGGCGCGTGGCGCGGAGCCGGGCAGAGCCTCTAGGCGACGCGCGTAATGCGCGGCCTCGGGCGTGGCGAGGCCATGGCGGCACAGCCGCGCCAGCCGGGCCGGGCGGTCGGCCGATTCGAGCTGTCGCAGCAACCCGCGCAGGTAAAGCGCGTTCTCGCGCCGGGCGCGCCAGAGCCGGGCAAAGGCCGCGCGGTCGAGCCGGTCCTCCATCGCCAGTTCGAGCAGTTCGGGGACGAGGCCCGCCTGATCGAGGATCTGCTCCAGTCGGGCCCCGGCATGGGCCGCGCGCAGCGTCGTGACGTTGGGCCTGCGAAACAGCGCGGCGTGGACCGCGTCGGCGGCATGGCGCGGGTCGTGGATCACCGTCACCCGCTCGGCGGCGTCGATCATGTCGGGGGCGTAACCGTAGCGGCTGGTGAAATCGAGCCTGCGCGCCGCGAGGTGGCGCCGGTCCCAGCCCGCCACCTCCGGGTCCAGCGTGGCGATGGGGCGCAACGCCAGCACCCGCGCCCCCGGCGAAGCGACCGAGAAGGCAGCGGCGGCATAGCCGGTCGCGTGGTGGCCGTAGAACAGCACCCGCTCGAAATCCTCGAAGAAGCCCTCGTCGATCAGCCGGTCGACATAGTTCCAGACGCGCGGCGCCCTGAACCATCCCTCGTTGTCGCAAATCAGCACCAGCAGAGACCACCCGGTCCTTTGCAGCATCTCGAACCCGCGTGGCAGGCCGCGCGGGTTGCGGCGAATCGCGTCGCGCGTCTCGAAGCTGACCAGCAGCCGAGGCCCGGCATCGATGAAGAGCGCCGCATGGTCCGATCCGAGCCGCTCGTAATAGCCATGCTCCTCGCCGATCGCGTCGATGCCCTGCTGCCAGGCCTCGACGGGCAGGCCGCTCAGATCGATCTCCGGATCGGGCAACATTTCGTTCATCTGGCGCTCCAGCGGCTGGGGGAGGTGGGGACTGTCCCTTGGCTTTCTAAAATCCTGCGCGATTACGGCGGAAATTGGCAAGGCCGGTGCTCTTATTCCGTCCTGTGGCGCCGCGACCATCCCATGACGCCACACTGTTATTGCATAGCGCGCCCCCTCACGGACCCATGCCGCCACCGCCCGCGTTGCACTGGCAATGCCGGTCCCGTCCGACGCGGAGCGGTCCGAGAGGAGATTCTGATGAAACGAAGCTACCGCACGACCACGGCCCTCGTGGCCAGCCTGTCGCTCATGCTGCCGAACCTCGCGCCGCTGGCCTCCGCCCAGCAGGGCGGCGAGGCGCTGTTCTGCTCCGACGGGGCGACCCCGCCCTGCGAAGGCGAAGCCGATCCGCAAGGCACGCCGCTGATCGAACTGCGGGCCCGCGTGCTGCAGAAGCTCGCCGAATCCGGCCAGATCGACGCGGAGACGGCCGCGGAGGCCGGTCTCGATTTCGACCTGCTGCTGAGCGGCGACCGCGAAGCGATCCAGCAGGCGCTGCGCGCCGCCCGTTCCGCGAACCGGGCCGCTGCCAATGCAGCCGACACGGCCACCGAGGCAGTCGAAGGCGCCGCCGATGCGGCCGCTGACGCCGTGACCGGTGCCGCGGCGCAGGGCGAGGGACAGGCCGAACAGGCGCAGGCCGAGGCAGACGCACAGGCGGCCGAAGCAAAGGCCGCCGAGGAAGCAGCACGAGCCGAGGAGGCCCAGGCTGCCGAACGCGCTGCAGCCGAGGAGCAGATCCGTCAGGAGGCCGAGGCACAGGCCGAAGCAGAAGCGCAGGCTGAAGCGCAGGCAGAGGCCGAGGCTGCCGAAGCACAGGCGCAAGCCGAGGCCGAACAGCAGGCCGAAGCCGAGGCAGAAGCCCAGGCTGCGGCCGAAGCCGAAGAACAGGCCGCTGCCAACAAGGCAGAGCGCAAGGCTGCCAGGAAGGCTGCCAAGAAAGCCGCCAAGCAGGCCGAGATCGAAGCCGAGGCGCAGGCCGCTCTCGAGGCGGAGGCGGGCAGCGCCGAAGGCGAGCAGGCCGAGGCCGGTGCCGCCGAGGAGGCCGCGCCGAAGCTGACCGCCGAGGAGCGTGCCGCGCGTCGCGCCCAGCGTGAGGCCCGCCGTGCCGAGCGCCGCGCCAATGCCGAAGAGCAGGACGTCGACCCGACCGCGCAGGAGCCGCAGCAGGCCGTCGCGGCAGCGGCCGCTTCGAACGAGGCCGAGGTCGCCGAGGTTACCGAGACCGAGATCGACGAGGAGAACTCGCGTCAGAGCGACGAGGAATTCGCCGCGAAGGTGAACGCGAATGCCGCCGCCGAGGCGCAGGCCACCGAGGCCGAGGATGATGACGACGGTCTCTCGGACTTCCAGAAGGCGCTGCTTCTGGGCATCGGTGCCGTCGCCGTCGGCTCGCTTCTCAACAATGGCCGCGAAGTCGTCGCCAATACCGGCGACCGGGTGGTGGTCGAGGGCGACAACGGGCTCGAGATCTACCGCGACGACGACGCGCTGCTGCGCCAGCCCGGCGCCGACCTTCGGACCGAGACGTTCAACGACGGTTCGACCCGCACCACGCTGACCCGCGAGGACGGCACCAAGGTGGTGACGATCCGCGACGCGCAGGGCCGCGTGCTGCGTCGCAGCCGGATCTTCGCCGACGGCACCGAGATCGAGCTGTTCGACGATCTGGCCCAGACCGAGCCGGTCGATGTGCGTTCGCTGCGCGAGATCGAACCGGCGCCGGTGACGCTCTCGGCTGCCGAGGCCGACCGGGCCGCGCTTCTGGAGGCGCTGCGCACCGAGGCTGCGGTCGATACGGGGCGCAACTACAGCCTGCGGCAGGTGCGCGAGATCGAGGCGGTGCGCTCGCTGGTGCCGGCCATCGATCTCGACACGCTCACCTTCGCCACCGGTTCGGCGGCGCTGCGGCCCGAGCAGGCCTCGACGCTGGTCGATCTCGGTCTCGCGATCGAGGATCGGCTGGCCGAGAACCCGCGCGAGGTGTTCCTGATCGAAGGTCATACCGACGCCGTGGGCAACGACGCCTACAACCTCGCCCTGTCGGATCGCCGGGCCGAGACGGTGGCGCTGGCGCTGACCGAGAACTTCGACATCCCGCCCGAGAACCTCGTGGTGCAGGGCTATGGCGAGCGGTTCCTGAAGGTCGAGAGCGAGGGCGACGTGCAGGCGAACCGCCGCGCCACCGTGCGCCGGATCACGCCGCTGCTGCAGCAGGTGGCGTCCGCGCAATAAGGCCGAAGCGAGGGGCTTCGCGCCCGACGAGGACGGGCCGCTCCGAAAGGGGCGGCCCGTTAGCGTTCTGCCAAGCCACTCAATACCGACAACCGCCCCGCAAGCCGGGCGCCGATTCCGCTTCGGCAATCCAGGCCGAATCAGCCGTCAGTTGTACGTTCCACGGTCTCGCCGTGCTCGGAGCCGAGCCAGAAACGACAAAGGCCGCCCCGATGGGCGGCCTTTCGCATCGGCGCTTACGCGCGAGGCGGATTATTTCTGGGTCGGCCCGATCATCATGACCATCTGGCGGCCTTCCATCTTCGGCATGTTCTCGACCTTGCCGATCTCGGCCACGTCGGAGGCGACGCGCTCGAGCAGCTCGCGGCCGAGCTCCTGGTGCGCCATCTCGCGGCCCCGGAAGCGCAGCGTGACCTTGACCTTGTCGCCGCCTTCGAGGAACCGCAGCACGTTCCGCATCTTCACGTCGTAATCGTTCGTGTCGGTGTTGGGGCGGAACTTGACCTCCTTGATTTCGAAGGTCTTCTGGTTCTTGCGGGCCTCGGCCTCTTTCTTCTGCGTCTCGTATTTGAACTTGCCGAAGTCCATGATCTTGCAGACCGGGGGCGTGGCATTGGGCGAGATCTCGACGAGGTCGAGACCGGCCTCTTCGGCAAGGGCCAGGCCACGCTCGGGGCTGACGACGCCGATATTCTCGCCGTTCTGTCCGATCAGTCGGATTTCGGCCACGCGAATACGATCGTTGACGCGGGGGCCGGTGTCGCGCGTTGGCGGCGCGTTGTGAGGTCTGCGGGCTATGGTGCAAGTCCTTCGGTTGTTCGATTGGGTAGGGCGAAAGGTAATCGCCCCGGTAGTGCGATTCAAGCCGCAAAACAAGGCCAATGCGCCTGTTCCGCTTCCCTCTCGCGGTGGCATCTGGCATGACCCGTGCTATGTGGGCCGACAAAGGTTCAGGATTTTCAGCAAGGATGAGCGCAATGATGAAAATTGTCGGCATCATCGCCGCCGCGGTGCTCGCGGTCGTCGTGGTGACTACGATCTGGGGCGGTGACGACGCCGAGGTCACGACCAATCAGGCCACCGACGAGGAAGTCGGCCAGCTGGCGGAGCCGCCGACCGCCGACATCGCCGGCGAAGAAGCCGAGGCGCCCGCCGCCGACATCACCCCCAATGACGAGGCCGGCGAGATCACCCCGCCCGAAGGCGGTGCCGCCGATACCGAGGCGCTGACCGAAGAGGTCGAGGAAGAGACCATCCCCGCGCCCGAGGGCGCGGAGCCGGTGATCCTGATGGATGATGTGAACCTCGCCGAGGAAGTCGAGCAAGAGGCCGAGGAAACGCTCGGTACCGAGGCCGCCGGCAGCAACGAAGGTCTCGCGATCCTCGACGCGGCGCTCGAGCCCGAAACCTTCGACTACGAGGCGGTGCAGCAGGCGATCGCCGACAGCGCGCTCGAAAGCGAGCGCCGCGAGCAGCTGGCCACCGCGCTGGAGCGCGCGCGCCGCTATCCCGCGATTCGCGATTCGCTGCTCGAGGACATCCGCGCCGAGCTGGGCGTCGAGTGAGGGTGGCGCGGCCCGGATGACCGGGCCGCCCATCGCCAGCAAGGCAAAACGAAAACGCCGCGCGGATCGCTCCGCGCGGCGTTTTTTTATGTCGATGCGGACGGGCTCAGCCGACGAAGGCCTTCTCGATCACGAACTCGGCCGGGTCGGAATTGGCGCCCTCGCGCAGGCCGGCCTTCTCGAGCAGCTCCTTGATGTCGAGGTTGAAGGCGAGGCTGCCGCAGACCATCGCCCGGTCGGTCTCGGGATCGAGCGCCGGCACGCCCAGATCCGAGAACAGCTCGCCATTCTCGATCAGATGCGTGATCCGGCCCATCTTCGGGCTCTCCTCGCGCGTGGTGGTCGGATAGTAGACCAGCTTGTCGAGGTTCTCCTCGCCGATCAGCTCGCGCAGCATCTCGTCGGTCTTGACGCTCTCGACCAATTCGCGGCCATAGGTCAGCTCGGCCACGTCGCGGCAGGTATGGGTGACGATGACCTGCTCGAACTTCTCGAAGGTCTCGGGATCGCGCAACAGCGAGGCGAAGGGCGCGAAGCCGGTACCGGTCGAGAACAGCCACAGCCGCTTGCCCGGGATCAGCGCGTCATGGACCAGCGTGCCCACCGGTTTGGGGCGCAGGATGACGTGGTCGCCTTCCTGGATATGCTGCAGCTTCGAGGTGAGCGGGCCGTCGGCGACCTTGATCGAGTAGAATTCCAGCTCTTCGTCCCAGTTCGGCGAGGCGATGGAATAGGCGCGCATCAGCGGCTTGCCGTTGTCGCCCATCAGGCCGATCATCACGAATTCGCCCGAGCGGAAGCGCAGGCTCGCCGGCCGGGTGATCCGGAACGAAAACAGGCTGTCAGTGTAGTGACGCACGGCGGTCACGACCTGTCCGTCGGGAGATTGTGCGACGCGGGCGGCGTTGGTCTGGGTCACTGGGCTTTGCTCGGTCATGTCTTTCTCGTTCGGCTCGAATAGGGGAGGAGGCGTTACGGGTAAAGGCGGCTCAACCGCGCAGCCGCGCCTGGTAGTGATGGGCCTGCCAGTCGGCACGGGCGCGCCACTGGTCCTCGGGCTGGCGCTGCGCCAGATCGTCGGAGATCTCGACCTCGTCGAAACCCGAACGCCGGGCCATGGCGTATTGATCCGCGATCACGTGGCCCGCGGCGCGCAGCCGACCGGTGAAGCCCAGGGAGCGCAGGTCACGCGCATGGGTGAAGCCGCGCCCGTCGGAAAAGGCGGGAAACAGCACCCGGATGGCGGCGATCTCGCCCAGACGCCCGATCAGCTCGCGCGGGTCGTCGCCGGGGGCGATCTCGACGGCGGTGTCGGCCGCGTTCACCTCGGCCAGCGGCACGAAGCTGCCGGTGAAGTCGTCTGGGGCGAAGCCCTTGTCGGTCACGATCACGGTCATCTCGTCCTCTCGGGGCCGGGCCCCTGTTCATCAGTCTTCAAATCTGCGGCTTCGCCGGGAGGTTTCAGGCTTCGGCGGGCTTGCCGCGTACCATCTTCCCGTTCACGAAATGAATGCCGCACTCTTCCTTGTCGCTGTCGCGCCAGCGACCGGCACGGGGGTCTTCGCCGGGCGCGACCTTGCTGGTGCAGGGTGCGCAGCCGATCGAGGGGTAGCCCTGCGCCACCAGCGGGTGCCGGGGCAGGCGGTTCTCGGCGATATAGTCCTGCAGGTCGGTGCTGGTCCAGTGGGCCAGCGGATTGATCTTGATCCGCAGGTCGTCCTCGTTCTCGAAGAACTCGAGCGCGGCGCGGGTCTTGCCCTGGTAGCGCTTGCGCCCGGTGATCCAGCTGTCGAAGCCCGAGAGCGCGCGTTGCAGCGGCTCGGTCTTGCGGATCGCGCAGCACAGGTCGGGGTTCGACTTGTGCAGCAGGTTCTCGGGGTCGTGCTCGGCCAACGCCTCGGGACGAGCCTTGATAGTGCGCACGTTCTTGAGGTTCAGCCGCTCCGTCAGCTCCATCTGGTAGGCCAGCGTTTCGGCGAAAAGCATCTCGGTGTCGACGAAGAGCACCGGGGTGGTGCGGTCGATCACCGAGACGAGGTGCAGGAGCACGACCGATTCCGCGCCGAACGAGCTGACCAGGGCGATCCGGCCGAGCGCGTGCTCGGCCAGCGCCTTTTCCAGCACCGCGGTGGCGCCATGGTGGCGGTAGCGGGCGTTCAGGTCACGGACGGTCTCGTCGATGCGATGCGGCCTCTCATGCAGCATCAGCCCGCTCCCGCTTCGCCTCTTGCTCGGGGTAGAGCACGGCCTTGAACGGCGCGGGCCCGAGCCGGCGATAGGCGGCGAGGAAAGTCTCTTCCGGCCCCGAACGCAGGTCGAGATAGCCCAGAACCAGCCGCTCGATCGCGGGCACGATCTCCTCGGCCGAAAAGCCGGGGCCGGCGCGCTCGCCGATGCTCGCGGTCTCGTCGCCCGAACCGCCCAGCGTCACCTGGTAGTTCTCGACCCCGGCGCGGTCGAGCCCGAGGATGCCGATATGGCCGACATGGTGATGGCCGCAGGCGTTGATGCAGCCCGAGATCTTGATCTTGAGCGGGCCCACGTCGTGCTCCAGCTTCAGCTCCTCGAAGCGCAGCGCGATCTGCTGGGCCACCGGGATCGAACGGGCCGTGGCCAGCGCGCAGTAATCCATGCCCGGGCAGGCGATGATGTCCGAGACCAGCCCGATATTGGCCGCGGCGAGGTCGTGCTCGCGCAGCTTCGCGTAAAGCGCCGGCAGGTCCGATTTGTGGACATGCGGGATGATCACGTTCTGCTCGTGGCTGATGCGCAGCTCGTTGTGCCCGTAGAGATCGGCGAGCTCGGCCAGCACCCGCATCTGCTCGGCGGTGGCGTCGCCCGGCGTCTGCCCCGGCTTCTTGAGCGATACCGACACGATGGCGTAGCCCTCGGCGCGGTGCTGCGCGAGGTTGGTATCGGCCCAGCTGCGGAACAGCGGGTCGGCGGCATAGGCCGCGTCATAGGCCTCGATCGGCGCGTTGCGCCACGCGGGCGGGGCGAATTGCGCGCGGATCTCCTCGAACAGCTTCACGTCCACGCCCGAGAAGGCGGGCTTGGTGCGGGCGAACTGCTCGTTCACCGCGTCGCGGAACGCGTCGAGGCCGTTCTCGAAGACGGTGATCTTGATGCGTGCCTTGTACTTGTTGTCGCGCCGGCCCATCAGGTTGTAGGCGGCGACGATCGCCTCGCAGTAGGGCAGCAGGTCTTCCTGGCTGACGAACTCCTCGATCACCTTGCCGATCATCGGGGTGCGCCCGAGGCCGCCACCGACCAGCACCTTGTAGCCGATCTCGCCCTTGGCGTTCTCGACGATCTGGATGCCGATGTCGTGGGCCTGGATCACCGCGCGGTCATGCGCGGCGCCGGTCACGGCGATCTTGAACTTGCGCGGCAGGAACTGGAATTCCGGGTGATCGGTCGACCACTGGCGCAGCAGCTCGGCCACGGGGCGCGGATCGGCGATCTCGTCGGCGGCGGCGCCGGCGAAATGGTCGGCGGTCACGTTGCGGATCGTGTTGCCGGAGGTCTGGATCGCGTGAAGGCCGACATCGGCCAGCGCCTGCAGCATGTCCGGTACGTCACGCAGGGCGGGCCAGTTGTACTGGATGTTCTGGCGCGTGGTGAAATGGCCGTAGCCGCGATCCCACTTCTCGGCCAGGAGCGCCAGCGTGCGCATCTGGTCGGAATTGAGCGTGCCATAGGGGATGGCCACGCGCAGCATGTAGGCATGCAGCTGCAGGTAGAGACCGTTCATCAGGCGAAGCGGGCGGAACTCCTCCTCCTTGAGCGAACCGTCGATCCGGCGCTCCACCTGGCCGCGGAACTGGTTCACGCGCTCTTGGACGAAGGCGCGGTCGAAGTCGTTGTAGTGATACATGCTCAGAGCTCCACCTGCTTGCCGTGGGCGTAGTTCGACGGACCGCGGGTACGGAAGGTTTCGCGGAAATGCGTGGGCTCGGGTCCCTCGGCGCCGGGCTTGGCATCGGCGAGATAGGGGCCGACGACGATGTCGGCCTGACTCTGCGCCGCCAGCAGCCGCAACTCGGCATGCGCCTCCTCGTCGATCAGCTCGGCCTCGCGCATGTCCGGAGTCCAGCGCCCGTCGGCGGTCAGCCAGACGGCATCGCCCTCGAGAAGGCGGTTGGCGGTCACGACCTTGGGCGTGAACTTGCGGGGCATGGCGCGATCTCCGTCCTGTGTTCTGACGTCGATATAGGACAGATGTCTTGCTTTTGGCCACCCGGCCGGGCAGATAAGGAATGCGTGTTCTTCTGGAAGCCTTCCGGGGGACATGCGTTCCAAAACCGAGGAGTGCCGCGAATGTCGTTCCAGCCTGACGAGATCGACCGGAAGATCCTGATCGAGCTGCAGCGCGACGCGGGTCGCTCGCTCGACGAGATCGCCAAATCGGTGGGCTCGTCCAAGACCCCGGTGTGGAACCGGATCCGCAAGATGCGCGAGCGCGGCATCATCGGCCCTCAGACCGTGGTGCTCGATGCCGAGGCGCTGGGCTTCGAGGCCTGCTTCTTCGTGCTGATCCGCACGAGCGCCCACGAGGCCGACTGGCAGGCCAAGTTCCTCGCCACGCTGCGCGACCGCCCCGAGGTGCAGGAGGCGCACCGGCTCGCGGGCGACATCGACTACATCCTGAAGGTGCGGGTCCGCAACGCGCGCGCCTATGACGCCTTCTATCAGGCGCTGATCGCCGAGGTGCGGGTGCAGAGCGTCACCGCGCTGCTGTCGATGGAAGAGATCAAGTCGACGGTGGCGCTGCCGCTCTGATCGATGGGCGGTGAACCAGCCTCAGAACGCGCGCACCATCAGTCGCTCCAGCCCGTGGAAATGATAGAGGTCCGAGTAGCGCGGCTCTTCGGCCAGCGCCAGATCCGGGCATTGGCGCATCAGCAGGCTCAGCGCGCATTGCATCTCGAGCCGCGCCAGCGGCGCGCCGACGCAGAAATGGATGCCCGCGCCGAAGCCCAGATGCGCGGGGCCGCGGCGCGCGGGGTCGAAGCGATGCGGGTCGGGATAGACCTCCGGGTCGCGGTTGGCCGCGCCCAAGAGGCAGGCGATGCGGTCGCCGCGCGAGAACCGATGGCCGAAGATCTCCAGATCCTCGTAGACCCAGCGGGTGAACATGTGCAGCGGCGGGTCGAGTCGGACCAGCTCCTCCACGCAGGCCGCGTCGATCTCGCGGTGGCCATGCATCAGCAGGGTGCGCACGGCATTGCCAAGTGAATGCACCGTCGCCTCGTGGCCTGCGTTCAGGAGCAGGATGCAGGTCGAGACCAGCTCCTCGGTGCTCAGCTTCTCGCCCTCCTGCTCGGCGGCGATCAGCTCCGAGATCAGGTCGTCGGCCGGGTTGCGGCGCTTTTCGGCGATATAGACCGCGAGGAAGTCGCAGAAGGCCTGCGTGGCCATCTCGGCGGCGTCCTCCATCGCGCGGGTGCGCTTGGCTTGGTACATGCCGACCATCGCGTTGGACCAGGCCAGCAGGTCGTCGGCGCGGCTTTCGGGCAGGCCCATGAGCCGGGCGATGACGATCACCGGCACCTGCCGCGCATAGGCGTCGAGCAGGTCGAACGGACCCTGCGGGAAGCCGTCGATCAGCCGGTGGCACAGCGCCTCGATTTCGGGTGCCAGGGCGTTGACGCGGCGCGAGGTGAAGGCGCGCAGCACCAGTCCCCGCAGCCGCGTATGGGCGGGCGGCTCCAGCTCCAGCATCGAATGCGCCTCGCAGGCATAGAAGGCGGCAAGATGCTGTGGAATCTCGGGCGCGCGCTCAAGCGGCACCTCGCGGCCCATGCGCCGGTCCCGAAGGATCGCGGAGACGGCGGCATGCGAGGTGGCGCAGGCCATGTCGTATTCGCTCCAGCGGAACAGCGGCCCCGCCGCCCGCGCCCGGTCATAGAACGGGTAGGGGTTCTGCACGAAGGCGGGCTCGGTCGGGGATTGGGACAACTCCTGCATGATCGGGAGGTTGGCCCGTGGCTCTGGCCTTGGCAAGCGCGCAGACGATATGATGCGAGTCATGGACGGGTCGCGGATCAGGCGGGCGCTGCGGGTGCTCGGATTTCTGGCACTGGTGGCGGCGCTGGCGCTGGCGGTGCAGCATTGGGGCTATCGCGCCGCGCTGTCCGAGATGTCGCGACGCGGCGCCTCGGACCTTGCGCTGGCCTCGGACAGGCTCACCAGCGAGTTGCAGCGCTACCGCCAGCTTTCGGTCCTGACCGCGCGGCACCCCTACCTCGCGCCGCGTCTCGACGGGCCGGATGGCGGGCGGGCCACGGCGCTGCTGCGCCAGACCGCCGACATGACCGGCGCGCTCGACATCGTGCTGCTGGACCGGTTCGGTCGGCAGATCGCGGCGGCCGGTTCCGTGGCACGGCGCGGCGATGCCGGTACGCCGTGGTTCGAGCGGGCGATGGACGGGGCGCTTGGCGTCGCGCATCTGTCGAGCCGCCGTTACGGGCGGCGGATATTCCTCTTCGCCGCGCCGATCTTCTCGCCCGAAGGGCCGGTCGCGGGCGCCGTGGTGGTGGTCACCGACGTCGAGGCGATCGAGGCGGGCTGGCGCGGCGATCCGCCGGCGCTGTTCTTCACCGACGATGCGGGGGAGGTCTTCGTCTCGAACCGCTCCGAGCTGGTCGGGCGCAGCGATCTGGGGCTGGTCGGGCGCGTCCGCGAGGCCGGGCAGGAGATCTGGCGAATGCGCGCCGGTCCCTATCTGCCCGAGCGGGGCCTGCACCTGTCGCAGCCCCTGCCGGTGATCGGCCTGACCGGCGAGGCGCTTCTCGACACCGCGCCGGCGCGCCGCATCGCGCTGTTGCAGGCCTCTGCGGCGGCGGCGCTTTGCCTCGCCTTCGGCGCGCTTTTGTTCCTCGCCACGATCCGACGGCGCACGCTGGCGCGCGCCAATGCCCGGCTCGAGGAGCGGGTGGCGCGGCGCACGGTGGCGTTGCAGGCGGTCAATGCCAGCCTGCAGCGCGAGGTGGCAGAACGTGCCGCCGCCGAGGCGCGGCTCCGGCGGGCGCAGGCCGATCTGGTGCAGGCGGGCAAGCTCTCGGCGCTGGGCCAGATGTCGGCCGGGATCAGCCACGAGCTGAACCAGCCGCTGATGGCGATCCGCAGCTTTGCCGAGAACGCCGAGACCTTCCTCGCGCGTGGCAATGCGGAGGCGGCGGGCCGCAATCTCGAGCGGATTTCCGAGCTGGCGCGCCGCATGGGCCGGATCATCCGCAACCTGCGCGCATTCGCCCGGCAGGAGAGCGCGGCGGTGGTCGAGGTGGACCTCGTGGCGGTCGTCGAGGCGGCGCTGGAGATGGCGATGGCACGGGCCCGGCAGGCCGAGGTGACCCTGGAATGGACCCCGCCAAAGGCGCCGGTCACGGTGCGCGGCGGCGAGGTGCGGCTGCAGCAGGTGGTGCTGAACCTCGTGGGCAACGCGATCGACGCGATGGAGGGGCGCGAGGAAAAGCGGCTCGCGATCGAGATCGCGCGAATGAGCGACCGGGCCCGTCTCACGGTGCGCGACAGCGGGCCGGGTATCGGCGAACCGGACCGGATCTTCGATCCGTTCTACACCACCAAGGAGGTCGGTGCCTCCGAGGGGATGGGCCTTGGGCTCTCGATCTCCTATGGGCTCGTGCAGAGCTTTGGCGGCGCGATACGGGGCCGCAACCACGAGGAGGGCGGGGCCGAGTTCACCGTGGAACTCGATCTCGCCAAGGCGAGCGAGGCGGCATGACGAAGCGGGTGTTGCTGGTCGATGACGACCGCGAGGTGCGCGAGGCGCTGGGCCAGACATTGGATCTCGCCGATCTGGAGCCGATCCTCGCGGGCTCCTACGTCGCGGCCAAGGACCATATCGCGCCGGGCTTCGACGGGGTGATCGTCACCGACATCCGGATGCCGGGGCGCGACGGGTTCCACCTGCTGGAACGCGCGCGCGAGGTCGATCCCGAGCTGCCGGTGATCCTGCTAACCGGCGAGGGCGACATCCCGATGGCGGTCCGCGCGATGGAGCAGGGCGCACATGCCTTTCTCGAAAAGCCCTGCGGCCCCAAGGAGTTCGTCGCCACGGTGAAGCAGGCGCTGGGCCTGCGCGCGGAGGTACTGGCGGCGCGTCGCGCGCGAGCGGCGAGCGTCGCGGGCGACGCGGCGTCCCGGATGCTGGTCGGCCGCTCGGCCCAGGCCGAGGCGATGCGCGAGCGGGTGCGGGCGATCGCGCGGGCCTCAGCCGAAGCGCTTGTCTGCGGCCCGCCCGGCAGCGGCACCTCCAAGGTCGCCGAGGTGATCCACCTGCTCTCGGCCTCGGCCCGCGCGCCCTTCGTCAAGCGGGCCGGTGCGGCGCTCGACGAGGCAGGGCTCGCGGCGGCCATGGAGGAGGCGGGCGGCGGCACTCTCTATGTCGACGAAGTCACGATGCTGCCGCCCGGCACGCAATACGCGCTTCTGGGCCGGCTCGAGGGCGGCGATACTCGCCCGCGCGTACTGGGCGGCAGCACCCGCGATCCTGCGGCCGAAGCCGAGGCCGGACGGCTCAACCCCGAACTGTTCTGGCGGCTCGACCTGATGCGCGTCACCATCCCGCCGTTGCGCGAGCGGCCCGACGACATCCCGGTGCTGTTCCGGCACTATGTCGCGCAGGCCTGCGAGCAGGCCAACCTCTCCATGCCCGAGATCGATTCCGACCTGTTGGCCCGGCTGATGGCGCGCGACTGGCCAGGCAACGCGCGCGCCCTCACCAGCGTGGCGATGCGGGTGGCGATGGGGCTCGATCCCGGCCTCGACGCACCAGAGTCGGAGAACGAAGGAGGCGGCCTCGCCGAACAGCTCGCCCGGGTCGAGCGGTCGCTGTTGATCGAGGCGCTGCGGCGGTATGGCGGCCATGCCACCCGAACCGCCGAGGCGCTGAAGCTGCCGCGCAAGACCTTCTACGACAAGCTCGGCCGCCACGGCCTGCGGGCCGAGGATTATCGCCGCGACTGACTGTGCGGATTGTCGCACAGTTTTTGGGCGAGGGTGTGCGGAACACCGCGCAGCCTTGGGGCGCGCTGAGAAGGCGATACATTATAAATGCTCACTAATATGTTATAAGGAAACGACTTTTTCACATATGGTGCGATGAGTGGTTTCCCGCTTGAGCGGTAGGCGGGCCGCCTGTTTGCTCGGCGCCGACGAAACGGAAGTCTCATGGGAGGAGACGCATGAAATACCTTTCCCTCGCCGCCACCGCCGCGGCGCTGAGCATTGCCGCGCAGGCCGCGCAGGCCGATCCGATGGGCTGCGACGCCGGTGAGACCGTGGTGAAGTTCAGCCATGTCACCAACACCGACAAGCACCCCAAGGGCATCGCTGCCGAGCTTCTCAAGACCCGCGTCAACGAGGAGATGGACGGCACGATGTGCATGGAGGTCTTCCCGAACTCCACGCTCTACACCGACGAGCAGGTGATCGAGGCGATGCTGCGTGGCGACGTGCAGATGGCCGCTCCCTCGCTGTCGCTGTTCGAGTCGATCACCAAGGCCTACCGCCTGTTCGACCTGCCGTTCCTGTTCGACGACATCGCCGCCGTCGACGCCTTCCAGGCCTCCGAGAGCGGGCAGGCGATGCTCGACAAGATGCAGCGCCGTGGCGTGCAGGGCTTGGGCTTCTGGCACAATGGCATGAAGCAGATGTCGGCCAACAAGCCCCTGCTCGAGCCCTCCGATGCCGAAGGCCTCAAGTTCCGCGTCCAGCCCTCCGATGTGCTGGTGGCGCAGATGGAAGCGCTCGGCGCCAGCCCGCAGCCGATGGCCTTTGCCGAGGTCTATGGCGCGCTGCAGACCGGCGTCGTCGACGGGCAGGAGAACACTTGGTCCAACATCTACGGCCAGAAGTTCTTCGAGGTGCAGGATGGCATCACCGAGACCAACCACGGCGTGCTCGACTACATGGTCGTGGCGAGCGTCGATTTCCTCGACAGCCTCGACCCGGCGGTGCGCGAGCAGCTGGTGACGATCACCGAGGAAGTGACCGCCGAGCGCAACGCCGCCGTCACCCAGGTCGATGCCGAGGCGCGCCAGGCGATCCTCGACGCCGGTGGCGAGATCCGCGAACTGACCGAGGAGCAGCGCGCGGCCTGGGTCGAGACCATGAAGCCGGTCTGGGCGCAGTTCGAGGACGAGGTCGGCGCCGACATGATCGAGGCGGCCCAGAACGCCGGCAAGTAAGCCCGCGCGATCGGGGCAGGGGCCGGGCCGCCGCCACGCGGCCCGGCCCCTCGCTTATCCGCAACATCGAACACGAAGGGACACGGGGGATGAACGCCGTCCACAGCAGGCCCGGCAGGGGCCGTTTCGGGCGCATCGTCGAGGAGTTCGAGGAGGGCATGATCGCCTTCCTGCTCGGCGCGATGACGCTGCTCACCTGCACCAACGTCATCATGCGCTACGGCTTCAACAGCTCGATCATCTGGAGCCTCGAAACGGTGCTGACGCTGTTCGCGTGGCTGGTGCTGTTCGGCATCGCCTACGGCTTCAAGATCACCGCCCATCTGGGCGTGGACGCGGTCATCAATCTGCTTCCCAAGCGCGGCCGTCGGATCGTCGCGCTCGTCGCCTGCGCCGCCTCGCTGGCTTACGGCGTGCTGCTGCTGAAGGGGGCCTGGGACTACTGGGCGCCCTTCGCGGACCTGCCCAAGACCACCGGCACCTGGCTGCCCACCGGCTTCGACACTCAGGCCCGCACCACGTCCTATTTCGAGACCGACCAGATCCCGATGTTCGACTGGCTGCGCTTCCTCGAGGGTTGGATCAACTACGACGAGCGCTACTCCAAGATGCCGCGGGTCATCCCCTACCTGATCCTGCCGATCTCGGCCGCCTTGATCCTGTTCCGCCTGATCCAGGCCACGATCCGCATCTGGAAGGGCGAATCCGAGAGCCTGATCGTCAGCCACGAAGCCGAGGACGCGGTCGCCGACGCCGCGCATCTGAACCGGGAGCTCTCCTGACCATGGAAGTCGTCTTTCTCTTCCTGATGATCGTGGGCCTGCTGCTGATCGGCGTGCCGATCGCCATCGCGCTGGGCCTGTCCTCGATCGTCTTCCAGCTGATGTTCTCCGAGACCTCGCTGGCCTCGATCGCGCAGTCGCTCTACCAGTCCATGGCGGGCCATCCCTCTCTGCTGGCCATTCCCTTCTTCATCCTCGCCTCCTCCTTCATGTCCACGGGCGGCGTGGCGCAGCGGATCATCCGGTTCGCCATCGCCTGCGTTGGTCACCTGAAGGGCGGCCTCGCCATCGCGGGCGTGCTGGCCTGCATGATGTTCGCCGCCCTCTCGGGCTCGTCGCCGGCCACCGTGGTCGCGATCGGTTCGATCGTCATCGCGGCGATGCGGCAGGTGGGCTACACCCGCGAATTCGCCGCCGGTGTCATCTGCAACGCCGGCACGCTGGGCATCCTGATCCCGCCCTCGATCGTGATGGTGGTCTACGCCTCGGCCACCGATGTCTCGGTGGGGCGGATGTTCCTCGCGGGCGTGATCCCCGGCATCCTCGCCGGCGTCATGCTGATGATCACCATCTACGTCATGGCGCGGATCAAGGACATGCCGGCGGGCGAGTGGCTCGGCTGGGGCGAGATCTGGGCCAGCTTCCGCGAGGCGTTCTGGGGGCTGTTCCTGATCGCGATCATCATGGGCGGCATCTATGGCCACCCCTGGGTCGATTTCTCGGGCGGCTTCCCGATCGTCTGGGCACCGGGCGCCTTCACCCCGACCGAGGCCGCCGCCGTCGCCGCCGTCTACGCGTTCCTCGTCGCCACCTTCGTCTATCGCGACATGGGGCCGCTCGCGGCCCGCGAAAAGGGCGGCAAGCCGACGCCGCTCTACCGTGCCCCATGGGCGCTGGGCACCGGCTTCATCCACCGCGATACACGCGCCACGCTGTTCGAGGCGGGCAAGCTGACCATCGTGCTGATGTTCATCATCGCCAACGCGCTGATCCTCAAGCACGTGCTGACCGACGAGCAGATCCCGCAGCATATCGCCGAGGCGCTGCTGGGCGCCGGTCTCGGCCCGATCACCTTCCTGATCGTGGTCAACGTGATCCTGCTGATCGGCGGCCAGTTCATGGAGCCTTCGGGGCTTCTGGTGATCGTCGCGCCGCTGGTGTTCCCGATCGCGATCCAGCTCGGCATCGATCCGATCCATCTGGGCATCATCATGGTGGTGAACATGGAGATCGGCATGATCACCCCGCCGGTGGGTCTCAACCTCTTCGTCACCTCCGGTGTCGCGGGCATGTCGGTGATGGGCGTAGTCCGGGCGGCGCTGCCCTTCCTTGCGGTATTGGGCGTGTTCCTGCTGATCATCACCTACGTGCCGTGGATCTCCACCGTGCTGCCCAACGCCACGATGGGCCCCGAAATCATCGTCAACTGACGACCCCTCACCGAAAACGGGAAAGGCGCCCTGAGGGGCGCCCTTTCTGCATGGCGGATACGTCGCTCAGAGCGAGGATTCGAGCGCCGAGACGATCGGCGAGAAATCGGTCGATTTCAGGCTGGCGCCGCCGACCAGCGCGCCGTCGACATTCTCGACGCCGAAGATCTCGGCGGCGTTGTCGGGCTTGACCGAGCCGCCATAGAGCAGCCGGATGCCCTTCGCCTCCTCGCCGAAGCGCTCCTTGAGGCCGGCGCGCAGGGCGCCATGCACCTCGGCGATCTGCTCGAGGCTCGGCACCTTGCCGGTGCCGATCGCCCAGATCGGCTCGTAGGCGACGACGGTATTGGCCGCGGTGGCGCCATCGGGCAGGGAGGCCGCGAGTTGGCCGCCCACCACTTCGAGCGTCTCGCCCGCCTCGCGCTGCGCGAGGCTCTCGCCGAGGCAGATGATGGCGGTGAGCCCGGCCCTGTGCGCGGCCTCGGCCTTGGCGCGGACCATGTCGTCGGTCTCGCCGTGATCGGCGCGGCGCTCGGAATGCCCGAGGATCACGTAGCGCGCGCCGGCATCCTTCAGCATGTCGGCCGAGATGTCGCCGGTATGGGCGCCGCTTTCCTTGGCGTGGCAGTCCTGACCGCCGACCCGGATCGGCTGGCCGCCGAGGCTGAAGGCCATGCGCGACAGCAACGTCGCGGGCGGGCAGATCACGATGTCCACGCGCGGCGCGGCCCAGGCGATCCCGAGCGCCTCGATCTCCTTGAGATCGGCATTGGTGCCGTTCATCTTCCAATTGCCCGCGACCAGTTTGCGACCCATGTGCCGTCCTTTCGAATGTGAAGAGTTGCGCCTGTGTAGACCAAATGCCCCATCGGCAAAAGCCGAGGGGCCGGTCCCTTTGGAACCGGCCCCTCTCAGGCCCGGGCGATCCGGTGCTCAGCCGTTGCGGCGTTCCGCGGCCAGCTCGTTCACGTCCTTGAACTTGATCGATTCGCCGCAGCCGCAGGCATCCTCGACATTCGGATTGCGGAACTTGAAGCCGCTTTCGAGCAGCGAGGTCTCGTAGTCGATCTCGGTGCCGAACAGGAACATCTGCGCCATCGGCGCGATCATCACCCGGGCGCCGTCCTGCTCGACGGTCTCGTCGTTGGGATCGGCCTCGTCGACATAGTCCATCGTGTATTCCATGCCCGCGCAGCCGCCCTTCTTGAGGCCTATGCGCAGCCCCGCATGACCGCCCTTCTCCATGAGACGGGCGATCTGCCGCGCGGCAGCGGGGGAAATGCTGACGGCCTGCTTGCCGGGGATCGAAAACATCTGGGGCCTCCTGGATTGGCACCTATCAACATAAGGCCCCGGCCACGCCGTCTCAAGCAGGGCTCAGGCGGCTTCGGCCGGATTCGCCTGCGGAAATACCGTGTGCCCCTCGGTCGCCCGCTCCCGCGCCCGTTCCAGCAGTGCCTCGCGCACCTGGCAGGACAGCGTCCATGCGGTGTCGGCCTTGGCGCAGGCGAGGCAGAACCACACCTCCTGGCCGAACACGTCCTGATCGGCCACCATCACGAAGTGTTGGTCGCGCTCCTGCACCTCGTCGGGATCCTGTTCGTCGACGATCTCGAAGAAGGCGTCGCGCAGCGGCTGCACCTCGGCATCATGCGCCAGCTTGAGCTTGATGGTGCGGATCATCGAGGGCGTCTGCATGGTCCAGTTCTCGAACGGCTCGGCCACGAATTCCGAGACCGGCACGATCAGCCGCACCCCGGTCCAGTCGAGCAACTGCACGTAGGTGAAGTTGATCCGCTCCACGGTGACAATGTGGCCCCGGAATTCGAGCTTGTCGCCGATCTTGGCCGAGCGGTTCATCGCGATCTGCAGGCTCGACAGGATGTTCCCCAGGATGTGCCGCGCCGCGAAGCCGATCAGCAGGGTCAGCGCCCCGGCCGAGGCGAGGATCGACAGGCCGAGGCTGCCGAAGAACTGTGCCTCGGCCAGCACGATCGCGCCGCCGATCAGCACGATCGCGATGATCAGCACCCGCCGCCACGCCGCGATCCGGGTGGCGAGGTTGCGGCGGTTCTCCATGCGCGGATCCGACAGGTTGTCGTCGTCGAAGGGCACGATCCGGTTCAGCACCGCGTCGATGCCGTTCATCACGAAGATCAGCGCGGCGGCGGTGAAGCCCAGCGCGATCAGCGGCACCAGCACGCTGTTGATCCGGCCCGAGAACATGAACAGCGAATGGCTCAGCGCCGCGGTCAGGCCCGAGCAGATCGCGAGGATGATCGGCATTCTCGTGGCACGCAGAAAATCGGTGGCCAGACGTCCCTTGGCGCGGCTGGCCAGCGCGGCCTGCAGCCGCCCGGTGGTCCAACCGGCGGCACCGACCAGCAAGAGCATCGCCGGGAAGGCGACCAGTTCCCACCACCTCAGCCCCCAGAAGGCCTGCTCGCGCCACGCCTCGGGCATCTCCTCCTCGAAGCGGGTGGGCCCGTAGATCGCGTGCAGCGCCGGGATGTTTGCCACGGTCTGGCGCGAGAAGACCCAGACCGGTTCGTCATCGCCGGGCTTCAGCCGGTTCAGCCGGATCGCCACCGCGCGATTGCCGAGTTCGACCACGTCGATCAGGATCGAACGTTGCGGCTGACCCGCGACCGGGCTCTCGGCGCTGGCATTGGCGTCGAGCGCGTCGGGCCTCTCGAGCAGCGCGGTCCAGTTGATGACAGCGATGCGGTCGAGCACCTCGACCAGGTCGGCGGCGAGCCGCGCGCCGCGCTCCACCTGTTCCTCGGGCGGGACGTCGACGAGGTTCAACAGATGCGCGGCGGTCTCGTACTCATGCGCCTCGATCAGCTCGAACAGCGCTTCCATGGTCGATTGCGGGGTCGAGCGATCGAGCCTGTCCGGCGGGGAAGGCAGCCCCTCGTTCAGTGTCTCGACCTCGAAGACAGAGGTGTCCTGCGCCAATACGGCGACGGGCAGCCAGACCAGCAGGGCGCAGGCGGCGATCAAGGTCTTCATGGGCAAGGTCGGGTCTCCCGCGATATCGCGGACCCAACCGGGGGCGGGGGCAGGGGTTCCGATGGCTGCCCCAAGGGGCAGGGCAGGCGGGCAGGCCCGCCGGGCCCCGAACTACATGAAGCCGAGCTCCAGCCGCGCCTCGTCGGACATCATCTCCATGCCCCATTGCGGCTCCCAGACCAGATCGACGTCGACCTGCTTGACGCCCGGCACCGCGCCCACGGCATCGGCGACCCAGCCCGGCATCTCGCCGGCGACGGGACAGCCCGGCGCGGTGAGCGACATCTTGATGTTCACCGCGTTCTCCTCGTCGATATGGATCGTGTAGACGAGGCCGAGATCGTAGATGTTCACCGGGATCTCGGGGTCGTAGACCGAGCGGCACGCCTCGACCACCTGATCGTAGAGCGCATGGTCGGTCGAGGAGGGCGCGATCAGCGGCGTGCCTTCGAGTTGGGTGTCGGGCATGGGCTGTCCTTGGGCTGGAGCGGGGCGCGCTTTGGCGGCGCCGATACCTGAGCGATCATATAGGAAAAGCGCGGGGCGGGGTAAAGGGTGCGGCCTTGCTGCCGCCGACCTGAAGCGTCCGGGAGGGGTGCGCCATGCGTATTTGCCTGAAGGATGAACGGGGAGGGGCGCCGAGGCGGATCCGGCGCGGGGCCCCTCCTTCATCAATCCTCAAATACGCAGATCCCGACGCCTCATCCGTGTTGCCTCCGGGGGCTTCATCCCACCCGGCGACCCTCTGCGTCGATCACCGCGGAGCCGTCCTCCTTGAAGAGCGGGCCCGGCGGCAGGCGGTCGAGCAGGTCGAGCACCGTCTCCGAGGGGCGGCACAGGCGCACCCCCTTTGGGGAGGCGACGATGGGGCGGTTGACCAGCACCGGATGCGCGATCATCGCGTCGAGCAGCGTCTCGTCATCGACGCTCTCGTCCAGAAGCCCGAGCTCGGCGGCGGGGGATTTGGAGGTCCTGAGCGCGTCGCGCGGGGTCAGCCCGGCGGCGGCGAAGAGCGCGAGAAGCTGCGGCCTGGTCCAGCCGGTCTGGAGGTATTCGATCACGATCGGTTCGGTGCCCGAGGCGCGGATCAGTTCCAGCACGTTGCGGGAGGTGCCGCAGGCGGGATTGTGGTGGATGACGATGCTCATGCTGTCTGCTCCTGTGGGCGGCCCGGGGCGAAGAGCCATGCCGCCACCGCCACGCCGATCAGCGCGCCGATGATCTGCGCCGCCACGAAGCCGGGCAGGTCGAAAGGCCGGATGCCCGAGAAGGTGTCGGTGAAGCTGCGCGCGATGGCGACGGCGGGGTTGGCAAAGCTGGTGGATGCGGTGAACCAGTAGGCGGCGGTGATGTAGAGGCCCACCAGCCACGGGATCGCGGCGGGCGCCTGCCGGATGCCGGCGAAAATGGTGAAGACGAGGCCGAAGGTCGCCACCGCCTCGGCCAGCCATTGCGGCCCGCCGGTGCGGATCTTGGTCGCGGTCTGCAGCACCGGCAGGTCGAACATGCCATGCGCCAGCGCCGCGCCGGCGATGCCGCCCGCCACCTGCGCGAGGATGTAGGGTGCGACCTCGCCCCAAGGGGCCTGCCGGCGCACGGCGAAGGCCAGCGTCACCGCCGGGTTGAAATGCGCCCCCGAGACCGGGCCGAGGATGGTGATCAGCACCACGAGGATCGCACCGGTGGGTAGGGTATTGCCCAGAAGCGCCAGCGCCACGTCCGGCGTGAGGCTCTCGGCCATGATGCCCGATCCGACCACGGCGCAGACCAGAAGCCCGGTGCCCAGCGCTTCGGCGAAGAGACGGCGCGACAGGCTCATGCGCAGTCCCCCATGGGCGGGCAGAGATCGGGCCTGCCGCCGCAGCAATCCTCGACGAGGAAATCGACCAGCGCGCCGACGCGGCCCATCGCCGCGAAATAGCGGATCGAGCGCCCCTCGCGGCGGCTCTCGACCAGCCCGGCCGCGTGCAGCACCGACAAGTTGGCCGACATGGTGTTCTGCCGCGCACCTAAGGCGTCGGCGATCTCGCCCGCCGCCATGCCGTCCGGGCCCGCCTTCACCAGCAGGCGGAAGGCATCGAGCCGCGTGGGCTGGGCGAGGGCGGCAAAGGCCGTGATGGCGTCTGTCTGTTCCATGTATCTGGAATTATCGATGTGACGGCGATGGGTCAAGCCATGTCGATTGCGCGGCGCGCCATTGGACGCTATCGGCTGCCCCATGAGCTTTTCCTTTTCCCTGAACGCCACCGACGGCGCCGCCCGCACCGGGGTCATCTCCACCCCGAGGGGCGAGATCCGCACGCCCGCCTTCATGCCGGTCGGCACCGCCGCCACCGTCAAGGCGATGATGCCCGAAAGCGTCCGCCAGACCGGCGCCGACATCCTCCTGGGCAACACCTATCACCTGATGCTGCGCCCCTCGGCCGAGCGGATCGACCGGCTCGGGGGCCTGCACAAATTCATGAACTGGGAGCGACCGATCCTCACGGATTCGGGCGGCTTCCAGGTGATGAGCCTCGCCTCCCTGCGCAAGCTCACCGAGCGCGGCGTGACCTTCAAGAGCCATATCGACGGCTCCAAGCACGAGATCACGCCCGAGCGATCGATGGAGATCCAGAAGCTCCTCGGCTCGGACATCGTCATGGCTTTCGACGAATGCCCGGCGCTGCCCGCCGACCGTGAGCGGATCGCCGAGTCGATGCGGCTGTCGATGCGCTGGGCCCAGCGGAGCCGCGACGCCTTTGGCGACCGGCCCGGCCACGCGCTGTTCGGCATCCAGCAGGGCGGGCTGGAGCGCGACCTGCGCGAGGAAAGCGCCGAGGCGCTCAAGGAGATCGGCTTCGAGGGCTATGCCGTGGGCGGTCTCGCGGTAGGCGAGGGGCAGGAGGCGATGTTCGGCTGCCTCGACTACGCGCCCGCGCAACTGCCCGAGGACAAGCCGCGCTACCTGATGGGGGTGGGCAAGCCCGACGACATCGTCGGCGCGGTGAAGCGCGGCATCGACATGATGGATTGCGTGCTGCCCTCGCGCTCGGGCCGCACCGGCCAGGCCTGGACCCGGCGCGGTCAGGTCAACATGCGCAACGCCCGCCACGCCGACGATCCGCGCCCCCTCGACGAGGATTGTGGCTGTCCCGCCTGCCGCAACTACAGCCGGGCCTACCTGCATCACGTCGTGCGCAGCCAGGAGATGATCGCGGGCATGCTGCTGACCTGGCACAACCTGCACTATTACCAGGAGCTGATGGGCGACATGCGGGCGGCGATCGCGGCAGGCGATTTCGCGGGCTTCGAAACCCGGTTTCACGCGTTGCGCGCCGAAGGGGACATCGAACCGCTCTGAGGTCTCGCCGGAAATCGCGAAGTTTCAGAACGAGGTAACCCGGCGCCGTGCCACGCGGCGTCCGGTTCTCGCACTGAGGCAGCAATGGCGCACATTGCACCGCGCATCGCCCCCGTCTTGCGGCGGCGCGGCGACGGCATAGTTCGGCTCCAATCCGTTCGGAAAGGACCGAAGAATGACCGACAAGCTATTTACCCCCGGCAAGCTCGGCGATGTCGAGCTGAAGAACCGCGTGCTGATGGCGCCGCTCACCCGTAACCGCGCCAGCAAGCAGGGCGACGCGCCCTACGACATTCATGTCGAATATTATCGCCAGCGCGCCGGGGCCGGTCTCATCATCACCGAGGCCACGCAGATCACCCCGGAGGGCAAGGGCTATATCCAGACCCCGGGCATCTACAGCCGCGAGCAGATCGACGGTTGGAAGAAGGTCGTGAACGCCGTGCATGGCGAGGGCGGCAAGATCGCTCTGCAGCTGTGGCATGTCGGCCGGATCAGCCACGTCTCGCTGCAGGAAGGCGGCCAGAAGCCGGTCGCGCCGTCGGCGCTCAGGGCAGAGGCGCAGACCGTGACCGAGGAGGGCTTCGTCGATGTCTCCGAGCCGCGCGCTCTGGAGCTCGACGAGATGCCGCGACTGGTCGATGATTATCGCCGGGCCGCCCAGAATGCCGAGGAGGCGGGCTTCGACATGGTCGAGATTCACGCCGCCAACGGCTATCTGCTCGACCAGTTCATCCGCGACGGTGCGAACAAGCGCAACGACGCCTATGGCGGCAGCCCGGAGAACCGCGCCCGGTTGATCCTCGAGGTGGTCGATGCCGTCACGGAGGTCTACGGCGCGGGCCACACCGGTATCCGCCTGTCGCCGCTGATCGAGGTGGCCGGGCTGAAGGACAGCGATCCGATGACCGTCTATTCCTACCTGATCCCCGAGCTGAGCCGCCGCGGCATCGCCTATATCCACATGGTGGAGCCGGGCACGCAGGGCGATCTCGATCAGGAACTCGGCCGCCAGACCGCGCGGCTGCGCGAGCTGTTCGACGGCGCCTACATCGCCAACGCGGGTTACGGGCGCGACACCGCGATCCGCGTGGTCGAAAGCGGTCAGGCGGACTTCGTGGCCTTCGGTCGGCCCTATATCGCCAACCCCGATCTGGCGCATCGCCTCGAGGTGGATGCCGAGCTGAACGAGGGCGACCAGTCGACCTATTACGGCGGCGGCGTCGAGGGGTATCTCGACTATCCGACGCTCGCGGAGCAGAAAGCCGCCTGACATCCGGGGACGGGTGGGGCAATCCGCCTTGCCCGTCCGCCCGCTCCGAGGCACATTGCCGAGAGAGCCACGCGACACGCGCTTGAACTGACCGGTCGGTTCACCCAAGTAAGATCCCGGACAGGAGACGGCCTTGCGGCTGCCGCACAGCGGGGCCAGACCGTCTTGCCAAGAACAAGGATACAATGAGCATGCAAGAGCCCCTCAGCCCCTCCTACCCGGTGCTGCCTCTGCGCGACATCGTGGTGTTCCCGCACATGATCGTGCCGCTCTTCGTGGGCCGCGAGAAGTCGGTGCGCGCGCTCGAGGAGGTCATGGCCGACGACAAGCAGATCCTGCTGTCGTCCCAGGTCGACCCCGGCGTCGACGAGCCGACGTCCGAGGGCATCTACAAGGCGGGCGTGCTGGCCAACGTGCTGCAGTTGCTGAAACTGCCCGACGGCACCGTGAAGGTCCTCGTCGAGGGCAAGTCGCGGGTGCGCATCGCCGAGTTCATCGAGAATGACAGCTTCTTCGAGGCACGCGCCGAGTACCTGACCGAGATGCCCGGCGACCGCGACATCGTGGCCGCGCTGGTGCAGAGCGTCGCGCAGGAGTTCGAGCGCTATTCGAAGATCCGCAAGAACATCCCCGAAGAGGCGCTCTCGGCCGTCACCGAGGCGACCGATCCGGCCAAGCTCGCCGACCTCGTCGCCGGCCATCTCGGCATCGACGTCAAGCAGAAGCAGGATCTCCTGGAAACGCTCGACATCGGCGAGCGGCTCGAGAAGGTCTATGGGCTGATGCAGGGCGAGATGTCGGTTCTGCAGGTCGAGAAGAAGATCAAGACCCGCGTCAAGAGCCAGATGGAGAAGACCCAGCGCGAGTACTATCTGAATGAGCAGATGAAGGCCATTCAGAAGGAGCTGGGCGACGGCGAGGATGGCGGCAACGAGGTCGCCGAACTGGAGAAGCGCGTCGAGGAGACCAAGCTCTCGGACGAGGCCCGCGAAAAGGCCGAGGCCGAGATCAAGAAGCTCAAGAACATGAGCCCGATGTCGGCCGAGGCCACCGTCGTGCGCAACTATCTCGACTGGCTGCTCTCGATTCCGTGGAACAACCCGTCCAAGACCAAGAAGGACCTGAAGCTCGCGCAGAAGGTGCTCGACGACGACCATTTCGGTCTCGAGAAGGTCAAGGAACGGATCGTCGAGTATCTCGCCGTCCAGCAGCGCTCGAAGAAGCTGAAGGGGCCGATCATGTGCCTCGTCGGCCCTCCGGGCGTCGGCAAGACCTCTCTGGGCAAATCGGTCGCCAAGGCCACGGGGCGCGAGTTCATTCGCATCTCGCTCGGCGGCGTGCGTGACGAGAGCGAGATCCGCGGCCACCGCCGGACCTATATCGGCTCGATGCCGGGCAAGATCATCCAGGCGTTGAAGAAGGCCAAGACCTCGAACCCGCTGATCCTCTTGGACGAGATCGACAAGATGGGCCAAGACTTCCGCGGCGACCCGGCCAGCGCGATGCTTGAGGTGCTCGACCCCGAGCAGAACGGCACCTTCGCGGACCACTACCTCGAGGTCGAGTATGACCTGTCGAACGTGATGTTCCTGACCACGGCGAACTCCTACAACATGCCGGGGCCGCTTCTGGACCGCATGGAGATCATCTCCCTCGCGGGCTACACCGAGGAAGAGAAGCGCGAGATCGCGCGGCAGCACCTGCTGCCCAAGGTTCTCAAGAACCACGGTCTGAAGGAAAAGGAGTTCTCGATCGACGACGCGGCGCTCACCGAGATGGTGCGCACCTATACCCGCGAAGCCGGCGTGCGGAACCTCGAGCGCGAGCTGTCGAAGATCGCGCGCAAGGCGGTGACCAAGATCGTCCGCAAGGAGGTCGAGGCCGTCGAGGTGACGCCCGAGAACCTGAACGACTTCCTTGGCGTGAAGCAGTTCCGCTACGGGCTGGCCGAGAAGGAGGATCAGGTGGGCGTGGTCACGGGTCTGGCATGGACCTCCGTGGGCGGCGACCTGCTGCACATCGAGGCGCTCAAGCTACCGGGCAAGGGCCGGATGAAGACCACCGGCAAGCTCGGTGACGTGATGAAGGAATCGATCGAGGCGGCGTCGAGCTATGTCCGCTCGATCGCGCCCCAGATCGGCGTCAAGCCGCCGCGCTTCGACCGCATGGACATCCACGTCCACGTGCCCGACGGGGCGACCCCGAAGGACGGCCCCTCGGCCGGCCTCGCGATGGTCACCTCCATCGTCTCGGTGCTGACCGGCATCCCGATCCGCAAGGATATCGCGATGACCGGCGAGGTGAGCCTGCGCGGCAATGCCATGCCGATCGGCGGCCTCAAGGAGAAGCTGCTCGCGGCGCTCAGGGGCGGCATCACGACGGTGCTGATCCCCGAGGAGAACGAGAAGGATCTCGCCGAGATCCCGGAGGTGGTGAAGAAGGGGCTGGAGATCATTCCGGTCAGCCATGTGTCCGAAGTGCTCAAGCACGCGCTCGTGCGCCAGCCCGAGCCGATCGAGTGGGACGAGGAGGCGGAGGAAGCCGCCGCCGCGGCCCGCGCGCTCGAGAGCCGCGACGGCACCGCGGGCACCGCCGCCCATCACTGAACGAGGAAAGGGCGCCCTGCGGGGCGCCCTTTTCGCATGGCGGGATCAGTTCCCGTCTAGCAAAGCCAAGCAGGCCCGGTGGCCGTGTTCCGCGACGCCGCCAGCCCCCCTGATGGCCGTCATCTGGTGCCCGGCCTCGCTGTCACCGGCACGATCGCTCGACAAATGGGAAGCTCCTTGATCGGGCGAACGAGAAGCCACGGGAGATTTGGCATGTCAGCGCCGGTCGCGCTTCCAAGGCCGTCCTTCGAGCTGGCAGCCGTGCCTTGGCCCAACGGGGCGTGTGAATTTCCACCCGAGGTGAAATTGCCGCGAAGGAGGTCTTGCGCCCCTTCGCCGGGACCGCTAAATGACGCGCCAACGGGTGATTAGCTCAGTGGTAGAGCGCTTCGTTCACATCGAAGATGTCAGGGGTTCAAATCCCTTATCACCCACCATATTACGGAAGGCGCGCCCGACGGGGCGCGCCTTTTGCGTTTCAAAGGGATGCCGGCAGTCGCGCCAGCACCGCGCGCATCAGCCGCGCCGAGTTCTCGGCCGCCACCGACATGAAGCGTACCATCTCGTTCTCGCCGCCGCCGCCGCCGGCGAGGTCGGACAGCGAGCGGAAGGCGATGAAGGGCACGCCGTTGGCATAGGCCACCTGCGCCACGCCTGCGCTCTCCATGTCGAGCACCCGCGCCTCGAAGCTGGCATGGGCGTGCTCGCGGAATTGGGCGTTGTCCATGAAGACCGGGCCGGAGATGCCGTTGCCGCCGATCACCACCCGGGGCGGGGTCGCCTCGGCGCCGCAGCCCAAGAGTTCGACCTCGGCTGCGGCGGCCTCGGCCAGTTCGAGGAGCACGGGGTCGGTGTCGAACCAGAACCGGCCCTGCGGCGCGTCCGCCCCCGGCGCCACCACGCCGACCGGGCAGGTATGCATCATCCCGAAATTCGCGACCGGTGCGCTCATCCAGCCGGGCAGGGCATAGCCCGCATCTGTCTCGCGCGCGAAGGCGCCTTCGAGGAAATGGCCCCAGCGCGCGGGCACCACCACGTCGCCGATGCCGAGGCCGGGGTCGACGCCGCCGGCGATGCCTGAGAACAGGATCGAGGTGACGTTGAAGTGGTCGAGCGCCGCCTGCGTGCTCATCGCGGCGTTGACCATCGAGATGCCCGACAGGAACAGCACCACCTCACGCCCTTCGAGCCGGCCGGTGATGTAGGTCGCGGGACCGATGCGCCGCGTTTCGGCGCCTTCCAGCGCGGTTTCGAGAATCGCGATCTCGGGGGCGAAGGCGGTGATCACCGCGACGCGCGGCTGGTCGTTCGGCGCCGTTCCTGCGCGGGGGATGGCCCGCGCGGTAGGCGGGACATCAATTGGAAAATGGGTCATGCGCACTCCGCTGCTGATCGGTCGGTCCCAGCTACGGCGGCCGGCCCCCGCGCGTCCAGAGCCGGTCTCCATTTACAGCAGCGTTCCGCCCGGCCCGACGCGGGGCGGGCAGGGATCGGCATCGGGCTCGAATCCCATGTCGCGGGCCAGATGCGGGTTGCGGCGCAGCTCCCGCAGCTGCAGCAACTGCGTCTCGTGGCGCATCGACTGAAGCTCCGCGCACAGCGCGTCGTCGAGCGGGTCATGCGCCCGCTTCGGCGTCGAGAACCATGCGAGCAGGCGGCGAAGGGAAGGGCGGCGGCGTAGCGGGAAGGTGGTCATGGACAGGGCTCCTCGGCTCTTGTGATTCCGTATCGGAGCCCGCAATCTGCGACCTCAAGTAAGGTTGAGGTCAAGCGCCATGTCACGCTTTCCCGTTCCCTCCGATCTCAGCATCGGCCAGATGGCGGCGCGCGCCGGGGTGCCGGTGTCGACGCTGCATTTCTATGAGGCCGAGGGGCTGATCCGCAGCTGGCGCAACACGGCCAATCATCGCCGCTACGACCGGCGAGAGCTGCGCCGCGTGGCGATCATCAAGGTGGCGCAGGCGGTGGGGGTGTCGCTGGCGGAGATCCGCGAGGTGCTCGACCGGCTGCCGCGCGATCGCGCCGTCTCGGCCCGGGACTGGGCCGAGGCGGCGGCGCCATGGCGCGCGATGCTCGACGAGCGCATCGCGCTGATGACGCGGCTTCGTGACCAGATGGGGCATTGCATCGGCTGCGGCTGCCTGTCGCTCGACAGCTGCCCGCTCTACAATGCGCAGGACCGGCTGGGCCGGTCCGGACCCGGGCCGCGACGCTGGACCGGCACGGCAGGAGAGCGCGCGTGACGATACCCGAGATCTACGTGATGCGGCATGGCGAGACCGAGTGGAATGCCATGCGCCGGATGCAGGGCGGTCTCGATTCGCCGCTTACCGAAACCGGGCGGGCGCAGGCCCGCGCGATGGGCCGGATGCTAGCCGCGCGCGGCGTCGGTCCGGCGACGCACCGCATCCTGTCCTCGCCACAGGGCCGCGCCGTCGAGACTGCGCGGCTCGCCTTCGGCACGGCACCGCGGCCCGAACCGCGGCTGCGCGAGATCGCCATGGGCGACTGGTCCGGGCTGGACCGGGCCGAGATCGACGCCCGCTGGCCCGGGCCGCCGGGCGAGCATTTCATCGATTTCTACGCCCGTGCGCCGCGCGGCGAGGGCTTTGCCGCGCTCTGGGCGCGCTGCGCCGATCTGCTCGCCGCGCTCGAGGGTCCCAGCGTGCTCGTCACCCATGGCATGACCTCGCGCGTGCTGCGCACCATCGCCACGGGCGGCAGTCGCGCCGATCTGGCGCGGCTGCCTGGCGGGCAGGGGGTGGTGTTCCGGATCTCGCAGGGACGACACGATCGGCTCCCCGCACCGCTTGCAGTCGGCGATGGGGGCGGCTAAACCGGCCCACGCGGGTGGTTAGCTCAGTTGGTAGAGCGCTTCGTTTACACCGAAGATGTCGGGGGTTCGAGCCCCTCACCACCCACCATCCCCCTTGCCGCGTTCGCCTGTCGCCCCGCTCAGACCCAGACGAAGGCCTCGTCGATATGGGCGACGTTCACGATCGGGGCGAAGGAGAACTCCGATGTGGAGAAGGGCGGGATCACGACCCCGGCCGAGGTGAAGTTGGCATCCCCATCATTAAGCAGCAGCGTCATCTCCGCGGCGGCATCGCGCGGTACGATGAGCGCGTCGTTGTCGCCGTCGAGGTCGAAATCGGCATGCGCCACCAAGAGCCCCTCGATTGTAGGGTCGAAGGATTTCAGAACGAACTCCGTGTCGGTCCCGGTTGTCACCACGTCGAAGACCCGCAAGCCCGGCGCGATGCCCGAACTGGGGTCGACTGCCCCGGCGCTCAGCACTTCGATCCCGGCATCGGTGTCGAAATTCCCCGCCTCGAATGAGCCGATCAGGCCGGTTTCGTCGACATCGGAGAAGTTCGGGAAGGTGGCCGCGCGCATCCCGGTCCCGTCATTGATGAAGGCCCAGATGCCGCGCCCTTCGCCGCTTGCGGCAAAGGCCACGTCGTTGTCGCCGTCGCCGTCAAGATCGATGATCTGGCCGTCGCCGTAGCTCTCGGCGCCGGGCGAGAATTCGTCCCGGAACGTCAGCCCGCCAACGCCGTCATTGAGAAAGATGCTCACTCCGGAGGAGTCGGCATCGGTCAGCAGGACCGCATCGAGAAACGGGTTCCCGTCAAAGTCGCCCAGCAGGGCCCGGCCGTCCTCCGGCAGGTCCGCCGGGCTGCGTGACAGCGGACTGAAATTGCCCACGCCGTCGTTCTGCAACAGGAAGATCGACTGGCCCGAGGCCTCCGTCGCGAGGAGGTCGATATCGCCGTCATCATCGACATCGGCCGCGTCATGCGCCTTGAAAACGAAGTCGAAGAAGCTGTCAAAGGGTTGCGTCAGGGTGACGGTGGAGCTCGCGGACGCGGTGAAGAAACCCGCACCGTCATTCTCGTAAAGGGCCGTGAAGACGTCGAACTGCGCCTCGCCTGGCACGCCGCCGGGGGTGCTGGCGCCGCTCGAGCTCACCTTCAGGAAATCCATGTCGCCGTCGCCGTCGAAATCGCCCGACAGGATGTCGGCGTCGCCTACCATGATACCGGTAGCGCGTTCGGTGAAGTTGGCCGCGCCGTCATTGAGCGCCACGATCACCTCGCCCTCGTCCTCGTACCACAGATCCGGCGTCGCGCGGGGGGCGGGTGTGACGGGTTCGAAGCGCAGGAAATCGGTGCGCAGCGGCTCGCGGCCATCGCCATGGCCCACCAGCTCCAGACGATCTCCCTCCGACACGGTCAGGTTCGAAATCACTCGTTCCGCCTGGCTCTGCTCGTTGGCGCGCCGGCCGCCCGACCTGCTGTCCCAGTCGAAGCGATCGATCTCGACCCCGTTCAGCAGGACCCGCATCGAGGAGACGCCGTCGCTTTCGTCGAAATAGCCGATCGTCATGTCGAAGGTGCCGGCCCGGTCGAAGGTATAGGCGGCGCGCGCCTCATCGGCGTCGCCATCCGTGCCGCGGCGCACATGCTGGAGGTAGGCGTTCCCCGAGGCCTTGCCGTTCGACACGACCTTGAAGCCCGAGACGATCTCCATCGCCTCGGCCTCGATCACGAAAGCGCCGCCGGGCGGCGGTGAGGTGTCGACCGCGATGTCGATGTAATCGGTGCGCAGCGGCTCGCCGCCATCGCCCATGCCGCGCAGCGTGATCAGGTCTCCCGGCGCGAGCCACAGATCCCCGACGAGATACTCCGCCCGGCTGGCCGGGCTCGATTTGTCATTTCCGAAGGTGCCGTTCCATTCGAAGCTGTCGACGATGGCGCCGTTCACCAGCACCTCCATCTGCGACACGCCGTCGGTTTCGTCGAAATATCCGACCGTGAGGTCGTAATAGCCGGCGCCACCATCGAAAACCCCGCTGGCGCTCGCCTCGCCGCTCTTTGCCTCGAGATAGGCCCCGTTTGAGGGGTGGGGGTTTGATTTGATCGCGAAACCTTTCGCGATGGTGAGGGTTTCGGCCTCGGTGCGGCCCAAGCCTATCTGGGCTTTCGGAAGCGCGGTCAGGTCGGATGCCACCGAAGTCGTTCGCAAATCATTAAACATCTGAGAACTCGCGATTTAAGGGTTTCGTTGGTGATTTCCCGCAGATCGACCGGCAAAGACTAACACTTGATGGTTGATTCGTTAATCGAATGTACAGGGCTGCGATTGACATGAAGCCGTCCGGAATTCGCCGTTCCTTTGCTTCGCGATATTCTCTAGTGCTCTCAATTCGTTGCGATTCCGGTTTCGACAAGCCGGGCGCGATGCCCGTTACAGATCCCTGAATTATTGATCGTCTTACCCTTGGCCGCGAATTCCGGTCCGGGTGTCCGGCGCGTGGGTCCGTTTCTTGCGCCGCAAGAGCCACCCGTCTCTTCGGTCCCGCACAATCGCCCTGCGGCGGTGGTCCTGCCGCGATCGTTCATGGGCTGCTATGTTGGGGTCATCGACAGGAGGCCTGTATGAGCCAGATCCCCAGCTTTCACCCGCTCGACACCAGCGTCGATCCCGACGTGATCGAAACGCTCATCGTGCCGCGCGCCCGTGACCTGGGCGGGTTCGAAGTGCGCCGGGCGCTGCCGGCGCCGCGCCGCCAGATGGTCGGGCCGTTCATCTTCTTCGACCAGGTTGGCCCGGCCGAGTTCCTGAAGGGCGAGGGATTCGACGTGCGGCCGCATCCGCATATCGGTCTGGCCACCGTCACCTACCTGCTGGAGGGACGGATCCATCACCGCGACAGCCTCGGTACGGATAGCTGGATCGCCCCGGGCGCGGTGAACCTGATGGTGGCCGGGCAGGGCATCACCCATTCCGAGCGCATCGACGGCGAGGCGCGTGCGGCGGGCGGGCGGATGTTCGGGCTTCAGACCTGGCTGGCGCTGCCCGATGCGATGGAAGACGGGCCGGCCCGTTTCGAACATGCGGGTGCCGACCGGTTGCCGGTGATCGAGGAGGACGGAGTGCGGCTGCGGCTGATGCTGGGCAACGCCTACGGGGCAGTGTCGCCGGTCGCGGCGCCGGGAGAGCTGTTCCATGCGGATGCCGAGCTTGCGCCCGGCGCGCAGCTGCCGCTGCCGGACGATCACGAGGATCGCGGCGTGCATGTGCTCTCCGGCAGCATCGAGGTGGCGGGGCAGAGCTTTGCCGCGGGGCGGATGATGGTGTTCCGGCCCGGTGATCGGCTGTCGCTGCGCGCGGGACCGGGCGGTGCGCGGATCGCGCTCTTGGGCGGTGCGACGATGCCGGGGCCACGCCATATCTGGTGGAACTTCGTCGCGTCCTCGAAAGATCGGATCGAGGCCGCCAAGGAGGCCTGGCGGGCAGGCGATTTCACGCATGGGCGGTTCCGGTTGCCGCCGGGCGAGAGCGAACACATTCCTCTGCCCTGACCACGGGCGCCGCCGCTGCCCCGAGGTCAGCCCGACAATCTCGTCCACCGGCCATTTTTGCACCGATCGGCGCTTGACGCCCCCCGCCACTGTGCCTAGAACCCGCCTCACGTTCGGCGCTGCCGGACGACGAGATGCGCGGTTGTAGCTCAGTTGGTTAGAGTACCGGCCTGTCACGCCGGGGGTCGCGGGTTCGAGCCCCGTCAACCGCGCCATTCTCGTCCGTCCCATACGCTCCGAGCCTTGTGCGCGGTTGTAGCTCAGTTGGTTAGAGTACCGGCCTGTCACGCCGGGGGTCGCGGGTTCGAGCCCCGTCAACCGCGCCATTCTCGTCCGTCCCATACGCTCCGAGCCTTGTGCGCGGTTGTAGCTCAGTTGGTTAGAGTACCGGCCTGTCACGCCGGGGGTCGCGGGTTCGAGCCCCGTCAACCGCGCCACTAGACGCCATGACGGCCCCGTCGCTCATCCGAGCGCGGGGCCGTTTGCGTTGCTGGCTGGGTGTGCCGGGAGGGGCGTGCCCTGCTTTTTATGCCAGCCTTGGAGCTTGCGTATTTTCGGAAAGATGAATGAAGGGCCTGCACTCCGGTCCGGCGTTCGCCTCTCTCGGGCGGCGCAGCTTCCGGCCCCGTCGGGTTCATCTTTCTTCAAATACGCAATCAGACCGGCACGCCATTCTGCGCGCCGGCCGGGCCTTGCGCGTTCAGCCGGCTTCAGACAGTGCCGCCAGCACCCGGGCCCAGCTGCGGATGCCCTTGTGGAAGCTCCGCAGGTCGTATTTCTCGTTCGGACTGTGGATCAGATCGTCGTCATTGGCGAAGCCCACCAGCATCGAATCCATGCCGAGCTCGGTCTTGAAATACCCCGCGATCGGGATCGAGCCGCCGGCCCCGACGAAGGCGGCCGGGTTCGGCCATTCGGCGCTGAGCGCCTGCCGCGCCGTCTCGAAGGCCGGGTCGTCGGTCGACATGACGCTGGCGGGGGCGGCGCCGTGGCCGTGGAACTCGACCTTGCAGTCGGGCGGCAGCATCGCGCGGACATGGGCGCGGAACGCGTCGCGGATCGCCTCGGGGTTCTGCTGACCCACGAGGCGGAAGCTGATCTTGGCGCTGGCCTGACTCGGCAGCACGGTCTTGAAGCCCGCGCCCGCATAGCCGCCGGCGATGCCGTTCACCTCGCAGGTGGGCCGGGCCCAGATCATCTCGAGCGCGGTGCGGTCGGCCTCACCCGCCGGTTGGCTCAGCCCGACGCCGCCGAGGAAAGCGCCGGCGTCGAAGCCAAGGCCTTCCCACTGCGCGCGCAGCTCGGGCGTGATCTCCGGCACGCCCTCATAGAAGCCGGGCAGGGTGACCCGGCCATGATCGTCGTGCAGCGCCGCGATGATCCGCGCCAGCAGCTTGATCGGGTTCGCCGCCGGGCCGCCATAGGCGCCCGAATGCAGGTCGCGGTCGGGGCCAGTGATGATCACCTCCTCGCCCACGAGGCCGCGCAGCATCGTGGTGATCGCCGGCGTGTCCCGGTCGAACAGGCCGGTGTCGCAGATCAGCGCCAGATCCGCCTTGAGCTCGTTGGCGTGGCTGCGCAGGAACGGCACGAGCGAGGGCGATCCGGATTCCTCCTCGCCCTCGAACAGGATCGACACGCGGGTCGGCAGCTCGCCATGCACCGCCACCCAGGCGCGGCAGGCCTCGACGAAGGTCATCAGCTGACCCTTGTCGTCGCTGGCGCCGCGGCCGCGGATCACCCGGCCCGCAGGCGTGTCCTCGACCGCGGGCTCGAAGGGCGGCGTCTTCCACAGCTCCAGCGGATCGGCCGGCTGCACGTCGTAATGACCGTAGAACAGCAGGTGCGGCCCGCCTTCGCCCATGCCGCCGGTGACCATCGGGTGGCCCGGCGTGTCGCGCAGCGCGGCATCCTCGAAGCCGATCGACTTCAGGTCCTCGACCAGCCAGCCGGCGGCGGCGCGGCAATCGGCGCGATGCGCCGGATCGGTCGAGATCGAGGGAATGCGCAGCAGTTCGAGCAGCCGCATGGTAGCGGCCTCGAGATCGGCGTCTATACGCCGCAAGACGGGGTCGAGTGTCATCGGAACTCCTGCTATAATTGGCATACAGACTGGCCGCGCTCTGCGGCACTGTCCAGCATCCGGGGTGGGCTTGCACGAGACGCAGGGCCAATATGCGGTGGGGTGGCAAATTGTAGCGTGTTGTCCGGGCGCGAGTCCGCCTATATGCACGACAACGGCCAAACGCCGGGGCGCCGCGCCCCACCAGACGAAAAGGGGAAAGATGCCCGTGGATTACGAAGCAGGGCTCGATGCCGCCATCGGCAAGCTCCACAGCGAAGGCCGCTACCGCACCTTCATCGACATCGCCCGCCACAAGGGCCAGTTCCCGCATGCCACCTGGCATCGTCCGGATGGCAGCGAGTCGCCGGTGACCGTCTGGTGCGGCAACGACTATCTCGGCATGGGGCAGCACCCGGCGGTCCTGTCGGCCATGCACGAGGCGCTCGACGCCGTCGGCGCGGGCTCGGGCGGCACGCGCAACATCTCCGGCACCACGGTCTATCACAAGCGGCTCGAGGCCGAGCTGGCCGATCTCCACGGCAAGGAGGCGGCGCTGCTCTTCACCTCCGCCTACATCGCCAACGACGCGACCCTGTCGACGCTGCCGCGGCTGTTTCCCGGGCTGATCATCTATTCCGACGCGCTCAACCACGCGAGCATGATCGAGGGCGTGCGCCGCAATGGCGGGGCGAAGCGGATCTTCCGGCACAACGACGTCGCGCATCTGCGCGAACTGCTCGAAGCCGATGATCCCGACGTGCCGAAGCTGATCGCCTTCGAATCGATCTACTCGATGGATGGCGATTTCGGCCCGATCGCCGAGATCTGTGATCTCGCCGAGGAATTCGGCGCGCTGACCTATCTCGACGAGGTGCACGCGGTCGGCATGTACGGCCCGCGCGGCGGCGGCGTCTCCGAGCGTGACCGGCTGGCGCACCGGATCGACATGATCAACGGCACGCTGGGCAAGGCCTATGGCGTGCTCGGCGGCTATGTCGCGGCCTCGGCCAAGATGGTCGATGCGGTGCGCTCCTATGCGCCGGGCTTCATCTTCACCACTTCGCTGCCGCCCACCGTGGCGGCGGGCGCGGCCGCCAGCGTCGCGCATCTCAAGACCGATCAGGATCTGCGGGACCAGCACCAGACCCAGGCCAAGATCCTCAAGACCCGTCTGCGCGGCCTCGGCCTGCCGATCCTCGACCATGGCAGCCATATCGTGCCGCTGATGGTCGGCGACCCGGTGCATACGAAGGTGATCTCCGACATGCTGCTCGCCGATCACGGCATCTACGTGCAGCCGATCAACTTCCCCACCGTGCCGCGCGGCACGGAGCGGTTGCGTTTCACTCCGTCGCCGCTGCACGGCCCGCGTGAAATGGATGCGCTGGTGCGCGCCCTGGATGGGTTGTGGTCACATTGTGCGCTGAATCGCGCCGAATTGACAGGTTAAGCATATCTCCCGGTGCGGTAGCCCGCGCCCCATGTTAGAATGAACCTCAGGACCTCCCGGGAGTTGTGCCCAGACACAGCCCCGGTCGGTAACCGGGGGCGGGCAGTAACGGGAACACTCGATATGATCGGGCGGAGCTTCAGGCGTGCAAACGCTACGGAGGAGGCCGAAACCAAGGGTTTCGATGCCTTCGAATTGCGCTTGGGCGACCTGATGCGCGGTGAACGCGCGACCTTGGGCAAGAGCCTGCTTGACGTGCAGCGCGAGCTGAAGATCAAGGCCGCCTATATCGCGGCGATTGAAAATTCCGATCCCACCGCTTTCGACACGCCCGGCTTCATCGCGGGATATGTGCGCTCCTATGCGCGCTATCTGGGCATGGACCCCAACACTGCCTACGAGACTTTCTGCCGCGAATCCGGTTTCACCACCGCGCATGGCATGTCCGCTGCCGCCTCGACGGTCCGGCCGAGGAAGGCTGCCCAGAGCACCAGCCTCGGCAAGGACATCTTCTCCGACAGCGCCACGCCGTTCCTGCCCCCGGCAGAGCGCATTCTCGCCGGCTTCGAGCCGCGCGCGCTGGGCTCGGTCGCCGTGCTGCTGCTGCTGATGGGCGGTCTCGGCTATGGCGGCTGGTCGATCCTGCAGGAGGTGCAGAAGGTGCGGCTGGCCCCGGTGGAGCAGACGCCGACTATTCTTGCGCAGGTCGATCCCCTTGCCGGCGGCGGCCGTCCCGAGACGGGCGAGACTTCGGCGACGGAGCTGGCTGCACTGGCACCCGCTGCGCCCGAGGTGCTCGACCGTCTCTACCGGCCGCAGGCGCTGGACGTGCCGGTGATGACGCCTCGCGACGGCCCGATCGCCGCACTCGTCACCCAGCCGCGTCGCCCGGGGCAGGACGCCCCCGTCGCGGTCGCGCAGACTGAGACCACCACTACCGCCCCGGAAGGGCCGAGCCCGATGCTCGCCGCGCTCGACGCCGTGGAACTGCCGACGATCACGATTCCGGATATCGAACTCGCCCTCGCCGAGGCCGGGGTCGAGGGGCCGTCGGTGCGTGTCACCGAGGATCCGGCCCCGACCGTGAAGATGGTCGCCGTGCGCCCGGCATGGGTGAGGGTGAAATCGGCCGATGGCACCACGCTCTACGAGGGCATCATGAATGGCGGCGATTCGTGGGAGGTGCCGGCGCTCGAAGACGCACCGACGCTGCGGGTCGGCGAATCCGGTGCCGTCTACTTCGCCGTGGGCGAACAGCATTACGGCCCCGTCGGCGATGCCGGCACCGTGACGTCCAACGTGGCCTTGTCGGTGGACAATCTTACCGCCAGCTATCAGGTTGCCGATCTGGAGAGCGACTCCGACCTGGCCAAGCTGGTGCGGGTCGCCGAAGCCGCGCCAACCGAATGACGCCGCGCAGGTCACGCGCCTCGCGGCCCTGATCCGCGAGAGGTTTCCCATGTCCCTTCACGCCGTCCGGCCCTGGCGCGAGATCCAGCGCCGTAAGTCGCGCCAGATCATGGTGGGGCGCGTTCCCGTCGGGGGCGATGCGCCGATCTCGGTCCAGACGATGACCAACACCGACACGAGCGACGTGAAGGCGACGCTCGACCAGATTATCCGCGCCGCCGATGTCGGGGCCGACATCGTGCGGGTCTCGACCCCCGACGAGGACAGCACCCGCGCCTTGCGCGAGATCACCCGCGAAAGCCCGGTGCCGATCGTCGCGGACATCCATTTCCATTACAAGCGCGCGATCGAGGCAGCGGAGGCGGGCGCGGCCTGCCTGCGGATCAACCCCGGCAATATCGGCGACGCCAAGCGGGTGGCCGAGGTGGTGCGCGCCGCCAAGGATCACGGCTGTTCGATCCGGATCGGCGTCAATGCGGGCTCGCTGGAGCGGCACCTGCTCGAAAAATACGCCGAGCCCTGTCCCGCCGCCATGGTCGAAAGCGGGCTCGACCACATCAAGCTGCTTCAGGATCATGACTTCCACGAGTTCAAGATCTCGGTAAAGGCCTCGGACGTGTTCCTCGCCGCCGCCGCCTACCAGCAGCTGGCCGATGCCACCGACGCGCCGATCCACCTTGGCATCACCGAGGCGGGCGGCCTGATGTCGGGCACCATCAAATCCGCCATCGGCATGGGCAACCTGCTGTGGATGGGGATCGGTGACACGATCCGCGTCAGCCTTTCGGCCGATCCGGTCGAGGAGGTGAAGGTCGGCTTCGAGATCCTGAAATCCCTCGGCCTGCGCCATCGGGGCGTCAACATCATCTCCTGCCCTTCCTGCGCGCGGCAGGGCTTCGACGTGATCAAGACGGTAGAGACGCTGGAAAAGCGGCTCGAACATGTGAAGACGCCGATGTCGCTCTCGATCATCGGCTGCGTGGTCAACGGGCCGGGCGAGGCGCTGATGACCGATGTCGGTTTCACCGGCGGCGGCGCCGGCAACGGCATGGTCTATCTCGCCGGCAAGCAGAGCCACCGCATGTCGAACGACCAGATGATCGACCACATCGTCGAGCAAGTCGAGGCGAAGGCCGCCGAGATCGAGGCCCGCGACAAGGCCGCCGCCGAGGCCGCCGAGTGAGCTGATCCGGCGTCAGGCGGGAGCCGGTCGGTTTCCGCCGACGCCTCGGCTATTTCCCGCCTGATTTCCGGGGCTTGCCGGGTGGCGGCATGAACCCGGACGGCCCCTTGCTCGTTTCTTGTCCAGACGCGCCGCCGAAGGTGGCGCACCATTGGAAAAGAGACTGACAGATGACCAAGCAATCGCTCCTGATGACGACCGCCGCCGCCCTCGTGGCCGCGATGCCGGCCTTCGCGCAGACCGCGACCACGGAGACGACGGCCGAGACCACCGCCAATGCCGAGACCGCGATGGCCGGCACCATGGCCACCGCAGCGACCGAGCTGAACCTGCGCGCGGGCCCCGGCCCCGACATGGAGATCATCGACGTGATCCCCGCCGATGGCGAGGTGACGGTCGAAGGCTGCCTCGAGGAGGCCAACTGGTGCCGCGTGACGCTCGACGGCACCACCGGCTGGGCCTATGGCGACTACCTGACCGTCGAGACGGCCGATGCCGCCGAGTCGGTCGTGGTGATCGACAACCGCGCCGAGCTGGAGATCGAGACCGTCACCTATGACAACTCGGCCAATAACGCCGCCGCCACCGCCGCCGGCGCGGCGACCGCCGCCGCGGGCGCCGCGGCCCTCGCCGCGGGTCCGGTCGGCATCCTCGGTGCTGCGGCGTTCGGTGCCGTGGCCGGTGACGCCGCCACGCCGAACGACGAGACCATCACCTATGTCCGCGAGAACCCGGTCGAGCAGGTCGTGCTCGGCGGCGAGGTCGTGGTCGGGGCCACCGTGCCGACCGAGGTCGAGCTGACCCCGGTGCCGGAGGCCGAGTACAGCTATCTCTACCTGAACGGCACCCCGGTCGTGGTCGAGCCGGAAGAGCGCCGGATCGTGCACATCATCCGCTGATCGCTGATCGGCATGACGATTGGAAAGGGCGGCCCACGGGCCGCCCTTTTCGCATGCTCAGCCGTCCGGGCGGAGCGATCGTTTGAAGCCCAGATGCGACGCCTCGTAGCCGAGGCTTTCGTCGAAGGCATGCGCGGCCTCCCGCGACCGGTCGGAGGACAGCTGCACCAGGGCGCAGCCCGCCGCACGGGCCCGCGCCTCCGCATCGCGCATCACAAGATGGCCGATTCCCGCGCCGCGCCTGCCGGGGGCCACCCGGACCGCCTCGATCTGGGCGCGCCGCGCGCCACCGCGCGAGAGCCCTTCGATCAGGGTGAGCTGGTAGCAGGCGACGATCTCGTCTTCGATCACGCCGACGACGAGAGAGTTTCCCGGCTGCGCGGACATCCTGTCAAAGGCCTCCAGATAGACATCCGGGGACGCCGTTTCGCGACCGCGTCCCAACTCGTCCCCGGCCCGCAGGGCCGAGATCGCGGCGACATCGCCGCGAACGGCCTGCCTGAACAGCGGCGCGCTCACTCGCCGCGCTGGGCCGAGACCAACTCGCGCATCTGCGCCAGCGGCACGTAGCCGCGCAGCATCTGGTCGCCCATCACGAAGCTCGGCGTGCCGCTGACCTGCATCGCCTGCGCCAGCTGCCGGTTCTCGGCGATGACGCGCGCCACCTCGGGGCTCTCCATCTCGGCCTGCACCGCCTCGAAATCGGCGCCGAGGCTGTCGGCGAGGGTCTCGAGCGAGTCTTCGGTCACGTCCGAGCGCATCGTCATCAGCGCGTTGTGCGCCTGCTTGTAGGCCGCGTCGCCCTCGAGCTCGCGCATCGCCAGCGCGAATTGCGATGCCATCAGGGACTGCTCGCCGAGGATCGGGAACTCCTTGAGAATGTAACGGATGTTGCCGTCGCTTTCGACCAGCTCCTCGACCTCGGAAAAGGCGCGGCGGCAATAGCCGCATTTGTAATCCATGAACTCGACGAGGGTGATGTCGCCATCCGGGTTGCCGCCCACCCAGTCGCCCTCGTTCTCGAACAGCGCCTCGGCATGGCTCGCGATCATCGCGCTGTCGCCTTGCGCCGCGGCCTCGGCCTGACGCTGGTCGAGCACGGCGATCGCCTCCATCAGCACTTCGGGGTTCTCCAGCAGGTAGGCGCGCACCTGGTCGCCGAAGGCATCGCGCTCGGCATCGGTCATCGCCTCGAGATCGAGCGCGGCGGCGGGGCCGGCGAGCGCCAGCGTGACGGGCAGGGCGCGGATGAGCGAGCGCAGCATTGGAATGTCCTTTCCTCGTGTCGAGCCGTGCAGATCACATCATCGTCCCCCTGCCAAGTTCCCGCGCGGGAAGGCGCAGGCCATTGACGGCAGGGGGGGCGCATTGGCACAACCCGGCCAAACCTTAGGGAGCAGGGCATGCGGAACTCAAGGCGCGGAGAGGTCGATCCCTTCATCGTGATGGACGTGATGGAGGCGGCACGGCAGGCCGAGGCGGCGGGGCGGCACATCATCCACATGGAGGTGGGCCAGCCCGGTACCGGCGCGCCGCGCGAGGCGGTCGAGAAGCTGACGCGCGAGATGGCGGCGGGACCGATGGGCTATACCGTGGCGCTGGGCCTGCCGGAACTGCGCGCCCGCATCGCCCGGCACTACGGCGAATGGTACGGGGTCGATCTCGACCCGGCCCGGGTCGTGGTGACCTCCGGCGCCTCGGGTGCGTTCCTGCTGAGCTTCACGCAGCTCTTCGACACCGGCGCCCGGGTGGGGCTGGGCGCGCCCTGCTACCCCTCCTACCGCCAGATCCTCAAGGCGCTAGACATGGTGCCGGTGGATATGCCGACCCGGCTCGCCAACCGGATGCAGCCGGTGCCCGAGGATATCGAGCGCCACGCGCTCGACGGGCTGGTGCTTGCCTCGCCCTCGAACCCGGCCGGCACCATGCTCGACCGCGACGGGCTCGGGGCTCTGGCGCAGGCCTGCGAGGCGCGCGGCGCCGCGCTGATCTCGGACGAGATCTATCACGGGATCGGCGGGCGCGGAACCTCGGCACTGGAAGTGACCGACGAGACCCATGTGATCGGCTCGTTCTCGAAATACTTCTCGATGACCGGCTGGCGCGTCGGCTGGCTGATCGTGCCGCCCGAGCATGTGCGCGGCATCGAGCGCATCGCCCAGAACATGTTCATCTGTACCTCGCACGCCTCGCAGCGGCTGGCGCTGCACGCCATGGACGCGACCGATGAGCTGGAAGCCAATGCCGCCGTCTATGCCGCCAACCGCGCGCTGATGCTGGAGCGGCTGCCGAAGGCGGGCTTCACCCGCTTCGCGCCCCCCGACGGGGCGTTCTACGTCTATGCCGACGTCTCGGCCTTCACCGATGACAGCCGCGCCTTCGCCGCCGAGATCCTCGACGAGGCGGGCGTCGCGGTGACGCCGGGCCTCGATTTCGACCCGGCGGACGGGCATCGCTGGATCCGCTTCTCCTATGCCCGCTCCACCGCCGATATCGAGGAGGGGCTGTCGCGGCTCGCCCGCTTCATGGCGGCGCGCGGTCATGCGGAGGCGGGCGCCGCATGAGGCCCCGCCGCGGTGCCCGGGGCAGGCCGGGTATGCGTATTTGGGGAAAGATGACGGGGATCGGCCTCGCGCTGCTGCTGGCGGGGCCGCTCTCGGCGCAGGAGTTCTCGGCGCAGGAGTTCTCGGCGCAGGAGTTCTCGGGGCTGGCCCGGCTCGATGCTTCCGAGAGCCATGTTGCGGATACGCGCCGGGGGCTGGAGCTGGAGCTGGCGTTGAGCCAGACGGTGCCTTGGCGGGTCTTCACGCTCGACGAGCCACGGCGGCTCGTGCTCGATTTCGCCGAGGTCGACTGGACCGGGGCCGATCCGGCGGCGCTGCTGTCGGGGACGCGCGCCAGCGCGCTGCGGCTCGGGCGCGGGCGGCCCGGCTGGTCGCGCCTCGTGCTCGACTTGGCCGAGCCACTCGCGGTCGAGAGCGCCGAGATGCGGGCACGGCCCTCGGGCGCGGCGCGGCTGCGCATCGCGCTGGGACCGGTGAGCGCCGAGGCCTTCGCGGAACGCGCGCGCCCCGCCGACCCGGCCGGAGAGACGCTGGCCCCGCCGCGGGCGGCGGAGGCGGGGCCGCTGGTGGTGGCGGTGGATGCGGGCCATGGCGGCGTCGATCCGGGCGCCATGCGCGAGGGGCTGGTCGAGGCCGACCTGATGTTGCAGCTGGCGCGCGAGACGGCCGAGGCGATCAACCGTTCCAGCAACATGCGCGCGGTGCTGACCCGCGACGCCGACGCCTTCGTGCCGCTGTCCGAGCGGATGACCATCGCCCGGGCGGCGGGGGCCGATTTGCTGCTGTCGCTGCATGCCGATGCGCTGGAGGAAGACGAGGCCTCGGGCGGCTCGGTCTACACGCTTTCGGACGAGGCGCAGGACACCGCATCGGGGCGCATGGTCGAGCGGCACCAGCGCGGCGACCTGTTGGCCGGGCTCGATCTCAGCCGTCAGGACGACCGGGTCGCCACGGCGCTGATGGATCTGGCCCGGATCGACACCGCGCCGCAGAGCGAGCGGCTGGCGCAGGCGCTGGTGGCTTCGCTCGGCGCGGCGGGCGCGCATCTCAATTCGCGGCCCCTCCGCAGCGCGCCGCTGGCGGTGCTCAACGCCGCCGATTTCCCCTCGGTTCTGGTAGAGGTGGGGTTCCTGTCGAATGCCGGGGATCGGGCGCGACTCGTCGATCCGGCCTCGCGCGCCCGGATCGTCGCGGGGCTCGTCGCGGGGCTGCGCAACTGGGCGGCCGAGGAGGCCGCGCGCGCGCCGCTGCGGCGGCGCTGAAACGCAAACGGCCCGCGCGGTGACGCGCGGGCCGTGATACCGTGCCGGGGCCGAGCCTCAGCCCTTGTTGGCGGGCTTCGGGCCTTCCTCGCGCGGCAGACCGTCGAAGCGGGCGAGCCAGACCGAGTGCATGCCGCAATCGGGATCTTCGGGGATGAAGGCCAGCGGCTTGAAGCCGTGCATCTCCAGAAGACCCTTGTAGGTCTTGGGGCTCAGGCTCTCGTGGAAGATCGGCTTGCCCGCCACGTCGCCGATCGCCGTGCCGGCCGAGGGGCCGGAGGTGAACATCAGCGCGCAGCCGGGCGCCGCGTGCTCGGCGAAGGTCGGGAACATCGACTGCTGATCGGGTCCCGCCAGGTGGAAGAAGCTGTCCCAGGCGAGAATCGCGTCGAACTTCTCGGACAGGCGCAGCCCGCGCATGTCGTGGTGGAAGGCGCGGGCGCGCGGCAGGTTCTTCTGGAACAGGCCCAGCATCACCCGCGAGGCGTCGACGCCGGTGACCTCGGCGCCGCGATCGGCGACGTATTGCGCGATCGGCGCGCCCGAGCCGCAGCCGAGATCGAGCACGCGGCGGCGGCCGCCATTGCGCGGCGCCGCGGCCAGCATCCTGTCGACCCAGCGCCGTTCGATCAGGCGTCGGTCGCGCGCCTTGGCCCATTCGGGGCCGACGGCGTCATAGGTCGCGATCACGTCGTCCGGCGTGGCGCGGCGGGAAGGGGTTGTGTCGGTTGCCATCATGTACGCCCTTTTGGGTGCCAGCTGTCGAGAGCGCAATCCCCTCGCCAAAGCGTGACCCCGCTTTCGGGCGTTTTGCTGCCGATTTCAAGCCCTGCGCTTTTGACCCCGGGCGGGCGCTTGCCTATAAGCCCCTCATTCCTCCCGGAGACAATCGTGCTGCGCTTCATCATGTCCTTCCTCGGCGGCATCTTCTCGATGCTGACCCTCGGCCTCGCAATGGGGGCGCTGACGCTCGGTGCGATCTTCTACGTCTATGGCCGCGACCTGCCCAGCTACGAGACGCTGGCCCAGTACACGCCGCCGACGATCAGCCGCGTCTATGACGGCGAAGGCAACATCCTCGACGAGTTCGCCACCGAACGACGGCTCTTCACCCCGGCCGAGGAGATCCCCGATCTCGTCAAGCATGCCTTCGTTTCGGCCGAGGACCAGAATTTCTACGTCCATTCCGGATTCGACGTGAAGGGCATCGTCGCCGCCGGCGTCGAGGCGGTGCGCTCGCGTGGCGAGGACATCCGCGGTGCCTCCACGATCACCCAGCAGGTGATGAAGAACTTCCTGCTCGACGGCTCGCGCACCATCGAGCGCAAGATCAAGGAACTGATCCTCGCGGTGCGGATCGAGGGCGCGATGGACAAGGAGCGGATCCTCGAGCTTTATCTCAATGAGATCTTCCTCGGGCAGAACTCCTACGGCGTCACCGCCGCCGCGCAGACCTACTTCAACAAGCCGCTATCGCAGCTCGAGCCGGGCGAGGCCGCCTATCTCGCGGCGCTGGCGCAGCGCCCCGGCAACCTGCACCCGGTGCGGCAATACGAGGATGCGGTGAACCGCCGCAACTACGTGCTGCGCCGGATGTGGGAAGACGGCTATATCGACGAGGCCGCCTATCGCGAGGGCCGTGGCCTGACGCTCGACACGGTGCAGTCCGGCGATATCGCGAGCTTCCGCGCCGCGTTGCCGCCGCGCGACTACTTCACCGACGAGGTGCGCCGCCAACTCTCGGCCGAGTTCGGCGAGGACGAGTTCTTCGGCGGCGGTCTGTCGATCCGCGCCACGCTGGACGGCCCGTTGCAGGTCGAGGCGGCACATGCGCTGCAGCGCGCGCTCGAGCAATACGATCGCGGGCTGGGCCGCTGGCGCGGCACCGGCAAGTCGATCCCGGTCGAAACGCTCGACGACGAGTTGGCCTGGCGCAAGGCGCTCTCCGAGGTCGACGTGCCGCGCGACGTGACGCTGGAGAGCCAGTGGTACCCGGCCGTGGTAATGGAGCTCGGCGAGAGCGAGATGCGCCTCGGGATCGAGGGGTTGGCCGATAACGGTTCCGAGCCGCATGTGGTGCCACGCGACGACATTTCCTGGATGCGCGGCAGCTTTGCCGAGAATTTCGAGCGCGGCGACGTGGTGCTGGTGCGCCGGATGACCTCCGACGATGACGGCAGCTTCATCCGCTGGACGCTGCGGCAGACGCCGCGCGTGCAGGGCGCCTTCATGGCGATGGACGTCAACACCGGCCGGGTGCTGGCGATGCAGGGTGGCTTCTCCTACCAGGACAGCGTGTTCAACCGCGCCACCCAGGCGATGCGCCAGCCCGGCTCCTCCTTCAAGCCCTTCGTCTACGCGGCGGCGCTCGACAGCGGCTACACCCCGGCGACGATCATCGTCGACGCCCCGATCGAGATCAACACGCCGCAGGGCATGTGGCGACCTCAGAACGCTTCCAACAAGTTCTACGGGCCGACGCCCCTGAGAACCGGCATCGAGCAGTCGCGCAACATCATGACGATCCGCCTCGCGCAGGAGGTAAGCATGGATACCGTCGCCGATTACGGCGAGAAGTTCGGTGTCTATGACGATCTCGGGCCCTACCTGTCGAACGCGCTGGGCGCGCAGGAGACGACGCTGTTCAAGATGGTCGCGGCCTATGCGATGTTCGCCAATGGCGGCGAACGGGTCGAGCCGACGCTGGTCGACCGGGTGCAGGATCGCTACGGCAACACGCTCTACCGCCACGATCAGCGCAACTGCGTCGACTGTTCGCTCCCGAACCTGCCGGCGGGCAAGGCGCCGACGATCCAGTCGAACCGCGAGCGGATCATGAACGCGGTCACCGCCTACCAGCTCACCTCGATGATGGAGGGGGTGGTCAAGCGCGGCACCGCGCGCGGCATCAACCTCCCGGTGCCGATCGCCGGCAAGACCGGCACCACCAACGATGCCAAGGACGTGTGGTTCGTGGGCTTCTCGTCGAACATCGTCGCGGGTTGCTACATCGGCTACGACAACCCGCGCTCGCTCGGCTCGGGTGCCTCGGGCGGCGGCATCTGCGGCCCGGTGTTCGAGAGCTTCATGAGGGAGGCGATCGAGCGTTTCGGCGGCACCGAGTTCCCGGTCCCCGACGAGTGCCAGTTCATCAAGATCGACCGCTTCTCGGGGGCGCGCCTGCCCGACGGCGCCTCGGGCGACAACGTGATCTCCGAGTGCTTCCGCATCGGCGAGGAGCCGCTGTTCGGCGTGACCTTCGATGGCGGATTCAAGATGTCGGGCGATCTGCCGCTCTACGAGGAGGCGGGCGGCAACAAGCCGGCCAAGAAGGTCCAGACCTCGACCGGCAACACCGCCACCGTCGGCCCGAAGGCGAGCTTCGGCACGCTGTCCTCGGGCGGCCTCTACTGAGCGACGCTCTCGCGCGCCTCGCTTGCCGGGGCGCGCGGGGCGCGCTATCACGCCGCACAATTCAAAGCCTTCGAGGCCGAGTGAGGAGCCGATCATGCGCGCAGAGACGCAAGCCAACATCGCCGCCATCGAGAAGTCGCTCGGGCTGCTGGCCAAGCGCATGGGCCTCGAGACGGCGGCGCACCGGCTCGAGGAATTCGACGCCCGGGTCGAGGACCCGACGCTGTGGGACGACCCCGCCGCCGCGCAGAGGCTGATGCGCGAGCGCCAGTCGCTGCTCGACAAGATGGGTACCTACGACCAGATCAGCCAGGGGCTGAAGGACAATGTCGAACTGATCGAGCTGGGCGAGATGGAGGGCGACGAGGAGGTCGTGGCCGAGGCCGAGGCCACGCTCAAGGCGCTGCGCCAGACCGCCGGCGCCAAGGAGCTGGAGGCGCTGCTCGACGGCGAGGCCGATGGCAACGACACCTTCCTCGAGATCAATGCCGGCGCCGGGGGCACCGAGGCATGCGACTGGGCGCAGATGCTGCAGCGGATGTATGTGCGCTGGGCCGAGAAGCGCGGCTACGAGGTCGAGATGCAGTCCGAGGAAGCCGGCGGCGAGGCCGGCATCAAGTCGGTCGCCTACAAGATCTCCGGCCCCAACGCCTATGGCTGGCTGAAATCCGAGAGCGGGGTGCACCGTCTCGTGCGGATCTCGCCCTTCGGCAAGGGCACGCGCGAAACCTCCTTCGCGAGCGTCTGGGTCTATCCGGTGGTCGATGACAACATCGAGATCGACGTGAACCCCTCCGACATCCGGGTCGATACCTACCGCTCCTCGGGGGCCGGGGGACAGCACGTCAACACCACCGACTCGGCGGTGCGGATCACCCACCTGCCGACCGGCATCGTCGTGACCTCCTCGGAAAAATCGCAGCACCAGAACCGCGACATCGCGATGAAGGCGCTGAAATCGCGGCTCTACCAGATGGAGCTCGACCGCCGGAACGCCGAGATCAACGCACAGCACGATGCCAAGGGCGATGCCGGCTGGGGCAACCAGATCCGCTCCTACGTGCTTCAGCCCTACCAGATGGTGAAGGACCTGCGCACCGGCCACGAGACTTCGGACACCCAAGGCGTGCTCGACGGTGATCTCGACGGCTTCATGGCCGCGACCCTGGCTGGCCAGGTCTCCGGCAAGAGCCGCGCCGAGGCGACCTCGGACGACTGAAGCCACCCCCGACTTTGTTCCTGAAATACGCCGGGGTCCGGGGCGGAGCCCCGGTCCCGTCCTCTCGGCCCGCGCTCACCTGTTCCGCATCTTGCCCGTCGTAACCCTGCGCTCCTAGACTGGGGCGGGAGGGCTGAGGATGAGGGTGCTGATCTGCGGCGCCGGACCCACCGGGCTGACCGCCGGGGTCGAACTGGCCCGGCGTGGTATCGAGGTGACGGTCTTCGAGGCGCGAGATGCGCCGTCCCCCCTGTCGCGCGCCGTCGGCATCAATCCCGAAAGCCTGCATCGTCTTGAGCCTTCCGGCGTGACCGAGGCGCTGCTGGCCGAGGGCGTCACCTATAGAGGCCTGATCCTTCATCGCGGCGGTCGGGTCTGGGCCAGCCTCGATTTCGCCGCGGCCCGGCCCGAGCGTTTCGGCCGTCGCTACATGCTCGGGCTGCCGCAGGATCGCACCGAGGCGATCCTCGCCGCGGCATTGGCACGTCACGGCGGCACGCTGCTGCGCGGCGCCGAGATCGTCGGCATGGCGCAGGACGCCCGAGACGTCCGCATCACATTGAAGGATGGTCGGGAGGAGCGCGGCGACTGGCTCCTCGGCGCCGACGGCACGCGCAGCCTCGTGCGCGAGGCGGCGGGGATCGGTTATCCCGGGCACCGGCTTCCGGATGTCTGGTCGATCGCCGATATCGACGCGCCGGGCTGGCCGCATCGCGACCGGGTGGCGCTGTCCCTGTTGCCCCAGGGGCGGGTGGCCGCCGTCGTGCCGCTGGGCGGTGAGCGGGTACGGATGATCTCGAACACCGAGGACGCGCTCGCGGCCGAGCCCTTCGGCGTGCGGGTCGCGCATCTGCACGACCGGGGCCAGTTCCGGGTGGCGTTGCGAATGGCGGAGCGGTTCCGGGAGGGGCGGGTGCTGCTCGCGGGAGACGCCGCGCATTCGCATTCTCCCGCCGGCGGGCGCGGCATGAATCTGGGCATCGCCGATGCCTGCGATCTAGCCGAACGGCTCGCGGGCGGCGGAATCGACGGCTATTCCAAAGCCCGCCGCGCGGCGGATCGCCGGATCATCGCCGGGGCCGAGCGGATGCGCCGCGTGGTCACCGCGAAGGGCCGGCTGGCCCGCCCAGCGACGCTGGCGGCGGTGCGGCTGATCACCGCCCTGCCGCCGCTGCGGGCGCGTTTCGCGGCGAATTTCCTCTACGGCTAGCCGGATACGAAAAGGGCGCCCCGGTTTCCCGAGACGCCCCGATCCGTCGATCCCGCGACCGGCCTCAGTCGTGGCCGCCTTCGGCCACGGACGGCTTCGGCAGCGGCTTGGGCGCGCCGGTGGTGTTCAGCGGGTCTTCCTGACGCTGCACCGAACCCTCGAAATGCGCCCCGCTCTCGATCGCGATGGTCTTGTGGATGATGTCGCCCTCGACGCGGGCGGTCGAGGTGAGGCGAACCTTGAGGCCGCGCACCCGGCCGACGATCCGGCCATTGATGACCACGTCATCCGCGACCAGCTCGCCGCGCACGGTGGCGCCTTCGCCGACGGTCAGCAGATGCGCGCGGATGTCGCCCTCGATCTGGCCCTCGACCTGGATGTCGCCGGTGGTCTTGACGTTGCCCTTGATGTGCAGGTCGGCCGAGAGCACCGAGGCCGGCGGCTTCGCCTTGGGTGCGGCGGGACGGTAGTCCTGCGATCCCTGCGGCTGCGCGGGCTTGGTGGTGGCGTCCATCTGGGGGTTCCCTTCGGCTGTCCTGGGTCCGGGCTCGTTGATCTTGCTCTTAGAAAACATCTTTTCCAGCTCGTATGTAGGTCATGGGATTGACGGGAGTCCCACCGACGCGCACCTCGTAATGGAGGTGGGGCCCGGTCGATCGTCCGGAGTTGCCCATATCACCAATCCGCTCGCCGCGCGATACCCTTTGGCCGACCTTCACGCTGATCTTGTTGAGGTGGGCATAACGGGTCTCGATCCCGAACTCGTGCTGGATCTTGATTAGCCGGCCATAGCCCGAGGCCCAACCGGCGCTGACCACCACGCCGTCGGCGGTGGAATAGACCGGGGTGCCGATCGGCGCCGCGAAATCGGCGCCCGCATGCAGGCGGCCCCAGCGCTGGCCGAAGCCGGAGGTAAAGCGATAGGAGGATTTCACCGGCTCCGCGAAGGGCGCCTTCGAGGCGGCGATCCGGTAGAGGTTGATCTCGTCCATCTTGTCGAGCAGCGCGTTGGCACGCTCGGCATTGTCGTGGCCATGGCCCGCATGGGACCCCATGGTGGAGAACTGGATCGGGGTCAGCGCGCCGCCGCCGATGCCGCTATAGCCCTTGCGCACCTTGCTGATCATCGCGTCGGGGTCCATGCCGGCCGCGCGGAACATCTCGCCCAGCGGCTCGACCGAAACGGTCATCGCCTCTTCGAGCTGGCGGAAGATCTCGTCGTTGCGTTCGGTCATCAGCCGCAGCTCGAGCTGCATCTCGTTGGCCTGTTCGAAGGCAAGCTCGGCATCCTCGGCGATGCGGTCGCGCTCTTCGGCGGTTTCGGCCAGCGCGCCGGACAGGATGTCGAGCGTGCCCTCGACCGAGGCCGCGTCGGCGCCGCCGGGCAGGGTACCGCCCTCGGCCAGCGCCAGCTTCAACTCCTCGGCGGCGTCGCGCGCGGTCTCGCGCTCGATCATGGTGCGGCGCAGCGCGGCCTGCATCACCTCGAGCCCGGTCTCCATCTCGCGGCGCTTGTCCTCGGAGGCCAGCAGCTCGCTCTGCATGGTCGAGATCTGGGCCAGCGCGGTCGAGAACCGCTCCTGCGCGGCGGCGGCTTCGGCGGCGCGCAGGTCGCGCTCGGCCGAGAGAACGTTCAGGCGATCCTCGTAGATCATCTGGTCGCGTTGCGCCTGGGCGCGGAAATTGCCGGAGCCGATCGAATCCATCAGCAGAATCGCGGTGGCGGTGATGGTCCAGCCGACCACCAGCGTCGCGCCGGTCCAGGCGATCAGCTGGGTCGAGGGGTGGAGCCTGATGAACCGGGTCTCGGTGTCCGAGCGCAGAAACAGCCGCCGTTCGGGAAACCGGCGCTCCAGCGCCGCGTGAAGTTTCTGTGCCAGTTTGATGCGCACCCGTCCGTCCCCGTGTTGTCCCGGTCACAGCCTCTCTTTTTCGAGAGTGCCGCGTGCGTGGTGTTAGCGGGGCCTCCCCCCTGTCGCAACATCTTTGGGCAGCCACCCGGGTCACGGGCGTGGAGAAGGCCGAAAAACGGCAAGATATCGCCGAAAGGACTATAGTGTCACACTGTGGCGCCCGAGCAACGAAAGGGCCGGTCTTCAGCCCTCTCGCCGTGCCGTCTCCTCCGCAAGCGGCCAGTAGAAATCGGGCGGGATCCCGGCCTCGGCGCGCTTCTCCTCGTTGAACGGCGGCTTGAGCCCGCCGTGGAAATGGCGCCGCACGAGGTCGCGAAACAGCGGCGCGGGGTCGAGATCGTGCCGCCCGCACAGGAAGTGGAACCACTTCGAGCCGTAGGAGACGTGGTGCACCTCCTCGACATAGATCACCTCGAGCGCCGCGACGGTGTCGGTGTCGCCCGCCTTGCGGAAGATCTCGATCATGCCGGGCGTCACGTCGAGACCGCGCGCCTCGAGCACCATCGGCACCACGGCGAGCCGCGCCATCAGGTCGGCGGCGGTGTCCTCGGCGGCGCGCCACATGCCCTCATGCGCGGGCAGGGCGCCGTAATGGCTGCCCAGCGCCTCGAGCCGGTCGCACAGCAGGTTGAAATGCTTCGATTCCTCGTCCGCCGCCTGCACCCAGTCGTCGAAATAGCCCAAAGGCAACGGCGTCGCGGCAAAGCGCGCGACCGCGTCCCAATGCAGGTCCACCGCGTTCAGCTCGATATGCGCCACCGCGTGGATCAGCGCGATCCGGCCATGTTCCGAGCCGGGACGGCGCTTGGGCATTTCGCGCGGCGCCAGCAGTTCGGGCCGGTCCGGGCGGGCCGGCCGATCCGGGGGCGGGGTATCGCCGATTTCCAGCGGCGCGCCGGCGGTGCGGCTGTCGCGCCAGGCCTTGGCGGCGGCGTGGCTGCGCGCGGTCTTGAGGCGGCCATCGGCGGTCGAGAGCACCTCGACCGCCAGATCAGTGAGCGTTTGGTTCACAGCGCCCGCACCGCGTCGAGAACCTCCTCGGCATGGCCCGCCACCTTCACCTTGCGCCAGATCCGGGCGATCCTGCCTTGGGCGTCGATGAGGAAGGTGGTGCGCTCGATCCCCATGAAGGTCTTGCCGTACATCTTCTTCTCGACCCAGACACCGTAGCGCTCGCAGACATCGGCCTCGGCATCCGACAGCAGCGTCACGCCCAGCCCGTACTTGTCGCGGAACCTCTCGTGCTTGGCGACGCTGTCCTTGGACACGCCGAGCACCCGTGCGCCCAGCAGTTCGAAATCGCCGCCCAGTTCGGTGAAGCCCTGCGCCTGCTTGGTGCAGCCCGAGGTGTCGTCGCGCGGGTAGAAATAGAGCACCACCGGCGCGCCGAGATGGGCCGAGAGCCGCACCTCTTCGCCGCCGTCGCGCGGCAAGATGAAATCGGGGGCTTTCTGGCCGGGCTCGGGCAGGGTGGCCGTCATCGTGTCGCTCATGGCGCATCCTCGCTGTCGTGAACGGGCGGCGGTGGCCCTCGGGGGGCAAGGGATCTACGCTGGGGCCGACGAAATCAAGGGGTCTTGGCCCGACTTGCAGCATCGATCGATCAGCCCGCGCGACCGGCGCGCCCGCCCGGCCGTGGCGGCGACGGCTCTCGCGCGCCCGCCGCGGCGGCGGGCGCGCGGGCTGAAGCTGGCGGAAGGCCTGCGCCTCGGTCTCGGGCTCGGGCTGACGCTGGTGACGCTCCCCGTGGCGCTGGCTCTTGGCCTGGGGCTGTTGCTGATCGGGCAGACGATCACGGCGCCGAGCTGGATCACCGAGCGGATCGAGGCGCAGGCGGACACCATGCTGGCCGGGGGGCGCATCGATTTCGGCGCGATCGCCCTGACGCTCGGCACCGACCTGCATCCGCGCGTGGCGCTGCGCGACACGGTGCTGCACGATGCCGAAGGCGCGGTGCTGGCGCGGGTGCCCCGGATCGAAGCGCTCCTGAGCCCGCGCGGCCTGCTCTTCGAGCGCTCCGTGCTGGCGCAGGAGGTGATCCTGACCGAGGCCGAGATCGGGCTCAGGCGCGACACCACCGGCCGGGTCGAAGTGCGGTTCGAGCGCGCCGCGCCGCGATCCGTCCCCGCGCCGCAGCCGGATACGAGCGGGCTGGCCGGGCTGTTGTCGCGCATCGACGCGGTGTTGGACCGGCCCGCGCTCGATGCTCTGGAGCGGATCGAGGCGCGGCGGCTGGCGGTCAATTATTCCGATGCGCGCGCGGGGCGCGACTGGACCGCCGAGGACGGGCGGATCGCGCTTGATCTGCGCGCCGGGATGCGGCTCGCCGGGCAGATGACGCTGCGCGCCGATGGCGGCGAGGTCACCGATCTCGCCCTCGGCTACGACCGTGCCGGCGGCGCGCGGGATGCCGAGATCCGGATGAATATCGAGGGGGCGGCCAGCCGCGATCTCGCCACGCAGCATCCGGCGCTGTCCTTTTTGTCGGTGCTCGACGCGCCGCTTTCGGCGCGGCTGCGGGGCCGGATCGGCATCGATGGCACGCCGGGGCCGTTCAGCGCGGCGCTGCGGATCGGCGCCGGCGCGCTGGCGCCGGGCGAGGGCGCCGAGCCGCTGCGCTTCGAGCGCGCCGGGCTGGCGCTGCGCTTCGACCCGGCAGAGGACCGGATCGCGTTCGAGCGCATCTCCGCCATGGGCGAGCTGGGCCGCGTCGAGGGGCAGGGGCAGGCCTGGCTGCGCGAGGTGAAGGCGGGCTGGCCCGGCGCGCTGGTGGCGCAGATGCGCTTCGACGAGGTGGCGCTCGCGGCGGGGGCCGGGCTACCGGACGCGGTGGCGCTGCGCGAGGTCTGGTCGGACCTGCGGCTGCACCCCGATCCCTTCGAGCTCGAGATCGGCGGATTCGGCGCCACCGATGCCGCCAGCGGCGCCCGGATCGGCGGCAGCGGCGCGATCGGCTCGACCCCCGAAGGCTGGCGCGCCGCGCTCGATGTCCAAGCCGCGGCGCTCTCGCGCGACCGTCTGCTCGCCTACTGGCCCGAGGGCTTCAAGCCGGGGACCCGCGACTGGATCGCCAACCACATACCCGCCGCCACGCTGCGCGACGTGACGGCGTCGCTGCGCCGCTCGCCGGGACAGGACCTCGAGATCGCGCTCAGCCATGGTTTCGAGGGCGCCACGATCCGCCCGCTCGACGGGCTGCCGCCGATCACCGGCGGGGCAGGCTATGCCAGCATCGGCGACGGCACCTTTTCCGTCAGCCTGACCGAGGGCGTGGCCGAGGCGCCGCAGGGCGGCCGCGTCGACCTCTCGGGCACCAGCTTCACGATTCCCCGGCTGGGCGGGCCGCGCCCGGATGCCGAGATCGGCATCGAGGCCGCGGGCACGGTCACGGCGATGCTGTCCTTGATCGACCAGCCGCCTTTCCGGTTCCTGCAGAAGGCGGGAAAGCCGGTGGATCTGATCGAGGGGCGGGGCCAGGCCAGCGCCCGCGTCGCCCTGCCGCTGGGCGGGCCGGTCGCACCGGAGGAGGTGGCCTGGTCCGTGAGTGGCACGCTCGACGAGGTGTCGAGCATGGCGATCGTGCCGGAGCGCCGCGTCGCCGCCGATCGCCTCGCGCTCAGGGCCGGGCCCGAGGCGCTCGAGGTCGAGGGCCCGGTGACGATCGACGGTCTGCCGGCCGATGTGGCCTTTCGCCAGCCGCTCGGCGCATCCGGTGGGACGGCGCGGCTCGACGGGACGGTCGAGCTGTCGCAGCGCTTTCTCGACACCTTCGGCATCGCGCTGCCCGAGGGCTCCCTGTCCGGTCGTGGGCGCGGCGAGGTCGCGATGCGGCTGGCGCGGGGCGCGCCGCCGCAGGTCACGCTTTCGACGGATCTCAGGGGGCTCGGCCTGTCGATCCCGGCGCTGGGCTGGTCGGTGGCGCCCGGCACCACCGGGCAGCTGGAGATCGCGGGGCGGCTGGGCGAGACGCCCCGGATCGACCGGATCGCGCTCGATGCGGGCGGTCTCTCGGCGCGCGGCGATCTGCGGCTGCGCCCCGGCGGCGGGCTGGAGCGCGCCAGCTTCGAGCGGGTGCGCCTGTCGGACTGGCTCGACGTCAGCGCCGATCTGGTCGGGCGCGGCCCGGGCGAGACGGTGGGGCTCGAGATCACGGGCGGCGCGGTCGACCTGCGGCGCGCCGGTTTCGGCAAGGGCGGCGACGGAGAGGGCGGGCCGATCAGCCTCGCGCTCGACCGGCTGCGCGTCACCGACGCGGTGGCGCTCACCGCGCTGCGGGGCCGGTTCTCGACCGTAGGCGGCTTTTCGGGTCGCTTCGATGCGCGGGTCAATGGCGGCGCGCCCGTTTCGGGGCTGGTGGTGCCCGATGATGGCGGTACGGCGGTGCGCATCACCGGGCCGGATGCGGGGGCGGTGCTACGCTCGGCCGGGCTTTACGGCACCGCCACCGGTGGCGCGCTCGACCTGACGCTGCTGCCCGACGGGCGGCCCGGCCATTACACCGGCGATCTCGACGTGGCCGGACTGCGGGTGCGCGACGCGCCCGCCATGGCGCAGCTTCTCGACGCGATCTCGGTGGTGGGACTGCTGCAGCAGCTGGACGGTAAGGGGCTCGCCTTCGACCGGATCCTGGCCGATTTCCGGCTGAGCCCTGACATGCTCGAGATCACGCAATCGAGCGCCACCGGGCCGGGTCTTGGCATTTCCCTCGACGGGAGATACAGCCTCGCTTCCAGACGCATGGCCTTCCAAGGCGTCGTCTCGCCCTTCTACCTCGTCAATTCGCTGGGATCGTTCCTGACCCGCCCCGGCGAGGGGCTGATCGGCTTCAACTACACGCTGGGCGGCACGCCCGAGGACCCGCAGGTCTCGGTCAACCCGCTCTCCGCGCTCACCCCCGGCCTGTTCCGCGAACTGTTCCGGAGGCCGCCACCGACCTGACCTGAGGACGCCGATGAAGCTCTCGGATTTCGATTTCGACCTGCCCGACGAGCTGATCGCCACCCGGCCCGCCAAGCCGCGCTCGTCGGCGCGGCTGCTGCTGGCCCAAGGTCAGGAGATCGCCGACCGGGTGGTGACCGATCTGGTGCAGATCCTGCGGCCGGGCGACCGGCTCGTGCTCAACGACACCAAGGTGATCCCGGCGCGTCTGAGCGGCACCCGGACCCGCCCCGGCGCCGCCGGCGAGGGCACGGCGCGGATCGAGGTGACGCTGCTCGGTCCCCGCGCCGACGGCTGCTGGAGCGCGCTGGTCAAGCCGCTTCGGAAGCTGCGCGAGGGCGAGGTCGTGGTGTTCTCGGAGCGACTCTCGGCCGAGTTGGTGGGCCGCGAGGCCGATCAGGCGGTGCTGCGTTTCGATCTCGAGGGCGATGATTTCGACGCCGCCATCGCCGAGGTCGGCGCGATGCCGCTGCCGCCCTACATTGCCGCCAAGCGCGCCGCCGACGAGAGCGACCGCGAGGATTACCAGACCGTCTGGGCGGCGCGGCCCGGCGCGGTTGCCGCCCCCACCGCCTCGCTGCATTTCGACGAGCCGCTGATGGCGGCGCTGGCCGCGCGCGGCGTCAGCTTCACCCATGTGACGCTGCATGTCGGGGCGGGAACCTTCCTGCCGGTGAAGGTCGACGACATCCGCGACCACAAGATGCACGCCGAATGGGGCGAGGTGAGCGAGAAGGCCGCCGCCGAGATCGCCGCCACCCGCGCCACGGGCGGGCGGGTCATCCCGGTCGGCACCACCGCGCTGCGGCTGATCGAGAGCGCCGCGCGGGGCGGCCAGATCGCGCCGTGGTCGGGCGAGACCGACATCTTCATCACCCCGGGCTTCGAATTCCGCGTCGCGCATGGGTTGATGACCAATTTCCACCTGCCGAAATCGACGCTGATGATGCTGGTCTCGGCCTTGATGGGGGTGGAGGAGATCCGCCGGATCTACGATCACGCCATCGCGAATCGCTACCGCTTCTTCTCCTATGGCGACGCCTCGCTGCTGTTGCCACGCAACGGGCGCTGAAGCCGCTTCGTTTTCGACCGACGAACCGTCGTATTGCTGAAAGACTCGGCTGCTAGCACCGGGTTAGCCGAGCCTTAGCCGGCAGAAAGGGACAGGCCATGATTCAGGTTCTCGGGAGCTCCTGGGCGCTTCTGCTCGGCATGTTCATGCTGATGATCGGCAACGGGCTCCAAGGCACGCTTCTGGGCCTGCGCGGCGAGGTCGAGGGCTTCTCGACGCTCGAGATGTCGGTGATCATGTCGGCCTATTTCGCGGGCTTCCTCTTCGCCTCGCGCTATGCGCCGATGATGATCCGCCGGGTCGGTCACGTGCGGGTCTTCGCGGCGCTGGGCTCGACCATCTCGGCGGTGCTGATCCTCTACCCGGCGCTGGCCGAGCCCTGGGCCTGGACGCTGGGCCGCGTCGCCATCGGTTTCTGCTTCTGCGGCGTCTACATCACCGCCGAGAGCTGGCTCAACGACGCCGCCAGCAACGAGCATCGCGGCAAGGCGCTGTCGCTCTACATGATCGTGCAGATGGCCGGCATCGTCATGGCGCAGTACCTCGTGACGCTGGGCGACGTGTCGGGCTTCATCCTGTTCATCATCCCCTCGGTGCTGGTGTCGATGGCCTTCGCGCCGATCCTCCTGTCGGTGAGCCCGGCGCCGGTGTTCAACACCACCAAACCGCTGCCTCTGCGGCGGCTGATCGATGCCTCGCCGCTGGCCTGCATGGGGATGTTCCTCCTGGGCGGCGTCTTCGCGGCGCAGTTCGGCATGTCGGCGGTCTATGGCGCCCGGGCCGGTCTGTCGGTGGCGCAGATCTCGCTCCTGGTCTCGATCACCTATGTCGGCGCGCTGGTGCTGCAGTTCCCGATCGGCTGGCTGTCGGACCGGATCGACCGGCGCTGGCTGATCCTCGGCCTGTCGGCGGTGGGCGGGGCGGGGGCGCTGGTGTCGTTCCTGCTGCCCGGTCATGTCGGGCTGATCCTCGTGTCGGCGGCGCTGGTGGGCGGCACCTCGAACCCGCTCTACGCGCTGCTCATCGCCTATGCCAACGACTACCTCGACCGCGAGGACATGGCGGCGGCCTCGGGTGGGCTGCTGCTGATCAACGGCGTCGGCGCCATCGCCGGCCCGATCGTGGTGGGCTGGATGCTCGACAATGTCGGCGCGCATGGCTTCTGGGCCTTCATCGCGGTGCTGATGCTGGGACTCGCGAGCTATGCGGGCTGGCGCATGCTGCGGCGCCCGGATCGCGGCGTCGAGGTCGGCGACACTGTCAGCTACGCGCCGATCGCCGCCACCGCCACGGCGGTGGCCGCCGAGGTCGCGCAGGAGGTCTATATCGAGCACGAGATCGAGCAGCAGGAAGAGGCCCGCGATGACGCCGCCTGAGCGGCGGGCGGCCGGATCGGGGCCAATTCGCGCCATATCGCGCCTTCGCGCTTGACCCGTGGCGGGGTTGGGGCAGGTTTGGGGGAACCACCGATCAGGAGGACCGCCATGACCGCCACCCCCGTCACCGCCCAGGCCGAGGCGCCGAGCGAGGCCGAGAAGGTGCTCGCCTTCTGGCTCGAGGAGGTCGAGCCGAAGCAGTGGTACATCGCCGATGACGATCTCGATGCCACGATCCGCGACCGGTTCGGCGCCATGTGGGACAAGGCCGCCGAGGGCGCTCTGGGCCACTGGCTCACCGAGCCGAACGGCGCGTTGGCCTATATCATCGTCACCGACCAGTTCGCGCGCAACATCTGGCGCGACGACGCCCGCGCCTTCCAGCTCGACGAGCAGGCCCGCTCGGTCGCCAAGCTGGCGATCGACAATGCCTGGGACCGCGAGATCGTGCCGCCGGGGCGGCAGTTCTTCTACCTTCCGCTGATGCATTCCGAGAATCTCGTCGATCAGGATCGCGCCGTGCGGCTGTTCTGCGAGCGGATGCCCGACGCCGAGGACAATCTGCTGCACGCCCGCGCCCATCGCGAGGTGATCCGGGAATTCGGCCGATTCCCGTTCCGCAACGACGCGCTGGGCCGCCAGACCACCGAGGCCGAGAAGGAGTGGCTGGATCAGGGCGGTTACGGTGCCGTGGTCGAACGGCTGAAATCCGCCTCCTGACCCGGCGGCAGCGCTTGCAGACCTGCCATGCAACCGGCCGTCTGGAAGCCCGGCGGAAAGTAGTTTAGCGTCAAACCAATTTTTTGCGGGACCGCCGAGGAGGAACACCGATGGCCGCCAGGAACTTCGACGTGATCGTGATCGGGGCCGGCCCCGGCGGCTATGTCGCCGCGATCCGCGCCGCCCAGCTGGGCAAGAAGGTCGTGATCGTCGAGCGCGAGAACTTGGGCGGAATCTGCCTGAACTGGGGCTGCATCCCGACCAAGGCGATGCTGCGCTCCTCCGAGGTGTTCCACCTGATGCACCGCGCCAAGGAGTTCGGGCTCAAGGCCGAGAGCATCGGCTACGATCTCGATGCGGTGGTCAAACGCTCTCGCGGCGTGGCCAAGCAGCTCTCCTCGGGCATCGGCCACCTGATGAAGAAGAACAAGATCGAGGTGGTGATGGGCGAAGCCACCATCCCCGCCAAGGGCAAGGTCACGGTCAAGACCGAGAAGGGCAGCGAGGAGCTGACCGCCAAGAACATCGTTCTGGCCACCGGCGCGCGCGCCCGCAACCTGCCGGGGCTCGAAGCCGACGGCGACCTGGTCTGGTCCTACCGCCACGCGCTGGTGCCGCCGCGCATGCCCAAGAAGCTGCTGGTCATCGGCTCGGGCGCGATCGGGATCGAGTTCGCAAGCTTCTACAACACGCTGGGCGCCGAGACGACGGTGGTCGAGGTGATGGACCGGATCCTTCCCGTCGAGGATGCCGAGATCTCGGCCTTCGCCAAGAAGCAGTTCGTGAAGCAGGGCATGAAGATCATGGAAAAGGCCGTGGTCAAGAAGCTCGATCGCGGGCAGGGCAAAGTCACGGCCCATATCGAGAGCAAGGGCAAGGTCGAGACGCAGGAGTTCGACACGGTGATCTCGGCCGTCGGCATCGTCGGCAACACCGAGGGGCTCGGGCTCGAAGAGCTGGGCGTCAAGATCGACCGCACCCATGTCATTACCGATGAATATTGCCGCACCGGCGTCGAGGGGCTCTATGCCATCGGCGACATCGCCGGCGCGCCCTGGCTCGCGCACAAGGCCTCGCATGAAGGCGTCATGGTGGCCGAGCTGATCGCCGGGGAGCATCCGCACCCGGTGAAACCCGAAAGCATCGCGGGCTGCACCTACTGCCAGCCGCAGGTGGCGTCGGTCGGCTACTCCGAGGCCAAGGCCAAGGAGCTGGGCTTTGACGTGAAGGTCGGCCGTTTCCCCTTCATCGGCAACGGCAAGGCGATCGCGCTGGGCGAGGCCGAGGGCATGGTCAAGACCGTGTTCGACGCCAAGACCGGCGAGCTTCTGGGCGCCCACATGGTTGGCGCCGAGGTGACCGAGCTGATCCAGGGCTACATCGTCGGCCGCACCCTCGAGACCACCGAGAAGGAACTGATGGAGACGGTATTCCCGCATCCGACGCTGTCGGAGATGATGCATGAGAGCGTTCTCGACGCCTATGGGCGGGCGCTGCACTACTGATCCTTGCCGCAGCGCAGGATCACGAATGCCCCCGACCGGCCCGGTCGGGGGCATTTTCTGTTAGGATGGCCCCATCGGGACCGGTTCCCGAAGTAGGGGGTATCATGCGTTTTCCGACATTCTGTGTCGTCGCGGGGCTAATCGCGACGGTGGCGCCAGCACAGGCCATGGAGGCCGATCGCGAGGGCGTCTACGAAATCCAGATCCTGCTGCAACATCTGGGCTACGAACCCGGGCAGATCGACGGGCTGCCGGGGCCGCGGCTGGCGCATACCATCCGCGTCTTTGAGGCGGAGCATGGCCTGCCGATCACCGGCCGCGCCGACACGGGTCTGAACGACCTGCTGCACGACCTGGTGGCTGCGAGCCCGTCGCGGGCGTTTATCGCGACCACCGCGCCGCCGCAGCGCCGTGGTTTCTGGCAGCGCCATGCCTGGCCGTCACGGATGGGCGGCTACTGACCGCCCGGACAAGATGCCGCAGCCCCTTCGCCTGCGCGGCAGGGGTTGCGGCATTTCGCGCAGCCCTGCCATGTGTTATCGTTTCGTTCTCATTTCGCGGTTGGAGAACGGCCTTCGGGGCCCTATCTTCCGGGCTGGACACTGGTGGGGACCTGCATGCCGGAACTGAAGCAGATCGAGGTGCGCGGCGCGCGCGAGCACAATCTCAAGAACATCGACGTGGATATCCCGCGCGACGAGCTTGTCGTGATCACCGGCCTGTCGGGCTCGGGCAAATCCTCGCTGGCCTTCGACACGATCTATGCCGAGGGTCAGCGCCGCTATGTCGAGAGCCTCTCGGCCTATGCGCGGCAGTTCCTCGACATGATGGAAAAGCCCGATGTCGATCACATTTCGGGCCTCTCGCCCGCGATCTCGATCGAGCAGAAGACCACCTCGAAGAACCCGCGCTCCACGGTCGGCACCGTCACCGAGATCTACGACTACATGCGCCTGCTCTTCGCGCGGGTCGGCACGCCCTATTCCCCCGCCACCGGCCAGCCGATCGAGGCGCAGCAGGTGCAGGACATGGTCGACCGGGTCATGGCGATGGAGGAGGGCACACGCGGCTACCTGCTCGCGCCCATCGTGCGCGACCGCAAGGGCGAATACCGCAAGGAGTTCATCGAACTGCGCAAGCAGGGCTTCCAGCGGATCAAGGTGAATGGCGAATTTCACGAGTTGGAGAGCCCGCCGACGCTCGACAAGAAGTTCCGCCACGACATCGACGTGGTAGTCGACCGGATCGTGGTGCGCGAGGGGCTGGAGACGCGGCTCGCGGATTCGTTCCGCACCGCGCTCGACCTCGCCGACGGCATCGCGATACTCGAAACCGCGCCCAAGGAAGGCGAGGGCGAGCCCGAGCGGATCACCTTCTCCGAGAAATTCGCCTGCCCGGTCTCGGGATTCACCATCCCCGAGATCGAGCCGCGGCTGTTCTCGTTCAACGCGCCCTTCGGCGCCTGCCCCTCCTGCGACGGTCTGGGCGTCGAGCTGTTCTTCGACGAGCGCCTCGTCGTGCCCGATGTCACGCTCAAGGTCGCGGACGGTGCCATCGCGCCGTGGCGCAAGGGCAAGACGCCGTATTTCCTGCAGACCATCGAGGCGATCTCCAAGCATTACGGCGTGTCGAAGACCGCCCGCTGGAAGGACCTGCCCGAGAAGGTGCAGGAGGTGTTCCTGCGTGGCTCCGGCAAGGAGGAGATCGCGTTCCGCTATGATGATGGCGGCCGGGTCTACAAGGTGTCACGGCCCTTCGAGGGCGTGATCCCGAATCTCGAGCGCCGCTATCGCGAGACCGACAGCTCCTGGGTCCGCGAGGAGATGGAGCAGTACCAGAACAACCGTGCCTGCGGCACCTGCCACGGCTACCGGCTGCGCGAAGAGGCGCTGGCGGTGAAGATCGCCGGGTTGCATGTCGGTCAGGTCGTGCAGATGTCGATCCGCGAGGCCTTCGACTGGTGCGAGACCGTGCCCGCCAGCCTCACCAACCAGAAGAACGAGATCGCCCGCGCCATCCTCAAGGAGATCCGCGAGCGGCTCGGCTTCCTCAACAATGTCGGCCTCGACTACCTGACGCTGTCGCGCAACGCCGGCACGCTGTCGGGCGGTGAGAGCCAGCGTATCCGGCTGGCCTCGCAGATCGGCTCGGGCCTCACCGGCGTGCTCTACGTGCTCGACGAGCCGTCGATCGGCCTGCACCAGCGCGACAACGACCGGCTGCTGACCACGCTCAAGAACCTCCGCGACCAGGGCAACACGGTGATCGTGGTCGAGCATGACGAAGAGGCGATCCGCGAGGCGGATTACGTCTTCGACATGGGGCCGGGCGCGGGCGTGCATGGCGGCGCCATCGTCGCGCATGGCACGCCGCAGGAGATCATGGCCAACCCGGATTCGGTGACCGGCCAGTATCTCGTCGGCAGCCGCGAGATCGCGGTGCCCGCCAAGCGGCGCGAGGGCAATGGCAAGAAGCTCACCGTGGTGAAGGCCACCGGCAACAACCTCAAGGAGGTGACGGTCGATTACCCGCTGGGCAAGTTCGTCGCCGTCACCGGCGTCTCGGGCGGCGGCAAGTCGACGCTGACCATCGAGACGCTCTACAAGAACGCCGCGATGAAGCTCAACGGCGCCCGGCAGGCGCCCGCACCCTGCGAGACCATCAAGGGCTTCGAGCATCTCGACAAGGTGATCGATATCGATCAGCGCCCGATCGGCCGCACCCCACGCTCGAACCCCGCGACCTATACCGGCGCCTTCACCCCGATCCGCGACTGGTTCGCGGGGCTGCCCGAGGCCAAGGCGCGCGGCTACAAGCCGGGCCGGTTTTCCTTCAACGTGAAGGGCGGGCGCTGCGAGGCTTGCCAGGGCGACGGCGTCATCAAGATCGAGATGCACTTTCTTCCGGATGTCTACGTCACCTGCGAGACCTGCAAGGGCGCGCGCTACAATCGCGAGACGCTGGAGGTGAGGTTCAAGGGCAAGTCGATCGCCGACGTGCTCGACATGACGGTCGAGGACGCGCAGGAGTTCTTCTCTGCCGTGCCCTCGATCCGCGAGAAGATGGACGCGCTGTGCCGCGTCGGCCTCGGCTACATCAAGGTCGGCCAGCAGGCGACGACGCTTTCGGGCGGCGAGGCGCAGCGGGTGAAGCTGTCGAAGGAGCTCGCGCGCCGCTCCACGGGTCGCACGCTCTACATCCTCGACGAGCCGACCACCGGCCTGCATTTCGAGGATGTGCGCAAGCTTCTCGAAGTGCTGCACGAGCTGGTCGAGGCGGGCAATACGGTCGTGGTGATCGAGCACAATCTCGACGTGGTGAAGACCGCCGACTGGATCATCGACATCGGGCCCGAGGGCGGCGATGGCGGCGGCACCGTGGTCGCCACCGGCACCCCCGAACAGGTGGGCGAGGTCGAGGCGAGCCACACCGGCCGCTACCTCAAGCCGATGCTGAAGCCGCGCAAGATCGCCGCCGAATGAGCGGGTAAGTATGAACGCAGAAGGGCCGCCCGAGGGGCAGCCCTTTCGCTTTGTCGGATCGGTATCAGTAGCCGGTCGGGCCGCCGAAGATCGAGCTGTCGGTCTCCAGCGACACCGTCTGTGCCGCGGGCTCTACGGTAGCGGTTTCCGCAGCGGCGGTCAGGGTCGGGGCGCTCGTCGCTTCGGAATAGGCGCCGCCCGAGGTCGAGACGCGGTCCCCCTCGATGTTGATCACCGTGGGCCCGGCCCCGGCGGTCGTGGTGCTGGTCACCCGGGTATCGCCCGGGGTCGAAGAGGTCCCGAGCGCCGAGGTCTCGATACGCCGACCGTTTTGCAAGGTGGTCACCGGGGGCGCTTCGGCCGGGGTGTCCATCGCGGCGAAGCTCGCCGCCTCGGGGCGAAGGCGCGGCCGCTGGCCCACGCTCTCGGGGGCGAAGCGCGGGGCAGGGGCCGAAGCGGCTTGCGCCATCGCGGCGCCGCCCGAGGCGGCCGCCACGGTGCCCGCGGCCACTGGCACGCCCGCCTTGCGCGCGGCCTTGCGCAGCTTCTTCTCGGCCTTGATGGCCTGCTTGGTGTTCCCGGCGACGACGGCGTTGAGCATCTGCATCACTGCGCCGCCCCCGTTGATCTTGAGCTTGGGTTCCGCGTTGAGAGCCATGGGAGCGGTGGCGATGGTGAGCGCGGTGCCGAGACCGATGAGCGTCTTCATGGGATCTTCTCCTGAATCGGATTTGGCTTGACAACGGCGCAATCTTCGTTCCGTTCCCCGCCGCGTGATCAACTCGGCGAAACTCCGCGCTCCACGCCTTCCATGAACTCCTGCGACACGCCGCGCAGCATCTCGCGCAGCGCCTCGCGCGGCTCGGCCCCGTTTCCCCGTGCCGTGTCGTAGGCGCGGCGCTGTCGCGTCGCCGAGGAACCGCGATGCGCGATCCTCCGGGTGCCACGCAGCTCGTCGAGGCAGCCCAGCGCCCGGGCGTCGCCCTCCATCATCTCCTCCAGCTCGCCCAAGAGTTCCTCCATCGGCCTGAGCGCGTTGCGCCCGAGGTCGAGCAGGGTGCCTTCCGTTCCGTAGCGCTGCGCCCGCCAGCGATTCTCCTCGATCAGGAAGCGATCATAGACGCGCCAGCGCTTGTTCTCGGTCTTGAGCCGCCACAGCATCCGCATCACGCATTGCACGAAGGCGGCCACGGACAGCGCCTCCTCCATGCGCGGCATCACGTCGGCGATGCGCGTCTCCAGCGTCGGCCAGGCCTCGGAGGGGCGCAGGTCCCACCAGATCTTGCTGGCATCCTCGATGATTCCGGCCTGAACCAGCGCATCGACCATCTTGCGATACTCGGCCCAGCTCTCGATCCGCGGCGGCAGGCCCGAGCGCGGGCACTGGTCGAAGACGTTGAGCCGCCACGACGACAGCTGCGTGTCCTCGCCGCGCCAATAGGGCGAGGAGGCCGAAAGCGCGAGCACGAAGGGCAGGAAGTAGCTCGCCTGTCCCATCAGGTCGGCGCGCAGCTCGTGATCCTCGCCCAAGCCCACATGGACATGCATGCCGCAGGTCATCAGCCGCCGCGCGATGCCGCCGATATCCTCGGCGATCTTGTCGTAACGCGCGCCCTGACCGGTGCCACGGCTTTCGGGGTCGCCCCAAGGGTGGCAGGAGACCGCGACGAGGGCGAGGCCGTGATCTTGCGCCACCTCGGCGAGGCCGCCGCGCAGATGCGCGAGATCGGCGCGCGCCTCGGAGATGTTCGCGGCGACCGAGGTGCCGATCTCGATCTGGCAGTCGCGGAATTCGGGGCTGACATGGTCGCCGAGCCGCTTTTTCGCGGAATCGAGCATCTCGCTCGGTACGGCGGCGAGGTCCATCGTCTTGGCGTCGACGACGAGATACTCCTCCTCGATGCCGAGGCTGAAGGCGGGATCAGACATGGGGCGGCCCTCCGGTAATGTTGCCGGGGCCAACGCCTCTTGCAGCGAAACGGGTCCGGCCCGGCTCAGCCGACGCGGAGCGTGCCGCGCATCCTCGGATGGATCGCGCAGAGATAGGGATACTCGCCGCGAGCCGAAAAGCTCATCCGAACCGATTGCCCGGAGCCCAGCCGGCCGCTGTCGAAGACACCGCTTTCAGAGGTCACGGTATGGGGTGCGATGTCGCGATTTGTGAAGACCACCGTGTCGCCCGGCGCGACGGCGATGGCCGCCGGCACGAAGGCGAAGCCCTGTATCGACACCTGGTGGACCTGCCCCATGGCCGGCGTTGCCGGAGCGGGGCGGGTCGGGGCGGGGGGCGGAACCGCGGGCGCGAGACCGCCCGCACGCGCGGCCAATGCCGCGATGGGCAGGGCTATGACAGCGGTGATGGCGCGGCTAAGTATCTGACGACGCGTCGGCATGACAGGATCCTCCGCGCGCGAAATGCGCGATGGAGACAGCGTCTCGCGGACGCTGCCCCCTGTCCAGTCGCGTTGACGTGAGCTTCAGTCCATCGGCTTGAAGTTGAACTCGCCGCCATCCTTGATTCCGCTCGGCCAGCGCGCGGTGACCGTCTTGGTCTTGGTATAGAACTTGAAGCTGTCGGTGCCGTGCTGGTTCAGGTCGCCGAAGGCCGATTTCTTCCAGCCGCCGAAGCTGTGATAGGCCAGCGGCACCGGGATCGGCACGTTGATCCCGACCATGCCGACATTGACCCGGTTCGCGAAGTCGCGCGCGGCGTCGCCATCGCGGGTGAAGATCGCGGTGCCGTTGCCCATCTCGTGATCCATGGCGAGCTTCAGCGCCTCCTCGTAGGAGCCCGCGCGCACGGTCGAGAGGACCGGGCCGAAGATCTCCTTGCGATAGATTTCCATGTCCGGCGTCACGCGGTCGAACAGATGCGCGCCGACGAAGAAGCCGTTCTCATAGCCCTGCAGCCGGAAATCGCGCCCGTCGACCACCAGTTCGGCGCCCGCATCGACACCGGACTGCACCAGCTTGAGGATGTTCTCCTTGGCGGCTGCGGTGACCACGGGGCCGAAATCGACATCGTCGCCCGAGGTGTAGGGCCCGACCTTCAGGCTCTCGACCCGCGGCTTGAGCGCCGAGATCAGCCGGTCGGCGGTCTCATCGCCCACCGGCACCGCGACCGAGATCGCCATGCAGCGCTCGCCCGCGGCGCCGTAGCCCGCACCCACGAGCGCGTCGGCGGCCTTGTCCATGTCCGCGTCGGGCATGATGATCATGTGGTTCTTGGCGCCGCCGAAGCACTGCACGCGCTTGCCGTGGCTGCAGCCCTTGCCGTAGATGTACTCGGCGATCGGGGTGGAGCCGACGAAGCCCACCGAGGCGATGCCCTCATGCTCGAGGATCGCGTCCACCGCTTCCTTGTCGCCGTTGACGACCTGCAGGATGCCCTTGGGCAGACCGGCCTCTTCCATCAGCTCGGCCAGCATCAGGGGCACCGAGGGGGCGCGCTCGGACGGCTTGAGGATGAAGGCGTTGCCGCAGGCGATGGCCGGGGCGAACATCCACATCGGGATCATGGCCGGGAAGTTGAACGGGGTGATGCCCGCCGAGACGCCGAGCGGCTGGCGCATCGAGTACATGTCGATGCCCGGGCCCGCGCCGTCGGTGTACTCGCCCTTGAGGAGATGCGGCGCGCCGATGCAGAACTCGACCACCTCGAGGCCGCGCTGCACGTCGCCCTTGGCGTCGGGGATGGTCTTGCCGTGCTCGCGCGACAGCGCCTCGGCCAGCTTGTCCATGTCGCGGTTGAGCAGGCGCACATATTCCATCATCACCCGCGCCCGGCGCTGCGGGTTGGTGGCGGCCCAGGCCGGCTGCGCCTTCTGGGCGGTCTCGACCGCGCGGTCGAGCTCGTCGCGAGAGGCGAGGGGGGCCTGGGCCTGCACCTCGCCGGTGGCGGGGTTGAAGACGTCCGCGAAGCGGCCCGAGCCGCCCTTGACGTGTTCGCCGCCGATGTAATGGGTCAGTTCCTGCATGTCCGGTCCTCCCGAAGAACGATCTGAGTTGGTATCACTATAGCCTTGCAGAAATGCCGGTAGAAGCGGCAGGGTGCCAAAACGGTTTTGCGTTTTTGCAGGATGATATGGAAAACTGGGACGATATCCGCGTCTTTCTCGCGGTGGCGCGCGCCGAGAGCCTGTCGGGCGCGGCGCCGGGGCTGCGGATGGACCCGGCGACGCTGGGCCGGCGGGTGGCGCGGCTCGAGGAGCGGCTGGGCGCGGCGCTCTTCGTCAAGAGCCCGCAGGGCTACGCGCTGACGCCCCGTGGCGAGCGGCTGGCCGAACACGCCGCGCGCGCCGAGGCGGCGCTGGCCCGGGCCGCCGAGGCCGGGACCCCGGAACGCGGCCTTTCCGGGCAGATCCGCATCGGCGCGCCGGATGGTTGCGCCAATTTCGTGCTGCCGCAGGTCTGCGCCGCGATCCAAGCCGAGAACCCGGATCTGGAGCTGCAGATCCTCGCCCTGCCGCGCGTCGTGAACCTGTCCAAGCGCGAGGCCGACATGGCGGTCACGGTGAGCCCGCCGGAGGCGGGGCGCCTCACCGTGCAGAAGATCACCGACTACCGGCTCAGCCTCGCGCAGCGGGCCGACGCGCCGGTGCCGGTGCGGCTGTCCGATCTGGGGGCGCGGCCGCTGGTCGGCTACATCCCCGACATGATCTTCGACCGGGAGCTCGACTATCTCGGCAGCCTTGGCGCGCAGGGCGTGCCGCTCGCCTCCAACTCGGTCTCGGTGCAGCTGCAGATGCTGCGCCATGCCGGGATCGGCATCGTCCATGATTTCGCGCTGCCATTCGCGCCGGAGCTGCGCCGGGTGCTGACCGACGAGCTGCGGCTGACCCGTGCCTTCTGGCTGGTGCGCCATGCCGCCGACCGCCGCTCGGCGCGGCTCACCCGTTTCGCGACGCTCCTCGCGGCGGCACTTCGAGCGGAGGTGGCGCGGCTCGAGGCGGAATGCTTGACAGGAACGAGCGCCGGGCGCGACGGTTGATCCATGGCCCCCAGCTCAGGGGGCGCTTGAAGAGGAGTGCGCCATGCTCGTGCAACAGATCCTGAAATCCAAGGCCAGCGACACCGTCGCCACCGTCGCGCCCGACATCACGGTGGCCGAGGCCGCGCGGCAGCTCTCGGAGAAGCGCATCGGTGCCCTCGTGGTCTCTCAGGACGGCAAGCGGGCGCTGGGCATCATTTCGGAACGCGACATCGTGCGCGAGATCGGCCAGCGCGGCCCGGACTGCCTGTCCGAAAAGGTCGAGGAGATGATGACCCGCGATCCGGTCACCTGCCACCGCGACGAGGTGGCCGATGCGGTGCTGGCCCGGATGACCGAGGGGCGGTTTCGCCACATCCCGGTGGTCGAAGGCGAGGAGATGGTCGGGCTGATCTCGATCGGCGACGTGGTCAAGGCGCGGCTGTCCGAACTGGCGATGGAGAAGGATGCGCTCGAAGGGATGATCATGGGCCACTGACGACGCCGGGCGCGGCTCCACGCGCGGGTCGGGGCCTTGCATCCCGGCCCGCCTTGGTGTCGTGTGCGCGCGCAACATGCGGCGGGGAGGCGTCATGCGCATCGGTCTTTATCCCGGAACCTTCGATCCGGTCACGCTGGGCCATACGGACATCATCCGCCGGGCCTGCACGCTGGTCGACAGGCTGGTGATCGGCGTGGCGATCAATCGCGACAAGGGACCCCTGTTTTCGCTCGACGAGCGGGTCGCGATGATCGAGGCCGAAACCGCGCCGATCGCGGCTGCCTGCGGCTCGGAGATTGTGGTGCACCCCTTCGAGAACCTGCTGATCGACGCCGCGAACGATGTCGGCGCGCAGATGATCATCCGCGGCCTGCGGGCGGTGGCGGATTTCGAATACGAGTACCAGATGGTCGGGATGAACCGGATGCTCGACAAGTCGGTCGAGACCGTGTTCCTCATGGCCGAGGCCCGGCACCAGGCCATCGCCTCCAAGCTGGTCAAGGAAATCGCCCGGCTCGGTGGCGACGTCTCGTCCTTCGTGCCGCCGGGGGTCGAGGCGGCGCTGAAGGTGCGGCTCGACCTCTGATCGAGGGACCTCGGGGCCGCCGCGCGGCGTTGTGCCGGACAGCTGTCCGGAGGAGCGCCAGATGACCCCAACCCCGATCCGCCTTTCCCTCTCCATCCTTGCTCTCGCGGCCAGCGGTGCCGTCGCGCAGCAGGGAACGCCAAGCGGGGCGGACATCGCCGCCGAGACCCGCAAGGTTCTCGAAGGAACGGCCGGACAGGACACGCAAGGTCAGGCGGCACAGCCCGCGCCTTCCGAGAGCCAGCCCCAGCAGCAACCCCCGGCGCAACAGGATACGCAAGGCGGGACAGGAGCGGAGGCCCCGCCCGCTACCGTGACCGCCCCCGGCGGCACCGCCGCGCAGCCCGAGACGCTGCGCATGCTGCAGCAGGGCGGCGCGCAGCCGGTCGAGGCGCAGCAGGGCACCCCGGACAGCTCCGGCGCATCGGCGAGTTCGGGTGCCTCGGGTGCCTCGGACGCCAGCGGCTCCGCCACCGCCCCGAGCGACGCCTCCTCCACGGAGCCGATGCAGGCGCAGACGCCAAAGGTGCCGCCCACCCCCGAGGAGATCGAGGCCGCCAGCTATCAGGGCGGACCGCTGCCGGACGGGCAGTCGGCGATCACCGTCAAGACGCAGATCCTGCTCGACCGCGCCGGGATTTCGCCGGGCATCATCGATGGCTGGAAGGGCGGGATGAGCGAGAGCGCCATCGCCGCCTTCGAGACGCGCGAGGGCTTCACGGCGGACGGCCAACTCGACAGCCAGGTCTGGGACGCGCTCACCGCGACCCAGCCCGCGCCGATGCTGCAGAGCTACACCATCACCGAGGAGGACGTGACCGGACTCAGCGATCCGCTGCCCGAGGATTACGCCAAGCTCGCCGAGCTCGACCAGCTCGGCTACACCAGCGTCGCAGAGAAGCTGGCCGAACGGTTTCACATGGATCAGGGCTTCCTCGAAAACCTGAACCCCGGCACCGGCTGGCGGCAGGGCGAGACCATCACCGTGGTCGATCCCGGTCCGGCGCTCGAGACCAAGGTGGCCCGCATCGAGGTGCGCAAGGGCACGAGCCGGCTCGCGGGCTTCGACGAGAGCGGCCGGATGATCCTGAACTACCCCGTCACGGTCGGCTCGGCCCAGACCCCGTCGCCCTCGGGCACGGTCGAGGTGGTCGCCGTGGCGATGGACCCGACCTACACCTACAACCCGGACGTCAATTTCCAGCAGGGCGACAATGACGAGGTGCTGATCCTGCCGCCCGGCCCGAACGGGCCGGTGGGGTCGGTCTGGATCGACCTGTCGAAGCCGACCTACGGGCTGCACGGCACCTCGGAGCCGGACTCGTTGTTCCAGGCGGCCAGCCATGGTTGCGTGCGGATGACCAATTGGGACGCCGAGGAGCTGGCGCTGCTGGTGTCCGAGGGCGTCGTCGTGGAGTTCATCGAATGATCCGGCTGGCGGCAGGGGCGCTGCTGGGCCTGCTGGCCGCGCCGCTCGCGGCGCAGGAGGCGCCGCCCGAAACCGCCCCCCTGCCGCCCGTGCGACCCGCCGATCTGACCGAGGACGCGCAGGCGCCGTCAGTACCGGATCAGGCAGAGGGCTCCGAGATGGCGCCGCAGGCGGTGCCGATGCCGGAGGCACGTCCCGAACCGCCCGATCCGGCGGGTCGGGACGAGACCGAAGGAACATCGGAGGAGGACGCCGGCACGCTGGGTGACGAGGCTTCCGACGTCGATTCCGGGACCGGGTCCGAGCTTGACGCCGTAACAGACGACGGTACCGAAGCCGAAGCCGAAGCCGAAGCCGAAGCCGAAGCCGAAGCCGAAGCCGAAGCCGAAGCGGGCGAGGTCACCGATGACACGCCCAATGCCGGCGGGACGGCGCGCGAGAGCGTCCCAGCGATGCCGGACCGGCTCGCCGCATCGGCGGCGGACCGCGAGACCTGCCGTGCCGAGCTGGAGGCGCTGGGCGCGGTGTTCGACACGCAGCCGCCGGTCGATGATACGGACATCGCCGATTGCGGCATCGCGCATCCGGTGAGGCTGTCGGGAATCGTGCCGGGCGTGGCCCTCGCGCCGCCTGCGCCGATGCGTTGCGAGACGGCGCTGGCACTGGCGCGCTGGGTGGAGGGTTTCGCCAAGCCCGCCGCCGAGCGGCTCGGGCGCGGCGCCCTGACCGAGATCCGGCAGGGCACGGTCTACAACTGCCGCAGCCGCAGCTCCGATGCCGACACGCTGTCCGAGCACGCCTTCGGCAACGCGGTCGACATCATGTCCTTCGGCTTCGCCGAGGGGCCGGAGGTCAAGGTGCAGCCGCGCGAGCGCGAGGGCTCGATGGCCGAGGCGTTCCAGGACGCGGTGCGCGCCACCGCCTGCCTCGAATTCACGACCGTGCTGGGGCCGGGCTCGGATGCCGCCCATGCCGACCATCTGCATCTCGACGTGAAGGCGCGCCGCGGCGATTTCCGGCTCTGCCAGTGAGCGCAACCCGCGAACCGACCGGGTGACCGCGATGCGGGATCGAAAAAGGCCGCCCCGAGGGGCGGCCTTTCGCTTTGTCAGGGAACTCGGGCGATCAGCCCAGCTTGCCCATCGCGACGGCGGTATCGGCCATGCGGTTGGAGAAGCCCCACTCGTTGTCGTACCAGGTCAGAATGCGGCACATGGTGCCGTCCATGACCTTGGTCTGGTCGGTGTGGAACACCGAGGAATGCGGGTCGTGGTTGAAGTCCGAGCTGACCAGCTGCTCGTCGGTGTAGCCGAGAATGCCCTTGAGCGGGCCGTTCGCGGCGTCGCGGATCAGCTGGTTGATCTCCTCGACGCTGGTCTCGCGCGCGGCGTTGAAGGTCAGGTCGACGACCGAGACGTTCGGCGTCGGCACGCGGATCGCGACGCCGTCGAGCTTGCCGTTGAGCTCGGGCAGCACCAGACCCACGGCCTTGGCCGCGCCGGTCGAGGTCGGGATCATCGACAGCGCCGCGGCGCGGGCGCGGTAGAGATCCTTGTGCATCGTGTCCAGCGTCGGCTGGTCGCCGGTGTAGCTGTGGATCGTCGTCATGAAGCCCTTGTCGATGCCGATGGCGTCGTTGAGCACCTTGGCGACCGGCGACAGGCAGTTGGTGGTGCAGGACGCGTTCGACACGACCTTGTCCTCGGCGGTCAGCGTCTCGTGGTTGACGCCGTAGACGATGGTCTTCTCGGCGCCCGAGCAGGGTGCGGAAACCAGCACGCGCTTGGAGCCGTTCTCGAGATGCATCGCGGCCTTCTCATGGCTCACGAAGATGCCGGTGCATTCCAGCGCGACGTCGACGTCGGACCAGGGCAGTTCCTTGGGGTCGCGGATCGCGGTGACGCGGATCGGGCCGCGGCCGACATCGATCGTGTCCTCGGTGGTCTTCACCTCGTGCGGAAAGCGGCCATGCACGCTGTCGTAGCGCAGCAGGTGGGCGTTGGTCTCGACCGGGCCAAGATCGTTGATGGCCACGACCTCGATGTCGGTGCGGCCGGATTCGATGATGCCGCGCAGGACGTTGCGCCCGATGCGGCCGAAGCCGTTGATTGCTACCTTGACAGCCATGGGGGTCTCCTCGGGAATTGCCGGGCTTGGGTTCGGCGCCAAGATCGGCATTTGTGGCGCGGCGTCAACCGAAGATCGCCCCGCAGCGCCCCCGTGAGCGCTGCCGTTAGCGCCAGAGGGCGAGCCAGTGGACCAGATCGAGCCCCGCGCGCGCCAGCACCAGCGCCACGCGCCCGTCGAGCCAGTAGTGATCCGCCGCCAGCGCCGCTAGGATCAGGCCGAACAGGGAGAGGGCGAAGGAGGTGCTCATGCGCGCAAGTCTAGACCGCGAGGCAGGGGAGGCGCAGCGGACCGCGTCGCCGTCATTGCGGCTGGACGACTGGCTGTTGCTGATCGGCCGCCTGCTGCTGGCGGTGCTGTTTCTCGGCGGCGCGGCGCAGAAGGCCTTCGACCCCGGCGAGGTGATCGGGCTGCTGGCGGGCTGGCATTTGCCGGGGCTGCTGGTCTGGCCGGCGCTGGCCTACAACGCCGCCGCCGGGCTGGCGCTGGTCTTCGGCGTGGCGGTACGGCCGGTGGCGCTGTCGCTCGGGCTCTATTGCGGCCTGACCTCGGCGTTCCACTTCCTGCCCGACGACCCGTGGCAGATGACGATCTTCGTCAAGAACTGGGCCATCGCGGGCGGCTGCCTGGCGTTGGCGGTCGCCGGCGCCGGGCGGATCGCGGTGCGGCTCGACTGAACGCCGCCTTCCAAAGACGAAGGGCGGCCCGAAGGCCGCCCCCATGTTTCGCGCCGTACCGTGTCGGCGTCAGAGCAGCGCCTTGACCTTCTCGGCCACGGCCTGCGCCGTGATGCCGAACTTCTCGTAGAGCGTCTCGGCCGGGGCGGAGGCGCCGAAGCCCTCCATGCCGACGAAGCCCGCCTTGGCCTCGCGGCCGCGCTCGCCCAGAAGCCAGCGGTCCCAGCTCTGGCGCACGCCCGCCTCGATGGCGACGCGCACCGGGCCCGCGGGCAGCACGCGCTTGCGGTAGGCCTCGTCCTGCACCGCGAACAACTCCATGCAGGGCACGGAGACCACGCGGGTGCCGATGCCCTCGGCCTCGAGGATGTCGCGCGCCGCGACCGCGATCTCGACCTCGGAGCCCGAGGCCATGATGATCGCGCGGCGCTTCTCGCCCGCCTCGCGCAGCACGTAGGCGCCCTGCTCGGTCAGGTTCTTGGTCTTGTGCTCGTTGCGCACCGGGGCGAGGTTCTGGCGGCTTAGCGCCAGCACCGAGGGGCGGTCGGAGGTCGACAGCGCGATCTCCCAGGCCTCGGCGGTCTCGATCGTGTCGGCGGGGCGGAACACGTAGGTGTTGGGCGTCGCGCGCAGCATCGACAGGTGCTCGACCGGCTGGTGGGTCGGGCCGTCCTCGCCGAGGCCGATGCTGTCATGCGTCATCACGTAGACCACCGGCTGGTGCATCAGCGCCGAGAGGCGCATCGCGCCGCGCGCGTAGTCGGTGAAGGCCATGAAGGTGCCGCCATAGGGACGCAGGCCGCCATGCAGCGCGATGCCGTTCATCGCCGCCGCCATGCCGTGCTCGCGGATGCCGTAATGGATGTAGCGGCCTGAGCGGTTCTCCGGCGAGAACACTTCCATATCGCCCGAACGGGTGTTGTTCGAGCCGGTCAGGTCGGCCGAGCCGCCCACGGTCTCGGTCATCACGCCGTTGACGACGTTGAGCACCATCTCCGACGACTTGCGCGAGGCGACCGGCTTGGCGTTCTCCAGCGCGTCCTTCTTGAAGGCGCGGATCTTGGCGGCGAGCGCCTTGGGGGCCTCGGCAGCGAAGGCGCGCTCGAACTCGATGCGCTTGCGCTCGGACAGCGCGTCGAAGCGCTCGCGCCATTCCTCATGTGCCTTGGCGCCGCGCGCACCCATCGCTTCCCACTGCGCCTTGACGTCGGCGGGGATCTCGAAGGGCCCGTGCTCCCAGCCATAGGCGGCCTTGGTGTCGGCGATCAGCTTCTCGTCGGTCAGCGCGCCGTGGCCCTTGGCGGTGTCCTGCGCCGATGAGCCCAGCGCGATATGCGTCTTGCAGGCGATCATCGAGGGGCGCGGGTCGGCCTTGGCGGCCTCGATCGCGGCGTCGATCGCCTCCGGGTCGTGCCCGTCGATCGACTGCACGTGCCAGCCCGAGGCCTCGAAGCGCTTGGCCTGGTCGGTCACGTCGGCGAGCGACACCTTGCCGTCGATGGTGATGCCGTTGTCGTCGAAGAACACGACGAGCTTCGACAGCTTCTGCATGCCCGCGAGCGCGATCGCCTCCTGGCTCACGCCCTCCATCAGGCAGCCGTCGCCGGCCATCACCCAGGTGTAGTGATCGACGATCTTCGGGCCGTATTTGGCGCGCAGCATCTCCTCGGCGATGGCGAAGCCCACCGAGTTGGCGATGCCCTGGCCGAGCGGGCCGGTGGTGGTCTCGACCGCGTCGAGATACTCGCTCTCGGGGTGGCCGGCGGTCTTCGAGCCCCACTGGCGGAAATTCTTGATCTCCTCGAGCGGCACTTCCTCGTAGCCGGTCAGGTGCAGCACCGAATAGAGCAGCATCGAGCCGTGGCCCACCGACAGGATGAAGCGGTCGCGATCGGCCCATTTCGGCGCCTTGGGGTCGAACTTCAGGTGCTTCTCGAACAGCACCGTCGCGACGTCGGCCATGCCCATCGGCATGCCGGAATGGCCCGAATTGGCCGCAGCCACGGCGTCGAGGGTCAGGGTGCGGATGGCCGCGGCCTTCCTCCAATGCTCGGGATGCTTGTCGCGCAGGGCGGCGATGTCCATGGGTGTCCTCCGGTTGGTCGAGGCAGCCGCGGCGCGGCCCCCCTTGTCGCGCACGGTATTGACAGGCGGCGCGAGCGAGTTCAAGCGGACGGCCGGCGCCTTGCGGTCCGCCGCCGGCGTTTGCGGGGGGCGGGAGCGTGGTCTAGGTTTTTCCGAAGCCCCGTGCGATTCGGACCGCGTTCGCGGCGGCCCGGACGGGACCGGGGCAGGGCAGGCAGGGGCACGATGACCGACATCACCGAATTGGAGAGCCGCCTCTCGGCGGCGCTGGACCGGATCGGCCAGGGGCTCGACCGTATCGAGAGCGGACCGCGCGGCGACGATGAGGGCCTCGGCGCCGAACTCAGCGCCCAGCAGCAGGCCAATGCCGAGCTCGAAGGCCGGCTGAAGGCGCTGCGCGAGGAACAGGATGGCCGGCTCGCGGCCTTCGAGGCGCGGATCGAGGCGCAGAACGCCCAGATGGCCGATCTCGACGGGCAGCTTCAGGCGCTGCGCCGCTCCAACGCCGAGCTGCGCGAGGTGGCGGGCGAGCTGCGCGAGGCGATGGAGGCCGAGCTGGCCGATCCCGAACTGATCGACCGCGCCATGGCCGCCGAGCTGGGTGCGCTGCGGGCCGAGCGCGACGCCGAGGTGGCCGAGCTCGACGCGGTGCTGTCCGAACTGAAACCGCTGGTCGAGGAGCGCGACTGATGCCGCAGGTCGAAATCACCATCGGCGGGCGCGAATTCGTTGTCGCCTGCCAGTCGGGCGAGGAGCCCTATCTGCAGGCCGCCGCGCGGCTTCTGGATGAGGAGGCCTCGGGCCTCGCCCAGCAGGCCGGGCGGATGCCCGAGAGCAAGATGCTGCTGATGGCCGGGCTGATGCTCGCCGACCGGGCCGCGGGGCTCGAGGACCGGCTGCGCCAGACCGAGAACTACGCGGGCCAGGTCGAGAAGCGGCTGAGCCAGACCGAGGCGGCGCTGAACAAGGCGCGCACCGATCCGCAGAAGGTCGAGGTCGAGGTGCCGGTGATCCCGCACGGCCTGATCGAGATGCTGGCCGAGATGACGGCGCGCGCCGAGGCGCTGGCCGAGCGGGTCGAGAAGGCGGGCGTCTGAGGCCATGCGCCTCAGGCTGGCCCGGGCGGCGGACCGGGATCGGATCGACGAGATCGTCACATCCGCTTACGCTCCCTATATCCCGCTGATCGGTCATGCGCCCGCGCCGATGCGCGCCGATTACGGTGCGCTGATCGCGGCGGGGGTCGTGCATCTGCCGGACGAGGCAGGTCCGAGCGCGGCGCTGATGGTGCTGCTGCCGCGGCCCGATCATCTCCTGCTCGACAACATAGCCGTGCATGCCGACGCACAGGGCCGCGGGCTGGGCCGGGCGTTGCTCGGCGCGGCCGAGAACATGGCACGGCGGGCCGGGCTGCCCGAGATCCGGCTCTAACCAACGCGGCGATGCAACGGAACCTGCGCATCTATGCCATGGCCGGATATGAAGAGACCCGGCGGGCCCATGAGCAGGGGTTCCACCGGGTCTTCATGTCGAAGCGCCTGTCTTAAGCGCCCTTGGCTCAGCCCTTGTTGGCTTCGCGGATCTTTTCGGCGGCGTCACGGTCGAAGGCCACGCCGTTCTTCTCGAACAGCTGGTCCAGCTCGCCTGAGAGCGTCATTTCGGTGATGATGTCGCAGCCGCCGATGAATTCGCCCTTCACGTAGAGCTGCGGGATCGTCGGCCAGTCGGAGTAATCCTTGACGCCCTGACGGATGTCGTTGTCCTCGAGCACGTTCACGTCGCGAAACTCGAGGTTCATGAAGTTCAGCACCCCGGCGACGCGGCTGGAAAAGCCGCATTGCGGCATGGTCTTGGTGCCCTTCATGAAGAGCACCACGTCGTTCGACTTGACGATCTCGTCGATGCGGGCCTTGGCGTCGGTCGCGTTGTCCTGCGCGGTCATATGCGTGTCCTTTGCGGGAATGGGGGTCAGTCGGGCGCCTTGGTGGTCAGCGCCAGCGCGTGCAGATCGCCCGCGGGCCCGTCCATCCGGCCCTTGAGCGCGGCGTAGACGGCGCGCTGCTGCTGCACCCGGTTCAGGCCGCGGAAGCTCTCGTCGATCACCTCGGCGGCGTAGTGATTGCCGTCTCCGGCGAGGTCGGTGATGGAGATCTTCGCCTCGGGAAAGGTCTCTCGCAGGAGATCCTCGATTTCCTGTGCGCTCATCGCCATGTCTGTCTTCCTCGCCTGTTCATGTCGCTTCAGATGTAGGCGGCGCCCCGGCGGCACGCAAGGCCGCCGCCGGGGCAGGGGGGGAGGCCGCGCCTCAGACCGCCAGCTCGGCCTCGGCCGCCGGAATGTGCAGCGCGGTCTCGAACGCGGTGCGGAAGAGCGTCGAAAGCTCCGACAGCGGCGCGGTGGCACCGCCGAGGCTCACCGTCGTGCCGCCGAAGCGGCCGACCCGCGCCAGCGCGATCCCGGCGGAGCCGGCGGCGGCCTCCAGGGCCGCGGCGCTGTCCTCGTCGGCGGCGATCAGGTAGCGGCCCTGATCCTCGCCGAACAGCGCCGCCGTGCCGGTGACGCCGATCTCGACGCCCAGCCCCGCGCCCTCGGCCATCTCGAAGGCAGCCAGCGCCAGCCCGCCATCCGACAGGTCGGTGCAGGCGCGAATGAGCGCGTGGTTGTCGCGCACGAAGAGGCCATGCGCCTTCTCGGTCGCCAGATCGACATGCGGCGCATCGCCCTCGTCGCGGCCCAGCATCTCCCACAGCAGCGCCGAGCGGCCCAGATGCCCCTCGGTGGTGCCCAGAACCAGCGCCACGTCACCCTCGCGCGGCTGCGTGCCGATGGCGCGGTCGGCGGTCTCGATCAGTCCGACACCGCCGATGGTCGGTGTGGGCAGGATGCCGGTGCCGTCGGTCTCGTTGTAGAGCGAGACGTTGCCCGACACGATCGGGAAGTCGAGCGCTTCGCAGGCCTCGCCGATGCCCTTGATGGCGCCGACGAGCTGGCCCATGATCTCGGGCTTTTCGGGGTTGCCGAAGTTGAGGTTGTCGGTCGCGGCGAGCGGTTTGGCGCCGGTGGCGATCAGGTTGCGCCACGCCTCGGCCACCGCCTGCTTGCCGCCTTGATAGGGGTTCGCCTTGACGTAGCGCGGCGTCACGTCGGAGGTGAAGGCCAGCGTCTTGTCGGTGCCGTGCACCCGCACGAGGCCCGAGCCCGCACCTGGCGCGCGCGCCGTGTCGCCCATCACCATGTGGTCGTACTGCTCCCAGACCCAGGCCTTGTGGGCGTGGTTGGGCGATCCGATCAGCGCGCGCAGCCCCTCGATCGCATCGACCTCGTCGACCAGCGGCAGCGGCGCGGGCGCGGGCGTCTCGACCCAGGGGCGATCATATTCCGGCGCGGTGCCCGACAGCGCCTTGAGCGGCAGGTCGGCCTTGGTCTCGCCCTCGTGGATGATCAGGAAGCGGTCCTCGGGGATCGTCTCGCCGACGATCGCGAAGTCGAGGTCCCACTTGTCGAAGATCGCGCGGGCCACGGTCTCCTTTTCGGGGCGCAGCACCATGAGCATCCGCTCCTGGCTCTCAGAGAGCATCATCTCGTAGGCGGTCATCGCCTTTTCGCGGCAGGGCACGCGGTCGAGGTCGAGCCGGATCCCGAGATTGCCCTTGTCGCCCATCTCCACCGCCGAGCATGTGAGACCGGCCGCGCCCATGTCCTGGATCGAGATCACCGCGCCCGAGGCCATCAGTTCGAGGCAGGCCTCCATCAGGCGCTTTTCGGTGAAGGGATCGCCGACCTGCACGGTCGGGCGCTTGTCCTCGATCGTGTCGTCGAACTCGGCCGAGGCCATGGTGGCGCCGCCGACGCCGTCGCGCCCCGTCTTGGCGCCGAGATAGACCACCGGCATGCCGACGCCCGAGGCCGCCGAGTAGAAGATCGCGTCGGCATCCGCGAGACCGGCCGCGAAGGCGTTGACGAGGCAGTTGCCGTTGTAGCTGGGGTGGAACCGCACCTCGCCGCCGACATTGGGCACGCCGAAACAGTTGCCGTAGCCACCGATGCCCGACACCACGCCCGAGACGAGGCGGCGGGTCTTGGGGTGCTCGATCTCGCCGAAGCTGAGCGCGTTCATCGCGGCGATCGGGCGCGCGCCCATGGTGAAGACGTCGCGCAGGATGCCGCCGACGCCGGTCGCGGCCCCCTGGTAGGGCTCGATATAGGAGGGGTGGTTGTGGCTCTCCATCTTGAAGACCACCGCCTGGCCGTCGCCGATATCGACGACGCCCGCATTCTCGCCGGGGCCGCAGATCACCTGCGGGCCCTCGGTCGGCAGCGTGCGCAGCCATTTCTTCGAGGATTTGTAGGAGCAGTGCTCGTTCCACATGGCCGAGAAGATGCCGAGTTCGGTGAAGCTCGGCTCGCGGCCGATGATCTCGAGGATGCGCGCGTATTCATCGGGCTTGAGCCCGTGCGCGGCGATGAGGTCGTCGGTGATCTGGGGGTCGGACATGCGGGCGCTCTCCTGCTGGTCGCGCGCGTCATACAATCGGGACGCCGCAGGGGAAAGCGGGTTTCGACGACCGGGAATTCAGGGGGCAGGGGCCGCATCGGCCCGTCCCGCGATCCAGTCGCGCGCGAGGAACATGTCGATCAGGACGCCGCCGTCATTCGGCTGTCGGGTGGCAATGGGTGGCCCCTAAACCGAAGTGCGGCTGATTTCTCCAACACGGGACAGATCGCCGGGCCGGTCGACCGCGTCCCGAGCAGGCTGGAGCAGCGCGGCAGGAGGGTTGAACGCGGGCTGGCTCAGCGCTCTTCGCAGAAGCGCAGACGGTTCGAGAACGGATCGATGACGATCATCTCGTCGCCCCACGGCCGGGTCTCGATCTCCGGGCGGGCGTTGGGGTGCCGCTTGGCGTGCAGGCTGTCCCGAAAGGCGCTCAGCCCCTCGACCGGCAGATAGGCCGCGGCGCCGGGGCTGGCATCGCCGTGATGGCCGCTCAGATGCAGCACCGCCCCGCCGCGCGCGATCTCGGCATAGAGCGGTTTGTTCGGGGCGAAGCGATGCTCCCACTTCACGCGAAATCCGAGAAAGTCGATGTAGAAGCTGCGGGCCAGCGCCTCGTCGAAGATTCAGAAGATCGGCACCGGCATCGCGAATTTCGGCGGCTGGGAAAGGGGATCGAAGCTTCGCATCCTGCCACCCTCCGGCTGTGACGCCGACAGGGTGCCCCCGCCTACCGCCTCGAACAAGACAAAAGAGGCAAAAAAAAAGCCGGGCACACAGGCCCGGCAAGTCCAACAGGGAGGTATGAAGCGATGCGCCGCAAAGCAGCATCGGCTTCGAAAGCTGAAATATATAGCGGTTAGTGAACGATCAAGTTCAAAACCCCTGCCATAGCGGCAAGGCCGTCATGCGCCCAGCGCATGACTATCTATTGGGCAGTCGCGGCAGAAATGCCTAATCGCCGAGCTGTTCGCGAAGTTTGCGGCGATGCGCCTGCACCTCCTCCTGCACGAAGTCGCGGAAGGCGGCGACGCGCTTGGACTGCCGCAGCTCCTCCGGATAGGCGAGGAAGACCGGCACTTCTCCGGACTCCAGATCGGGCAGCACCCGCTGCAGCGAGGGGAAATGCTGCGGCAGGTAATCGGGCAGCACGCCGACACCGAGATCGTTGAGCACCGCCTGCAGCACGCCGAAGTAATTGTTCACCGTCAGCAGCGAGGGGATGTTGTAGCTCAGCAGTTCCTGCACCATCGCTGCACCGGCCGAAACCTGCGCCGAGCTGGGGTTCTGGCAGATCAGGCGGTGGTTCTCGAAATCCTCGAGCTTCTCCAGCGGTCCGGCGCGGTCGAGATAGCTCCGCGTCGCGTAGAGCCGCATCTTCACGTTCATCAGCCGCTTGCGGATCAGGTCGGCCTGGCTCGGCTCCTTCATCCGGATCGCGACATCGGCCTCGCGCATCGGCAGGTCGAGCACGCGCTCCTCGAGGATCAGGTCGATCTTGAGGTTGGGATAGGCCTCGTAGAGCTTGCGCATTCGCGGCGCCAGCCACAGCGTGCCGAAGCCGATCGGCGTGGTCACCCGCAGCTCGCCGAACACCTCTTCCTCGCTGTCGCGGATCCGCGCCGAGGCGGCTTCGAGCCGCTTGTTCATGGCGCGGGTCGCGTCGAACAGCAGTTCCCCCTGCTCGGTGAGGATCAGCCCGCGCGCGTGGCGGTGGAACAGCGTCGTGTTGAGCTGCTCCTCCAGCGCCCGGATCTGCCGGCTCACCGCCGACTGGCTCAGATGCAGCGAATCGCCGGCGTGGGTGAGGCTCCCCGCATCCGCCACCGCATGGAATATCCGCAGCTTGTCCCAGTCCATCGCCTATCCGTCCTGCCGTGTCCGTTGCGCCCGGCCATCTATGGCGCGGCGCGGTTCCTGCAAAGCGCCTGCGCGATATTTCGCGCCGATGCGAGCGGAACCGGGCGCAGCATAGCGGGGAATTGCAAGATTTGTTGAATTTCTGGGCCGGAATGCCGGAACGTCGCCATCCGCTGCCGCAATTCCTTGCGTCATCTGCGCGTCATGCACCGGTGCGACCCTTCCCGCGCTTGGGCGCGGAAAGGATTTGACCATGCGACAAGAGCCGCTGGCACGAGAGATCAGCTATGCCGGCAGCGCGCGCAGCCGCAGGGGGCGGGCCCTGATCCGCGCGATGGAAGCGGCCTCCGGCCGCCACAGGCTGATCCGCCGGGCGCGCGGCTACGAGGCCGATCTCGCCGCCGGAGAGGACGTCTGGAGCGTCATGGCGCGCCGCTACGGGTTGGCGCTGGAGGTGACCCGGGGCGCGCTCGAAACGATCCCGGCGCAGGGGTCGGTGATCGTGGTGGCGAACCACCCCTATGGCATTCTCGACGGTCTGATGCTGGGCCACCTGATGTCGCGGCGGCGCGGCGCGGAGTTCAGGATCCTCGCGCACAAGGTCTTCGGGGCCGCCCCCGAAATCGCCCGTGTCGTGCTGCCCGTCGATTTCGACGGCAGCCGCGCGGCGGCGCAGAAGAACCTCGCCACCCGGGCATTGGCGCTGGCGCATCTGGGCGAGAACGGCGCAGTCGGCATCTTTCCGGGCGGCACCGTCTCGACCGCGGCGAAACCCTTTGGCATCCCCGGCGACCCGGTCTGGCGCAGCTTCACCGCCAAGATGGTCGCGCGCTCCGACGCCACGGTGATACCGGTGTATTTCGAGGGCGCCAACTCGCGGCTGTTCCAGGTGGCCAGCCACCTGCATTACACGCTGCGCATGGGCCTGATGCTGCGCGAATTCGGAGCGCGCACCGATACGCCGGTGCGCGTGGCGATCGGCGATCCGGTGCCGCGCACGGCGCTCGACGCGCGCCGCGCGGACCCCAAAGCATTGATGGATTTCCTTCGCAAAGCCACGTATGAGCTTTCTCCGACGCCCCGATCCATGGTGATGGGGCACGAATTCGAGAGCAGATACAGGGTGCGCGATGGCGGTCGGGATTTTCGATAGTGGCTTGGGCGGGCTCACGGTACTGGACGCCATCGAACGGCGGCTGCCCGATCTGCCGCTGGTCTATTTCGGCGACAACGCCCATGCGCCCTACGGTGTGCGCACGGCCGACGACATCTACGAGCTGACGACGCAGGCGACCGAACGGCTGTTCGATGCGGGCTGCGATCTCGTCATCCTCGCCTGCAACACCGCTTCGGCCGCAGCGCTCCGGCGCATGCAGGAGGGCTGGGTGCCCCGTGACAAGCGGGTGCTCGGTGTCTTCGTGCCGCTGATCGAGGCGCTGACCGAGCGGCATTGGGGCGACAACTCGCCGCCCCGGGAAGTCGGCGTGAAGCATGTCGCGCTCTTCGCCACCCCCGCCACGGTGAGAAGCCGCGCCTTCCAGCGCGAGCTGGCCTTCCGCGCCATCGGCGTCGATGTCGAGGCGCAGGCCTGCGGCGGCGTGGTCGACGCGATCGAGGAGGGCGACATGATCCTCGCCGAGGCGCTGGTGCGCTCCCATGTCGACGCGCTCAAGCGCAAGATGCCCGAGCCCGACGCCGCCGTCCTCGGCTGCACCCATTACCCGCTGATGGAAGAGGTGTTCCAGGACGCGCTGGGCCCGCAGGTCAAGGTGTTCAGCCAGGCCGACCTCGTGGCCGAGAGCCTTGCCGACTATCTGCAGCGTCGCCCCGAGATGAAGGGCCCGGGCACCGAGAGCCTGTTCCTGACCACCGGCAACCCGAAGAACGTGTCGAACCGCGCCACGCAGTTCCTGCGCCGCAAGATCGAGTTCATCCCGGCCTGATCGTTGTCCGAGGCGCGCCGCGCCCCTACCTGTCTTTCGACGAGGACCAACCCATGACCCATTCCGCCGCCATTCTCGGAGCCTCCGGATATACGGGGGCCGAGCTTGTCCGACTGATCGCTACCCATCCGGGGATCGAGATCGCGGCACTGTCGGGCGACCGCAAGGCTGGCATGGCGATGGGCGAGGTGTTCCCGCATCTGGGGCATCTGGAGCTGCCGAAGCTCTGCACCATCGACGAGATCGATTTCTCGGCCATCGACATCGCCTTTTGTGCGCTGCCGCATGCGATGAGCCAGGCGGTGATCGCGGATCTGCCCAAGGATCTGAAGATCGTCGACCTCTCGGCCGATTTCCGTCTCAGGAACGACGGCGAATACGAAAAGTGGTACGGCAAGCCGCATGCCGCGAAAGAGCTACAGGCCGAGGCCGTCTACGGCCTGACCGAGTTCTACCGCGAAGAGATCCGCGCGGCGCGGCTCGTCGCCGGGACGGGGTGCAACGCCGCCACCGTGCAATTCGCGCTGCGGCCGCTGATCGAGAAGGGGCTGATCGATCTCGACGACATCGTCTGCGATCTGAAGAACGGCGTCTCGGGCGCGGGCCGCTCGCTCAAGGAGAACATGCTCTTCGCGGAGCGCTCCGAGGACGTGCTCGCTTATTCGGCTGGCGGCACGCATCGGCATCTGGGCGAATTCGACCAGGAGTTCTCCCAGATCGCCGGGCGCGATGTGCGCATCCTCTTCACCCCGCATCTGGTCCCCGTCAATCGCGGCATCCTCGCCTCGTGCTACGTGAAGGGCGACCCGCAGGCCGTCCACGAGGCGCTGCGGTCGCGCTATGCCAACGAGCCGTTCCTTCGGGTGCTGCCCTTCGGCAAGCTGCCGGGGATGAGCCATGTGCAGGGTTCGAACTTCTGCCATCTGGGCGTGGCGGGCGACCGCGTGTCGGGCCGCACTCTGGTGGTCTCGACCCTCGACAATCTGTGCAAGGGGTCTTCGGGTCAGGCGTTGCAGAACGCCAACCTGATGCTGGGCCTGCCCGAAACGGAGGGGCTGATGCTGGCCCCGGTCTTTCCCTGATGCGCGGGCTCAAGAAAACCCGGAGGATCCAGGTCCTCATCCTCGCGGCGGTGGCGCTGGCGCTGGCCACCGGCATCATCGGCTACGCGATGCGCGACGGGATCAGCTTCTTCCGTTCGCCGGCACAGCTTCTGGCCGAGCCGCCCTCGCCGAACGAGGTGTTCCGCCTCGGCGGTCTGGTCGAGGAGGGCACGCTTTCGCGCGGTCAGGGCGAGACGGTGACCTTCTCGGTGACCGATGGCGCGGCCTCGGTGCCGGTCGCCTATACCGGCATTCTGCCGGACCTGTTCGAAGAGGGGCAGGGCATGGTCGGGCAGGGCCGCTGGAACGGCGAGCGCTTCGAGGCGATCGAGATCCTCGCCAAGCATGACGAAAGCTACATGCCCAAGGAAGTGATCGACGCGCTGGAGGAGCAGGGCGTCTACAAGGCACCGAACGCCGCGTCGCCGTCGAATTAACGAAGCGGCGGCATTCTCCCATCCGGGGTCACGGAGGGGTGCGGAATGAAGAGCGTGGAACAGATCGCGGCGGAGATCGTCGCGCGGGAAGGCGGCTATGTCGACGACCCGGACGATCCGGGTGGGGCCACGAATTACGGCGTCACCATTGGTACGCTGCGCAGGCTCGGCCGCGATCTCGATGGCGACGGCGTGGTCACCAAGGCCGATCTGAAGCGGCTCACCGCCGGGCAGGCGGCCGACATCTTCGTCGAGCATTACTTCAGGCGACCGCGCATCGACGCGCTGCCCGAGAGCCTGCACGCTTCGGTCTTCGACATGTATGTCAATTCGGGCGCCAACGCGGTGAAGATCCTGCAGCGTCTGCTGGTGGCGATGCGTATCCCCGTCGCCATCGACGGTATCATCGGCCCGCAGACCATCGCCGCCGCGGCCCAGGCGCAGGCGGCCGCGCCCGACCATCTCGCCGATGCCTATGGCATCGCCCGGCGCAACTACTACTACGCGCTGGCGGATCGTCGCCCGGCGAGCCGCAAGTTCGCGCGCCGCCGCGACGGCGGCAAGGGCGGCTGGATTCGCCGCGCCGAGGAGTTCATCTCGCCGCGCTATCACCTGAGCGAGGCGCAGCATCGCGAAAGGGTGGCGGCATGGGGCTGATCGGTGGATTGCTGACGACGCTGTTCGGTGCGCGCCGCAACGTCGTGGTCGAGACGGTCGAGGCGTTTCGCGAGAACGCCGAGGCCGGGGCCGGGCGCGCCTCGGACCACCGCGCGGCGGTGCTGGCGCAGTTCGCCGCCGAGATGGCGCGCGAGCGGCGCGGTGGCTGGGACCGCTTCATCGACGGGCTGAACCGGCTGCCGCGCCCGGCCATGGCCTTCGGCACGCTGGGCCTGATCGGGGCCGCCATGGCCGACCCGGTCTGGTTCATGGCGCGGATGGAGGGGCTGGCGCTGGTGCCCGAGCCGCTGTGGTGGCTGATGGGGGCGATCGTCAGCTTCTATTTCGGGGCTCGGATGCAGGCGCATGGCCAGAGCTTCGAGCGCGGGATGGTCGAGGCGTTCGCGCGGATGCGCGCCCACCGGCCCGACCCGATCCCGGGGCCCGCGCCCGCGCCGGCAGCCTTGCCTTCGCCGCGCGCGACCGGGCCTGAAGCCCCTTGGGCGCCGAACGCGGCGCTCGACGACTGGCGGCGCACGCAGCCGTGACCGGCCTTCCCGCGGGGGAGCGACGATCCGTCCCGCCCCCGAGATAGCGTCCGAAGGGCGGATCGGGTAGAACCGAAGCATGCTGATCGAACTCGGACATTTCGCCCTGATTCTGGCCTTTGCCACCGCCATCGTGCAGATGGTGGTGCCCCTGGTCGGCGCGCAGAAGGGCTGGCGCGGCTGGATGGGCGTGGCCGAGCCCGCCGCCACCGCGCAATTCGCGCTTACCGCCTTCGCCTTCGGGGCGCTGACAGTGGCCTTCGTCACCTCGGATTTCTCGGTGGCCCTCGTGGTCGCCAACTCGCACTCCTTGAAGCCGATGATCTACAAGATCAGCGGCGTCTGGGGCAATCACGAGGGGTCGCTGCTGTTGTGGCTGCTGATCCTGTCGGGTTTCGGCGCCTGCGCGGCGTGGTTCGGCGGCAACCTGCCCGAGGCGCTGCGCGCCCGGGTGCTGGCGGTGCAGGCCTCGATCGGCGTCGCCTTCGGGGCCTTCCTGCTGTTCACCTCGAACCCGTTCCTGCGGATGGCGGTCCCGCCCTTCGACGGGCAGGATCTGAACCCGCTGCTGCAGGACCCCGGCCTCGCCTTCCACCCGCCGTTTCTCTATCTCGGCTATGTCGGCCTCTCGATGTCCTTCAGCTTCGCCGTCGCGGCGCTGATCGAGGGGCGGGTCGACGCCGCATGGGCGCGCTGGGTCCGGCCCTGGACGCTCGCGGCATGGCTGTTTTTGACCATCGGCATCGCGCTGGGCTCGTGGTGGGCCTATTACGAGCTGGGCTGGGGCGGCTTCTGGTTCTGGGACCCGGTCGAGAACGCCTCCTTCATGCCGTGGCTCTTTGCCGCCGCGCTGCTGCACTCGGCCATCGTCACCGAGAAGCGCGAGGCGCTGAAAAGCTGGACCGTGCTGCTCGCGATCCTCGCCTTCAGCTTCTCGCTCCTGGGCACCTTCATTGTCCGTTCGGGCGTGCTGACGAGCGTGCACGCCTTCGCCAACGACCCCGAGCGCGGCGTCTTCATCCTGATGATCCTCGGCGTCTTCACCGGCGGCGCACTTACTCTCTATGCGGCGCGGGCGCATGCGATGGAGGCCAAGGGCGTGTTCGGGCTGGTGAGCCGCGAGAGCGCGCTGGTGGCCAACAACGTGCTGCTCGCGGTGGCGGCGATGGTGGTCTTCGTCGGCACGCTCTGGCCGCTGATCGCCGAGATGGCGTTCGGGCGCGTGCTCTCGGTCGGACCGCCATTCTTCGACGCGGCCTTCACGCCGTTCTTCGTGGCGCTGGCGCTGCTGCTGCCGCCCGGCACGTTGTTCGCGTGGAAGCGCGCGCAGGGCGCGCGCGTGCTGCGGCAGCTCTGGCCCGCGCTGACGCTGGCGGGTGCGCTGCTGCTGCTGGGCTATGCGCTGGGCTCGGGGCGCTCGGCGCTGGGGCCGCTCGGTCTGGCGCTGGGCGGCTGGGTGGTCGGCGGCGCAGGCGTCGATCTCTGGGCCCGCTCGGGTCGCGGTTCGGTCGCCGCACGGTTCCACCGCCTGCGCCGCCTGCCGCGCGCCGATTGGGGCCGCGGGCTGGCGCATGCGGGTCTGGGCGTCACCATCATCGGCATCGCCGGGCTTCTGGCGTGGGAGCGCGAGGATATCCGCGTCGCCCAGATCGGCGAAAACTGGAGCCTGGGGCGCTACGAGATCACGCTCGACGCGGTGCGCGAGGCCGAGGGGCCGAACTATCTCACCACCATCGGCGAGATGACGGTGCGCGCGGATGGGCGCGAGGTCGCGACCCTGCTGCCCGAAAAGCGGTTCTACCCGGTGGCGGGAATGCCCACCACCGAGGCCGGCATCGATGGCGGGATCTGGCGCGACCTCTATCTCGTGATCGGCGATCCGCAGGATGGCGGCGGCTGGGCCGTGCGCAGCCATATCAAGCCGATGGCGGCCTGGATCTGGGGCGGCGCGATCCTGATGGCGCTGGGCGGGGTGGTCTCGCTCACCGACCGGCGGATGCGGGTGGCGGCGGGGGCGCGGCGCGCGCCCGTGGCCACGGTGGCGGCGGAATGAAACGGCTCGCGCTCATCCTCGCGCTGGTCGCAGCGCCCGCCTTCGCGGTCGAGCCCGACGAGGTGCTCGACGACCCGGCGCTTGAGGCGCGCGCCCGTGAGATCAGCGCCGGGCTGCGCTGCCCGGTCTGCCGCAACGAGAGCATCGACGAGAGCAATGCCGGCGTCAGCCGCGACCTGCGGCTGATGGTGCGCGAGCGGCTGGTCGCGGGCGACAGCGACGCCGAGGTGGTGCGCGCCGTGGTCGATCGCTACGGCGAGTTCGTGCTGCTCAAACCCGATGCCAGCGGCGCCAACCTCGTGCTCTGGCTCGCCGCGCCGGGGCTCCTGCTGTTGGCGGGCGGCGTCGCCTTCGTCTCGATCCGCCGCCGCGCCTCGGGGCCGGAGGACCGGCTGAGCGAGGAGGAGGAGACGCGGCTCAGGGACATCCTGAAGCCCTGACGCGCGGTTGCCCCTTTATCGCGTCGCGCGCGACTGTAGGCTCGCCCGCAACAAGGGGAGAGCTTGCATGGACTACCAGACGATCAGCCTCGCGATCGATGACGGCGTGGCGCTGCTAACGCTCGACCGGCCGGCGGTGATGAACGCGCTCAACACGCAGATGCGCGCCGAGATCACCCATGCGCTGCGCCATCTCGACGAGAGCGCGCGGGTGCTGGTGATGACCGGGGCGGGCCGGGCCTTCTGCTCGGGTCAGGATTTGGGTGACACCGGCAACGCCAATGCCACCGATCTCGAGCGGGTGCTGCGCGACGAATACGTGCCGATGCTGCTGGCGTTGCGCGACCTGCGGGTGCCGAGCATCGCGGCGGTGAACGGTGCTGCGGCCGGGGCCGGGGCCAATCTGGCGCTGGCCTGCGACGTGGCGATCGCCTCCGAGGCGGCGCATTTCACCCAGGCCTTCACCCGGATCGGCCTGATCCCCGATGCGGGCGGCACCTGGACCCTGCCGCGGCAGGTCGGGACCGCGCGCGCGATGGGGGCGATGCTCTTCGCGGACCGGATTCCGGCGCGGCAGGCGGCGGATTGGGGGATGATCTACGAGGCGGCGCCGGAGGTCGATTTCGAGGAGCGCTGGCGCGCCCGCGCGGCGCAGCTGGCGCAGGGGCCGACCGAGGCCTACCGACAGCTGCGCGAGGCGATGCGCTCCAGCCCCGAGGCGAGCTTTGAGGAACAGCTCGCGATCGAGGCGCGCCATCAGGGCGCCTGCGGCCGCAGCCGCGACTTCAAGGAAGGGGTCGTGGCCTTCGTCGAGAAACGGGCGCCCCGCTTCGAAGGGCGCTGAAGGCTCAGGCGGCGCTGCCCAGCTGCTGCGCGCGCGGCGACATCATCGGCATGATCTCGTCGAGCAGCCCGCCGAAGACCGAGCCGTCGGTCGAGGTCGTCTTGCGGGTCGGCGCCGCCGGACGCGCCGGCAGCCGGCCCTCGATCACGAAGCCCGCGCAGGCGGCGTGGTTCGCCGCCGTCGGCACCAGCTGCAGCGAGAAGGCGCGGCCCGCCAGGTCGTCGAGCGTGATGCACAGCCGGTCATGCGCCAGATGCGCGGCAGCGCTGCGCGGCGCGGGGCCGTTCTGCCGCTGGGCCCGGCCGAAATTGGCACCGCAATCATGGCCGCGCCCGGTGTCGCCTGCGGCGCGGACCCGACCGGCCGAGAAGTGCTGGCCGCGCAGCTTGTCGCCGGTCAGGCTGAGCCCGCCCAGGAGGTCGTGATCGGCGAAGTCGAACACCAGCGTGCCCAGACCCAGCCCATGACCGTCCTCGTCCTGCATCTTCAGGTCGATCGTGATGCCGCCATCGGCCGTCTCGTGCAGCGCGATGCGAACCCGGACGTCCTGGCCGAATGTGGCATGGGTGCTCTCGGGGGGGGCGGTGAACTGCATCGCGATATGGGCCGACATGGGAGTATCCTTTCGCTCGATCCTGAAAATTAGAACTCGTTGAAGTGAACGCATTCTGTATCGCAACGGATTGCGGCATTGGGGTGGCAAGGCCCCCGGCGCCGGGAATTTTGCCCTTTTTTTCCAATGACTTATCCCTTCGGATAGGCGCCCAACGTATAGGGGCCCTATCCGAAAGAGTCTGCATATCCGGTTTCCTCAGGAAACGGATATCTCTTTCGAAGGGGTTATTTTGGGAGGCTTGCTCGAAAGTATAGGCGGGGATCGGGACAATTCCGTAGCGCCACGAGGATTGGTTCCGGCGTCGAAATGGCGGCGACGAGCGGACCGAAGCGCCGCCGAAACATGGCGGAATCATGGCGCGCGTCTCGCATCCGAAACGAAAACGGGCCCGGCGATTCCGCCGGGCCCGTCCATCGAGGCATCCTAGAGCTGTGTATCAGCGCTGTTCGATATCCACGTAGTCGCGCTGCGCGGCGCCGAGATAGAGCTGGCGCGGGCGGCCGATCTTGAGCTGCGGATCGGCGAGTTGCTCCTTCCACTGCGAGACCCAGCCGACGGTGCGCGCCAGCGCGAAGATCGGCGTGAACATCGAGGTCGGGAAGCCCATCGCGTCGAGGATGATCCCCGAGTAGAAATCGACGTTCGGGTAGAGCTTCTTCTCGGCGAAGTAGGGATCCTCCAGCGCCACGCGCTCGAGCTCCTTGGCGACCTGCAGCGTCGGGTTGTTCTCGATGCCCAGGAGCTCCAGCACCTCGTCGGCGCTTTCCTTCATCACCTTCGCGCGCGGGTCGAAGTTCTTGTAGACCCGGTGGCCGAAGCCCATCAGGCGGAACGGATCGTTCTTGTCCTTGGCGCGCTCGATGAACTCGGGGATCCGGTCCGGGGTGCCGATCTCGCGCAGCATCTCGAGGCAGGCCTGGTTGGCGCCGCCATGGGCGGGGCCCCAGAGGCAGGCGATGCCGGCGGCGATGCAGGCGAACGGGTTGGCGCCCGACGACGAGGCGAGGCGCACGGTCGAGGTCGAGGCGTTCTGCTCGTGATCGGCATGCAGCGTGAAGATCCGGTCCATCGCGCGGGCGAGGATCGGGTTCACCTCGTATTCCTCGGCCGGGACCGAGAAGCACATGCGCAGGAAGTTCGAGGCGTAGTCGAGATCGTTGCGCGGATACACGAAGGGCTGGCCGATCGAGTACTTGTAGGCCATCGCCGCGATGGTCGGCATCTTGGCGATCAGGCGGATCGAGGCGACCTCGCGCTGGTGCTCGTCATTGATGTCGGTGCTGTCGTGGTAGAAGGCCGACATCGCGCCGACCACGCCGACCATGGTGGCCATCGGATGCGCGTCGCGGCGGAAGCCGCGGAAGAAGTTGTGCATCTGCTCGTGGATCATCGTGTGACGCGTCACCAGCGTCTCGAACTCCTCGAGCTGCGCGGCCGAGGGCAGCTCGCCATAGAGCAGCAGGTAGCAGACCTCGAGATAGTGCGATTCCTTCGCCAGCTGCCCGATCGGGTAGCCGCGATGCAGCAGCACGCCCGCCTCGCCATCGATATAGGTGATGGTCGAGTCGCAGGACGCGGTCGAGGTGAAGCCCGGATCGTAGGTGAAGACGCCCGCCTGCGCATAGAGCTTGCGGATGTCGATGACCTCGGGCCCTTCGGTGGGGGCGTACATCGCCAGATCGTAGCTTTCGCCGTCGATTGTCAGCTTGGCGGTCTTTGTGGTTTCGGCCATTCAGGTCCCCTTCATGTTCCCGCCGCCGCCAGGGCGGCGCGCGACTCTGATCTCTCGATGCCGCGCTGCAACATAGCACCGGCCCTATGGCGGGCCAGTCTCTCAGGCCGCCGCATCCCCGATCCGTGCGACGGTTTCGTCGCGGCCGAGCACAAGCATCATGTCGAATACGCTGGGGCTGACCATGCGCCCCGCCAGCGCCGCGCGAAGCGGCCCTGCCACCTTACCCAAGCCCAGACCATGCGTCTCGGCCAAAGCTGTCACGACCCCCTCCAGCGCGTCACGCTCCCAGCTAGCAGTTTGCAGCTGCGGCGTCAATTCTGCCAGTATACCACGGGATACATCGTCGAGCGCCTTGGCCGATTTCTCATCCGGCTGGATCGGCCGCTCCGTCAGAACGAAGTGAGCTTTTTCAATGAGTTCCGGGAAGATCTTGGCCCGGTCCTTCAGATACGGCATGGCACGCAAAATGCCGTCCCGCTGGAATTCCGTGAGGGGAAGCTGCCCGGTCGCGGCAAGGAAGGCCTCCAATTCATGCAGCAGTGCGGCATCGTCGGCGACGGCGATGTGCTGGCGGCACAGGTTCTCGAGCTTCTTGGTGTCGAAGCGGGCCGGCGACTTGCCGATGCCCTTCAGGTCGAACCACTCGCGCGCCTCGGCATCCGAGAAGAACTCGGCGTCGCCATGGCTCCATCCGAGACGGGTGAGGTAGTTGCGCATCCCCGCTGCCGGGTAGCCCATCTGCTGGTATTCGGCGGCGCCGGTTGCGCCGTGCCGCTTCGACAGCTTCTTGCCGTCGGGGCCGAAGATCAGCGGCACATGCGCGAAGACCGGCAGGTCCCAGCCCATGGCGCGGTAGATCATCGCCTGTCGGTGCGCGTTGGTCATGTGGTCGTCGCCACGGATCACGTGGGTCACGCCCATGTCGTGATCATCGACCACCACGGCCAGCATGTAGACCGGCGAGCCGTCCGAGCGCAGCAGCACCATGTCGTCGAGCTGGTCGTTGCCGATGGTGATCTCGCCCTGCACCTCGTCGCGGATCGTGCTCGTGCCCTCGCGCGGGGCCTTGATCCGGATCACGAAGGGCGCATCGGGATGCTCGGCCTCCGGCACGTCTCGCCAGGGCGAGCGGAACAGCGTCGAGCCGCCCTCGGCGCGGGCCTGTTCGCGGAACGCCTCGATCTCCTCCTGGGTGGAGAAGCACTTGTAGGCCGTGCCTTCGGCCAGCATCCGGCGCGCCACCTCGGCGTGGCGCTCGGCGCCCTCGGCCTGGCTGATCGGCTCGCCGTCCCAGTCGAGACCGAGCCAGCGCAGCCCGTCAAGGATCGCCTGGGTGTTCTCGGCCGTGGAGCGGGCGCGGTCGGTATCCTCGATCCGCAGCAGGAACCTGCCGCCGCGACCGCGGGCATAGAGCCAGTTGAACAGCGCCGTGCGGGCGCCGCCGATATGCAGCGCGCCGGTGGGCGAGGGGGCGAAGCGGGTGACGACCGGGGTCTGGGACATGTCGGGGATTCTTAACCTTTCGCTAAGCATACGGCGCGCAGCCTTGTTGCATGGGGGATACTCAGGTCGGGGCACGGAAACAAGCATGGCCCAAGCGGGCGGCCCCGATCCCGCTGGCCGGCTTCGAAGGAGTGTTGGCGCGGCAGCGCGGCCATCTCGCCTGCTGGGCGCCGGTCTGCCTCGGCCTCGGCATCGGCATCTGGTTCGGGCTGGCCGAGGAGCCGGGGGCGGGCTTCTACGGTGCCGTGGCCGGGACCGTCGGCCTGTGCGTGGCGGCATGGGGCTTGCTGCGGCGCTCCATGTTCCGGTTTCTGGCGACGGCCGGTCTCTTGGTCTGCGGCGGTCTGCTGCTGGCCGGCGCCCGGGCGCACGGCCTGTCCGCGCCGGTGCTCGGCTTTCGCTATTACGGGCCGATCGAGGGGCGGATCGTCGATATCGACCGTTCGCAGAGCGATCGGCTGCGGATCACGCTCGACCGGGTGCGACTCGACGACGTCAGGCGGCGACCCGCGCGGGTGCGGCTGTCGCTGCATGGCGAAATCGACACGCCGCTGGCGCCGGGGGTGCGGGTGATGACCACCGGGCATCTGTCGCCGCCGCCGGGACCTGCCGAGCCGGGCGGCTTCGATTTCCGGCGCCATGCCTGGTTCGCACGGCTCGGCGCGGTGGGTTACAGCCGCGTGCCGCTGCTTCTCGCCTCCGAGGCGGGGGCCGAGGGCGCGTGGCTGGCGCGGCTGCGGGTCCGGCTCAGCGCCGCGATGCGGGCGCGCGTCGCGGGCGAGGCGGGGGGATTTGCCGCCGCGGTGACGACCGGTGACCGCTCCGGGCTGGGGCGTGACGCGAACGACGCCATGCGCGAGGCCAATCTCTATCACCTCGTCTCGATCTCGGGGATGCACATGGCGATGCTGGCGGGCTTCGTGTTCTGGCTGGTGCGCGCGGCAATCGCCGCAGTGCCGCCCTTGGCGCTGCGGCTCGACGCGCGCAAGATCGCCGCCGCCGCGGCGCTGCCCGCCTCGGCCTTCTATCTCGCGCTTGCCGGGCGCGACGTGGCGACCGAACGGGCCTTCGTGATGGTGGCGGTGAGCCTCGGGGCGGTGCTGCTCGACCGGCGGGCGCTGAACCTGCGGGGCTTGGCGATCGCGGCCCTGATCGTGCTGGGGCTCAGGCCCGAGACGTTGCTCAACCCCGGCTTCCAGATGTCGTTCGCCGCCGTGCTGGCGCTGGTCGCGGTGATGGGACGTCTGCCGCCGGGCTGGCACCGGCCGCGCGGGCTGGCGCGGTTGTGGATGCCGGTGGCGCTGCTGTCGCTGACCTCTCTCGTCGCCGGGTCGGCGACCGCCCCCTTCGCGGCGGCGCATTTCAACCGCGTGGCGCATTACGGGTTGCTGGCCAACCTGCTCGCTGTGCCGGCCATGGGCGGGCTGGTGATGCCCGGCGCGGTGATCCTCGCGGTGACCGGCCCGCTCGGCCTCGACCAACCAGCGACATGGATGATCGATTACGGGTCGCGCTGGATCCTGTTCGTGTCTGAGCGCATCGCCGCGCTCGATGGCGCCAGTTCGGCGGTGATCGCGCCGCCCGGCGCGGTGGTGCCGCTGGTGGCCTTGGGCGGGCTGTGGCTGGTGCTGTGGCAGGGGCAGGGTCGGGTGGCGGCGCTGCTGCCGCTGGTGCTGGCGGCGGGGCTCTGGGCGCGGGCCGAGCGGCCGGACCTGCTGGTGAGCGACAGCGGCGCGCTCCTGGGCCTGATGACGCCCGAGGGTCGGGCCCTGTCGAAGCCCACCGGCGATGGTTTCGCCGCATCCGCCTGGCTCGAGAATGACGGCGACGGGCGCGATCAGCAGGCGGCGCATGACCCGGCGGTCCTGCCCCGGATCGACAGGGTGCTGCGTCTCGATCTGGGGGACACGCGGATCGTCCAGGTCACGGGAAAGACCGCGCTGGCCGCGCTGCGGGGCTGCGATGGCGCGGACATCCTGATCGCCAACCAGCGTGACGCGGAGCCGCGTCCCTGCCTGCGCTACGACGCAAGGCGGCTACGCGACACGGGCGCGCTCGCGATCCGGGATGATCCCGACGGCCTGCGGATAGAGACGGTGGCCGAGCGCGCCGGCCGCCGTCTCTGGACGAGGGCTCAGTAGCTACGGATCAGCCCGACGAGGCGGCCCTGCACGCGGACCTGATCGTCGCTGTAGATCCGGGTCTCATAGGCCGGGTTCGCCGCTTCGAGCGCGATCCGCTTGCCGTTGCGGCGGAACCGCTTGAGCGTGGCCTCCTGCTCCTCGATCAGCGCGACGACGATGTCGCCATTGTCGGCGGTGCCGGTCTCGCGGATCACCACGACGTCGCCATCGTTGATCCCGGCCTGGATCATCGAGTCGCCGCGCACTTCGAGCGCGTAGTGGCTGCCCTGGCCGAGCATCGAGCCGGGCACCGCGATCTCGTGGCTGATCTCGCTGATCGCCGAGATCGGCACACCGGCGGCGATGCGGCCCATCACCGGCAGGTTCATCGCCAGCGCCGCGATCTCGGGCGGCATGTCGGAGGGCTTGGGATCGGCCTCCGGCGCCGCGCCCTCGGCGGCGAGACGCGCTTCCATCGCCTCGGGCAGCTTGAGGATCTCGAGCGCCCGGGCCCGGTGCGCGAGGCGGCGGATGAAGCCACGCTCCTCGAGCGCGGTGATCAGCCGGTGAATGCCGGATTTCGACCGCAGGTCGAGCGCGTCCTTCATCTCGTCGAAGGAGGGCGGAACGCCGTCGGCCTTGATCCGCCGGTGGATGAATTCCAGCAGGTCGGATTGTTTGCGGGTCAGCATGGTTGCCCCTTTATGCGCGCAGACGGTTGGGGCTCCGTTCTACGCACGTTCCCGTTTTGTGTCAAGAGGCGGCTGAAATCACAGCGAGATGATTTCGACCATCTCTCCCGCATCGCGGGCAGGGTCGTGCGGCGGCTGCACGATCAGGCAGTCGGCATCGGAGAGCACCGAGAGCAGCGAGCTGTCCTGCTTGGAAAAGGCGGTGACGCCGTCCGGGCCGCTGGCGGCGCGCAGGTAATGCTCGCGCGGACCGTTCGCGGCCAAGGGTGCCGCAAGGCGCGCGCGACGACGCGGCGCGGCGGCGGGCGGCAGCCCGGAAAGCGCCCGGATCAGCGGCACCAGAAAGACATGGGCACAGACCATCGATGAGACCGGATTGCCCGGCAGGCCCAAGAGCAGCGCCTCGCCGAAGCGGCCCGCCATCAGCGGCTTGCCCGGGCGCAGCGCCACCTTCCAGAAGGCGCGCTCCATGCCGGCCTCGGCCGCGGCGGCCCCGACGAGATCATGGTCGCCCACCGAGGCACCGCCGATGGTCAGAACGATGTCGGCGCCGCGCGCCAGGTCGAAGGCCTGTCGCAGCGCGGCCATGCTGTCGCCGGCGATCGGCAGCAGCCGTGGCGTGCCGCCCGCCTGCGCGACGATGCCGTGCAGCCCGTAGGCGTTCGAAGCGATGATCTGGTCGGGGCGCGGATCTCCGCCCGGCGCGACCAACTCGTCGCCGGTGGCGATGATCGCCACTTCGGGGCGGCGCGACACGGTGAGCCGGTCGGCGTTCATCGCCGCCGCCAGCGCGATATCGGCCGGGCGCAGGAGGCGTGGCGCGGCAAGCGCGTCGCCCACGCGGAAATCGGCGCCCAGGGGGCGGATGTTGCGGTTGTCCGAGATGCCGGGGCCAAGGATCACCGCGTCGCCATCGCGGGTCGTATCCTCCTGGATCACCACACGGTCGGCGCCTTCGGGCACCGGCGCACCGGTAAAGATGCGCACTGCTTCGCCGGGGCCCACGATACCGGAGAAGGCGTGTCCGGCCGCGGCCTCGCCGATCACCGTAAGCCGCGTGCCTTGCGCGCAATCGGTGTCCCGGATCGCGTAGCCGTCCATGGCCGAGGCCGAAAACGGTGGCTGATCGCGCCGGGCCGTCACCGGCGCGCGCAGCACCCGGCCCAATCCGGCGGTCAGCCCGACCTCTTCGACGGGCAGGGGGGCGACCAGCGCGAACAGCCGGTCCAGCGCCTCGGATACCGGGATCACGCTTCCCAGCGCCCCGACTTGCCGCCCTCTTTCAGGGCGAGGCGGACACCGCCGATCTCCATTCCCTTTTCGGCCGCCTTGAGCATGTCGTAGATGGTGAGCGAAGCGACCGACACTGCGGTCAGCGCCTCCATCTCGACGCCGGTGCGCCCGGTGGTGCGCACGGTGGCGGTGATCCGCACGCCCGGCAGATCCTCGTCCGGTTCCAGATCGATCGTCACCTTGGAGAGCGGCAGCGGGTGGCAGAGCGGGATCAGGTCGGCGGTCTTCTTGGCCGCCATGATCCCCGCGAGCCGCGCGGTGCCCAACACGTCGCCCTTGCCGGCGCGGCCCTCGCGCACCAGCGCCAGCGTCTCCGGGCTCATCCGGACATGGCCCTCGGCCACCGCCAGCCGGTCGGTCACCTGCTTGTCGGTGACATCGACCATCTGGGCGCGGCCCGCGGCATCGAAATGCGTCAGCGGCATCAGGCGCCGCCCGGTGCGGTCAGCGGGTTGGCGAGGATCGCCCGTGTCGCCGCCGTCACGTCCTCGTGCCGCATCAGGCTTTCGCCGATCAGGAAGCTGCGGGCGCCGTAGCGGGCGATCTCGGCGAGATCGGCGGGCGTCGAAAGGCCGCTCTCGGCGACGATCATCCGGTCCACCGGCACGTGCTTGGCCAGCATGCGGGTCACGTCGAGCGAGGTCTCGAAGGTCTGCAGGTTGCGGTTGTTGATGCCGATCATCTTCGAGTTCAGCCCGGCGGCGCGGTCGAGCTCGGCCCGGTCATGCACCTCGATCAGCGCGTCCATGCCCCAGCGCGTCGCCGCGTCCTCGAGCTCGCGCGCCTGCGCGTCGGAGACGCTGGCCATGATGATCAGGATGCAGTCGGCCCCGAGCGCCCGGCTCTCGGCCACCTGCCACGGATCGTAGAGGAAATCCTTGCGCAGCACCGGCAGCGACGAGGCCTCGCGCGCCTGCACGAGATATTCGTCCGCGCCCTGGAACGAGGGCCCGTCGGTCAGCACCGACAGGCAGGCTGCGCCGCCCTCCTCGTAGGCGCGGGCCAGCGCCGGCGGGTCGAAATCGGCGCGGATCAGCCCCTTGGAGGGGCTCGCCTTCTTGATCTCGGCGATCAGGCCGTAGCCCTCGCGCGCGGCCTCGGTCAGGCGGTCCGCGAAACCGCGCGGGGCGGGGGCCTGCGCGGCGCGCGCCTCGATATCCGAAAGCGGCAGCTCCGCCTTGCGGGCCGCGACGTCTTCGAGCTTGTAGGCCTTGATCTTGTCGAGAATATCCATGTCGTCGTTCTACCGGGCAAAATGGGGCTTGGAAAGCGTTCAGGCGGAACCGCACCAGTCGATCGCGGCCTCGCCGCGCGCCTCGAGCCAGTCGTTGATGCGGCCGAAGGGGCGCGACCCGAAGAAACCGCGCCGGGCCGAGAGCGGCGAGGGATGCGCGGTCTCGATCACCAGATGGTCGGGTCCGAGATGGGGTGCCGCGATCTTCTGGGCGTGCTTGCCCCAGAGCAGGAAGGCGCAGGGCCGCGCCGACGCGCGCGCGAGCACTTGGCCCACCAGCCGGTCCCAGCCCCAGCGCGCATGGCCGCCCGCCGCGCCCGGCTCGACCGAGAGCGCGGTGTTGAGAAGCAGCACGCCCTGCCGGGCCCAGTGGCTCAGATCGCCGGTGGTCGGGGCGCAGCCGATATCGTCGCGCATCTCGCGCTGGATGTTGCGCAGCGAGGGCGGCAGTTTCGCGAGGTCCGGCGGCACCGAGAAGGCAAGGCCGGTGGCGTGGCCCGGGGTCGGGTAGGGATCCTGGCCCAGGATCACCACGCGCAGCGTCTCGGGCGGCGTCAGCTCCAGCGCCCGGAACCGCAGTTCCGGCGACGGCAGCACGGCGGGCAGGGCGGCGAGACGGTCCCGCAGCGCCGGCCACTCCGCCGCGAAAAACGGCAGATCGGCCCAGCCTTGCGGCAGTTCGTTCACGCGGTGCCGGAGGTGATCGCGGCGAGACGCTCGATGGCACGGCGCGCGGCGCCCGAATCGATGCTCTGCGCCGCGAGATCGGCGCCTGCGCGCAGGTCCTCGACCCGGCCCGCGACCAGCAGGGCGGCGGCGGCGTTGAGCCGCACCGCGTCGCGATAGGCGCCCGGCGCGCCGTCGAGCAGCGCCGCCAGAGCCCGGCCGTTCTCCTCCGGGGTGCCGCCGATGATCGCCTCGAACGGATGCTCGGGCAGCCCGGCATCGGAGGGGCTGATCTCGAAGCTTTCGACTTTGCCGTTCTCGAGCGCGGCCACCGCCGAGGGGCCGCAGATCGACAATTCATCGGTGCCGTCGCCGCCATGCACCAGCCAGGCCCGCTCGGAGCCCAGCCGCCCCAGCACCTCGGCCATCGGCGCGATCAGCGCCGGGTCATAGGCACCGGTAAGCTGGCGCTTTACCCCGGCCGGGTTGGTCAGGGGGCCGAGAATGTTGAACAGGGTCCGGATGCCGATCTCGGCCCGGACCGGGCCCACATGCTTCATCGCCGGGTGATGCATCGGTGCCATCATGAAGCCGATCCCGGCCTCGCGGAGAGCGCGCTCGACCACCTTGGCCCCGACCATCACCTGCACGCCCATCTGGCCCAGCGCGTCGGCGGTGCCGGATTTGGAGCTGAGATTGCGGTTGCCGTGCTTGGCCACCGGCACGCCGGCGCCCGCCACGACGAAGGCGGTCGCGGTCGAGATGTTGAGCGTGTTCTTCCCGTCGCCGCCGGTGCCGACGATGTCGATCGCGCCCTCGGGCGCCGCGACCTTCAGGCAACGCGCGCGCATCACATGCGCGGCGGCGGCGATCTCGGCCACGGTTTCGCCGCGCATCCGGAGCGTCACCAGAAAGGCCGCCATCTGCGCCGGGGTGGCGTCGCCGTCGAACAGGATGCCGAAGGCGGATTCCGCCTCCTCGCGCGAGAGCGGTCCCGCCAGCGCCGCAGCGATCAGCGGCTTCAGACGGTCGCTCATGCCGCCACCGGGGTGCCGGGCGCGTGGCCGGGCAGCCGGTCGAGGAAGTTCTTCAGCATCTGGTGGCCATGCTCGGAGGCGATGCTCTCGGGGTGGAACTGCACCCCTTCGATCGGCAATTCGCGATGCATCAGCCCCATGATCGTGCCATCGGCCAGCGCCGCCGTCACCTCGAGGCTGTCGGGCAGGCTCTCGCGCTCGACCACCAGCGAATGGTAGCGCGTCGCCTTGAAGGGCGAGGGCAGCCCGGCGAAGACGCCCTTGCCCTCATGCAGCATATCGGCGGTCTTGCCATGCACGATCTCGTGGCAGCGTACCACGCGGCCGCCGAAGGCCTGACCGATGGTCTGGTGGCCGAGGCAGACCCCGAGCAGCGGCGTCCGGGTCTCGGCGGCGGCGCGGGTCAGGTCGAGACAGATGCCGGCGCGGTCGGGATCGCAGGGGCCGGGCGAGAGCACGATGCCCTCGGGCGCCATCGCCATCGCGGCCTGCGTGTCGATCTCGTCGTTGCGTTTGACCACGACCTCCGCGCCCAGCTCGCCCAGATAGTGCACGAGGTTCCAGGTAAAGCTGTCGTAATTGTCGATCAGGAGAAGCATGGTCCCTCCGGGCGGCGCACGCGGCCGTTGCAATTCGGGGCTACCGTTCGGCGGTGGTCCCTTGGTAAGGTCGGGGCATAAATGGGACCGGGAGGCGGGAAACGTCAAGGTCCGGGACTGAGCGACGCCGTGACGCGCGGCGCAGCGGGGCAGGAAAAGTGGGATCTGGGTTCATCATAGGCGGGCTCTGGGGTCTGCTCGTGTCGGCGGGGGCATTGGCCGTGGCCTCGCTCATCGGCGACCCGCCGGCCCGTGACGGTACGGCGGAGATCGGGCTGCGGGAGGTGGTGCCCGGGCCGGAGACGGAAACCGGGGTGACGCCGGAGGTCGAAACGGCGCCCGATGCGCCCATCGAGACGGGGCGCGAGCCGTCGGACGCGCCGGAGATGCCGTCCGAGGAGGGATATCCCGCGCGCGAGGCCGAGGCGGAGCGCGCCGAGGCCGACATCGTGGTGTCGGGCCGTGCCACCGTCGAGACCCTGCCCGACGCGCCGAGCGGCCCGCCGGTCTCGTCCTCGACGCCTCTGCCCGAGGTGCCGCAGGAGCCCGAAACGGTCGAGGCCTTCGACATGCCGGACACGGACCCGGGCAGCGGCGACGCCCCGTTCGAGATCGCCGGGATGGCACCGCCGGTCGAGGCCGAGGCGCCCTCCGAGCCGGTGCTGTCGCCGCCCCAGACCCAGGCGCCGCAGGTGCCGAGCGGCAGCGCGCCGCAGGATCCCCTGCCGACGACGCCGCGCGCCGACGTGCCGGCGGGTCGCGGCGCCGTCCCCTCGGCCGATACCGCACCCGAAAGCCGGCCCGAGGCCGGGGACGCGGTCTCGACGCCGGAGACGCTGCCCGAAACCGCCGCCGGGCCCTCCGTCGCCCCGGGCTCGGAAGAACCGGTGCTGCCGGGGCCGCCGTCGCGGGTGATCGAGGTGCCGGCGGGCGAGGCCGACATCACCGTGGCCACGGACCCGCCGCCGCCGCCCTCGCAGGCACCGCGCGAGGTGATCGATGAGGAGCCGGAAACGCCGGAGCCTGACGCGGCAGACGAGGTCGAAACCGCAGGCCTGCCGCAGGCCGGTGCGCCCGCGCCCGGGTCCGGCGGCCTGCCCGAGCCGCCCGCACCGCCCGAAGCCCCCGCCGCCGCAGGCGAGGCGCCGGCCGGGATCGCGCCGGAGCCGGGCACGATCACCGTGTTGCCGGTGCCCGAGACCGGCGAGCGCGGCCTGCCGGGCCGGGCGGCCGGTCTCAATGGCGGCGACGCGGTGCCGGTGCGCCGTCCCGGCACGGAGGAGGAGGCCGAGCCGGCGCCGATCGCCGAGGACGCACCCGCCGTTCTGCGTTTCGCCGCGCCCGATACCGCCGATGCCGGCGCGCCCCGGCTCTCGGTGGTGATGCTCGACATGGGCCTGCTCGACGATCCGGTGAGCGCGGTCTCGAGCATTCCCTTTCCGGTCACCATCGGCCTCGATCCAGAGGCGCCCGACGCCGCCGCGCGCGCCGCGCGCTGGCGCGAGGCCGGCTACGAGGTCGCGGCGATGGTGCGGCTGCCGGCGGGGGCGCGGCCCTCGGATGTCGAGGTCACCTACGAGGCCGCCTTCGCCGCGCTGCCCGAGGCGGTGGCGCTGCTCGATGCGGGCGGGGCCGGGCTCAACGCCGATGGCGACGTGACCGCGCAGGCGCTCGATCATCTGGCGGAGGAGGGGCGCGGGCTGGTGGCGCTGCCGCACGGGCTCGCGACGCCGTTGCGACAGGCGCGCGACCGGGGCGTGCCGGCGGTCGAGATCTACCGCGATCTCGGCGAGGTCGGTCAGGACGACCGGGTGATCCGGCGCTTTCTCGACCAGGCCGCCTTCCGCGCGCGGCAGCAGGGACAGGTGACGCTTCTGGCCGAGTTGAACCCCGAAACCATCACCGCCCTGACGCTGTGGGGCAACCGTGCCGGGCGCGAGGGCGTGTCGCCGGCGCCGGTCAGCGCGCTGCTGCGGCTGCAATCGGTGGGTCCGGGCAAGTAGGATGATCGAAGTAGGGCCGGGCAGGTCGGCGGGGCGGGATCTGCGTATTGGCGCACAGGGTCGGTGATTTGACCGCCATCCCGGTGCCGATCACTGATGACGCGTCACCACATCATCGAATGGATCGCCCATGACCTCCGCCCCCTCCCAGACCGGCCTCGCCGCCCGTGCGCCCGAAATGCTCAGCGTGCTGCGCATCGTCAGCGCCCTGATCTTCACGCTGCATGGCAGCCAGAAGATCTTCGCCTTTCCGCCGAGCGAACAGACGCCGCCGCTGGCCTCGCTGATGGGGGTGGGCGGTCTGCTCGAACTGGTGGGCGGCCTGCTGCTATTGGTCGGGCTGTTCACCCGCCCGGTGGCCTTCGTGCTCTCCGGCATGATGGCGGTGGCCTACTGGGCGTTCCACGCGCCGGGCAACCTGTTCCCGACGCTCAACGGCGGCGATGCGGCGATCCTCTACTGCTTCGTCTTCCTCTACATCTTCGTCGCGGGTCCGGGGCCGTGGAGCCTCGACGCGCTGATGCGCCGCCGCTGAACGCGGCGCGGCGACAGACCAGATGGGTGGGGCGACCCCCGGCCCATTGCCGAAAAAGTGCAGCCGCAGGGACTTCGGCGGCTGCATTGCTACAGGGGCATCATGAGCTGCGGTTCTGGCTTCAGAGCGGCTTCACGAGGCGATGAAGCACATGGTCGAGGCCATGCGTGTTGTCCGCCTTGCTGACCCCGGTCGCCCGGAACCCTTCGCGCTCCCAGAACGCGCGCCCCCGCGGGTTCGCCTCGAGGACGCCCACATACAGCTTCGTTGCCCCATCCGAGCGCGCGAGGTCTTCGATCCTGGACAGGAACGCGGCCCCGCGCCCGGCTCGCTGGGCCCAAGGCCCGAGGATCATCAGACCGAGATAGGCATCGCTCTCCGTGGGAAAGCCGTAATGAAGCTCGGCCAGCCCGGAAAGCCGGCTGTCCGAGAAGAGCCCCAGAAACCGGGAGCGATCGAGGTCGCAGCCCGGCGCGCCAGCGGTAAAGAACTCCTCCGCCTTTTCGTAGGGGTCCGGATGGCTTTCTTCCGCCAAGAGCCAATAATCGGGCGCCTCAGTATAGAAGCCCGCCACCTGATCCAGATGGGCAGCGATATTCAGCGCCGTGATGCGATCAGCCAAGCCTTGGTCCTCTATAGCCCGGAGGCCTCATTCACGCGCATCTGGCCGCGAGCAAGGTCGCGTAGCGTCGCGAGGGGCTTCGTCTTTCGAAGGCTCGATCGAGATCTGGATGATACGGGAGTTCGCGATGCCCCGGTCATGGTCTCGGGCCCGTGGAGGTCGTGTCGGTCCCGGCGCGCGTGAACGGCAACATGCCCGGGAGGGCCTGCAAAGAAGTCTTCGCAAGTAGCTCGTGTCGCTTCCCACCATGAACCTCGCACCTGGTACCGCTCACGGGAATGGTCGGGCACGATCCGGCCAGCCCGGGTTCGCGTGCGGCATTTACCGCGAAGGGCGGGGTGATCCCCGCCCAGTCTCGTTCCAGTCTCGGTTCAGCCATTGCCCTCCGGGCGGAACATGGCGGCGTCCGCCGCGGCGCGCCTGAGCGCGTTCGACTTGTGCACCGTCTCCATGTACTCGGCCTCGGGGTCGCTGTCATGGACCACGCCGCCGCCGGCCTGAATGTAGAGCTTGCCGTCCTGCACCACCGCGGTCCTGAGCGCGATGCACATGTCCATGTCGCCACCGGCGCTGAAATAGCCAAGGCCCCCGCCATAGACGCCGCGCTTCTCGGGTTCGAGCTCGTCGATGATCTCCATCGCCCGCACCTTGGGCGCGCCCGAAACCGTGCCCGCCGGCAGCCCCGCCAGAAGCGCCGAGAGCGCGTCCTGATCGTCGCGCAGCTCGCCCACCACGTTGGAGACGATGTGCATGACGTGGGAATAGCGCTCGATGATGAAGCGCTCGGTCGGGCGCACGGTGCCGGGCTTGGCCACCCGGCCCACGTCGTTGCGCCCCAGATCCAGCAGCATCAGGTGCTCGGACAGCTCCTTGGCATCGGCCAGCAGGCTTTCCTCGTTCGCCCGGTCCTGCTCGGGCGTGGCGCCGCGCGGCCGGGTGCCCGCGATCGGGCGGATCGTCACCTCGCCGCCCATCACCCGCACGAGGATCTCGGGGGAGGCGCCGACCAGCTGGTAGCCGCCGAAATTGAAGTAGAACATGAAGGGCGAGGGGTTGGTGCGCCGCAGGCTCCGGTAGAGCGCGAAGGGCGGCTCGGGGAAATCCTGGGTCCAGCGCTGCGCCGGCACCACCTGGAAGATGTCACCCGCGCGGATGTACTCCTTGGCCTTCTCCACGGCGGCGAGATAGCCCTCATGGGTGAAGTTCGACACCGGCTCCGAGAGCGGCGCCGGCGCCTGAAGCGCCCGTGCCTCCTGCGGCACCGGCCGGTCGAGCGCGCGCATCGCCTCGGTCACGCGCTCGGCGGCCTGGGCGAAGGCGGCGCGGGCCGACTGGCCCTGGCCGCACCAGGCCGGGGCCACCAGGATCACCTCGCCCTTCACCCCGTCGAGCACCGCCACCACGGTGGGGCGCATCATCACCGCGTCGGGCAGGCCGAGCGGGTCGGGGTTCACGTCGGGCAGACGCTCCACCAGACGGATCATGTCGTAGCCCAGATAGCCGAACAGCCCGGCCGAGGCGGCGGGCAGGTCCTCGGGCAGGTCGATCCGGCTCTCGGCGAGGAGCGCGCGCAGCGTGTCGAGCGGGTGGCCGTCGAGATCCTCGAAGGCGTCGTCGTCGTAGCGCGCGGCGCGGTTCACCCGGCTCTGCGTGCCGCGGCAATCCCAGACCAGATCGGGATTCATGCCGATGATCGAGTAGCGGCCGCGCGCCTCGCCCCCCGTCACGCTTTCCAGGATGAAGGCGTGCTTGCCGGCATTGGCGAGCTTCAGCATCAGCGAGACCGGCGTGTCGAGATCGGCCGCGAGGCGGGTCCAGACGATCTGGTTCGCGCCTGTCTCGTAGCCTTGGCGGAACGTCTCGAAATCGGGGCTGAGCATGGGCGTCTTACCTGAAGGAGGAATGGACCGCCTGGACGGCGGTGTCGTCGATGCGGATCTCGGTGCGGGCCTGCACGGCGCTGGCATAGGCGGTGTAGATGTCCTGCGCGATGCCGGTGCCGAGCCGCTCCTCGATCGCCTGACGCTCGGCCGCGACGCCGGCATCCTCCTCGGCGGGCGGCGCCACGGCATCGAGCCGGACCACGGCGGCAAAGCCGTCGCCGGTGATCGCGCGGGTCTCGCCTTCCTTCATCTCGAAGATCTCGCGGATGAAGCCGGGGAAGGTGCCCTCGACGAAGGCGCGGCGGGTGAGGTTCTGCGCCTCCTGCGGGGCGAGGCCCGCTTCGGCGAAGCTCGCGCCGCCGGCGATCTCGGCCGCCAGCGCCTCGGCCCGCTCGCCGCGCAGCCGCGCCCGGGTCTCGGCCTCGACATCGGCGATCACCTGCGCGCGCACCTCGTCGAGCGGACGCAGCTGGGGCGGCGTCACGCCGTCGAGACGCAGCGCGAAGACGCCGCCATCCTCGAAGCCCAGAAGCTCGGGGAAACCGCCCTCCTGCGCGGCGGCGGCCGCCTCGCGGAACGGTGCATAGGCGGCGATGCCGTCGGAGACCTCCTCGGACCATTCGATCGTGCCCAGCTCCATGTCGGCGCGCTCGGCCAGATCCTCGAGCGCGGCGCCGCCCGCGAGCAGGTCGGTGATCTCCTGGCTGCGGCGCTCGATCTCCCGGCGGGCGCGGGCCTGGGCCAGCTCGGCGCGCAGGTCGTCCTCGACCGCCTCGAAGGGTACCTCCTCGGCGGCGAGCACGGCGTTGACGCGGAACAGAGCAGGGCCGAGATCGGTCTCGACCGGGCCCACCACGTCGCCGGCCTCTGCGGCGAAGACCGTCTCGGCGGCGCCGTCCAGATCGGCCTCGGCCACGTCGCCCAGATCCACCGCCTCGAGGCTCAGCCCGCGCGCCTCGACCAGATCCTCGAAGCCGGCCTCGCCCGCCTCGAGCCGGGCCAGCGCCGTTTCGGCGGCCTCGGCGTTGGGATAGACCAGCCGCTCGACCAGCCGGCGCTCCTCCTGCACGTATTCGGAGAGGCGCTGCTCGTAGAGTTCGCGCACCTGCGCGTTGTCGATCTCGATCTCTTCGGCCACGTCCTCGGGGCGCAGCCAGACATAGCTGATCTGCCGGATCTCGGGCGCGGTATAGGCCTCGGGCGCGGCGGCGTAGCGCGCCTCGATCTCGGCCTCGGTGGGGGCGGGGATCTCGGCGTCGAGCAGGATCTCGGGCAGGATCACCCGCGGGCGGCCGTCATCGGCGGCGGGCGCGGGCGCGGCGCCGAGCGTCACCGGCGCCCAGGTGATGTCGCGCCGGGACATCAGGAACTCGACCAGCGCCTCGACATGGGCGTCGGGCGCGGCGACGCCGCCGACCACCGCCGTCTGCAGCAGGGCGCGGGCCTCGCCCTCGCGCAGGCTCTGCTCGAACTCGGCCACGCTGAGGCCGTTGCGGGACAGCGCGTCGCGATAGGCGTCGCGGTCGAAGCTGCCGTTCAGTCCCTGAAAGGCCGGGATCGCCAGCACCTGGTCGCGCACACGGGCGTCGCCCACCGAAAGGCCCAGCGCCTCGGCCTCGGCATCGAGCACCCGCTCGGTGACGAGCTGGCCCAGCACCGCCCGGTCGAGGCCGAATTGCTGCGCCTGCGCGAAGCTCACCGCCGAGCCGGTCTGGCTTTCGAGCGCGCGGATGCGACTTTGCAGCGCGTTGGCGTAGCTCTGGATTTCCAGATCCTTGTCGCCGACCGTGCCGAGCCGGGTCGCGTTGCCCGTGAGCCCGGTGGCCCCGAAGCCGATCAGGCCCACGAAGAGCAGGATCAGGATGATCCAGACGAATACGCGGTTGCCCTTGCTCGATGCCATTGCGGTCTCCCTGTCGCGCCCCTTCGGCGTGAGCCGTTGAATAGGCAAGCGGGCGGGGCCGTGCAAGCGGATGGGGCCGGGCCCCGTCCGCGGCGAGGGCCCCGCCCGGGGTCGTGCTCAGCGCGCGGGCAGCGCCGCGAGCCGGGTTTCCAGCTTGGCGATGCCGGTGGCGTCGACATTGGCGAAGGCGATACGCAGCTGCCGCCGGCCCGCCTCGGAGCCCTCGGGCGTGAACATCGTGCCCGGCAGCAGCAGCACGCCCGCCTCGTGCACCAGCCGCTGCGCCAGCGCGTCGGAAGGCTCGGCATGGGGATGCTCGATCCAGCCGAAATAGGCGCCGCAGCCCATCAGCCGCCAGCCCTGCGGCGCGAGCCGCGCGAAGCTCCGTTCCATGGCGCGGCGGCGCGAGAGGATCTCGGCGCGCTCGCCCGCCAGCCAGTCGCCCAAGTTGCGCATGCCCCACAGGGCCGCCTTCTGGCCGAGGCTGGTCGGGCAGATCGTCACCGTGTCGAGGAACCGCTCCATCTGCGCGATCCGCGCAGTGCTCGCGGTGACGGCGCCGACCCGGTGGCCGGTGAGGCGGTAGGCCTTGGAGAAGGAATAGAGCTGCACCAGCACCTCGGCCCAGTCCGGGTCCGAGAACAGCTCATGCGCCGGTCCCTCGCGGCTGTCGAAGTCGCGATAGGTCTCGTCGAGGATCAGCGCGAGGCCGCGGTCGCGGCACAGGTCGCGAAAGGCGGCGAGCAGCTCGGCGGGGTATTCGACGCCGCCGGGGTTGTTGGGGCTCACCAGCACGATGGCACGGGTCGCGGGCGTGATCAGCGCCGCGGCGGCCTCGGGGTCGGGCAGCAGCGTCGGGCCGGTCTCGAGCGGCAGGGTCCGCACCCCGGCCATGTCGTTCCACATGCGGTGATTGAAGTACCACGGGCTGGGCAGGATCACCTCGGAACCTTCGCCGCAAAGCGCCGAGATCGCGGCGCAATAGGCCTGGTTGCAGCCCGAGGTGACCGCCACCTGCTCGGGCACGACGCGGCCGCGATAGGCTTCGCTCCAGTGCCGCGCGATTTCCTCGCGCAGGTCCGGCAGGCCGAGGACCGGGCCATAGAGATGGGCGCTGGCATCCTGCATGACGATCTCGGCCATGGCGCGTCGCAGCGGCTCGGGCGGCGGATCGACCGGCGCGGCCTGGCTGACGTTCAGGAGCGGCCGCTCGGGCGGGAAGCTGACCCCCTCGATCCAGCGGCGGGCCTCCATCACGGGAGGTGGAAAGGTCGATGCGGTGCGGCTGCTGCTCATGTCGTCTCCCTGGGGTGTCGCAGGGGACGCTAGACCCGCGGCGATGCGGGCGCAATCGCCGGGCCCGCATCGCGCGATACGCCCGATGGGGCGGGCCGGAACGCGAACGGCCCCGCCGATGGCGGGGCCGTTGTGCAGGTGCCGGAGCGGCTCAGTCCTTGCCGCGATAGGGCTCGACATATTGCAGGGCCATGTCCCACGGGAAGAAGATCCAGGTGTCCTGGCTCACCTCGGTGACATAGGTGTCGACCTGGCCGTTGCCCATCGGCTTGGCATAGACGGTGGCGAAATGGGCGTTGGGATAGAGCTGGCGCACCAGCTCCAGCGTGCGGCCGGTATCGACGAGGTCATCGACCACGAGGATGCCGGTGCCGTCGCCCATCATCTCGGCGTCGGGGGCCTTCAGCACCTTGGCGCTGGCCTGATTCTGGTGCTCGTAGGACTTGACCGAGATCGTGTCGACGGTGCGGATGCCGAGCTCGCGGGCGACGATCATCGCCGGCGCCATGCCACCGCGGGTGATCGCGACCACCGCCTTCCAGGCGCCCTCGGCGTCGGGGCCCCGGCCGTCGAGCCGCCAGGCCAAGGCGCGGCTGTCGCGGTGCAGCTGGTCCCAGGATACGTGGAAGCCCTTTTCATGCGGCAGTCGGTCGGTCATCGCTCTCAGCCTTTCGTGATGTCGGGCGCGTCGGGGTTCTTCATGCCGATCACGTGGTAGCCCGCATCGACGTGATGGACCTCGCCGGTAACCGCGCTGCCCAGATCCGACAAGAGGTAGAGGGCGGATTTTCCGACCTCCTCCTGGGTGACCGTGCGGCGCAGTGGCGAATTATACTCGTTCCACTTCATGATGTAACGGAAATCACCGATGCCGGAGGCGGCCAGCGTCTTGATGGTGCCGGCAGAGATCGCGTTGACCCGGATCGCGTCGCGGCCCAGATCCTCCGCGAGGTACTGCACGCTCGCCTCCAGAGCCGCCTTGGCAACGCCCATGACGTTGTAGTGCGGCATCACCTTCTCGGCGCCGTAATAGGTCAGCGTCAGGCAGGAGCCGCCCTCGGTCATCATCGGCGCCGCGCGCTTCACCACCGAGGTGAAGGACCAGACCGAGATGTCCATCGACATCAGGAAGTTCTGCTTCGAGGTGTCGACATAGCGGCCGCGCAGCTCGGACTTGTCGGAAAAGCCGATGGCGTGGACGATGAAGTCGAGCTTGCCCCATTTCTCCTGCAGCGCGGTGAACAGCGCGTCGATGCTGTCCTCGTCGCCGACGTCGCAGGGCAGCACGATGTCGGAGCCGACCTCCGCCGCGAGCGGGCCGACCCGCTTCTTCAGCGCCTCGCCCTGATAGGAGAAGGCCAGCTCGGCGCCGGCACCGGCGCAGGCCTTGGCGATGCCCCAGGCGATCGACTTGTCGTTGGCGAGCCCCATGATGAGGCCGCGTTTTCCCGCCATCAACTGCGATGTCATGAATGTCCCTCTTGCCGATCCGGCGCCGTTTCGATCCGGTGTAGGCGATAGGGAGCATGGCATCAAGGCCACGGGCCTACGTGACGTCATGCTTAGAGCGGAAGGAGAGGGGACTAAATGGTTGAGAATGGAGTATACTGTCGGAATACGAGTGAGTGAGTTTGTATGATGGACCCGCGTGTCGGCATCTTCGCCGGAGATGATCCGCTGAATATTGCAAGGCTCTGGCTTGAGGAAGCCGGGCGCCACGAGCCTTCGGATCCCAACGCGATCGCGCTGGCCACGGTTGATTCCGAGGGTCTGCCGGATGTGAGAATCGTACTGCTCAAGAGCATCGAGAGCGATGCGTTCGTGTTCTACACGAACTACGAAAGCGCCAAGGCGCGCCAGATCGACAGCAATGGCCGCGCCGCTTTCGCCATGCACTGGAAGTCGCTGCGCCGACAGATCCGGGTGCGCGGGTTGGTGGAACGCGAGGACGGCCCGATCGCCGACGCCTATTTTAGATCACGGCCGCGTGAGAGCAGGGTGGGGGCCTGGGCTTCGCCTCAAAGTCGTGCGATCGCCTCGCGCGCGGCGCTCGAGGCGGAGGTGGCGCGACTCGATGCCGAGCTTGGCGAGGATCCGCCGCGGCCGGCCTTCTGGGGTGGATATCGGCTCAGACCGCTCGAGATCGAATTTTGGGCAGATGGCGCACATCGGCTTCACGACCGGTACAAATGGTCGAGACCGACGCTGAACCATCCGTTCGAAGTGTTACGTTTAGGACCGTGATTTCACACGGAATGAAATTCGATGCTTGTAGCCACCCTCGGACTGTGCTGCACAGACGAAAAAAATCGGACGGGCCGGGACAAGGCTGCTGGAGGCGGAGATGAACGACATGCTGGACAAGCAGACGGAGGACCGCCTCGAGATCGCGGGACACGTCAAGTGGTTCGATCCGGCGAAGGGATTCGGCTTCATCGTGCCCGATGACGGCGGCTCCGACATCCTGCTGCACGCCAATGTACTGCGCAACTATGGCCAGAACTCGGTGGCCGATGGCGCGCGGATACGCATCCTTGCCCATCGCACCGAGCGCGGCATCCAGGCCGCCGCCATCCTGTCGCTCGAGGCGCCGGCGACCGCCGCCGCGGTGCCGCTGGCCGATTTCCAGGAGTTCGATCCCGAATATCTCGCGAGCCGTCCGCTCGAACCGGCGCGGATCAAGTGGTTCGACAAGGCCAAGGGCTTCGGTTTCGCCAACATCTTCGGCGCCGGCGACGACATATTCCTCCATGTCGAGGTGCTGCGGGCGTCCGGCCTCGCGGATCTCGAACCCGGCGAGGCGGTGTCGCTGCGGGTGATCCAGGGCAAGCGCGGGCGAATGGCGACGGAAATCCTCACTTGGGACGCGGCGCTGCGCCAGCCGGGGGCCGCGAAGCCCGAGGATGGGAACGGGGACGAGGAATGAAGGCGCTGCTGCTGGCGGCCTTCGCCGTCTCGGCGCCGCTGGCCCTGCAGGCCGCGACCTGCGCGCCCGACCGGGTGACGATACGGGGCGATTGGGGGCAGGCGGCCTTCACCGTGGCCGTGGCCGATGATGCCGCCGAGCGGGCGCAGGGGCTGATGAACGTCCCTGAGATGCCGCGCATGACGGGCATGCTCTTCGTCTATGAAGAGCCGCAGGCCGTGTCCTTCTGGATGCGCAACACGCTCATTCCGCTCGACATGATCTTCGCCGGCCCCGATGGGACCGTGCGCAGCATCCACGAGCGCGCGCAGCCCCTCGACGAAACCCCGATCCCGGGTGGCACCGACATCCAGTACGTTCTGGAGCTCAATGGCGGCATGGCGGAACGGCTCGGCATCGCGCCCGGCGACACGCTGCGCCACCCTTCGATCGGCAGCGACGAGACGCCGGCAGCCGATCCCTGCGAATGATCACGGCGGCGCTTGCACCCGGGCGCGCGCCAGCCTAGAAGGGCGGCGGTCCGGGGCGTAGCGCAGCCTGGTAGCGCATCTGTTTTGGGAACAGAGGGTCGCAGGTTCGAATCCTGCCGCCCCGACCAATCTCCTCTCATTTCCATTCTCGGTGACCCGGAGGGGCCAGTCCCTCTGGTTTCGGGCCTCGTGGCGAATCCCCCTAACTCCGGGTGACGCCGGGTTGCGGCCCCTATCGCGCCATCGAAGAGATCGCCGGCCCAAAACGACCCCAGAAGACCCCTGTGGCCCCGATGTCACGCCTTGCGGTGGACAAGTTCAGGGCCCGTTTCTCACCCCCTGTGGATAATTTTCAGGCCGTGCTCAAGCGGTGCATATGTCCCTGCGTCAGGCGCCCTCAAAGCCCAACGCGGACTGGGCATATGGCGTTCTTCATGGGCCGGTGGGGGCTGTGGAAAACCCTGTGGGAGAGCGGTGAACTGCGGTGGGCGAATCCAAGGGCGCCGAGGCGGTGTCGCGATATTCGTTCGCGCCACCCCGGCACCGCGTTGACCGTACCCGCCGCGCTGCTCAGTTTCGCCGAACCGGGGGCCTGCGGCCCGCGGCTCACGCGGCGAAACGGGAACACCTGCATGCAGATCGAACGGCGCTATACGATGCCGGGACAGGCCCCGCTTGCCGGGATGCCGACCCGCCGCATCCGGCTCGAGGACGGCACCGCCATGCAGGTGCCCGCCGGCTGGACGCTGCGCGCCGCGCGCGCCTTTGCCGCGCAGGTGCCGGGGGCGCGGGGCGAGACCGGCCTCGCGGATGCCGTCGATGCGCTGACGCCGCGGCTCTCCTCGGGCGCCAAGGCTTCCGGCCTTCTGACGGACCCCACCTGCCTCGGCATCTGGGCCGACGAGATGCGCCAGATGGTCATGCACCGTATCGCGGTCATCGATCCCGCGCTCTGGAGCGGGCGCATAGGCGCGTCCGAGCCTGCGGCCTCGCCGCTGCGGGTGCGGATGGCGCAGGCGGAAGACGCGCAGGTGAGGTGCCTCGCCGAAGCGGTCCGCGACGGCGCGCCGCTTGCTTTCGATTTCGAGACCGATCCGCGCGTCGCCGCGCCGAGCGTCGTGCTCGACCTCCGCTGCTTCGTCGAGGATGGCGAGGTCGCGGTGGCGGCGCTGGTTCATGCGGTCCAGCTCTGGACACTGGCTCTCGCCGCGGCTGCCGGGCGCAAGGCCGTGCCGGGCGACCTTGGACTGGCGGGTTTGGGCGGTGCGCTGATGCGGCTCGGCCTGGGACATGCGACGCGCGAAGGGCGCATCGCGGCGGCAGCGATGGGGGCTCTGGCCGAGGCGGCGCGAGCGACCATGGCAGCGGAGCTCGGGCTTGCGCCGGGGGCGGGCGATGCGCATGCGCGCGCCGGTCTGGCGCGGCTCCAAGCCAAGCCGGTGCCGCACGCTGCCCGTGCGGCTATCGAGCGTGCGCGCGGGCTCTGGGCCGGGATCGACGAGCAGGCCGCCCCCGATGCGCCGGCGACCCCCCGGATCGCGATCGCGCCACTTGGCGCTCGGGCGGCGATCCTCGGGCTCGGGGACGACCCGCTCGCGCCCTTGGCCGAGCTGCGTATCGAGATGGAGACCGAGCGGGGACATTGCCGCGAGGCCGCGCCGGAGTTGCGCGCCGGGCTTGCCGCTCAGGGATACGGCGGCGACCGGATCGAGGCATTGATCCGTCACGTGGCCGGGCATGGAAGTCTCGCCGCCGCGCCGGGCATCGACCATGCGGCGCTGCGCGCGCGCGGGCTCGACGCGCAGCAGATCGCCCGGATCGAGGCGGCGCTCCCCGAGGCGCGCGACCTGCGCATGGCGGTCACGCCCTGGCGGCTGGGCACGGCGTTCTGCGCATCGCGGCTCGGCCTCGACGCCGCGGCGATGCCGGGGCAGGGGATGGGGCTGCTGGAGCAGCTCGGTTTCACCGAGGCGCAGATCGAGGCGGCCAATCGCCACGTCTTCGGCACCGGATCCCTGCGCGGCGCCCCGGGGATCGCGCCCCGCGACGCCGCTGCCTTCGATTGCGCACCCGAAGGGGCGGGCGGCCCGCAGGATGTCGGTCCGCGCGCACGGCTCGCCATGGCGGCGGCGCTGGCACGGGTGATCGGCGGCCCGGTGGTGGCGCGGCTGCCGCTGCCGGACGCGGCCGGGGCCGATGCGGCGCGCGCGGCGATCCACGCGGCGCGGCGGGCGGGGCTCGCCGGGCTGGTCCTGTCCCGCGATGCCGAGGCGGCGCAGCGCATGGGCGGCGCGACCGAGGCCTCCGCGGATGCCCTTCCACTGGCGCCGCGCCTGCGTGAGATCCTCGCGATGCTGCCGCCGGGCATCCGCCCCGGCAGCGCGCCATCCGAGGTGATCGAGCTGCTTGAGGCGGCGCGCCGCTCGCGCCCCGAGGCGCGACGTCATGCGCGGGCGCTGCGCGAACGGCTGCTGGCCGACCCGCTGCCGCAGGATCGCGGCAGGCTGGGCGTCGCCACGCCGCCGGCCGGGCACGACCGGGCGCAGACCAGGCGCGGCTGAGCCGTTCCGCTCCGGAACGTCTTCGCGCTCTCCGTGTTGCTGCTCAGAAGCAGCCGAGCTGGGAGAGGCGCATGGGCGAGAGATCGCGCGCGGTCGAGGATGTGCTCGACCGGCTTGAGCAGGAGGGGCGCGATGACGACCGCGCCACCGTGGGTGACGTGACCTCGGCGCTCGGGGATCGCGGCTTCGGCCCGTTTCTCTTCGTGCCGGCGCTGATCGAGATTTCGCCGATCGGCGGCGTGCCCGGCGTGCCGACGCTCCTGGCGTTGATCATCACGATCTTCGCGGTGCAGATCGTGATGCAGCGCGACGAGATGTGGCTGCCGGGGTTCCTCGAACGCCGCTCGGTCTCGGGCGACAAGCTCGCCAAGGCGGCCGACAAGCTGCGCGGCATCGGCCGTTGGCTCGATCGGTGGTTTCACGGGCGCTTTGAAGCGCTGACCGGGCCCAAGGCGTCGCGTATCGCGGGTATCGCGGTGCTGCTCCTGTGCTTGACCGTGCCGCCCCTGGAACTCGTGCCCTTCGCGTCCAGCGCGCCGATGGCGGCGATCGCGGCCTTCGGCCTCGCCATGACGCTGCGCGACGGGCTGCTGATGGGGCTGGGTTTCCTGCTGAGCATCGTGGCGGTCGGCGTGAGCTTCGGAATGATCGGAGGCGGCTGAAACCCGGGGGAGGGCTGGCCTATCCGTGGGCGACGCGGCATGGTCGGCGCGCCCGAACCGCCGGAGAAGACGAGGTGACGAACATGCGCAAGGGGCCAGACGCCTTTCATTCCCTGCACCGGCACGGTTTCGTCCGTGTCGCCACGGCAACGCCGCGCGTGCGGCCTGCCGACGTGTCGTTCAACCGCGACGCGGTGATCGCCGAGGCGCGACGCGCGCATGATGCCAAGGCCGATCTCGTGGTGTTCCCCGAGCTCTGCGTCTCCTCCTACGCGATCGACGACCTGCACATGCAGACCGCGCTTCTCGACGCGGTCGAGGCGGCAGTGATGCGTATCACCGAGGCCAGCGCCAAGCTCGCGCCGGTGTTGCTGATCGGCGCGCCGCTGCGCCATGAGGGGCGGCTTTACAACTGCGCCGTGGTGATCTCGCGCGGGCGCATTCTCGGCGTGGTGCCCAAGAGCTTCCTGCCGAATTACCGCGAATTCTACGAAAAGCGCTGGTTCGCCGAAGGGCGCGGCGTCACGGGTCGCGCCATGCGGCTCGGGGGAGAGGAGGTGCCCTTCGGCACCGACCTGATCTTCGAGGCAGAGGATCTGCCCGGCCTGATCTTCCACACGGAGATCTGCGAGGATTTCTGGGCCCCCGTGCCGCCGTCGAGTCAGGCGGCCACCGAAGGCGCGCTGATCCTCACCAACCTCTCGGCCTCGAACATCGTGATCGGCAAATCCGACGACCGCCACGTGCTGTGCCGAAGCCACGGCATGCGCAGCTTCGCGGCCTATGCCTATTCCGCCGCGGGCCCCGGCGAGAGCACCACCGATCTGAGTTGGGACGGGCAGGGCGCGGTCTACGAGATGGGCGACCTGCTGGCGCAGTCGGGCCGCTTCGACGTGGAGCCCGAGCTGTGCATGGCCGATGTCGACACGCAGCGGCTCGTGAACGAGCGGATCCGCACCGGCACCTTCAACGACGCGGGCAAGGGGCGGGCCCCGGCCTTCCGGCGCATCCGCTTCGCGCATCGGCCGCATTTCGAGGATGCCGGGCTGATCCGGCCGATCCGCCGCTACCCTTACGTGCCGAACCGCGAAAGCCATCTCGATCTCGACTGCTACGAGGCCTTCAACATCCAAGTCGAAGGGCTGCGCCGCCGGATGGAATCGATCGGCAACCCCAAGCTGGTGATCGGCATTTCCGGTGGGCTCGACAGCACCCACGCGCTGATCGTTGCGGCCAAGGCCTGCGACCGCATGGGCCTGCCGCGCGACACGATCCTCGGCTACACCATGCCCGGCTTCGCCACCGGGGATGCCACCAAGACGAACGCCTGGAAGCTGATGCGCGCAATGGGTATCGAGGCGGCCGAGATCGACATCCGGCCCGCCGCGCGGCAGATGCTGAAGGACATGGAACACCCGTTCTCCGGCGGCGATCCGGTCTATGACATCACCTTCGAGAACGTGCAGGCGGGGCTCCGGACCGATTACCTGTTCCGGCTGGCCAATCAGAATGGCGGTATCGTCGTCGGCACCGGGGATCTGAGCGAGCTGGCGCTGGGCTGGTGCACCTATGGCGTCGGCGACCAGATGAGCCATTACAACGTCAATTCCGGCGTGCCCAAGACGCTGATCCAGTACCTGATCCGCTGGTCGATCCAGTCCGGGCAGTTCGACGAGGCCGCCACCACCGACGTGCTGCAGGCGATCCTGGATACGGAGATCTCGCCCGAGTTGGTGCCGCAATCCGAGGAAGAGGAGCTGCAATCGACCGAGGACCGGATCGGGCCCTACGCGCTGCACGACTTCTTCCTGTTCCACACCATGCGCTACGGGCTGCCACCTTCGAAGGTGGCCTTCCTCGCATGGCACGCCTGGCACGATGCCGAGAAGGGGCTCTGGCCGATCGGCTTCCCGCAGGAAAAGCGCCGCGCCTACGACCTCGCGGAGATCCGCAAGTGGCTGGAGGTCTTCGTCTCCCGTTTCTTCGGCTTCGCGCAGTTCAAGCGCTCGGCCATGCCGAACGGGCCCAAGGTCTCGGCCGGTGGCTCGCTCAGCCCACGCGGCGACTGGCGCGCGCCGTCGGATGCGAGCGCGGCGGTTTGGCTCGAGGAGCTTCGCGAAAACGTGCCCGAAGGCTGATCTTTCCCGGCCCGCCCGGATGCGCTAGTGAGGGTCGCCCGGAATGGTCCGGGCACCGGTCGCAGCCTACCCGGTCAAAACAAGGACGGATCTGATGAAAACCTATGTAATCTGCTCTGGCGGGCTCGACAGCGTGTCGCTCGCCCACAAGGTCGCCGCCGAGAACGAGCTGGCCGGCCTCATCTCCTTCGACTACGGCCAGCGCCACTCGAAAGAGCTGGACTTCGCCCGCGCCGCCGCCGAGCGGCTCGGCGTGCCGTTCCACCTGATCGACATGCGCTCGATCGGCGCGCATCTGTCGGGCTCGGCGCTCACCGACGATGTCGAGGTGCCCGACGGGCATTATGCCGAGGACACCATGAAGACGACCGTGGTGCCGAACCGCAACGCGATCATGCTGACCGTGGCCTTCGGCTTAGCTGCGGCGCAGAAGGCCGATGCGGTGGCCACGGCGGTGCATGGCGGCGACCACTTCATCTACCCCGACTGCCGCCCGGCCTTCACCGAAGCCTTCGACGCGATGCAGCGCCAAGCGCTCGATGGCTACGCCGATGTCCGGCTCTACACCCCCTTCGTGCACGAACCGAAATCGGCGATCGTGACCGAGGGTGCGAAGCACGGCACGCCCTTCGCCGAGACCTGGTCCTGCTACAAGGGCGGCGAGAAGCATTGCGGCCGCTGCGGCACCTGCGTCGAGCGGCGCGAGGCGTTCCATCTCGCGGGCGTCGCGGACCCCACCGAATATGCCGATCCGGATTTCTGGGTCGAGGCCGTCGCGCGGGGGGCGAAGTGATGTACACGATCACCAAGGAATTCCACTTCTCCGCCAGCCACCAGCTCTGCGGCCTGCCGGGCGACCACCCCTGCGCCCGGCTGCATGGGCACAACTACATCGCCGAGGTGGAGCTGCAGTCCGAGGAGCTCGACGAGAACGGCTTCGTGCTCGACTACCGGGCGCTCGACCCGCTCAAGCGCTGGATCGACGATCATCTCGACCATCGCCATCTCAACGAGGTGTTCGGCCATGACGGCGTGACCTCAGAGGTGCTGGCCCGGGCGATCTACGACTGGGCCGCCGCGCGCTGGGACCAGGTCAGCGCGGTGCGGGTGTCGGAGACGCCGAAGACCTGGGCCGAGTACCGGCCCCAGCCTGGGCGGCGCGCGGCATGACCACGCTGCGCGTCTCCGAGATCTTCGGGCCGACGATCCAGGGCGAGGGCGCGCTGATCGGCCAGGCCACGGTCTTCGTGCGGCTGGGCGGCTGCGACTACCGCTGCTCGTGGTGCGACAGCCTGCACGCGGTCGAGAGCGAATACCGCCACACATGGGCGGCGATGGAAACCAAGGCGGTCTGGGACCGCATCGTCGAGCTGTCCGGCGGGCGGCCCCTGACGGTCACCATCTCGGGCGGCAACCCGGCGATCCAGGATTGCGGCCCGCTGATCGAGCGCGGGCGCGCGCTGGGCTACCGCTTCGCGCTGGAGACCCAAGGCTCGGTGGCGCGCGACTGGTTTTCCCGGCTGGAACCGCTGGTCCTGTCACCCAAGCCGCCGTCCTCGGGCGAGAGGCCGGACTGGGCGCGCTTCGACGAGTGCCTCGCCGCGGCGGGGGACGCGGAAGCGATCCTGAAGATCGTGGTGTTCGACGAGACCGATTATCTCTGGGCCCGCGAGGTGGCCGGTCGCTACCCGCAGCTGCCGGTCTACCTCCAGCCCGGCAACCATACGCCGCCGCCGCCCGAGGCCGAGGATGCCGAGATCGACATGGACGGCATCACCGACCGCATGGATTGGCTGGTGAGCCGGGCGCTGGCCGATGGCTGGTTCGAGGCGCGCGTGCTGCCGCAGCTGCACGTGCTGATCTGGGGCAACAAGCGCGGCGTCTGAAACTCAGGCGTCGTGCAATCCGCGCCGTGCGAGTACGAAGCCCGACAGGAAGGCGGCCTCGGCAAAGAGCTTCGCGCCTTCCTCGAACACCGTCATCACGTCGGCATAGAGCGGTCTTTGCGCCTCGGCGACGGCGAGCCAGTCGAGCCATTCGTCACGGTTCGAGATCGCGTCGAGACCGACTTGCAGCACCAGGAGCGCGAAGCCGAAGCCAAGCCACGGGAGCAGCCCGCGAAACCGGCGCAGCTCCGAGCGGCACAGCCACAGCACCGCGAGCCCGACCAGCCCGTAGACCGCGATGATCAGGTCGTCGAGCCGGTCGGTCAGCGCCGTCGACTTGGCCCCCGCGAGGGTGTGGATCAGCTTGTCGAGATTCTCGTGGATCTGCGCCAGATCGTCGAGCGCGAGAAAGGCGAAGCCCGCACCGATGGCGAGCCAGACGGCGCGCGGATCGCGCAGGAGCGGACGGGCGCAGTCGCGCCGGACCTTGCCGATCGCGAAGCTCGTCCACGAGATCAGGCCCAGAAGCAGCACCGAGCCATAGGTGACGATCCCGCTCTCGCGGAACTGCCAGTCCAACTGGTCGCGCCACAGCCCCAGCGCCACCGCGACGAACAGCAGCATCGCGACGCCTGCGAAGATGCCGGAAACCGGAAGACGCCCGGCGAGGGAGCTGGAATGTGCGAATGTCATGACGCCGTTACATAGCGATTGCGCGACGTCGCGCAATGCACAGGTCTCGGTGCGATTTCTTCGACTTGCGACGTTGACCGCAGCGCGGGGCGCGCTCTCATTGTCGTGACCTTGGCGCGAGCGCCGCTGACCCCGGACCCTGCATGCCCCGCGAGACCCGCGCCCGATCCATCTTTCTCCCCGGCCCGTCGCGGCTCGCGCTCCTGTCGTTCCTGCTGTTCGCCGCCTGCGAGGGGCGGCAATCGGCGCTGGTGCCGGGCGGCGAGGACGCGCGCATCCTGGGCGACCTGTTCTGGGTCATGCTCGCGGGCGCGGTGGTGCTGTGGTTCGGGATGAACGGGCTGTTCTACTGGGCCACGCGGCGCAGCCCGGCGGCGCATTCGCAGCGGATCGCCAACTGGCTGGTGATCCTGGGCGGCATCGCTTTCCCGACGGTGACGCTGAGCGCGCTGCTGGTCTATGGGTTGAGCATCATGCCCGACCTGCGCGCCACCGGCAACGGGCCGGTGATCCGGGTGACCGGGGAGCAGTGGTGGTGGCGCGTCGAATATCAGCGAGAGGACGGCAGCACCGTCATCACCGCCAACGAGATCCGGCTGCCCGCGGGCGTCCGCTCGACCTTCCTGCTCGACAGCAAGGAGGTAATCCATTCCTTCTGGGTGCCGTCCTTGGGCGGCAAGATGGACATGTTTCCCGGCCGGGTGAACGAGATGACGCTCGGCCCCGAACGCCCCGGCATCTATCGCGGCCAATGCGCCGAGTTCTGCGGCGAAAGCCACGCCTGGATGGCCTTCGAGGCCGAGGTGATGGAACCCGAGGCTTTCGAGGCATGGCTCGCGGCCGAGGCCGCCCCGGCAGTGACGCCCGCGAGCGCGGAGGCGGCCCGGGGGGCGGCGCTGTTTTTGTCGCAGGGCTGCGGCGCCTGCCACGCGGTGCGCGGCACGCCCGCCGTGGGGCGGGTGGGGCCGGATCTCACCCATGTCGGCTCGCGCCATTCGCTCGCCGCCGGGCGGCTCGGCACGAGCCCCGAGGATTTCGCCAAGTGGGTCGCCAACCCGGGCGCCTGGAAGCCCGGCGCCGAAATGCCCGCCTATGACCACCTTACGGGCGAACAGATCGACGCGATCGCCGCCTATCTCGAGGGCCTCGAATGACCGACCGAAGCATCCCCGCGGGCGACCTCGCGCCACGGGGCATCTATCCCCCGACCGAGGAGATGCTGAACGAACCGGTGCCGCGCGAGGTCCGCGAGAGGCAGGAAGAGAACCTGCGCCGTGCCTGGAAGACGCCCGAGGGCTGGCGCTACTGGACCGCCGTGAACAACTCCGAGGTCGGCGTCTGGTACACCATGACCGCCTTCGTCTTCATGCTGATCGCGGGTGTCATGGCGCTGCTGATGCGGTTGCAGCTCTGGGTGCCGGAGAACGACCTGATCTCGGCCGACATGTTCAACCAGCTCTTCACCATGCACGGCTCGGCGATGATGTTCCTCTTCGCCGTGCCGATGTTCGAGGCGATCTCGATCCTGATCCTGCCCGCCTTTCTGGGCGCGCGCGACATGCCGTTCCCGCGGCTCTCGGCCTATGGCTACTGGGCCTTCCTGATCGGCGGCATCTTCGTGATCGGCTCGATCCTGTTCTCGGCGGCGCCCAAGGCGGGCTGGTTCATGTATCCGCCGCTCGCCACCATCGAGCTTGGCATCGGCTCGGACATCTGGCTGCTGGGCCTCAGCTTCATCGAGGTGGCCTCGATCGCGGCGGCGGTCGAGCTGATCGTCGGCGCGCTGAAGTGCCGCCCGCCCGGCATGCGCGTCAACGTCATGCCGCTCTACGCGTGGTACGTGCTGGTGGTCGGCGGCATGATCCTGTTCGCCTTCCCGCCGCTGATCGCGGGGGATTTCCTGTTCGAGCTGGAGCGCTCGTTCGACTGGCCGTTTTTCGATCACACGCGCGGCGGCGACCCGATGCTGTGGCAGCACCTGTTCTGGATCTTCGGCCACCCGGAGGTCTACATCATCTTCCTGCCCTCGATCGCCATCGCCGCGATGATCGTGCCCACGGTCGCGCGCCGGCCGATCCTCGGCTATTCATGGATCGTGCTCTCGGCGGTGGGGACCGGGTTCTTGAGCTTCGGGCTCTGGGTGCACCACATGTTCACCACCGGCCTGCCCAACATGTCGCTGGGGTTCTTCTCGGCGGCCTCCGAGGCGGTGGTGATCCCGACCGGCATCCAGCTCTTCGCCTTCGTCGCGACGCTGATCGCCGGCAAGGTGGTCATGACGCTGCCGATGCTGTGGATCGCGGGCGCTCTGGCGATCTTCACGGCGGGTGGCCTGACCGGCGTCATGGTCGCGATCGCGCCCTTCGACTGGCAGGTGCACGACACCTATTTCATCGTGGCGCACCTGCATTACACGCTGTTCGGCGGCATGGTCTTTCCGGTGATCGCGGGGGTCTATTACTTCTTCCCGTTCTTCCGGAAGAAGATGCTCTCCGAGCGGCTGGGCCGCTGGTCCTTCTGGCTGATCTTCACCGGCTTCAACATCACCTTCCTGCCGATGCATCTCACCGGCCTCCTCGGCATGCCGCGCCGGGTCTACACCTATCCCGAGGGGCTTGGCATCGACTGGCTCAACCAGATCTCGACCGTGGGCTCGTTCATCGTCGCCGCCGGTTTCGCGGTTTTCGCCTGGGACATCGTGCGCCCGAAGAAGGACCAGCCGCAGATCGAGCGCAACCCGTGGGGGGCCGGCACGCTGGAATGGAGCCACGAGATCCCCGAGACCAAATGGGGCGTGCGCTCGATCCCGCACATCACTTCGCGCTATCCGCTCTGGGATCAGCCCAAGCTGGTCGAGCGCATGGATCAGGGGCGCTACTACCTGCCCGACGCCGAGGAGGGGCTGCGCGAGACCATTGTGACCAGCGTGATCGACGCGCGGCCGATCCAGGTGCAGCGGGTGACCGGCCCGGCCTATATCACGATCTGGGCGGCGGCCTTCACCGGCGGTGCCTTCATCCTGCCGACCTTCCACATCTATGGCCCGGCCATCGTCTCGGCGGCCTTCGCGGTGGTCTGCATCCTCTACTGGCTCTGGACCTCGACCGCGCGGCCGCCGGAAAAGGACATGAAGGATGTGGGCCTCGGCCTCAGCCTGCCGACCTATGCCGCCGGGCCGCAGGCGGTGGGCTGGTGGGCGGTCTGGATCACCATGCTGGGCGATGCCACCGCCTTCGCGTCGCTGGTCTTCGGGGTGTTCTTCTACTGGACCTCGAACACCGCCTTCCCGCCGCCGGGGGCCGAGCATGCCAACGGCTATCTCGTCGCGCTCTCCACCGCCGCCTTCGCGGCCGCCTGGGCGCTGACGCGCGGCGCACGCGGGTTGAACCGGGCCGGCCGGGTGGGGTCGGCGCGCGGGGCGCTGGCGGTGGCGCCGCTCCTGACGCTGGCCGGGATGGGTGGCTTCATCCTGTCGGTCATGGATCTCGACCCCGCCAGCCATGTCTATCCGGCGATGATGTGGGCGCTGATGGTCTGGGTGGTGGCGCATGGCATCGTCGGCACCATCATGCAGCTCTATTGCCTCGCCGGCAGCCTTTTCGGCAAGCTGACCCCGCGCTATGACGCGGATCTGTGGAACGTCACGTTGTTTTGGCACTTCCTGGGGCTGACGGCGCTGGTGACCGGCGCGATGATGGGTATCGTGCCCCGGCTGATGTGAGGGAGGGCCGCATGGAGCGCAGCGATCATGACCGGCCCTCGCATCCGCGCGAGGACGAGCACGAATTCTCGGAAGAGCGCGAGAGCCTGTGGCGGATCACGCTCGGGCCGACGATCTGGGCCTTCCACTTCTTGATCAGCTACGCGGCGGTCTCGGTCTACTGCTTCAAGTTCGAGCGCATGTTCTCGATGGGCGCGTTGCGCATCGCCCTGATCGCGATGACCGTCGCGATGCTCGCCGCGATCGCCTGGATCGGCTGGCGCGCCTTCCTGCGCTGGGACGTGCGCGACACCGGCGAATTCTCGAACCCCGAGGGCAGCGCCGAGGACCGGCACCAGTTTCTCGGCCATGCGGGGTTCCTGCTGGCGCTGGTGTCGTTCATCGGCGTGGTCTATGACACGCTGCCCCTGATCATCCTCGGAACCTGCCGGTGAGGCCCGGCGCGATCAGGCCGGTGCCGATGATCCTCGGGCTGGGGCTTCTGGCCGCCGTCTGGGTCGCGCCGCTCGAGATGTGGCTCGGCGCCTCCTTCGCGGGGCACATGCTGCGGCACATGACCATCGTGGCGCTCGCCGCGCCGCTTCTGGTGCTGGGCTGGCCCGCGCTGGGCCGGGCCTTGGCGCTGGGCCCGCTGATCGCCGCAGCGCTCGAATTCGCGGTGGTCTGGGCCTGGCACCTGCCGCGCGCCCATGCGCTGGCCTATCGCTCCGAGGCGGGTTTCGCCGCCGAGCAGGCCAGCTTTCTGCTGGCGGGGCTGCTGGTCTGGGCCGGCTGCCTGCGGGCCGGGCATCCGCTGGCCGGGGCCGGGGGGCTGCTGCTCACATCGATGCACATGACGCTTCTGGGGGCGCTGTTGATCCTCGCGCCGCGCGATCTCTATTCCGCCTGGTGCGGGCTGATGCCCGATCTGGGCGGCCAGCAGCTTGGCGGCATGCTGATGCTCGGGATCGGCACGCCGGTCTATCTCGTGGCGGGGCTGGCGCTCACCGCCCGCGCCGTGAAGGAAAGGGAGGCCGCGGCATGAAGCAGCGGACCAGGACAGTTCTCGTCACGCTCGCCGTGCTGGCGGGGCTGGGCGCGGCGGCGGGCGGTGCCACCATTGCCTTCGGGCTCTACAACGTGTCGGCGCGCGCGGGCCACCTGCCGCCGACCTACTGGGCGCTGCACACCACCTATCGCAACGCCGTCGATCTCTATTCCGGCCACCCCGAGACGCCGGCCCCCGATCTCGACGATCCGGCGCTGATCGAGCTTGGCGCGCGGCATTTCGAGACCGCCTGCGCCATGTGTCACGCCGTGCCCGGGCGCGACCGCACCGCCACCATCCTCGGCATGAACCCGGTGCCGCCGCACATCACCGAGGCGGTGGGTAGCTGGAGCCCCGAAGAGCTGCACTGGATCCTCTACGAAGGCGTGAAGATGTCGGGCATGCCGCAATGGCCCTCGCAGCGCGGCGACGACGTCTGGGCCGGGGTCGCCTATCTGCGCGCGATCCAGAAGGGCGAGGTGACGCCCGAGCGGCAGGCCGAGCTGACCGCGCTGGCCGAGAGCGGCGGCCCCGAAGGCGCGGCGTGGTGCGCGGGCTGCCATGGCGGCGTCACACGCCACGTGCCACGGCTCGACATCTTCGAAGCCGATTACATCGAGGCCGCGCTCTTGGCCTATCGCGAGGGGCGGCGCGAGAGCGGGATCATGCAGCATGCGGCCTCGGAACTGGCCCCCGACCAGCTGCGCGCGCTTGCCGAATGGTTCGCGGAGGCGCCCCGGGACGAAACGGGCGGGGTCCGGGCGCATGACCCCGAAACGCTGGCGCTGGGCGAGCGGCTGGCGCGGGCGGGCTCCGACGACGTGCCCACCTGCACCGCCTGCCACGGGCCGGGGCCGCGCGACCTCGAAGGGCTGGGCGGCGAGGCGCTGCAGGGGGATTTCCCGCCGCTCGCCGGGCAGGACGAGGCCTATCTGGTCACCCAGCTCCGGCTGTGGCGCGACGGGGTGCGCGGCGGCACCGAGGTCTACAACCTGATGCGGGTCGCGGCGCAGGATCTGGAAGAGGCGGATATCGAGGCGCTTGCCGCCTGGTATGCCTCGCTCGATCCGGGGCGCGGCACGGTCGAGGCGCCGGACGACGCATCCGCGCCCGGCGGTCATGACGGGCCGGGACCGAACCCGCTGCGCCGGCCCGCCGATCACTGATCATCGCTTTCATGTTGCAAGCGCCTGACATTTTGGTGTGTTGCGCCGATATCGCCGCACAGGCACTACCCTGTGATCGAAGCCGGGCGATGCGATCCGGCGGCATCGACGGGAGGAGCAACATGAAGCGGATGATGACAGGGATCATTGGGGCGCTGATCCTCGCGGGCGGCGCGGCCCGGGCGCAGGAGGGCGATGCGCTGCTCGAGATGAGCTGGGAGGAGATCGTCGAGACGGCGCGCGGCGGTGAGGTCAACGTCTTCATGTGGGGTGGGGCCGACAACATCAACGCCTATGTCTCCGACTACATCGGCGGCCGTCTCGAGGAGGAGTACGACATCACGCTCAACCGCGTGCCGCTCACCGACACCGCCGAGGCGGTGAACATCGTGCTGGGCGAGGTCGAGGCGGGCGCGACGACGGGCGCGGTCGACATGATCTGGATCAACGGCGAGAATTTCCGCACCATGAAGCAGGGCGACCTCGCCTGGTGCGGCTATGTCGACAAGCTGCCCAACGCGGCGCTGGTGAATTTCGACAACCCCGCCATCGCCAATGATTTCGGCACGCCGGTCGAGGGCTGCGAGGTGCCATGGAGCCGGGTGCAGTTCGCCTTCGCCCACGACACCGCCCGCACGTCCGAGCCGCCGCGCTCGATCCCCGAGCTTCTGGCATGGGTCGAGGCCAATCCGGGCCGCTTCACCTATCCCGCGCCGCCCGATTTCACCGGTGCCGCCTTCGTGCGCCACGTCTTCACCCATGTCGCGGGCGGGCCGGATGCGCTGATCGGGCCGTTCGACCGAGCCAAGTTCGACGAGGTGGCCAAGGAAACCTGGGAGATCCTGAACGGGATCGAGCCGCATCTGTGGCGCGAGGGCGTGACCTACCCGACATCGATCACCCAGCTGCAGCAGATGTTCGCCAATCAGGAGGTGGACCTGTTCTTCACCTACGACCCGGCCGAGGTCGGCACGGCGGTAGTGAACGGGATCTTCCCCGAGACCGCGCGCTCCTACGGGTTGAGCGACGGCACGCTGGCCAACACCAACTACATGGTGATCCCGGTCAACGCCGCGAACAAGGCGGCCGCCTTGGTGACCCAGAACCTGCTGCTGTCGGCCGAGGCGCAGCTCGAAAAGGCGCAGCCTGAGGTCTGGGGCGCGGCCACGGTGATCGAGCCCGACCGCGCCCCGGACGAGGTGCAGGCGGGCTTCGCGGCGCTGGAACGGCACCCCTCGGTGGTCTCGATCGAGGAGCTGGGGCAGGCGGCGTTGCCGGAGCTGCAGGCCGACTGGACCTCGGCGATCGAGGATGGCTGGATTCGCAACGTCGGCAACTGAGATGATCGGGCGCGGGCATCCATGGCTGTCGCTCGCGCCCGCGCTTGGCGTGATCGCGGTGCTGTTCGGCGGCGGCCTCGCGCTGGGGCTCGCAGGCTCCTTCGGCATGGGACGCGGCGGCGCCAGCGGTGACGCTTGGATCGCGGTGCTGTCCGAGGGCCGGGTCTGGCGTTCGCTCGGCCTGTCGCTCTGGATCGCCTTCGCCTCGACCGCGCTCTCCTGCCTGATCGGCCTCGGCGCGGCGCTGCTGCTGCGGCGCAGCTTTCCGGGGCAGGGGCTGGCGCGGCTGCTGTTCCAGATCAACCTCACCATCCCGCACGCGGTGGGCGCGCTGGGCATCCTGTGGCTGCTGTCGCAATCGGGCTTCGTCGCGCGGCTCTCGGCGGGCGCCGGGCTGATCGACGGACCCGCGGGCTTTCCCGCGCTGACGCAGGACCGTTTCGCCATCGGCATCATCGCCCATTACGTCTGGAAGGAGGTGCCCTTCATCGGGCTGATCCTCCTCGCCAACATGCAGAGCCTGGGCGACGACCCCGAAAGCGCCGCGCGCTCGCTCGGGGCCACGCCCTTCGCGGCGATGCGGCTGGTGCTGCTGCCGCTGCTGATGCCGGCGCTGATCCGCGCCGGCGCCATCGTCTTCGCCTTCTCCTTCGGCGCCTGGGAGGTGCCGGTGCTTCTGGGGCAGAGCGCGCCCACGGCGTTGCCGGTGCTGGCGTGGCAGCGCTTCACCGACCCCGATCTCGCGGCAAGACCCGAGGCGATGGCGCTGGCGATGCTGATCGCGCTGGTATCGGCGGTGCTGATCCGCGCCGCCTTCGCGGGGCGGAACCGTTGAGCCCGCGGCTGCGCATGCTGCTGGGGCTGGCGCTGATCGTGGCTCTCGTCGCGCCGCTCTTGCCGCTGGCGCTGTGGTCGGTGGCGCGCGGCTGGTTCTTTCCGCAGATCCTGCCCGCTAACTGGACCATCGAGCCTTGGATGCAGGCCTTCGCGCCGCGCTCGGAGATCCCCGGCGCACTCGCCACCACGACGCTGATCGCCCTTGCCGCCGCGGCGCTGGCGCTGGGCTTGGGCATTCCGGCGGGCCGGGCGCTCGGGCTCTACCGGTTTCGCGGCAAGGCTCTGGTCGAGCTGGCGCTGCTGGCGCCGGTGATCGTGCCGGGCATCGCGGTGGGGCTGGGCATCCACGGCGTGTTCCTGCGGCTGGGCCTCACCAACTCGGTGCCGGGCGTGGTGCTGGTGCATCTGGTGCCGACGCTGCCTTACGTGATCTTCGTGATGTCGGGCGTCTTCGCCAATTACGACGCCGAGGCCGAGGCGCAGGCCCGCAGTCTCGGGGCAAAGCCTTTGCAGGTGCTGTGGCACGTGATGCTGCCCGCCATCGCGCCGGGCATCGTCGTGGCCGGGCTCTTCGCCTTTCTGGTGTCGTGGTCGCAATACATCCTAACGCTGACCATCGGCGGCGGTCGGGTGGTGACGCTGCCCTTGCTGCTCTATGCGCAGGCGGGCGCGGGGCGCAACGACCAGGCCGGCGTTCTGGCGATGCTGAGCCTCGGCCCGGGCCTCGTGATCCTCGCCCTCGTGGCGCGGCAGCTGACGGGGCGCGGCATGGCCATCGGAGGGACGCGGTGACGCGGCTGACGCTCAACGACCTGCATCTGCGCCATCCGGGCGCGGAGCGCCCGGCGCTCGACGCGCTCTCGCTCGAGGTGGGGAACGGCGAGATGCTGGCCCTGCTCGGCCCCTCGGGCTGCGGCAAGACCACTGCGCTGCGCGTCATCGCCGGTCTGATCGCGCCCGATGCGGGCGAGGTCCGCTTCGACGGGCTGTCGGTGCTGCACCTGCCGCCCGAGCGGCGCGAGGCGGTGCTAGTGTTCCAGTCGGGTCAGCTCTTCGCGCATATGGACGTGACCGCCAATGTCGGCTTTGGCCTGCGCATGCAGCGACGCCCGAAGCGCGAGATCGCGATGCGCGTGGCCGAGGCGCTGGAACAGGTGCAACTCGAAGGCCTGGGGCACCGTTGCCCGCACGAGTTGTCGGGCGGCCAGCGGCAGCGCGTGGCGCTGGCCCGCGCGCTGGTCCTGAAGCCCGGCCTGCTGCTGCTCGACGAGCCGCTGTCGTCGCTCGACGCGCATCTGCGCACTGAGATGCGGGCGCTGATCCGGCGGCTTCAGCGCGAGACCGGTATCACCACGCTGGTCGTCACCCATGACCAAGAAGAGGCGGCGGTGCTGGGCGACCGGGTCGCCTTGATGCTGGGCGGCCGCATCCACCAGATCGGCGCGGGGGCGACGCTGTGGAACCGGCCCGCCGATCTCGAGGTGGCGCGGTTCTTCGGCGGCTGCAACTTCATCCCCGGCCGTTCCTCGGGCGGCGCGTTCGACTGCGCGCTGGGGCGGCTGGCGCTGCCCCATGCCGCGCCTGCGGGGGAAGGCTGCCTGACGCTGCGCCCCGAGGCGATCGAGACCGGCGAGGGCGAGAACGCGGTGACGCTGCGGGTGATCGAGACCCGCTTCGAGGGGCTGCTCACCCGGATCACCGCCGAGGTCGCCGGGCTTCGGCTGGAGGCGCTGATGCGGGCGGGCGCCGCGCGCGGTGCCATGCCCGGGCAGGACATCCGCTGGCGGCTCCCGCGCGAGGCGCTGTGGGTGCTGCCGGGCGTCTGAGCCTTCCCGCGCGGGACTGACACATTGCCGCACGACCAAGTGAGAGCCGGGCTGGTGACGCCCCGGGCGGCGGCTGATAGCCTCGCCGGACCAAAGGAGTTTTTCCATGTTCTCAGCCGAGATGATCCTCGACGCGACGCTTCTCCCCGCGATGATGATCGCGCTGACGGCGGGGCTCCTGTCCTTCCTCAGCCCCTGCGTGCTGCCGATCGTGCCGCCCTATCTGGCCTATATGGGCGGGGTGTCGGTGACCGATCTCGCCGCACCCGCGCGCGAGCGGCGCCGGGTGATGACGGCGGCGCTGTTCTTCGTGTTGGGGCTGTCGACGGTCTTCTTGCTGCTGGGGGTCGCCTTCTCGGCGTTGGGGCGGATGTTCCTGCAGTTCCAGGACTGGTTCAACATCATCGCTGGCATCACCATCATGGTCTTCGGCGCGCATTTCACCGGCGTCATCCGCATTCCCTTCCTCGACCGCGAGGCACGGATCTCGGGCGGCGACAGGGGCGGCTCGGCCTTCGGCGCCTACGTGCTGGGTCTGGCCTTCGCCTTCGGCTGGACGCCCTGTCTCGGCCCGATCCTCGGCACCATCCTCGGGCTGGCCGCGACCGAGGCCGAGGTGACGCGCGGCGCGGCGCTGCTCGCGGTCTATGCCGCCGGGCTGGGCATCCCGTTCCTCTTGGTCGCGGCATTCTTTCCCAAGCTGACCGGCGCGATGTCGTGGATGAAGCGGCACATGGGGCGGATCGAGCGGACATCGGGGCTGCTGCTATGGACCGTCGGCCTGATGATGCTCACCGGCCAATTTTCCGATTTCAGCTTCTGGCTGCTCGAGACCTTTCCGGTGCTCGCGGCGCTCGGCTGAAGCCCGGTTTCGGCCTTATGGTCGCCGGTTTCCTCGTCTAGTCTGGCGCCATGACGGGAGGGGCCATGGACGGATCGAGACCGGGACGGGTGCGCAGGCGGCGGGTCTTCTACATCCCCGGCTTCGACCCGATCCACCCGCGCCGCTACCGCGAACTCTATCGCCGCGAAGCCGCCGCGCAGGCGGTTGTCTCGGGATTCGACCTGACCCTGTCTCCGGCGACCGGCCGCCGCTTCGGCTGGAATGTCGAGGCCCGGATCGAAGGCTCCGAGCAGCGCGCCGAGTTCGAGGTGCTGGTCTGGTCGGACATCGTGCGCGAGCAGATGCGAGGCGGCGTCGCCGCGACCTATGCACAGCTTCTCAGGACAGCGTGGACCTACATCGCGAGCGGCGCGCTGCCGCGCCTGATGCGGCTTCGAAAGGGGCCTGTGATCGCCGCGCTCTATCCGGTGGTCATGCTGCTTCTGCAGCTTGGCCTCGCGCTCGGGTTCGGGGCGTTGGGGGGGCGTCTCGCTGAGCGGCTCATGGCCGCCTCGGGGGCGCCGTCGGCCCTCGTCTTCTGGCCCGTGCTGGCCCTGACGGCTTGGGGCGCGCTGCACTGGTTTCGTCGGAACGACCGTAGGTTCTTCGCCTATTACCTGATGCATGATTACGCCTTCGCCGCCCGCTGGCGCGGCGCCAATCCGGACGCGCTCGAGAGGCGTCTGGCACAGTTCGCCGATCGGATCGCGGCGGCGCTGCACGAGGATGTCGACGAGGTTCTCGTGGTCGGGCATTCCTCGGGCGCGCATCTCGCCGTCTCGGTGCTGTCGGACCTGATCCGCGCGAGCCGGGTGCCCGCAGGCGGCCCGGCGCTGGGGTTCGTGTCGCTGGGGCAGGTGGTGCCGATGATGTCCTTTTTGCCCGAGGCGCGTCGCCTGCGCGCCGATCTCGCCTATCTCTCGACCCGGGATGAGCTGACATGGCTCGACGTGACCGCCCCGGGCGATGGCTGCGCCTTCGCGCTGTGCGACCCGGTGGCGGTGTCGGGGGTGGCCCCCGAGGGACAGCGCTGGCCACTGGTGGTCTCCGCGGCCTTCACCCGGACACTGAGCCCGGCCCGCTGGCGCGAGTTGCGCTGGCGCTTCTTCCGGCTGCATTTCCAATATCTCTGCGCCTTCGATCGCCCCGGCGATTACGACTATTTCCGCGTCACCGCCGGGCCGCTGACGCTGGCGGCGCGCTTCGCCGAGCGTTCGCCGTCGCGCCAGGCGATCCGCAGGCCGCTCTCGCCCCATGTGACCACCGCCGCATGAACCCGCTGCCGCCCAAGCCCGTGCCCCGCGCGCCGCGCGTATCGCTCTGGCGGCACCTGAAGCTGTTTCGCGCCGATATCCTCTCGGCCCAGCCGGCTCGGCTCTACCGCGCCTGGATGGCGGAGTTTCGCACCCCGTTCTTCCGATCGGTACTGATCAATGATCCGGCGTTGCTGCGGCTGGTGCTGAAGGAGCGGCCGCACGATTTTCCGAAATCCGAACGGATCGGCGCGGGTCTGCGGCCGCTGCTTGGCGCTTCGGTGTTTCTCACCAATGGCGCGACATGGGAACGACAGCGGCGGATCATCGATCCGGCCTTCGAGGGCGGTCGGCTGAAGGAGAGCTTTGCCGCCATGCGGGCCGCAGGTGCTGCGGCGGTGACGCGGCTGGCGCCCTTGGCCGACGGGCGCGCGGTCGAGATCGAGGAACAGGCGAGCCATGCCGCTGCCGACGTGATCTTTCGCACGCTGTTCTCGTTGCCGATCGAGCATGAAACGGCCCGGGCCACCTACCAGTCCTTCCACGCCCATCAACGCAGCCAGCCCTTGCTGAACCTGGCCGCGTTCGTGAAGGGGCCTGTCTGGATGCCGCGGCTGCATTCGCGCGAAACCCGCGCCACCGCGCGGCGGATCAGGGCGCTGATCGCCGGGCTGGTCGAGACGCGGGCGGCGGAGATCGCGGCAGGCACGGCACCGCGCGATCTCGCCACCAAGATCATGACTACGCCGGATCCTGAAACCGGCGCGCGTTTCTCGCGCGAAGAGATGGTCGACCAGGTGGCGATCTTCTTTCTGGCAGGGCACGAAACCAGCGCGGCCAGCCTTGCCTGGACGCTCTACCTGCTCGCCACGCATCCTGGGATCCAGGACCGCGCTGCCGCCGAGGCACGAGGTTTTTCCGGTGCGTTCTCTGGGCTGTCCGGCTTGCAGCTCATCCGAGACTGCGCGCGTGAGGCGCTGCGCCTTTACCCGCCGGTGCCGATGATGGTGCGCGAGATGCTCAAGCCCGAGCGCTTCCGGGAACGATCCCTGCGGCGAGGCACGCAAGTAGTGTTGTCGCCTTGGCACCTGCATCGGCACGAGCGGTTCTGGGAAAACCCGGATCATTTCGACCCGGATCGTTGGGGCCGGGTCGAGACAAAGGAAAGCATGCGCTGTGCCTACATGCCCTTCAGTGCGGGGCCGCGGGTCTGTCCCGGTGCAGGCTTCGCGATGGCCGAGGCGGCCATGCTGTTGGCGGCGCTGCTGTCGCGCTTCCGCTTCGAGGCGGTCGAGGGCGATGCGCCCGTGCCGGTGGCGCATCTGACGGTGCGCGCCAGGGGCGGTATCCGGTTGCGGGTGACGGAACGCGGCTAGCCGGAACCTTTGAAGGTTCCGGACCGAATTCTGCGAAGAATTCGGATCACAGGATCCGCCGGATCGGCTCGCGATTGCAGAAGATCACGAATTGACCCGCATTCTCCACCACCGAAAAGCCGCGCCGGCGCATCTCCGCGAGGAACGCTTCGCGCCCGACATAGCGCTCCACGTCCCGGGTCTTGCGACGCAGCACGCCACCTTGCACGGCGCTTCTGGCGCTGAACATGTGTGTGAGCCAGGCTTCGGGCGACAGAGGGGCAGGAATGCTATGCATTCCTGCATCTCGGCACGAAATGCCTAACGATCCATGACCCGTTGCAGCACGAAGACCCGGATTGCCGAAGCGAGGCCGACATCACCGCGCGCTTCGTCGATTTCGGCCGCGAGGCCGTTGATCGTGCGCCGCTCGCGGGCGGCGATGTCGCGAAAGACCCGCCAGAAGGCGTCCTCCAGCGACACGCTGGTACGGTGTCCCCTGAGCGTCAGCGAGCGTTTCACGGGGCGGCCGTCACTCATCGTCGCGGCGATGTCCGTCGAGCCGCTGCGCCGCCGCCTTGGCCTCGGCCGCGTCGCGGTCCTTTTCGGCCTTGCTGCGGCCGAACTTCGCGGCATTGGCGTCGGCGCGGGCTTTCTTCTCGGCCCGCACCTTGTTCTTCCTGAACTGGTTCAGGTTCACCGGCTTCATTTCGGGCCGATCATCTCCTCGGGACGCACCACCCGGTCGAAGGTCTCGGCATCGACGAAGCCGAGGTTGATCGCCTCTTCCTTGAGCGTCGTGCCGTTCTTGTGCGCGGTCTTGGCGACCGTGGTGGCGTTGTCGTAGCCGATGGTGGGCGCCAGCGCGGTCACCAGCATCAGGCTTTCGCGCATCAGCTTGCCGATCCGCTCCTCGTTGGCCTCGATGCCGGCGACGCAATTGTCGGTGAAGGCCACCGCGGCATCACCCAGAAGCTGCATCGACTGCAGCACGTTGTAGGCGATCATCGGCTTGTAGACGTTGAGCTCGAAATGGCCCTGCGACCCGGCGAAGCCAACGGCGGCGTCGTTGCCCATCACATGCGCGCAGACCTGCGTCAGCGCCTCGCATTGGGTCGGGTTGACCTTGCCGGGCATGATCGAGGAGCCGGGCTCGTTCTCGGGCAGCATCAGCTCTCCGAGGCCGCAACGCGGACCGGAGCCCAGAAGGCGGATGTCGTTGGCGATCTTGAACAGGGAGCCCGCGACCACCCGCAGCGCGCCCGACATCTCGACCATCGCGTCATGCGCGGCCAGCGCCTCGAACTTGTTCGGGGCGGTGACGAAGGGCAGTCCGGTGATCTTCGCCATGTTCTCGGCCACGGTCTCGCCCCAGCCCTGCGGCGTGTTGAGCCCGGTGCCCACGGCGGTGCCACCCTGCGCCAGCTCGTAGATCGCCGGCAGCGCCGCCTTGAGGCGGCGGATGCCCATCGCGACCTGATGCGCGTAGCCGCCGAATTCCTGGCCCAGCGTCAGCGGCGTCGCATCCATGGTATGCGTGCGGCCGATCTTGATGATGTCCTTGAAGGCCTCGGCCTTGGCCGCCAGTTCGGCGTGCAGCTTCTCCAGCCCCGGCAGCGTCACGTCGCGCGCGGTGGTGGCGACGGCGATGTGCATCGCGGTGGGGAAGGTGTCGTTCGAGGACTGGCCCATGTTGACATGGTCGTTGGGGTGCACCGGGTCCTTGGAGCCGATGGTGCCGCCCAGGATCTCGATGGCGCGGTTCGAGATCACCTCGTTGGCGTTCATGTTGGATTGGGTGCCCGACCCGGTCTGCCAGACCACCAGCGGGAAGTGATCGTCGAGCTTGCCGGCCACCACTTCGGAGGCCGCCTGGATCATCGCATCGGCGAGGCGGGCATCGAGCTTGCCACGCGCCTTGTTGGCCTCGGCGCAGGCCTGCTTGATCACGCCCAGCGCGCGGACGATCGCCACGGGCTGCTTTTCCCAGCCGATCGGGAAGTTCAGGATCGAGCGCTGCGTCTGCGCGCCCCAGTAGCGGTCCGCGCGGACCTCGAGCGGGCCGAAGCTGTCGGATTCGGTGCGGGTGGGGCTAGTCTGGCTCATCGCGATCTCCCTGGTATGCCGTCGCATGCCATCTACCGCGTGGGCCGCCTCCGGGGCAATTGCCAAATCGCCGCCGGCCAGACGCTCAGGACTTGCGGAAGCTGTCGAGGCTGACGACTTGGGCGGCGCCCTTCTTCGGCGCCTCGTCCTCATCCTCTGGCTCGGCCATTTCCTGCATCGGCGCCTCCTCGTCGGCGTCTTCCTCGTCATCCTCCTGGTTCTCGAAGCGCAGGCCGAACTCAACCGAGGGGTCGACGAAGGTGCGGATCGCGTCGAAGGGGATGTAGAGCGGCTCGGGGCTGTCGCCGAAGTTGAGCGTGACCGAGAATCCCTCGTCGGTGACGGTGAGATTGTCGAACCAGTGCTGGATCACGATGGTCATCTCGCCCGGGTAGCGGTCCGAAAGCCAGTCCGCGATCTCCACGTCGGGATGCATGGTATCGAAGGTGATGAAGAAGTGATGCTTTCCGGGCAGGCCTTCCGCGGCCACCCGCGTCAGCACCTGTTGGATCAGCCCGCGCATCGCCCGATGCATGAGGTTTCCGTAGTCGATCGAGCGGTTGGCAGGCCGGGTCACGTCGCGTCATCCTTTCGCAGTCCGGGCAAGCATAAGGGATTCGAGGCCGGATGAAAGGGGGCAAGGGGTCAGGGCGGGTCGGCACGGCCCATCACCCGCACCAGTTCCCGGCGCAGCTTCATCCGGATCGCCTCGGGATATTCGCGATGCCCGCGCGCGGTGAGCACGAAGCCGTCGCGGGTGGCGACGCGGCTGCGGTAGAACCCGGTGATCGCGAGGCCGAGGCTCTCGATGGCGAGCCCGTTGATCGTCACCCCCATCGCCTCGGCCCGGCGCTGCGGCCCGCCGACATCGCCGCCGTCATTGGGCGTGCCGTCGCCGGAGACGTCGATCACCTTGCGGTGGCAATCGGGGGCGCGCTCCATCAGATGCAGCGCCGCCGACAGCGCCTCGGCCGGGGCGGTGCCGCCCATCACGAAGGCGCGCGGCGTGGCGCGGATCTCGGCGGCGAGCCGCGACAGCGCCGCATGGTCGGGCGGCTGGCGCCAATCGCTGGTGACGCGCTGCTGCGACGAGTCCGACCATTGCAGCACCGCGAGCGCCACTTGGCCCGTGAGCACCGCCTCGATCACCACCGGATCCTCGAGCGCGTCGGCCAACCCGTCGACCTGCAGCCGGTATTCGGCCTCGTCCACCGAGTTGGACACGTCCATCGCGAGCAGAAGCGCGGTGTCGCAGGCTCGCGCCGAGGCAGGCCAGGACAAGCAGGCGAGGGCGAGAGCAAGAAGCGGAAGCCGGGCCATGACCCATGCTGCACCGGGCAATGCGGGCCGGGCAAGTCGCTTCGCGGCAGACCGATGAAATGAGCGGGAAAAGTGCAGGCTTCTGTTGCCAGGTGCCTGCGAACCCCGCCTTACGCTGCTAGGCGCAAGGACTTAAGTTTCGGCAACCCGGACTGCTTAAGCAGCCAGAGCCATAGCCGGAGCACGGTTGTCGTTGGCAACTGTACAATTTTGGACCGATATCGGTGGTACCTCACCGAGACAAAGCCACCTCTTTACACGTTCGTCGATCCTGTTTCGGCCCCATCTGCCCCCAACGAGGGATGTTTGGTGGAGCCGCCGGGTACCGCCCCCGGGTCCGATCCGCTTATTACAGGCGCGTTTATGTCCATAGTCCCCGAAGGAACATGGCGAATATAGGGGGGCGGGCGCGGCTTGAAAAGGGGGCCGCGCGCGAAAGCGCGGCCCCCATCCCGGATCAGAAGCCGGACTTGATCATCTCGAAGGTCTCGGCGTGCTGCTCGCGCAGCGCGTTCGAGATCGGCAGCTGCGCCAGCACCGGCACCTCGATCTGCTCGAGCCCCGAGGCGGTCAGCGTCGCCTCGTCGATCTCGCCCAGCGCCGCGGCGTTGGCCGAACCGAAGCCCGCCTCCAGGAGCGGCATCGCCGCCTCGGGGGCCAGCATCGCGTTGATGTAGTCATAGGCGAGATCCTCCTCGCCCGGCGCATCCTTCATGTTGACATAGCCGCACAGCCACAGCGACGAGCCCTCAGCGGTCTCGCGCTGGAAGCCGATCGGGCGGCCTTCCTCGACCATGGTCGGATAGGTCTCGTTCCAGGCCCAGCTCACCAGCACCTCGCCGGTGGCCATCAGCTGGCTCAGCTCGGCCGGGTCGGTCCAGTAGGTGCGCAGGTTCGGATGCACCTCGCGCAGCCAGTTCGAGGCGGCCTCGAACTCGGCCTCGCCGGCCTCGGTCCAGTCCGTGGTGCCGGTGGCCAGATAGGCCAGCGCATAGGCGTCGTCGACATTGTCGGGCAGCGCCATGCGGCCCGCAAATTTCGGGTTCTTGAAGACCTCGAGCGAGGCCACGTCCTCCTCGGCGACCTCGTCGGGGTTGTAGGCGATGGCGGTGGAGCCGAAATCGGTCGGGATGAAATAGACCTCTTCGGTTTCGCCGCCGACCTGCTGGCCGGTCAGGTTCTGGTCGAGCGTGTCCCAGGCCTCGATCCGCGACGTGTCCCAAGGCTCGATCAGCCCGCTCTCGGTCCATTTGGTGACCGAGCCCGCGCAGATATGGGTGATGTCGGCCTGGAAACCGGCGCGCAGTTTCTGGAACGCCTCCTCCTCGTCGCCGAAGAAGGAGTAGGTCGGCTCGCCATGCGCTTCGCCATAGGCGGGATGGAAGGACGGCTCCTCGAAGCCCGGGTAGTCGAGGATGGTGAGATTGCCGTCCTGCGCGGCGGCGGCGGTGGCGAGGGCGGCGAGGGACGCGGCTCCGAGAAGGCGAGATAGGATCATGCAATCGCTCCAGTTGGTTGCGCGGCAACCGCGCATCTGCCGAAGCCTAGAAGCGGCCCCTCGCCGCATCAAGAGCGATGAGCGCCCCGGCGATTGCACCGTGCCGCGCGACATGCATTCATGCCCGCGACGACAACGCGGCCCGAGGGAGGATTCCGATGTTCAAGGCGCTTTTGGTCGAGAAGGACGAGGCGGGCGCGACCCATGCCTCGGTGCAGGAGCTCGATGACGCCCGCCTGCCGGAGGGCGACGTGACCGTCGCGGTCGAATATTCCACGCTCAACTACAAGGACGGGCTGTGCATCGGCCCGGGCGGCGGGCTGGTGCGCAATTACCCGCATGTGCCGGGCGTCGATTTCGCCGGCACGGTCGAGGCCTCGGACGATGCCCGTTACAAGCCCGGCGACAAGGTGATCCTGACCGGCTGGCGCGTCGGCGAGGCGCATTGGGGCGGCTACGCCACCCGCGCCCGGGTCAAGGCGGACTGGCTGGTGCCGCTGCCCGAGGGTCTGTCGACCCGCGACGCGATGGCGGTGGGCACCGCCGGTCTCACCGCGATGCTCGCGGTGATGGCGCTCGAGGCGCACGGGTTGAAGACCGGGCAGGGGCCGGTGCTGGTCACCGGGGCGGCGGGCGGCGTCGGCTCGGTCGCCACCGCGATCCTCGCCTCGCTCGGCCACGAGGTGGCCGCGGTGACGGGCCGACCGGAAACCGAGGATTACCTGCGCGATCTCGGCGCCGCCTCGATCGTGCCGCGCGCCGAGTTGAACGAGACCACCAAGAAGCCGCTCGAGAGCGAACGCTGGGCGGGCTGCATCGACGCGGTCGGCGGGGCGATGCTGGCGCGGGTGCTGGGCCAGATGAACCACGGCGCCTCGGTGGCGGCGGTGGGTCTGGCGGGCGGCGCCGACCTGCCGGCCAAGGTGATCCCGTTCCTGCTGCGCGGCGTGAACCTGCTCGGGATCGACAGCGTCATGCAGCCCTATGAGAACCGCGTCACCGCCTGGGAGCGGATCGCCCGCGAGTTGCCGATGGAAAAGCTGCGCGCGATGATCCGGCCGGCGCGGCTGGGTGATCTGCCCGAGCTGGGCGCGGAGATCCTCAAGGGCCAGGTGCGCGGCCGGGTCGTGGTCGACGTCGCCGGCTGAGACGCGGTGCCGACACGCATCGGTTGACCCCGTGACGCGTGGCGTCACGGGGTCGCATTCCGTGATATCATGTGACAGACACACGTTTTCTTGACCTCGGCCCCCCGGGCCTAGGTCTTCGTGTGACATCAAGCATGGGGGTGACGATGACGACGCCGGACACCGATCCAGACGCCGCGGAAACGACGCGGCTTATCGACGAGACCGATTACGAGGTCGGTCAGGACAACATTCAGACGCAGATCGGGCCTTTCGGGCTCGACATCCACAACCCGGTCTTCCTGATCGCGGGCCTCGGCATCGTGGCCTTCGTCTTGGGTACGCTGATGGTGCCCGAGGCCGCGACCGCGCTGTTCGAGAGCGTGCGCGACTGGCTTACCGCGAACTTCTCGTGGTTCTTCATCCTCGGCGGCAACATCTTCGTGCTGTTCGGCCTGTTGCTGATCGTGACGCCGCTGGGCTCGGTCCGGCTGGGCGGCGCGGCGGCGCGGCCCGATTACGGCTATGCGGGCTGGTTCGCGATGCTCTTCGCCGCCGGCATGGGCATCGGTCTGATGTTCTACGGCGTCTCCGAGCCGCTGTCGCATTTCTCGACCTCCTTCGCCGAGGGCGCGGGCAGCCCCGAAAGCTGGGCGCCGCTGTCCGGCGCCGAGGGCGACGCCGAGGCGGCGCGGCGGCTGGGCATGGCGGCGACCATCTACCATTGGGGCCTGCACCCTTGGGCGATGTATGCCGTGGTGGCGCTGGCACTGGGCCTGTTCAGCTACAATCAGGGCCTGCCGCTCACCATCCGCTCGGCCTTCTACCCGATCTTCGGTGAGCGGGTCTGGGGCTGGACCGGCCACATCATCGACATCGTCGCGGTCTTCGCCACGCTGTTCGGCCTTGCCACCTCGCTGGGCTTCGGCGCGGAGCAGGCGGTCGCGGGGATGGATTTCCTGTTCGGCACCGGTGACACCGCCGAGAACACCCGTTCGGTGTTCGGCCTGAGCTACAACAACCCGCTGCTGAACCCCGAGGGCGACGAGATCGGCCGCACCGGCGCCGGGCTCAAGATCCTGCTGATCCTCGGCATCACCGCCGTGGCCACGGTCTCGGTCATGGCCGGTCTCGACGGCGGCGTGAAGCGCGCCTCCGAGATCAACATGGTGCTGGCCTTCCTGCTGTTGCTGTTCGTGCTCTTCGTCGGTCCGACCGGCACCATCATCAGCACCTTCTTCGCCTCGCTCTGGGCCTATGTCACCAACTTCCCGGCGCTGAGCCAGCCCTTCGGGCGCGAGGACGCCAACTTCTCGCAGGGCTGGACCGCCTTCTACTGGGCCTGGTGGATCTCCTGGTCGCCCTTCGTCGGCATGTTCATCGCCCGGGTCAGCCGCGGCCGCACCGTGCGCGAATTCATGATCGCCGTGCTGCTGGTGCCCTCGATGGTCTGCATCCTGTGGATGAGCGTCTTCGGCGGCACCGCGATCACCCAGGTGGTGGTGGACGGCTTCCAGGGCGCGGCCGAGGCGGCGCTGCCGGTGCAGCTGTTCGAGATGCTGAGCCAGCTGCCGCTGGCCACGATCACCTCGTTGATCGGCATCATCCTGGTGATCGTGTTCTTCGTGACCTCGTCGGATTCGGGATCGCTCGTGATCGACACCATCACCTCCGGCGGCAAGGTCGACGGCCCGCTGCCGCAGCGTGTGTTCTGGTGCGTCTTCGAGGGTCTCGTGGCGATCGCGCTGCTCTTGGGCGGCGGTCTCGCGGCGCTGCAGGCGATGGCGGTGGCCACCGGCTTCCCCTTTGCCTTCCTGCTTCTGATGATGTGCGTGGCGATCTTCATCGCGCTCAAGAACGAGCGCAAGAACCCGACGCCGTGATGAAAAACGGAGCGGCCCCGCCTTCGGGGCCGCTCCTCACGCCGCACTTCGCCGCATTGCGGCGAAAATGCGCCTGCGGGGGTTTTCGGCGCGAAGCGCGCGCCTATCATCCCGCCGCATGATGCTATTCCAGACCTTCTCCGATGTCGGCCTTGGCTGGCTGCCGGCCTGGGCCGTGATCCTGATCGATTTCGGCCTCGCCATCGCGCTGGCCTGCCTCGTCCATGTGCTGATCTACCGCGCGCTCGGTCGCTGGGCCCAAGGCAGCGCGATGTTCCGCCGCGAACTGGTGCGGCAGACGCGCGGACCCGCCCGGCTCGGCCTGATCTTCTTCTTCATGGCGCCCGCCGCCGCCGTCGCGCCGCTTTCGCCGTCGGATGAGCGGGGGCTGCAGCACCTCGTGCTGGTGGGGACGATCCTGCTCATCGGCTGGATCGCGCGGGTGGTGCTCGATGTCTGGGCCAAGCTGCATCTGCGTCGCTACACGCTCGACGCCGAGGACAATCTCCTGGCGCGCAAGCATGTCACCCAGACCAAGATATTCCTGCGCGTCGCCTCTGTCCTGATTTCCATCGTCGCCATTGCCACGGCGCTGATGACCTTCGAGGAGGTGCGCCAATACGGGGTGTCGCTGCTGGCCTCGGCGGGGGCCGCTGGCATCGTCGCGGGCCTCGCGCTGCAGCCGGTGCTCAAGAACCTCTTCGCCGGGATCCAGCTTGCCATGACGCAGCCGATCCGGATCGACGACGCGCTGATCGTCGAGGGCGAATGGGGCAATGTCGAGGAGATTACCTCGACCTACGTGGTGATCCGGATCTGGGACTGGCGGCGGATGATCGTGCCGCTGAGCTACTTCATTGAGCAACCGTTCCAGAACTGGACCCGCGAGAACTCGACCCTGATCGGCTCGGTGCTGCTCTATCTCGACCATTCCGCGCCGATCGACCGGATCCGCGACAAGGCGCGCGAGATCACCGAGGCGAGCGCGCTGTGGGACCGCGACGTGTTCAACCTCGCCGTCACCGATTTCCGCGAACGGGTGATGGAGGTGCGGGTGCTGGCCTCGGCCCGCAATGCCGGGCGCGCCTTCGACCTGCGCTGCGAGATCCGCGAAAAGCTGGTGGCCTGGATTCAGGCCGAGATCCCGCACGCGCTGCCGCGCACCCGCGAGGAACTGACGGTGCAGACCGCTCGGGCGGAGCATCCGGCCGAGCCGTTGCGACGCGACGGCGCGGCTTGATCGGCCGGGCGGGGCGCTAACTCGGGGCAAAAGCGCCGAGGAGTGACCCCATGCCCGCCCCGATCCTTCTGTGGTTCCGCCGCGACCTGCGGCTGGCCGATCACCCGATGCTGGCCGAGGCGGTCGAGACCGGCGCGCCGCTGATCCCGGTCTTCGTGCATGACGAGGTGGTCGAGGGGCAGGGCGCCGCGCCCCGTTTCCGGCTCGGTCTCTCGGTCGAAAGCCTCGCGCGCGATCTGGAGGGCATCGGCTCGAAGCTGATCCTTCGACGTGGCCGGGCGCTCGACAGCCTGCGGGCGCTGGTCGCGGAGACCGGGGCCCGGGCGGTCTGGTGGAGTCGCGCCTACGACCCCGAGGCGCGAACACGCGACGCCGAAGCCATGGAAGGTCTCGACGCGGAGGGCATCGAAACCCGCGATTTCACGGGCCATCTGTTGTTCGAGCCCGAAAGCGTCGAGACCAAGACCGGCGGCTACTACAAGGTCTACACCCCATACATGAAGGCGGTGCGCAGCCGCGATCCGGGCGACCCGCTGCCCACGCCGGCACGGCTTCCGGCGCCCGAAAGCTGGCCCGACAGCGAACGCCTCGACGACTGGCGGATGGGCCGCGACATGCGTCGCGGGGCAGACGTGGTGGCGCGCTACCTCACCATCGGCGAGACGGCGGCGCGGGCGCGGCTCGACCGCTTCGTCGCGGAGCGGGTCGAGGATTACCACATTGCCCGCGACCGGCCCGACATCGAGGGCACCTCGGGCCTGTCCGAGAACCTCACCTATGGCGAAATCTCGATCCGCAGCTGCTACCGCGCCGCGCTCGGCGCGCGCGAGGCGGGGGCAGGCGGGGCCGAGACCTTTCTCAAGGAATTGCTCTGGCGCGAGTTCGCCTATCACCTGCTGCACCACACGCCCCGGCTGATCACCCGCAACTGGCGCGCCGAATGGGACCGGTTCCCGTGGTCCGAGGATGGCAACAGCCCCGAGGCCACGGCGTGGAAGCGGGGTCGGACGGGGATGCGCTTCGTCGATGCCGCGATGCGCGAGCTCTACGCGACGGGGCGGATGCACAACCGCGCCCGGATGATCACCGGCTCCTATCTCACCAAGCACCTGATGACGCATTGGAAAATCGGCCATGACTGGTTCGCCGACTGCCTCGTCGACTGGGACCCGGCCAACAACGCGCTGGGCTGGCAATGGATCGCGGGCTCCGGTCCTGATGCTGCGCCTTATTTCCGCGTCTACAACCCCGAGAGCCAGCTCGACAAGTTCGACCCCGACGGCGCCTATCAGCGCGCCTGGATCGCCGAGGGCCAGGCCGATCCGCCGCGAACCGCGTGCGACTTTCTCGAGGCGGCGCCGCGCCGCTGGGGGCTGTCGGCGGACATGCCCTATCCCGACCCGATCGTCGGTGCGGCGGAGGGGCGCGACCGCGCGCTCGCGGCCTATAAGGGGCGCGATAGCTGAGCCTTGCCATGCATTTGCCGGTCACGCGCCAGGTGACAAGCCCGCTTCGATCCGTAATCTGGATCGTGAGAACGGGGAGGCGCGCGACCGATGATCCTGACCGGCACCGAGGGGCAGAGCGGGCTGCCACGCTATTTCGCGCAGGTATTCGAACTGACGCGATCGATCCGCCGCGGCCGGCTCGACATCGTGCTGCCCGACGGCCGCCGGTTTCGCGCCGAGGGGGAGGCGCCGGGCTTCGCCGCCGAGATCGCCGTGCACGACCCGGACTGCTTCGCGCGGTTGATCCGCGAAGGCGATCTCGGATTTTCCGAAGCCTATGTGGACGGGGCCTGGTCCTCGCCCGACCTGCTGGCGCTGCTCGACCTCGTGCATGACGAGGTGGATGTGCTGTTCGACGGCTTCCCCGGCCACCGGCTGCTGCGCGCCTATGAGCGTCTGCGCCACTGGCTGCGCTCCAACACGAAGTTTCAGGCCAAGCGCAACATCCGCCACCATTACGATCTCGGCAACGAGTTCTACGCGCTCTGGCTCGACCCCTCGATGACCTATTCCTCAGCGCTGTTCGAGGGCAGCCAGCAAAGCCTCGAGGCGGCGCAGCGGCGCAAATACGAAAGCCTCATCGACCGCATGGGGGTACGCCCCGGCGACCACGTGCTCGAGATCGGCTGCGGCTGGGGCGGTTTCGCGGAATACGCCGCCGCCGAGCGGGGGCTGAAGGTCACCGGACTGACCATCAGCCAGGCGCAGCTCGACTTCGCCCGCGCCCGCATCGACCGGGCCGGGCTGTCGGACCGGGTCGAGCTGCGGCTGCAGGATTACCGCGATGCGGACGGCCAGTATGACGGCGTCGCCAGCATCGAGATGTTCGAGGCGGTGGGCGAACGCTACTGGCCGGTCTATTTCGACCGGCTGAGCGCCCGGCTGCGCCCGGGGCGCCACGCGACGCTGCAGGTGATCACCCTGCAGGATCAGCGCTTCGAGAGATACCGCGACGGCGTCGATTTCATCCAGAAATACATCTTTCCCGGCGGCATGCTGCCCAGCCCGGGCATCCTGCACCGGCTGAGCGAGCAGGCCGGGCTGCGGGTGACCGGTTCGCTCAATTTCGGCGAAAGCTATTCGCGCACGCTGCGACAGTGGCACCACAGCTTCAACACGCGCTGGGACGAGGTCGCACGGCTTGGCTTTGACGAAAGATTCAGGCGAATGTGGAATTTCTACCTGTGTTCCTGCGCCAGCACCTTCCGTTCCGGAAATTGCGACGTTACCCAGATCACCGTGACCCGTCCGGGCTGAACGCACCGCATATCGAGGAGAGCCGCCATGCCCACTGCGTCCAAGCTGGTCGGGGCTCTGCTGTTCGCGGCGCTGGGCTTCGTCGCATCGGTGCTGGCGCTGCCGCTTCTCGAGGGGCTGACGGTGAACCCGAATACGCCGCAGATCAACGCGGTGATCGGCTTCTGCATGGGCTGGTTCATCGCCGGGCCGCGCGCCGGGGGCGGTCTTCTCGACGGCGTGAGCAACGGGGTCACCACGACGGTCATCGGCCTTCTCACGGTGCTGGTGACGCATGGCGCGATCTTCGCGCTGCGCGCATCGTGGCGTGGCCGGTTTCGCGACCCGACGGATGCGATGGAGGCGATGGTGGATTTCATGCTGCAAAGCGCGCTTCGGCTGGTCCAACCGCAGGAAATTCTGCTGTTGGGCTTGGGCGGGATCGGCATCGGCCTGCTGCTCGAATTCACCCATTCCCGGGCCAGCTGAGCATGTCGGATCTGTTCGTCTTCGGGCCGCTGGCCGAGGCCGCGACATTCGAGGCGGTCACCGCTCGGTCGCTCGACGGGGTGCCGGCGCGGTTGCCGGGATACACCCTGACCGGCGCGCCGGACGCCGACCCGTCGCTCGTCGCGCGCGAGGGGGCGGCGGTCGAGGGGCTGTTGGTTTCGCCGCTGCCCGAGGCGGCGCGGGCCCGGCTCGATGCCTATGGCGTGGCGCTCGGCCATGAGACATTCGAGGCGCAGGTGGACTGCGTGGGCGGGGCACCGCGCATGGCCGAGATCCGCGCGCGGCGGGGCGGGGCGACCGGCCCGGACTGGGACGTGGCGGCGTGGCGGGACGGGCAGGGGGTACGATGGGCCCTCATGGCGGGCGAGATCGCCGATCATGCGCCACCTCTGAGCCCGACCAGCTTCGCCCGTCAGAAAGCGATGATCGCGGCCCGCGCCAGTTCCCGGTTGCGCGCGGCGGCCACGCCGGCCCCGGCGACGCTGCGCCACGAAGCGCGGACGGGCGATGTGGCGCTGCGTCTCGACGCCCCGCTTTCGGGCGAATTCTTCAAGCTTGCCACGATGCGCCTGTCGCATCGACGCTTCGACGGGGGACGTGCCGAGGCGCTGCCGCGCGAGGTGCTGGTGGGTGTCGATGCGACGCTGGTGCTGCCCTATGATCCACGCCGCGACCGGGTGCTGCTGGTCGAGCAGTTCCGCAGCGGCCCGGCCCGGCGCGGTTCGACCAACCCCTGGAGCCTCGAGCCGGTGGCGGGCATCGTCGATGCCGGCGAGACGCCCGAGCAGGCCGGGTTGCGCGAGGCGCGAGAGGAGGCCGGGCTGCGGCTCAACGCGCTGATCCCGATCTTCGGGGGCTACCCCTCACCGGGGTCGAGCACCGACCATTTCCACTGCTTTCTCGCGCTGGCCGACCTGCCGCGCGAGGAAAGCTGGCGCGGCGGGCTCGACGAGGAACACGAGGATCTGCGGCTGCACGCCGTGCCCTTCGACCGGGCCATGTCGCTGACGCAGACGGGCGAGATCGACGTCATCCCGATGCTCGCCATGATGTACTGGCTCGCGCATCATCGTGCGCGGCTGCGCGCCGAAGCGGAGGGCGACGCGGCTTGAGTTCCTGAGCAGCGCTGCATATTGCTCGGGACAACACAGGAAAGGCTGCCCCATGGACATCAAATCCGATCTCGCCGCCGCCGTCGGCAAGACCCCCCTGATCCGGCTGCGCGCCGCCTCCGAGGCGACGGGCTGCGAGATTCTGGGCAAGGCCGAGTTCCTGAACCCCGGCCAGTCGGTCAAGGACCGCGCGGCTTTGTGGATGATCCGCGACGCGGTCGAGAAGGGCACGCTGAAGCCCGGCGGCACCATCGTCGAGGGCACCGCCGGCAATACCGGCATCGGTCTGGCGCTTGTCGGCGCCTCGATGGGCTTCAAGACGGTGATCGTGATCCCCGAGACCCAGAGCCAGGAAAAGAAGGACATGCTGCGGCTCGCTGGCGCCGAACTGGTGCAGGTCCCGGCCGCGCCCTATCGCAATCCCAACAACTATGTCCGCTATTCGGGCCGTCTCGCCGAGGAGCTGGCACGCACCACCCCCGAGGGCGTGCTCTGGGCCAACCAGTTCGACAACGTCGCGAACCGTCAGGCGCATATCGACGGCACCGGCCCCGAGATCTGGGAACAGACCCAAGGCAAGGTCGATGGTTTCATCTGCGCCGTCGGCACCGGTGGCACTCTGGCGGGCGTCGGCATGGCGCTGCAGCCCAAGGGCGTGAAGATCGGCCTCGCTGATCCCGAAGGCGCGGCGCTGCACAGCTTCTACACCACCGGCGAGCTGAAGGCCGAGGGCGATTCGATCACCGAGGGCATTGGCCAGGGACGGATCACCGCCAATCTCGAGGGCTTCACCCCCGATTTCAGCTACAAGATTCCCGATGCCGAGGCGCTGCCGATCGTCTTCGACCTACTCAAGCATGAAGGCCTCTGCCTCGGCGGCTCTTCGGGCATCAACGTCGCCGGCGCGATCCGGCTGGCGCGCGAGCTGGGGCCGGGCCACACCATCGTGACGGTGTTGTGCGACTACGGCACGCGCTACCAGTCGAAGCTGTTCAACCCTGACTTCCTGAAGTCCAAGGGTCTGCCGGCGCCGGATTGGCTCGATCGCGGCCCTTCCTCCATTCCGGGCGTCTTCGAGGACGCATGAGCGCCTACGCGGCGGCCCGCAAGGGCGCGCGCCTCGCCCGGCGGCTGATGCTGCCGGCCTGGCTCCTGTTCGGGGCCGGTTCCGCCATGGCGCAGGGCATCGCCCCGGCACCGGGTGGGCTGTTCGACGCGCCCGCCGATGCGACGACCGAGGCGCAGGCGGGCGAGGCGGAGCCCGTACCCTCCGATGCCCCGGCCGCCAGCGTCGAGGACGCCCTGAGCCCTGAGGTGACCGGCGAGGCAGATGGCGAGGGTGCCGAGGCAGAGACCCCGGAGCTGACACCCGCCACGGCCTATGGCCCGGCCGATGCGACGCTGCCGGGAACCGGGCCGCTGGCCGAGGTGCTGGCCGAGGACGACGTGAACTGGGAAAGCTGGGAGCGCACCGCGGCGCGAAGCGAGGCGCTGTCCGAGCGCGGGCAGGGCTCCGATTTCGCGCTGCAGCGGCTGCGCGGCGATCTGGTGGTCTGGCGCGACCGGTTCCAGCAGGCGCGCGGCGCCAATAGTGGCCGCATCGGCACCGTCGAGGCGCAGCTCACGGCGCTGGGTGCCGCGCCCGAAGCCGGCGGCGAGGACGAGTCCATCGCGGCGCGCCGCGCCGCGCTGACCGAGCAGCTGATGCGGCTGCGCGCGCCGGTTCGGTTGGCCGACGAGGCCTATGCCCATGCCGACGGGTTGATCCGCGAGATCGACCGGCTGATCCGCGAGCGACGGGGCAGGGCGCTCGGCGATCGTGGGCCCTCACCGCTCAATCCCGGGCTTTGGCCTTCCGCGCTCGTCGTCGCCTTCGAGCGCGCCGAGGCGCTGCGGGCCGAGCTCTGGGCCGGCTGGACCTCGCCCGCGCGGCGGGTGGCGCTGGCGGGGGTCCTGGCCGAGGTGCTTTTCCTCGGGCTGCTGGGCGGCATCCTGATGCGTGCCGGCCTCTGGGCCCGGCATCTGCGCCGCCGCATTCTCGCAGCCGACCGACGCGGCTCGCGGGCGCTGGGCTTCGGCGTGTCGCTGGCGCAGGTGGCGCTGCCCTTCGCGGGGCTGGTGCTGGTCGCCCGCGCCCTCGATCTTGCCGGGATGAACGGGCCGCGGGCGGGCGCGCTGCTGGAGGTGCTGCCGCTGGCGGGTCTCGCGGTGCTGCTGGCGCGCTGGATGGCCGGGCAGTTCTTCGGCCCCGAGGCGGCGCAGCCGATCGCCGGCATCGCCCCGGCCCGGCAGACCCGGGCCCGAAGGCAGGCGATGCTGCTGGGCGGGACCATCGCCCTGACGCAGGTCTCGCAGGCGCTGATCGCCACCGCCGACGCGCCGGAGGGCGCCGAGGCGGCGCTCCTGTTCCCGCTGCAGCTTCTCGTTGCGGTGCCGCTGTTCCTGCTTGGTCGCACCCTGGCCGGGGTGGTGCATGACGGCGCACCCGCCACCGCCCCCGCCACGCCGCAACCCGAGACCGCGCGCCGCGACACCACCAGCGTCCGGCAGGGGCTCCTGTCGCTTCTGGGCAAGGTCGCGATGGCGGTGGCGGTGATCTCGCCGGTGCTCTCCGTGCTGGGCTATGCCGCGCTGTCCGAGGCGCTTCTGGTGCCGGCGATCAAGACCATGATGCTGATCGGCGTGCTGGTGCTGCTGCAGCGGCTGGTCTTCGACCTGTGGACCGTCGCCACCGGCTCCGAGGATCTGGCCCGCGACGCGTTGGTGCCGGTGCTGATCGGGCTGTTCCTGATCCTTGCCGCGCTGCCGGTGCTGGCTTTGGTCTGGGGCGCCCGGCCCGAGGATCTGGCCGAGGTCTGGACCCGGTTCCGCGAAGGCTATTCTTTCGGCGAGACGCGCCTTCAGCCCACCGACCTGATGTGGCTTCTGGTGATCTTCGTGATCGGCTACGCGTTGACGCGGCTGGTCCAGCGGGTGCTGCGCTCGGTGGTGCTGCCGCGCACCAAGCTCGACCTCGGCGGCCAAAACGCCGTCGCGGTGGGCTTTGGCTATGTCGGCATCACCTCGGCGGCGATCCTTGCGATCACCACCGCCGGGCTCGACCTGTCGAATCTCGCCATCGTCGCCGGTGCGCTCTCGGTGGGCATCGGTTTCGGCCTGCAGAACATCGTCTCGAACTTCGTCTCGGGCATCATCCTGCTGATCGAGCGACCCATAGGCGAGGGCGACTGGATCGAGGTGAACGGCCAGTCGGGATATGTGCGCGACATCTCGGTGCGTTCGACCCGGATCGAGACCTTCGACAAGACCGACGTGATCGTGCCCAACGCCGATCTGGTCTCGAACCACGTTACCAACTGGACCCGCGGCAACTCGGTCGGTCGGGTCATCGTGCCGGTCGGCGTGGCGCATGGCAGCGATCTCGAGAAGGTGCAGGAGATCATGCAGGAGGTCGCGGATTCCCATCCCCTCGTGCTCGCCAACCCGGCGGCGGCGGTGCTGTTCCGCGGCTTCGGCCCCTCGAGCCTGAACTTCGAGATCCGGGCCTTCCTGCGCGACATCAACTTCATCATCGCGGTGCAGTCGGAGATGAATCACGAGATCGCGCGGCGCTTCAGGGCGGCGGGGATCACCATCCCCTTCCCGCAGCAGGATCTGTGGCTCAGGAACCCCGAAACGTTGCGCGCGGCTGAAAACGCGGCAGAGGGGGGCGGCACGGGCTGAGGCCCCGCCGCCACGCCCGGATCATTCGGCCGCCTCGTGCCGCGAAGGGGTCTCGCGCGGTTCGGTCTCGGGCTCTGGCAACCCCTCGCGCGACAGCAGGATCGCGATCGGCCTGAGCGCCGGGATCTCCGAGCAGACGATCATCGCCGCCACGGTGATCGGCACCGAAAGGAACATCCCCGGAATGCCCCAGACCGCGCCCCAGAAGGCGAGGCTGATGATGATCCCGAACGAGGACAGCCTGAGCGCCCGACCCATCATCATCGGGTCGAGCACGTTGCCGTTGATGAACTGGATCACCCCGGTGATCGCGAAGATCGCCCCCGTCGTCGCCGGATCGCCGAGCTGCACATAGGCCACCAGCGCCACCAGCGCCGTGGCGACGATCGAGCCGATATTGGGGATGTAGTTCAGGATGAAGGTGAGGATCCCGAGCGCCACCGCGAGATCGAGCCCGAACAGCCCCGCCAGCGCCCAGACCATGACCCCGGTCATCAGCGACACCAGCGTCTTGACCGCGAGGTAGCGGTTCACCCGGCGGATGATCGAGCCGATGATCCGTCCCACCCGGTCGGCCCGCACCGGGTCGCCCACGAAATTGACCAGCTTGGTCGAGAACCAGACCCGCTCGGCGAAGAGAAAGCCGACGAAAAGGATCACCAGCACCGTGCCCTGCATCAGGTTGCCCGCCTGGCTCGCCAGCGCCCTGATATAGCCGCCGAGCTCGACCGTCTGCAGCGAGTTGAGCACCGCGGCCTCGGTGTTCTGGCCAAGCCAGGAGAACAGCGCCGCGATCGCCTCCGGCGCGCGGTCGGCATAGCTTAGCGTGGTGAGCAGCACCGTGTTGATCTGCGCCAGCACGATCGAGGTCAGCGTCAGCAGCGTCGCCGCGATGGCGACGACGGCGGCGACGGAGGCGAGCCAGTTCGGGATCGCCAGCGGCCCGATCCGGGCCCGCGCGATGAAGCTGATCGCGTCGCTCATCAACGAGAAGATGACGATCGCGGTCACCAGCGAGATCAGCAGGAACCGCGCCTGCACTAGGAGAAACAGCACCACCGCGAAAGCGATGATGATCAGGGCCACGTCCTGCACGCGGTGCGGATCGCGCGGCAGGCGCATCCGGCTCGGCTGGGATTGCAGTGGCGTGCGGGGTGGTTCGGTCATCAAGGCGCTGTCTCGTCCGGTCTGTGCGGCATCCACTATGCGGGAGCCTTGCGGCGGGGGCAATCAAAGGCGGAAATTGCCGGGGTCAGGCCCTTGCATTGGCGCCGAGCCTTGGCTACTGAGCCCGCAACGGAGCGGTGGCCGAGTGGTCGAAGGCGCACGCCTGGAAAGTGTGTAGGCGGGAAACCGTCTCGAGGGTTCGAATCCCTCTCGCTCCGCCACTAACTCACAAATCTTCCCGTACACTTAGCGCGGTAAGTCGACCGTCGCCGAATGACTTGGAGCACGAGGGCCTGATGTTGCCCGGCGTGCCCAGCTCGTTGCCAGCAGGTCTTGCCCCGAGTGAAGGATCCGCATGCCCCTTGGCTCGCAACTCTTCACGGAGGCGTAGCCCACGGTCGGCCGCGTCGCCGCCTCGCTGATCGCCCCGGCATCATTCGTCAGCTTACGCGACCTCACTGGGTCACGGACTGCTTCGCCATCCGTCTTGCCATGATGCACGTAAGGTTTGACATGGGCGGGTTATAGCAGCCGCCCCTCATGTCCGAGCGCGAGAGGCTCTAGTCCCCGGTGGCAATGGATGCGTAATCTTCCACGGCGGCGAGAAAGGGGGACGCAGGCGAAAGGACGACAGCACTTCACTGCGGCAGAGTTTTAGCCTGCGCCATCGAGGGTGGCTGCATGGCTTGGGAATACCCGCCCGGCGAGATCGCGGCTAACGCTGATCGCCTCCTGAGGCATGGAAACGTTCCTTACACCTGCTTCCTCGGCCAAATCATCCCACATGCGGTAGTGCAGGGGCCGTTCACGGCGCCCGGTCAGGTGTGCGTCACCCAATTATGGAACGGTGCAGAACGACTTCGCTCCCCTCATCACGACAGGGCAGCAGCCACTCCCGTGGCGGAAACGTGAACGCTATCGTGAATCCCCAGTAACAACATGCCCGAGCCTTGCACGAACCGGGGTTGATCAATCCACGGGCCGCTTCATCAACATCGCCAGAGGCGGCGGTAAGGCTATGCATCGGTTGTCATGCCACTGCTTATGGCGGGCAACCGGACTCCTATTTCCATTTGCCGAGGTTCGAGCCCCGCAGGGTCCCGTCAGGCAGCTGCCCCTCGGAACTTTCCCGGTCGATGGCCGGCGGCCCGGTGGAACATCGTGTCTTGGCGACGGTCGCTAGCGCAGCGCCTTGGGTGGCTCGGGCGTCTGCGTCGTCATGTGGCTGCTGGAGGAGACACGCATGACGGCCCGCCGGTGCTTGTCGCGCATGACATCGAGCACCTCGACCGAATGGCTGCGTACATCCGTCAAGCGGCGGATGCGCGAGCCCGGTGATCCGATCGGGCGTAAACCGTGCTGTCGCAGTTCGGGCATGACGGCTGCCGCGTGTTCCAGAGCGTGCTCCAGATCGTCTTCGGCCTGAAGATAGGCCCGGTAGGCCCGGATCAGGGCGCGTCGTGCGGCCATGGCGTCAGGGTTCATTTTCGCCTCCCTTGGAACAAGGAAACTCTGTTCATGATCAGGACCCATGACCCGGCTTCTGTCAACGCCGCAGGGGCCCGAAAGGGTGGTGCGAAGCGACCCCCAGCCTCAGCCCTCTGTTTTTCTGTCAGAACATCTTCGAGGGGCGGGGTCATTCTAGATCCCTAACCCTCACCTCGGCCACGAGCCTGCGGGCCAAGGCCCCGTCGCAAAGCTGGGTGGCCGGCGTGGTCACGGCCGCCGCCGCGGCCCCGGTGCCGGCCCGCAACGCCGCGCGAAAGCTTTGACGCTGCGCCAGGGCGAGCGCGGTTGCCCCGAGCAAGCTGTCTCCCGCCCCGACCGCACTGACGAGCTCGACCGGCGGGGCATCGCAAAAGAAGCTCTCCGTGGCGGATACGCCGAGCGTTCCGCTGGCGCCGAGGGACAGGACCACGCGCCGCGCCTTGCCGCTCCGGACAAGATCTTTCCCGAACGCCGCAAGCTCGCGCGCATTCGACAGGCCGCGTCCGGCCAATTCATCGGCCTCGGCCCCGTCCATCCGCAACAGGCCGAACGGCACCTCTTCAATGCTTGAGATCGCCTCCGCCAAGGCCGCGCCGGAGGTGTCGAGCAGCATCTCCGCCCCGCGTGCCTGGCACCGTTCCGCCAGGCGGACCAGAACCGCACCGGAGAGGCCCGGCGGCAGGCTGCCGGACACCACGAGCATCTGCTCCGGCCCGATCCGTCGCGCGAGTACGTCGAAGAGCCTGTCGGTGGCTTGAGGCGGCCAGCCGGGCCCCGGCAGGACGAAGCGATATTGCGCCCCGCTATCGCGTGCCGTGACCGCGAAGGATTGCCGGGTCAGCCCGGGCACGGAGATGGTCACGATCTCGACGCCCTCATCGGCAAGCAGTGCGGCGATCGTCTCGCCGGTCGCGCCGCCCAGCGCGACCATGGCGGTCGAGACGCCACCGAGCCGGGCGATCGCGCGAGAGACATTGATGCCGCCCCCGCCCGGATCGAGCCGCGGCGCGGCGCAGCGCAGTTTCCGGTTCGGCACGAGCGCTTCGGTTTCCGTCGCGAGATCAAGCGCGGGGTTCAGGGTCAGGGTCAGGATCTGGCGCATCGGCGGCTCATCGTTGAGGCTCCTTTCACGAAAGGGCTCAGGCAGGAGTTGAGACCGCGCACAGTCTATCGCCATCCGGCGCATGTTTCACCGACCTTGCGAATCGCGACGGGCACGTATCCGTACGAAACGCGCTGCACGTTCATGCACGGTGCCGGGCCCTCTCGTCCCGCCCTGTCTTGGCAATCGATGTCGATACAGGCGTACCCAGGATTGGTTTTTACCATCGCACCCGGTTCGAGGGCCCGCGCACCGCGCCTGGCCAGCTTCGTCTTTCCGCTTCCCGGGTCTCCTGCTCATTCTGCCGATTTCACGCCTCGATCCCCGGACCGCGGAAACGAAAGCATCCGCTTCCGGGACCCACCTTGATCTCGCGCAAGCGACAGGAGCGCCGCGCTCGCCTATCCTGAGCATGCCGCCGACCGCTCCGGCGCCGTGTCAGGAAGCCAGCCGCAATGACCTCCATGCCCCCGCAGGCCCAGGCGAACGGCACGCCCCTCTGGCATGCGTCCGACACCGAGGAGGTCCTGGGAAGCCTCGGAAGCGGGCCGGAGGGGCTCTCCCCACCCGAGATTGCCGCCCGGCTGTCCCGCCACGGACCCAACCGTCTGCCAGAGCCGCCGGGGTGCGGCCTGCTTGCCCGGCTGCGGGGCCAGTTCGAGAACCTTCTCATCCTGGTGCTGATCGCGGCGGGCGCCGTCACGGCGCTGCTCGGCCACTGGATGGATTCGGGCGTGATCCTCGCGGTGGTGGTGCTGAACGCGGCGATCGGCCTGTGGCAGGAGGGCCGTGCCGAAAGCGCCCTGGCCGGGGTGCGTCGGTTGCTGTCGGAGACCGCTTCCGTGCGCCGCGCGGGCCGGCGCGAGACCATACCGGCCGCCGAACTGGTGCCGGGCGATATCGTGCTGCTCGAACCCGGCGATCGGGTGCCGGCCGATCTCCGGCTGATCGAGGCGCGCGGGATGCGGGCGCAGGAGGCCGTGCTGACCGGCGAGTCGGCCGCCGTCGACAAGGATACCGACCCCGTTCCAAAGGACGCCCCGCTCGGCGATCGCAGGTCCATGGCCTTTTCGGGTACGCTGGTCGCGTCCGGGCGCGGAACCGGGGTGGTCGTTGCCACCGGGCCGCGCAGCGAGATCGGCCGGATCGGCGCGCTCCTCGGTGGGGTCGAGACCACGGCGACGCCGCTGCTGCGCCAGATCGACCGCTTCGCGCGGCGATTGACGACGATCATTCTCGGCGTCTGCCTACTCGTCTTCGGCTACGCGGTCGGATTTGGCGGATACTCCCGGGAAGACGCGTTCTTCGCCATGGTCGGCATGGCCGTGGCCGCGATACCCGAGGGGCTGCCGGCGGTGATCACCATCGCACTGGCGCTGGGCGTGCAGCGCATGGCGGCGCGACGGGCCATCGTGCGGCGGCTCCCGGCGGTGGAGACGCTGGGCGCCGTGACGGTGATCTGCACCGACAAGACCGGCACGCTGACGCTGAACGAAATGGTCGTGCGACGGGTCGTGACCGACCCGAGCGCCCCCGCCTCCGAGATCGGCGGCGAGGGCTATGCGCCCAACGGCGAGGTCGAAGGCGACCCGGCGGCCGTGGCTGCGCTGGCCCGGACCGGCCTGCTGTGCAACGACGCGCATCTGCGTCAGGACAAGTCGGGTTGGCGGGTCGAGGGCGATCCGATGGAGGGCGCGCTGCTGGCGCTCGCGGGCAAGATCGGCCTCGATGCCGAGGCCGAGCGCGCCGCGCATCCCCGCCTGCACGAGATCCCCTTCGACGCCGCATGGAGTTACATGGCCGTGCTGACCGCCGGCACCGACGGCGCGATGCTTCACGTGAAAGGCGCGCCGGACCGGCTGCTGCCACATTGCGATTTCCAGCCCGGTCCCGATGAGGCGGTGCCCATCGATCGCGAGGCCTGGGCGGCACGGATCGAGGCGCTCGCCGCCAGTGGTCACCGTGTACTCGCCTTCGCCGTGAAGCCCGTCGCGGCGTCGGGCGAGATCGGTCATGCCGACATCGGCGGGCTGAGGCTGCTCGGACTTGCCGGGTTCATCGACCCGGCCCGCCCCGAGGCGATCGCGGCGGCGGCGGATTGCCGGCGCGCCGGCATCGCTGTGAAGATGATCACCGGCGACCACGCCCTGACCGCGCAGGCGGTGGCGGCCGAACTCGGTCTCGACACGAGGGGCGGCGCGCTTGCAGGCCGGGAGATCGAAGCGGCGAAGGATGCCGATCTGCGCCGCATGGCGCGCGAGGCCAACGTCTTCGCGCGCGCCGCCCCCGAGCACAAGCTGCGGCTGGTCGAGGCGCTGCAGGCCGAGGGGCACGTCGTGGCGATGACCGGCGACGGGGTGAACGACGCGCCGGCGTTGAAACGCGCCGATGCCGGGATCGCCATGGGCATCAAGGGCACCGAGGCCGCCAAGGAGGCTGCGCGGGTGGTGCTCACCGACGACAACTTCGCCTCGATCGTCGCCGCCGTGCGCGAGGGCCGCACCATCCACGACAACATCCGCAAGGTGATCGCCTGGAACCTGCCGACCAATGGCGGCGAGGCGCTGGTGATCATCCTTGCGATCCTGATTGGGTTGCCGCTGCCGATCACGCCGATCCAGATCCTCTGGATCAACATGGTGACCGCCGTGGCTCTGGGGCTGACGCTGGCCTTCGAGCCACCCGAGCCGGGCGTGATGGCGCGCCCGCCGCGCCGCCCCGGCGCGGCGCTGCTCGACGGCGAGATGATCTGGCGCGTGGCACTGGTCTCGGTGCTGTTCGGGCTGGCGGTGTTCGGCCTCTCGGCCTGGGTCATGGCGCGGGGCGAGAGCCTCGCCTATGCCCGGACGCTCTCGGTCGACCTGCTGGTGGTGATGGAGATCTTCTACCTGTTTTCGGTGCGCTACCTGCACATGACCTCGATTACCGTGACCGGGCTTCTGGGCACCCGTGCCGTCTGGTTCGGCGTGGCATTGGCAGTCGTGGCCCAGCTTCTCTTTACCTACGCCCCGCCGCTGCAGGCGGTGTTCGACAGTCGGCCCGTGGCCCCGGCCGACGGGGCCGTGGTGCTCGGCATGGGAGTGGCGCTGCTGCTCGTGCTTGAGGCCGAGAAGCTTCTGCGCCGCCGCTGGCGTGCTCCGATGCGGCTGCAAGGCGATCCGGATCCGCGCCGAATCCGTTCGGACTAGGCCTCGCTCGAGGCCTCGTAGCCTTGCCTCTTGCCAACACTTGGAATTCAGCTCCTCGGGCGCGTCATTCACCTATGGGAGCGGACAGGCGGTGGCGCGGAACTCGATCACCGCAAAGATGATGCGTTCGAGCAAATCGCACCGGTCGGCTCGCGTCGGACAGCGCCCATCGGCCATGCAAAATCCGGCTTGGCCGCCATCTCCAGTTTAATCAGTGGAAAGCTGCGCGGCTTTGCAGGGAGCGCATCGCAGCAAAAGATCCCGACCGCCACGCCGCCGTAATCCATTTCCGTATCGCCCCGTGAATCGCGTCTCAGCCCTCGGCGCCGCTGACGCGGTACCCATGGGATAACGCTCCTGGGCAGTGGAGCAGTTGCGGGACAAGCCGAAGTTCTGAAGCATTGCCGATGAATGCCGGCAGGATAAGGTGGGAGGTGCCAACTCCGCGCGGCTGCCGCTACGCGACGAGTATCGTCGTTCCCTCCCTGACTTCGAGGATCGACAATTGTCGGTCCACGAGGCCGGTCTCCGTGAAACGAAACGGGCCGAGCACCCCGTTGAAACCGGCGGAGCGATGCAGTCCCTTCGGGTCTTGCTGACCGAGGCGGCCGAGAAGGCGGGCCATGTTCGCCGCGTCGAAGGCAAGCCCCGCAGTAACGCCGGCTTCCCCGTCGATCCTTTCTTCGAGGCCAAGGGCAAAGGCTTCGAAGCTGATCGGATCCGGCCCCGCGAACCACGCCTGATTCAAGGCGCCCAACTGGTGCGGCGGGATCGTGGCCCATTGCTCCGAACCCAGGACCTGCAGGCCGGCATCCTTCACCGCGTCGACCATCGGCGCCAGGCCTGCGGAGGCCGCAGGAAGATACACCGCATCCGGAAGGCGCCCGCCCGATGCTGCGGCCAGGCGGGAGACGAGGCCTTCCGAGTCGGTCGCCTGGAGCCGATCCGAAAGGGTGATACCGAATTCGGGCGCCACCTTTCGCGCTGCTGCCACCGCCTGCTCTCCATATGCCCCGGGCGGGGCCACGACGGCGATCCGCCGCATTCCGCGCGCGGAGGCGAAACGCAGAACGGCGTTTGCCGACTGCAATGGGGTGATCCCGAAAACATAGAGGTTCCGGCCCGCGATCGCATCGTTGTTCGAAAAGGATATGACAGGCACGCGCGTTCCGACCGCTGCGGCGACCGCTTGGCTCTGGTTCGAGAAAAGCGGCCCCAGGATCATGTTCGCGCCCGCTTCCACGGCTCGATTGGCTGCCGCCACCGCGCTCGTTTCATCGGCGCCCGCGTCGTGCAGGGCAATCTCGGCCCCGGGACCATCCACCGCTCCGCCAAGGCGGGCCGCTTCGGCCATCACTTGCCCGAGCTTGGCATGCTGCCCCGACAGCGGGAGCAACAAGGCTGCGCGTCCGGTCGTGCCGAGAGGGGGAAGCTCAGGCTCTCCGCTGGGACTGCAGGCGGAAAGTCCGAACAATGCCGGCATGGTCGCCAGTCCGCCGAGCAGCCTGCGCCGGCCAAGCCGAGGCTCGGTGGCCTGGCCGCCGAATGGTGTCTTCGGCAAGATGGACCGCGATGACATATGGGGGACCTCATGCTGCGCGTGGGTTCGGAGCGCTTTCGAGGCATCTCCTTCCGCGAGCCTAAGGAGCCCTTCGTGGCAAGTCGAGGGTTCGGGAATCCGTTCGATGGGGGAGGCCGAAGCCCCGGCGGCGCACTGTGGCGCGACTGCACCAGCCGGCATTGCGTTGGCTCGGAAAGTGGCATCAAAGTGAATCGAACCGGGGTTCGCGCTAGCCTCCGATGAAAGAGCAAGAGCAGCACAACACAACAAGGCTGATGGTGGATTACCTGGTCGCAGGCCTGAAGGGATGGTTCGGGCAATCAAATACCAGCCGCATTCCGCTGCCACGCGCGGGCTGCCGTGATGCCATGCGCGCGTGGCGGCTCGGCCTCGCGCGCTCCGTGGCGATGGCGGCGTGTCTCGCGATGGCTGCGCCGGTTGCCGCCCAGACCGCCGAGCCCGGTACGGGCGAGTTCGTGATCAATCTTCGCGAAGCGGACATTTCCGTTCTGGCGGAAGAGGTCTCGAAGATCACCGGGCGTACCTTGGTTCTCGATCCGCAACTGCAGGGCAGCGTCAGCGTCGTTTCCAGCGAGCGGCTCGACGAGGAGGGGGTCTGGGCGCTGTTCCAGTCGATCTTGCAGGTCCGGGGTTTCCTCGCCGTGCGTGCAGGCAATACGTGGCAGGTGGTACCGGCGGAACGGGCGCGGACGATCAGCGGCGCGCAGCCGGGATCCGAGACCGGCGCGCAGGACTTCGTCACGACGATGGTGCGGCTTGATCGCCTGCCTGCAGCCGAAGCGGTCAGGGTGCTCAGTCCGCTGGTCGCCGAATCCGGCTATATCGAGGGCATTTCCGATCCCAACGCGATACTGGTGACCGACACGCGGGCGAATGTGGACCGGATCACATCTATCGCGCGGGCGTTCGACGGAGCCGACGAGGCCCGCTCCGAGGTGATCCGCTTTGCCAACGCCGATGCCGTTTCGGTCGGCCGGGCACTGGCCGAAGTGCTTGGTGACGACGCGACGGGCGCGCGGTTCTCTGTGAACCCGTCCAGCAACCAGCTCGTGGTCCGGGGCACGCCGGAAGAGATCGGCGAGATCCGGGAACTGGCGCGCTCGATGGATGTGGCCCAGCGCAGCAGCCCGCAGGCCGCCGTGTCTACCCGGGTGTTCCGGTTGAAATACGGTGACGCTGCTGTGGTCGCGGAAATCATCCGCGGCACGGTGGGCGATGCGATAGAGCCAGTCACGGGAACGGCTGTCATCGCTGCCGCGGGCGAGACCACCGACGAGGGCGAGCAGGGCTTCGTACCGCTGGAAGCCGTGACAGTGACCCCGGAAGCGGTTGCGATCCAGGCCTCCGTCGATACGAATTCGATCCTGGTTCGGGGCACCGCCGCGCAAATCTCGGAAATCGGTCAGCTGGTCCATGCGCTCGATGTTCGCCGCCCGCAGGTGATGATCGAGGCGGCGATCGTCGAGGTCTCCGGCGAGGTGGCGGAACGTCTCGGCGTGCAGCTGGGCTTTGGCGATGCCACCCCGCCCGGGCAATTGGCCGCGACCTCCTTCGGCAATGGAGGGAATTCGCTGGCCAATGTGCTGATGGCACTGGGGGCGCCGAATTCGGTCGCGCTCTCCACCGGGCTCACCATGTCGGCGAGCGGCAACGACTTCGGCCTTCTGGTCCAGGCGTTGTCCCAGTCGAGCCGTGCCCGGCTGCTGTCGACGCCTAGCGTGACCACGCTGGACAACGAGCCGGCGACCATCGTGGTCGGCCAGAACGTGCCATTCCGCACGGGCAGCTTCGTTACCGATGGAAATTCGGTAACCCCCTTCACGACGATCGAGCGCCGCGATGTCGGCATCACGATGGATGTCGTGCCGCGGATCACCGCCAGCGACGTCGTCCAGCTATCGATCAACCAGGAAGTCTCGAGCCTCGTGGGCACCACCGTCGAAGGAGCCGCGGATCTCGTCACCAATCGTCGGGCCATCAACACGACGGTTCTGGCCGACAACCGGGGGACCGTGGTGCTGGGCGGGCTGATCACCGACGATCGGACGAGCCAGGAGGGCAAGGTCCCCGGATTCGGCGACGTGCCTGTGATCGGAAACCTGTTTCGGGCGCGCAACGGGCAGACCACCAGCCGGACGCTCTTCGTGTTCATGCGCCCCACCATCCTGCGGGAGCGATCCGATATCCGACAGGCCGCCGAGCAACGTTATGACCGGCTGCAGGCCGCCGATGTACGGCCGGTGCCCCGCACCATTCTGAATCAAAAGCCGGTGCGCCATCTCCCGCTCGAAATCGAGGGGCTGTATTGAGTGCGCGAGACGGATTTTGCGTCTCCATAGTCCGTTCGAAATGTCGAGTGCGTCCTAGCGAATGCAACCGAATCGCAGGGGCGCGTGTCGTGATCGGGTATTCGCGCGTGGACTGAACTCAGTCAGTGCTGGCAAGAGATCTCCAGCCTTCAACCCCGGCGGCTGATTCGAGAGCATGAGGGCAAGCCTTTCGATGTAGGGTCATTTCCGCCCCGGACTTCTTTCGCCGGTACCGAATCGCTGGATTGGGGTTCGCCTGCACGAGAAAAGGCCCGCGAGATCTTTTGGATCTCTCGCGGGCCGGTACCTTGCAAGCCACGGAGCTCCCGGGCGTGGGTGGCGTCGTCTTTCAGTGATGGTGCTCGCTCAGATCGTCCAGATCATGAGCCGCGTGACCTTCATGAGCGGCGTGACCCTCATGAGCAACATGACCCTCATGGCCGTCATGAGCGTGACCGCCATGAGCGTGGCCGTCATGACCAGCGTGACCATCATGCGTGGCGGCGGCCGGTTCCGCCACGCCCTCGAGGCGTAGGGTCTCGGTGTGCAGGTACTGGACAAGATCCGCCGCGTCGTTCTCGCCCAAGCCGAAAGCTGGCATGCGGACCGCCGGATAGGCGGCGTCGAGCATGACCGCGATCGGGTCCCCCTCGGCCAGCATCCGGTCTGGCGACATGATGTAGCGCATCAGCCAGTCGCGATCCCGGCGCAGCGTCACGCCTTCGAGGTCCGGCCCGACGCGGACCCCGTCACCGATCGAATGACACGCGGCACATCCTTTTATGAAGAGACCTTCGCCTTCCCGGTGGCGCGCGGCAAAGCGCTCCAGCGTCTCTCCCTCGATCACCTTGACCTCGGTCTGGGGCGGTTCCCAGTCGGGATCGAGCGCCAGAATCTCGGCGGTCGCCGTCACGAGGTTGCCCATCAGCGAGGAACGCCGCCATTCGCCCGTCAGGGGGTTGCCGATCAGCATGTCGCTGCGATGGTCGCTCAGCTGCTTGCTTCGCTCGCCAAGCTTGTAGCGCAGCAGCGCCACTTCCTCGGGATCGCCGGTCAGGAAATACCAGCCGGGCCCCGTGCCGAAGGCCGCCGCATAGGCCGCGAGTTCCTCGGGCGTGTCTCGTTCCGGCGTGAGAGAGATCGAGACGAAGACGATCTCCTCGCCCATGCGCTCATCGAGCCATTCATAGACCTTTGCGAGCCGCGCCGTGGCGAGGCCGCAGATGTCCGGGCAATCGAGATAGATGAAGTTGATGACGGCGATCCGCCCGTCCAGCACGTCATCCACGAAGCGGACCTTCTCGCCCTCCTGTGTCAGGAGCGGCGTGTTCGGAAAATAGTCGAGCTCCCACCTGGCCTGGGCGGCAGGTGCGGTCGCCAGGATGGCGGCGACCGCGAGCCCGCGCAGCATGAACCCCGGTTTCACTTCTGCCTCCTCGCCTTGCGCCGTGCGCGCTTGGACTTTTTGCGTGACTTGCGTGTCTTGCGCGTGGTTGACGGCTCGCTGGCTGCGACGCGGTTTATCGATGCCGCCATCTTTTCGTCATCATCGTCCTTGCCGACTCCCCCTTCGAAGTCGCGATCGAAGGGATTGCCCTCGGGCAGGATCTCGGGGTCGACATAGGTCACGCCGTATTTCGTCGGGTTCGGCGTTGGAACCACGCTGACGTGATACTTGGACTGCTTCGAATCATAGGGGTCGGTCAGCACGTCGTAGCGCGCCAGCATCGCCCAGTCCTCGTGCACGGTGTTGTGGCAATGGGTGACATAGGCGCCGCCATATTCCCCGAAGGTAACCTGGATCTTCACCTGTCCGCCGGCGCCGGTGCGCCAGACATCCTTGCGGGCACCGCGCTCGAGCGCAGACAGCTTCTTGCGGCCGCGGTCGATGGTAACACCTTCCTCGAAATGCAGGTGGATCGGGTGATCCCAACCGCCGCTGCTGTTCTCGAGAATCCAGTGCTCGGTCTCGCCGGGCCGCGGGACCAGCATGCTGACCCGGTTGGCGTTGAGGAAATGGTTCGATTCGCCGTTGATCCGGACGGTCCAGCCAAAGCCTTCCCGGTTGCGCTCGTCGCAATCGGGGAAGCATTCGTCCCTTTGCAACTCGCGGGGCGTATCGGTGCCCTTCCATTCGATATGGCGCACCCGGACCGGATCGATGATCGGGATCTGCTCGGTCAACTGCGATGGCACCCGGCTGTAGTCGGTGTCATTGGCGTAGTGCGTCTTGCCGGGGTTATCGACCGACTTGACGCTGTCGACGACGCGGAATTCAAGGAAGGTGCCGACCGCCGGGTCGTCGGTGTCCTGATCGATCGCGTCCTTCCGCGACAGGTACTCCTTCGGTCTCTCGCCGCTCTCGTGCTCGGCGACGTTGAGCATCCGGATCCTGCTGCCGATCGGGAACTGGCTGAAATCGACCACCACGTCGAAGCGCTCGGCCGTACCCATGGGATCGAGCTGGTTCACCGTGACCGGGTTGACCATGAGGTTGCCGTCGGTGGCGATCACAGTCATCGGCACCCAGCGGTTTCTCTGGTTGATCAGCCCGGGCCGGATGAATCGCGACATGCAGGCGTTGAGCAGCCGGAAGCGGTACTTGCGCGGCAGCACCTCGAAATACGGCTTGTAGGCGAAGTTGACGAGCATCAGGTCGCCGAGGAAGCCGTTGGTCTCGAAGATGTCGAAGAAGTACTGCCCGTCCTCGTCCAGCGCCGCGTCCGAGATCATCAAATTGACGTCGAAGTCGATATTGCCCCAGTCGAGCTCGGTGCCGCTCGGCAGCCGCAGGTTGACGCCATCATTGAGGCCCTCATGGCCGCGATCGGGGCCGCTATAGTAGTTCAGCGCACCCAGATGGCCCTTGTAGACGTTTTCGGCGGTGAAGAAGAACCGGTGGTCGTGGAACCACAGCGAACTCTGCAACTCGCGGAAATCGCCCTTCACGAGGTTCAGCCCGCCATAACCGTCAGGTCCCGAGGCGCGGGGGTCGGTGGCGTTGGTGTTGATCATGTCGGCCCGCGCCAGCGTCGTCGACCAGTGGTAGTCGTAGAACTGGCCGGTGAAGAAATGGGCGTTGGAGGCGCCGTCGCTGGCCGAGGCGTTGTGCGCGTTGTGGTTGTGCGTGGCCTGGCTGATCGAGCCGAAGCCGTTGTTCTTTTTGGGGTCATCCGGCACTTGGTTGTAGTGACGGAAGATCGCCGGCTCGCCATAGCGCATTTTCATCAGCGGCGGCGGCAGCACGGAATCCTCCTTGCGGCCGGAATTGAAGGTCCAGACGCTGTCGCGGTCCTGCTCCGGGAAATTCGGATGGAACGAGAACCCGTCATCCAGCCGGCCGAGCGTCATGATGAAGCCCTTCTTCGGCAGGTATTCCAGCCATCTCTGATGCGCGAAATATTCGCCCGGCGGCCGGCCTTCCATCGGGCCGCCCGAGAATTTCGGATTGCGGCACTCACGGCCGTCCGACTCGGTAAAGTCGGTATGGTAGGACAGACGCCGCGCCGCCGGTTCCTCCAGATGGGACGGAAAGGCGAGCTCGGTCTCACCGCCATTGGCGCGCGGCACGAGGTCGTGCGGCTCCTCCAGCCGCAGCCGCGGCATCGGCTGCGTGAAGGGCAGGGCGCCAAAGGTCGGGCTGCGCGGCACGCCAGTCGGCACGGCGGCGTAGGCACTCGTCGCAAAGGGGCTGAGGCCGTTGACGTTCGCCAAGGTGCCGAGGCCGGTGAAGATGCCCCACTTGAACAACTCGCGTCGGCTTACCTGGCCCTGCGAAAGCGCCTTGACGATTTCGGCGCGATTGTTGCGAGCGTTTTGCGCTTCCTTTTTGCGGCGGCGCGAGGCGTGAGGCTTGAGATACATAAATCCCTCCCGTGGGCGCTCCACAAATTGCGAAGCGCCGTGCGAATATTGCCTCTCCCGATGATTGGTTAATGGACGGAAACTGTCTATCGACTGAACGTCTTAAACAGAATTAGGGGCTTATGCCCCAATACAAGTGTTAACGGGGCTTGACGATTTACCGGGTATTCACGGCCGGGGTGAGTTTCCGAATTCCAGAAGCTGCGTCTCCAGCCGCCGCCCCGCGGCACCGGTGAAATTGCACGACGCGCAGCCGCTCCCCGCGCAGGCCGGGCATGGCTGCGCGACCAGGCGCTGCGACAGCACCCCGCGCAGGACGTCGGAGACCATGTATCGTGGCACGCCGAGATCCTCGAGCCTGAGCGCCGCCCCTTCCGCGCTGTTGGTGTGCAGCGTCGACAGCACCATCCGGCCGACCTGCGCCGCCCGGCAGGCGATCTCGGCGGTCTCCGGGTCGCGGATTTCGCCGATCAGGATCACGTTCGGATCCTGCCGAAGCACGGCTCTGAGCACCCGGGCGAAGCTCAACCCGATCGCCTCCTGCACCTGTACCTGCTGAATCCCTTCGAGATTGTATTCGACGGGATCCTCGACGGTGACGATCTTGGTCTTCGGCGTGTTCAGATGCGCGACGGCCGTATAGAGCGTGGTGGTCTTGCCCGAGCCGGTCGGGCCGGTGACGAGAAAGAGCCCGTTCGGTCTTTCGATCGCGCGACGGATGCCCCGGGCGATGTCTTCCTCGAACCCCAGCGCGTCCCAGCCGATCCTCAGCGCATGTGGATCGAGCACCCGAAGCACGATGCTCTCGCCACTCTGCGTCGGCAGGGAGGAGAAGCGGAAATCGATGACCCGTCCGGCCATCGGCAACGTGAGACGGGCATCTTGCGGCAGGCGACGCTCGGAGACATTGGCCGAGGCCATGACCTTGAGCCGTGCCAGTACCGCGGCGGGGCTGAGTTCGGACTGGACATCCTGTTTCACGAGCACGCCGTTGATGCGGAGCCTGACCGTGAGCGCATTGCCCGCGGCCTCGAAGTGGAGGTCCGACGCGCCGAGCGCGATCGCATCCGCGAGCTTGTCATTGACGAAACGGATGACCGGCCCCTCGGCCTCGGGTGGTTCCTCCGCCGTGTCGAGCCGTTGAATGCGCCGCCCGGTGGTGGAGCCGTCCTCGCGGACCTGCGAGAGAAGCTGGCGGATCGTGCGCCGCGTCGCGCCCCGGATCTCCACCTCTCGCCCCAGGTGAAAAGCGATCTCCTGCCGAAGCTCGGCATCGGCGGGATCGGCCAACAGAACGACCTGCGCCTCTGCCCCGTCCAGCTCGAGAGGGACCGCCGCCCGGTCGGTCAGATACTTGGCCGAGAGCCGGGCGATGGTGGCGACGTCCGGCCGCGTCCCGTCACCGGCGCGCCCCTCTTCGAAGCGGATATCGAGCTCGGCGCAAACCAGCGGCAGGAGCAGTTCCTCGTCGATCTGCCCGTGGTCGATCAGCGCCCTGTGGAGGGGAAGTCCTCGCTGCGCGGCCATCTCGCGTGCCGCCTTCAGCGCCTCCGGCTCCAGCAGACCAGCGACCGCGATGGCCTCGGCCAAGCGGGCGTCCCAGTCCGTTGCATAAGCCTTTCTTCCAATATCCACCGTCCCGGCCCGTGGTCTAGAATGCCCCAGCTAAGGGGATGACGGTGCAGACTGCTGTGTCAATCATGCGGACGGTATCAGTCATATGGGGCAAGGCCGGGCAGCGGCTTCGCGCTTTGCGGCATCTGCTGTTTCCCGATTGGCTGTTCGTCGCCGGCCTGCCGCCCCGCACGGCGCGCAGCATCGTGATCCGCAACACCCCGATCGGCGACGAGGAGAAGAGCCAGCTGCGTGCCTGCGGGCGAGGGCGCCAGCCCGTCGACCTCGTGTTGGCCTCCGACATTATGCTGGAAAAACGGATCAGCCTGCCGCGCGCGATCCGTCGAGAAGCCGAGGCGGCGATCTCTGTGCGGCTTCGCCAACAGATGCCCGCCGGAGGGGCCGGTCTGCTCTGGGCAGTGGTCCCCGGCGGACATGACGGAGACGCCATCGTCTACAGGGCCCTCATCGTCAAGCGGGCGGAAATGTCGGACCTGATCGACGAAGTGCGGCGCATGGGTTTCATGCCGCGGCGGGTCATCGCGGCTGGCGCGGCGGAGGCGAGGCCTTTCGTGGACCTGCGCCACGAGACCGACCGGCCGCAGCGGCTCTGGACGTTGATCGCCGCCTGCGTGCTCGTCGGGACGCTGGCCTGGGGAGGCTTCGGCCAGTGGCGGGAGCTGTCCACGCTCGCGGCCCAAGCGGCTGCGCTCGAGTTGGAAACGGCCCAGCTTCGGGAGCAGGCGGTCGCGGCGCGCGCACAGGCGACGACGCGTGACCAGTCGGTCGCGGAGATCGCCACGGAACTCGGGATCTTCAATCTCGAATATCGGCGGTTCCCGATCCTCGCGGACCTGACGGAGCGATTGGGCGACAACGTCCATCTGGAAGCGCTGCAGATCGATCGGGACGAGCTTTGGTTGGCGGGCCAGTCCGCCATCGACGTGGCCTCGTTGGTCGAGACATTGGGCGACGCGCCATGGGCGCGACATGCCCAGATCGACGGCCCGGTCTCGGTCGATCCGGTGACGGGCCAAAGCCTGTTCGAACTGCTGGTCGTGCTCGAGCAGGGGGAGGGCGGAACATGAAGGGGGGACTTCTCGGCATGATCGCCCCCTTCCTGTTGGCGGGGCTGGGCGCCGCTCTCTTCGCCGCCGTGATATACCCGGGCGAATTGCGCCGGACCGCACTGGAAACCGATCTGCAGCGGCTGAGCGGTGAGCGGGATGGTCTGCTGCGGCGCATCGGCGTTTGGGAGAGGGCGGGGGAGGGTGCGGAACTGCCGTCGCAGGTGGTGCAAACCGCCGCCGATCAGAGCGACGCCGTGCTGACCTTGCAAAAGACCCTCGTGGAGCTGGGGCGACAGTCCGCGTTGGAGCTTTCCGCCTTTGCGGAGGCCAGGCCCCCCGCCGAACTGACCCGCCCCGCCGTCGCGGTCGAGATCGAGGGCAGGAGCGATTTCACCGCCTTTGTCCGGCTCCTTGCCGGTCTCGAAGCCGTCACGCCGCGTCTGGCGGTCTCGCATCTGTCGCTGCACGAGGCCTCGCGCGAGCGGGACCTTCGGGCAAGCGGGCCGGTCGAGGCACCGGTCCTGTTCCAACTCGTGGTTTGGGGCTTCTGGGTACAGGAGGAGGAGGCATGACGCTGTTTGCCGCCTGGCCCCCCACCGCGCATCTCGCGGTCATTGCCGGGTTTGGCGCGATGGCGCTGCTGCATCATCGGGCACCTGAGCGGATCCTCCTGTTGGAACAGATCGATGCAGGCGCCGATGCGACGGTGGAAGCAGGGCCTACATTGGACATACCAGAGGCGCGGGATTACGCGGCTCTGCTCGCCGATCTCGCCGATCGGCCGCTGTTTTCGACCGGTCGCGCCGAGGACGCGGCAGATGCCGCGCCGATGCAGCCTGCCGCCGTGCCCGATGTCGCCCCCACCAGATCCGTTGCAGATCCTTCGACCGAGCTGCGCTTGCTCGCATCGATCCTGCACCCGTCAGGGTCGCGGGCCCTGGTCGTGTCAAGCGGAAGGTCCGAGCCCGTCTGGGTGGGCGAAGGCGATTCCGTGGCGGGCTGGACGATCACCGCCATCACCCAGCGCAGCATCGTGATGCGCTCCGAGGCGGAGGCCTCGGAAAGGACCGTGAAGATGCTGGAGTGAAGCTAGTCACCCGCCGTCGGGACCTGCACATTGCCATGGTCGCGCCGGCCGAGAGGGACCATGCCGATGCCGATGTTCTCCTATGTCGCCTATTCCGACAGTGGCCAGCGCGAAGCCGGCGAGATCGACAGCGCCTCCGAGGGCGGAGCCTATGAAACCCTGCTCGCCATGGGCCTTTCCGTCGTCGAACTGCGTGACGCGGGCAGCCCGTCGCGCACCTCTTGGCTGCGCCGCGAGATCGCGCTGCCACGTCGGCCCCTGCCACTGGGTGAGCAGGCGCTTCTGGCCGAGCAACTCGCGCTTCTGTTCAGCGTGCGCCTGCCCATCCCGAGCCTGTTGCGGGTCCTCGGACATGGCTCGATGCGGCATTCCACGAGAACGCGATTGCAGCGGGTGATCTGGCTCGTATCGGAGGGTCTGCCCTTCGCGCAGGCATTCCAACAGGTCGGTCCGCCCGTCTCGCCGGTCTTTCGGGAGTTGCTGGGTCTGGGTGAGGCCTCCAATGCCATGCCGGAGCTGTTGCGCGATCTTGCCGAACTGTTGCGGCGTCAGCAGAAGCTGCGTGCCCATATCACGTCGGCGCTGCTCTATCCGATCCTGTTGCTGGTAAGCGGGCTGGCGTTGCTGCTGCTCGTGACGATGTCGCTCGCGCCGGCTCTCGCACCGCTTTTCGACGGCGACGCGCGCCCCATGCCCACCAGCCTGTCCCTGCTTCTGGGCCTGCGGGAGTTCCTGCTTCAGTGGTGGCCGGCGCTCCTGCTCGCAGGCGGGGCAGGCTGCGTTGCCCTGCTGGCAGTGGCTGTGCGGCCGACTGCCGGACGGCTCGCTCTGCGCCTGCCCTTGATCGCCCCGGTGCTGCGCGACGCGGCGCTATTGCGACTGACCCGGGGGCTGCGCCTGTTGCTAAGGGCCGGGCTCATTCTGCCCGAAGCCCTCGAGGCCGTGGCCAAGGAAAGCGACATCCTCGCTCGGCCGGTGCGGGACGCCGCCGCTGCACTGAGGCGCGGCGGGCGGGCGCATGGCGCTTTCGCCGAGCACGAGACCGGCCTGCCGACGCTGTTCGTCGAGCTGTTCCGTATCGGGGAGGAAACCAACCGGCTGGAGGAGGTTCTGGAGACGCTTTGTTCCGTGCTGGCCACGCAACTCGAACGACGCGTGCAGGGGCTGCTGCAGGCGCTGACCCCGGCGCTGACGCTGCTGGTCGGCGGTGCCATAGGCGGGCTTGTCTTCACCATCATGGATGCGGTGATGTCGATCAATGAACTCGCCTTCTGAACACCGTCGGCCCCGGTCGGGCTTCACCTTGATCGAGACCTTGATCGCGCTCGCGGTCTTGGCCGTCGTGGTCGGGGGCGCGCTGGAGTTCACGCGTCTCCTGATGCGCCAGTCCTTCGAGCGCATGGAGCGTGCCTGGCTGGTGGAGTTGGCCCGCTCGATCAGTGAGGAACACCTGGCCACCCGCGGCGTATTGCCGGCCCGGGACGAGGGGCGGATCGGCGACTGGCTATGGTCGGTTTCGGAGGCGAGGGGCAGGGCCGGGCCGGGCTTGGTCGAGATCACGGTCACGGCCTGGCCGGTCGGCGATCCGACGCGCAAGGTCGAGTTTCGCAACCTTGCTTTGGATGAGGTCGAGTTGTGAAGACCGACAGGCCGCGCCACCCTCGACGGGGGACGAGCCTGCTCGAACTGTTGCTGGCGCTCGCCATGATGAGCGCGATCGCCCTCATCATGTCCGCCGCGCTGGGCTTGACGAGCCGGGCAGGGGTACGCTTTGCCGGTTCGGAGATCGGTACCGGGCTGCTGCTGAATCGAGACCGGCTGCGTCGCCTGATCGAAGACATGCCGCCCCAGGGACGATTATGGGGCACGGACGGTCGTCTTGAGTTCGAAACCTCGATCGAAGAGCCGCCCTTCTGGCCCGGCGATCTGGTGCATGTGACCTTGGAACGCGCCACCGTCTCGGGAGGCGTCAGCCCGGTCCTCGTGAGCGCTGCCGCGCCCGGCTTAGCTTCCACGGATGGACCCCGGACCGATTTCGCATTGGTCGAGCATTCGGACGGCCTGCAGCTTCGATACTGGGGTTCGCCAGTGCCGGGTATGCCGCCGGAGTGGCGCGAGGTGTGGCCCATGACGGCACCATTGCCGGAATTGGTGCGGATCGAATACGACGCCGCGGGTACGAGCCTGCCGCCCTTGGTCGTTCGACCGGCGCGAAGCCTGTCTCAGGAAGTGATGTCGCTATCCTCCCGGCTGCCGCCGGGCTGACCGTCCCGACCTAGCGTGATCAAGGCGAAATCGCCCTCCGCGCTCGGGTACTGATACAGGAACGGGCGGCCCCAGGGATCGGTAAGCGCCTCCTCCGAGTCGACATAGGGGCCAAGCCAATTTGCGGCCCCGACCGGCGGGGATATCAACGCTTTCAGCCCTTCCGTTTCAGTCGGATAGCGGCCCAGATCAATGTAATAGAGTTGCAAGGCGCCTTTCAGATTGGCCATCTGGACGCTGGCGGCCTGCGCCTTGGCCCGCCCGAAGCTGCTCATGAGCCGTGGCGCGCTCAGCCCGACCACGAGCGCGATGATCGCCAAGACCACCATGACTTCCAGAAGCGTCAGCCCGGCTTGCGCATTACGGGGTTTTCTCTTGTCGATTAATACCATGACACACTCGAAATCTGTAAAAGGAACACAAGATAGATCGCGTAGGCCAAAAAGGGCCCGAAGGGGATTTCTCGCGGCACCTCGGAGGGCCCGAACGGTTTTCTTGCCAGCGCCGCGATGATCCCGCCGAGGCATGCCAGGAACAGCGCCAGCCAAATATCCGCGAAACCGGTCCACAATGCGCCGGCACCAATCAATTTCGCATCTCCGATGCCCAGGGCTTCGCGGCCGCCGCGTTGGTAAAGATGGTAACCCACGGTCCAGAACAGGGCCATGAGCGCCACGGCTGCGCCGAGTTCGACAAACCAGCGATGCGGATGAACGAAATACTGGAATGCAACGCCGCCAACCGCGATGATGAGGACAGCTCCGTCGGGAATCTCGAACCGGCGCAGATCGGTCAGGCTCAACCAGATCAGGGGGAGTGCGAGGCCCGCGGCGAGAAGCGCCTCAAATCCCGCCGAAGCGCTCGCCGAGATGATCAGGAAACCGGCTGCATAGGCAAATGCGAGGGCAGGTACGGCAAGCAAAGCAGGGACGGTCATGAGGATTCATCCAGATGCTATCCGCCAGCCTAACCGAGGGGTTGTGCTCCTGGCAACGCTGTTGGGCGTCATGCTGGTCGCCGCAAGCGCGGTGGGGCTGCAACTCCGGGGCGCGTCCAATGCGAAAGTGCTGGCCGCCCTCGAACGCCGCCATGTCACGGCGCTGGATACGGCCTCCATCCGGGAATTGCTGCGCGCCCGTCTGAGCACGGCGGAGGCACGCGCCGACGGACTGCCACCGCGCGATGGCAGTCCTGTGACCTTGGCCTATCGAGGCTTCGAATGGGAGGTGCGGCTGAACGACATCGACGGGCTGGTCGATCTATATCTGGCGCCGCCGGAGGTTCTGGCGCTGCTGCCGGTCGACGGCGCGGAGCTCTATCATCGGCGCGAGGCCATGCGGGCGTCCTTGCCGCCGGGCACGCGTTACGCGAGCGAGCGGCAGACGCTTGCCCGACTTGGATATGATGCCACGACTCGGGCCGAACTTTATCCCCTGGTGACGCAGCTGGCCCGGACCGGCGGGATCAACCCCGATATCGCCCCGGATGCACTCCGGGAGAAAGCGCTGCGGCTGCAGGCACTGGACAGGGCGGGTGGTCAGGCCGTGGAACTGCGCATCCGCAGGCTCGGGTCGGAGGACCGCCCGCTCTAGCTATCGGCGATGCGGTTATTGGTCGGGGCAAGGGGATCGGATTCAGGGGGCGACGGAGCGGCAACGTCGCGATCACGGCCGTTGGGGTTCGGCGAGGCGGCAGGCGGGTTCAGGTCGCGCTCCAGCATCGAATCCGACATGAGTTCGTCGATGAACTGGCTCAACAGTTGCGGGCGTCCGGAAACCCCGGCCTTGCGGTAGACCGCGCTGGTCTGCGCCTTCACCGTGCCGGGGCGACTGTTGCGCAGATCGGCGATTTCACTGATCGACATTCCCTTGATCGAAAGCAGGGCGACGTCGCGCTCCGCCGGCGTCAGTCCCCAGTCGATAAAACGCTGTTCCAGGATCTGGGAAAAGGCGCCCGAAGCCGCCTGAAGCTGGGCTTCGACATAGGCGGTCCTTCGTCGGGCCTTGGACAGCGCCACGGCACCGAGAACGCTGCCGAGGATCAGCCCGATCGCGGCGCCAATCTCGATGAGTTCATGCGCAAACCAGCTGATCGTGGTGAGCCCGAGCACCGAGATTGCGATATTGCCTAGAAAAAAGAGACCGCAGACGGCCTGCACGGCCAGCACCGCCGTCAGAGGCCAGCCCCGAGTCACGGGCGATGCCGACGACAGGGGGCGATCAAGTCCTCATATGTCACCGATCTCCCCCTCGGCGGCCGCTGCGGTCATCATCGTCATCGTCATCGTCATCGTCATCGTCGTCGTCACGATCAGCGTCGTCATCGTCATCATCGTCACGATCGTCATCGTCATCGTCATCGTCATCGTCATCATCGTCACGATCGTCGTCGTCGTCACGATCGTCGTCGTCGTCATCCCGATCGTCGCCAAGGTCGATATCGCGGTCGTCGTCATCGCGATCATCGTCATCGCGATCGTCTTCGATGCGATCATCTTTGTCGGTTTCTTTCCCGCTGTCCCCATCCGAAGCGTTCGATGGCGAACGAACCCCGCTTGTCACCGGTCGGGAGCCGGAAGAGCCCGCGGCGCCATTGCCCGGTTCGACCAGACGCGGCGCCGTGCTGGCATCCCCGCGGCTTCGTTCCCGCACCCAGTAGTCGCGCAATATCTCACCGGTGGCTCCGTTGAAGACCAATTCGCGCTGCAGGTCATGCCGCCAGGCCAGAACGCGGGTCCGACCCAGAAGCGTCTGGGAAATCTCGATCCGCGTGAAGCCCTGAGCGATCAACTGCTGAACGATAGAATCCTGGATCGTCTGCGCCGCTGCCAGCTGTGGCAGGCTGGTCAGCAGCGCGGCCGCAGTCATCATCCGAACTGCGTTCCACCCATTGGCAATAATACCCATGCGCCTCTCATCCCGGGATGCGGAGAGCTGCCGGATCAAGTCCGGCAGCCCTTTCTCTCAGTCGGTTTCCAGATCGTCCAGACACCCGACGATGCGAGAGCCGTAGGCCGTTCTCCTGACCCATTCAGCGATCGTCGTCATCATCGTCATCATCGTCATCATCGTCGTCGCGATCGTCGTCATCATCGTCGTCGTCGTCGCGGTCGTCGTCGTCATCATCATCGTCGAAGCGGCCATCTTCGTCCCGCCGCCGCACATCGAGGAAGTCACGGTCCTCCTGCCGCAACTCGAAGCCGCTGCGCCGGTCGTCGTCGTCCGCTGCTTCGGTTTCCTGCTTCAGGATCCTCATCGTCGAGGAATCATAGATGACTTCGGTCTTCCGGTTTCCCGAGGTTGCTTCGACCTTGATCTGGTTCGGGCCCTCCTTGACCTCGACGCGGCTGTAACCAGCCTCCTTGTACTTCTGCAGAAGTGCCTCTCCGGAAGCAGAGACACCCCCGCCGCCGCCGCCGGTGTCACTCACGACGGGGCTTTCTCCGCCGCTCCGCCGTACCTCGACGAAATCACGGCTTTCCTGACTCAGTTCGAACCCGGCGCGCCGGTCATCCGCGCCGGCCATCTCGGTTTCCTGCTTGATGATCCTCATTGTGGCCGAGTCGTATATGACTTCGACCTTCTGATTTCCCGAGGTTGCCTCTACTTTGATCTGACTCGGGCCTTCCTTTACCTGAACGCGGCTGTATCCGGCCTCTCTGTATTTTTCCAAAAGGGCTTCGCCGGCGGGCGAGGCTGCAAGCGCGGAGGCGGATGCGGCCAGGAATGTGCTAGTCAACAGAATTCGTTTCATCGGAATATCCTTTTTGATCTCGGCAGGTGATCCGAGTGTCATTGGCCGGTTCGGCGGACGGCTGCGCCCCACGAGGAGATCGGGATTCGCTGTCGCTGGCTATCATCCGTAGGTTTATCGGATCAGAAAGCAGGGCGGATGCCGTGGCATAAACCTTGGTTTATGCTTGCCTCACGTTCGGGCTTATATGCTTCGTTTTGGCGGGGCGGACGAGGGAGGCCCTGCCAGTAGGGCGTGGGGTGGCATGCAGCGCTGTCGCTCGGGTCCTTTGTGAACCCGGGATTGTACCCCGGTCAGGCCGTCACGGTCCGAAGTTATGGCTAGCAAATAAGGTCGATTAATACCTTTGCCTCATTTTACGCACCGGCCGGGTATTATATTTGTTAATGGTAATTCTTTCGATCTTTAGTATATTGACGGATAATTAATTCCAAGGTACTATCTTTGAGGGCCGAGGGAAGTATGGGGGTGCGAAGCACAATACGGGACTACGGTGTGTATTTTTATTCAGTTTGACTTGTTGGTGGGTTTAAGGTCATGTCAGTGTCTATTTTAGCGCTTATTCCAGATACGAGTGAAGACAACGAAGTAGTCAAAGCCCTGCATGAATATAACGAGCAGAGCACCAGCGACCGAATCTGCATTGCCTCGCCCGAGGAGGGACTGGTCGGGCTTCCGGGGCGCGTGCATTCCTATGGCATGCGCCTGGTGATGATCGACTCCGGTACATTGGCGCGAAAGGGCAGCTCTACCGTCATGATGCTGCAACGCCGCTACCCCAAGGCCAGCATCGTCTGTATCGGAGGCCGGTATTCCCGTTCCAGCGTCCTGAGCGCACTTTCGCTCGGCGTCCACGGGTTCATCGGGCGGTTCCAATCGCCATCCCAGATCCGGCAAGCGATCGATATCGTGCTGAACGGTGGCATCTATCTTCCCGATCTCGCAACCGAACGCCCGCAGATCGAGGTCGTCGCCTCGTCCCGTAGCAGTGGTGGACGGGATCACATCGCAACGACGGAACGGCGCTATCAGGAGGAACTGGGCCTCTCGCCGCGCCAGGCGGTTGTCCTGGCCCTCCTGTCCGAAGGCATGACCAACAAGGCCATCGCCAGACATCTCGATCTCGCCGAGGCCACGGTAAAGGTGCATGTCAGCGCGATCTATCGCGCCCTGAGCGTTCGTAATCGTGCGGGCGCCGTGGCCGTCGCACTATCCTTGCCGCTCCGGGCCTCGGCTGACCCCGAAAGCCATTCGGAGGCTTCCGGACGCGCCTCCGGCGGGCTGTCGCCGGACCCGGTCTGACCTCCGGTCGCGAGAAGGCGCTGCTCCGCGGTCAACTGCGGAGCAGCGCCTGACAGGACCCGTCGTCGATACGCGATACCGCCAATACCGCCCCTGCCTTGGTGTCGGTGCGCCTTGAAGCCGGCAATGACTGGCCGCGGCACATCGCGGTCGCCGAAAGCCTCAGCGCGCGAGTACGAGCGGCATGCGCGCCGCGGTCAGCATCTCGCGCGTGGTGCCGCCGAAGAGCTGCTCGCGCAGCCGCGAATGGCCATAGGCCCCCATCACCACCGCCTCGGCGCCGGTGTCGAAGGCATGGCGTCGCAGCACCTCGGAGATACGGAACCGGCTGCGCGCCAGGACCGAAACCTCCACCTTGACCCCGTTGCGCGCCAGAAACAGTGCGAGATCGCCGCCCGGATCGGAGCGGTCGCCGACCTGTACGTCGGGATCGACGATCACCACGTCGACGCAGCCCGCGCGGCGCAGCATCGGCAGGGCGGCGCGCACCGCGACCATCGCTTCGCGGCTGTCGTCCCAAGCCACCATCAGCCGGGACGGGCTGGGCGCGATCTCGGCTCCGCCATCGGGAACGACGATCACCGGCAGCCCGCCGGTGAACAGCGCCGCTTCCAGCGTCGCAACCTGCAGCGGGCGCGCTTCGGGACCATAGGGCGCGGCGGCGACGATCCGATCGGCCAGCCGGGCAATCCGTCCGACTTCGTAACCGATGAGCCCTTCACGGATGTGGTGGCGATGTAGCTGCACATTGCCGCGATGCGCCGGGATCAGCGGCCGGATCTCGGCCTCCAACTCGCGGGCACGTTCGCGCGCGGCCTCCGGGTCGGGCATGGTCAGCATCAGCGCCGGTCCCGCCAGATAGGCGTCCGGCGGCGTGCTTTCGATCCCGAGGCAATGGATGTCGAGATGCGCCTCGTCGGTTTCGGTGAGCGCGAGCGCGGTGGCAATGGCCCCGCGATCCAGCGCGGCGTCGGTGGCCAGAACGGCGACGGTTCCTCGGGGCATGTGTCTCTCCTGTGAATGCGATGCGTCGAGGCTGCCGCTTTGCATGCCCTCGCGCCTTGATCCCGATCAAGCCGACGGGCGGTGACGCTTGATCCAGATCAATGCGCCGCCGCGACGGAGCGGCGAGTGCTCGGGGCAGGGGCCGGTACGGGCCCGGAGGCATCGATGGAGCAGGACATGAAACCGATCATCACCGCGGCCGTGCTGACGGGGGCGGCGCTGCTGGGCGCCTGCGCCGTGCCGGAGCCGGAATTGCCCACGGGGCGCGCGCTCTTCATGGAGAACTGCGCCGCGTGTCATGGCGCGGGCGGGCGGGGCGACGGGCCGCTGGCCGAGGGGCTGCCGCGGCCCCCGGCCGACCTGACGCGGCTGCGCGCCAAGGGCGAGCCGTTCCCGATGGTTCATGTCATGTCCTATATCAACGGCTATTTCCGGCAGGACGACCCGGCGCCAGTGATGCCCGAATACTCGCAGGTCTTCACCGGCCCGACCCTGCATGTCGATACCGGCGACGGGATCCTCACGCCGACGCCGCAGCCACTGGTCGCGCTTTCCGACTATCTCGAAACGCTGCAGGAGGGATGATCCAGATCAAGGCGCGCCGCCGTGCTCCGTCGATACTGAAGACAGGAGGACCTCGACATGACGCTTACACCGCTGATGAAACGCGTGGCGCTGGCCAAGTCGCTCGGTCTCGTGTTCGGGCTTGCAGCCCCGGTGCTGCTGACGCCGGTTTCGGCGGCGGAAACCATGCTGGTGTGGGGCATCGTGCTCTGGTCGGTAATCCTGGGCGCGCTGGTTGGGCTGTCGGGACAATTCGACCGGGTGCCGGTGTTCGACTTCCACCTGCCGGCCGGCTTTAGCGGTGGCTGGATCGGGTTCTGGATGGGCTTGGTGTTACTGCTCGTGGCGCAGGAGCCTTTGGGCGTCGTCTGGGCGCGCTCGGAATGGCTGCCGCAGCCGGGGCCGGGGGCTTGGTGGCTGATCGCCGAAGCGACGCTGATCGGCGCGCTGATCGACCTTGCGGTGACGGCGGTCACCGATCCGACGACCCGCGGCACCGGCCAGAGACGGCCGCGTCACTGATCGCCCATTTCAAGGGAGGAAACCCCATGCCCGGCATCCTGATGGCGAGCGATCTCTCGGCCCGGAGCGGCCATGCCCTCGAAAGGGCGCTGCAACTCGCGGCGACGCTCGGGGCCGAACTCGAAATTCTTCACGTGGTCGATGACAGCCTGCCGAGCCGCCTCGCCGAGGAGACAGGGCAATCCGCGTACGAGATGCTGTCGCGCGATACCGCCGGTGCGGCACGGGTGAACCTGCGCTTCGGCCATCCCTGGCGCGTGGTCGTCGACCATATCGCGCAGCGGCGCTTCGATCTGGTGGTGATGGGCGCGCATCGCGATCGCGGCATTCTCGACCTGTTTCGCGGCAGCGTGCTGCATCGCTGCGTGCAGATGTCGCAAGCCCCCGTGCTCGTGGTGTCGGACCGGCCGGTCCGCCCCTATGCCCGGCTGATGACCGCCACCAGCTTCGCGGCGCGCGATGCCGAGGCGGCGCGTCTCGCCGCGCGGCTGGCAAAGGGGGCGATGATGCGGCTCGTGCATGCCTACCGCGTGCCCTTCGGGGGGCTCGGCTACCGCATGGACGAGACCGGCGACATCACCAAGCACGACCGCGACGAGATCGAGGAGCCGATGCTGATCCAGCTCCGGCAGATGCAGGAGCGCCTGTCGCGGGATGGCGTCACGGTCGATATCGGGCTGATCGAGGGACGCGCGACGCAGGCCCTGCTCGATGCGGTGGCGCGCGAGGAGATCGACCTGCTGGCCATCGGCCGACATGGCGCCGAGGGGCACGTGCCGATGACCATGGGCCGCGTCGCGTCGGAATTGCTGGCCCATCTGCCCTGCGACCTCTTGGTGCATCCGGGCCGTTTGCCGCAGGCGCGGTGATCGCGCCCCCGGGCAGGCTCGGGCGAACGCGTCGCCGAATGACCGCTGCCATGCACGGGTATTCTGCACCGGGCCGCACCGGGCGGCTTGACCTGGATCAACGCGCTCTCGGACCGGCGGGGCTAGGGTCGATCCTGACAGAAGGGCGGATCCAGCGCCCGAACGGAGGCTCCGCTGATGCAAAGGATATTGATTGCCACCGACATGGCCGAGCAGGGCGATATCGCGCTGCGGCGTGGCGCGACGCTGGCCCGGGAATGCGGCGCGCAGCTCGTGCTGCTGCATGTCATGCAGGACGGCCTGCCGGACGATCTGCATGCGACCTTCGAGAGGGCGCTCATGGCGCGGCTGGAAGGGCAGGCCATCGGCCTACGCGACCGCCTCGGACTCGATGTGGTGGCGCGCATCGGCGTCGGCACCGACTGGATGGTAATCCTCGACCGGGTCGTGGAGGAGGGCGCCGATCTGCTGATCCTCGGCGCGCACCGGCATCCCGGCCTGATCGACCTGTTTCGCGGCACCACGGTCGAACGGGTCGCAAAGGCCTGCGGCGTGCCGCTGCTGGTCGCGCGTGACGACAGCGATCGGCCCTATCGTTCGGTCCTGCTTGCCACGGATTTTTCCTGCGCCGCGCGCGAGGCGCTCGTGGTCGCGCGCAAGCTGGCGCCCGCGGCACGCATCCGCCTGCTGCATTGCTATACCGTGCCGTTCGGCGGGGTGCTGCGCGGCACGGCGCGTGGCTCCGTGATGTCGGGTGAACGGCTGCGCGCGCGGGCCCGGGCCGAAACCGCCATGGAGACCTTTCTCGGTGGCATCGAGGATATCGTCGGCCCCTCCGACCGCGAACTGATCGAGGGCGAGACGGTTTCGGCGATCCGCGACGAGATCGGTTCCGCGCCGACCGATCTGCTGGTGCTCGGGACGCATACCCGCTCGCGGCTGTCCGAGGCGCTGCTGGGCAGCGTGGCGCGCGGCCTCATGGCGGACCCGCCCTGCGACATCCTCGCCGTGCCGCCCTCGATCCCCGACTGACCCCCTGATTCATCTGATCCTCGAAAGGAGACGATCCATGACCTGCCGTACCATCGCCCTGTGCTTTGCGGATGGCGCGAGCGCTCCGACCCTGGCCCGGACCGGCGCCGCGCTCGCGCGGCAGCATGGCGCGCATCTGCTCGGGCTTCATGTGCTGCCTGATCCCGTCGTCCATGCCTCGGTCTCGATGTATGTCACCGGCGAGATCCTGACCCAGATCCGCGCCGGGCAGCGCGACACGGCCCTCGAGATCGAAACCGCCTTCAAGGCGGCGGCGGAGGCCGAAGGCGTGACGCCCGAATGGCGCTGTCTCGAGGCGCGCCTCGCCACGATCGGCGAACGCCTGTGCGAAAGCGCCCGCGCCGCCGACCTGGTCCTCGTCATGCGGCCCGAGAAGGATGCGGCGGGCCGTCCGCAGGAGGAGTTGATCCGTCATGCGGGGCGCCCGGTGCTGATGATCCCGCCGGGCTACCAGCCCGGCGCGCTCGGAGCCTCGGCCGTGATCGGCTGGAGCGCCACGCGCGAGGCGACGCGGGCCGCGCATGACGCGCGCCTGCTGCTCGATGAGGGTGCCGAGGTGACGCTGCTCAGCGTCGAGAAGGCGCCGGACCCCGGCGAACAGGACTATCCCGCCAACGAGATGGCGGCGATGTTCAGCCGTCACGGCATGAAGGCGACCGTCACCCACAGGTCGCCGGGCGAGAGCCGCATCGCCGAGGTGATCGAGCGCGAGGCCTTCGAGACCGGTGCGAGCTTCATCGCCACGGGCGCCTTCGGGCATTCCAAGGCCTATGATTTCGTGCTGGGCACGGTGACGCGCGACCTGATGCAGCGCGCCAAGCGCCCGGTGCTGTTTTCGAAGTGAGGCGCGCGGCACCGATTTCGGGGTGGATCGATCCCGTGACCGGCGTGCGTCCCGCGGCCGTGAATGGCCTCTCGATGCTTGACCTCACCTGCTCGCGCGGCCCAGTAGCGGTGAGGCCATCCAAGGGAGCGACGCGTGCCGATCTTTCAGGTCAGGGGACTTCGCATCCTGTTCGTGCATATTCCGAAAACCGGCGGTTCCTCGGTCTCGCGCTGGCTCGGGGAGGCCGGCGCCGAGGCGTTCCGGATTCCGACGCGCACCGCCCTTCCATGCCCGCCGCAGCATTTCCACGCCGAACTGCTGGGCGCGCTGTTTCCCGGATCGGGGTGGTTCGACTATGCCTTCGCGATCACCCGCCATCCGGAGGCGCGGATGATCAGCGAGTATGTCTGGCGCAAGTCCGGCGGGCGAAAGCTGCGCCGATGGGGCGGGCTGCGCCGCCTGGCCGTTGCCGAGGTCTCGCCCGAAACGCGGGGTCGAGACTTTTCGCGCTGGCTGCGTCAGAACCTGCGGGCGGCCGAGCAGAACCCCTATCACCTGAGCAATCACCTTCGCTCGCAGGTCGAATTCACCGATCTGCCCGGGCTCGAGATCTTTCGCTTCGAGGATGGGATGGAGCCGGTCTTCGCGCGACTCTCGGAGGTGACCGGACTGGCCGCGCCGCACGATCTGCCGCGGGAGAAGGCGACGGGCGGGCTGGAGGTGCCGCTGCAGGCGGGAGACCGGGCGCGGATCGAGACACGATACGCGATGGATTACGACCGGTTCGATTATGGGCGCGGTGGGGCGGGCGGCGATTAGGCCTGCTCGGATCGGCCTTTCGGGTGCCGATCACGCGGATTTTTCTAGTCCGGTTTCGCACTAAAGCCTGTCGCGCCGCATGCGCCATCGCGTGCCGCGCGTCCGAAGAACCTGACAGCGCTCGCCAGTGCGACAGCCTTGCGGATCGGGCGCTGAATTCGCGACGCGACACCTTCGGCACGGAGCTACCCGGACGGGGAAGTGTGCTCTCTTTGCAGCGGCTTCAGCCATGTCACGAAGGCTTCGCCGAAGATCCTGCCCCGTGGGGACGGTATTCAGCCAAAGCGTGCGGGGGACTCACCCGCCAGTCGCGTGACCGAACACGGAACGCCCGGAACCGGGCATCGGAGGCGGGTTGTGTGCCATTCACGCACAACTCCCTGAAACATGATGCGTGACGCACCGTAAATCTCCGTGATTTGCCAGATCGTCGTCACCACATAATATGATGAAAGAAAAAGATTCGCCTGTGGGGGACGGGACCGCGCGACCAAGACGCGCCAACGGACGAGAGAATGGGCCGATGGATGTATTTACCCGCTACGCCGAAAGCTATGCGAACTCCCGAACCGAGGAGCTGACACTGCAGGAATACCTCCTGCGATGCCGGGAGGATCCATCGGTGCGTGCCACCGCTGCGGAGCGGATGATGCGCGCCATAGGCGAGCCCGAACTCGTGGATACGAGCCACGACCAGCGGCTCGGACGGATCTTCCTCAACCGTACCGTCAAGATCTACCGCGCCTTCGAAAGCCTCTATGGCAACGAGGAGGTGGTCGAACGGATCGTCGGTTTCTTCCGCCATGCCAGCCAGGGCCTCGAGGAGCGCAAGCAGATCCTGTACCTGCTCGGCCCGGTGGGCGGCGGCAAGTCCACCATCGCCGAGATCCTCAAGGCGTTGATGGAAAAGGAGCCGATCTACGTTCTCAAGGCCGGCGACCAGATCAGCCCGGTCTTCGAAAGCCCGCTGGGCCTGTTCGACCGCGAGCGTTTCGGCGATCTTCTGGAGGACAAGTACGACATTCCGCGCAGGCTCCTGACCGGGCTGATCAGCCCTTGGGCGGTGAAGCGGCTCGAGGAGTTCGGCGGCGACATCTCGCGCTTTTCGGTGGTGCGGATGCAGCCCTCGCGGCTTCGGCAGATCGGCGTCACCAAGACCGAGCCGGGTGACGAGAACAACCAGGACGTCTCGGCGCTGGTCGGCAAGCTCGACATTCGCAAGCTCGAACACATGGGTCAGGACGACCCCGACGCCTACAGCTATTCGGGTGGCCTGAACCGCACCACGCAGGGTCTTCTCGAATTCGTCGAGATGTTCAAGGCGCCGATCAAGGTGCTGCACCCGCTGCTCACCGCGACTCAGGAGGGCAGCTATACCGGCACCGAGAACATCGGCGCCATGCCTTATCAGGGCCTGATCATCGCCCACTCGAACGAGGCCGAGTGGCGCCAGTTCAAGAACAACCGCAACAACGAGGCCTTCCTCGACCGGATCTCGGTGGTGAAGATCCCCTATTGCCTGCGCGCCACCGAAGAGGCGCGGATCTACGAGAAGCTTCTGCGCGAAAGCTCGCTCGCCGAGGCGCCCTGCGCCCCCGAAACGCTGCCGATCCTGGCGCGGTTCTCGGTGCTCACGCGCCTGCAGGAGCACGAGAACTCGACGATCTATTCCAAGCTGCGGACCTATGACGGCGAGACGCTCAAGCACACCGATCCCAAGGCGCGGAGTCTTCAGGAATACCGCGACGCGGCGGGGGCCGACGAGGGCATGACCGGCGTTTCGACCCGCTTCGCCTTCAAGGTGCTGGCCGAGACCATCAACCATGACGTGGACGAGGTCGGCGCCGACCCGGTGCACCTGATGTACGTGCTCGAACAGGCGGTGCGGCGCGAGCAGTTCTCGGAGGAGACCGAGGCGCGCTATCTCGACTTCCTGAAATCCGAGCTGGCACCGCGCTATGCGGAGTTCATCGGCGAGGAGATCCAGAAGGCCTATCTCGAGAGCTATTCCGATTACGGCCAGAACCTGTTCGACCGTTACATCGCCTATGCGGATGCCTGGATCGAGGATCAGGACTACAAGGATCCCGACACCGGGCAGATGTTCGACCGCGACGTGCTCGAGGCCGAACTGGCCAAGATCGAAAAGCCCGCGGGCGTGTCCAACCCCAAGGATTTCCGCAACGAGGTGGTCAAGTTCGTGCTGCGCGCCCGGGCCGAGAACGAGGGCCGCAACCCCGATTGGCGCGGCTACGAGAAGCTGCGCCGGGTGATCGAAAAGCGGATGTTCTCGAGGGTCGAGGACCTGCTGCCGGTGGTCAGCTTCGGCGCCAAGCGCGACAAGGACACGGATGCGAAGCATGCCGAGTTCGTGGAGCGGATGGGCGAGCGGGGCTACACGCCGCGCCAGGTCAGGAGGCTCGTCGAATGGTACATGCGGGTGAACAAGGCCGGATGAGAAAGGGGCGGGCATGACGCATTTCATCGACCGCCGTCTCAACCCCAAGGGCCGCAGCACTCCCAACCGCCGTCGCTTCATCGGCCGCATCAAGGCGCATGTGCGCGAGGCGGTCGATGCCAGCGTGCGCAAGCGCGGTATCACCGACATGGAAGCCGGCACCGATGTCGCGGTGCCGCGCGACAGCTTGAGCGAGCCGAGCTTTCGCCATGCCTCCAAGGGCGGCACGCGCGAGGGCGTGCTACCGGGCAACCGGGAGTTCCAGGCCGGCGACGAGATCCCGCGCCCGCAGCAGGGCGGCGGCGGGGCGGGGCGCAAGGGGGCGCCGGATGGCGAGGGCGAGGATGATTTCGTCTTCGCCCTGTCGCGCGACGAGTTTCTCGACATCTTCTTCGAGGACCTCGAACTGCCCGACATGATCAAGCGCAGCCTCGCCGGCAGTTCGGTGGCGCGGCCGCGCCGGGCCGGGCTCTCGGTCACCGGCGCGCCCGCCAATCTCAATGTCGGGCGCACCATGCGCCGCGCCATGGGTCGCCGCATCGCCCTGCGCCGCCCCTCCGACGCGAAGCTCGAGGAGTTGCGAGAGCGGCTCTTCGCGCTCGAGGCGGTGTTCGAGCCCGACGCGGCGCAGCGCGCCGAGATCATGCGCCTTCAGGCCGAGATCGAGGCCCTGACCGCGCATCGCAAGCGGGTGCCCTATCTCGATCCGCTCGACCTGCGCTACAGCCATTTCGAGCCGCAGCCAGAGCCGCGCGCGCAGGCGGTGATGTTCTGCCTGATGGACGTCTCGGCCTCGATGGGCGCACGCGAAAAGGATCTCGCCAAGCGGTTCTTCGTGCTGCTGCACCTGTTTCTCACGCGGCGCTACGAGACGGTGGATCTGGTCTTCATCCGGCACACCCATCTCGCTTCGGAGGTCGACGAGCAGACCTTCTTCTATTCGCGCGAGAGCGGCGGCACCATGGTCTCGACCGCGCTGGCCGAGATGAACCGGGTGCAGTCCGAGCGCTACCCGGCCTCGGAATGGAACATCTACGCGGCGCAGGCCTCGGATGGCGACAATTACCAGGGCGACAGCCGCGACTGCCAGATCTGGCTCGAAAGCGAGCTTTTGAAGATCTGCCAGCACTTCGCCTATGTCGAGATCATCGGCGAGGCCGAGGCGCGGATCCTGCGCGACGCCGCGCGCGGCACCGAGCTGTGGATGGCCTATCGTGAGGTGGCCGAGCGCTGGCCCAACTTCGCGATGCGCCGGGTCGCCGGTCCGGCCGACATCTATCCCGTGTTCCGCGATCTCTTCGCCCGCCGCACGGAGGCCGCCCATGGCTGATCTCCTGTTCGACGGTCCGGACTGGAACTTCGACACGCTCAGGCGCACCACCGAGGCGATCGAGCAGATCGCGCGCGAGGATCTCGGGCTCGACGTCTATCCCAACCAGATCGAGATCATCTCGACCGAGCAGATGCTCGACGCCTATTCCGCCACCGGCATGCCGCTGATGTATCGCCACTGGTCCTTCGGCAAGCAGTTCATCCACCACGAAAGGCTCTACTCCAAGGGCGTGCAGGGGCTGGCATACGAGATCGTCATCAACTCGGATCCCTGCATCTGCTACTGCCTCGAAGAGAACACCATGCCGATGCAGGCCCTGGTGATCGCCCACGCCGCCTTCGGTCACAACCACTTCTTCAAGTCGAACCACCTGTTCCGGCAATGGACCGACCCGCGCGGCATCCTCGACTATCTCGATTACGCCCGCAATTTCCTCGGCCGGTGCGAGGAGCGGCACGGGCCGGGTCGGGTGGAGCGGACGCTCGACGCCGCGCATGCGCTGATGAGCGCTTCGGTGTTCCGCCATCGTCGCCCGGCGCAGCCCTCGCTCAGGGCCGAGGCCGAGCGTGCCGAGCGGCGCATCGAGGAGGACGAACGCGCCGCGCATTACCTGTGGAGCCGGCTCGAACGGGAGCGGCGGCCGCATGATCACGAGAACGCCGCGGCCGAACGGCGCCGCATGCTGGGCCTGCCGGAAGAGAACCTGATCTACTTTCTCGAACGCCACAGCCCGGTGCTCGAACCTTGGCAGCGGCAGGTGCTGCGGATCGTGCGCAACCTCGCGCAGTATTTCTACCCGCAGCGTCAGACCCAGGTGATGAACGAGGGCTGCGCCTGCTTCGTGCATTTCCACATCCTCAACAAGCTGCACGAGCAGGGCCGGATCGGCGACGGCGCGATGCTCGAGATCCTGCACAGCCATTCCAGCGTGCTGTTCCAGCCCGGTTACGACCACCCGGGCTATGGCGGCATCAATCCCTACGCGCTGGGCTTCGCCATGATGCGCGACGTCCAGAGAATCTGCGAGGCCCCCGAGCCCGAGGACCGCGAATGGTTTCCCTCGATCGCCGGCTGCGGCGACTGGCGCGGCGTGCTCAAGGACGCCTGGGCCAATTTCCGGGACGAGAGTTTCATCCAGCAGTTTCTGAGCCCGAAGGTGATGCGCGACCTGCGGCTCTTCGCGCTGCGCGACGCCGAGGCCGAGGACACGCTGAAGGTCACGGCGATCCATGACGAGGCGGGCTACCGAGCGCTGCGCGACACGCTGGCACGCGGCTACGACCTGTCGAACCGCTCGCCCGATATCGAGGTGATCGACGCCGACCTCGCCGGCGACCGGGTGCTGCGGCTGCGCCACGTGCTGCGCAACGAGGTGCCGCTCGATCCGCGCGAGCGCGAGGCGACGCTCGCCTGCCTGCGCGAGCTCTGGGGCTACGAGGTGGAGATCGACGAGATGACGGGCTGAGCCACCCGAACGCATGCTTCAAGCAAAGATATTTTAAGCTTGAAATGAATCGGGGCGCATCTTAGCCTCCTCGCAACAGCTCGGGGAGGGGCCATGAGGATCGCGTGCATCGGGGGAGGACCGGCGGGGCTCTACTTTGCCATATCGGCCAAGCTGCGCGACGCGTCGCACGAGGTGGTGGTGATCGAGCGCAACCGCCCCGACGACACCTTTGGCTGGGGCGTGGTGCTGTCGGACGAGACGCTCGACAACCTTGCCGCCAATGATGCGGCCTCGGCCGAGGCAATCCGCGCGCATTTCGCCTATTGGGACGATGTGGCGGTGGTGAAGGGCGGCGAGCGCATCGTCTCCACAGGGCACGGCTTTTGCGGCATCGGCCGCAAGCGGCTGTTGCTGCTGTTGCAAGACCGGGCGCGCGAGCTGGGTGTCGAGCTGCGCTTCGAGACCGAGGTGGGGTCCGCCTCCGACTACGCCGCCGATTACGATCTCGTGGTCGCGGCCGACGGGCTCAACTCCAAGACCCGCAACGAATTCGAAGAGGTCTTTCGTCCCGAGATCGACCGCCGCCGCTGCCATTTCACATGGCTCGGCACGACCCAGACCTTCGCCGACGCCTTCACCTTCATCTTCGAGAAGACCGAGCATGGCTGGGTCTGGGCGCATGCCTACCAGTTCGAGCCGGGCACCGCGACGTTCATCGTCGAATGCGCGCCTGAAACCTTCCGGGCCTGGGGCTTCGACAAGATGAGCCAGGACGAGTCGATCGCCGTCTGCGAGAAGATCTTCCGCGATCATCTGGGCGGTCACCCCCTGATGTCGAACGCGCGCCATATCCGTGGCTCGGCCTGGATCAACTTCCCCCGGGTGCTGTGCGAGCGATGGTACACCGACAATATCGTGCTTCTGGGCGATGCCGCCGCCACCGCGCATTTCTCGATCGGCTCCGGGACCAAGCTGGCGCTCGAATCCGCAATCGCGCTGGCGGACGAGATCGCCGCCGTGCCCGACCTCGCCACCGCCTTCGAAAGCTACGAGGAAACCCGCCGCATCGAGGTGCTGCGACTGCAGTCGGCGGCGCGCAACTCGATGGAGTGGTTCGAGGAGGTCGGCCGTTATCTCGATCTCGACCCGGTGCAGTTCAACTACTCGCTGCTGACCCGCAGCCAGCGGATCAGCCACGAGAACCTACGCCTGCGCGACCCCGAATGGCTGAAGGGCGCCGAGCGCTGGTTCCAGAGCCGCGCCGGGTTGCCCGAGGACGCGCCCGTGCGCGCGCCGATGTTCGCGCCCTACAGGCTGCGTGGCATGGAGCTGAAGAACCGCGTCGTCGTCTCGCCCATGGCACAGTACAAGGCCAAGGATGGCTGCCCGACCGACTGGCATCTGGTGCATCTGGGCGAGCGTGCCAAGGGCGGGGCGGGGCTGGTCTATACCGAGATGACCTGCGTGAGCGCGCAAGGCCGGATCACGCCCGGCTGTCCCGGTCTCTACGCCCCCGAGCACGAGGCGGCGTGGTCGCGGATCACCGACTTCGTCCATGCCGAGACGGATGCGAAGTTCTGCTGCCAGATCGGCCATTCGGGGCGCAAGGGCTCGACCCAGCTTGGCTGGGAGGAGATGGATGCGCCGCTGAAGGCGGGAAACTGGGAGACCATCTCGGCCAGCCCGATCCCGTGGTCGGACAACAACCCGACGCCGCGCGAAATGACACGCGAGGACATGGACGAGGTGACGGCGCAATTCGTGGCCTCGACCGAGATGGCCGCGCGGGCGGGCTTCGACATGATCGAACTGCACGCCGCGCATGGCTACCTCGTCTCCTCCTTCATCTCGCCGATGTCGAACCGGCGGAGCGACGAATATGGCGGATCGCTGGAGAACCGGCTGCGTTGGCCCTTGGAAGTGTTCCGCGCCATGCGCGCGGCATGGCCCGACGACAAGCCGATGTCGGTGCGCATCTCGGCCAATGACTGGGTCGGCGACCACGGCGTGACGCCCGACGAGGCGGTCGAGATCGCCCGCGCCTTCCACGGGGCCGGCGCCGACCTGATCGACGTCTCTGCCGGGCAGACCAGCATCGAGGCACGGCCGGTCTATGGCCGGATGTTCCAGACGCCGTTCTCGGACCGCATCCGCAACGAGGCGGGCATCGCGACGATGGCGGTGGGCAACATCTACGAGGCCGATCACGTCAATTCGATCCTGATGGCGGGGCGCGCCGATCTGGTGGCGATCGCCCGTCCGCATCTCGCCGATCCCTACTGGACGCTGCACGCCGCGACCGCGATCGGCGATCGGCACGCGGCGTGGCCCGACCCCTATCTGCCGGGCCGTGATCAGGCATGGCGGCTGGCCGACAGGGCCGAGCAGATGGTGGGAGCGGTCTGATGCGGCTTGCGGGACACCACGCGCTGGTCACCGGCGGCGGCACCGGGGTGGGGCGCGCCATCGCGCTCGCGCTGGCCGCCGAGGGGGCGCGCGTCACGATCACCGGGCGGCGCGAGGCGCCGCTCGTCGAGACCGCCGGGGGGCAGGCGGAGATGGGATGGATCACGGGGGACGTGACGCGCGCCGGCGACATGGCGCGCGTCGTGGAACAGGCGACGCGAGAGCGCGGCCCCGTGACCATCGCCATCGCCAATGCCGGCGCCGCCGAGAGCAAGCCCTTCGCCAAGACCACGGCGCAGGACCTCGACGCGATGCTCGCCGTCAACCTGCACGGCGTGTTCAACCTGTGGCAGGCGGTGCTGCCGGGCATGCGCGAGGCGGGCCGGGGGCGGCTGATCGCCATCGCCTCGACCGCCGGGCTCAAGGGCTATGGCTACGTCTCGGGCTATGTCGCGGCCAAACACGCGGTGGTGGGGCTCACCCGCTCGGTCGCTCTGGAGCTGGCGCGCACGCCGATCACCGTCAACGCCATCTGCCCCGGCTTCGCCGAGACGCCGATGCTGGAGGAGAGCATCGACAACATCGTTGCCAAGACCGGGCGGAGCCGCGAGGAGGCCGCCAAGGCGCTCGCCTCGGGCAACCCGCAGGGCCGCTTCGTGAAGCCCGAGGAGGTGGCCGACGCGGTGCTGTGGCTCGCAGGCGACGGCGCGAGCGCGGTGACCGGCCAGGCGATTTCGGTGTCGGGGGGCGAGACATGAGCGTGGACGTGCAGGCCAAGGCGGGCAAGACGCGGCTCAGGCTATGGCTGAAGCTCCTGAAGACCTCGAACGCCGTGGAGACGGCGCTGCGCGACCGGCTGCGCACCGAGTTCGGCACGACGCTGCCGCGCTTCGACGTGATGGCGGCCCTGGCGCGCAGCCCCGAGGGGCTGAAGATGTCCGAGCTGTCGCGGCGGCTGCGCGTGTCGAACGGCAACGTCACCGGCATCGTCGACCGGCTCGAGGTCGAGGGCCATGCCGAGCGCCATGCGGTGGCGGGCGACCGGCGCGCCATGGAGGTGCGGCTGACCGGCAAGGGTCGCGCGCATTTCGACACGCTTGCGACCGCGCACGAGGCTTGGGTCAACGAATTGATGGGCGCGATCACCGAAGCCGAGGCGGCGCGGATCATGGAGGATCTCGACAGCGTTGCCCGCGATCTGGAGGAGAAGCGATGAGCGCGCATTTCAAGCTGGAGCGCGAGGGCGCGGTCGCCGTGGTCCGGCTCGACCGGCCCGAACGCAAGAACCCCTTCACCTTCCAGAGCTACGCCGCGCTGCGCGACTGGTTCAGGGATCTGGTCGAGGATGAGGAGATCCACGCCGTCGTCATCGCCCCCAACGGCGGCAATTTCAGCTCCGGCGGCGATGTCGAGGACATCATTGGGCCACTCACCGAGCTCGACATGAAGGGGCTTCTGGGCTTCACCCGGATGACCGGCGATCTGGTCAAGGCGATGCTCACCTGCGGCAAGCCGGTCATTGCCGCGGTGGATGGTGTCGCGGTCGGTGCGGGGGCGATCCTCGCCATGGCCTCGGATCTGCGGATCGCCACGCCGGAGGCGAAGACCGCCTTCCTGTTCAACCGTGTCGGCCTCGCGGGCTGCGACATGGGGGCCTGCGCGATGCTGCCACGGATCATCGGGCAGGGGCGCGCGGCGGAGCTGCTCTATACGGGGCGGGTGATGAGCGCCGATGAGGGCGAACGCTGGGGCTTCTACAACCGCCTCGTCGGGGGGCACGAGTTGGAGGCCGAGGCGCTGAAGCTGGCGAGCCGCATCGCGGCGGGACCGCGCTTCGCCAACATGATGACCAAGACCATGCTGCTGCAGGAATGGGACATGGGACTGGAGCGCGCGATCGAGGCCGAGGCGCAGGCGCAGGCGATCTGCATGCAGACCGAGGATTTCCGCCGCGCCTACCGCGCCTTCATGGCGCGCGAAAAACCCGTCTTCGAGGGGGACTGACATGGCCGACAAGAGCTATCTCGACTGGCCCCTCTTCGAAGAGAAACATCGGGAGCTGTCCGAGGCGCTGGAGCATTGGGCCGGGCGGCGGCTCTCGGGCATCGATCACGCCGACACCGACGCGACCTGCCGCGATCTGGTGGCGCGGCTCGGGCAGGGCGGCTGGCTGGAGCACGCGGCCTCCGAGGACGGCAAGCTCGACGTGCGCAGCCTGTGCCTGATCCGCGAGACGCTGGCGCGCCATGACGGCCTCGCAGATTTCGCCTTTGCCATGCAGGGGCTGGGCTCGGGCGCGATCTCGCTCTTCGGCTCGTCCGAGCAAAAGGCGGAATGGCTGCCCAAGGTACGGCGCGGCGCGGCGATCTCGGCCTTCGCGCTGACCGAGCCGCAATCCGGCTCGGACGTGGCCAACCTCGCGATGACGGCGCGGCGCGACGGCGACGGCTGGGTACTCGACGGTGAGAAGACCTGGATCTCGAATGGCGGCATCGCCGATCTCTACGTGGTTTTCGCCCGCACCGGGGAGGGGCCGGGCGCCAAGGGGCTTTCGGCCTTCATCGTGCCGGCCGACACGCCGGGACTGCGCGTGGCCGAGCGTCTGGAGACCATCGCGCCGCACCCGCTGGCCCGGCTGGCCTTCGAAGGCGTGAGGTTGCCCGAAAGCGCGATGATCGGCGAGCCGGGACAGGGCTTCCGCATCGCGATGTCGGTGCTCGACGTGTTCCGCTCCACCGTGGCTGCGGCGGCGCTGGGCTTCGCGCGCCGCGCGCTGGATGCCAGTCTCGACCGTGCGGCATCGCGCGAGCTGTTCGGCGCGCCGCTGTTCGAGATGCAGATGGTGCAGGGCCACATCGCCGAGATGGCGCTCGACATCGACGCGGCGGCGCTGCTGACCTACCGCGCCGCCTGGACCAAGGATAGCGGCGCGCCGCGCGTCAGCCGCGAGGCGGCGATGGCCAAGCTGTTCTCGACCGATCAGGCGCAGAAGATTATCGACGCGGCGGTGCAGATCCATGGCGGCGACGGGGTGCGGTCGGGCTCGGTGCCTGAGACGCTCTACCGCGAAATCCGCGCGCTCAGGATCTACGAGGGCGCGAGCGACGTGCAGAAGATCATCATCGCCCGCGCCGCGATGGCCGCGCACGCAGGCTAGGGCAGGGACCGCGCCGCCGGGGAAGGGGAGAGCCCCGGCGGTGCGGATCAGGGGAGGAAAGACAGATGCTGGGACCGACGGCGCACGAAGACAGCTTCTCGCGCGACAACCTGCCGCCATTCGACCAGTGGCCCGAGCTGCTGCTCGACACTTTCGACTACCCCGAGCGGCTCAATGCCGGGGTCGAGCTGTGCGACCGGCTGGTCGAAAAGGGCTTTGGCGACCACACCGCGCTGATCGGCAATGGCCGCCGCCGCAGCTACAAGGAGCTGATGGACTGGACCAACCGCATCGCGCGGGTGCTGGTCGAGGATTACCACGTGAAGCCCGGCAACCGGGTGCTGATCCGCTCGGCCAACAACCCGGCGATGGTCGCCTGCTGGCTTGCCGCGACCAAGGCCGGGGCGGTGGTGGTCAACACCATGCCGATGCTGCGCGCGGGCGAGCTGTGCAAGATCGTCGACAAGGCCGAGGTGAGCCTCGCTCTCTGCGACACGCGGCTGATGGACGAGATGGTGGCCTGCGCCAAGCAAAGCCCGCATCTGGAAAAGGTGGTGGGCTTCGACGGCACCGCCAACCACGATGCCGAGCTCGACCGCGCCGCGCTCGACAAGCCGGTGACCTTCGAGCCGGTGCAGACGGGGCGCGACGACGTGGCGCTTCTGGGATTCACTTCGGGCTCGACCGGCGTGCCGAAGGCCACGATGCATTTCCACCGCGACCTTCTGATCATCGCCGATGGCTACGCCAAGGAAGTGCTCGGCGTCACGCCCGACGACGTCTTCGTCGGATCGCCGCCCTTGGCCTTCACCTTCGGGCTGGGCGGGCTCGCGGTGTTTCCGTTGCGCTTCGGGGCGGCGGCGACGCTCTTGGAAACGGCCTCGCCGCCCAACATGATCGAGATCATCGAGAAGTATAAGGCGACCGTCTGCTTCACCGCGCCGACCGCCTACCGCGCCATGCTGCGCGCGATGGACGAGGGCGCGGACCTGTCGTCGCTGCGCTGCGCCGTTTCGGCGGGCGAGACGCTGCCCGCGCCGGTCTATCACGAGTGGATGGAGAAGACCGGCAAGCCGATGCTCGACGGCATCGGCGCGACCGAGCTTCTGCACATCTTCATCACCAACCGGCTCGACGACAGCCATCCCGGCTGCACCGGGCGGCCCGTCACAGGCTATGTCGCCCGCGTGGTCGATGACGAGATGAACGAGGTGCCGCGCGGCACGGTTGGGCAACTGGCGGTCAAGGGGCCTACGGGCTGCCGCTATCTCGCCGACGAGCGGCAGCGCGACTATGTCCGCGACGGCTGGAACCTCACCGGCGATGCCTTCGTGCAGGACGAGGAGGGGCGCTTCCACTTCGCCGCCCGCTCCGACGACATCATCCTGTCCGCGGGCTACAACATCGCGGCGCCAGAGGTCGAGGCGGCGCTGCTGTCGCACGAGGCGGTCGCCGAATGCGCGGTGGTGGGCGCGCCCGATCCCGATCGCGGGCAGGTGGTGCAGGCGCATGTGGTGCTGGCCGAGGGCCACGAGGCCTGCGAGGCGATGACGAAGCTCTTGCAGGACCACGTGAAGGCGCAGATCGCGCCCTACAAGTATCCCCGCTCCGTCGTGTTCTGCGACGCGCTGCCCAAGACCGAGAGCGGCAAGATCCAGAGGTTCCGGCTGCGCGAGGGATCGAAGTGACCGACGATCCCGTCATGCGGTTCGAGGGCAAGATGTCCTACACGGACTATCTCGGTCTCGACGCGGTGCTGACCGCGCAGCACCCGCGCACCGAAGAGCATGACGAGATGCTGTTCATCGTGCAGCATCAGGTGACCGAGCTGTGGATGCGGCTGGCGTTGCACGAGCTGGACGCGGCACGCCGCGCCATCGCCGAGGACCGGCTGCGCCCGGCCTTCAAGATGCTGACCCGCGTGGCGCGGATATTCGAGCAGATGAACGCGGCGTGGGACGTGCTCAGGACCATGACGCCCCGCGAATACACCCGCTACCGCGACGCGCTGGGGCAGTCCTCGGGCTTCCAGTCCTGGCAGTACCGGCTGATCGAGTTCACCGTGGGCAACCGCAACGAGAAGATGATCGGCCCGCATGAGCACCGTCCCGACATCGTGGAGCGGCTGCGCGCCGAACTGGCCCGTCCGAGTCTCTACGACACCGCCATCGGCTGTCTCGCCCGCGCCGGCTTCGACGTGCCGGAACAGGCCGCGCATCCCGATGACCGCGTCATGGCCGCATGGACCGAGGTCTACCGCGATCCCGAGACGCATTGGCCGCTCTACGAGCTGGCCGAGAAGCTCGTCGATTTCGAGGACTACTTCCGTCGCTGGCGCTTCAACCACGTCACCACGGTGGAGCGGGTCATCGGCTTCAAGCGCGGGACGGGGGGCACGGGGGGCGTCAGCTACCTCAAGCGGATGCTCGAAATCGAACTCTTTCCAGAGCTTTGGCACTTGCGTACCAATCTATGACCGGCCCCAAGACCGGCATTCACAGGGAGACGAGAATGACCAGATACCTGACGACGACCGCCCTCGCGCTGTCGATGATCGGCGGCACGGCCATGGCCGAACCGGTCAAGGTCGGCATGATCACCACGCTTTCGGGCGGGGGCGCCAGCCTCGGCATCGACACGCGCGACGGTTTCATGCTGGCGGTCGAGGAGGCGGGCAATTCCGAGCTGGAGGTCGTCATCGAGGACGACCAGCGGAAACCGGAAGTGGCGGTGCAACTCTCGGACGAGATGATCCAGTCCGAGGATGTCGACGTGCTGACCGGCATCGTCTGGTCGAACCTCGCCATGGCGGTGGTGCCGGGCGCGACGCGGCAGGGCAAGTTCTACCTTTCGACCAATGCCGCGCCCTCGCAGCTCGCGGGCAAGGGCTGCCACGAGAACTACTTCTCCGTCAGCTACCAGAACGACAACCTGCACGAGGCGGCGGGGCAATACGCCACCGACGAAGGCTTCGGCAGCATGTTCATCATGGCGCCGAACTACCCCGCCGGTCAGGACAGCCTCTCGGGCTTCAAGCGCTTCTACGACGGCGAGGTCGCGAGCGAGGTCTACACCCAGCTCGGCCAGACCGACTACGCCGCCGAGATCGCTCAGATCCGCGACAGCGGCGCCGACGCGCTGTTCTTCTTCCTGCCGGGCGGCATGGGCATCTCCTTCATGAAGCAGTGGGCCGAGGCGGGCATCGACATGCCGGTCGTGGGCCCGGCCTTCTCCTTCAGCCAGGACATCCTGCCCGCGATCGGCGAGGCGGCGGTCGGCGTGAAGAACACCGCGCAGTGGTCCCCCGATCTCGACAACGAGGCCAACAAGGCCTTCGTCGCGGGCTTCGAGGAGAAATACGACCGTCTGCCGTCGCTCTATGCGGCGCAGGGCTACGACACGGCGCGGCTGCTGCTCTCGGCGATGGAAAAGGCCGATATCGCGGATGCGGAGGCCTTCCGCGAGGCGCTGCGCGCCGCCGAGTTCGACAGCGTGCGCGGTGATTTCGCCTTCGGGCCGAACCAGCACCCGGTGCAGGACATCTATGTGCGCGAGGTGATCTCAGAGGACGGTACGCTGACCAACAAGATCGTCGCCACGGCGATGGAGGATCGCGGCGACGCCTACGCCGAAGAGTGCAGCATGTAAGACCCCGCGCGGCGGGCCGTCCCGGCCCGCCGCATCCCTGACGAAAGCGAGCCGATGTCGATGTTATTGCTGATAGAGCAGCTGCTGAACGGGCTTCAGTCCGGGCTGATGCTGTTCCTGATGGCCGCCGGTCTCACGCTGGTTTTCGGCGTGATGGGGCTGATCAACCTCGCGCATGGCTCGCTCTACATGATCGGCGCCTTCGCCTGCGCGGGCGTGGCGGCCGCCACCGGCTCCTTCTGGCTCGGCCTCGCCGCCTCGATCGCGGCGGCCGCGGCGGCGGGTGCGATCGTCGAGGTGGCGGTGATCCGCAGGCTCTACCGCCGCGACCATCTCGACCAGGTGCTCGCCACATTCGCGCTGATCCTGATCTTCTCGGAAGGCACGCGCTGGCTCTACGGCTCCTTCCCGCTCTATCTCAACGTGCCGCCCAGCCTGTCGGGCAGCGTGACCCTGCCGGGCGGCATCCAGTATTCGCTGTTTCGCCTCGCCATCATCGGCGCCGGGCTTCTCGTGGCGGTGGGGCTGTTCCTGCTGATCGGCAAGACCCGGATCGGCGTGCAGGTCCGCGCGGGCGAAGCCGACCGCGAGATGATCGCGGCGCTGGGCGTCGATATCGGCCGCCTCTACACGCTGGTCTTCGCGCTCGGCGCGGCGTTGGCGGGCATGGCGGGCGCGCTGGTCGGCACGATCCAGTCGGTGCAGGTCGGCATGGGCGAGCCGGTGCTGATCCTCGCCTTCGTGGTGATCGTCATCGGCGGCATCGGCTCGATCAAGGGCGCGCTGGTCGGCGCGCTGCTGGTCGGGCTCACCGACACGATGGGCCGGGTGCTGCTGCCATCGATCTTCGATCTCTTCATGGAGACCTCGGCGGCGACGAGCGTCGGCGCGGCGCTGGCCTCGATGGCGATCTACATCCTCATGGCGCTGGTGCTGATCGTGAAGCCCGGCGGGTTGTTCGGAGCGCGGGCATGAGCGCGGCGGAGATCACGGCGGCGCCCACGGGGCGGGGAGGGCGCATGGCACGCGCGCAGATCGTCAACGCCGCGCTGGCGCTCGGGCTGATCGGCTTCGGCCTCGGCGCCTGGGCGACGGGCGAGACCTTCCTCGTGACGCTGGCGACCAAGGTGGCGATCCTCGCCATCGCCGGCGCCGGGCTGAACCTCGTGCTGGGCTTCGGCGGGCTCGTCTCCTTCGGCCACGCCGCCTATTTCGGGCTGGGTGGCTACACCGCCGGCATCCTCGCGCATCACGCGCTGAACTACACACCGATGTTCGAATGGCCGGTGCTGTTCGAGGGCACCACCTCGATGCCGGTGATCTGGCTGGTGGCCATGGCGGTGGGCGCGCTGGCCGCGGCGGTGATCGGCGCGCTGTCCCTGCGGACCACCGGCGTCTACTTCATCATGATCACCTTGGCCTTCGGACAGATGATCTTCTACTTCGCCATTTCATGGCCCGCCTATGGCGGCGAGGACGGGCTTCCGATCTACGTGCGCAACGGCTTTCCGGGGCTGAACACGCTCGATCCGATCCAGTTCTTCGTCCTCGTCGTCGCGTTGCTGCTGGCGGTGCTGGGCCTGATCGCCATGCTGGCGCGCTCGCGCTTCGGCCTCGCGCTTCAGGCGGCGCGGCAGAACCGGCAGCGGCTGATGGCGGTGGGCATCCGTCCCGGCGGGGTGCTGCTGGTGGCCTTCGTCATCTCGGGCGCGATCACTGCGCTGGCCGGCGCGCTCTATGCCGACCTCAACCGCTTCGTCAGCCCGTCGATGCTGTCATGGCACCTGTCGGGCGAGCTGCTGGTGTTCCTGATCCTCGGTGGCACGGGACGACTCTTCGCACCGCTGGCCGGGGCCGGGCTCTACATCGCGCTCGAACACCTGCTGGGCGGGGTCAGCGATCACTGGCAGTTCTTCTTCGGGCTGCTGCTCTTGGGCGTCGTGCTGTTCGCGCGCGGCGGCGTCATCGGCTTTCTCGCGGGGGGCAGGAAACATGGCTGATCCGATCCTCGACATCCGCGGCCTGTCGAAGAGCTTCGGCGCGCTGAAGGCCACCGACGACGTGTCGCTCGACCTGCGCCCGGGCGAGATCCATGCGTTGATCGGGCCGAACGGGGCGGGCAAGTCGACGCTGATCAAGCAGATCTCGGGCGAGATTGCACAGGATGCGGGCGAGATCCGGCTCGACGGGCGCAGCCTGTCGGGCGTCGACGCGGCCGGGCGGGCGCGGTTGGGCATGGCGCGCAGCTTCCAGGTGTCATCGGTCGCGTCCGAGTTCACGGTGCTGCAGAACGTGGTGCTGGCGGTGCAGGGTGCGTCGGGGGCGACGTTCCGCTTCTTCCGCCCGGTGATGCGCGACGCCGCGCTCATCGATCCCGCGCGCGACTGCATCGCGCAGGCCGGGCTCACGGGGCGCGAGGACGTGCCCGCGGCGGCGTTGGCGCATGGCGAGCGGCGCAAGCTCGAGATCGCGATGGCGCTGGCGCTCCGGCCGCGGCTGTTTTTGCTCGACGAGCCGATGGCCGGGATGGGCACCGAGGGCGCGCGGGTCTTGGGCGACCTGCTCGACGGGTTGCGCCACCGCGCGCCGATCCTACTGGTCGAGCATGACATGGATGCGGTGTTCCGGCTTTCGGACCGGGTGTCGGTGCTGGTCTATGGCCGCGTCGTCGCCACCGGCACGCCGGACGAGATCCGGGCCGACCCGGAAGTACAGCGGGTCTATCTGGGGGAAGAGGCATGAGCGCGCTTCTGGAAGTCGAGGATCTCTGCGCCTCCTACGGTGCGAGCCAGGCGCTGTTCGGCGTCTCCTTCACGCTGAAGGAGGGCTGCGCGCTGGCGCTGATGGGCCGCAACGGCATGGGCAAGACCACCACCATCGCCTGCATCACCCGGATGATGGCGGCCAATTCGGGGCGCATCGCCTTCGCCGGGCAGGACCTGTCGCGGCTACCCTCGCACCGCGCGGCGCGGCTCGGGCTGGGCCTCGTGCCGGAAGGCCGCCGCGCCTTTGCCGGGCTCACGGTGCGGGAAAACCTGATGGCCGCCGCGCGGCGCGGCGAATGGACGATGGCGCGGGTCTGTGCGCTGTTCCCGCGCCTTGCCGAGCGGGCTGGGCAGCGCGCCGAGACGCTGTCGGGGGGCGAGCAGCAGATGCTGGTGATCGGCCGCGCGCTGATGACCAACCCGAAGCTCCTGATCCTCGACGAGGCGACCGAGGGGCTGGCCCCGGTGGTGCGGGCCGAGATCTGGGCCGCGATCCGCGAATTGAAGGCGCAGGGCCAGTCGATCCTCGTGGTCGACAAGTCGCTGCGCGAGCTGGCGACGGTGGCCGATGACTGCGTGGTGCTCGAGCGCGGCCGCGATGTCTGGCACGGCGCGCCGGCGGCGCTCTCGGGCGATCTCGCGCAGCAATATCTGGGAGTGTGAGGCGATGGTCTTCACCACCACGCGCAAGGTGCGGTTCGAGCATTGCGACCCGGCGGGGATCGTCTTCTACCCGCGCTATTTCGAGATGCTGAACGCCTGCATCGAGGACTGGTTCGAGGAGCGTCTCGGCCGCAGTTTCGGGGCGATCCACGTCGATGGCGGCTTTGCCGTGCCGACTGCGCGCTGCGAGGTGCGCTTCACCGCGCCGAGCCGGATCGGCGATCCGCTGGAGCTGCGGCTCAGGCCGCTGCGGGTCGGGCGTTCCAGCCTCGATCTGGAGATCGACATCTCCAGCAATGGCGAGGCGCGGCTGCACGCCGATTTCACGCTGGTCCATGTCGCGCAGGCGACGGGGCGGCCGGCGCGCTGGCCCGACGCGCTGCGCGGACCGATCGAGGAAGACATCGCCCGGACGGGTGCGACAGAACAGACCGAAGGAGAGGCCCCGCATGGGACATGAGATCATCCACCCCGAAGGCTGGGCGCCCGCCAAGGGCTATGCGAACGGCGTGATGACGCCAGAGGGGCATCTCTTCGTCGGCGGCCAGATCGGCTGGACCGAAAACCAGGTGTTCGAAACGCATGACTTCATCGGCCAGATGGAACAGGCGCTGCGCAACATCCTCGCGGTGGTCGAGGCGGCGGGCGGCAAGGCCGAGCACATCACCCGGCTGACATGGTTCGTCACCGACAAGAGCGAATATCTCGCGCGGCAAAAGGAGGTGGGGCAAGCCTATCGCCGGGTGCTGGGGCGGCATTTCCCGGCGATGACCATGGTGATCGTCGCGGGCCTCGTCGAGGACGAGGCGCTGGTCGAGATCGAGGCGACGGCGGCGATCCCGCGCTAGGCCTCGGGTTCGGGGCGCAGCGGTGTCCGGCCATCGGGCGTCAGCAGCGACACCTCGCGTCCTTCGATTACCGCCGCCGCCAGCGGCCGCCCATAGGCCGCGCCGCCGTCGAGATCGACCCGGTTGCCGAAATGGCGGGGACGTTCGAGCGCGGTGTGGCCATGCACCACCAGCGGGCCGTGATCGCGGCCATCCTCGAGCCAGCCCTTGCGGATCCAGACGAGGTCGTCCTCGGTCTGGTCGGCGAGGGCGACGCCGGGGCGGATGCCCGCATGAACGAAAAGCACCTCGCCACGTGAATGGGTGAGCGGCAGCGCGGCGACAAAGTCGCGATGCGCGCGGGGCACCTTCGCCACGGCCTCGCGATGCACCTCGTAGAGATCGCGCCCCGCCACCGGTGCCACGCCGTAGCTTTCGAGCGTGGTGTCGCCGCCCAGCCTCGGATCGAGCCAGCCGAGATCCTCGCGCAGCCCCGGATCGTGCCAGTCGGGATCGTCGAGGAAGCGGTGAAACATCCGGTCGTGATTGCCCAACAGGACGATCCACGGCGCGCCGGCTGCGATGCCCTCGATCAACATCTCGATCACGCCCCGGCTGTCGGGGCCGCGATCGGTGAGATCGCCCAGATGGATCACCGGGCTTTCACCGTCGCCGGTCCGGTCCCGGTCGGCCGCGATGAGGTCATGCGCCGCGCGGAGTTTCTCCGGGTGGCCGTGAATGTCGCCGATGGCGTAGCTGCGTGTGCTCATGGCCGCGAGCCTAGCGTCGGGCGCGGCGGTGGCAAGCTCAGCCGGGCAGGGCGGCGCGGTCCAGTGTAACGACGCGGTCCACCTCCAGCTCGTACGGGCCCGTGATCGCGCCGTCGGGCCATTCGACGGTGACCCGCGCGCGCTTGGCGGCACCCAGCCCGACATGGAGCGGCCCGAGCTGTCCACCCGCATGGCCGGCGCCGATGGTCCTTTGCAGCGCCTGCCGGCCCGCTTCCGTCTCGACCGTCACCACCGCGCCGATGGCGAACCGGTTGCCGCCGGGTTGGCGCAGATCGAGGCCGAGCCAGTGGCCGGTGCCCTCGCTTACATTGCGCCAAAGCTCCATCGGCGCGCGGCGGTTGAGAACCACGAGGTCGAGCCGCCCGTCGCCGTCGAAATCCGCGAGCGCGGCGCCACGCGACCGCTCGGTGGTGGCAATCCCGGCCTCGACCGAGGTCTCGGTAAAGGTTCCGTCGGCCTGCTGCATCAGCAGGTTGTTGGGGTCGCGCATGGCATTGGAGGGCATCTGGTCGACATTGCCCTTGGCGATGAACAGGTCGGCGCGCCCGTCATTGTCGATGTCGCCGAACTCGGCGTGCCAGCCGGTCGAGGGGCGGCCGTCATCGCCGATATGCGGACGCTGCGCGTAGGAGCCGATCGAATAGGGCGCGGCGGCATAGCTGCCATCTTGTTGCGCGAGCTGCAGAAGCTGGTCGCCCATGGAGGTGAGCATCACCTCGTCGCGCCCGTCGCCCGTCAGGTCGCGCGAGGCGATGCCCATGCCCCAGAGTGAAACGGTGGGCCAGCCATCTGCCTCGTCCAGAAACCGGCGCGCTTCGATGTCCCACATCTGCTCGAAGCCGCCGCGCACGTAGTAGTGCCGGTCGTTGGAGATCCTGAGCGCGCGTCGCCCCCGCGCGTCGCGCGCCGCGAGCATCGACAGCGCGCAGAAGCCGGGGCCGAGTTCCTCGGCGCGCCAGCCATCCGCCCCGGGCCGCAGGATCGCGTTCTCGTCGCAGGCCTCGAAGGGGCCTTCCGGATCGTCGCGATCCACGTAGTTGCCGATCGCCATCACCGGGCGCTCATCCGCTTCCCACCATGCGGTGAAGGCGGTGGTCCAGCCGTCGCCCGGGGGCAGCCCCAAGGCCTCGGTCGCATCCTCGAACCGGCAATCGCCCAGTCCTCGCAGCAGCCGGTTCGGACCGGCGCGCATCACGAAGAGATCGGGGCGGCCATCGGCGTCGGCGTCGAGCGGATAGGCCCCGGTGGTGCCGCGCAGATCGGGCAGGGGCACGGGATCGAAGGCGAAATCGCCGCGGTTGCGCATGAGCCGTGCCGGGGTCTCGCCCCCGGCGGCGAAGATGTCGGGCCGCGCGTCGCCGTCGCAGTCGAACACCGCGACGCCGCCGCCCACGAAATGCTCCCAACCGCCCGCATAGACATGTTCGGGAAGCGCCGCCGAGCGGTCCTCGAAGCGCGGTCCAGCCGTGGCAGGACCTGCCGAGAGCAGGGCGGCCAGCCCGAGCGCCGCGACCCCCGCGCGACCGGTCCCGATCCCGGTCCGCCAGTTCCACCGCGTCATGCCGAGCGCGCCTCGGCGAGCACCGTCCCGGTGACGTCGGCCAGCGCCAGCGCGCTCGCGCCGCGGGCCCAGACCAGATCGCCCCAAGCGTGGATCTCGATCCGGGCCGGGACGCGCCCCTCGACGAGGGTGAGCTCGCGCATCTCCGACAGCACCTCGTCGGCGTAGAGATAGTCGTAGCGCATCCGTTCGCCCGAGAGGATCACCAGCTCCGGGTCGAACAGCTGGATCACGTTGGACAGGCCGAGGGCGAGGTAGCGTCCGGCGCGGTTGAAGATCGACCGGGCGGCCCGGTTGCCGCTCTTGGCCTCGGCATAGAGCGCGTCGAGCATCACCTGCGGGCTCTGCGGCGACCGGCCCAGCGCCGTGGCCGCCTCGCGGGCCAAAGCGTAATCGGCGATATAGGCCTCGAGGCAGCCACGTTTGCCGCAGCGGCACAGCGCGCCGTCGAGCTGCACCTTGGTGTGGCCCATCTCGAGCCCCATGCCGCGTTCGCCGCGATAGAGGCGGTTGTCGATCACGAGCCCCATGCCGACGCCGTGCTCGATGGTGACCACGGCGAAGTCCGAGCGCTGCCGCCCGACGCCGAACCACAGCTCGGCGAGGGTGAGCATGTTGGCGTCGTTGTCGATCAGCACCGGCAGTCCGAAGCGGCGGCTGGCCTCGGAACCGAGCGGCATGTCCGGGCCCAGATGCGGCGACCAGAGCACGGTGCCGCTTTCGTGGTCGACCATGCCCGAGAGGCCGACGCCCACCGCGAGAAGCTCGTCTCGCGGCCGCCCGGCCTGCGCCAGCACCGCCTCGATCAGCGCATCGATTTCGTGGCAGGTCTGGTCCAGCGTGCGGCGGCTCGGCGGGACCGGCCGCGCGGCATCGGCGAGGATGGCGCCGGAGAAATCGACCAGCACGGCGGTGTTGCGCTCGTCGGAGATCTTGATGCCGATGACGAGCCGACCCTCCGAGACCAGCTCGAGCGCCACCGGGGGTCGGCCCCGCGTCGTCGGGGCCGCGCCGGCGCTCTCGACCTCGCGCAGCAGGCCGAGGCCGATCAACTCCGAGGTCAGGGTGGTGACCGACCCGGCGCTGACGCCGAGGGCACGGCTGATATCGGCGCGGGCGGTGCGCCCATGGGCGCGGACATGCTCGAGGATCTGTTGCCGCAGCGGTCGCGCCTCGCGCTGCGCGCCGGGCAGCAGCGGTCCGACGCCCTGTTGCGGTTCGGCCACGGTATCGTCCGCCTCCGCCGGTTGTGCGTCGATCATAGTTCGATCCCCGAATTATCTGCAGGCCTCCTCCGGCCGATATTCCCGATTTGCTCGGAATGCGGCGCGCCTGCCATCGATTGTTACCGTCTCGGGGCAGCTCTTGGCAAAATATATTTTGACAAGCGAACTAAATATGCGACTGTGTCGGTCAACCGGTCCCTGGGAGGGGATCGGCTTCCCGGTGGGACGGGAGACATGTTTTAGGGAGGATACCCATGCGCAACGCAATTCTGGCCGCCGTCGCCCTGACGGCCGGCTTCAGCACGACCGCGATCGCCGAGCAGCACGGCATGACCGTGGGCGTCAGCTGGTCCAACTTCCAGGAAGAGCGCTGGAAGACCGACGAGGCCGCGATCAAGTCCGCGCTCGAAGCCGCAGGCGCCGAATACGTCTCGGCCGATGCGCAGTCCTCCTCCTCGAAGCAGCTCTCCGACGTCGAGAGCCTGATCGCGCAGGGCGTCGACGCGCTGATCATCCTCGCGCAGGACACCCAGGCGATCGGCCCGGCCGTGGACGCCGCCTTCAACGAAGGCATCCCGGTCATCGCCTATGACCGGCTGATCGAGGACGATCGCGCCTTCTACCTGACCTTCGACAACGTCGAGGTGGGCCGGATGCAGGCCCGCGCCGTGCTCGAGGCCGCGCCCGAGGGCAACTACGTGATGATCAAGGGCTCGCCCACCGATCCCAATGCCGACTTCCTGCGCGGCGGCCAGCAGGAGGTGCTGCAGGAGGCGATCGACAGCGGCGCCATCACCATCGTCGGCGAGGCCTATACCGACGGCTGGCTGCCCGCCAATGCGCAGCGCAACATGGAGCAGATCCTGACCGCGCAGGACAACCAGGTCGACGCCGTGGTCGCATCGAATGACGGCACCGCTGGCGGCGCCGTGGCCGCGCTCACCGCGCAGGGCATGGACGGCATCCCGGTCTCGGGTCAGGACGCCGACCACGCCGCGCTCAACCGCGTCGCGCAGGGCACGCAGACCGTCTCGGTCTGGAAGGACAGCCGCGAGCTGGGCCGCGAGGCCGGCGAGATCGCGATCGAGCTGGCCGGTGGCGCCGAGATGAGCGCGATCGAGGGTGCCGAGGAGTGGACCTCGCCCGCGGGCACCACGCTCTGGGCCAAGTTCCTCGATCCGGTTCCGGTGACCATCGAGAACCTCGACGTGGTGGTCGATGCCGGCTGGATCGATCAGGAAACCCTGTGCCAGGGCGTGACCGGCGACGTTCCCGCCTGCGCCGAGTGATACGCGCCGCCCCGGCCCGGTGATCCGGGCCGGGGCGTGACGCCCCCATGACCGCGCGCGCTCCCCCGCGCCGCGCCTCTCCGTCCAGGAGCCCCCACATGTCCGATACCGATACCGTCCCCAACGCCGCCCCCTCGGGGCAGCGGCCCGCGGACAAGGCGCCCGCGCGCTCCTTCCTGAACCAGCTGGAACTCGACCTGCGCCTGCTGGGCATGGTCGGGGCCTTCATCATCGTCTGCGTCGTGTTCAACGTGCTGACCGACGGCCGCTTCCTGACCCCGCGCAACATCTTCAACCTGTCGATCCAGACCGTCTCGGTGGCGATCATGGCGACCGGCATGGTGTTCATCATCGTCACCCGCCACATCGACCTCTCGGTCGGCGCGCTGCTGGCCACGGCATCCGCCGTCATGGCGATGATGCAGACCCGCTGGCTGCCCGATATGATGGGCCTGCCGCTGGGTCACGCGGCGCTGCCATGGCTGTCGATCCTCGCCGGCCTGATCACCGGCGCGGTGATCGGCGCGTTCCAGGGCTGGCTCGTCGGTTACCTCACCATTCCCGCCTTCATCGTGACGCTGGGCGGGTTGCTGATCTGGCGCAATGTCGGCTGGTACATCACCTCCGGCCAGACCATCGGCCCGCTCGACGAGACCTTCCAGGCCTTCGGCGGCATCAACGGCACGCTGGGCGCGCAATGGAGCTGGATCGCCGGCCTTCTCGCCGCCGTCGTCGCGGTGCTGGCGCTGTGGTCGGCGCGGCGCAACAAGATCGGTCACGGCTTCCGGGTCAAGCCGATCTGGGCCGAGGCGGTGGTCATGGCCATCATCGTCGGCGCGATCCTCGGCTTCGTCGCCATCCTCAACGCCTACGAGATCCCGAGCCGGGTGCTGGCCCGCGACTTCGCCGCGCGCGGCGCGGAGATGCCCGAGGGCTTCACCGCCTCCTACGGCATTCCCTACTCGGTGCTGCTGCTGATCGCGGTGGCGGTGGTGATGACGGTGATCGCTCGCAAGACGCGGCTCGGCCGCTACATCTTCGCCACCGGCGGCAATCCGGACGCGGCGGAGCTGTCGGGCATCAACACCCGGCTGCTCACGGTCAAGGTCTTCGCGATCATGGGCACGCTCGTCGCCATCTCGGCCGTGGTCGCCTCGGCGCGCCTGACCAACCATTCCAACGATATCGGCACGCTCGACGAGCTACGCGTCATCGCCGCGGCGGTGATCGGCGGCACGGCGCTGTCGGGCGGCATCGGCACGATATACGGCGCCATTCTCGGCGCGCTGATCATGCAGTCGCTGCAATCGGGCATGGCCATGGTCGGCGTCGACGCGCCCTTGCAGAACATGGTCGTCGGCACCGTGCTGGTCGCCGCCGTGCTGATCGACATCATCTATCGCCGCCGCGTCGGAGGGAAGTGACATGGACAAGCAATCCGATCCCCGCGCCTCTGGGGCACCCGATCCGCGCGCCTCTGGCGCAACCCCCCTCGTCGAACTGAAGGACATCCGCATCGCCTTTGGCGGCGTGCAGGCGGTCGATGGGGTGTCGCTCGATCTCTACCCGGGCGAGGTGGTGGGGCTTCTGGGTCATAACGGCGCCGGCAAGTCGACGCTGATCAAGATCCTCTCGGGCGCCTACAAGGCGGATTCGGGCGAGATCTGGATCAACGGCGAGAAGGCCTCGATTCACAGCCCTCGCGACGCACGGCGCTACAATATCGAGACGATCTACCAGACGCTGGCGCTGGCCGACAATCTCGACGCCGCCTCGAACCTGTTCCTGGGGCGCGAGATCGTCACTAGGATGGGCTTCGTCGACGATGCCAAGCAGGAGGCCGAGACGCGCAAGATCATGGCGCGGCTCAACCCCAATTTCCGCAAGCTTTCGGAGCCGGTTTCGGCGCTGTCGGGTGGCCAGAGACAGTCGGTGGCGATCGCCCGCGCGGTGTATTTCAACGCCAGGATCCTGATCATGGACGAGCCGACCGCGGCGCTCGGCGTGCACGAGACGGCGATGGTCGCGGACCTGATCAAGGAGTTGAAGGCGCAGGGGCTGGGCATCTTCCTGATCAGCCACGACACCCGCGAGATGATGGAGCTGTGCGACCGGGTCTCGGTGATGAAGAACGGCCAGCTGGTCGGCACCGAGCGGGTCGAGGACGTGACCGAGGACGATATCCTGTCGATGATCATCATGGGCAAGAATCCCAAGCGCGACGCCGCCTGAAGCCGGGCGGGACGCTGCAATGTTCCGGCCGTCCCGCGAGGGGCGGCCGGTTTTCCGTCTCTGCCCCTGAGATGGACCTCTGCATATCGGACCTCGCGCGTGCTGCGTGGTTTGCGCCACGCTCGCTCCCGAACGGCTTGCCGTCGCGGCAGCGGCCGCTAGGGTCTGGCCAGCCGGGCGCGTCGCCCGAGGGAGCGGCAGATGCAGACCGAACAGTTTCGAGAGATCGTGGAGGAAGCGCGCAGCGCTCCTTCCGCTCTCAACACGCAGCCCGCACGCTGGCGCCGCAAGGGCGACACGATCCTGATCGGTTGCGACCCCGCCGCGACGCTGCCCGTCTCCGACCCGCATGGCATTGCCGCCGGCCTCGCCTGCGGCGCGGCGGCGGAGGCCACGATCCTCGCGCTCTCGGCGCGGCGCATGGGGGCGGGCTTTACCGACCTCTGGGGCCGGGACGACCGGGAGACGATGCCGGGGCTGCGGCTGGCGGCGCGGATCACGCTCGAGGCGCAGACCGACCCGGACCCGCTGGGGCGGCAGCTGCCGCTGCGCTTCAGCGATCGGGGGCCCTACGAGCCGGGCCCGGTGGATCTCTATGGCTGGACCCGCCGCGATGCGATCCTCGTCACCGACGCGGGACGTCGCGACTGGCTGGCCGATCTGCATGACCGGGCGGCGATGGCGCATCTGCGCGACGGCGCGGCGCGGCGCGAGCTGCTGTCGTGGCTGCGGCTGAGCCCGCGCCACCCGCGCAAGCGCCATGACGGGCTCGACCGGGCGACGCTGCGGCTGAGCCCGCGCGCCGCGGCCGAGGCACGGCTGGTGCTGGGCCCGTTGTGGCGCCCGGCGGACATGCTCGGACTGACCGACCGGCTGGTGGGCGAGACCATGCAGATCCGCAGCAGCGCGGTGATCGCGCTGTTCCATCGGCCCGTCGCCGACAGTCCGGTGACCGCGGGCCGCGCCTATCTGCGATTGCTGCTCGAAGCCTCGAAGCTGGGCCTCGCGGGCTGGCCGATGGGGGTGCTGACCTCGCGCCACGACGCGCGGGAGGAGGTGGCGCGGCATGTCGGAATCGATCCGGAGCGGCGGCTGATGCAGGTGATCCGTTTCGGCCCGCCCGGGACGCATCCCGATCAGCGGGCACGGCGGCCTCTGGAGGAGCTGATCGTCTGATCGCTCAGACGTGGTGCAGATCGGCCCAGATCGGCAGGTGATCCGAGGCCGCGGGGGCGGGCTGTTCGTGCCAAACGCCGCTTTCGGCGATCACCAGCCCCGGGCCGGTCGCGATCCGGTCGAGCGCGGCCACGGGGCGCCGAGCGTGAAAGCTGCGTCCCGGCGCGTGTATCTCGAAGTGCCGCGCCAGCCGGCCCAGCCCGACCCGCTCCGACCACTCGTTCATGTCGCCCGCCAGCACCGTCGGGCGTTCGGGCATCCGGTCCAGCTCGTCCATGATATGGGTGAGCTGCAACCGACGCGAGCCGCGCAGCAACCCCAGATGCAGCCCGCCTACCCGCAGAGGCCCCGCCGGCGTGTCGAGATCGGCGGCGATCGCGCCGCGCGGCTCGAAGCCCGGAAGCACCATCCGGTGCAGGTCCCGCACCGCGATGCCCTCGCGCACCAGCATCGCGTTGCCGTGCCATCCGAGGCTCTTGGCCGATTGCCCGAAATCCACGACATGCAGGCCGCCGAGCTGCGAGAGCTCGGTCAGCGGGATCGCGGTGGGCCGTGCCCCAAGCCGCAGATCGGCCTCCTGCAGCACCACGATATCGGCCTCCATCGCCGCGATGACGTTGCAGATCCGGGCCGGGTTGCGGCGCCGGTCGGTGCCCAGCGCCTTGCGGATGTTGTAGCTCACCAGCCTGAGACGGCCGGGACGGAGATGGGGCTGGGTCATGGCATCCTCACAGCATCGGCGCGCCGAGGCGGAACACCCCCTCGGCCAGCCTGCGCCCGAGGCCGGGGCGGCGCACGCCCTCGCGGCACAGCGCCGTCTCGGCCGCGAACCAGTCGGCCAGGAGCGCGACCGATCCCCCATCATAGACGAAGACCGCCACTTCGAAATTGAGCAACATCGAGCGCACGTCGAAATTGGCCGAACCGGCCCAGGCTGCGTCGTCGATCACGCCCGCCTTGGCATGGGTCATCTGCCGTGGCAGCTGCAGCACCCGGCCGCCGGCCTCGTCGAGGCTCCGCAGATAGGCGCCGCGCGCGAAATCGGCGATCCGCTGGTTCGAGCGGGCAGGGACCATGACGCGCACGTCTACGCCACGTCGCGCCGCGGTGCACAGCGCCGCGTTGAGCGGCTCGGTCGGCAGGTAGTAGGGCGTGGCGATCCAGATCCGGCGGGTGGCGGCGTGGATCATCTGCACCAGAACGTCGTGCAGCGGGTCGAGATGGGTATCGGGCCCCGACGGGACGACCTGCACCACCGCATCGCCGGGCCGTTCCTCGACATGCAGTTCCGGCAGCGCGTCAGGGTTGTCTTCGACGACTCCCCAATCGGCGCGAAACAGGTCCCACAGCACCTCGACCGAGGGCCCCTGAAGCGTGAAGGACAGGTCGCGCCACAGCTCGGGGTCGCGCGGTCCGCGACCGGTCTGCAGCGGTGTCCCCATGTATTCGCAGCCGACATTGCGACCGCCGGTCCAGGCGCGGGCACGGTCGGCGATGATCATCTTGCGGTGGTTGCGCAGGTTCATGTGGCCCTTCAGCGGCCAGTTCAGGAAGGGCTGGTGCCAGCGCAGTTCGCCCCCCGCCGCCTCGAAGCGCGCCAGCGCCGCGCGCGGGCACCAGAAGCCGCCCAGCCGGTCGATGATCAGCCGCACCTGCACGCCATCCTCGACCTTGGCGGTGAGCCGGTCGACGAAATCGCGGCCGATCTCGTCGTCGTGGATCAGGTAGAAGGTGATGTCGAGCTCGTGCCGGGCGCTCGCCACGAGATCCCGCATCGCCTCGCGCGCATGGGCCGCGTCGCGATGCAGCTCGATCTTGTTGCCGGCGCTGGCGGGCGGCACGCCATAGGCGCGGAACGCCTCCGAGGGGCCGCCGGCGGGGTCTGGCCGGTCGCGGCCGGCGGAGGAGGAGAACCGGATGAAGGGGTGGCGGGTCCGGGTCTTGCGAAACCCCAGCGCGAAGAACAGCGGGATCGCGGCCCAGGGCAGCAGGATGATCGCGAGAATCCAAGCCGCCGCCGATTGCGGGGTGCGGCGCTGCTGCAGCAGCATCACCGTGGCGAGCAGCGCGAGGCCGATCCCGAGCAATGTGAAGAGGAACGTGTCGTAGGTGAACAAGCGCCCGGAATCCTTATGCTCCATCAAGATGTGGGGGAAACGCCGCCCTTGCGCAACGGGGTTCCGCGCCGTCGGACATCGATGCACAGATCATGCGCGAAAGCGACAGTTGGACCGGGCGGGCCGGGCCGCTAGCTCAGTCTCGTCAGGAGCGGGAGAACACCATGGAGCTTGGCCTCTACACCTTCGGCGACGTCGGCACGGACCCGGTCACCGGTGCCCGGGTCGACCCGGCGCTCAGGCTGTCGCAGCTGGTCGAGGAGATCGCGCTTGCCGACGAGGTCGGGCTCGACGTGTTCGGACTGGGCGAGCATCACCGCCCGGATTACGCGGTGTCGGCCCCGGCGGTGGTGCTGGCGGCGGCGGCCGGGCGCACCCGGCGGATCAGGCTGAGCAGCGCCGTCACCGTGCTGTCCTCGGACGATCCGATCCGGGTGTTCCAGCAATTCGCGACGCTCGACAATCTCAGTGGCGGCCGGGCCGAGATCATCGCCGGGCGCGGCTCCTTCATCGAGAGCTTTCCGCTCTTCGGCCACGACCTCGAGGATTACGAGGACCTGTTCGAGGAGAAGCTGCAGCTCCTGATGGCGTTGAACGAGGGAGAGGTGATCCGCTGGCCCGGCAGCACCCATACCCACGCGATTCCCGGGCGCGGCGTCTATCCGCGGCCCGTGCAGGAACAGCTGCCGATCTGGCGCGCCGTGGGCGGCTCGCCGCAATCGGTGGCCCGCGCCGGTGCGCTGGGCCTGCCGATGGCGCTTGCGATCATCGGTGGCGAGCCGGCGCGGTTCGCGCCCCTGTTCGACCTCTACCGCAAGAGCGCCGCGCAGGCGGGGCAGGAGCCCAGCGCGTTGAAGACCTCCCTCAACGTGCATGGCTTCGTGGCCGAGACCAGCCAGCAGGCCGCCGACATCATCTATCCGGCGCAGGCCGAGGTGATGAATCGGATCGGCCGGGAGCGGGGCTGGGGTCCCACGAGCCGCGCCCAGTTCGACGCGGCACGCGGCCCGGGGGGCGCGCAGTTCGTCGGCAGCCCCGCCGAGATGGTCGACAAGATCCTCGCCACGCATGAGATCTTCGGATTCGACAGGCTGCTGATCCAGATGGCGATCGGGGTCTATGACCACGCGCAGCTGATGAAGGCGATCGAGCTCTTCGGCACCCGCGTCGCGCCCGAACTGCGCCGCGCCACGGCCTGATGCGGATCGGCGTCATCTCGGACACGCACGGGCTCCTGCGGCCCGAGGCTCTCGGGGCGCTGGCCGGGGTGGACCACATCCTGCATGGCGGGGATATCGGCCGCGAGGACATCGTGACGGCGCTGGAGGAGATCGCGCCGGTTACGGCGATCCGGGGCAATATCGATACCGCGCCGTGGTGCCGGCGATTTCCCGAAACCCGCGATATCGAGCTGGACGGGCTGCGGCTCCACATGCGGCATGACCGCAAGACGCTCGATTTCGATCCCGCCGCGCGGGGCTTCGACGTGGTGATCAGCGGCCATTCGCACAAGCCGCTGATCGAGAGACGGGGCGGCGTACTCTACCTCAACCCCGGTGCCGCCGGACCAAGGCGATTCAAGCTGCCGATCACGCTGGCCATTCTGGAGCCGGGGCCGGATGGGCCCATCGCCGAGCTGGTGCCGCTTCTCGATTGAGGCGCGTTGCCGCGCTGCGGCGTATGCAACGGGTTGCCAGAACGGTACTGCTCTCGTAGGTTTCGTTTAGCAGAATACAATTCTACTATGCGAAATTCAGGGAGGAGACTGAAATGACGCGATTTCTGAAGGCGGCCCTCGCTTCGACGATTCTCGCCGGTGCCACGCTCGGCTCCGTCGCCCATGCCGAAACCACGCTTTTCTTCGGCGAGGCCGGTCCCAATCGCGGTGCTCGCGCCGAGGCGCTGAACTGGTTCGTGGAGGACGTGAAGACCCGCACCGATGGCGAGTTGAACTTCGACGTGCAGTGGGGCGGCGCCCTGTTCAAGGCCGATGCCGCGGCCCAGGCCGTGGCCGATGGCGTGGCCGATGCGGGCACCATCATCGGTGTCTACTTCCCGCAGGAAATGCTGGCCTACGGCATCGCCGACCTGCCGGTGCAGAACCCCGATCCTTGGGTCGGCATGAAGGCCACCGACGAGCTGATGCGTAACTCCGAGGCAATCCAGGCGAACCTCGCCGATCAGAACCTCGTATATCTGGGCACCTACACCACCTCGGCCGTGCATATCGGCTGCAAGGGCACGGCGATCCGCACGGTCGAGGACATCGACGGGCTCAAGGTCCGCGGCGTCGGCGCCTATGGCAAGACCTTCGCCGATTTCGGCGCCAACCTCGTCAACATGTCGATCTACGACGCCTATCAGGGCCTCGATTCGGGCCTGCTCGACTGCAGCCAGGGCTATTCCTACGCGGTCGGCGCGCTGAACCAGCAAGAGGTCATGGACAGCTACACCATGCTCAACTGGGGCCAGGTCGGTGCGCTGGGCATCTTCATGAACAAGGACGCCTATGACGCGCTCCCCGAGGATCAGCAGCAGGCGCTGATGGAGGCGGGCAAGGGGCTCTCCGACGAGTTCGGCCGCCTCGTGAACGCCGACAACGACGCCGCCATCGAGAAGATGAAGGAAGCGGGCGTCGAGATCATCGAACTGCCCGAGGCCGAGCGCGCCAAGCTCGTGGAAAAGGGCAACACCTATCTCGAGGAGTGGGCCGCGCAGGCCGATGCCGCCGGTCTCGACGGTGCGGCGCTGCTCGAGGAGTACCGCAGTCTGATCGCCAAGTATCAGGCCGAGGTCGACGAGAAGGGTTACCCCTGGGAGCGTGGCTGAACCACGCCCCATGGGAGCTTCGGGCGGCGCGCCTCACCCGCGTCGCCCGTCTTTCACCTGACCATATCCGCTGATGACCGCCGGGGCCCGGCCCCGGCGCCAAGGGAGTGCGCATGCTGAGCCGTATCGAAAGCTTCCTGCTCAACCTCGCCGCCGCGGCGGTGATCGGGCTTGGGCTGCTGATTACCACCAGCGTGGTGCTGCGCGCGACGCTGAACTCGGGCATCCCCGACACGATCAACATGGTGCGCGAACTGATGGTCGCCGCCATCGTGCTGCCGCTCGCGGCCACGGCGGCGGCGCGCGGCAACATCGTGGTCGAGGTGCTCTCCGAGCGGCTGCCGCCGCGCACGCAGGATTGGCTGGTGGTGCTGGGCTCGCTGGTCGGCCTGCTGGCGCTGGCGCCGCTGATCTGGGCCGGCTGGAACGAGGCGGTGCACACGCTGAAATCGGGAAGCTACTTCTTCGGCCAGCTGTCCTTGCCGAAATGGCCGGGCCGCGTGATCTTCCTGTTCGGCGTCTCGTTCTGCTGGCTGCGCCTCGCGATCCAGATGATGGGCGACATCCGCACGATCCGCTCGGGCGGCCGGGTGCTCGTCGATCCTTCCAAGCACTCTCCCCACGAAGAGGTCTGAGACCATGGACGGCACTCTCATCGGTCTCGTGGCCTTCGGCGCGGTCCTGTTCCTCTTGGCGCTGCGCGTGCCGATCGCCTTCGCGCTCGCGGCGATCGCCACCATCGGCACCTTCGTGATCTTCGCTTTCCGCACCGGTGCCTTCGCGCCGGAGCGGGCGATCCGGCCGACCACCTCGCTGGTCTTTTCCAACAGCTTCGATCTCATCCACAGCTACGACCTGTCGATGATCCCGCTCTTCGTGGCGCTGGGCCACATCGCCTACCGCGCCGATATCACCACCAAGATATACCATGCCGCCCGGGTCTGGCTGGCACGGGTGCCCGGCGGCGTCGCCATGGCCTCGGTCGTGGGCTGCGGCGGCTTTTCGGCGATTACCGGATCCTCGATCGCCTGCGCCTCGACCATGGGCCGCATCTGCACCCCCGAGATGCTCTCGGTGGGCTATGACAAGCGCCTCGCCACGGCGAGCGTCGCCGCCGGCGGCACGCTGGGCTCGCTCATTCCGCCATCGGTGCTGTTCATCATCTACGGCATCTTCACCGAGACCTCGATCAGCCAACTGTTCCTCGCCGGTATCCTGCCGGGCATCGTGTCGCTGCTGGGCTTCCTGCTGGTGATCTTCATCTGGGTAAAGCGCGACCCGGCCTCGGCGCCCGCCTATACCGGCACGATTTCAATGGCCGATCGCGGTCGCGCCGCGCTCGAGGCCTGGCCCGCCGTGCTGCTGTTCGTGATCATCGTCGGCGGCATCTATGGCGGCATCTTCACCGCCACCGAAGCGGCGGCGGTCTGCGTCTCGGCGGCGGTGCTGATCGGGCTGGTGCAGCGCAAGCTGACGCTGCGCGCGATCTGGGAGAGCTTGCGCGAGACCTGCATCCAGACCACCTCGATCTTCCTGATCGCGGCGGGGGCCAAGATCTTCGTGGCCTTCATCGCGCTCACCGGCGTCGCGCCCGACATCGTCGAGGCGGTGACCGCGGCCGAGCTGTCGCCGATCCTGCTGATGGCGGCGATCGCGCTGATCTACCTCGCGCTGGGCATGTTCCTCGATCCGATCGGCATCATGGTGCTGACGCTGCCGCTGATGATCCCGCTGATCGAGACCTACGGCTTCGACCTGATCTGGTTCGGCGTCGTCGTCATCAAGCTCCTGGAGATCGGCCTGATCACGCCGCCCGTGGGCCTCAACGTCTTCGTCATCGCGGGCGTGGTCGGGCGCGACGTGCCGATCGACCGCATCTTCGCTGGCATCGCGCGGTTTTTGTCGGTGGACGTTCTGGTGCTGATCCTGATCATGGCGGTGCCGGCGCTGTCGCTGGTCATCCCCTATTCGATGTGAGGCGCCTATGAAGATCACCGACGAAAGCCAGGACCGCCGTTTCGCCACCACGCTGGCGCGGGGCTTGTCGGTGCTGCGCGCCTTTCGTCCCTCGGATGACGGGCTGGGCAATGCCGAGATCTCCGAGCGGACCGGCCTGCCGAAATCGACCGTCTCGCGGCTGACCTTCACGCTGCAGTCGCTGGGCTATCTCACCCATGCGCGGCGCCACGACCGCTACCGTCCCGGACCGGCGCTGCTGGCACTGGGCAACGTGGCGAGCGCGTCCATTTCCTTCGTCGAGCTGTCGGGGCCGATCATGCAGCGCGTGGCCGACGAGACCGGCACGCTGGCGCTCCTGTCGGTGCGCGATCGGGGCCGGGTGCTGATCACCAAGACCTGGCGGCCGCAGAACGTCTCGTCGATCTGGCTCGAGGTCGGGCACCGGCTGCCCTTCAAGGGATCGAGCTCGGGCCACGCGATGCTGGCCGCCCTGTCGGAGGAAGGCTTCGTCGAGGCCGTCGCCGATGCCGAGGGGCATCGCGGCCTCGACGAGGAGACGGCGCGCGAGGCCCGGCGCGAGGCCTATACGCAGCTCGTCACCGAGGGCTTCGTGATCGCGAACCCGGCGGTCTATTTCGCCTCCAACATCCACGCCGTCTCGGTGCCGTTCCAGTCGCGCGACCTGAGCGAGCCGGTGGTCTTCACCTGCGGCGCCATGCCCAAGGATCTGAGCATGGATCGGATGAGGGGCGAGGTCGGGCCGAAGCTGCAGGCCGGGGTGCGCGAGCTCGAGCGGATCATGGGGCAGGGGCCGTTCCTGACCCGGCACGAGATCTGAATGCCGTATCAGTTCCGCATTGCGGAATTAAGATTTGCATGTTGAAATAGATTGGCGCGGCCGATAGGTTGAGGCCGGAGAGGGAGGACCAGATGGCAGGTACAGTGCATTTCGAGAGCCGGGGCCGGGTCGCGGTCATCACGGTGGATCATGCGCCGGTGAACGCCTTGGGCCGCGACGTGCGGGCCGGGCTGGTGCAGGCGATCGAGCGGTTCGAGGCCGATGCCGCCGAAATCGCGGTGATCCACGGGGCCGGGCGGCTTTTCATCGGTGGCGCCGACATCTCCGAATTCGGCAAGCCGCCGCAGGAGCCGTCGCTGCCCGAGGTGGTGAACCGGATCGAGGCCTGCACCAAGCCGGTCGTCGCCGCGATCCACGGCGCGGCCTTGGGTGGCGGTCTGGAGATCGCGCTCGGCGCGCATTACCGCGTCGCCGTCCCGGGCGCGCAGCTGGGCCTGCCGGAGACGAAGCTCGGCGTGATCCCCGGCGCCGGCGGCACCCAGCGCGCGCCGCGCCTCGTCGGCGCCGAGGCCGCGATCGAGATGGCCACCACCGGCACCCCGGTTTCGGCCCGGAAGGCCGTCGAGCTGGGGCTGGTGGATCGTCTCGGCGAGGGCGAGGCGCTCGAGGCCGGTCTCGCCTATGCCGAGGAACTGCTGCAGCAGGGCGCAGGCCCGCGCCCGGTCCGCGACATGGCCGCGCCCGCGCATGACGCCGCGATGTTCGAGGCCCGCCGCGCAGCGCTGCAAAAGAAGCTGCGTGGCGAGGTCGCCCCGCTGGCCGCGCTCGACGCGATCGAGGCGGCGACCAAGCTGGGCTTCGACGAGGGCCTCGCCGAGGAACGCCGTCAGTTCATGAAGATGATGGAGACGCCGCAGCGCGCGGGGCTGATCCACGCCTTCTTCATCGAGCGCAAGGTCGCCAAGCTGCCCGAAATCGAAGGCGTCACCCCCCGCGATGTCTCTGCCATCGGCGTGATCGGCGGCGGCACCATGGGGGCCGGCATCGCCACCGCGGCGCTATTGCGCGGCCTGACCGTCACGCTGGTCGAGCGCGACGACGAGGCCGCAGCCTGCGCCCGTGCCACCATCGAGAAGAACCTTTCCGCCGCCGTGAAGCGCGGCAAGCTCAAGGAAGACAAGCGCGACGCGATCCTTTCGGGCGCGCTCTCCTGCGTCACCGGCTACGACGCGCTGGGGCAGGCCGACGTGATCATCGAGGCCGTGTTCGAGAGCATGGACGTCAAGAAGGCGGTCTTCACCGAGCTGGACCGGGTCGCGAAGCCCGGCGCGGTGCTGGCCACCAACACCTCCTATCTCGACATCGACGAGATCGCGCAGGCGACCAAGCGTCCGGAGGACGTGATCGGGCTGCACTTCTTCTCGCCCGCCCATGTGATGAAGCTTCTGGAGGTCGTCGTCGCCCGCGAGACCGCGCCCGAGGTCACCGCCACCGCCTTCGCGCTCGGCAAGAAGCTGGGCAAGGTCTCGGTTCGTGCCGGCGTCTGCGACGGCTTCATCGGCAACCGCATCCTGTCGCACTACCGCACCGCCGCCGATCACATGATCCTCGACGGTGCCAGCCCCTACCAGATCGACCGCGCGCTGCGCGATTTCGGCTTCCCGATGGGGCCCTATCAGGTCGGCGATCTCGCGGGGCTCGACATCGGCTACATGACGCGGCAGCGGAAAGCCGACCAGCGCCACGAGCGCGACCGCTACCCGGGCTGGGCCGACACGCTCTACGAGATGGGGCGTCTGGGCCAGAAGACCGGTCGCGGCTACTATATCTACGACGAGGAGAGCCCGCGCGGTCGCCCTGACCCGGAGGTCGAGGAGATCATCGCCGCCGAGCGCGAGAAGCAGGGCGTCGCGCCCCGCGACTTCACCGACGAGGAGATCGTCGCGCGCTACATGGCCGCCATGGTCAACGAGAGCGCCCGCGTGGTCGAGGAGGGCATCGCGCAGCGCCCGCTCGATGTCGATGTGACGCTGCTCTACGGCTACGGCTTCCCGCGCCATCGCGGTGGCCCGATGCACTATGCCGACACGGAAGGCCCTGCCACGATCCGCGACCGGATCAGGCAATACGCCGCCGAGGACGATCACTTCTGGCAGGTGGCGCCGCTGCTCGACCGCCTCGCCGACGAGAATTCCACATTCGCCAGCCTGAACGGCTGAGAGGGAGAGACGACATGACCGACGCCGTCATCGTATCCACCGCCCGCACCCCGATCGGCAAGGCCGCCCGCGGTGCGTTCAACATCACCCATGGCGCCGACATGGCCGGCCATGCCGCCCGCCACGCGGTCGAGCGCGCCGGTATCGATCCGGCGCTGATCGAGGACGCGATCTTCGGCTGCGGCTATCCGGAATACGTCACCGGCGGCAACATCGCCCGTCAGGCGGTGATCCGTGCCGGAATGCCGGTTTCGATCGCAGCGACCACCGTGAATCGCTTCTGCGCCTCCGGCCTGCAGGCGATTGCCATGGGTGGGCACATGATCAGCCAGGAGGGCGCGAAGGCGATCCTCGTCGGCGGCGTCGAGAGCATCTCGATGGTGCAGCCGCCCGTGCGCCATTCGCGCAACGCCTGGATCGAGGAGCACAAGCCCGAGCTCTACCACGCGATGATCGAGACCGCCGACACCGTGGCCAAGCGCTACGGCATCTCGCGCGAGGCGCAGGACGAGCTGGCGCTGTCGAGCCAGCAGCGCACGGCGAAGGCGCAGCAGGACGGACGCTACGACGCCGAGATCGCGCCGATGGAGGTGACCAAGGCGGTCAAGGACAAGGAGACCGGCGAGGTTTCCCACGTCACCGAGACCATCTCGATGGACGAGTGCAACCGTCCCTCGACCAACCTCGAAGGCCTGCAAAAGCTCCAGCCGGTCCGCGGCGAAGGCAACTTCATCACCGCCGGCAACGCCAGCCAGCTCTCCGACGGCGCCGCCGCGCTCGTCATGATGGACCGCAAGGAGGCCGAGCGTCTCGGCCTCGACATCCTCGGCGCCTTCCGCGGCTTCGCGGTGGCGGGCTGCGAGCCCGACGAGATGGGCATCGGCCCGGTCTTCGCCGTGCCGCGTCTCCTGGAGCGTCAGGGCCTCACCGTCGACGACATCGACCTGTGGGAGCTGAACGAGGCCTTCGCCTCCCAGGCGCTCTACTGCCGCGACACGCTGGGCATCGACAACGACAAGCTCAACGTCTCGGGCGGCTCGATCTCGATCGGCCATCCCTTCGGCATGACCGGCGCGCGGATGACCGGCCACCTGATGATCGAGGGCCGCCGGCGCGGCGCCAAGCTCGGCGTCGTGACCATGTGCATCGGCGGCGGGCAGGGTGCCGCCGGCCTGTTCGAGATCTACTGAGAAGGGGGCCGCAATGGACCTGAGCTTCACCGAAGAGCAGAAGGCCTTCCGCGCCGAGGTGCGCCGCTTTCTGGACGAGAAACTGCCCAAGCGGCTGTCGGACAAGGGCCGTCTCGGCCAGCGGCTGACCAAGGAGGATTACGAGGAATGGCACGCCATCCTCAACGAGAAGGGCTGGCTCGCGGGCAACTGGCCCAAGGAACATGGCGGCGCCGGCTGGAACGCGGTCGAGCGGCATATCTTCGAGGAAGAGACCACCGCCGCCCATGCGCCGCGCATCGTGCCCTTCGGCCTCGCGATGCTCGGCCCGGTGCTGCAGAAGTTCGGCTCCAGGGAACAGCAGGATTACTGGCTGCCGCGCATCCTCGACGGCTCCGACTGGTGGTGTCAGGGCTATTCCGAGCCGGGCGCAGGCTCGGACCTCGCCTCGGTCAAGACCACTGCAGAACGCGACGGCGACCATTACGTGGTGAACGGGCAGAAGACCTGGACCACGCTGGGCCAGTACGCGAACATGATCTTCTGCCTCGTGCGCACCTCCAAGGAAGGCAAGCCGCAGGAGGGGATCTCTTTCCTGCTGGTCGACATGAACGACCCCGGCGTTACCGTGCGCCCGATCGTGCTGCTCGACGGCGAGCCGGAGGTGAACGAGGTCTTCTTCGACAACGTCCGCGTGCCGGTGGAGAACCTCGTCGGCGAGGAGAACAAGGGCTGGACCTACGCCAAGTACCTGCTGACGCATGAGCGCACCAACATCGCCGGTGTCGGATTTGCCAATGCCGGTCTGGCCAATCTCAAGCGGATCGCGAAGTTGGAACAGAGCCAGGGTCGCCCGCTGATCGAGGACCCGCTGTTTGCCGCGAAGATCGCCGAGGTCGAGATCGCGCTGATGGCGATGGCCACGACCAATCTGCGGGTGGTCTCGGCCGCAGCCGCCGGTCAGGCGCCGGGCGCGGAAAGCTCGATGCTCAAGGTCAAGGGCACGGTGATCCGGCAGGAGATCAACGCGCTGACCAAGCAGGCCGTCGGCCCCTGGGCCATGCCTTTCGTCTCCGAGGCGCTGGATGCGGGTTCGAACGAGGGGCCGGTCGGCCCGGACTACGCGATGGCCGCGACGCCGCATTACCTGAACAACCGCAAGCTCTCGATCTATGGCGGGTCGAACGAGGTGCAGAAGACGATCATCGCCAAGGCGATCCTGGAACTCTGAGGAGCGGGCCATGAACTTCCAACTGACCGAAGAGCGGCAGATGCTGCAGGACGGGCTGCGCCGCTATCTCGGCGACGCCGTCACCCCCGCCGCGCTCGCAGCGGCCGAGGCCACCGGATCCTCGCCCGAGATCTGGGCCGGGCTGTCCGAGATGGGCGTCGCGGGCGCCTTGTTCACCGAAGATCAGGGCGGCTTCGGCGGCATGGGCTTCGACCTGATGACCGTGTTCGAGGAGCTGGGCCGCTCTGGCGCCACCGAGCCGATGCTCGAGCTGCTGCTCGCGGGCGGGCTGGTGGCCGAGCTGGGCACGGAGGCGCAGAAGGGCCTGATCGAGCAGGCGGTCGAGGGCAGCGTCCAGCTCGCCTTCGCGCATGGCGAGCCGGCCAGCCGCTTCGACGTCGAACGGGTCGAGACCCGGGCCGAGCGTTCGGACGAGGGCTGGAGCCTCACGGGCCGCAAATCCGTGGTCGCGAACGGCGCGCAGGCCGATCACATCGTCATCTCGGCGCGGACCTCCGGCGAGGCGCGCGACCGCGACGGCATCAGCCTGTTCCTGCTGCCCAAGGGCACGGCGGGCGTCGAAACCCGCGACTACCCGCTGAGCCATGGCGGCCACGCGGCCGAGATAACGCTCGACGGCGTGTCCCTGCCCGAGAGCGCGCTTCTGGGGGCCGAGGGCGCGGCGATCGAGGCGATCGAGACCGCGCAGGCCCGCGCCACCGCCGCGCTTTGCGCCGATGCGCTTGGGGCGATGGAGACGGCACGTGGTCTCACCGGCGACTATCTCAAGACCCGCAAGCAGTTCGGCCAGCCGATCGGCAAGTTTCAGGCGCTGCAGCACCGCGCCGCCGACATGCTGATCGAGATCGAGCAGGCGCGCTCGGCGGTGATCAACCTGTGCGGCCATCTCGAGGCCGACCGCGACACCCGCGAGATCCATGTCTCCGCGACCAAGCATCTCGTTGGCAAGGTGGCGCGGCTGGTGGCAGAGGAGGCGATCCAGATGCATGGCGGCATCGGCATGACCGAGGAATACGATCTCGGCCGCTTCGCGCGCCGCCTGTCGATGCTCGATCAGCGCTTCGGCGACGCGACCTTCCATCTCGGGCGCTTCGTCCGGCTCCGGGCCGCCTGAGATGACCGGGGAGGGGATCATCAGGGGCGAGACCGGGGCGCAGCGGCTGCTGGGCTACACGCTCGACGTGGGACAGGGCGACGGACGGGCGCGCTGTCACCTGCGGGTGGGGCCGGAGCACACCAACAGGCACGGCATGCTGCATGGCGGCATCGTCGCGACGATCCTCGACAACGCGATGGGCGCCACCGGCAGCCTGACCCGCGACCCCGAGGGGCGGCACCCCTTCCTGACGATCTCGCTCAACACCCAGTACCTCGCCCCCGCCCGCGAGGGCGAGGCGCTCGTGGCGGTGGGCCGGATCACCGGCGGCGGCCGCAAGCTGTTGTTCATCGAGGGCGAGTTGCGGGCCGAGGACGACCGTCTCGTCGCCACCGCGACCGGCGTGTTCAAGCCGGTGTCGCAACCTGCAAAGGAGGGCGCGGCATGAGCATGGCGCGGATCGAGGATCTCGGCGACCGGCTGGTGGTGTGGAACCTCAACGCCGCCCGGCGCGGTGCGCTGACGCCGGATTACTACGCGGCGCTGCAGGAGGCGATCATGACGGCGGCCTATACGCCGCGCATCGCCTGCGTGGTCCTCGCCTCCGAGGGCGGCTTCTTCTGTGCCGGCGGCGATCTGGGTGTGCTGGCCACCCGCGCGGCGCAGACCGAGGCCGAGCGGCGCGGCAATATCGACCGGCTGCACGACCTGATCCGCGCCGTGATCGGTTGCCCCAAGCCGGTGATCGCCGCCGTCGAGGGGGGCGCCGCCGGGGCCGGGCTGTCGCTGGCGCTGGCCTGCGATTTCACCATCGCTGCCGAGAATGCCCGCTTCACCGCCGCCTATGTGAAGGCGGGGCTGGTGCCCGATGCCGGGCTCACGCATTTCCTCACAGCCCTGCTGCCGCGGGCGCTGGCACGGCGAATGGTGCTCTTGGGCGAGCCGATCGCGGCCGAGCGGCTGCACGGGCTCGGCGCGCTCTCCGAACTGGCCCCCGAGGGCGAGGTGTTCGAGCGCGCCATGGCGCTGGCCGACCGGCTGGCGCAGGGGCCGACCGTCGCGCAGGGCGAGATCAAGGCGCTGATGAACGGCGCCGCGACGGGCGATTTCTTTAGCCAGCTCGATGCCGAGCGCGACGCCATGGCCCGCGCCCAGGGAACGGCCGAGGCGGCCGAGGGCATCGGCGCCTTCCTCGAAAAGCGCAGCCCGGATTTCGCCAAGCTGAGGGAACGGACATGATCGATCCGGTCTTCGACACCGCCGTCACCCGTGCCTATGGCACGCGGCTGCCGATCGTGGCGGGCGGGCTGATGTGGCTGTCTGACGCGTCCTATGTCTCGGCCTGTGCGCGCGCGGGCATCGTCGGGTTCCTGACGGCGGCGAGCGTTCCCGAGCCCGACGCGCTGCGCGCCGAGATCCGGCGCACGCGCGAGATGTCGCAGGGCGGCGCCTTCGGGGTCAACGTCTCGATGCTGCCCAAGCTGGTGCCGGGCGAGCGCACGGAGGAGATCTTCGCGCTGATCGCCGAGGAGGGCGTGCGCTTCGTCGAGACCTCGGGACGCAACCCCGAGCCATGGCTGCCGATGCTGAAGGATGCCGGGATCACCGTGCTGCACAAGGTGCCGAGCGTGCGCTTCGCCGAGAAGGCGCAGGCGGTGGGCGTCGACATGGTGTCGATCGTCGGCGCCGAATGCGGCGGCCATCCGGGCCTCGACCTCGTTGGTTCCTTCGTCAACCTCGCGCTGGCCGAGCGGCGGCTGAAGATCCCGTTCCTGATCGGCGGCGGCGTCGGTCATGGCGGGCAGATCGTGGCCGCGCTGGCGGGCGGCGCTGCGGGCGTCGTGGTCGGCACGCGCTTTCTCGTCGCCGAGGAGATCGGCGCGCATCCCGATTACAAGCGGGCGCTGTCGGGCGCGCGCGAGACCGACACGATGCTCACCATGTCGAGCGTGCGCAACACGATCCGCACGCTGAGGAACGAGACCTCGGAGACGGTGGCGCGGTTGGAGGCGGAGAACCCGGAGATCGGGATCGAGGCGCTGCTGCCGCATGTCGCGGGGAAGATCGGGCGTCGGGCCTACGAGACCGGCGACGTGTCACGCGGCATGCTCTCGGCCGGTCAGTCGCTGGGGCTCACCGGGGAGATCGCGCCGCTGGCGGAGATCGTCGGCGGGCTCGAAGAGGAGGCGCTGGCGGCGCTGGCGCGGCTGCGCCCCGCGCCAGCACGCGACAGGATGCAGGAGGGGATGATCGCATGACGAGTGCCGAGATGGCCCAGAGCCCCGAGGCTGGGACGAGGACGTGCCGGGTGCACGAGCTGATCGCCCGGCAGGCGGCCGAACGCGGCGACGCGCCGGGGCTGATCGACAGCGATGGACGCGTGCTCAGCCACGCCGAATACCACGCCGCCATCGAGGAGATGGCCGGGCTGCTGCGCGACCGCGCCGTGGGGCCGGGCGACCGGGTGCTGGTCGTCGCCGAGAACTGCGCCGCCGCGGCGCTGGCGATCTTCGCGGCCTCGCGTCTCGACGCCATCGCGGTGCCGGTCAACGCCCGCATGACCGGCCCAGAGCTGGAGCGCATCACCGAACATGCCGCGCCGCGCGCGATCCTCTACACCTCGCATGTCTCGCCCGAGGCGCGCGCCCATGCGCAGGCGGCGGGCGCGGCTGAGGTCACTACCACGACCGGCAGCCTCGGCATCGCCGAGGGCCCCGCTGGGGCGCCGGAGCCGGGGCCCGAGGGCCCCGAACGGGTCGCCGTGATCCTCTACACCACCGGCACCACGGGCGACCCCAAGGGCGTGATGCTGACCCATGCCAACCTGCTTTTCGCCGGGGCCTCGAGCGCCGCGATGCGCGCCATGGTGCCCGGGGACCGGATCTACGGGGCCCTGCCGCTCACCCATGTGTTCGGTCTTGCCTCGATGCTGATGGCCGGCGCCTCCTGCGGCGCCTGCGTCCAGCTGGAGACCCGCTTCGCCCCCGACCGGCTGCTGGCCGCCCTGAAGGATGGCGCGACGGTGCTGCCGGCCGTGCCGCAAATGCACGCGCTGCTGATGAAGCACGTCGCTTCGCTCGGCCTCGACCGGCTGGAGGGCGCGAAGCTGCGCTACGTCTCCTCCGGTGCCGCGCCGCTCGACCCGGCATGGAAGCGCAAGGCCGAGGCCTTCTACGGGCTGCCGCTGCAGAACGGCTACGGCATGACCGAAAGCACGGCGGGCGTCTGCGGCACCCGCAACCCGATCGGCACGCCCGACGTCTCGGTCGGCCCGGCGCTGCCCGGCATCGAGATCCGCATCGATCCGGCGGCGAGCGACGCCGAGGGTGTGGGCGAGATCCACACGCGCGGGCCCCATGTGATGAAGGGCTACTACCGCAACCCCGAGGCCACGGCGCAGGTGATCGATGCCGAGGGCTGGCTCAGGACCGGCGATCTGGGCCGGATCGACACCGAGGGCCGCCTGCACGTGGTGGGCCGTTGCAAGGAGCTGATCATCCGCTCCGGCTTCAACGTCTACCCGCCCGAGGTCGAGGCGGCGCTGAACGATCACCCCGGCGTGGTGCAGGCCGCCGTCATCGGCCGCAGCCGGGGCGGCAACGAGGAGGTGCTGGCCTTCGTGCAGTGCACCGATCCGGCGCCCGAGCCGGCGACGCTGAAAGCCCATGTCTCGGAGCGGCTTTCGAGCTACAAGCGGCCATCGAAGATCCTGATCGTGGACCGGCTGCCCGCCGCGGCGACCGGCAAGATCCTGAAACACAAGCTGCTGGGCACCTTCGCGGATCGCCTGGCGGCACTCGACGCGGAGGAGAACTGACATGCCCAAGGACACACACGGCCACGGCCCCGAACTCGCTCAATTCGACTGGAGCGACCCGTTTCTGCTGGAGGCCCAGCTCGACGAAGACGAGCGGATGCTGCGCGACGCGGCGCGGGCCTTCGCTCAGGACAAGCTCGCCCCGCGCGTGACCGAGGCCTACCGCGAGGAGACGGCCGATCCCTCGATCTTCCGCGAGATGGGCGAGGCGGGCCTGCTCGGCGTCACCGTCGAGGAGGAGTATGGCGGTCTCGGCGCGTCCTATGTCACCTATGGCCTGATCGCCCGCGAGGTGGAGCGCGTGGACAGTGGCTACCGCTCGATGATGTCGGTGCAGTCGAGCCTCGTGATCTACCCGATCCACGCCTACGGCTCCGAAGAGCAGAAGAAGAAATACCTGCCCGGCCTGTGCTCTGGCGAGCTGATCGGCTGCTTCGGCCTGACCGAGCCCGATGCGGGCTCGGACCCTGCCGGCATGAAGACCGTGGCCAAGAAGACCGACACCGGCTACCGGCTGTCGGGCTCGAAGATGTGGATCTCGAACGCGCCGTTCGCGGATGTCTTCGTCGTCTGGGCCAAGTCCGAGGCGCATGAGGGCAAGATCCGCGGCTTCATCCTCGAAAAAGGCATGGCCGGCCTGTCCGCGCCGAAGATCGGCGGCAAGCTCTCCTTGCGCGCCTCGACCACCGGCGAGATCGTCATGGACGGCGTCGAGGTCGGCGAGGACGCGCTCTTGCCGAACGTGCAGGGCCTCAAGGGTCCCTTCGGCTGCCTCAACCGCGCGCGCTATGGCATCAGCTGGGGCGCGATGGGCGCGGCCGAGGCCTGCTGGCACGCGGCGCGGCAATACGGCCTCGACCGCAAGCAGTTCAACAAGCCGCTGGCCCAGACCCAGCTGTTCCAGAAGAAGCTCGCCGACATGCAGACCGAGATCGCGCTCGGCTTGCAGGGCAGCCTGCGGCTGGGCCGACTGATGGACGAGGGCCGCGCCTCGCCCGAGCTGGTCTCCCTGATGAAGCGCAACAATTGCGGCAAGGCGCTCGAGATCGCGCGCCATGCCCGCGACATGCATGGCGGCAACGGCATCTCCGACGAGTTCCCGGTGATGCGCCACATGATCAACCTGGAAACCGTGAACACCTATGAGGGCACGCATGACGTTCATGCGCTGATCCTTGGCCGCGCCCAGACCGGCCTGCAGGCGTTCTTCTGAGACAGGAGCAGATGATGAAGATCCTAGTCCCCGTGAAGCGGGTGATCGACTACAACGTGAAGGTCCGTGTGAAGTCGGACGGCACGGGGG